>JANNMO010000045.1:0-131716 GCA_031398005.1 Ferruginibacter sp.
TTCAACAACAACTGTAACAGGTGATGTAACTGACGAAGCAGACAATTGCTCAACAGGATTACAGGCTACGTTTACAGATGTAGCAGTAAACGGTACATGTGAGGGATCAAGAATTATAACAAGAACATGGAGTTTGGTTGACAACTGTGGTAACGCAGCAGCCAACCAAATACAAACTATTACAGTAAGCGATAGCACTAAACCAACATTTACTCGTCCTGCAAATACAACCATTTACACAAGTGCAACATGTACGTATAATGCAAGTGTAGCAATAACAGGAGATGTAACCAATGAAGCAGATAATTGCTCGACAGGTTTACAGGCAACGTTTACAGATGCGACAGTAAATGGAACTTGCCAGGGAAGTAAAATAATTACAAGAACATGGAGTTTGGTTGACAATTGTGGAAACGCAGCAGCAAACCAAATACAAATAATAAATGTAAATGATACTACTAAACCAACATTTACTCGCCCGGCAGATATTACCATCTACAAAAATGCAAGTTGCATAGCAGATTCAAGTGTAGCAGTAACTGGTGATGTAACCAATGAAGCAGACAATTGCTCTACGCTACAAACCAATACTATTATTGCAAAAGGAAATTCAAATATTTCAACAGCTAACGCTTTTGTAGAAACAATACAAGCAACATTTACAGATGTATCAGTAGCAGGACCATGCCAAGGTTCAAGAATTATAACAAGAACATGGAGATTGGTTGACAACTGTGGTAACGCAGCAGCAAACCAAATACAAACTATAACTGTAAGCGACAGCACTAAACCAACATTTACCCGTCCTGCAGATATTACTATTTACAAGAACGCATCTTGCGTAGCAGATTCTTCTACTACAGCAACAGGAGATGTAACTGACGAAGCAGATAATTGCTCAACAGGTTTACAGGCAACCTTTACAGATGTAGCAGTAAACGGTGCATGTGAGGGATCAAGAATTATTACAAGAACATGGAGCTTGGTTGACAACTGTGGTAACGCAGCAGCCAACCAAATACAAACCATTACGGTGAGTGACTCAACTAAACCAACCTTTACTAAACCTGCAGATATTACTATTTACAAGAACGCATCTTGCGCAGCAGATTCAAGTGTAACAGCAACAGGAGATGTAACTAATGAAGCAGATAATTGCTCAACAGGATTACAGGCAACGTTTACAGATGTAGCAGTAAACGGTACATGTGAGGGATCAAGAATTATAACAAGAACATGGAGTTTGGTTGACAACTGTGGTAACGCAGCAGCCAACCAAATACAAACCATTACGGTGAGTGATACTACTAGACCAACATTTACATCAGCAGTTGGTTCATTAAACAGAACAGTTGAATGTAATGATGCCGCAGGATTAGCTGCCGCACAGGCTTTGGTACCAACTGCCACAGATAATTGTACAACATCATTAACACCGGTAAAAACATTAGGTGCATTTACATCGGGTAGTACTTGTGCAGCAGCAGGAAGTATTGTAAACACATTTGTTGTAACAGATGCTTGTGGAAACACTTCATTCACTTACACACAAACCATTACAATTACAGATACAAGTGGTCCAATTTTAATACAGCCTACAGATACATTGTTAAACGTAGGTGGTGGAGCAGATTGTACAGTACCAATGCCAGACTATAGATATAGAGTAGCATATACTGACTGTAATGCGGTAACAATTGTACAATTGGCGCCAAACAATCCGGGATCTTTAGTAATTGGATATGGTGGAACAAGAACGATCGAGTTTGAAGTAACAGACGCATGTGGAAATATGAGCACAACAAGTTTTGAATTAGCAATTGTTGATCAAACTGCGCCAACAGCAGTTTGCCAGTCAATTACTGTAAACTTAAATGCAGCAGGTAATGCTACAATTACTCCTGCAATGATCAACAACGGTTCATCAGATAACAATTGCTCAGCTGTTACTTTGGCTGTAAGTAAATCAACATTTAACTGCAGTAATGTAGGACCAAATAATGTGACACTTTATGTAACTGATGAAAGTGGAAACACAGATAGTTGTACTGCAGTTGTAACAATTGTAGATGTAACTGCACCGGTAGTTACTTGCTTTGCAGATACTATTATAAAGAAAGGCGCAAACTGTACCAATGTAATGCCTGACCTAACATTTAGAGTAACTGCAACAGATGCATGTGGCTTTAATGCGGGAAGCGTTACTCAAAGTCCGGCACCAGGAACCATCATTGCGGCAGCAACAAATACACAAGTGGTAACATTAACCGTTACAGATAAAAACGGAAACTTTAGTACTTGCAACTTTAATATTTTATTTAAAGACAGCACTGCACCAATTATTACATCTTGTGCACCAGCACAAACAGGCTTTACAAATGCTAATTGTATGGATACTATTCCAGACTTTACAAGCACTGTGATAGCAACAGATAATTGCACAGGTACAGCAGGATTAATTATTACACAATCTCCTGTTGTTGGTACTTTGGTAGCGTTAGGAAATACGATAGTAACCATAACGGTAAAAGATACTTCCAACAACAGTGTAACTTGTACAACTACATTTACAGTGTTAGATAATACTGCTCCAATCATTAGCAGTTGCGGCCCGGCACAAACAGCATTTGCAAATGCAAGTTGCAGTGCAACCGTTCCTGATTTTACTTCAGGAGTAGTAGCAACAGATAATTGTTCAGCTACAAGTGCATTGGTTATTACACAATCTCCAATGGCAGGAACATTGGTTACAACAGGTGTAACCACCATAACAATAACCGTTACAGATGCAGCAAACAATGCAACAACTTGCACCAATAGCTTCACAGTAACAGATAATATCAATCCAACCATTACAGCTTGTGCACCAGCACAAACAGGCTTTACAAGCGCAAGTTGTACATCAACAGTACCAAACTTTACAAACACCGTTACAGCAAATGATAACTGTACAGCAAGTGGATCGTTGATTATAACTCAATCGCCTGCAGCAGGTACAACAGTAGGAATAGGAATTACAACAATAACAATTACTGTAAGTGATGCAGCAAATAACAGCTCAACTTGTACAACCACTTATACAGTGTTGGATAATGTAGCACCAACAGCTATCTGCAAACCAATTACAGTTGATTTAAATGCAGCAGGTAATGCTTCAATTACTGCGGCAATGGTAAACAATGGTTCTTTTGATAATTGTTCGCCGGTAACATTGGCAATTAATAATGCTTCATTTACGTGTAGCAATGTTGGTAACAATAATGTTATACTTACGGTTACAGATTCTACCGGTAACTCATCTAGCTGTACAGCAGTGGTAACTGTGAGAGATGTAACAGCACCGGTAATAACTTGCTTTGGTGATACAACTATTGCAAAAGGATTAAACTGTACAACTACATTACCTGACTTTACAGGACGAGTAACAAAAGCAGATGCTTGTGGCTTTAATACTAACAGTGTTACACAAAGCATACCTGCAGGAACTATCATTGCAGCATCAGTTAACTCAAGAGTAATTACATTAACGGTTACTGATAAAAACGGTAATTCATCTACCTGTACGTTTACTGTGTTCTTCACAGACCAAACAGCACCGGTGATTACAAATTGTACTGCACCTAAAACAACATTTGCAAATGCAAGTTGTGCAGCAACGGTACCAGATTTTATAAGCGCATTTACAGCAACTGATAATTGTACAGGAACAGGTACCATTACAAAAACACAATCGCCTGCGGCAGGAACAATAGTAACAACTGGTGTAACAACCGTTACTTTAACTGCAACAGATGCAACAGGTAATGCTACCAGCTGTACGACAACATTTACTGTTACTGATAATACCAACCCGGTAATTGCAAACTGCCCATCAAATATTGTATTAACATCAAATGGCGGTAACCCTGCAACATGTACTCAAGTGGCAACATGGACTGCACCAACAGCTACTGATAATTGTGGTATAGCAACATTCACATCTACGCATAACTCTGGTGATGCATTCCCTGTAGGAACTACAACAGTTACTTACACAGCAACAGACGTAAACGGAAATGTATCAACATGTAGCTTTACAGTAATGGTAACAGATAACACTTTACCGGTAATTGCAAATTGCCCATCAAATATTACCTTAACATCAAATGGCGGTAACCCTGCAACATGTTCACAAGTTGCAACATGGACTGCACCAACAGCTACTGATAATTGTGGTATAGCAACATTCACATCAACACATAACTCTGGTGCTTCATTCCCTGTAGGAACTACAACAGTTACTTACACAGCAACGGATGTAAACGGAAATGTTTCAACATGTAGCTTTACAGTAAATGTTACAGATAATACGAAACCGGTATTTACAAGTTGCCCACCATCTATAACACCGGCTATTAATGCATCAGGTTGTGTGGCTACGGTTAACACGCTTGACCCATCAGTTACTGATAACTGTACAGGAGCTTCGCAAATTAATTTGAACTGGACAATGACCGGTGCAGTAAATGCAAGTTCACCAGCCATGGGTATTAATTATGTAGGTTCTTACACTTTCCCTGTGGGAGTTACAACAGTTACTTACACAGCTATGGATGTAGCAGGTAATACAGCAACATGTACATACACTGTAACAGTTACAAATACATTGACAGGAATGATTAGTGGAACTGCAACGGTACAGCAGAATAACAGCAACACAAGTAACATTACGTTTACCGGAAGTGGTGGTACTAAACCATATACTTTCGTCTACAATGTTTCAACAAATGGTGGGGCACCAGGGCCAAACCAAACTATAACAACAACAGGTTCAAATTCTGTAACAACTGTACCACAATCAAGTGCAGTAAATGGAACTTATGCTTATAGATTAGTTAGTGTTACAGATGCATTTGGATGTGTGGGTGCATTACCTCAGGCAACTCCAGTAGCTACGGTAACGGTTGTATCAAGTGTACCAGATTATTCACCTATTGTAAATATAGATGCAAGCCAATTTGCAGCAGTTGGAACAGCAAGAGATTTCATTGTAAACATCTCTGAATTAGGTAATAGTGTAAACTTTGGTCAGGTATCATTTAGAATTACCCAACCTAGTTTACTGGATATAACTTTCGTTGCAACTTCAGGGAACTCAAATGTATTTGGTGGAACAGCCAACGATAATAGCAATTGGACTATCACTAAATCTGGCAGCATTATAACAGCAACATTAAAGAGTGGAGTGACCCTTGCACCATATAGCAATAGTGTGATAGGATTTAGAGCAACCAGAAAAACTGGAACTGCTTCAGGACAATCCGGTGGTGTAACTGCATCTATTATAAATGGAACTGGTGGAGATAATGTAAATACAAATAACACAAATAGTATTGTTACCTCGGGTCAATAGTAATAATAATTTAATCTAACATAACACTAAACTGAATAAAATGAAAAAATTAATTATTGCCTTTATTCTTACGCAAATTGCAATAAGTGGCTTAATTGCTCAGCCTACAGCAGATCCTAATTTGGACTTAAATATGGTTCCACCAACTGTAGCACTAAATACAAACAGTATTATGGAGGCCACCGTGAATAATTTTGGATCAAGAGATATTGTTGCAAACTCTCTAATTGTTCAAATCACCGTTGGTACAAATGCTGAAATGATTGGTCTTGACCCTACAAGTAGCTCTGACTGGACCTTGATTTCTAGCCCGACAGGAACTAGTAATACCTGGAGATTACAGAATACTTCGGGTGTGGTAACTCAATTTGATCCATTTCCAATTCCAATAAGAATTATTGTAAAAGGAGTAGCATTGGGAGGTCCATCACTTATAAATGGAAATATAGCTTACAAAGTAGGACCAAATGCTTTATTAGGAGGTGCACCAAGCGTAAGCCAAGGCAATACTGATGCTACAAATGATAACCCTACTACATCCCTTACCGTAGTAACAGTCCTAGCAGTTTCCCTAACCGATGTAACTTCTACAGCAGCTGATTGCTCGGCAAAAATAAATTGGAGTACAGTAAAGGAAGATGCAGGCAGTACATTTGATGTAGAGTACAGTCCGGATGGAGTTCGCTTTGTAAAAGTAGGAACCGTTGCAGGTCGTTCGACAGCTGGTTCAAACTATGAGTTTTCTTATAGCCAAGGAAATGGAAGAGGATTTTACAGACTGAAAATTGGAAGCATTAACGGTGGAGTTAGTTATAGCAAAGTGGTAAATGTTACAACCAGGTGTAATGAGAAAAAAGTATTTATCTATCCAAATCCAATACAAAATTTGCAGGATTTGCATGTAAATGTTACCAATTTCTTTGGAACAGTTAAAGGTGATTTAATAAATGCAGCAGGCCAGATAATTCTTACAAAGAAATTAGTGAATGGAGCTAACCTTGTAAAAATTGCAAACCTTGCTGAAGGTGCTTATACTTTTAAAGTAAGTGACGAAGCAAAAGAAATTCAGAATTTTAAAATTATAGTAGTGAAATAATCTCTCCTGCTTACATGATAAAAACGGCTGCTTCTATAAGGGAAGTAGCCGATTTTTATTGGTTTAATCTAAACATAAAAAATTACTCAAACAACATATATAAGGCTTGGATTGAAATATGCATGCGAAGCAGCAATTATAAGACAAAAAAATAACCCCCTATTATGTAATAGCTTTTTGCAAGTGTGGTGTTAGAATTCCTTCAGCCCAGTTCCGCTGCTCGATAAAAATATAAAAATGATGTTAAAAACTATTGCCCAATGTTGCTTATCCAGCATGAACTAATGCACGGATATGCAGCCCCTGCTGATTGCTACAACTTTAAGCCACACTTGCACAAAACGCATTGTTAGCCTCAGTTTGTCCTTTATTTAATTCTTTGTCTATATACATATTATACCTTTCACGAATTGATGCGATTGCAACATTTGAAATTCCAATTGATAAAGTAGGCCCAATAATAAACATTGCTAATGACCCAAATAAAAAACTTGGCGAGCCTGCCTGAATAAACTTAAATAAATAACCTATTCCAAAAGTAATAGTCAAAAAGAATAAAAAGTATAACGAAAGACTTGGTTTAGCTTTTGTTTTAATCTGGGTTGTCCCATTTTGTAATTCAATAACCTGTCCGATAAGTGTTGAACTATATTTTACGCCTCTTGTATATGCTGGTGAAACCGTATCAATAGCAAATGTGTCACCATTAAAAAAACGACCTTTCATGTCGTTACTGCTTAAAAATGTCACTTTTCTTTTTAGAATCTCAGCTATTTTAGCAAGTACAACTTCTTTTGATTGATTATAATTATAAAACGAAGCGTCAGGATAAAAAAATGTCTTTAAATGTTTAAGCATAGAAATTTAAAATTGAAGTGGTCGAGTTATTGTAGCTAACACTTCTTTTTCTAAGAGTGTGCTTGATGTTTCAGCATTCATATTTGGCAATGTGCAGTTTGCAATACTGCAATCATATTGCTTATTATTCAATGTAAGAAATCTTACTTTTTAAAAGAGCTACTCACAAATATAATCTTAAATAAAAATGCCGCCCACTATTTTGGACGGCATTTTTATTTAATTCAAACCCTTTTATTTCTTATTTCCATCTACATCTAACTCTACAATTTCATAACCCAATTTTTGAAGACCTGGTAATATTTTGGCTTTATCTCCTACTAATAAAATATTCATTTTATTTACATCCAACCATTTTTTTGCTAAGCCGTCTAACTCTGCTTTGGTAATGTTTTTTAAGATACTGCTTTGCTTGCTTACAAATGTTGCAGGCAAATTGTATTGCAAAATTCTTCCTACAAAACCTGCTTTCTGTCCACCGGTTTCATAAGCCAATGCATCTCTTTGTCCAATAGCCATTTTCATAAATGCCAATTCTTCTTCGGTTACACCATTAGCTGCATAATTTTTTATTTCTTTAATCACTTCTATTAATGCACTATCAGTAGCATCTGCACGTATGCCTGAGCTAAAGGTAAAATCCCCAGCATATTGCCCACCGGTAAATGATGAACGAGCACCATAGGTCCAACCTTTGTCTTCACGAAGATTAATATTCAGCCTGCTGTTAAAATCTCCTCCAATATTATAGTTTACCAAGCCAAGTCTGTAAAACTCACCGGTGGCATCGTACAATAAATTGGTAGGCGTTCCTACACGGAATTCTGTTTGAGCAGCTTTTGGTACATCTATTAAAAAGATAGTTGTTTTGCCAGGCATTGCAGCTTTTGATGGCATAATAACATCTATTTTTTTATTGGGTAATTTATTTAAAAATGCAAGCTGTGGCAAAATTTCACTTTCCTTTACATCTCCCACCACTACTACACGTGCACCTTGAGAAGTAAGATTGTTTGTATAAAAATCCTGTACATCTTTAAGTGATAAACTTTTAATGGTTGCTTCAGTACCATTATCACTCATGCCCAAAATACTGTTACCAAAAGTTAACTTATCAAACACATTATCTGCAATGGCAGATGGTTGAGATTTTAATTGCTTAAAACCTTCCATTGCCTGCTTTTGCAATCTGTTGAAATTAGATTCTGTAAAATTTGGATTCAGCATTCTTTCTTCCAACAACTCCAATGTTTTTGGTAAGTTTTTCTTCAATGACTGTACATTAAAAACAGTACCGTCAAATGATGAAGACACATTAATATTACTACCAAGTTTTTGTAACTCCACAGCCATTTGCTCTGCGGTATATTTTTTTGTATCCTCATTAAGCATAGTTGCTGTCATACCTGCTATACCTGACTTTGCAGGTATAGATGTTTCAGCCAATTGGCCACCTGGTATTCTTATAGAAATATTTACAATAGGTAATTCATTGCTTTCTGCAAAAATCATTTTAATACCATTAGATGATTGCTTGGTAGTAAATGCAGGCACTTTCACTACAGGGTTTGCACCAAAGCCTGGTTGTTTTTTTCTATCAAAATTATCTGTCGCCTTTACATATTTTAAACCATCATAACCATAATTTGGTCTGTTATAATTATTGGTATTTACTGTATAATTATCAGCCATAACGGGCATAGCTGCCTGGCCTTTTACCAATACACTTACTGTAACACTTTTCTTACCCTTAATATATTTATTGTAAGCCGCCATTACATCTTCTTTGGTAACTGCACGGTACATGTCTAATTGTTTGCCAATCATATTTGGGTTGCCGGTGTATGTTTGAAATGCAGCCAATTGAGATACTTTACCTGATACACTTTGTAAACCATTTATAAACTGAGACTCTATACCACCCTTAAATTTTGTTACATCTTCATCTGTTACGCCTCTTTGTTCAAATGCTACAAGCGATTCTTGAAACAAACTATCCATACCAGCCAATGACTTTCCAGGAAAAGGCGTTAATTGAAAAGTAAACTCGCCGGCTAATTCGCTTAATCTGCTAAATGCACTTGCGTTTAATGCCTTTTGTGTTTTTACCATTTTTTGGTAAAGGATAGAGTTTTTTCCTTGCCCTAATACCTGTGCCAAACAAGCCAATGCTGCCATATCGTTGTCGTAATTAGGAACGGTAGCATAGGTTTTGGTAAGTATAGGAAGTTTAGCATAATTATCTGTAAACGATACATAACGATCTTGCTCAATAACCACTGGAGGCAATATTGTTTTTGAAACTTCAGGTCCACGTGGTATTCCGCCAAAGTACTTCTCTACCATTTTCACAACTTCTGTTGGCTTAATATCTCCACCCACTGTTATAGTAGCATTATTTGGACCATACCAGCGAAGGAAAAAGTTTTTTAAATCTTCCACATTCACCCTGTTCAAATCTTCTACATAGCCAATGGTAAGCCAGCTGTATGGGTGTCCATAAGGATATAAATTCTTGCTGGCAAATTCTCCCACCAAACCATAAGGGCGGTTATCATAATTTTGACCCCTTTCATTTTTTACGGTACTACGTTGTATTTCAAATTTCTTTTGTGTAACCGCATCCAATAAAAAGCCCATACGGTCTGCTTCCAGCCAAAGCATTTTTTCTAATTGGTTAGATGGTACGGTTTCATAATAGTTAGTACGATCTTGGTTGGTACTTCCGTTTAAAGTACCGCCAGATCCGGATATGATTTTGAAATGCTGCTCATCTCCCACATTGTCACTTCCCTGAAACATCATATGTTCAAAAAAATGAGCAAAGCCACTTTTACCAATTTCTTCACGGGCAGATCCCACATGGTAAGTAACATCTACATGCACCAACGGATCGCTATGATCTTCTGCTAATACAATAGTAAGCCCATTAGGCAAAACATATTTTTGATAAGGAATAACAAGCTCATTCCCCTTTTTTGTAACAGTTTCAACCAACTTTGCCTGGCTAAAAACTGTTGTTATTGCCAAGCAAACTGCTGCTGTAGCAAAAAGATATTTTTTCATAAATTTTATGGTTTGAAATTCAAAATAAGTAAAAAAACGTTTATTAAATTTACCGCTTATCATTTACATCTTTCTGTATAAAACAGCCATTTATTACATTTATAAAAAATTTTACACAATGAAAACAAACCACGAAATAGATTATAAAATTTTTGGAGAAGAATTGCAATATGTAGAAATAGAATTGGACCCCAACGAAACAGTAATAGGGGAGCCCGGCGGTTTTATGATGATGGATGATGGCATACAAATGAATACCATTTTTGGTGATGGTTCTCAAAACAGTAACAGCGGTGGCATATTAGGTAAATTAATGAGCGCAGGTAAACGATTATTGGTGGGAGAAAATTTATTTATGACTGCATTTACCAACCAAGCGCAGGGTAAAAAAAGAGTAAGTTTTGCTGCACCATATACAGGAAAAATTATTGCATTGGATCTGGCTCAGTTAAACGGAAAAGTAATAGCACAGAAAGATGCCTTTTTGTGCGCCGCCAAAGGAGTGAGTGTTGGTATTGAATTTCAACGCAGGTTGGGTACTGGTATTTTTGGTGGCGAAGGTTTTATTATGCAAAAACTGGAAGGTGATGGATTGGCATTTGTACATGCTGGTGGTTATGTGACCGAGCGAACTTTACAGCCTGGAGAAGTCTTAAAAATAGATACCGGCTGTGTGGTGGCTTATACTGCAGGAATTGATTTTGATATTGAGTTTATCAAAGGAATAAGTAACTGGATGTTTGGCGGCGAAGGTTTATTTTTTGCATCGTTGCGTGGGCCCGGTAAAGTATGGATACAATCACTGCCCATTAGCAGACTTGCAGGCAGGTTAATGCAATATGGTTTTGGTAACAGAAAAGAAGAAGGTAGTATTTTGGGTGGTATAGGTAATTTGTTAGATGGGAGGGATAGGTAAGTATAAAAACTAAAAACCAGTTTATTTGCCATTGTAACGGCAAATAAACAGGTAAATATTCCATTACAATGGAAAATGAACTAGTTTTTTGTCTATTGCCTGCAAAATTGCCATCCACTTTTCCCAGCAAAACTTTTTCTTTTACATTTGCCGAAACTAATTTTTAATGGAGGATCTTCAAGATTTTTTAACGCCCATATCTTTTTCTGAAATAAACGAAGATGAGGGATATGTAGATGGACAAATTGGAGCACATATAATGACACAGCAAGACGAGGAATTTGATATTACCCTCGCAGATATTGTTATAGTAGGTATAAAAGAAACACGTGGCAATGGTACCGCTGAAAAGCAAAACAATGCAGCAGATATTATTCGTAAACAATTATACAGATTACACTATTGGCATACTGATATCTCTATAGCCGATGTGGGTAATATTGAAGTGGGCGCAGGTATTACAGATAGCTATGCAGCTATAAAAACTGTATTGCAAGAATTATATAATTACAATAAAACAGTAATAATTATTGGTGGTTCACACGATGCTACACTTGCCCAATACCATTCTTACACTAATATTAATAAGGCGGTGGAGGCAACCTGTATAGATGCAGAAATAAACCTGCGTGGCGAAAGCAATGTGCCGGCAGAAAACTTTTTATTAGAAATGTTTACCGGTGAGCCTAATATTTTAAAACATTATAATCACATAGCTTTTCAAAGTTATTTTGTGCACCCACGCATGTTGCAAACAATAGATAAACTTCGGTTTGATTGTTACCGTTTAGGAAATGTGCAGCATGAAATTGAAGAAATGGAACCGGTTTTTAGAAACAGCCATATGGTAAGTTTTGATATTAGTGCTATAAAATACAGCGATGCACCATCCAATAAAAATTGTCCTAATGGTTTAACTGGAGTGGAAGCATGTACGCTTACACGCTTTGCAGGTATGAGTGATAAGCTAAATAGTTTTGCTGTATATGGCTACATACCAAAAAATGATACCAACGAAATTACTGCCCGCCAAATAGCTCAAATGCTTTGGTATTTTATAGATGGCAGACATAAAATGGCGCAAGAATCTGCGTTGGACCAGCGCCAGCATTTTAATGAGTTTCATGTAGTTTTTGCAGAAGTAGATACACTTTTTTTGCAAAGCAAAATAACAGGAAGATGGTGGATGCAAATGCCCGATACTTCTTTTTTAGCCTGTAGCCACAAAGATTATTTAACGGCTGGTAAAAATGAATTTCCAGAAAGATGGTTGAGGGTGCAGGAGAGGAATTAATAGGGATGTGAATTGGTAATGGTGAATAGTCAATTGACTTCTTTTAAATTATTAGTAATTGCAGAAACCCCGACTGCGGCTTCCAGTCCCGTCGGCGGTTGTGCAGAGAGCAAACCTTAGAAATAAATAATTCTAAGAAAATTATTCTTATCATAGCTACCTAAACTATTTTCTCTACCCCCTAATCATTTACCACTATTATTTTTTATATTTACCAAGCCAATTTCATTATGCTTTTTAAAAATTAGTACTAATGAGAAATGGCAACAATACCCTTTTTTAAATTCTACTATTAAAAATTATTGGCTCAGTTTTTGACAAACGTGTTGAAGAACCGAAACTGGAGCATTTCCGTTTAACCGCTTTCACGACAAGTCTTTTGAAACAGTTACTCTCTCTTCTTACGGTTCTTCAATTTTCTTACTTTATATAACTTGTCGTGAAGCCCGAATACTATTCATTACCCCTATCGTTGGATAAGGTTTTGCAAAAGCAAGATCATCCCCGCTGTTCGTTGCAACAGTCGGTTTATCATCACATACATTTAATACTAACTACCGCCTTTGGCGAAATGACAACTGATATAAACTATGGTTGTTGGATATGGGAAAATGATTTTGATAACTTAACAAACAACAATAAAATACGGGAACAAATAAAGCAATCATTACTATTTTCTGTGCAAAAATATGAGCCTCGCATACAAAATGTAAAGGTAGATGTGATGATAAAACAAGAAGAATTACTGGCAAGAATAAATGGTAGGCATGTAAAAAAAATGCTTGATATTACAGTAACCGGAAAACTTGTAGCTACCAAAGAAAATTTTATTTACAATGATCGTTTTTTTACAGGCCCATTATCTTATTAATTAATTTTTGTAAAACATGTCGGAAAGCAGCCAATATATAAAAGATAGAATGATGCGCTCCGCCACCCGTTTTTGGGGGCTGCCCGAAACTGATACCGAAGCCAGTTTTGACCCCTTGGTAGCTTTACTAATGGGAGCATGTTCAACCGAACTTGAAAAAATAAATGGAGAAATAGAAAACAGTCGTACAAGAGTTTTAGAAAGATTGGTACAACTACTTTCGCCAGAAGCATTAACAGGAGTATTGCCTGCACACGCCATTGCTTACGCATTGCCTACCGAACAAATTGGTAAAACAGATGCTAACGATCAGTTTTATGTAAGTAAAAAATTTGCTCCAGTGCAAGATGAAGAATCTACATGGAAGGATATTTACTTTTCGCCGGTAACAAATTTTATATTGCAAAATGCTACCATAAAATATAAAGCTGCAGGTAATAAAATTATAGATACAGATGTAAGCACAAGCAATAACCAACCAATTTTTGCACCTGCCAATAAATCAATTCCAGCAAACCAGCTTTGGCTAGGCATACAAACAAAATCATTACACTTAAACGGTTTGCGTTTTTATTTTGATACCGTACAGCAGTCTCAAAAAGTAGCTTTTTTTAATGAACTTTCAAAATGTAAATGGTGTGCAGGTGAGCATGAAGTTGACTACATCGTTGGTTATCCATTGAAAAAAAATACTGCAAATTATTTTGATATTGATGCAGTGCTTAACAGAGATATAAGTGCTACAGAAAAAATTGAAAAACATATTCACCAGTTTTACCAGCACCAGTTTATTACCCTTACAGATGATGGAAATAGTATAAGCAAGGATTATTCTAAACAAGCTATTCCTGATGCACTTAAAAAAACATTTACAGAAATTAGCCTTGCGCAAATACAGGCAGATTCAATTTTTTGGATTTGTATTATATTTCCTGACAACATGCACGCTGATCTTTTAGAAGAAATTAAGGTAGATATTAATTGTTTCCCAGTTGTAAATCGGCACTTATATGATATTAATTATCGCATCAAAGAATTCATAAATATAATTCCATTATTAGCAGAGGAAACTTTTTTAGATATTTACAGCATTGCAGACCAGCAAGGCAGACAATTGCATATAAGAAATGATAATGATGATGAAGAAAGTGATTTCTCCATATTGCTAAGGTACGGTGGTGTAGGGCGTTTCGATAACAGAGAAGCTGCAGAAACAGTAGATAAATTAATACATTTATTAAAAGAAGAAACGGCTGCATTTTCTATTTTAGGAAATGATTTCTTGCAAAATGAAATGACAATGCTGCAGCAAACCATTAATAAATTGGAACAACAAATTACCAACAAACAGCTATTAAAAGGCAGCACTGCTTTTTTAGTAATTAATAATAAAAGACAAGAAACAAGGCAAACTGTTTATGCAAAGTTTTGGAGTAGCAATGGTGCTGCAGCTAATTTAATAAAAGCTGGTACAGCATTAAACCTTTATAGTAACAGTAAGTTTGAAAGTGGTACTGCAAAATTAATTTCCACTACACAGGGTGGAAGAAATAAATTAAATGATTCAGAAAAAGTACTGGCCTATAAAACCGCTTTATTATCAAAACAAAAATTAGTTACCAACGAAGATATTGCTGCATTTTGCAGGTGGCGCCTTGCTATTACAGATGCGGAAATTGAAATAAAAAAAGGTTTTACTGTATTGCCAGGGCAAGAACAAGGTTTGGTTAGAACGCTTGATGTATATATTACCTTATCGCAAAAAGATATGAGTACGCTGAAAGAAAAGGGCTCAATTTTATTTTGGCAGCAAGATATGGAAACGGCAATTGTACAACACTCCAGTTTTTTTATACCCATCAGGGTATTCATAATATTATAAAATATTTTTTTAAAAGTAGATGAGTAAACTCGAAAAAATATTAAAAGATTTAAATACCACCACTACAGATGTACGTGCAGAAGTTTTGCTGGCGCAAGCTATGGAAGCAGGCTTGCTACAACATGAATTTACCGTGCAGACAGATGGTTTTTTCTATCGTACTCATACAAATGATCTGTATAAAAAAACTATAAATGATGATACTTCTTATAAGAATTTTTTAGCATTGTATTTATCTCGGCAAGGTTTATACGATGCGTTACCAGAGGGTTTATTTTTTCAAAGTGAACCAAGCGGTAAGGGAATAAAGAGTGCCATAGAAATGGGTGAAGAATATAGAAGAAATAAAAAAAAGGAAAATGAAGTACGTAAATTTTTTGCACCTTTTGAACATGAGTTTTTTTTGCAGACATTAAAAAATGAAATTGTAGAAACTGGTTTATTGCAGGGTTTAAGAAGCGGATGGTTAAAAGAATATTTTATAGATTTTTGGAAACTTCCACAAAACATTCCTGTGAATGCTGCGTTATTGCTGGTTATTTTTTTGCCACATGCACATCGTATTGCAGGAGATATGGAAGCTTCAGCGGCTGTGCTTCAAAAAATACTAAATGAAAAAGTAGCTATTGATGTTACTTACGCAAGCGATACAGACACCGATGCAGCTTTTAATATACTAGGCAGTTATAAACTTGGCGGCAGTCTTACCTGTGGCGAAAGTTTTAAAGAACAATATCCATTGGCAAACATCCATATTGGTCCTTTGCAAAAAACAAAAGCTTACCAATATGTGGAGGGGGGAAATTATTTTTCGTTGTTGCAAACATTTTACAACTATTTTATTCCTGCCACTATGGAAATAAAAACAATCATATTATTAAAAACAGATGCGGAAAAATTAATTTTGAATGAAATGATAGATGTGCCATTGCTAGGCATTTCATCAGTGTTATAAAAGAAAAGAAATTATGGAAAGATTATTTTCGGGAGAGTTATTAAGAATGATTGGCCTACTTGGTTTGGGCGGCTTTTCGCTTATGGCCATTATGGGTGGAATAATTGGGAAAATACGTGGAAGTTTTCAACCATATATTAAAGTCACTATTATTTATTTATTGGTAGCATCTGCACTTTTTGCATTGGTAGGTTTTATGGGGCATAATGCAGTATTTGTACAGCCATTTGTTTTCTTTATAATTTTTCAACTAATATTTATTTTTTTAGGCATTTTACATATTTATTATTTACCAAAATATTTAGAGTGGGCAAAGGGAGAAAAATCTTTTTGGATTTCTGTTTTATTCACTTTCATTGTTGCCATTTTTGGGTTCATGTTTTTTGTAATAATATTTAAATGGATGAACCCCGAAGGATATCATTATATAGCAGGCAGCAGTGTAGCTTTTTTCATCATTCCTTTTTTTGTTTACCATACTTTTTTAAAAGCGGTAGAAATTCCACCTAAAATTTTTATGGAATGGTATTATCCAATAAATGAAGAAGTACAGGAGCCAGATGATGATAAATTAAAAAATATGCTTGTAATAAGTTTTGAATTTCAGAAAAAACTGAACGATAAACATTTTACAAATTTTAGGGCAAAAGCGCCTAGAGATATGGAGTTTGGGCAGTTATTTTATTATTTTATAAATGATTACAGCGAGCGGCACCCCAATAGTAAAATTGAATTTGCAGATAGAAATATGGAACCTTACGGATGGATTTTTTATAAAAAACCAAGGTGGTACACTATTACTACTGTTTACATTGATTCAGAAAAAACATTTTATGGAAACAGAATACGTGAGAACGATGTAATCGTTTGTCGCAGATCTTTAAATATATAATTATGGCAAACCAACCACAATATCTGCCTGTAAACTGGGTAGATGGAATGAAAATAAATAAGCACCATTTTGCAGACGAGCAAAATGCAAGAATACAAGACCAATCATTTGCTACAGGTGCGCATATTACAGCTATAAATTATGGATTATTGCCTCCGGTAGCAGGAGAGCATAGCCCTATAAATTTGTACATTAATTTAGATAACCAACAGCAGGTTACTGTTAATCTTTTATACTGCCGTGCTATTACACCGGGTGGTTATGTAATACATATTGAGCAGGAAACAGGTAATGGTGCAATAGACGTTTCAGAAAAAATTAACGGTTTATCTGTACCCTTTGCAGAATTAAAAGGCAAGGCTAATACTTACTTTGTGGTGCTTGCTGTAAACCCTTACAAGCGAATACCAACTGGTAATGCAGCGCCAGATGAGCAACCACCACGCATACCTTATACATTGCCGGAATACAGTCTTTCAGTTTTATCAGCAGAAAACTTGCAAAATAAAAGACCGGGATTGTTTCAATTGGTGATAGGGAAGTTTTTTATAAATGAACAAAATATTGAGGTAGATCAAAATTATATTCCACCATGTGTTACTAGCAGCAGCCATCCAGAACTTACAGATGTATTTGCAGGTATGGAATCATTTATTTCTAAAATGGAATTGTACAGTACGCAAATTCTGCAAAAAATAATACTTAAAAAACAACAAAATGAATTGGCTCAAATTGTACAAGTTATTTGCCAGAATATGTTACAATATACTAACAGCCATGCAATGATTTACAGATGGAGTATGTTGCATGAACCACCGCTGCACATGCTTTCAGTTATAGCATCTATGGCAAGAGTTTTAAAAAATACGTTGGATCAATATGTAGGCTCAGGTAAAGAAGAATTGATTAATTATTTTATGGAGTGGTGCGAATTAAACCAAGGCGAACTGGAAAATCTTATCACTGATTTAACTACGCATAGATATGTGCATGAAGATATTAATAACACAGTAGAAGTAACAGCCGCTTTTACAAAATCAATTTCATCATTATTTCATAACCTAAGTAGGTTGGAATATATTGGCAAGAAAAAAGATGCTAACATATTTGTGAAAGAGGAAGTGGTAAAATCTGATTTCCCAGAAATAGCCGTAAAAAAACGGAGAAGCTTTTTAGCTGATTAAAATAATTATAAGCTCTTTTATTTATAACAAAAATTTGATTTTATTGTAGTGTCGCTGAGCTTGTCGAAGCTGTTGCTATAAACGAACCCCGCCTTCGACAGCCTCAGGCTGACATTCTAATAATTTAAAATAATTCATCTTAATAAAATAATTCAAAATACAACTCATGCAAAAACCACTTAATACATCTGAAAGAAGCAGTGCATTTTGGAAATTCTTTTTCTTCTTTTTAATAACGGTAACAATGGTTACTACCGCCGTGTATTTCAATTTTAGAATGCCCTATAAAGAAAATGAAATTTTAAAAGAGAAAGCAGAAACCATGCGAATACAATCTATGGCGCAGGAAAAATTTACCAGCAATATGGTACAGGCAAAAGCTTTATTAGATTCTATGGGTAAGCCAGGTGTAAACGTAAAATATATTGGAGATCAGGTTACTTCTAAAATAAGTGATTTGGGTAAAATACAATTTGCTGATAGTAGTTTGCAAGGCAGTATGAACAGAGTAATACTTGGTGTGCTGCTGGATTTTAATAAAATAAAAGCAGAAAACATCGGTTCTGGAGAAGCACAATCTCAGATTGCAGATTTACAAAGCAAAAATGATTTGCTTAAAAGAGATAATGATCAGTTAAACAGAGATCTTGATTTTTGTAGAACAGGAACGGGTGCTGGAAGATAAAATGTATTAATTTTTATTTTCGAGATACTTTCTTTTTAACCGACCTGCTGCTACATATTTTACGCTCCAGTAATTATCGTTAAGGCTACCAAGGCTTACACCTTTGCTGGACGATGCATTTACAAAATAACCATTGTGCAGATAAAACCCTACATGCGTTACGGCATTATAGTTTTTTAACGTTTTAAAAAATACAAGATCTCCTTCTTTTAAGTATTTAGGGTTTTTATAAAGCTCCACCCATTTTGTATAAAACTGCTCAATAGATGTACGTGGGATATTTACATCATATACTGAATTATACAGCCTTTGTACAAATGCTGAACAATCAATACCCCTTTCGCTATTGCCGCCCCATACATATTTGGTTCCCATCCATTCGTTTATAAAATGATAAAGCCGAAGATTAAAAATACTATCAGGCGCTACAGATAATTTTTTGCTGTACTGCAATTGCAGTTCATGAAATTTTACTTTTATTTCAGTGCCTGTTGCAACATTTGCTAGGGTATCTTTATTGCCAAAGCTTAAAACATTTGCTTTGTATTTACTTGTATTTTTTTTTGATGACGAACAGCCAATAATGGATAACCATACTAATATTACAATAGTAATTGCAATAAATTTAAAAGGATAATATTGTTTTAAAAAAATCAAGTTCTACTCTTTGTCTTCTGGTTTGAATGTAATATTTAATCTGCCAGCAGCCACAAAATGTTTGCTCCAATATTTGTTGTTTAGATTAGATATTATAATGCCTTCATTATAAGTAGCGGCTAAAAAATAGCCGTTTTGTAAATAAAATCCTGTATGAGAAATTTTATCTGGCTGTTTAAGAGAATAGTTAAAAAAAATAACATCGCCTTGTTTAAGATAACTACTGTCTTTAAAGAGTTCAATATTTTTAAACCTCATTTGCATTGCAGGTACTACAGGGAAATCAATTTGATAAACCTCCGCATATAATTTTGGTAAAAACCCCTCACAACTAAAACCTGATTTGCTGTTTCCATAACATTTTTTACCAAGATTTTCTTTTATAAAACCGTACAACTTTATATTGTAAATACTATCGTAAGGAACAGAAAGTTTTTCTCCAAAAAATATTTGTAAACTATCGTAAACCTTTACTGCTGCTACTGTATCGGTAATTATTATTGTACTATCTTGAGTTGGAATAACATCTGCTTTTATTCTCTTCGAAATTTTATTACCGCAAGATGTAGTGGACGATAGAATAATAATAACAGAAAAAAATTTATGGATAGCGTGCATGAAAAATCTTTTTAAATATATAGGTACCACTAAATGTTTGCATGTTATTTGAAGGTACAAAAACAAGCGCAAATTCTTTGCCACCTAAAACTATTTGTAAACATGTTGCTCTTGTGTAACTTATATTATTTACGGCATAATAATTGATTACCCCTGCTAAATCATTGATACACCTAATTGGTCTTTTCTAAATACTAAGCGTTCTCTTAAAATTTATAAATACTTTTTTTAATAAATTAATAAACTTCGTTTCTAAATATTTCTGATTGCTTTTGTGTAACTTAGATTTTGCGAATAAGGGTTTAATGACGAAGCGAATTATCCATTGGTAAAATAGCTGTTGTATGAAGACTACCTCCACATTTAGTATAAGATTAGATGAGAAAGTAATTTTAAGCATGGTTGCTGTATCCCTAATAGCACTAATCTTCACCGCTTTTCGTTATAAAAATTATAGACCTTGCGAAGCTTTTCAATTTAATGTTTATGCCAATTATTTTAATGTAGGCCACTACATTTTTTTTAAAACAACTGATACCAAAAATGCTGAAAAGTGGGAATGGGACTTTGGCGACAAATCTCCAATAGATAAAAATTCAGGACCTGTAGTTTCACATATTTACAAAGAACCAGGTCAATATATTATTTCATTAACCATAAATGGACAATGCAAACAATACCAAAATATTGTAATAAATAATGTGGTAAAAGATTCTATCCGTTATGTTTTTCCTACAGTCATATGGCCGCTAGAACCTATTTTAGTTGGACAAAACATTATGTTTCAAGATGCTACAAATGGTGCTAACAGATGGGAATGGTATGTGGGTGAGGGTAAGGATAGTAAACGTTTTACTTCAAAAGATGTTCCTTTCACTTTTCAAAAACCAGGTACTTATGTGGTAAAATTATTTGTAAATGGAAACATTGATGCAAAGCAAGAAAGAACATTTAGAGTAGAAGATGCGGTAGCTGCGGCAAAACCCGCAAAAATAAATAGACCTATACAAAGCAGAGGTGCACCAAGAATGAATATTAAAGATGCGCCTGAGAGTGACCCCTTTGGCGGTGCACCTAAACCTGTAGCTGAAGTAAAATTACAAGCGCCACAACTTACCAAAGAACGCTTTACAGAAATGATACAAGGCGTTGTAGAAAAAGCAGTTTTTGAAAGAGATTTTGAACCTTATTTGTGTGGCAATAAAGATGTAAGAGTAAGTTTAAACGGAGATGATGTAAGCTTTACAAAATGTTTAAGTGATTTAAGAAAAATTAAAAAACTAAAATATTTGAAGGCATCAGCATATACAGATCCTGGTACTAATTGTATTCAAAGTATCAGTATTGTATTTAAACAAAAAAGTTTTCTTGGGCTTTAAAATTTATAGCATGGCTGAAGTAACATTAAATGAACCTGCAGTGCAAACCATAGAAAATATAATGCATATTGCAAAAAGCATTGCTGCTGAAAATGCGCATAAAAGTTATGGTACGCCTCATTTACTTAAAGCATTGTTGCATGAAGATGCAGGATTGTTGCCTGTTATAGCCAGTTTAGATAAGGATTGGTATTTTATGGAAGAGTGGGCAGATGTAAGGTTGGAGCAGTTTCCTAAAGCTGTGTTGCGTGGCGAACCAACTATGGATAATATGCTTAATGCTGTGTTGGATGAAGCAGATTATGTACGCATAAAACAATCGAAAGATATTATTGATGCGCTTAGTTTATTGGCGGCCCTTTGCACACCGGGTATAGGTTTTTCTTATGATCAGCTGAAATCATTTCCACTAACAAGGGAAGAATTAATTGCCGCAGGTAAAAATAAAAATACTGTAACCCCAGACTTGAATGGAGTTGCTAAAAATAAAAATGGCGCAGCGCTTTTGCAATCAAATGCACTAAATAAATTTTGCATAAACATCATTAAAGAGATTGAAAAAAAGCCGGTAATAATTGTGGGCCGAGAAAAAGAATTGAGGATGGTGAATGAAATTCTTTGTCGTTTATCAAAACCAAATGTATTGATAACCGGCGATGCAGGTGTGGGCAAAACCACGCTGGCAAATGGTTTTGTGCAGGCAATTATACATAAAAATGTACCACAGGCTTTAATTACAAACAATGTTTTTGAGTTGGATAATGGCGCACTTATAGCGGGCGCATCTTACAAAGGCGAAGTGGAAGACAGGTTAAAAAATATTTTTAAAGAATTAAAACAATTTGAAAAACCTATTTTAATAATAGATGAGTTGCACGTTTTATTAGACAAGCAAGGTGCCGCTGCAGGGGCTGCCAATATTTTAAAACCAGAAATGGCAAAGGGAGAAGTTACTGTTATAGCTACCACCACATTAGATGAGTACAGAAAAAATATTGAAAAAGATGAAGGGTTTAGTCGCCAGTTTGAAATGCTGATGCTTGAGGAGCCAGATGTAGAAACTGCGTACCAAATGATAAGTAAAGTAATACCAAATTATGAAAAACACCACGGCATAACAGTAGCTGGAGAAACTATTTACGAAACCATACGCCTTGCAAAAAGATTTGTAAAAGATAAACGCCTGCCCGATGCCGCTATTGACCTTGCTGACAGAGCTATGGCGGGTCTTAGATTAATAAATGAAAAAGGTATTGATGAAGTAGAAGAGCTTGAAGGAATTTTTGAAGATTTAAAATTACAGGAAGAACCTGCGGCAAATTTACAGGATTGGCAATGGTTATACAGACAAACAAAACAAAAATTAAGTCCGGTTTTATTAAGCACATTAAGTACCACTACAAATAATGTAGAAGAATTAATTACCACTGAGTCGATAAAAAATGAATTGCAAATCATAATTACAGAATTAAAAATTGCTGTAGAAAATAAACATTCTCGACTTTTAAAATCAGATGTAGCTGTTGTAATAGCTGCAAAAACAGGCATCCCGGTTGGCAAATTACAATCGCAGGAAAAAGAGAGATTGCTTAATATGGAAGATTCTTTAAAGCAACGCTTGGTAGGACAAGATCATGCTATTAAATCAATAGCAGAAGCAATATTGGAATCTCGTTCTGGGTTAGGAAAACCCGGTCAGCCAATGGGTTCCTTCTTTTTTCTTGGCCCTACCGGCACTGGCAAAACAGAGTTGGCAAAAGCACTGGCAGAATTTCTATTTCAAGATGAATCTTTTATGATACGTTTTGATATGAGTGAGTTTAAAGAAGAACACGCAGCTGCTTTATTGTATGGTGCGCCTCCGGGCTATGTAGGATATGAAGAAGGTGGATTGCTTGTAAATAAAATTCGTGCAAAGCCTTATTCAGTAGTTCTTTTCGATGAAATTGAAAAGGCCCATCAATCAGTTTTCGATGTTTTCTTACAAATAATGGATGAAGGAAAACTGCACGATAAATTAGGAAAGGAAGGAGATTTTTCAAATGCTGTAATCATCTTCACATCTAACATTGGAAGTAGTTTTGTGGTAGAACAATTCAACCAAGATATTATTCCAACATCTAATAAATTAATGGAAATAATGGCTGATAAATTTCGCCCTGAATTTTTAGGAAGGCTTACAGAAATTATTCCATTTGCACCAATGACGGAAACAATGGTAAGATCTATTTTGGATATACAGCTTAAAAGTATGTACCAGGCGTTGGATAAGCAAGGGATAAAATTGAGCATAACTGATGAGGCAAAAACAGTTTTAGCAAAACAAGGTTTCACACCTGCTTACGGTGCAAGACCGCTTTCGGGAGTGATACGTTCACAATTAAGAAGACCTTTGTCACGCAAAATAATAACAGGAGAACTAAAGCATGGAGATGAAATAAAATTAGATACAAAAGAAGAAGAATTACTATGGATATATAAATCATGATGATAGGCATAATATTTGAAAATAATTTTTAAAATTCACCCTCAATAAATTAAACACCATGGCTAACAACAATTTTGGAATAGGAGGAACAGAAGTGAAACTGGATGCTTTTGAAGCCTTTCAGGATATACCTGCAAACAGAGTTTTAATGGCTGAAAAGCTAACTCATATGCCAGCTGTAAAACCCGAAATTACAGAAGGCTTAACGGATGTAGAAGCAGTATTTGACCATTATAAACCAAATGTGAACGTTGGTTTTGAAGATGCCAATGGTGTTACAAAAAATGAAAACTTGCGCTTTGCAAATTTGGGAGATTTTGGTGTAAAAGGAATTACGGCTCAAAGTGCATTATTGGGTGATCTTAATATGAAGCACGACCAATACTTAAAGATAATGAAGCAGTTAAAAACAAATAAAATGTTGAAGGCTGCCATGAACGAACCTAATGGAAAAGAAAATATTGTAGCAGCATTAAATGCACTTGTAACAGAGTTGCAAGAGAATAAATAATTTTACCAATTCATAAACCAACTCTTTATGGCACAGCAAACTCCTACCCCGGCTACACAAACAGCCAAAAATAATAATCAGACAAAAGAACAGAATCTTGAAACAAGTTTAAGCAATCTTCAAAAATATGGCGCTTTCGATTTATTGGAATCTGCAATAGATGGTGTGCAAAATTTAAACCCAGAACGAAAAGCACGTAAGAAAATATTTTTAGAAGAGGGAGGTAAAAAAGAAGAACGCAGGCAACTAGTAGAAATACTACAACTTTGGAAAAACATTTTGGAGCAAGGCAAAGACCAGGCAGAAATGATTGATTACTGCCAGCAACAAAGTGAAGATGCATCCGCCCTTTTTAAAAAAAATATGAAACTAGCTTTGGATGAAACGCAAACTTTAGAGCGTTCTTACCGATCAGTAGCTTTGTTTTATAAAAACACAGAAAGCAATAAAGTAAAAAATGTTTGTTTTATAAATGTAGATCCAGATCAATTAAAAGATCTTGATAACACTCGTTTTATAGATGCAATACATGCAGAGCTGGTTGAAAATTATGACAGACTTGATTTAAGACAAAATTATGGGCTGCTTATTATTCCTGGCTATTTAGGTTCTAATAAAGTGGTGGAAAAATGGTCTAAAATAGCATACGAGAATAAGGTTATGCTTGTAACAGATTTTGAAAATTTAGATGCGCCAGATGATGTAATGGAGTTGTTTGAATCTGCAAACTTAACAGGTGGAGATCCATACAGGTCAAATACAATAATGAGTTGCAACTGGCTTGTAGGTAGAGGAAAGTTTAATGAAGTAGGTGAGGAAGAAGACTTGATGGTGCCGCCCGCAGGTGCGCTTGCAGGCAAAATTTATATGACTTTAATGAGCCAGGTAACTGCCGGTAAAAAGTTTGGTAGTATAAATGAAGTAGATGGTGTAAAGTTTGATTTAAAGAAAAGTGAAATCGCCAATTTAGAAAAGCTTGGGCTTGTACCAATGGTAAAAGAATATGGGAAGGTAATGGCATTTAGTGCTAAAACTTTGTTTAATGGCGATAACCTTGGTTTGCAAACTTACTCGGTAGTAAGGGTGTTTGATTATGTAACTAAAGTAATGATGGATTTTTTAAACCGTCGTGCATTTGAAAATTTTAATGCCAACACCCGCAAAGATTTAATGGAACAGATTGTAAAATTTTTGGATGGCATTACCGGACCAAGCAATCTTATTGAAGACTTTGCAATCAGTCGTTTTGAACAAGATCCTGTACAAAAAGATAGAATACATTTAGATATAAGATTAAAGCCATATTTCCCCGCTAAAAACTTTTTAATAAAATTAGAAGGGCAAAAAGGTGATGATGGAAAAAATACAGAATGGAATTCTAAATACGAACAAGAAAAAAAATAAGATGAATAAATTGGTTGAAAAATAATTTTTAAATTATTTTTCAACCAATTAGTTGTAAGACAATAAATAAGAATTTTTTTAAAATTTAATATTGCAAAACTCCTGTTAATTTAAATTGTAGCACAGTTATTGTAAATATCCGGTCGTTATAGATTTTATCCCTAAACCACATTGCTCTCCCATTGCAATGATTAAACAAATTAAATAACTTTCAACATTTTGTGGATTCATAAATTGTGTATTTGTTATTTCATTCTTCAATAATTTTTACACAGTTTTTATAGACATTCTCTTTATTTTTTACCAAGAGAAAAAGGCGTTTAATGATGAAAAATCATTTAACTGTTGTGATTGTGCTGTATATTTTTTAGCATCAGTAATAGTGTTGAAACAGTTTTGAACTTGTATTTATTTATGGTCTAATACCAATTATTATTTAACAATTAAATGCAAACACTATGTCTTTTAAAGTAAAACTGAAAGTAGGCGGCGAGGAAGTAAATGTACTCAGCTGCACGTACGCCCTAAAGCAAGAAACTGATGCTACAGGGCGCCCCTCTTCTATTACAAGAGGTGGAAAAATTACAATGACGGTAGAATCTACCGGTAAAACCAATTTTTTTGAGTGGATGTGCAACAACTTTGAGCGCAAAGATGGCTCAATTGTCTTTATTAAAAGAGACAACAATGCAACCCTCAAAGAGTTGAATTTTAAAGAAGCCTATCTGGTAGATTACAGAGAAACTTTTGACAGTACAGGAGACAATCCGGTAGCTGAAACTTTTACCCTTAGTGCAAAAGAAATAAGCATGGGTACTGGTAGTTATATAAACGAGTGGACATCCTAACCCTAAAAAACTGTAGCGACCCCTGCTAGAGGTTGTTACAGTTTTTTAATTTTTTGATAATATTATTAAATCCCGATGAATCATGTCATTCTTAGCCAAACTCAAACTAGATGGAGAAGATTACAACGTACTCCACTGCGGCTTTCGGTTTGTACAATCTACAGATGCTACAGGAAAGCCAACAGCCATACCACAAGGAGGCAATATTAACCTTATTGTAGAAAGTACAGGAGCTACCGATGTTTTTGACTGGATGATAAGTGCTGTGCAAACAAAAAATGGAACTATTACTTTTTATAGAAGAGATAATATGAGTAAATTAAAAACGCTGGAGTTTACAGATGGGCATTGTGTAGATTATTATGAAACCTTTGATCACAATGGAGATCATCCGATGCAAATTACTTTTACAGTAAGTGCACGCCAGTTAAAATTAAATGAAACACCTTTTCAAAATAACTGGCCCGAAGAATAAATAAGAAAACAGCAGCAATTTATTAGCTGATTAACACATATTTTTTTGCCCTCAATGCACACAATATCTGGGTATTAGGTAAAGCAAAAAATTGAAACAACACTGAAGTTCTTTTAAAATTTATTTCATATATATTTAAAATAACTGCTTATAACATTTATGTAAAACATAAAAGACAAATTCTTTTTTATGGCACAGTTAACTAAATCCTCAATAAAAATAAATGGCAACCCTATTGCCCAATTTTCATCTTTTACATTACAACAAAATATTTTTGAACACCACAATTTTACGCTTGTATGCCCAGCAGAATCAATAGATGGTAAAGCTGGAGCAGTCTTTAATAAATCGAAAGAATTAATAGGAACTGATATAAATGTGCAGATAGAAATGGTAGGTGGCAAAGGCAAATTGGATTTTGCGGGTGTAGTAACCCAAGTAGAAACTGCAAGGTTTAGTGGTCATGCAGGAGATTTAATTATTACCGGTTACAGTCCTACTATACTTTTAGATAGTGGCCCACATTGTAAAAGCTGGGAAAAGAAAGCTATCAAAAACATTGCTACCGATTGCCTCAGTCACTTTCCTCAAAACTTATTAAATCCCAAAATAGCGCCAACCTATGGGGAAACCCTTGCATATACTGTTCAATATAAAGAAACAGCCTGGCAGTTTTTAAACAGGATGGGGGCAACTTATGGCGATTGGTTTTATTACAATGGTAAAAATGTAATACTAGGTACACCCTCAGGCAATAATATTCAACTTACTTATGGCAGTAACCTTAGCCGCTTTAATATGTCTCTGCAATTAAGGCCATCAAATTTTCAAATGATGGCGTACGATTACATGAACAATGAAGTGTATGATGCTACACCTACCGGGGTGGAAGGCAAAGCTGGTTTAGATAATATGGGTAAGCACACATACACAAAAAGCAAAGCATTTTTTGCAAGCCAGCCAAAACAATGGAATAATAATTTTCTTACAAATAAAAAACAATTGGACGATTATGCCAACACTCGTGCAGCAGCCCAAAGCAGTAACATGGTACGTTTTACAGGTGCAAGCGGGCACCCCGGCGTACAGCTGGCAAATACGATAGATGTAAATGGAAGTAATGTATTTAATGCAAACGATGAAGCCTATGGCAAGTTTACTGTAATAGGTGTTACACATCAAACAGATGGCCAAGGAAATTACAGCAATGATTTTTTAGCAATACCATCTAGTATTAAAACACCGCCTGTAACAGCATATACAGAACCCCACTGCGAAACACAGAGTGCTATTGTAACAGACAATAATGATCCTAAAGGGCTTGGTCGTGTACGTGTACGTTTTCACTGGATGAAGCCGAGTGAAAAAACACCATGGATAAGGGTTACGAGTCCGCATGGTGGTGGCGACAAAGGAATGTTTTTTATACCAGAGTTAGGGGAAGAAGCCATTATATGCTTTGAAGGAAACAGTGCGGTAAAACCATTTGTAAATGGTACAGTTTACCATGGCAAAGCAAAAACAAGTTTTGCAAATGCAGGTAATGATGTAAAAGCATTGCAAACAAGAAGTGGTAATAAAATGGTGATGAATGATAAAGATGGCAGTGTTTACATGTCTGATAAAGGTGGCGCCAATTCAATGATGGATGGTGCAGGAAATATTGTTACTAATGCAAATGTAAATTCTACATTAAATGCAGGCAATCAATCTTCAATAAATGTTGGTTCAAAAGATGGTGGCCCTGCTCAGGCGTTTGTAACAATGGATGCTGGTGGTAATATTGTAATAGATGGTAAAACTAGTATTACCATTAGAGTTGGCGGAAACGTTATAACTATTTCTAAAGATGGAATAACAACTACCGCTGCAGAAGGAGATATTACAACCGATGCATCAGTTGGTGCTGTAAATGTAAAAGGAAATAAATCAGTTTCTCTAAACTCAGACATGGTAATAAATGTAAATGCTACAGAAACAGTAAATATGCATGGTTCTACAGAAACTAAAATTTCTGGTGGAGAAGTAAAAATAAATTCATGATGAATATTGAATTAAAAAAAATTACAAAGCCTATCTTTTATCATTGCGTATCTGCCAACAGAACAATTGTAGGATCAAAAAAAATTGAATTTATAAGCGATAAAATAATAGAATTATCTGTAAAAGACGATATAGATTCCAATTTAATTTTTACATACAAATTACTTGCGTGCAATTTAAAAGGTTCTGGCATTATACATCAATGGGCAGAAGATGTAGAAAACCTTCAGGATAAAATTGTTTTTAAAACAGATAAAACTGGAAAATTAATTTCTATTGAAAACAGAATAAATATTTTAGCTAAATGGACATCTTCCATAAAACTAAAAATGTGGAATAAATATAAAAAATATGGTGAGGAAGGGGCTGAAATGATGGTACAACAAACCACTGAATTATTAAGAAATGAAGAGATGTTTTTTAAATCATTTGTAGGCTTTAATTTATACTATATTTTTTTTCAAGGGCATTATAAAAACTATTCAAGCATTGAAAAATTTGACTTTAAAATAAAAAATTATTTTGGCAATTATGATTTACCTATAGTTATACAAAATGAAATATTTGAAAATGAACATCTAAATATTTGCATTAAAAGAAAAGGAACTTTAAATAAAGAAATATTTGAGCAGAATAAGTTTATATCAATGATAAAAAAACTTACAGGTGTTATTGATATTAATGCATCTTTAAATGTGGAACACGAAGAAAATTATGTATTTGATAAAAATAATTTTATAAAAAGTGCTGAGACTTTTTTAAAAACAGATGCCGCAAATATGTATGCACTGGCAAGCGCACATTCTGTGAATATAATAGATGAATATGACGTAGAAAATCTCACGCTTCAATTTGCAGAAACAAAAAATGTTGATGTATTTTAAAGTTTAATATCATGTCTAAAAAATACGTACCTAATGGAAGTTGTTTAATGTGCGATAAAGGTTCATCGCCATGTACACTTAAAGTAACCAATCATAATAATACTAAAATATATGGAGAATTTCTTGCATCGGAAGCAGATGCAAAACCCAATATAAATATCATGCCTTTTGGCATGTGCTCAGTTACAAAGAAAGCCTGTGTGCCAGTGCCAATGTATTGGGATAAATGTAATAAAGATGTAAAAGTAAATGGTTTTAAACTTGTATTTGAAGATGCATTTTTGCTTTGTTCACAAGGAGGTAAAGTAAAAGTTGATATGAATGCCTCTGATGGAAGTGCAGCTTTTCAATTTGGGTTAACTGGTATAGGATTGGGAGGAATGCCTTGGACTAATTATCATAATGCTATTGATTTAACCCAGAGAGGAATAATTTTTGATGTAGAAAATGGAAGACTACAATTAAATCCGGCTAACCCTCCATTAAATCAACAAGGATTACCAAACAGAAATACGCCAAACATTCGAGGAGGTAATTATGGAGAAATGAAAGACAATGTTTTTCACAGAAGCAATGGGTGGAGAGATGTAAGAACAGAACATCCTGTATTAGACATTGATAAACCTACTGCAGCTGGTATTGATGGTGTATATAACAGAGGAGGCACAAGTGGAGATTATAGGATTACCGATAGTAAATATAATACTGCCCAATTACAAAATACAAATACGGGAAGGGAGTTAAGTAGCAGATGGACTGAAAACCATTTAGACAATGATGCGGTATCGAACAATGCAGATGCCAATGAAATGCGTAGGAGAAATCAGGCAAATACTCTTGATAGGTCTGTTACAAGAACACAAACAGATGGTTCAATGAGAAATGAACCTGTAAATAATAATGGATTTAGGCAAAGAGGACAAAGTACCGGAATGGATTTTCCTCAAAGTAGAACACAGCAGTTTATGACCTCAGTTAGATCTTCTGTATCCAACACTGCACCAATGCAAAGTTTGGCTAACTCAAATTTTTCCAGAGGTATTCAATCATCTGATGCAGCCATAAATGCTAATCAATTTTTATGGAGAAACGCAGATGAAATAGCAAGAGTAGGAAAAGTAGTTGGAAGAGGTACAATTGTTATAGGCATTGCCATTGATGCTGTAAGTATTGGATCTGCTTATGCTGAAGAAGGAGAATTTGGTGAAAAAACACAAGCTGCAGTAGGCTCTGCTGCCGGTGGTGTGGCGGGCGGGTTAGCTGGAGCTCAATTAGGTGCATTAATTGGTACAGCAATTTGCCCAGGTGTTGGTACAGTAATTGGCGGCATTGCAGGAGGAATAATTGGTGGAATAGCGGGGAGTAGTTTGGGAAGTGCTATTGCAGGTTGGTTTTAGTTCTAAAATTATTACCGGCTAACTGATAATAAAAAGTATTCATTAAATTTAGCTAGCTAAAAATAAAAAAGCATAGGTCTTTACAAATTAAAAACAAACTTCTTATGGGATTTTTAAATAAAATATTCAGTAGTAAAAAAAATGAGCCTTTATTAGAATATACGCTTAGAGCAAATTTTAAAAACGAAGAATATTTTATAAGTGAAATAAATAGATTTACCGAAATTATAGAAGATTATAAGGCCAACTTAGCAGAAATGATTTTAAAGAGCACAGCTAGTCCTTTCAATTATTGGAGTATTGCAGTAAAATATATAAGGCTTATAAATTTAAAATATTCTTTAGGCCAACAACCAATATTTTTAAAAGATGATTATTTGCAGGCATTAGATTTTTATATAAAAGGCTGGGAAAAAGAACAGGCAACATATAGTGATATGATTGATATGGTATCTCTTGCAGTAATATTTGAAATTCCTGAAAAAAATTCTTTTTCATTGTTGGAATACATAAATAAAACAGAAAATAATCCTACACTTGAAGATTGGAAGCCAGATTATTTATTAGGATTTATGTTGAATTTTCTTCATCCAGAAAAAGAAATTCCCGAAACAGTTTTATTGCCAGATCTTTATCAGCCTCTTGTAAATATTACAAAAATGAGCAAGGAACCTGCTGAAAAAGAAATGATTAATTATTTAAATAATTGGTATTTCTTACATAAAAACGAGCCATGGTACGATTCGCATAAAAAGCAAAAAGGATATGCAGGATATTGGTGTTGGGAAGCCGCTGCAATTACAAAAATAATGGGACTAGATGATGAAGGTTTTAAAAACAACCCTTATTATCCAAAAGATATTTTAGAAATTAATAGCTAGCTTTTTTTTGCTAATATTTTCACCCCAAAGGTAATCCCCTTTCTCTTGCTCCATTTCTAATAAAAGCATCAGCACTTGTTCTGCCATCCTCACATATTTCATTAATTGGTTTGCCAAAGCGTTTTGTAAGTGGATGTATATTGTTAACTATTCTATAATCACCATCGCTTGAATAAATTTTAATTTGCTCTGGTTGAGGTATGCAGGATGAATCGCCAAACGCAGAAGCTTTTTTTGGGTCTTTTACATAATCGCCACCAATACCTCCGTGAGATGTATAAAAACTTTTTTGAACGTACACCACGTCAGATGAATGAGTAATAGATGAATGGCCAAATATTCCACGGGAGCGCACTTCATTGTTTCTTATTGCATGATAAACATATTGCACGTTTTCAATCAGTGTACTATCAAAACAAATATTTTTATCTACAGAATCATACAAACCCATAAAATAAACTTTCACAATTGGACTTAGCATTTTAGCAAGTATTGTAGTAGCCATGCATCCTCTGCTATGACCAATTAATATTATTTTTATATCGTTTGTAGTAAGAGACTGGTGTTTTGCAGCGTGCGCCACCCTAACAGGTATTTTGAGCTCGCTTGTACCAAAGGCATAGCTTTGACCATGCTGCATTTGATTATAATATTCTGATTGTTTGCAAGTGTTTACATCAAACATTTCCAGTGGTCGCATTCTGTTTAAAGATTTTTCTGGGAATTTTCTTCTTAAACAAGTAGTAATAAAATTAAGTGCTTGTTGAATAATAGTTGCAGATTCACGATCCAATACAACATCCGATGTACCATGATACCACTGTTTATTTATACCAGTTGTAGTACTACCTTTAAAGTCTCGTAAAAATTTATTTGTATGACTGTTGCTGCCGTCAGGTTTCATCCATTCACGAGAACTTGTACCATCAATTCCTACTATTATGTATTCAGAATTGTCCTTCTGATGTGCTGTATTTGCCATCGGAATAAATTTTTACATTATTAGCAAAATTTACACCAAAAAATCAGTAAATCATTTTTAATTCTATTATTTTTTCCAAAAAATTGTCTTTATTAAATTAAAAATTTCTCATTATTTATTAACCAATCATTTATAAAATAATACTATTTGAAGTAAGGTTATTGTGATTTTTTAATTCTGGGATTAAATTTAGAACTAATTAAAGTTTATGTAACCACATTATATTTGTATTATGGCAGAAGACTTACAAATAACAGCAGGCACAAAACAAGAACAATACGAAACGCTGATACCTCAAATAAAAGCATTGCTGGATGGGGAACCTGACCTTATTGCAAACCTCGCTAATGTAAGTGCAGCATTAAAAGAACAATTTAGGTGGTTATGGGTAGGGTTTTATCTGGTTAAAAATAATGAGTTGGTATTGGGCCCATTTCAAGGCCCGGTAGCATGTACACGTATAAAAAAAGGAAGAGGAGTTTGTGGCAACGCTTGGGCAGATGCCAAAACATTAATTGTAGATGACGTTGAAAAATTTCCGGGACATATTGCCTGCAGCAGCTTATCAAAATCTGAAATTGTAATACCATTAATGTCAAATGGAGAAGTAGTAGGGGTTTTAGATGTGGACAGTGAAGCTTTAAATAGTTTTGATGAAACAGATAAACTTTATTTAGAACAAATAGTTGCGGAATTTTCTTTTAACTAAATAAAAAAAAACGGCCGGAGATAGATATCACCGGCCTTGCTTACCTCTGAAACCACAAAAAAAAGTTTATCTACGCAAATAGATTATATACATTATATATTATAATAGTTTTGGGGATTTTTTAGTAGGGTTGGATTGGGGACTTTTTACAGGATAGATTTAATAATCTGGATGTGATTATTACCACAAAATAAAGTGTTTTTTTTCATCTAACATAATATATTATTAAAATTATACAATATTTAAGATATATAAAATTCTATGTTTTATTAAGTTCAACTGCCGCAAGCTGATACACTTTTTTCTTCTTTCTATCATACCACCATTTAGGAGCAGTTTTTTTCATAAAAGTATCTATACCACGCATTCCAAATAATTTCCAAAGCCCTCCAAGCTTTCCTCCAAGGTTACTTTGCATAGCACGAAGGCTCATTGCAAAACCAGATTCTATGTATTCCATGTGGTGCCAAAAGCCTGCAGGCATAAATAAAGTATCTCCATGTTCCAAAATAACTTCATAACCTTTAGCCTTTTTTACCGCCGGAAAATTTTCATAATCGAACGATTGGTTATAGCCGGCAAAGTTTGCAATACTTAATACCTCCCAAGGTTTACGGTATAATTTATATTGCTCTTCGTGCGGAAAAAGCAATACCCTTTTTTTGCCCGAAAATTGGGTATGTAAAATATGGCTCATATCTATATCAAAATGCATATGCGTAATAGAACCTTCTCCTCCCACAAAAAGCATTGGATATTTTTTCACAAATCCCTTCATCAATTCATCGGGCCAGGTAAAATCTTTTACAATTTCTGGCGCATGCTGAAAAATATTGAATAAAAAAATACGAAGATCTAGTGGGCCGGCTTTTACTTTTTTCAGATAATCACCAAACTTCATATACGCATCAGCCGTATTTATGGGCGTGTAAGAATCACTTTTAATGTTATTGTAAACACCTACTTCACTTTCTCCAACAGTATCTATAAAATAATCCCAATTCCATTTATTATACGCAGGCCATTTCTTAGCAAGGTCCTTTATAATTAAAGGCTTCCCTACATTGTAATATAATTTTTTAAAATCTTCTGCTGTAATGGAATCTACAACATCTACAGGTTTAAGCTGCATAAGTAACAATTATTTAATGCTGCAAAAATAATGAGAAACGGGCTTGTGGCAATAGGTTTTAACATGTACAAAATAAAAAAGCAATTGCTTTTATGCAATTGCAAAAACTATTTTAAATGAAGACTGGTTTATGGCCTTGTTTGCCCATCATGCTTTTGACGGTAAATGCGTCTGCTCACTTTCTTTTTATCTTGCTTAAAATCTTTACGTTCTTCTTTAGTAACTACACCATCTGCTTTATACGCTTCTTTCTCCTCTTTCAATTTTTTTGTTTGAGCTGCAAGTCTGGCTGTTTCTGCAGCAGTAAGCTCTCCGGTTTTTACACCTTGCTTTATTCTTTGTTTATCGTTTTTAATGGTGCTTGCTTGTTTATTTGCTGTTACGGTTTGTGCATTTGAGGTGTAAGTACCTGTACTTAATATAGCTATTGCTACAAATGATTTTAAATTCATGATAATAAATTTTAAAGATTTTTATTAATTTCTTTCACTGTAATACAGACGATGGCTGTAAACAAAAGTTTAAAAAGAAAATATATATTTTTTTAGGATGATAATTAAAGCTGGCCTGGCAAAATATTAAAACTCATTCTGTGGTATTTACAAAGACCGTTATCTTCTATGGCTTTTCTATGGGTGGCGGTACCATACCCTTTATTTTTATCCCAACAGTAATGGCTGTATTCCGCATGTATTTTATTCATAAAATCATCTCGGTATGTTTTGGCTAAAACACTTGCTGCAGCAATAGATGCGTATTTGCTATCGCCTTTAATAATGCATTTGTGTTGTATATTTTTATACTGGTTAAAACGATTGCCATCAATTAAAAGTTGGGTAGGTATTTTATGTAAATTATCTACAGCAATGTGCATGGCTTTTAGCGATGCCTGTAAAATATTAATAGTATCAATTTCATTGTTACAAACCTGTGCTACAGCAAATGCTACACTTTCTTTTTCTATAATGGGTCTTAAAATATCTCGTTGTTTTTCTGATAAAAGTTTACTGTCGTTTAACAAAGGATGAAAAAAATCTTTAGGCAAAATAACTGCCGCTGCAAAAACAGGTCCAGCATAACAACCTCTGCCGGCTTCATCTATACCTGCTTCCGTTTTCGTTTTATGTAAATATGGCTGTAACATTTTCGAAATGCAAATATCCTTTATTCAACTTAATTTTAGCCATAGGCTTTACGTAATTTTGTAATAATACTAAAACTATGAGTGCTATAAAAAAATGGGTGTTTGCTACTTTTATTCTTACGTTTCTTGTAATTATTGCCGGCGGCATTGTACGTACAACGCAGAGTGGTATGGGATGTCCCGATTGGCCAAAATGTTTTGGAATGTGGGTGCCGCCAACAAATGCATCGCAATTACCTGCCGATTTTGAAAAGTATTTAAAAGCGCAGGATATTGATCATACTTTTAATGCATACCATACATGGATTGAATATATAAACAGGTTGCTTGGCGTACTGCTGGGAGTATTTGCAATAATACAGGCAGGATTGTTATTTTTTAGAAAAGATCAACAAAACCAGGCATATAAATTATCGCTGGCATTTTTAGTAGGTGTAATACTTACAGGCTTGTTTGGTGCTATCGTAGTCAAATTAAATTTGGCGCATGTAAGTATTTCTATACATTTATTTTTTGCCATAGTGCTTGCTCAAATACAACTTGCTTTATACATGCGTGTAAAAGGCAAACTTTATAAAAAAACGGCAGGCACAAAAATGCGTAGGGCTATATTTATTTTATTAATTATTCTTTTTGCGCAAAGCGTATTGGGTACTATGGTAAGAATGTATGTAGATGATATTTCTTCTGCCTTGCATTTTGAACAAAGAGAAGCATGGCTTGCAGAAATGCCTGTTGCCTTTTTAATTCATCGTACATTTTCGTGGTTTGTGCTGGCTGCTGTTTTTTATGCAAACTGGTATTGTAGAAAAGTTCCTATTTTAAAAAAACCATTAAGAAAACTAATTGGAATAATATTATTGAGTGTAACTACCGGTATCGTTTTATATTATTTAGATATGCCTGCATTTGCCCAGCCATTGCATTTATTGCTTGCAGCCATTGCTATTACCCAAACGATGTATATATTGCTTTATACAAAAAATACTACTGATTTAATGAAGCCACAAGTGCTGTGAGTTGTAATTGGTGAAGGGTGAAGGGTGAATGGTGAAATGTGAATGGTGAATTGTCAATGGTGAAATGTGAATGGTGAAATGTGAATGGTGAAATGTCAATTATTCACTCTTCACTATTGACCATTCACAAAAAAAGCCTTACCTCATGAAATATTTTGTTAAAAATTTATTTTACTTTTTACCTGTTCAACTCTTTATTCTTCATTTTAGAAAATACCAGGTACTGCTTATTTTTTGGTATTTATTATTTAGTACTATTGGCAGCAGTTTTATGAAAACCTTTGGGGCAGATGCATTGTTTTTCTCGCCTGAATACCTTGGTTCGGTAAATATATTTGGTGCATTTATAACCGGCATTTCATTAGGCATATTAATAATGAGCTGGAATATTACTACGTTTATTTTACATAGCAGAAGACTTAAATTTCTAGCTACTACCTCACATCCATTTTTAAAATACTGTTTAAATAATTTTTTACTACCATTATTATTTCTCATTTATTATTTTGTAAAACTTTATCAGTTTAATGAGTATAAAGAACTGATGAGTGGTGGCGAAATAATAGCGGAAATAACCGGAATAGCCGGGGGTGTATTTATCTTGATTTTATTTTCTTTTGCTTATTTTTTTGGTGCGGGTAAAACGATAGAGCGCAATATGGGGCCAATTATAAACGACCCTGAAAGATTCAGTAAAACATTTACGGGTAAAGAAATAAAGCAAGATGAATTTGGCTTAAAAGTAAAATGGTTTATTAACTCCGGCTTTAAAATAACCAAGTGTAGAAACGTAGCCCATTACAAGCAAGATTTTTTAGATACTGTTTTTAAACGTCATCATTTGGCAGCTATTATTAGTATTGTTATTGCCCTAATACTTATTGTAACAACAGGTTTTTTGCAGGAGCATAAAATTTTTGAAATACCTGCAGCGGCAAGTATTTTAATTGTGTTTTCGCTGTTGATAGCAGTTATTGGAGCCCTTACTTATTTTTTACAAAGCTGGAGTTTGCCTGCAGTTATTGTATTGCTCATCTGTTTAAATTTTTTGTACGAAAAAGAAATCATTGATCCACGCAACAAGGCGTATGGGTTAAGATATGGAAGCGAATCTGTACGTCCAGCATATAACAAACCAGCATTACAAGCTTTATGTGCACCCGAAAAAATAAATGCTGACAGGCAAAACATGCTTGCCATTTTAAACAAGTGGAAAGCAAAACAAAAAGAAGAAAAACCTGTGATGGTATTTATAAATGTAAGCGGCGGTGGTTTGCGCAGTGCCGCATTTACCATGAATGTATTGCAGCAGGCAGATAGTATGTGCAACGGACAGTTAATGAAAAAAACGTTTCTTATTAGTGGTGCAAGTGGCGGAATGTTATCTGGCGCTTATTACAGACAATTATACAGCAAAAATTTAATTGACACCACACTTAATATTTACGATAAAAAGTATACTAACAATATTGCCAAAGATTTACTGAACCCAGTGTTTACTTCATTAATGGCCAGAGATATTTTTGCACCTATTCAAAAATTTTCTGTAGATAATAACAGGTATGTAAAAGACAGAGGGTATGCTTTTGAAAAAAAGCTGGGCGAAAACTCCGAGGGTCTTTTAAATGTGCAAATGAAAGATGTACAGCAAGCAGAAGCTGCTGCGCAAATACCACTTATTATTTTTAACGCTGTTATAAAAACAGATGCACGTAAAATGATGATAAGTACCCAGCCCATCAGTTTTATGATGAAGCCATTAGCAGCACAAAATGATGTAAATGCTAGCCCTGATGCAGTTGATTTTGGAGGATTGTTTGCAAACCAACAGCCAATGAATTTGCGCATGCTTACTGCTTTGCGTATGAATGCAACCTTCCCTTACGTGCTGCCAAATGTATGGTTGCCCACTAAACCAGTAATAGATGTAATGGATGCAGGTTTAAGGGATAATTATGGCCAGGAAACATCTTTACGCTTTGTAGATAATTTTAAAGATTGGATAAAGGAAAATACTGGTGGCGTTTTATTTTTACAAATACGTGATAGGTTAAATGATAGTTGGCAACAGCCTTTTGAAACAAAATCAGTAACAGATTTAATTGTTACGCCTGCCACCATGCTACAACACAATTGGTTTAAACTGCAAGATTATTATTATGCAGACCAGTTTAACTATTTTAAAAACGGCGCAGGTTTTAATTTGTATAAATCTGTAATTATGTACATGCCAGATAAAGAAGAAAGAACTGCAGCACTCAACTTTCATTTATCTGCAAGAGAAAAAAGAGATGTAATAACTTCCAGTAACAATACTATGAATAGGAAACAACTTTTACAGGTTGCAAATTTGTTGAAATAACATTATGGTTGCAATAATAAAATGGCTTTCTCTATAATTTCTATTTCAAAAGTAGGGGCAGTTTCCATGGGCTCACCATCAATGTGAAATGGTGCATTGCCAAAATTTTTAATACTTATTTTCTTTGTATTAAAATAATGGATGGTTTTATCTGTATTGCGGACTGATGCAATTTTGCCACTGCTTATTTGCTTTATTAATTTAAATATCAGCCCAAATTTGTTTGCTTTATTTACAATTACAATATCAAGCAATCCATCACTCAGGCTAGCTTTAGGAGCAATTAATATTCTGTTACCAAACTGGTTACTGTTTGCTATGCTTACAAAAAATGCTTTGGTAGAAAATGTTTTTCCGTTAGAAGAAATTTCGAAATGGTATGGTTTTGCTTTAAAGAAATTTTTGATGGTTTGTTTTACATAAGTAGATGGACCACGTTTTTCCTGCCTTGCAAAATCATGCGACACCTGCGCATCAAAACCAAGTCCGCACAAGTGGCAACTGAAATTTTCGTTAATCACAAAAGCATCAATAAAAGCTGCTTTGCCATTTAAAATAACATCCAATGCTTTTGCAGGATCTTTTGGAATACCGGCAGTAAAAGCCAAGCCATTACCTGAGCCCATGGGTATAATGCCCACCTGCACGTTTGTTTTCTGTAAGTAAGAAGTTATTTGGTTTACGGTTCCATCACCACCACAAACAATAACATCAGTTATATTTTCTGCTTTAATTTTTTCGGTTAGAAAAAGATATTTACCATCTTTTTGTGTAGGCAATACTTGATAAGAAACCTCTAGTTCCGTTAATTTTTTTTCGATTAATAAACAGATATCTTTTTTATTTCTTGTACCAGATATCGGGTTTATGAAAACAATAAAATTTCTTTGTAGCAAAATTTATTCTTATTTGGAAATAAAAGATTGTTTATAGTTTAAATTATTATGGTGTCAGCCTGAGCCTGTCGAAGGCGGGTTTGAAGAAGCATATCGTCTTCGACAAGCTCAGACTGACCCTAAAATTGAATCGAACTGTGTCATTTGCAACGAGCTTAAAAACTTTTTATGTGTGCTTCATCCCGACAATCTAAAAATTCGAACTTCTATCATTGCAAAAAAAAACAAAATTAGTTCGTAATCCTTTCTTTTATTACCACCTCAATAATGCACTGGCCCAAGTAAAGCCGCTTCCAAATGCAGCAAGACAAACCAAATCGCCTTCCTTTATTTTACCAGCTTCCCAAGCCTCACACAATGCTATTGGAATTGATGCAGCAGTGGTGTTACCATACTTTTCAATATTATTAAAAACCTGATCATCTCTCAACTGTAATTTTTGTTGTACAAATTGTGCAATGCGCAAATTTGCCTGGTGAGGGATAAGCAAATCAATATCTGTTGATTTCAAATTATTTTTTTCCAACGCTTCTATAATTACCTCTGGAAACTTTACAATGGCTTTTTTAAAAACCGCAGGGCCATCCATTATGGGAAAATTTTGTCCATTTTCTAACATGGCATGGCTCATAAACATTTCGCCACGGGGCGCCTCCACAAAATCTGCAAGCTTTTCTTTTAACCAATGGTTGGCATGAGTGCCAGGATTTGGCATGGCCAATATTTCTGCACTTTCACCGTCGCTGTGCAAGTGTGTACTTAAAATTCCTTGTGCATCTGTTGGTTGCAAAACCACTGCACCTGCCCCATCACCAAATATAACAGAGATGTTTCTGCCACGTGTACTAAAGTCTAAACCGAAAGAATGCTTCTCACTTGCAACCAATAAAATATTTTTATACATGCCGGTTTTTATAAACTGGTCTGCTACCGAAAGTGCATATACAAAACCGCTGCACTGGTTGCGAATATCCAACGCGCCAATTTCTTTCATCTTCATAGCACGCTGTACAAGCACACCACAACCAGGGAAATAATAATCGGGACTAAGGGTAGCAAAAATGATGAAATCCACCTCTTGGGCAGTAATGCCTGCACGCTGTAACGCAATCTCAGCGGCCTTTACACCCATGGTGGTAGTAGTTTCTTCCGTACGATGTGCATACCTACGTTCCTGTATGCCAGTACGTTCCTGTATCCACTCATCGCTGGTTTCTATGTAAGCCTTAAGGTCATTATTGGTAACCACATTTTCAGGAACATACATTCCTATTCCTGCTATTTTAGTATTGAACATATTTTATAATTTGGTTGGGCAAATTACAATAAATGTGTGGGAAATGAAACGGTTTCATTTGCAACGAAAAGAACACTAAATAAGTTACTTCACCGTATCTTTCTGAGGCGCATTTAAAGACTTCCACAACATATCTTTTAATTGTAATAAGTTGTAGCCTGTTATTGATGAGAAAAATATAGAAGTAATATTTTGAGGTAATTCTTTTTTAATAGCTTCCCGTAATTCTTCATCCAACATATCTGCTTTACTGATAGCAATTACAAAATCTTTTTGCAACATTTCCGGATTGTATTGCTCCAACTCGTTTCTTAAAATTTCAAATTCTTTTTTATGATCTGCACTGTCAGCCGGTATTACAAAAAGTAAAATGGAGTTTCTTTCAATATGGCGAAGGAAACGGTGGCCTAATCCTTTACCTTCTGCAGCACCTTCAATAATACCAGGTAGATCAGCTATACAAAAACTTTTACCATCTCTGTATTCAACCATTCCTAGTTGTGGTACCAAGGTAGTAAAAGCATAATCAGCAATTTTTGGTTTTGCTGCTGTAACTACAGATAATAATGTTGATTTACCGGCATTGGGAAAACCTACCAAACCTACATCTGCCAATACTTTCAGCTCAAGGGTTCTTATACCTTCCACGCCATCTTCACCAGGTTGTGCATATTCAGGTGCCTGGTTGGTAGCAGTTTTAAAGTTGCTGTTACCCAAACCTCCACGACCACCTTTCATTAAAATTACTTCTTCGCCATCTTGTAAAATCTCTGCTACTTTTTCGCCTGTTTCGGGGTCACGTGCTATTGTACCAAGCGGCACTTCTATAATAATATCTTTTCCGGCTTTGCCGCTGCGTTGGCCGCCTTCGCCATTGCCCCCATCATCTGCCAATACATTTTTATAATAACGTAAATGTAGCAAGGTCCACAATTGTGTATTGCCTTTTAAAATTATGTGTGCACCACGTCCGCCGTCGCCGCCATCCGGGCCACCTTCTGCCGTAAGTTTATTACGCAAAAAATGCCTGCTGCCTGCACCTCCATGTCCACTGCGGCAAAAAATATTTATCTGATCTACAAAATTTGATCTTTCCAAAACGTGTGTATATAAGTAAGCGGCAAAAATACAAAAAGGTTATGGCATTGGTGGAAGTGAATTTGAAGAAGATTATTGCCACGAATGGCACGAATGTGCAAGAATAATACATAAAAATTTTACAACCTAAAAAGTGAATGAGAAAATAAACTTTCAATAATTATTGAAAGTTCAGAAATATAACTGTACCTTTGAACTAGAAAATGTTTCAACAGTAAAAACTTACACATGAACATTATAGCCTACATAGTTTACCTCATCATTACCTACCTTATTACAGTGCATGTAGGAAAAGTATTTTACAAAAATGGTCGCCATTACATTGTAGCTATTGTAAACGAAGATGAACAACTTACTGATTTTATAAACAAAATTTTACTAGTAGGATATTACTTAATGAACCTTGGCTATGCAACCATTATGCTGAGGTTTTGGAAAACGATTACAACATGTACGGAACTGATAGCAAGTGTAAGTAACATGACGGGCAGAATTGTTTTATCACTCGCCATAATGCATTTTATAAATATGTATGTCATTACAATTATCGGAAAAAAACAACTTTCAATTCACCATAAAAAATAAAAACCATGAACACAGATTTTAATTTTATCGCCTACGTAATTTATTTACCTGTAATTATTGTTCTTACCTGGTATGTGGCTCATACACTTTTTAAAAACAGCAAAGTTTTTATGCTGGAGATTTTTAGCGGCAAACAGGAAATTGCCTACTCTACCAATACCCTTTTTGAAACAGGATTTTATTTGCTTAACCTTGGCTTTGCCCTGCTGATAATGGAAGTGAGTTACCAAATAAGCAGCAGCAGAAATTTGCTTGAAATATTGAGTGCAAAAGTGGGAGGGTTTGCCATTTACTTGGGTATCATGTTATTCTTTAACCTTTATCTTTTTTTTAGGGGAAGAAGAATTTCTAAAACGAAAAGCGGGGTGGTGAATGGGCAATAGTGAATGTGAATAGGGAATAGTCTGCAACTACTGATGAGTTATTTTTAGTTTGGAGATTTATTCGGCAATGCTTGAGAGTGTTGCCGATTTTTTATAAAGAAAATGTTACCACTAATTCCACGAACTTACACGAATAAAAGTTTCGGGTATAATTGTTGATTAATGATATAATGCAGAATGGCTGCGGGATAGAAGTGGATATCCTTTTTGCTGCATTTGAGCAAAAAGATAGCAACGGATAGCCCGAACAACATATGCAATATTGTATGAAGCACAAAGCCCCAAACCCAAAAACACCCATATGAAAATAATATTACTAAGTTTTATAATCGCCATTTTTAGTTGTGAATCATCTAAAAAAACAGTGGAAGCTACACCTGAAGGGAGTAAAGTTGTGTTGGACTCATTACCAGTTTGCGTAAAAGTATTGATTGAAAAAATGAAAAGCGAGCCTGTAACAAACCCGCCAAGCAAAGTATATAGTTACCTGTATAAAGGCAAAAAAGTATATTATGTTCCTCCGGTTTGCTGCGATATGTTCAGCGATTTGTACAATGATAGTTGCAGAATAATGGGCCACCCAGATGGTGGTTTTACAGGTAGGGGCGATGGCAATTTTAAAGATTTTGATACTGAAAAATCGCAGGAAAAATTATTGTGGGAAGATACCCGTAAAAAATAATTTTACGATTGGGTTTCGTTCCAAGTTTTAAAATTTACAGTAGGAAATTCTTTGTTTGCAGGTATTGCTGTAAGTGGTTTGCACTCCTTTAAAGTAGCATATAAATTGGCTGGTAATTGTTGGTATAATTTTGTGCCTGCTGTTTTCCATGCAATCATTTCATCACCAACCTCTTTAATTTTTTTTGCAGGATTGCCCACAATTAAACTTCGGTTTTCAAATACTTCATCTGCCTTTATAAAACTAAGCGCACCTACAATACATTCATCGCCAAGTTGTACGTTATCCATTATAACGGCGTTCATACCAACCAAACAATTTTTGCCAATGGTGGCTCCATGAATAACTGCACCATGCCCAATATGTGCACCGGCTTTTAATAAAACAGTAACCCCGGGAAACATGTGAATAGTACAATTTTCCTGCACATTACAACCATCTTCAATAATGATTTGCCCCCAATCTCCACGTATGACTGCACCAGGGCCTATGTAACAATCTTTACCAATAATTACGTTGCCGGTAACGGCAGCTTGTGGGTGTATAAAAGAGGATGGGTGAATAACAGGGATGTGGTTGTTGAAGGAATAGATGGCCATAAAGAAAAATTAAAATGCAAACCTACAGCCTTTCAATAAAAAACTACCAATTACTAATGCGCATGATGCAAAGAAGTACATTTCTTTTTTGTGCAAAGCCTGTAATTAAGATAATGTGCACTGATGATTAAAATAACTGCGGGTATAAGAAAATAACTTTCGTAAGGCAAAAAAAACTGTTTGGTTACTAACAATGCAAAACCTACAACAAATAAAATAACAGGTAAAGGTTTTTTATGATGGGTGTTATAACCATGAATAAGTGCATAAACACCTACCGCAAAAGCAATAAAAATCATAGCCCACTCAAAATAAATATTGTGTATAATATTTATTCCAAATAACGGAAGGCTGGTAAGTGCAAGCGGCAGCACCATGCAATGTATTGCACAGGCAAGCGATGTAGCTATTCCAAGTCCGTCCCAATTAATTTTTAAATTCATATTGTGGTTGCAAATATACAATTTTTGCAATAATGTTGCATTTAATTAAAACTCTTAACGAAGTTTTGCTTTTTTGGAATGTACCTTTGAGAAAGCTTTTAAAAACCAAAGCAAATACGAGTGACATGAGTAAAAAACTAATATTTTACATTGTATTTTTCGCAGTATTGTTGGGTGTGTTTTATTATTTTATTATGAAGGATTATGATTTTGATGCATCTCCATTACAAGTAATAAACCCTGCTGTGCCGGCATTTAGTTTTACAAACCAAGATGGTAAAATGATTTCTCAAAAAAACACCGATGATAAAGTGTATGTGGCAGAATATTTTTTTACCACCTGCAAAGGCATTTGCCCAAAAATGAATGCAAACATGCGCAGGGTATATGATACCTATAAAGATGAAAATGATTTTTTAATATTGTCTCATACCTGTATGCCCGAGGTAGATAGTTTGCCTTTGCTAAAACAATATGAGCAAAAAATGATTAATGGAACCCTATTAAAAAGTGCGGATGGATCTTACTCCATCAGTAATATGGCAGCTACTACAAATGCCCCTAATAAAAACTGGAATTTTGTAACCGGCAATAAAGATTCGTTGTACAAAATGGCAAGGATTGGATACATTATAGACAACCAAAAACCTGACAGTACTCAAAACATAGCTGACCAATTTATACACACACAATTTTTTGCCTTGGTAGATAGATACAGGCGTGTAAGAGGAATATATGATGGCTTAAAAGAAGAGGAAGTACAAAAATTAATAAGAGATATAAAAGGTGTGCTAAAAGAAAAAATAGACCATACAAGGTTTATGACGGGCTTTAGCAATTCTCCTACCTAACCAAACTGACATGAAAACACAACCGGATATTTTAAAACAATCTGGGCTTAGCGTTACAGAAAGCAGGAGAAAAATATTGGATCTTTTTTTAGAATCTGATGGTGCGTTAGCGCATGCCGATATAGAAAAAAATACTTCTGCGGCATTTGATAGGGTAACGGTTTATCGTACGCTACAAACCTTTGTTGAAAAAGGAATTATTCATCAAATACCTACCATAGATAATTCAATTTTATATGCACTTTGCAAACACAATTGTGAGCAAGGGCAGCATCACGATGACCATGTGCATTTTATATGCAGCACTTGCGATAAAACAATTTGCTTAGATGATGTAACCGTACCGGAAGTAAAGCTGCCTAAGAATTTTACTAAGCAGCAGTCTGCTATGGTTGTAACGGGAGTATGTGAAGATTGTAAATAGGAATAGTTGTTAAAATGTATTGTGTGTAGATTATTGATAAAGTGAAACTGCTTGCTGTTTTACCATTTTTTTGCAACGTTTATGTTCCATAATTAAACGCCTAACAGATTTTTTATGTTCTTTAAAATCGGAAATTAATACTTCTACGTTTTGTAACGCTTGCCTGTAACTTTCATAAATTTCTGCCAGTTTTTTTTCGTGCGCCACAATGGTATCAATGTGAGTACATGTTAAATCAAAATAATCTCCTTCTTGCAGTTTAGTTAAATATTTTTCTACTTGTTTAAAGTGGGACATTAAAATTCCTTGCATACTCAAATGAATGTTAAAAGCTAGGTGCGTTCGAATTTATTCAGCAATCGTTTATAAACAGGAAAGCAGTTAGTTTGGTTTTAAATTATTTATTTTATTGAAATCAAAAAATGATCTTTATTATTTTTGAGCGATTTAAAATTTATGATAGCTTAAAATAGCAGATTCTGTGCCATCAGATTTTATTATTTTAATAATATATTTTCCAGATGCATGATTGTAAATTGGATACACAATTTTGTTTGTGTTATAAATTTGTACTTCGCTGTTAGTTACAACTTTGCCTGTAGCATCTAATACAGTAATTAAGTATTTACCATTAAAAAAACCTTTATTGGTTTGGATGGTAACTTGCTTTACACCTGCATGCACAGGATTTGGGTATAAAAATGCGGTCCAACCAGCATTGCAAATTCCTGATACTTTTTTGATAGGAGTGTAACCAAATTTACCATCAAAGTCAACAGATTTTACCCGTACAAAAACTATAGGAGTTCTATATTTTTCATAAATACTAAATGTGTAAGAATAACTATTAACATTGGCGGCGTCCAGCAAGCCTATTGTTTCAAAAGTAACTTGATTGGTACTAATCTGCACTTCATATTTTTGTACATTAATTTGATTTTCTATATCAAAATCTACTTTTAATGCACACTCTTTTTTTGTTAACCTTACATCTGTAAACGTAACAGGTAACGGCGCATTTACGATTGCATATGCTAAAAACGAAGTATTATTAGCCGGGTTTTCATCAGATAAATTAGTAGCGGTGTTATGATTGGTTACTAAAAAATTACTGGTAATGGCTGAATTTCCCAACACATTTGCCACTATGTTGAACGTAGCAGTATCATTAAAATCTGGTGGCAATGGAGCAATTAAATCTCCAGTGATTTGAACCTGGCCACTGTTAAATTCAGCAGTCCATAAAAAATAATTACTCGTGTTCACAGTACTTAATACAGTGGTTGGGTCCAATATCATTCTAGAACCTAACCCTATTTTAATTTTGCATGTGCCTATAGGTAAAGCATTAATTAAATTTCTATTGTAAACAGGTATTTTAAGTTTAAACGAACTGCTTAAAGGGAGTTGAGTTAAATCAACCAATGCATTTGAAGGCTGTGTAAGTTTTATTTGTGTTAAAGCAGGATCGGCAATTACTTGCGAAAAAATATGTAAAGGATAAATAAAAAGTAGCAGTAAAATTATATTTTTCATACAATTTAAATTTTAAAAAATGATTAGATTTTAATAACTAAATTGGCAATTTTTAAAAAATTAATTACTTCATTTTTTAAAATTGTCTTGCTACATAAAAGTACTTCTGACATATTACGATAACGTTACTTAACCATTAACTTTATTTATCATTTATATGATATTTTTAATTTAAATATTTTTATTCTTTTGTTAGATAACGTTTAAAATTTTCTTGTATGGACGTAAACAACTAAAATTTTACTATTAAAAAAATTGGATAATTTAAAAAGCCCTACCGCTTTTTTAGAATGGTAGGGCTTTTTAGAAATTGCATTATTAGTGCTTAATAAATACTTTTATATTTTTATCAAAACCTTTGCTGTCTTTAATGTTTAACAAATACATACCATCGGCAATCTTGGAAACCAATATACTATTTGTTCCATTAATCATTTTACTTCTTAAAACAATTTGACCAGATGCAGAAATTAATGTAGCATTTACATTACCTACAGTACCGGCAAGGCTTACATACAAATTAACATCTTGCACTGGGTTGGGATATACAAAAGCTTTAGCTGTTTTACAATTAACCAATACCGGTAAAATTTGAGAATATTTAAACTTACCATCTTTATCAATCATCTTTAACCTGTAAAGTATTTTTTCTGATGAAACTTCAAAATTCTTATCAGTAAAAAGATAATTGTTTTTTACATTGGCAGATCCTTTTGCTGAAATTGTTCCTGCAAGTTTCCAGTCATTATTACCTGCGTTGTTTCTTTCAATTTCAAAACGATCTGTGTTTATTTCTGATTCTGTAATCCAGTTTAAAGATGGCTCGCAGTTTACCAAGTTTGCTTTAAAACTTAGCAGGGTTAAGGGTAGTGGGGCGGCAATAACAGTTACAGATGATGCTGCAAAATCATCAACAGTATTATTTCCTGTAGGCTGAGGGCCGCTAACTGCACAAGTTGCACCACCAAAGTTTATCTGAACTTGGCATGATATAGGTCCACCCACTGTCGTACCTCTAACTTTTATAATTATATCTCTTTGCTCATTACCACCAATAGGATCCGAAGCGTTACAAATTCTAATTTGACCACCTGCGTTAGTTACAATTACCCATCCCGTAGGAAGACCGGTTTGTTCAGCAGATGGCAATATCGTAGCTATAGAAGGTATAGTTACATTAGGCCTCAATTTTGAGGCAATAATAGTACCTGCTAGTGTGTTGTTAATTGTAACTTTTATATCCATCACTGCACCAACTGCTACAATTCCACTAGGATTTAACGGTAAAATACCGGCCGATGGATTTGCTTGTGATAAAACGTGTGAGGTGATAAATGCAAGTGCAATAATCAGCGTTAATGATCTAATTTTTTTCATAATAATTGATTTAATAATGATGCTCGTTTGTGTATAGGTTGATAATTTTTTAAACCTTTATTAGTTTTTATTAGTTTTTATAAATCTTGTTTCTTTACGTTCATTTCCATTTCTAAAAACTAATATGTATGTATCGCTCGCAAGTCTGCTTATATCTATGGTAGAAATGAAAGCATTTGTTAGAACGCTCTTATTTAAAACTAATGCACCATTGGTAGCATAAACTTGTATACTAGCTGATGAGAGAGCTGCCGAATGGTTTACTGTAATAAAGTTTTGCGCTGGGTTTGGCGATACTTTTAATTCTAAACAGCCCGGAGGCAAAATGTTAATCTCGGTAGAAGACAAACAACCTCTAGCATCTGAAACTAAATAATTTTTTTTGCCAGGGCCTATATCAAAATTGCCAATACCTGTATAGGGCAATGTGCCGCCTGTAGCTGTTACCATTACAACCGTTGTACCGCCACAATTTTTGATTGCTGACCCTGTTGAGGAGGCTTTAAAGATACTAGGTTCGGAAATTGTAATGGAGTTGGTATTTACCAAACAAAGGGGACTATTAGCCAATCTAACCTTTACAGAATATATGCCTGCTATAACATTAAATAAATTGCTGGTTTGGTAATTTCCATTGTTTAAACTGTACTCGAATGTACCCGAACCACCCGTTGCTAAAACTGTAATGGTACTGTTGCCACCATTGCAATTTATAGCCGTTGCATTTATCGTAGCAATTATAGGTGTAGGTTGCAAAATGGATATATTATTTGTAACTCCGGTACAACCATTTGCATCTTTTGCAGTTATTAAAAAATTACCCGCCATTACATTAAAAATATTAGAAGTTTGATATGCGCCATTATTTAAACTATACTCATATGGGGGAATACCACTTGTAGCCGAAACAGTAATGGTGCTACTACCAGCAAAACAATTTATTGGTGTGAATGATGCAGATAAAGAGGGAGAAGCTGGTTGGCTATTTACGACTATGTTATTTACTATTGTAGGGCTACAACCATTTAAATTCTGTGCTAATAATGTGTAAGTACCTGCAGGTGCCGTATAACCTCCAACTGGATAGGATGCAAAGCCAGCATTATTAAAATTGAATGTTTGCCCTAGTGTAGAAGATGTAATGGAAACTGTTCCTGTAGAAATGGAACAACTAGGCTGAACAATTGAAATAGTGGGAGGTAGAGGAGCAATGGGTTGCGCATTTATAATAATATTTGCAAAGGGAGATAAACACCCACTTATGTTTTGTGCAATCAGCGTATGAATCCCAGTTGTAATACCTGTATAACCACCATTTGGATAAGGGGCATAAGGTGCACCATCTAAACTAAAAGTTAAGCCAATAGTTGCTGAGGTTATAATTATACTGCCCGTAGCAACGGTGCAACTTGGCTGGCTTATAACAATAATAGGTGCAGCGGGCGCACCAACTACTGCATTTATAATTACGTTCGCTGATGATAGCGAAGTACAACCTGCTGTATTGGTTACTGTAAAGGTATAGTTTCCAGATGCTAAATTATTTACGGTGGTCGTGGAAGTATTTCCAGTAATTGTGCCGGGTTCTATTGTCCAAGCTCCAACAGGTAAATTATTTAAAATGATAGAGCCGGTAGATACAGAGCAGTTTGGCTGTGTAACAGTACCAATGCCTGGTGCAGCAGGTGTAACAGGTTGCGCATTAATAGTAAAACTAGCTATAGGAGAAAGACAGTTATTACCATTTTTTGCTCTAATAGAATATGTGCCTGAGCTAAATGAATAACCTGAAACAGGATATGGACCATAATTGTTACCCCCATCTATACTGAATAGTAAACCCGTGGTGGGTGAGGTTATGGTTACGCTACCAGAAGAAAAAGTGCAGGTTGGTTGTACGATATTAAGAGAAGGAAGCAAGATTGCAGCAGGTTCTGTAATGGTAATAGTACTGGAAGCCACACAGGTTGAAGGGTTGGCAATTTCTCTAGCGGTAATTGTATAATTACCCGCCATAATATTATTAAATACATTGCTTGTTTGAAAAGGAGCAGCTCCTGTAATACTATACTCAACCGCTCCACTAGCATTGGTAGGAACAGCTGTAATGGTGGTGGTACCACCATTACAATCAATCATTCCTGTTGTAGTGCTTAAGGTTAAACTGCAACCTGCTACTACAGTTACCGATGAAGCTGCAAAATCATCGACTGTATTATTTCCGGTGGGTTGTGGGCCACTGACAAAACACGTTGCCCCACCAAAATTCAACTGAGCTTGGCATGAAATAGGGCCACCAATTGTGGTACCTCTTACTTTAATAATGATATCTCGTTGTTGGTTTCCTCCAATTGGATCCGCACTATTACAAACTCTAATTTGACCGCCAGCATTGCTTACGATTATCCAACCCGTAGGCAAACCTGTTTGTTGACCATCGGGTAAAATAGTAACTATACTTGGTAATGTTATAACAGGTCTTAGTTTTGCTGCTACAATAGTTCCACTTAATGTATTATTGATGGTAACTTTTACATCCATAATTGCATTTAATCCTACTACTCCACCAGCATTTAGTGGTAAGATAGCAATGGATGGATTGGCCTGTCCTATTGCATTAATTCGTAGAGAATAAATGACTAAAAAAAGTAAAATTGATTTTAAAATTTTCATTATTTTAATGTAATAAGTAGTAAAAAAATTTGTTAATAATCTTATTGCACTCTTATTGTAGAGGTTGAAGAATTATCTGCTGTATTATCTTCTTTAGTAGCTGCACCGCTTAATGTACCTGGGCTAATACCATTTGCAAAAAATAAATTTCCAATAATAGAAGTAGGCCCACCTATGCTAATCCCTTTCATTGCTATAAGAATAGCTCTACTGCCATTTTCAGGAATGATATCGGTACCATTAGTTAGCGTAACCACTCCTTTTTTAATGGAGGTAATTGCCCAGCCTTTGGGTAATACATGACCATCTGCCGGAATAGTTACAAGGTTAAACGGAAAGCTAATTTGCGGTTTGATTTTGAATACTGGTAACGATTTGGTAGAACTGGTATTGTAAATAGTAACTTCAAAAAAAGTAGTTTCTCCTATTTTTACTTCTCCACTATTTTTAGATAATACATTAATCATTATGTTTTGCGAGGTGCCTTTAAATGATAATAGAAGCACAAAAAATACTAAAAAAAAATGCTTATGTATTCTCATGAACTATGATTTTTAGAGTTTGTAAATCCTTTAATTTTTTGCTTAAATATTTTCAAAATACTCCAGCAGTTTAAGGCTGCAATGTTAAATTAGCACAATTGAAATATTGTAATTTTCGGATTATATAATCATTATCTAAATGTTACTTAATTTATAATATGATTATTTTATAATTAGGTTTATAAATAAGGAGGAGGTAAAAAAATGTTGTAAAAAAATCATAATAATTGCATAACAATTTGTTTACATGTAATGGGCAATAATAAATTTCCTTTGCCGAAAATGCTGCAACATGAAAAGGATAATTCTACATTTATTTTTAATTTTTATTTACAATATATCATTTGCTCAAACAGGAAAAATTTCGGGAAAGGTTATTAACACTAACTCTGGGCAACCTTTAGCCGGTGCTACTTTAATCATTATAGAAAAATCAACTCTAAAAGTTGCAGACCAAAATGGTATATTTAGTTTTAATAAATTAGATACGGGTCTTTATTCTATAAAAGTCAGTTACAGTGGTTTTGAAGAAAAAATTATTGAAGAAATAAGGGTAAAAGAAAATGAAAATACGGACATCAATATTTCATTGGATAGTAAGCTATCTGGTGGCGTAGTGGTTACTGCAAAGCGTATAAAAGCTGCAGGAGAAACAGTAGCGTCACTTTTAATTGCACAAAAAAACAGTGCCAATGTTAGTGATGGTATTACTGCAGAATCTATAAAAAGAACACCTGACAAAAGTAGTAGTGATGTTATAAAAAGAGTAAGTGGTGCAAGTATACAAGATGATAGGTTTGCCATTATCAGAGGATTGAATGATAGGTACAATGCAGCATTTATAAATGGCGCACCATTGCCAAGTACAGAGAGTGATAGAAAAGCATTTGCGTTTGATATTTTTCCATCTGCAATTTTAGATAATCTGGTAATTTATAAAACTGCTACGCCAGATAAGACAGGCGAATTTGGTGGCGGTATTATTGAAATCACAACCAAATCTACTTCCGCAAAACGTATTGGAATTATTTCTTTTGGGCAAGGTTACAATTCATTGATTACCGGAAAAAATCGACTGTTTTCTGAAATGAAAGGTAAAAATGATTGGCTGGGTTTAGATGATGGTACAAGAGCTTTGCCGGATGGAATACCTGGTGATTTAAACAGCTTTAATACTTTATCTTCAGATGAAAAATTAAATCTGGCAAAAGGTTTTGAAAAATATAAATGGGGTGTAAAAAAAGCTAACACCCGACCTAATTTTAATTTTCAACTTGCGAAAAGCTTCAATATAAATTTAAAAGAACAAGAATTTATTTCATCCATTTTTTCAGTTACCTACAACAGAAGCTTTGTATTTACAACAGGTGAAAGAAACAGTTATGATGGCCCTGGAAGTTATACGGGTAACCCAACTGACCCCGGATATTATCCTACACAAAGAAGAAAAGTTATAGATTCTATTTACAACGACGAAGTTATTTGGGCAGCTTTAGGCAATATGTCTATAAAAATAAATAACCGAAACAGTATAAGTTGGAAAAACAACTTAAGTGTAAATACTGACTACAGGCTTGTAAGGCGGGTGGGCAATTATGATTTTGACGCAGAACCAAATGGTATATTAACAGAAACCTACCGGGCATTTACATCCGATAAAATTTATACTAGCCAACTTTCAGGAGAGCATCAAATAGGGAAATTAAAAACTAAAATAAATTGGTTAGGTGCTTTTAGTGAAGTTGAAAGAGAAATACCAAACCAAATGATAACTACAAGCGGTAGTTTACAAGGTGCAGGCACAACAGCTAATGGTACCAATGGAGGGATGATTTCTACAAATTCTCAAGAAAATATAAAAAATGGTAAAATAGATATTACGCAACCATATACATTTTTAAAAAATAACCAAAACCTACTAAAAATAGGTGGGGGTTATCAGTTTAGAAAAAGGGATTTTACAAGTAGGTCGCTACTTTTAGTAAAGTACGGAGGCACTACTTATCAAACAGATGAATCTGTTTATAACTTACCCGAAGATCAACGGTTTTTAGGTCAGTATTTGGGGTTGATTGCGACGGGCAAAGCAGGAGTATCTGTACAAGATGCCACAGTACCTAATTCACAATACTTTGCAGAATCAACCAATACGCATGCATACATAATGAATGACCAACGGTTTAAAAAACTAAGAGCTATTTATGGTGTGCGCATGGAAAGTTTCAATCAAAAATTACTGGCACCTCAAAGAGGATTTGGAGCCGTTGATATAAATTATAACAAAGTAGATTTTTTACCTTCAGCCAATTTGGTTTTTGCACTCACACCCAAAACAAATATTAGAGCTTCTTACAGCGAAACTGTCAACCGACCTGAGTTTAGGGAACTTGCTACTTTTGGGTTTTATGAATATGTAACAGGATTATTTGTTTTTGGAAATCCAACAAACACAAGAGCTAAAATTAATAATTACGATTTTAGGTACGAAATATACCCCGGTAAAGCACAGTTATTATCTGTATCTACTTTTTATAAAAAATTTACCAATCCTATTGAGTTTGCTACATTGCCTGTTAATATTAATGAGGCCACTTATATCAATAACCCTACCGCAACAGTTTACGGAGTGGAGGCTGAATTTAGGGTACTATTATCAACTTTATTTGGTAGTAAAAGAGAAAATTCTTTATTAAATAAATTTACACTTTCAGGTAATGGAGCCTATATAAAATCAAAAGTTCCATTAGGTAAAGCCAAAGATTCTTCAGAACTGTATCGCCCATTACAGGGTCAATCTCCTTATATTATTAATGTGGCATTAGGCTTTAATGATGAAAACTCAGGTTTATCTTCTACAGTTTCATTAAACAGAATCGGTGAGAGACTTGCCATTGCAGGCAGTAAAGACAGACCTGATTTTTATGACAAAGAAAGAACAGTAATTGATTTTCAAATAGCGAAAACTTTTTTGGATAATAAGGTAGAAGTAAAATTCAATGTAAGGGATTTTTTAGCTCAAAATATTGTGGTCTATCTTGATAATGATAAAACAAAATCTTTTACAGAACAGGATAGAATATTTTCTTCCAACAATGCACCACGAACTTTTATTTTTAGTGCAAGTTTTAAGTTTTGATCAATTTATTTCAAAGTGTAGAATTTACTTTTCAACAGCTGTAAATAATTTGGAATTAATTTCTTTATGATTCTGAAATTTCAATTATCCAATAAATATTTTTAAATTTTTTAATTGAAGTATAATTTATTTATACTTAATCCGGTTAAAAAAATCTGACATTTAAGTTTGCATATATTCTGCAAAGCTAATTTTTTGTATCCTTCCATTTTCTATTTTACCCTAGTTTATTGTACCTCAAAAAGGTACGTATTTTCAATTGCAATCACTCCAAAATTTAACCTCCGCAATTAACAATTTCTTCATTCCTAAAACACAATTTGATGAAGATTTGGTAACGGTAAAAAGTTAACAAATTTTAACACAAGATATACTTTTACGCAAGCAAAATCAATTGCTCACAATCCTCCAATTCTCTTTTGAAAGCCTTTTGTTTACTAGGTTTATAGAATAGTGACTTTGTTTTTTTGAAAAATTTATACACACTTATGAAGCATTTTCAAAAATACTTTTTTAAAGTTTTCAAAGTCTTAATAGTGACAATTTTAAAGTGTAGATAACAACAATAATAAATAAAAAATTCAGTATTATTTCTTTTAATAAACAGTTTTAAAAATAATCAACTTACTCCAGCCAACGAGTAAATACGGGTTTAAAAAAACCATAAAAAACTTACAATTAAAAGAATGTAAAAAAATAAATGCCTTAATAATTTATTACTGAACAGCATAATAAAATAACCAATCTTTTAACCTAAACAATTTTGAATGAACAAAATCAAAACCTTCCAAAAAAATTAAACCAATCAAATCATCACAAATTTTTTACAAAAAACATTTAAAATGAAAAACAAATTTTTATTTATTTTATCTCTAACAGTAATGGTAGTTTCTTCAGCAAAAGCTCAGCCTGAAGCTACAAATTATCGTGGGGCATTTGCACCGGCACCTGCTGCACAATGGACAGACAATTGGGTAAACTACGATCCCCAAAATACTTTTTATGCAGCACCTACAGTAAATGTATCTGGTGTAATAACTGCAAATACTACCTGGACAAAAAACAATGTTTATTTATTACAAGGAGTAGTTTATGTAGACAGTTTAGTAACGCTAACCATTGAAGCAGGAACTTTAATACGTGGCGATGCCAATACAGTTATTAGTTCTTTAGTAGTACAGAGAGGAGCTACCATTATTGCTAATGGTACACCTTGCAATCCTATCGTATTTACTTCAAGCAGAGCAATTGGTGCAAGAGTAAGAGGCGATTGGGGAGGTTTAACAATTTTAGGAAGAGGGCTTACTAATCAGGGGAATAATGTAAACATTGAAGGTATTGGCGCTACTGAGCCTAGAGCTCGTTATGGTGGTAATAATAATGCAGACAATTCAGGCTCGTTAAAGTACATCCGCATTGAATATGCGGGTTTTGCCATAGCAGCTAACAATGAATTAAATTCATTAACATTTGGTGGGGTAGGTAGTGGTACTACAGTTGATTATGTACAAACTTCTTTTGGTAATGATGATGCATTTGAGTGGTTTGGTGGTGCAGTAAATTGTAAACATTTAGTTGCATATAGAAATTTGGATGATGATTTTGACACCGATTTTGGTTACAGTGGCTTGGTACAATTTGCAATTGGTATTAAAGATCCTACAGTTGCAGATGCTCCTGCAGTTTCTACCTCAGAAGGTTTTGAGTCAGACAACAATGCTACAGCTCCTTTTACACCTACACCAAAAACAAGTGCAAGCTTTTATAATATTACACAAATTGGTGCTTTTAGATGCGGTAGCAATGCTGGTGGTATTACACAACCATCTGCCGATGGTTTTAGAAGAGGTGTTCGTTTAAGAAGAAATACTGAATTGAAAATCTTCAACAGTATTTTCATGAATAACTGGAGAGGTTTGGTAACAGATGCTGATGTAATTGCAAACGGTTTAGCTGCTTTTAAAAATAACATTATTGCAATGGATTTAACTACTGTATGGGTAGCTCCATATGCAGGCGCAGCCCTAGCAGGTGAAAATGCTGCCACTACTACTTTCTTAACGGCGGCTGCAAATACTAATACCATCATTACAACTCCTTGTGATGTTTTAGTTAATGCATGGAATTTTTTAAACCCTGATTATCGTCCAAATGGAGTTGGTTCAGGTGCGGCATTAGCTGGTGCAGATTTAACACCGGGTCTAAACATAGAAACTGCAGCATTTGGTGATGTATTACCAAAAGAAATGGTAGTAGATATTTTTGAAAATGGAGTAGGTAATTCTAACGGTACTATTACTGTTACTATTACTATTCCTTCGGCTTTCACAGTTGCAGTACCAGGTTTAACACTTAATGGAACTCCACAATCAGGCACAAATGGTACATCTGCTAATCTTGGTATTTCTTACACAAATGGTGATTGGTTATTTAGTATAGTTGGTAGCAATTTAATAGCTACTTCTAAACCTGGTGTAACTATTTCACAAGGTAGTGGTGCTACATTAGGTTACACAATAAGAAGAAATGCTGGTGTTGCATCAGGAACACTTCAGAATTTAGCAGTTGGTGTTAATGGTGGATCGGATAGTACGCCAGATAATAATGGTGCTGTAAGCGGATTAACTGCGCTTTAATAAATGGTTAAATACCTACAATATTTTAAATAATTTAATAAAATAATAAAAATGAAAATTATAAAATTTTTAATGCTGATATGTATTGGTGCTTTTTTTATAGCATCTAACGCATCAGGACAGGCAAACCCTTCTGCGGGTATCTTGCCACTAAATGCTGGAGGAGTAGTAGCAGTTGGAGCAGTAATGGATGTAAAGGTTACAATTAACAATACTGGAACAGCTACCATTGTAGCCTCTAAATTAAGACCTAACATTACTATTCCTGCACTAGCTGGCATTTTACCAGATGCTCAACAAACGGGTCTTCCTGCAGGTTGGGTAATAGTAAGTAATGCAGGTGGTCAAATTAGAGTATGTAATGCGAGTGATCCAATGCCTGGTGGTTCTCAAAGAGATATTATCATAAAGGTTCAGGGATTAACAATTGGCGGGCCAACACCTTGTCAGGTTCAGATAAATTTTGGCGGTGCAACTTGCGCAGTTAGTGGGCCACAACCTACAGGAAATAATACTGTTGATGATTTTGCCGCATCTTCAATTACGGTTATTGCAGCGCCTGCTTGCGCCATCACAGCATCTGCAACGGCAGGTACAATTGCATGTAACGGTGGTACTACTACCCTTACTGCAGCAAGTGCAGGTACTAGTAACCCTGTAGAATACAGCATTAATGGTACAACTTTCCAAGCAGGTACTACATTTACAGTACCAGCAGGTACTTATACAGTTACTGCTAGAGAAGTAGCTACTCCTACATGTATTGCTACAGCTACTCCAGTGGTTATTGGTCAACCAACTGCTCTTTCTGCTACAGCTTCTGCAACGCCGGTAGGTAGTGCAAGTGCTACCAATGGTACTGCAACTGCAGTAGCTACAGGTGGTACTGCTCCTTATACATATGTATGGGCTCCGGGTGGACAAACTACTGTAACAGCTACAGCTTTAGGTGCAGGTAGTTATACAGTTACAGTAACTGATGCAAATGGTTGTACAACAACAGCTTCAGCAACTGTAGCGGTGGCGGTTTGTAACCTTGCGGTAACAGCTACAGCAGGTACAATAGCTTGTAATGGCGGTACTGCTACCTTAACAGCTACGGCTACAAGCGGTACAGGCGCAATTGAATACAGTATTAATGGTACTACTTTCCAGGCAGGTAACACATTTACAGTGCCCGCAGGTACTTATACAGTAACAGCCAGAGAAGTTTCTAACACAGCTTGTACTGCTACTTCTACTGCTGTAGTTATTGCACAACCAACAGCTTTGGTTGCTGCTTCTACAGCAACTGCTATTTTATGTAATGGTGGTAACTCTTCTGTAACAGTTTCTGCTACAGGTGGTACAGCTCCTTACACAGGTACAGGTACATTTACACGCACAGCGGGTGCATATACATATACTGTTACAGATGCTAACGGATGTACTTCTACAACAACTGGTACTATAACTCAACCAACTGCTATTGCAGTAACGGCTACATTTGCTCCAATTGCAGTATTTAACGGAACTACTACTGTTACTGTAGCAGCTACAGGTGGTACAGCTCCTTACACAGGTACAGGTGCTTTTGTACGTGCAGATGGTACTTTCGCTTTCACAGTAACTGATGCAAATGGTTGCACGGGTTCTACCACAATAACTATCAATCCTTTTGCTGCAGCAGTTATTGCTGATCCAGCTGTAGGTCAAATGAACTTTGTTACTTTAGCAAATAATTCTCAGGTTGCTAGTAACTTATTGTTTACACAAGATTATAATTTAAGAATACCTTTTTACAACTTAAATCAAACTACTGCTGTGCCAAACGGTACAATTAGAGTAACTGTTAATTTAGGTAGTAAATTAGTACTTGGAACAGGTTTTAACTTAGCAACTGCTCCTTTGAGTACTTTCTTTACTTGGACTTCTGCTACTGTTGCAGGTAATGTAATAATTACTGGTACACAAATAGCTCCAATACCAGAAGATTTTGCATCTACTTTAGTATTTAGAGTAAGAGGTAGTTTGTCTTGTTCTTCATCAATTTCTTCAAATATTACTGTAGTAAATACAGCGGCTTTATTAATAGATGAAGATTTACAAAACAATGCTGCTACTTTACAGTACAACTTGCCTGTAACAATTACAAGTACTCAAGTAAACGTTACATGTAATGGGCTTAACAATGGTATCATAAACCCAATTGCTAGCCCTGGTACTACAGTAGTAATTAGAAACTCATCTAACGTTGTTGTATCTAATACAGGTTTAACACCAGGTGTTTATACACTTACTGCTACAGCTACAGGCGATGCAGGTAATACTTGTACAGCTACATCTACAGTAACTATTGTACAACCAGCTGTATTAACCTTAGCAGGAGGTGCTATTGTAAACAATGCGTGTAATGGCGGTAATGCAGGTTCTTTAAGCGTAATACCTACAGGTGGAACCGCTCCTTTCACTTACACAATTGCAGGCCCTACAGTAAACAATACCGGTGCTACTTCTGGTACATTTACATTTCTATTAGCAGGATCTTATGTAGTAACGGTTACAGATGCTAATGGATGTACTGCTACTGTAACTCGTGTAGTTGGTCAGCCAACAGGTACAGCTCCAGATATTTCTATAGGATCTGATTTTACAGGAAACATTTTCACAACACCAGGTGTTACACAAACTATCGTGTACAACGTTACTGAAATAGCTGGTAACCCTGCTGTAGGTGATACCATCAGAATTACAAGAGTTGCAGGTTTCACTATCAACTTCAACAATGCTTTATTTAGTACAGTTGTAGGTTCATCAACTTATACTTTAGATAATTCAAGATGGAAGATTGACAATTCTGATCCTCAGTTTGTATCTATCATTTTAACTGATCCATCAAACTTAACCAACCCAGGTACATTGTTATGTAACCAATTGGTAAGAGTATCTGTATCGTTAACTCGTAATACTCCTGACGTTTCTACCTTCACATTAAGTGCTAGGTTAAGAAGAGCAAATGGTGAAATTAATTTGACCAATAACTTTAATTCAATCATTTTCCAAGCTGATTAAATTTTTAAACGGAGAGGTGTGAACCTCTCCGTTATTTAAACATCATTTTAAAATCATCATCATGAAATCAAATAAAAATAACAGCCGCTTTGGTTTTAAAGCTGCGCTGTGTGGAGGTTTACTGGCGATTTCACTAAGCGGATTTGCACAACAACGCTCAGTGATATTAGATCCAAAATTGGATCAGATAGCGATGACTGATTTGATCGGTACTACAATAAATGAAAATTTTATTCAGCCCGGTCAATCATTAAAAATAGTAATACCTGTAGCTAGTGTAAACCAACAAGCAGCAATGCCTAAAGGCAGTTGTAAAATTAAAATTGGATTAGGTTCAAAATTATCACTAGATCCTACATTCGATTTAAACACCGCTGCATTGGGTAATTACTTTACATGGACATCTACCAATACCGGTGGGCAGGTTCAAATTACCGGAGAATTAACTTCAGCATTGCCAGCCAATTTTCAGCAGGTAGAAGTAGGTTTTAAAGTAATTGGCAATCAGGTGGGTCATTCAACTGTTACTGCTAATTTTCTTATAACCAACCACAACACGGTTACAGTTTTATCTGACAGAGACGGAGCAAACAACAGTTCTTATTTAAAGTATAACGTAACATCAGCTACAGCGCCGTTGCCAGTAACTACTTTAAATGATGTTGTAAAAACAGACTGTTCATTTAAAGCAAAATTTAGTACGGACAGAGAAATTAATCTTACAAAATATGAAGTGGAGGTTAGTAAAAACAATGTTGATTTCGTAAAAGTAAACGAAGCCAATGCTACAAATCTTGCTGAATATTTATCTAACGTTGAACTGTCAAAAGAAATGCAATCTCAAATTCTTTATGTACGTGTAAAGTCAATTTATAGTACAGGAAGAATTGCATACAGCAATACCAAAACCATTGCTGGGCTTTGCGGCGATGGAAAATGGATGGTTGACATGTATCCTAATCCTACAAAAGGAAACAGCGATGTTGTTATTAGAGCACTAGAAGGTACGTTTAACAATGAGTATACAATTACTATGTTGGATATGGCTGGCAGAACCATTCAGGTGAGCCAGATTAAACTTAACAATGTGGTAAATTTTAAATACAGAATTGGAGATGTAACTTCCGGCAAATACATGCTTAAAATTGTAAGTGCAAATGGCAACGAATCAGTTTTATTGAGATTTGAGAAAATGTAATAGTAAGATTTAGTTTTTAGAAAAAGAAGGCGCTTCATTAAATTGAAGACGCCTTCTTTTTTTAATGCTCATGTTGAAGAATGGAAAACAACGGTATAATTTCAAATGAATAGCTTAATTAATAATGGGTGGTAATTGAATTTTTTGACAAAAGTATTCTGAAATATTTTTTAACATCAAAAAAAGAAACTACTATTTAAAATGCTGTATTTTTGTTTCAAATAATTAAAAATTATATTATGAAATCAATACTTTTTACATTAATGATTTGTTTTTCGGTAGCTGCTTTTGCTCAGCCAAAACCTGCTGCTAAAGGAGTAAAATATGGTGCAGGTACAACTGAAAAAGGCGCCTTAGAGGTAAATTTATTAGAGGAAAAACTGGTGACTGCTGATAAATATGTTGGAAAAGTAAAAGGTACGGTTACAAAAGTTTGCGAAAAGAAAGGTTGTTGGATGACGCTTGCACAAACAGATGGCGAAGGAATAATGATACGATTTAAAGATTACAAATTTTTTATGCCAATGGATATTATAGGAAAAGATGTGGTATTAGAAGGCACAGCGCAAAGAACAACTACCAGTGTAGAAAACCTTCGCCACTATGCTGAAGATGCAGGTAAAAGCAAAGAAGAAATTGAAAAAATTACTACTCCAAAAACAGAGATAGAATTTATAGCTACAGGTGTTTTGGTGATAAACTAGTTTGATACTATATTAAAAAAGCCTCGATTTTTCGAGGCTTTTTTGTGCAATTAACTTTTTAATTATTTCTAGTTTGTGGTATATATTTTTATCATACCATCATTCTCACTGCTTACAATTACTAAACTCTTTCCATTAGGGCTATTTGCTGCCGGTACAAATGTTATACCTTCTGGCGCATCGCCTGTGTTTAGCATTTTTAAAAATATTGGGTTGGTAGGGTCCGTTACATCATAGATAGCTAAAAGATCTGCTCTTTCCATTCCTACAAAAGCAATTATTTTTTTACCTACTTTACCAATAGTAATTCCTTCGGGTTCTACACCTTTATCATCGCTTCTTAAATCATCGTATTTATTAGCAGCTATTGCTTTTACTTCCAACTCATTTTTACTGTCAAACACCTGTGCGCCTGTATTGCCATTCCATACACTAAACGATCTTGCACCAAAAGAATACAATTCATCAAAATCATTATCAGTACCTATATCTCCTAACATTCTGGTAATATTTAAACGACCAAGCTGGGGCTCTAGTTTAAGAGTAGCGCCATTGGGAAAAACAGTTGCATCCAAAGCAATGTCTTTTATTCGTTTGTTTTCTGCAAAGCCTGCATACTCTCTTACATCACCCTCGTTTGCTGTAAACAAGTAAGGTATTCCATTGCTTTCATATACCGCTATTGCATCTGGCTGATACATGCCTTTTACCTGCCATTTATTTAATCCAATCGCAACATCTTTATCGCTCGGGTCAATTGTATTTACATCTAAATTATAATTTTTAAACCCTAAAGGAAAAATGGCTGTAACGGTGTTAGTAGCAATATCAATTTTGGCAATGGCATTGTTTTCTTGTAAGGTTACCCATACTGTTTTTGAATCTGCTGATATGGTAGCAAACTCTGGCTCCATATCTTGAGCAAAACTTGCACCGGGCCCAAACATGCGTAATCCGCCTGCCTGCAAGCTGGCTAATTGCGAAGCAAAGGATGAAAAATTAATGGTATTTACACTATAATCATTTGCTACATTTATGATGGAGACAGTACCTGGTGGATCAATTGTGTAAGCATCATTTGGCTCGCCTTCATTGGCAGATACAATGTATTTTCCATCGGCAGAAAAAGTCACCATATCTGGCAATGCACCCACTGCAATTTGTTTTATTACCGAATAATCTGTTGTTTTAAAAACTACTATTTTTCCATTATCGGTTTTCAATGTTCCTTCTATGGCTGCTGCAAGTTTACCATCATAAACTGCTACACTATTAATATTGCTGCCATAACTACTAACATCAATAAAGCCCATAATAACGGGTGATGCAGGGTTTGAAAGGTTTACAATATCTATTTTTGTAACACCTGCTGTATTGGTTACAATAAACAGTTTTTTTGTAGATGGATCATAAGCCGTTATTTCTGCTGCACCAGTAGTGCCAATAGATGCGTTACCAACTTCTGCAAAACTTGCAGGGTTTTCTACTATTTCGGGTTCAGGAACTATATCGTCAACATCATCTTTTTTACAAGCCGCTACAAAAAATATTATAGCTAATAATGGTAAACACTTTAATTTCATAATTAGTTTTTAATGTTTATAAAAGAGCAAATTATTAAGTGGGCATTAACTCATTCTTAATTATACATGAACTTATTGTTAAGCAACTGTTCACTGGAATTTTGAATTACTGTAATTGAAACAAAATTTTAGCATTCATTATAAAATAAGGTTCAAAATTTGAATAGAAATTTGCATGAAATTATTTATGAAATTTATTGTTCCAATATTTGCTGCAATGGTGTTTTTATCCTGTAACCTAAAAGTGAAGAATGGATTATTTGCTAAAAAAACCGACAGAGAAAAATACGAAGTAAAAGTATTAAAAGACTCCGGTAAATTAAATCCTGTAGTAAATGCGTGGCTGAATGCAGCAGAATTTTCGCTTAATAATCCATTAAATGTTGGAGGAAGCTTTTTTGAAAAGGGTAGGTTTTATAAAAACGATTCTACCGCTACAGCCTATTTAATAGAATTAAAAAGAGGGCAAAAAATAAATGTTGCGCTTTATAAATCTACAGGCAACAATTACAATGTGTACATGGACCTTTGGGAAGCTGGGGATAGCTTATTAAGAAAACCGCCCGTTTATATTACCGCATCCGATACTTCTTTAAATACTATGGAATATGCCGCTACAAAAGATGAAAAACTTATTGTAAGGTTTCAACAGGAACTTACGGCAGAAAGCGGATATGAATTTGAAATTAAAACCGGCCCTGTTTTTCATTTTCCCATATCAGCATCTGTAAAAAGTAATATTGGAAGTTTGTGGGGTGTTGATAGAGATGGTGGAGCAAGAAAACATGAAGGCATAGATATATTTGCTGCCAAAAAATCTGCTGTGGTGGCGGTTGCAGATGGTATTATAAACAGTGTTTCAGAAAATGAATTGGGTGGTAAGGTTATATTTCTTCGACCTGCAAATATGAACTACAATGTGTATTATGCACATTTAGATTCTCAATTGGTAGAAGAGGGGCAACGTGTAATAAAAGGACAAACAATAGGATGGGTGGGCAATACAGGTAATGCACGAACAACTGCTCCTCATCTTCACTTTGGTATTTATGGCATGGGTGGCCCAATAGATCCTTTACTTTTTGTAAAAACGGTACCTGCGGTAAAAAAGAGCAGTGGTGGTTTCCCTGGAAAAAATAATTTCGTAACCGTTCGTTCAGCAAAACTTTTAAATGATATCAATGCAAAAAAAGCTATTGGGTTATTGGCAAAAAATGCACAAGTAAAAGTACATGCGGTGATAGATAATTATTTTAGAATTATAACAACGGATGGAAGAAAAGGATTCATTTTAAAAACAGATGTAAAACAAATCGAAATTTTATAAGCTATTCTTTATACTCAAAAACCATTTCTGCATTTTGCTGAAGAGTAGCACTGGAAAATAATTGATAGCGCTTACCGGCCGCAGTGGTAAATACTACCAAAGCAGTATTAGGCGGAATGCTGCCAAGGTTTTCTGCAAAAAGTACAATGCTATGTAGCGGCGTATTTTCATCTAATGTAACATCTACCACCAATGCGGTAGCTGTAAGTTTTTTACTCTTTACAATTTGCTTTCCGTTGTAAAAAATGCTAACTGTATCTCCATCTATTGTACCGTTATCGTAAATATGAAGGGTAATTTTTTTATCATTAATTACAATTCTACTCAACTCCTTATTTTCTCGTCCGTTGGTTAATTTTGGCAAAGTTTTTACACTTAATGTTGGTGGTTTTTTTACAATCGTATCCTTAATTTTTTCTACAATAGGTGGGTTAGGTTTATTGCTATCTTTCTTAATAATATTATTTGTAGATGGCGGAATTATTTTTTTAGGATTGTTTTGTTTTTTATCTACAGGTTTTTTAGGTGGTTCAAATTCTGCCAAACAATCTCTCATTGGTTGTGTAATGATAGTCGGTCTGTTGGATGTCTTTTCTAATGTAAACGAGCTGGGAGCATCTCCGCCAAAAAACAAGGTTGGTTTTATTCTGCAAATTCCTTTCATTACCCGTCTACCATTTACGGTAACAAGTTTAAATTTTAATTGCATCAGATAATGGCTTCCGCTATTTCTCATAAATTCATATCCTTCCAAATACCAGGCATCCATTAAATTGTTATAACTGCCGGTAAAATATGCTTTACAATAACTTGCACTATCATGTATACCAAAATCCCAGGTATAACCACAAAGCTTATCTCCCACTTCTATCACATTTATTTGAAGAAATTCATTGTTATCCATTAAGCCTTCCCAAGTACCGGTAATTTTTTGAGCATTACTTTCTGCTGAAGCAAATGTTAGTAAAAATATGAGGAGTAGGGGAAGTTTCACTTTGTAATTTTACGCTGAATATGCAATTATTTTCATCCTAAATATAACGAATAGGAGATGTAATATTATCATAAAAAATAAACCCTTTTCTTTTCTAAAATGGGTGATCTATTTTTCAAATCACACATTTAACAGCTTTTATCATTTAATTAAGCAAGTATATCAACTTATAAAAGTTGCAATAATAAAAAAAGCCATTTTTACAACTCCAAAAATATTTCATCCAAAAATTATAAGATAATTTAAGATATTTTTCAAGTGTTTTGTTCAAATAGGTATGAGGGGATAATAATGAAAAGTCGTTGCATATAGGGTGCAACGGCTTTTTAATTTCCTATACCTACATCATTCCTTCTTCCATTTTTTAAACCCTCTTACATAAAGAATTGCATCTTCATATTTTAACTATCAATCGTTAGTATTTTTAATACCTTTGTTGGAAATATTTTTTGTTATCCTTGCAATTAATTTTGCATTTTTTGTTAGTAAAATGAAACAGCATCATTACACTTTAACTATAAACTGGACAGGTAATAACGGTAGTGGAACCAGTGGATATAAAAATTATGAGAGAAGCCATCAAATTATAGCAAGCGGCAAAGAAATAATTAGTTGCTCAGCTGACCCATCGTTTAATGGAGATAAAACAAAATACAATCCCGAGGAGTTGTTATTAGCATCCATAAGCAGTTGTCATATGCTTTGGTATTTACATTTTTGTGCTGATGCAGGAATTGTTGTAATTGACTATAAAGATGAGCCTAAAGGAATGATGTTGGAATCAGAAAACGGTGCAGGAAAATTTGAGGAAGTAATATTGTATCCTACTGTTACCGTTTTAAGCGAAGACATGCAGGAAACAGCATTAAGCCTACATAAAAAAGCAAACGAATATTGTTTTATTGCAAATTCTTTAAATTTTAAAATTTCGCATCAACCTTTAATAAGGATAAATTAGAAAATTAATTTTATGAAAATACAGATTCAAAAATATTACTACGGTGATTTTGGTGGAGAAGAGAATGCCGGTGGAAATGAAGTGAAAAAAAATGAAGTGCCGGAAACGGCATGGCCGCTCTGGGAAATTTTTATTCGCAGTAAGCAAGGCTTGGATCATAAACATGCAGGCAGCTTACATGCAGCAGACGCAGCTATGGCTATGGAAAATGCCCGGGATGTATATACACGCAGACAAGAAGGCGTTAGTATTTGGGTAGTGGAAAGCAAACATATTCATGCAAGTAATCCTGATGATGCTGCATCTATGTACGAGCCAGCGGCAGATAAAATTTATAGACATCCAACTTTTTATGAAATACCGGATGAGGTGGGGCATATGTGATTTGGTTGATTGGTTGATTGTGACCAATATTATAGTTTGCGATTAATGAAAATATTTAAGCATTTAAATAAATAACATGAGTGGTAGAGCACACCAAAGTTTTACAGATTTAGATGTTTGGAAATCAGCAAGGAAATTAAAAATTCGTATCTGGAACTTAGTAAAAAATTTTCCTCCCGAAGAAAAATACAGATTATTTGATCAACTTATTCGTTCGTCTAGAGGAGTATCATTAATGATTGCTGAAGGTGATGGAAAGTTTACCTATAAGGATAAGATAAATTATTGCATCATGGGCAGAGGATCTTTAAATGAGACTTGGAACCATTTAATAGACGCAATGGATTCTGAATACATAAGTATAGAAGAGCTAAAAAGTTTTAAAATAGATATGGATGAAACTGCTAAATTATTAAACGGGTATATAAATTTTTTAAGAACTCTAGCAGAAAAAGAAAAGAATAAATAAATTGATAAAAAATAGAAAGCAATTAAAATAATGTACTCCATAATCAACCAATTAACCAATCAACTAGTCAACTATACCCTCTACCTAGCCGACTCCAACCTCATCCTCACCCAACGCAACGCAGCATGGTGCGGCCACGGGCCAATACTAGAGCAAGACATTGCTATTACTAATATTACCTTGGATTTAATAGGGCAGAGCAGAAATTTTTATCAATATGCGGCACAACTAATCAACCAATCAACTAATCAACTAACGGTGGTTACTGAAGATAGTTTAGCCTACCTCCGTACTGAAAGAGAATTTAAAAACCTCCTACTCGTAGAACAGGAAAATGGTGACTGGGCACAGACAATCGTACGACAGTTTTTTTACAGCGTTTATCAGTATTTGTTATATGAAAAAATGCAGCATAGCAAAGATGAACAGCTTGCAGGTATAGCTGCAAAATCATTGAAAGAAGTGACCTACCATGTAAAATGGAGCAGCGAATGGGTAGTAAGATTGGGAGACGGAACGGCAGAAAGCCATGAAAGAATGCAACATGCTATTGCAGAATTATGGCCGTACACCGGCGAAATGTTTTTACCGGCAGATTATGAAACAGCCATGTTAGCAGAAGGCATAGCACCAGATGTTTCTTTATTAAAAGAGGAGTGGTTGAAAAAAGTTAGTGACGTTTTTAGTGAAGCAACAATCTCTTCCCCTATCGGGGGAGGTTGGGAGGGAGCTGCATTTATGCATAGTGGTGGAAAAAATGGTATACACACAGAAAAACTAGGTTACATACTTTCCGATTTGCAGTATTTACAAAGAACTTATACTGGGGCGGAATGGTGAGCCCCCCTAAATCCCCCCCGAGGGGGGACTTTTGAACTCTATAATGAAAATAAGTATTTACAAAATGCAAAGCAGAGAATCCGAAATAATAACAAACTCTAAAATATTAGAGACGTCGAAAGTCCCTCCTGTGGAGGGATTTAAGGAGGCTGTTTTTTCTCTACTCCAACAAGTTCCCGATCCTGAAATACCGGTACTATCTATACTTGATTTAGGCATTGTAAGAGATGTAAAAATAATTCCCTCCACTTTGGGAGGAGGTGAGGAGGAGGTCGAAATTGTAATTACACCAACTTATAGCGGATGTCCGGCAATGGATATGATAAGCATGGACATCAGATTAAAATTGATAGAACATGGTTATAAAAATATAAAAATCACTTCTGTACTTTCGCCGGCATGGACTACAGATTGGATGACCGAAGATGGTAAAAGAAAATTAGTTGAATACGGCATTGCATCTCCAAAAATGCAAAGTGATTTGTCTGATACGCCACCCATTTGTCCACAATGCAAATCGCCCGATACAAAACTACTTAGCCAGTTTGGCTCCACTGCTTGTAAAGCTTTGTACCAATGCAACGATTGTAAAGAACCGTTTGATTATTTTAAATGTCACTAAATTAGATGTTAGATTATTAGATGTTAGATGCTAGACTTTGGGAATTAAATTTTCTGTACAATTTTTATTTCTAACAAATAATTTCTTTTATTTCTTTTCCAATACTTCTATTCTTGCTAATATTTTTTCTAATTGCATTTTCAAATAATCATTTTCTTTTTTCATTTCTTCTATTTGTTTTTGCTGCTCTTGTATAGCTTTTATTGCTATTACGCCAAGGCCACTGTAATCCATAGTAAGAACAGGTTTTGTTATATCTCTATCATATCGTTGGTACACCAGTTCAGGAAAAAATGGTTGCACATCCTGCGCCATAAAACCAAGCATTCTTCTGTCAGTATCCTTACTATCTAAATAATTATAACTGTAAGCAGGTAATTGTAAAACGGTTTCCAATACAGATTTCATAGGCTGAATATTCTTTTTTCTGTTACGGTCAGATAAGGCAGAATATACTCCTGTTACTCTATCAATGTTTGCACGAAGTGAACCATTGCTATAAAAATTTAAGGAGCTATCTATAGAACTTACGTACAATCCCCATTTTAAAACAGTACTACTTGGATGCCTGAGTGAAAGCTGGTCACCATTGCTAAAGCCTGTAATTTGTACCCGACCCTCGGTTACATTATTAATATCTGTAGGGTAAGCACCAATACCTACATTGTGACGAAACATGGCCAATGAGGGCGTATCAGCTGTAGCACTATTATGTGGTGGGGCGGTTACATAAAATGCCAAGCCATTGGTTTGAGTACCAGATGTACCATCTAAATCTTCAACATAAGATGAGATGGCAACATTATTGGCAGAGCCTGAAACAACACTATTAGGAAGTTGATAATTATTTTCGAAAACAATGGTGGTTTTAGGTCTGCTTTCCCAGCCTGCAGTTGGTTTTCTATCCACACCAGTCAATGTGAGTACGGTTATATTATTTTTAGTATTGAGCGTAGCAGAATCGAGCATTCTTAAAATTTTTACTTTGGGATTCCAATTGGTAGCTGCACCTAAATAGTTATCCATTATATCTATTCTATCAGCAGTATCTCTCAGTTTTATAATATTGGTTGTAGGTTCAATCCATTTAGTATCCACTAAATTATCTGCAAGCTTTACCCATGATAATGCATTGGTGCTGTACCAATAATAACCTCTTGACATATCATTTCTTGCACCTGGCTGCGTGGTATTATACACCAATAAACCATTGGCTGGGCTAGCTATACTGGTTACATCTTTTAAACTGTCAAGAGAAACCTGAGGCATTAATATTCCTTTACTTGTACTGCTTACATCCAACATGGCACTGGCAGCAGCAGGGTTACCAAAACCATTAATAGCTACTTGTGACTTGCCTAAAAAACTATACGCAACAATGATTAGAGTAAATATAATTTTTTGCATAAAATATAATTTAAAGGGCAAAAATATATTATATGACAACTACAGAAAATACCCCAAACGGGTGAGATGAATGTATTAAAACAATATTTTTCAAGTATCTCTACTCTATCATTGAAAAATTAGGCCTTCATTTTAACTAATATTAGGTAGGAATGAAAATGGTAAGTTTTATGTATAGAACCCCTTAGGTTTGTTTAATCATCCCTTGCATTATTATGAACTTAAAAAATTGTTTGTTTTAAGTATAACATTTTAGATTTGTGATTATCTATTAATCATTGAATTTTTCCACAGTTATGAACATTGATTTGTATTTACAAGAAATAGTGCAGGTTTCCTGTGCTTGTGTTATAGGAGCCGTAATTGGAATGGAAAGAGAATTTAGAAGTAAGCCTGCAGGTTTTAGAACCATGATATTAATTTGTGTAGGCTCCTGTTTATACACTATAATTTCTAAAGAAGCAGCTGCGGGAAGTCCGGATAGAATAGCCAGTAATATTGTAACAGGTATTGGTTTTATTGGCGCAGGTGTTATTTTTAAAGAAGGTATTACTGTAAATGGATTAACAACTGCCGCACTTATTTGGACAACTGCTGCTTTAGGTATGGCCATAGGATATAATAATTATCCTTTAGCAATTGTGGTATCTATTATGGTTGTGATAGTTTTATTTATACTGGAACCGGTGCAGCGTTTTGTGAATAAATTTCATAAAGTACAAAATTATAAAATTAAAATATTGCCATCTGGTGTGCATTTTAAAATGGAGTTGGAAAACTTTTTTAAGCAACATGATATTACTTTTAATTGTATAAGAACTGCAAAAGAAAATATGGATGCAGTGTATATTTACAGAATAGGTTCTAAAGACAGAAATTATGATATTGTAAATGAATTTTTATTAAAACATACGGAAGTAAAAAGTTTTGAAATTTAAAATAAAAGAAAAATATGTCATCAATATTAGTAGATATAAAAAATGCTGTTGCAATTATAACGCTTAACCGTCCAGATAAATTTAACTCCTTTAACAGAGAAATGGCCTTGCTTTTACAGAAAGTATTGGATGATTGTGCTGCTGATGAAAAGGTAAGAGCAATATTACTTACCGGTGCAGGAAAAGCATTTTGTGCAGGGCAGGATATTGCAGAACTTACTGGTGAAAATGCGTTGGCCATAGAAGTAATATTGGTGGAACACTTCAACCCAATAGTATCTAAAATTAGAAACATACAAAAGCCTGTAATATGCGCAGTAAATGGCGTGGCTGCGGGTGCAGGTGCAAATATTGCTTTGTGTTGCGATGTGGTTTTGGCAAGTTCAACTTCTTCCTTTATACAAGCATTTTCTAAAATTGGTTTAATACCAGATAGTGGAGGTACATTCTTTTTACCTAGACTTATTGGCTTTCAAAAAGCATCTGCATTAATGATGACCGGCGATAAAGTAAGCGCTGCTGATGCAGAAAAAATGGGTATGGTTTATAAAGTGATTGATGCAGCAACATTTACGGAAGAATGTTTTGCGCAAGCATCAATACTTGCCCAAATGCCTACACAAGCTTTAGCACATATAAAAACAGCTTTAAACGTATCTATGCAAAATAGTTTTGCAGAACAACTTACACAAGAAGATAGATTGCAAAGAAAAGCTGCAAGTACCCATGACTACAATGAAGGTATTACTGCATTTATAGAAAAACGTACAGCAACTTTTACTGGAAAATAATTTGAACATATTAATGATGAAGGAAGAAAATAATATTCAGGCAAATAAAGTTGTTACGCACATGTTGCAGCATGATTTGTTTAGCCAATGGTTAGGCATTTCAATCATTGAGATTAAGGAAGGTTATAGTAAAATAAAAATGACGGTACGTGCCGAAATGATCAATGGTTTTGGAATTGTACATGGTGGCATTGCATTTTCTTTGGCAGATAGCGCCTTTGCATTTGCTTGTAATAACAGAAACGTATTATCAGTAGCTTTAGATACAAGTATAAATTTTTTAAAACCTGTACATGTAAATGATGAACTCATTGCAGAGGCTACAGAATTACACAATGGAAAAAGTACAGGGTTGTATCACATAACCATTACCAACCAAAACAAACATGTGGTAGCTGTATTTAAAGGCACTTGTTTTAGAACCAATAAAAAATTGATTGAAGACTAAAAATAACATCATGAAAAAAATAATTTCTTTCTTAATAGTAATTGTTATTGCTACAACTATTAATGCACAAACGGCAGATGATATGCTTATTAAAAATACGCTAACGGAGCAAGCCGCCGCATGGAACGCCGGAGATCTTGAACGCTTTATGGATACATATTGGCGCAGTGATTCGTTGATGTTTATTGGAAAGAATGGCCCAACCTATGGCTGGGAAAATACCTTGCAAAATTATAAAAAAGGCTATCCTGATACGGCTGCAATGGGCAAACTGCATTTTGAATTGATAAGTATGAAACGCTTATCAGTAATGTATTACTCTGTTGTAGGTAAGTGGCACCTTAAAAGAAGTATCGGTGATCTCAATGGCGCCTTCACTTTAATCTTAAAAAAAATAAAAAAGAAGTGGGTTATTGTGCAGGATCATAGTAGCTAAGAAAATTCTTATACATCAACTTTGCTCCATTTCTTTTTAATATGCTTAAAAAGAAAAAAACATCCAATGATAAACACAATGTAGTACAGAATATTTTTTGTGGAAGGTTGGTTTTCAAACAAACCAAATTTTAAATACAGTCCTACAAAAATATTTAGAAGCAACCACAGTATAAGCAACGATACTGTTTGCATAATCGTTACCAAAAAAAGCCTTGTATCATCTTCCATTCCCATACAATAAAGTTAATGGTGAAAAGGGTAATGGCAAATTTGTTGTATGCGGGTTTAGGAAAATTTTGGAGTTATAAAAAATATTTTGCTTTAACCATTTTCAACTATTTACGAATAGCAAAAGGTCGATTCTATTAAAATGTCAGGCTGAGCTTGTCGAAGCCGTTGCAATAAACAAACCCGCTTTCGACAGGCTCAAGCTGACATCATCTTAGGATTGCATTTTACTTCATTAAAATATTTTTAAACGCAGTACTGTCTCCATTAAAAACATTAAAATCTACATTGCTGCGTATTCCATTTACATGCCCACTTTCGTTGTGTTGCCAAAAGAGCCAATTGCGCTGTATGCGTGGTTTATTTTTTTCGAGGTAATGTGCAATCCATAGTGGGTAATCATCAAACCTGCCTGCAAGAAAAGTGTTGTAAAAATCTATATTGCTGTAAATAATAGGTTTTACTTTGTATCGTTTTTCTACCAACTTCAGCCAATCTGCAACTCTTTGTTGTATATCAAAAACAGATGCACCATTTGCCTGCTCCACATCTAACACCGGCGGCAAATCTCCTTTCTTTAAATACACTGTTTCTACAAAATGTGCCGCTTGTAGTTTACCACTTTTAGAGCCTACAAAAAAATGATATGCTCCTCTTGGCATTCCCGCTTCTCTTGCTTTGGCCATGTTGTTTCTAAATTGAGCATCTACATTATCTATGCCCTCGGTAGCTTTTATAAATGCAAAACCAATAGCCACATCATTTACTTTCATTTGCTTAACATCTTTCCACGAAATATCATGTTGGTAGTGGCTTACATCTATACCATGGATGGTATAATTTACAGGCATATAAATGCCAAATTCTTTGTAGAGTATAAAACCAGGACTAAAATATTTACCCTTTAAATAAAAAGCAATAATGGAAAGAGATACTAAAATGGTAACTGTGTAAAATATTTCTTTGCCAAAACCCCGCACTTTTTTTGCCATATATTTTACTGATATGCTGTAAAGCTAAGCAGTGTTTTTTAATGTTAGTTAACAACCATTAAAAAAAGTAGGTATTATTTCATTACTTGTTTCCGTAGCGTAGTAGCACCGGCTCTTACTTCTACAATATACATTCCACTTGCCATTTTATTACTTTGTATGGTTGCAATGCCTGCGCCTCTGCGCAATGGTATATTTTGGGTATGTACCATTTGCCCCACTGTATTGTAAATATTAATGGTGGCTGCCAATGCTTTAAATTCTTTTAAACTTATTGTAAATGGATTTAATAATGGATTAGGAAAAATATCAACAATGCCTTGCCCGTTATTGTTGGCCGCATTTGCATTTGGGTTAGTGTTGGGTAAACTTAATACTGAACATGCGCCGTTATTTACCGGAGGATCTTTTAAGGTGGTATTGTTTTTTGTAACCAGCCATAAATTAGGATCTACCAAAACGGTATCAGCAGTAAAACCAATACTTCTCATAAATGTTTCACCGTTTACTGTATTGTTAAGTACAATGGTTTTTTCTTGTGTAGCATTTTTAAAAGTAAGTTGTACCGGTAACCTAAAAAATGGGGTAACGCCAGGCATGGAAACAGTTTGCAGTAGTTGAATATTTGCGCAAGTATTATCGAGCACATTCCATTTTACCTGATAGGTTGGGTAACCTTCCCCTGTGTACCATTGATCAAAAAAGTAAGTAAGGTTCAATCCACTTTCTGCTTCTAAATTTCTTTTTAAATCTGCTGTGGTTGCATTACCATATGCCAGTAATGGATCTGCCTGGTATCTTCTTAAAGCACTCAAAAAAACAGCATCACCCATAATAAAACGAAGCATAAATAACAAATAACTTCCTTTTCTATAGCTTAATCTGGAATTAAAAATTTGGTTAAGGTTGGTAGTATCTACCACTTTTACCCTACCGCCAGGTTGGGAAGTAATATTATTTATTACACTAGCCCTGTTGGTTAAAGCAGTTGCCGGATATCTTGTCTCCATGTTAAAGGCTGCGAGGTAAGTAGCAAAACCTTCGTTTAGCCAAATATCTTCCCAACTGTTACAGGTAATTTTATCGCCAAACCACTGGTGGCCAAGCTCGTGTGCCATCAACGATTCGTTGGTGCTTACCAAAAACGAAGAAGTTTGGTGCTCCATACCGCCGCCCCAGCCAAATTGTACATGTCCATACTTTTCATTTATAAATGGGTAAGGCCCAAAATTATTATGAAACAATTGCATGGCCTCCAGTACCAATGGCGTGTTTGTTTGAAATGGTACCAGGCTTTCAGGATAGCAATAAGTAACCATGGGTAAATTGGTGGCACCCAATTGTACACTATTATTAAAAACGGTATAATTGGTTACAGCCATGCAAACCAAATAAGTTGTTATTGGATATCGGTGTTTCCAATGCGCCACTATTTTATTTCCTGCAATAGCTGTTTCAGATTGCAACATTCCGTTGCTGGCTGCTTTATAAATATCCGGATTTGTAATAAAAATATCTATAGAATCTGCTTTGTCATTTATACCATTTTTGCATGGCCACCAGTCTCTGCTGCCATACGCTTCACTCAACGTCCACATTACCGGTGTGCCTGCGTGGTTATCTTGTATAAACGAGCCAAAGCCTGTGTTGGCGGGTACTCCTTGGTACCAAATGCTTACAGAATCTAACACATTTGTGGGCAGGGTTGTACCAAAATCTATCACCAAAGTATTGGAAGGAGCGGTGTAAGTAATGGCAGATCCATTTCTTTTTACACTGTCAGCTACCAGCGGCGCCATCAAATCTAAAGTAATGGTGGAAGCTGGCTCCGTAGGTTTAAAGTATATAGTTATTTTTCCATTGATGTAACGTATAGCAGGATCTACTGCCCACTCACATCTATAATATTTTATATCAAAATTATCTGAGGCGGCAGTTCGTGCAGTATTATTATTAAATAAATTTCTATGCGCCTCCATTTCCATTTTTGCAATAGACATTACATCTCCTCTTTCCTGTGCGTAAGAAAAGGTTACAGAAAACGATAATAATAGTAAAAATAATTTCATGGCTATTGGTATTAATAATTACACAAACTGTTATTATAAATATTATTTAAGTAACGTTTAAATAGCTTAAAAAGTTTCCTTAAAGATAAGAAGGAATTGGAGGAATATTAGGGTCTTTTTTTGTTATTTACTGCGTTTAAAAGGGGTTAATATTTGAATGCCACTTAAAGATATAAATTATAACAAACAATAGATTTACTCTAAAACAGCTTAAATAGCAACACCTCAGAAAATACTAACCAAAAATTTCCGTAGTTAAATAACTACACTTAAATTTGTAGTCAAATAGCTTCATAATGAATTTAAGACGAGATGTTTTCCAAGCCATTGCCGATCCAACAAGGCGTGCAATACTTTTACTGATAGCTTCACAAGCCATGACGGCAGGAGCAATAGCTGCAAACTTTGATACCGCAAGACCAACTGTTTCAAAACATTTACAAATTCTTACGGAGTGTGAGTTGGTGGAACAAGAACAACAAGGCAGAGAAATTTATTATCATTTCAATCCAACAAAGATGAAAGAAATAGCAGATTTTATTGAGCCGTTTCAAAAAATGTGGGATGATAAATTTAATAAACTGGAAGCTGTTATGAAAAAGTACAAAGCCAAAAAATAAATTTTATGGAACTACAAACAATAGTAAAGGCGGAAGATAGCAAACAGGATTTGCTCATTACCAGAGCATTTGATTTATCTGTGGAATTACTTTTTAAAGCATACACAGAACCTGAATTTATATCCCAATGGATGGGAACTAAAGTATTAAAACATGAAAGTAAAAAGCATGGTAGTTACCAGTTTGAAACAATAGATACTAAAGGAAATGTAGTTTTTAAGGCACATGGAGTAATTCATGATATAACCCCAAATGAAAAAATTACCCGAACATTTGAAATAGAAAATACGCCATTCCCTACACAACTAGAGTTTCTTCAGTTTGAAAAAATTGCTGAAGATAGCAGCCAACTTAGTATTCAAATAGTTTATCGTTCCATTGCGGAAAGAGACCAAGTATTGAGATTGCCATTTGCACATGGCTTAAACATGGCGCATAACAGATTACAAGACATTATAAAAAATTTAAAATAATAAATATGGCTAATCAAAAAACTAAAACAATCATCTTTTGGATTATAACATCATTTTTATGTTTCGGTATGTTGCTCGGCGGCACAGGCCAAATTTTAAGAGCATCCTTTAATGTAGAAGGCATTGTTCATTTAGGCTTTCCAGTGTATGTATTACCTATTTTAGGAGTTTGGAAAGTGCTGGCTGTAATTGTGATTCTTATTCCCAAATACCCATTGGCAAAAGAATGGGCATATGCAGGTTTATTTTTTTTACTATCTGGTGGGGTAATTTCTCACTTTGCAAGTGGCGATGGAATTTTAGGTGCGTTACCGGTTTTTGTATTTATGTGTCTTACCATTGCATCTTGGTATTTAAGACCTGCAAACAGAAAATTATTTTTAGCAAATTAAGAAATTATTATGCACCCATCAGTTGACTGGTATTTTACAAAAACCTCAAAGTGGCAAGAAGAATATGCAGCATTAAGAATACTTGCGCTAGATTGTAAACTTACAGAAGAATTAAAATGGGGTTGCCCTTGTTACACCGTCAAAAAAAATAATATTGTTTTAATACATGGGTTTAAAAATTACTGTGCGTTGCTTTTTATGCAAGGCGCTTTGCTAAAAGATGAAAAGAAGTTATTGGTTCAGCAAACTGAAAATGTACAAGCTGCAAGGCAATTAAGGTTTACATCTATTGAAGAAATAGTGAAAAATAAGGCTGCCATTAAAGTATATATTAAAGAAGCTATTGCCCTTAATAAAAGCGGTGTAAAAATGGAACTTAAAAAAACTACCGAATTTAAAATGCCGGATGAATTTCAAATAGTTTTAGATGATATGCCTGAGCTAAAAACGGCATTTGAAAAATTAACCCCGGGCAGGCAAAGAGGATATTTATTGTATTTTGCTGCAGCTAAACAAGCAAAAACACGAGAGGCAAGAATTGAAAAATATTTACAGCAGATACTTGATGGGAAAGGGTTGGAGGATTAGGTGATAACAGACCTGTGAGGTTTTTAAAACCTGACAGGTCTGTTATCTACGAAAATGTAAATATGTTGCCGTATTTTATTTAACTTGTAAGCAAATGAGTTGTATACTAAACACGCCTGACCATTTTGCAGCCATTAAACTTTTAATAAATCAAAAGAAACTTATTCCTTTTGTAGGAGCAGGTTTATCTATGAACCTTGGTCTTCCTTCCTTTGCTCAACTTATTGATAAAATTGCTGATGAGTTAGAATATGATTCGGCTGTTTTTAAACTGAATGGGAACTATTTGCAACTGGCAGAATATTATGTGGCAATGAAGGGTTCGGTTGGGCCATTGCGTAGTATTTTAGACCGTTCATTTAACCCTACAAATGAGCAAATCCAATCTTCGGTAGCGCATACAGCATTGGCGCAAATGAATTTACCCATTATTTACACCACTAATTATGACGATATTATTGAAAAAAGTTTTGAACTTTTAAATAAGCCTGTGGCTAGCATAGCCAATATAGATGATACATCATCGGCGCCTGATAATGCCACTCAAGTAGTAAAATTTCATGGAACTTTTAGCGACGATGCAAGCCTCGTTCTTACCGAATCAAATTATTTTGAAAGGCTTTCATTCGAATCTGCTATAGATATAAAACTTAGGCAGATATGCTTGGCAAATGCCTGCTGTTTATAGGGTACAGTTTAGATGATGTTAATGTGCGGTACATGCTGTATAAATTATTCAAACTAAGGCAACAGGTAAGAAACAGTAGAACGAGAAGTTTACCGAGTGCTTATCTTACTACATTTGGCTCAGGCGAAATTCAAAAAACATTACTCGCCCAATGGAATGTTTCTATTATTGAACTTAACCCTTTGAACAAAAAAGAAAGTATTGAGAATTTCTTAAAACAACTGATATGAAAATATATTTTGTTACTAAGAATGAAAATAAGCAAGCAGAAATATTGGCTCATTTAAACAGTATTGAAGTAAAAGACAGGTATCCAATTGAGCTTGTTTTTGCTAACAATGATTTACAGGAAATTTTAGATACGGATATTAATAAAATAGTTATTGCAAAAACATTAGAAGCATACAAATTGTTAGGTGCACCTTGTGTGGTAGAACATGGCGGCATTTTTATTGAAAGTTTAAAAGAGTTTCCTGGCGGTGTAGGGCATGTTGTATGGAATGCTATAGGAGAAAGAATGTGTAGTTTTTTAAACGATACAGATTCAAGAATAGCAACAGCCCGTTCGGTTATTGGCTACTGTGATGGTAAAAAGATAAAAACTTTTGAAGGCGAAACAAAAGGTAAGATTGCTTTACAACCTAAAGGAAATTATCTTTTTAACTGGGATCCTATTTTTTTGCCCGAAGGCAGCGAGCAAACTTATGGGGAAATGGGCCGAGAATTAAAAAGAGCTACTTCGCAAGCCATTAAAGCATGGAATAATTTTTTAAGGAGTTTGAATAATGGCGGATGAATAATCTCTATAAAATTTTTAGCTTTTTTTCTCCCTCAAATGGCGGGATTGATTTTTTTTGTTACTTTTTTGTCCCATCCGTAAATCGGGAGCAAAAAAGTAAATACAACTCAACCTATTATTAGTAAGCTTTTGCGAATAAAATACTTAGTCGTGTAATTTTTTTATTCCCTATTAAAATACTAATGAATTAGAAGAATTTATTTTCATATTACATTCCCCCATAACATAACCCAACAAACCCCTCATCTCACTATTACTAAGTACTTTTGTACCCATGCTCGATTTTAATTTTAATGATGCAAAAAATTTTGCCAGCAAGCTTACTCCTGCCCGTGTATGGAACGGGCTAAAAGTGCTGAGCAGTTTTTATATAAGTAAACTCATAGATAAACCTGTACAATGGGGCTTTCCTGTTTCTATTTCATTTGAGCCTACCACCAGTTGCAATCTCCGCTGCCCCGAGTGCCCAAGTGGTTTAAGAGCTTTTACCAGGCCTACAGGTATGTTGCAAAAAGATTTTTTTACAGAAACCATAGATGATATTCATAAAGAACTTTTGTATTTAATTTTTTATTTTCAGGGGGAACCCTATTTAAATACTTCATTTCTGGAGATGGTAAAATATGCTTCTGATAAGGGCATATACACTGCCACCAGTACAAATGCCCATTATTTAACCGATGAGGCTGCAAAAAAAACAGTAGAAAGTGGGTTGGATAGACTCATTATTTCTATTGACGGCACTACCCAGGAATCGTACAAACAATACCGAGTGGGTGGCAATTTAGATAAGGTATTGGAAGGGGCTAAAAATATTGTAAAGTGGAAAAAAGAATTGAACAGTAAAACACCTTTCGTATTTTTTCAATTTTTGGTAGTGCGCCACAATGAGCACCAGATAGAAGATATAAAAAAACTAGCAAAAGAAATTGGGGTAGATGAGGTACGTTTTAAAAGCGCCCAGGTGTATGATTACGAAAACGACCCCAACAAATTAATACCGGTCAATGAAAAGTACAGTCGTTACAAACGCAATGCTGACGGTAGTTTTAAAGCAAAAAATAAATTTGCAAACCGCTGTTGGAAACTTTGGCACGCAAATGTAATTACATGGGATGGGTTGGTAGTGCCATGTTGTTTTGATAAAGATGCCATGCACAGGCTGGGCAATTTAAAAAATGAATCTTTTAAAAACATCTGGCAAAACGACAATTACAAACAGTTTAGAACCGAGCTAATGAAGAGCAGAAAAAATATAGATATTTGTGCCAATTGTAGCGAAGGAGAATCTGTTTGGAAATGACATGTTTTATAAATTTATCCGCTTGTGCGGTAATAAATTGCCGATATAAAATATTCATTGTGCTATTTTATTCACCGAAGGTGGAGAAATTGAGCGATAAAACATTTATAATCGGTATAACAAATTCTTTTATCCCTAATGCTTTTTTGTATGGACAATAACGTATTTAATAAACGAATTACGCAGGTACTCGTTTTAATTCTTATCATTTTAATAACGGTATTATTAGTAGCGCAGTTGCATATTTTTATACCCGGTTTGTTGGGTGGCATTACTTTATATATTCTTAGCAGAGGGCTTTACTTTAATCTTATTTTTAAAAAAAAATGGAAAAAAGGTTGGACAGCTCTTATGTTTATTTTGTTTTATTTGGTCATTATTTCTTTACCAATTTATTTAAGTGTAAACCTGGTTATTCCAAAAGTAAATGAGATAGTACAAAACCAAGATGCTATTGTACAGAAAGTACAGTCAGTTGCAGAAAATATTTCCGCAAAAACGGGTATAAAAGTTTTATCGCAAGATAATATTAAAACTGCTACTCAAAAAATAACGGCAATGGTGCCAATGCTGTTAAGCGGTACTGCCACTACGTTAGGTAATTTATTTATGATGTTTTTTCTGTTGTATTTTTTATTGGTAGGTGGTAGAGAGATGGAAAAAAACTTAAATAGAATTATACCTCTAAAACATCAAAATATAGATATACTTGCCAGCGAAACAAAAATGATGATAAAGGCAAACGCACTAGGTATCCCTATAATATGTATAGTACAAGGAATTTTTGCATCGCTTGGGTATTGGATTTTTGGTATGGATGATTGGGCGCTCTGGGGGTTTATCACTGGTGTATTTGCTTTTTTTCCATTAGTGGGTACTATGATTATTTGGATACCAATTATGCTTTATCTTTTTAGCCAGGGGCAAACTTGGCCTGCAGTTGGTTTGGGTATTTACAGCATTATTGTTACGGGCAATGTAGATTATGTAGCCAGAATAAGTTTCATGAAAAAAATTGGCGATGTGCATCCACTCATCACCGTGCTAGGTGTTATTGTAGGTTTAAACTTGTTTGGTTTTATAGGACTCATTTTTGGTCCACTGCTTATTAGCTATGTACTAATACTTATAAAGATTTACGTAAATGAGTTTACAAATACAACTGATGAGGCTATTAGTTTTCACCCTGACCCCGAAAAAAAATTAGATAAGCAACTTTAATATTAATCTTTAACAAAAGAATTATACTATAATACAAACTGCGGCAGCTAATGTTGCAGTTTTTTTTTATCATTGTATTATTATGAGTTTAGAAAAAGATATTAACCAGCCAAAGTTTAGAACAGAACATCAAAAAGTGATCATTAATATTCTGTACACTTATAACTGGATGAATGAAAAACTAAAAGTTTTTTTTGAAAAGGAAGATATTACTCAACAACAATTTAATATACTTCGTATTTTAAGAGGCGCAGGTAAACCAATATCTACCTTGCAAATAAGGCAACGCATGCTCGATAAAATGAGCGACACAAGTCGCATAGTAGATAGGTTAGTAACAAAAGCATTGGTAAAAAAAATAACCTGCCCTGCAGATAAAAGAATGGTAGATGTAAGCATTACAACAAAAGGCAAAAAGCTGTTGGAAAAACTGGATGCTTTCGAATTAAAAATGGATGAAGTAGCAGGTACACTTACAGAAGCAGATGCAAAAACAATGAATAAGTTGCTGGATAAAATGAGGATGAGTTCATAGAAGATGCTTTCAAAACATTGTAAAAAATCCACATGTTTTTTAATATTTTTTTTTTTAAATTTTACTGCCATAACAAAAATACATTAATGTAAATTCGTGCATTAGTAGCCCATCAAATTATCATACATGAAATTTTCCTTCTATATATTTTCCCTATTTATTTTAAACATAACCATAGCACAACAAACGCCCAAGCCCGAGTTTAGGGCAGTGTGGGTAGCTACGGTAGATAATATTGATTGGCCCACAGCTCCCACCATTTACAGCGATATACAAAAAAGCGATTTTTTAAAATTGCTAAATATGCATCAGCAAAATGGAATGAATGCAGTAATTGTACAAGTGCGCCCAGCGGCAGATGCATTTTATCCATCACCATTTGAACCATGGAGCCAATGGCTTACTGGTGTACAGGGGCAACCACCTTTTCCATACTACGATCCATTGGAGTTTATGATAACAGAAACCCATAAACGAGGTATGGAATTTCATGCATGGATGAACCCTTACCGTGCAGTTTTTAACACTACAAAATCTTCAATAGCTGCTACACATGTTACCCGCATACATCCGGAGTGGTTTTTAACCTATGGAGAAAAAAAATATTTTGACCCAGGTAATAAAGAAGCACAGCGTTTTGTAACAAGCGTAGTAAAAGATATTGTGAGTCGCTACAAAATAGATGCGGTACATTTTGATGATTATTTTTATCCATATCGTATTGCAGGAAAAGAGTTTCCTGACAATGAGAAATACCTGCAATACGGAAACGGCATGAGCAAAGATACCTGGCGCCGCAGCAATACAGATTCTATTATTGTGATGCTGGGCAAAGCTATAAAAGATGCCAATAAAAAATGCAGATTTGGTATCAGTCCATTTGGTGTGTGGCGCAATGCATCTGTAGATCCTACAGGTAGTAACACTCAAGCCGGCCAAACCAATTACGACGATTTATATGCAGATATTTTATTGTGGCTGCGCATGGGGTGGATAGATTATGTAGCCCCACAATTGTATTGGGAAATTGGCCATAAGTTGGCAGATTTTAATACCCTTGCAGATTGGTGGGCAAAAAACACGTACGGCAAAGATTGTTATATTGGTATTGGTTTTTACCGTGCAGGCACCAACGATGCATGGAAAGATAAAACGCAGCTACCTCGTCAAATTCAAAAAATAAGAAGCCTGCCGGCATTAAAGGGCATGGCATTTTACAGCAGCAAATCTTTTAATAAAAATCCAAATGGCTGGAACGATAGTTTGCGTTTAAATTATTTTAAAGATGTGTTGATGAGGTGATGGAGCAGCAGCATTTATTCTTTGCTCAACAGTTGTATCCTGCTGTACGCTGTACCTTCATCGCCAAGGCGATTTCGGTGCCGCTTCCATCAGGGCTACTGGCATCAGAAAATCTTTTTTCATCTTTTATTGTGCCATAGAACTACTTTATGTAATAGCTTTTATTTACATACCTATTGTATTATTGTAAACATATGATTCTAAAAAGTATATTGATATTATTGCACTAAGTTTGTGAAGTACATTAATCTTCCAACATTAATTTATTATAAAAAAATTTTTATAATCTTAAAAAGATGGAATAAAATTAGCATATACTAAAATAAAATTTCCCTAAAATGCCTTTGCATAATTCTTCCCAAAATATTTCTTTCCTTAAAGGCGGTGGAGAAATGGGTGAGCTTATTAGATCAAAAGATTGGAGCAAAACCTCTGTTGGTAATCCTGATAGTTGGCCACAAAGTCTTCGAACTACACTCAGCATTATTTTACATTCAAAATTTCCGATGTTTCTTTTTTGGGGCGAAGATCTTATTTGCTTTTACAACGATGCGTTTAGACCAAGTTTGGGAAATGATGGAAAACACCCAGGTGTATTAGGCAGCAAAGCAGAAGATTTTTGGAAAGAAGTATGGAAAGATATTAAACCACTTATTGATAGTGTACTAGCCGGGGGCGAAGCCAAGTGGAGCGAAGACCAGCTTTTGCCTATTTATAGAAATGGTGCAATGGAAGATGTGTACTGGACCTTTAGCCATAGTGCAGTATATGACGAAACCGGAAAACCTGCCGGCGTATTTTTAACATGTAATGAAACAACCCTAAAAGTACATGCCATTGCAGATTTAAAGAAAAGTGAAGACACATTAAAGTTTGCACTTGATGCTGCCGAACTGGCCACATGGAATTTAAATTTGCTTACCAATGAATTAACGGTAAACGGTCGTTTTAGAGAATGGTTTGGCTATACTGATGAAGAAGAAATTACCTTGGACAAAAATTTAATTAGAATACCTGAAGATGAAAGAACCAAGGTTATAACATTAATGGAAGATGCACTAAACCCTGCAATAAAAAGTAGTTTTGAGGCGGAACACAGCATTATAAATCCAATAGACAATTCAACCCGAATAATTCTTGGAAAAGGCAAGGCTTTATTTGACGAAAATAATATTCCTTATAGTTTTAGCGGCACAGGTCAGGATATTACAGAGAAAGTTATTGCCCGAAAAAAATTAGAAGAAAGTGAAACACAATTACGCTTTGCCCTAGAAGGCGGCAACCTGGGATATTTTGACTCGTATCCACAAAAAGAACTGCTTAACTGGTCAGTCAAAACTAAAGAATTTTTTGGATTAGCGCCAGATGCAATAGTGGATATGAATGTTTACAGAAGTTTAATTCATTCAGATGATTATGAACAATCTCAATTAATACGCAAAAATGCTCTTGAAGGAAAAACTGGCGAGTATTATGAAAATGAGTACAGAACTATTCATAATAAATGGCTGCATATAAAAGGAAAAATACATTTTGATAAAGACGGAAATGCAGAAAGGGTTACTGGTGTAATGCAAGATGTTACTGAGAAAAAAATAGCAGAACAAACCCTTGCCACGAGCCAGCGCCGATTTAGTAATATGATTTATTCTTCACCCTCCTTAATTTCTATTTTAAGAGGAGAAGATTTTATAATTGATATAGCAAACGATGCTATTTTAGAAACCTGGGGTAAAGGCAAAGATGTTATTGGGAAATCACTCTTAACCGTATTGCCCGAAATTGTGGAGCAAGGTTTTGATAAAATTTTAAGAGAAGTATACAATACTGGCGTTCCGTTTGAGGCTTATGAAATGCCAGTAACCTTAATTAAAAATGGTAAACCCGAAATTTCATATTTTACATTTGTTTATCAGGCCCAAAGAGATATAAATAATCGCATTGAAAGTCTAACTATCATAGCTACAGATGTAACTAAACAAGCAGCGTTAAACAAGAAAATTCAAGAGAGCGAACTCTTGGTTAAAGAGGCCAAAAATAAAATGGAACTTACGTTTGCCAACGTACCAGCTGCCATTTTTTTATATGGTAAAAACAAGGAAATAATTTTTGCAAATGAAAGAGCTGCACATTTACTAGATTATAAAACTGTTGAAGATTTATTAGCGGAGAAAAATTATGAAACCATCATGAAAAATGCTACAAAAAGCTTTTGGGTGATGAATGAAGATGAAAAATTGTTTTCTGTAGAGGATATGCCCACAAGAGTAGTGTTAGAAAATAACAAACCTACAGAGCGCATTTTTTCGCTGGAAAATAAAAATACAGGGATTAAAAAATGGCTGTTAAATAAATCTTCGCCAATATTGGATGATGATGGAAATGTAAGCATGGTTTTAACCACTTCTACAGATATTACTGCTCAAAAAATAGCAGAGGAAACAATTCGCAACAGTGAAAAAAGATTTAGATTACTGGCAGATGAAGCACCTATGTGGGTATGGATTACAGATACTGAAATTAATATTCAATATGCAAATATTGAATTGCTGCATTTTGTAGGATTAAAACATTACACCGAATTTACAGGGCAAGTATGGCAATCATCAGTACATGCAGATGATATAGAAATTGTAATGAAGCATTTTCAAAACGCAGTAGTCTCAAAATCATCATTCGAATTTGAAGCAAGAATTAAAAATGCAAATACTAATAATTATGAATGGTTTTACTTAAAAGCGGTACCACATATTGAGGAAAATGTTTTCACAGGTTTTATTGGAACTGCAGTAAATATTCATCAAAATAAAGTAGCTACAGAAGTGCTGGAGTATCGAAAAGCATTATTGGAATCTAACAACGAGGCAAGTTTAGATGGTGCACTATTGGTAGATGCTAAAGGTAAAATTATTTCATACAATAAACGGTTTATCGAAATATGGAATATGCCCACACATATTACCGATGCTAAAGATGATAAAGCTGCGCTAGAATATGCTACGAGTCAATTGGTATATCCTGATCAATTTATTGAAAAAGTAAAATACCTCTACCAGCATCCTACAGAAACAAGTAAAGATGAATTGGAATATAAAGATGGAAAAATTGTAGAGCGCTATGGTTATCCGGTAGTGGGTGAAGATGGAACTTATTATGCATGGAGCTGGATATTTAGAGATATTACGCAGCAGAAAAATGATGAAAGAATCATCAAAGAAAGTGAAAGTCGTTTTAGATTAATGGCAGAAACTTTGCCTCAATTAATTTGGGTTACAGATGAAAATGGAAACAGAGAATACTCATCTGGCAGGTGGAAGGAATACACCGGTTTAATGCCTGAAGGAGAAGAATCGTGGCAAGAAATTTTACATCCAGATGATTTGGATGATATAAATAATGCATGGAATAATAGTTTACAAACCGGCGAAGTTTATAAACATGAAGCTCGAATTAAAAGTAAAACGGGAGAATACAGATGGTTTGCAGTAAGGGGAGAACCCGTGGTAAACAACGAAAATAAAATTGTAAAATGGGTAGGTGCTTTCACAGATATTCATACACAAAAATCTTTTGCGCAAGAATTAAAAACCCAGGTAGAAAATCGTACAAAAGAACTTGCTACATTAAATCAATCTTTGGTTCAAAAAAACGAATCGCTGAGTATCAGCGAAAGTTTTAACAGGGCACTCACAGAAGTGTCACCAAATGTTGTCTATATTTTTGATATTGAAAAAAACACCCCTATATTTTTAAATAATACCGGATTGCAAATTTTAGGATACAACTGGGAAGAAATTAATAAAAGCGATTCTCATTTACAAACTATTATTCATCCTGGTGATATGGGGTCAGTAAAATCAGCACTGAAAAAAATGAAAACTTCTGCACAGGGCGAAGTAATAGAGCATGAATATAGAATTAAAAATAGCAGGGGTAATTGGGTACCATTTTTAGTAAGAGAAACAGCATTTAAACGTAATGAAAATGGCGAAGTTTTTCAAGTGCTTGGTATAGGAGTAGATATTACTGAACTGAAAAAATCGCAGGAAATTTTACAGCAAAAAAATGTTGAGCTTGAAAAAATGAACACCGAGCTTCAATCTTTTGCCTACATTTCCAGTCACGATTTGCAGGAACCTTTGCGCAAAATTCAAACCTTTACAAATTATATAATAGATAGCGAGAGAGATAATTTATCTGATAAAGGAAAAGACTATTTTAGAAGAATGCAAACCTCAGCAGCAAGAATGAGGCAACTGATTGATGATTTGCTTGCCTTCTCACGTGCAAGCGATACAACTGTTCAATTTGAAAAAGTAAATTTAAATGCCTTTATAGAACAGGTAAAGCAAGATTTTTTAGACGATATAAAATTTCAACATGCATTGATAGAAGTAGAGGCTCCATGTAATGTTTTAGTAATAACTTTTCAGTTTAGGCAGCTTATAGCAAACCTCATTAGCAATGCACTTAAATTTAAAAAAGAAAATGTAGCATCACATATTATCATAAGCAGTAAAACTGAAATGGGCTCAAAACTTACTCATGAAAAAATGGATGATAATAAAATGTATTGCCACATAAAAATTGTTGACAATGGTATAGGGTTCGACCCTCGTTACAGTGAAAAAATATTTGAAGTTTTTCAAAGGTTACATGGCAAGGCGGAATATGATGGTACAGGTATTGGTTTAGCTATTGTAAAAAAAATCGTTGATAACCATCATGGAATTATAACTGCCATTGGAGAGCTAGACAAAGGGGCTGAATTCAACATATATTTACCACAGTAATTTTATTTAAACATATTTTGAGAGCATAACTATTTGCCCTAAATGGTATGCATTATGCTGGAGTATACCATGAATATGCTCGTAGTAAGTCATTTCGTTGGGTGTATATATTTTATCAAAATTAGAAGTCTTAAAATTTTCTAGAAATCGAATCCATTGTTTATGTGTTAGTGCTATCGTTTTCATTGTATTTTTCCAATCTTCTGTTGATTTATTTTCAATTTTTTCAAAATAATTATGAGCTGGAGTATTCATATCTTTTCCTTCTAATCTTTGCAGTACATTTTGCCGCCAGCTTATTATGTGTTGTACAATTTCCCAAATATTATTGCTGCCCTGGGCTATTCTTTTTTGAGCTTTTTCTGCAGTAATATTTTTTAATGTATCAATTATATTTACATCAATCCAAGGGTCTCCTTCGTATAATTTTTTAAATAGGCTTATAATTCTTTTTGTTTCTGTCATTGTTTTAAAAGTTTATATTTTTTTGATATTAAATTTTAAATGCTTTTGCAAGTTCCCATTTACCGCCATTACCTTCTTCTATTAAATGTATTGTTGTAAAACTGAATATATTGGGCAAACTTATTTTTTCTATCTCAGTAAATATATCATCTGTACAAAAGCTATTTCTCGGGTGCATTAAAGTTATATGTGGATGTTGTTTTTGAGGATGTTTAACGGTACCGTATAAAATAGTTTTTCGCAATTTATCAAATGCTACATTTTTATTTGCTCCCGGCAACATCACACCGCACCCATCTGAAAACCTTAAAGGTTTTGTAAAGTGAAATGTTATGGAATGAAAATGGAGTGTATTTAAATTTTCAATAACTTTTTCAAAATCTTCCATTTCATCTTCTCTACATAAGGTAATATGGCTTTTAATTAAATTATATTGTGCAGGATTATATTTGCAGCGTATGCTTTCAATTTCTTTTGAATCGTTTTCGTTTATAAATAGCGTAAGTTGTTTTCGTTTACTGAGCATATTATTATCAAATAATTATTTTCTTATTCTATTCTTTAAATATCGGAAAAATGATTCACTAAATTCCTTATCAAAATAATACTAAATTAATTAGTTCAATTAAAAAGTTTTATTTAGTTTTGTTACACAATTATATTTACACGCAAAACAAGATACATCACTTAAAAAAAACAAACACATGAGCGCAGCAGAAAAAACACAAAAGGCAGAAAACGTAGAGAAGTTTAAGGCACTTAAACTTACCATGGATAAAATAGATAAGGATTTTGGTAAGGGTTCGGTAATGATGATGAATGAAAAGGGAGTTACAGAGGTAGAAGTTATTTCAACTGGTTCAATTGGGTTAGATGTAGCACTTGGTATTGGCGGTTTACCAAAAGGTAGAGTAGTAGAAATTTATGGTCCGGAATCTTCCGGTAAAACTACACTTGCCATACATGTAATAGCAGAGGCCCAAAAGAAAGGTGGTATGTGTGCTTTTATAGATGCTGAGCATGCTTTTGACAGTATATATGCACAAAAACTTGGAGTTGATATAGATAATTTATTAATATCTCAGCCAGATTATGGTGAGCAGGCTTTGGAAATTGCAGACAGACTTATTCTGTCTGGAGCTTTAGATGTGGTGGTGATAGATTCCGTAGCGGCCTTGGTACCAAAAAGCGAATTGGAAGGTGAAATGGGCGACAGTAAAATGGGCTTACAAGCTCGTTTAATGAGCCAGGCTTTGAGAAAGCTTACCGCTACTATTCATAAAACAAATACGGTTTGTATTTTTATAAACCAGCTTAGGGAAAAAATAGGGGTAATGTTTGGTAACCCCGAAACTACTACCGGTGGTAACGCACTTAAATTTTATTCATCTGTTCGTTTAGATATTCGCCGAATGGCACAAATAAAAGATGGCGATGATATTATAGGCAACCACATTAAAGTAAAGGTGGTTAAAAATAAAGTTGCACCACCTTTCCGTTTAGCAGAGTTTGATATTGTTTACGGAGAAGGAATTTCTAAAGTAGGCGAAATTGTAGATATGGGTGTGGAACTTGGTATTGTACAAAAAAGTGGTAGCTGGTTTAGTTACAATGGCGATAAACTAGGTCAAGGTAGAGAAGCAGTAAAACAACTTATTTTAGACAACCCGGCAATGGGCGAAGAACTGGAAAATAAAATAAGAGAAAAAATTAAAGAAAATAAAGGAGGAGAGTAGCCTCTAGAAAATAGGTTTAGTTGGGTTAAGTAAGTAATACACCGTCTTTGTAAAGGGACGGTTTATTATTTTGTAGCAGTTTGTTTTCTGTTATTCAATGCTTCTGTGGCAATAATATTTTCCAGCACTTAATTTTCAGTCGCAATAACTGTTTTTATAAATAACTCTACGTGCCGTTTTTAAGACATCCCTAAAAATTAATATTTCTATTTTTAATAAGGATGGATTAACGAATAAAATTTTATTTTCCTTTTGTTGTAACACCAATTATTACTCCAAAATTACCATCTGTTTGTATCCAATTTATTTCAGGTAAATATGTTCTTGAAACTAAGCCATCCAAATACAAGGCATTTTTACAACCCATGCTTTTAAAATAATTTGCAAAATCATAAAAGTTTATTTCTTTTTTTGACATAGCAAAAATGATTTTATTATTCGGTAAAATACCCACGCCATTTCTAATATTTAAATTGGTAGATTTTTGCTGAAATGTAGCATGGATTTTTCCATCAATAACCAGCATGGGCCCTGATTGAGTGGCGTATTTTACTGAGCCATTGCCAACAAAATTTAATGTATTACAAATTACAGCTAGGTTATTTTTAGTAATATAGAATACGCCATTGGGTTTTAAATAAAAATTTCCATTTCCTTGGGAAGTATTTAAAACACTTACTTTTTTTCCATTCTCTATGTAAAGACCAAGAGGTGAATTATCTTCTTTATACATACCACCGTTCATAGCAAATACCAAATTCCTATTGTTATTTTGTAACCAATTTTTTAAGTTTAAAATGCTCTTAAAATTTTGTTGCTTATCATCTTTCCAATAAAATTGTATGGCTTGTTTTTGTGGATCTACAACATAATTGATAAACTTATCATCATCTATTTTTGCATTTTGTGCAACGGCTACATTATAAATAAAAATTAAAATGATGAATGTAGATATAGTTTTAAACACATTTCTATTCATAATAATTGAGGATGAATATGTACTATAAAAAAATTTAGGAAAGTGTTTTTATCATCTTAGCAATCATGCTGCCATTGTACCAAATTTGCATGGTATAATCTCCCTTCAAAAATCTATCGGGAGTTAAAGAAAAATTCAATTGTTTTTCTTCGGTGGCTGTTTCGGTAATTATTTTTCTGGAGTATATTTTTTTACCTTCTATGGTTTCGAAAGTGCCCGATTCCCAAACCGAATTCTTTACAACTTTTCCATCAGGCTGTAACACTACAATCAACAACTCTCCATTGCCCTTTGCTGGCAGATTTTTTACTACAAAAGTCCCAACCATTTTTTCTGCATCTTCGGCAGCAGTTGTTTCCTGTTCTTTTGCATTGTTATTTACTACAGCAAATAAATGCAACTTTGCCGCTATAGAAGTATTGCTCATATTTGTTTTTTCAGGAGTATTTTTTATTTTTTCTGTAACAGCAGATGCGGCTGCAGGAGCAATTGTATTTTTAGAACTTAATAATTGATTTATCAATTTTTGAAGGCGCTTGTTCTCTGTTTCTACATTGCTGTATTTGCTTTGCAAAAAATACACTTTTTGTTGAAGCTCTTCAATTTTTATTTTTGCCAACATTAAATCGTTCTTATTGTTTTGATTAGACAGCAACGCTTTAATTTCTTCCTTAAGCGTATCTAACTCTATCATTTTTTCTTTTACTTCTTCTTCGTTTTCAGCTGTACTGGAAATGTGTAAATTGTTTTTAATGTCACTTACAGTATTAGCATAAATTTTTTCTAAAGAATCTCTAAAAGGCAATGCAGGTTTTGTAGGGTAAGAAGGTTGTACTATTGATTTTGACGCACCATTTTTAAAGTAAATATTGTAACCAGAAATAATAAGGAGTATGGCCGATGCTATAATTAATAGTATAGAAAGCAGCAGCAATTTATCATATTTATTTTCTCGCATGTAAACAAAAGTTATTAAAGTTTATATGGAGTTCCAAAGAATATTAAAGTGAAGATGGGATAATTTATTTTAAAAAAGCGAAATATTTATCAATACATGTTATTAACGCTTTGCGATACATAGGCAGATATCCATCCTACCTGTCCGTTTTTCACCAGAAAAAAATGTTTCTTTTCCTGCGTACCTTCAAATTGTCTAACAATATTGAGTAACAAACTGGTGCCAGCCATTAAAGCTCTTTGATCAAATACTTTTTGAACCCTGGTTATTTCCAGTGCAATTTCATCCTTATTCAAGGTTTTATCTACTACGCTTTTAGATATTATTTCTGGGGTCATACTAGCATAATTGCTTGCAAGCTTATCATTAAATTTATTTAGATCATCAAAATTTAATGGCACTACAGAGTTTTCAGATAGCTCAGGGTATAGCATGGTTGCTACTGCCCAAGCTATACCACCACTAAATGCAAAATTATCATTCATGTTATATGCACCACTTTCATTTACTGCATATACAATTTCTCTATCGGGGTCGCCAGCCAATACTCTGTTCAGTTGTTTTTTATAATTAGGTAAAGTTTTGTCTTCATCCATTCTTTTCTCAGTAGCATTGGCAATAGTTTTCGTGCCCCAATTAAGCATAAAAAGTTTTAACTCTTTAGTATTCCCATTTTTAAAATACCCGCCTTTTGTATTACCACTGCCAATATCTATTAAGAATGTATTGTATCTCCTTGCCTCCGGTACTATACCTAAATGCGAAAGCCTTGCTTCTCCCATTGCATCTATTACAGGCACATTTCTTTCAGGGTCATTTATAGATATTTTAAATGAGTCCATCAGAGCCCTTACATTACCCATTTTATTTTCCCTTTCAGCTTGCCCTTTTATACCACTACTTATTACTGTAAATATTTTTGATGCAGGTATTTTAAATTCAGTCAACGCAAATTTATATAGGCTACTCATACCTTTTACGGTAGCTGAAAATGTACTTGGCGTAAATGAAATAAAATCAGTATTAACTGAGGTATCTTTTAAAGCAATGAACGAACCGGTAACAGAAGCATTTTTTCCCATTTGGATAATGCTAAGTTTTACACCCTTCGATCCTACATCTATACCTGCATATAAATCCTCTCCTTTTGTTTTGTTTGACACGAAATTTTGAGCGCTCGATTCAGAAACATTCATCAAGAGAAAAAGTATAATAGCAGCATATAATTTAATAATTACAAATTTCATAAGCCCAAGGGTTTAAATATAAAATTACACTAATTAGTAGCTACGATAGTTATAGTAGATAAGTTGTGTAAAAGTGAAGATTTGAATTGAGGGGTTGTGAAGGATGAATTTTGTAATGTATAATTTCAATTGTAAGTTATAAATCAGTTTACCATTTATTATTTATCATTAGGTTTCGAAGATCTAAATAGTAAATGACAAATAGTAAATGAAATTTGCCTTCTGTCAGCATCTTCATGCCCATGTAACATCCCCGGGATTTAATGATGCAATAAAATTAGTAGTGATTTTTTGTCCTGCTGCTATCATTCTTTTCATTTCTTCGCTATCAAATGATAAACCGCCGGGACCGCCACCCAATGGAGCTTCAGGCCTAAACGTGAAAAGTTTTATAGGTATTTTTTCCTCATAAGGATTCTCTTTTCCTTTTACTTTAAAATAGTCGGTTATCTGCGCAGCATCTACTCCTAGCCTTTTCATTTTTTTCTTTACAGCTTCAATATATTCCAGAGCCTCATTATATTGTTGAGGAATAATCAAATCATTTTTGGCAACATCTTCTGTAAAAATATCAATGGTTTGCTGCAGAATAGGGAAGATGGTTTTAAAAACGGTATCTACAATTACTTTTTGTCCGCTCGATAAAAGAATGGTAAATACCTCTGTAGCTCCATTGTCAATTGCCATTTGCACACCAGCATATTCTCTTACACCACCATCTACAAATTGAAACTCAGGGTTTGGTTCCCCAGGTATATTTTTATTTACTTTAATAGGAGGCATAAACACCGGTTGACAAGCAGATGCCATAACTGCTTTGCGAAAATGAGCCGCGGAGGTAATTTGTTTTATTTCATAATACTTGGGAACAGCGGCATTTACATCGTTTGTAAAAACGACCAACTCACTTGTTTGCAAACATACCGTGGCTAAATAAATTTTTTTTCCGGTTTGTTGAATAAGATCGTAGCTGGCATCATCATAATATTTTTCAATTAAATTCCATAAAGGAGTAGCATCAAAAATGGAATGTTCACTTAACTTATCACCAATGTTGCCCTTGTTTATAACATCGCTTGTCTTTATACTGCTATAAAGTTGTTCGAGCGCATCATACTTACCCATTGCAGCAAGTGGCACAATGAGAGAGCCTGTACTTGTGCCTACATAGGTATCAAAATTAAGATTGGGATATTCTTTTAAAAGGCGTTTAATAACACCTACGGCAAATGCTCCTTTAGAGCCACCGCCACTTATTACTAATGCTCTGCTCATAATAAAAGTTTAAATATTATTATAAAACAATCATGCTTTTAATATTAGTGTTATTCATTAAAAGGTTCTTTCACTTTTTTTGTTTTGCTAAGTTTAATACCTAGCGCAGTTTGCAGCCACCATGTATTAAACTGGTATTCTCTATGAGTTGTAAAACCAAGTATTAATTTGTTGAGAAGATCTATGTGTATTCCTCCACCAATTAATTTTTGATCGCCCGTCCCCCAAATATGATCTACCGTTGCATGCACATTTGCAGCACTGCCAAATACGCCTGCGTTAATTGTTTTTAATTTTACCGAAAGGGTAGGACCAAACTGCGCTTCTAACTTTTTACCGCCATAAAAACCACCTGCAATAATGCCTCCTCTTAATGTATGTTCTACCAAAGTTATTTGTGGAATAAACTGCAAACCTCCTACATAAAGATCTGGCGAACTTTTAAAATTTGTGATCATACCATTGTGTAGTTTGGCATGCATTATAAAACCTTTGGGAAATTCAGTATCTGATGACTGGGAAAAAATGTTGGAAGAAAAGATAAGTAGAATTATGAGAGTAGTATATATCAATTTCATAAAACAGAATTTGAAGTACACTGTAAAAGTATAAAGAAATGAAGTTATATGTGAAAAAGAATTTTATATTCTTTAATTAAAATAAACAAGGCCAGCGTTACGGTTGACTATTTTGCTCACACTTCCCGATTATAAAATCGTATAAGCTATCGGAATGCTCCAACCAACTGAGCTAAGTAGGTATAATAAAAAAGCCCTGCAAATAAATGCAAGGCTTGTAAGTTTTGCTCCCACTTCCCGATTTTAAATCGGGAGACCCTCATGATATATTATTGTGATGCTCCAACCAACTGAGCTAAGTAGGTATAATAAAACCCTGCAAATAAATGCAAGGCTTATAAGTTTTGCTCCCACTTCCCGATTTAAAATCGGGAGACCCCTCCCGATAAATATATCGGGATGCTCAAACCGACTGAGCTAAGTAGGTGAAATAAAAAACCCTGCAAATAAATGCAAGGCTTTCTTGTTTTGCTCCCACTGCTGGACTTGAACCAGCGACCCTCTGATTAACAGTCAGATTTTTATAACTTTTACTAAATTGCAGTAAATTGCAGATAATTATATAAGCTATGTTGATATTGGTGTTTAGTTTTTTTATCTCTCTCATTAATACTACAAACTTACAGATAATTAGTAATAACATGTATCAAATATTGTATCAAATATGCAAAACGTATTAATAAAAATAGTTCCAGATGTAAGGAGATTAAAAAATGACGATACTATACCTTTAAAATTAAGGATAACTTTTAAAGGAGAACGAAAATATTATGGTACAGGTTATAGTGCAACCAATAATGAGTGGCAACTAATCAATTCTGTAGCTGCAAAGGGTAAATTAAGAAACATCAAAAATGAAATATCTGCAATTGAAATAAACGCAGAAAAAGTAATTAGCAGAATCAACAAATTTTCATTTAAAGAATTTGAGCAAGCTTTTTTCGATAAACCAATAAAGTATCAAACACTGCAGAACGCATTTGAAACTTATATAAATAAACTACATTTAAACGAACAATATGGAACTGCATCTTCTTATCAAACAGCTTTAAACTCTTTATTGAGCTTTAAGAATAATTTAAAATTTGACCATATTACAACTGACTTTCTAAATGCTTATGAGGTATTTATGCTAGCTAAAGGAAATTCAATTACTACAGTAGGTATTTATTTACGACCACTTAGAACAATATTTAATATCGCTCTAGAAGACGGTATTATTAATAAAGAGAATTATCCATTTAACAAGAGAAAGTACTCTATTCCATCAGGAAAAAATACCAAAAAAGCTTTGACAAGGCAAGAAGTTGAAAAGTTTTTTAAATATGAAGCCGACAAAGAAACTAATTGTGCTATGGCAAAAGACTTTTGGATATTTAGTTATTTGTGTAATGGAATTAATATGATGGATATCGCTAAATTATGTTGGAAAGATTTAGATAAGACGACGATAAGTTTTGAACGTGAAAAAACAAAACGTACAAATCGTACGGGCAAAAAAAGAATTGTTGCTTTAAGGAATAATTATATTGATAATATCATAAAAAAGTGGGGAACTCATAATCGTAATCCTGAAAATTATATTTTTAGCATAATCTCAAAAAAAGATACAAGTTTGGTTGAAAGAAAAAAAGTGCAACAGTTTACTAAAGTAATAAATAAATGGCTCAAGAGAATAGGTGAAGAATTAGCTTTTGATTTGAAATTGACAACTTATGTTGCTCGTCATTCGTTTGCGACGATTCTCATTCAAAATGGAGCTCCTATGGAGTTTGCAGGACAAAGCTTGGGTCATTCAAGTATATTGACTACTCAAAAGTATTTCAGTGGATTTGATTTAGAAGCACAAGCAAAATTTACATCAGCATTGACGGATTTTTAGTTAAATAAGAAATAGAAAAATCAGGTAAAAATCGTTGGCCGATTGTTATACTTTTTTGACAGTGTTTTTTAGTAAAATAAATTATTAAATTAAACACAATCGGAAATTTATTTTAATTAATATTTCTGTTATTTTGAATTTTAGTTATAAACTATCATTTTCATCCATTTGTCTTTAATGTAATTTCCTCTTACGCTTATTGCCAAAATTGCGCACTTATTGCGGTTTTATCATCATTTACTTAATAGAGGAAAATAAAATTATTTTTTATATACCTCTCCTTTACTTAAGTATTTAAGCCTAAACTTCCTCATAATTTCTAAAAATGCAGCTCCAAATATAATTTAAGTATCATATAATCAATTATTTGCGTAAAAGTACTCGAAACCCATACCGTAAATTGACCCTTTTTTTAAAAAATGATTATTGAAATTTTTTTAACAATTTTTTAAATTCTATTTTAACGTTCTAAATCAAAGTTTACATTTTTCGACCAAAGAATGTTACGTTTAGTTACCATACTAATATTAATGATTTTATTTTCGAATAAATCATTTTGCCAGAATAAATCTGCAACAGATTCTGCAACTCAAAAATCACCATTACCACATCCAAAATTTCTGCGGACAGACTCCGGTTTTTACATAATACAGACATTTAGAAAAGGGTGTAAATCAAGACAAGAATCTGGTGATTTTTTCCCAAACATTGAAAAGGTAACTGTAACAACAATCAGAGAGAAAACTAATTCGCCTGTTAAAATAAAAAACTTAATTATTCATGGAAATATTTCTTACGAATACTTCTACCGTAGTAAAATAGATACTCCCATAAATCAGCAAAATTTTCAACAACATACAGAGAGGGTTTATTTAGATGTTTTGGTAAAAGAGAAATATCCCTTAAAAGTAAATTTTACAAGCAGGCAAAGTAATTCACCTTTTTTTAAAAATTTTATTGATCTTAATTTTAATTTTGACAAATACACATATAATAGAAACATTAAACAACAAATACTAGATAAATTAAAAGCACAGTTCCCTACATATAAATTTTCAGATTTATCACAAGTAGAGACAGAATTAAAAAAAAGTAAAGAAGCTTATACAAAAACCAAAGCATGGCTGGAAGATCCCGCCACTTTGCAAAAAATTATTGAAGAAAGAGAGCGGATTTATTATCAACAAATAAAAGCAAAAGAGGATTCCTTACGTGCACTTAGCCAAAATAATTCAAACTCTTTCGAAGATGATTTTAAAAAAGTGCCTTATCCCAAAAAAAAAATTACTGATTCACTTGAATTTGTAAAGTCAAATATTAACGACAAAAAAGAGTATTTGCTAAGCGGTGCAAAAAGCAAAGCAGATAGTTTGTCAGCTCCTTTTGCTATACTATATGAAAAGAAAAAAGGTCAGTTGGATTCGTTAGAGCAAGCTGTTGCTAGTTATACAAAAAGGGCAGACAGTATTAAAAAGAATGTTCAAAAAGATGTAGCAGGAATCAAGCAAAAAATATACAAAGCAACCAGTGAAAAGGAGTTAAGGCAATTGGCAAAAGACAACGGAATTGATTTAGATAAAAGAAGCAATTTAGAAAAACAATTAGCGGCTATTAAAACATTTAGCATTGGAAGAAGTGTTTTAAACTATACTGAACTTACTGCCCAAAATATTACAGTCACAGGAATAAATGTAGAATACAACCCTTCATATTACTTGGCATTTGCTGCGGGAAAAATTGACTACCGATTCAGAGATTTTTTTAACAGGAGTATTTCACGTAATAATCAATACATCGTAATGGGTAGAGTGGGGGTTGGGGATAGAGAAAGAAATGCGTTAATATTCTCCTATTTTACCGGAAGAAAAAGCAATTCAAATTACGGTTTCTCAGATTCTATAAAAAACACGGTAAATATTATTGGGTATTCTGTGGAAGCTATACATAAGAAAGATGAAAACACTATGTTGAGTGCAGAATTTGCCAAATCTACAAAACCTGTTACCGGTAATTTACAAAGCAACAAGCAAACTGGTGTATTGGTAAAATTTAATGACCAAACGAATACGGGCATTAATATAAAAGCTAAAACTATTATTCCTGAGACCAACACCAAACTCAGTGGATTTTTTAGAAAAACTGGGGAGAACTTTCAATCTTTTAGTTTGTTTAGTTACAACACAGATCAAACGGCCTGGTTAGCAAGAGCAGACCAATCGTTTTTAAAAAATAAAATAACGTTGATTGGAATGCTTCGCCGAAACGATTTTACAAATCCCTTTACCGATAAAACTTACAAAACAAGTACAGTATTCAAAAGCATTCAATTGAACGTTCGTTTTCCAAAATATCCATCTCTAAGTGTTGGGTACTACCCAGGTACACAATTGTTTTTAATTGACAAAGAAAAAATAAGAGAGAGTGCTTATTATATTTTAAATGGTTCAATAGTTTACAGTTATTTTTTTAAGGGGCTTGCTATGAATAGTTCAGTGGTGTATAATAAATATATAAATGAAGCAACGGACTCAGGTTTTGTTGCATATAAGGGAACAAATTATTACGCATCGCAATCTGTTTTTATTAAAAAAATGCAATTGCAAGGCGGGTATGCCAATACTGTACAGCCCTTGCTCAAATATTACACATTGGAAACATCGGGCAATTATGAACTTAAAAGTTGGTTAAAAGTTGGAGTTGGTTTAAAGTACAATAAAGTAAACGATGGGGATAGTTATTGGGGAGAGAGTATGCAATTAAGAACCGATTTTAAAAAGCTTGGCGGGTTTCAATTACAGTATGAAAAATCTTTTTTACCAACAATTACCCAAACATTATATCCTGTAGAAATTGGCAGGGTATCATACTATAAAAATTTCTAATCATGTTTAATAAAATTATTGTTATTGCTGTTTGCCTGTTGCCATTATTTACGAAATCACAAGTCACAATTAATGCTCAATTACCGGCAGGTGGCTTTATACAAAAAGAGCAATTGTGGAATTTAATTCTAGTTAACAATAATGCTGATGTATTAGATGTGAGTATTCAACTCAATTTACAGGACGCATTTACGGGAGAGGTAGTGTTATCTGCAATAACGGGTAATGTACTTTTAGCAAAAGGTGTAAAGTTAACAAAGGCAGGGGATATTCAGCCTATAACATACAACTATACACAACCTGATTTGTTTAGGAATTATTTGCCGATGGGATCATACATTGCTTGTTATAAAGTTATAAATAACACTAGTAGAAAAGATGCACCATTGGGAGAAGAGTGTATCAATGTCAACATTGACCCCCTTAGTCCACCAATGCTTAACAGCCCTGCAGATAAAGATGAAATTGCTACCCCCTATCCACAATTTTCCTGGATGCCACCAACTCCTTTTGAAATGTTTAGTAACCTTAGTTATGATATTTTAGTAACGGAGGTATTGCAGGGACAATCGCCCACTGAAGCTATACAATACAATACACCCATTTATACCAAAAGCAATATTACCCAGCCTTTTGAAAGCTATGCTAGCAGTTTTACAAAATTGGATACAGGCAGAATATATGCTTGGCAGGTGATTGCAAAAAATGGAATAAATTATTCTGCTAAAACAGAAGTGTGGACTTTTTCGATAGCTAAAAATCCAATAGAAAAAAGATTGATAAATAATACATACGTCTCTCTAAAAAGTAGTAATAATGACCAAAATATTTATTATTCAAAAGACGATAAATTGAGTATCAGGTTTTATTCTTTTGACAAAGATTTCATAGCGAACATAAAAATAATGACAACTGATTTTAAAATGATAGATGAGGTAAAACAAAAGATACTATACGGGGATAATTTTTTCAATCTGAAGTTGAGTAAAAATGTAAAAGACAAACAATTATACGTAATAGAACTTGTAGCAAAAGGTGGAATAAAGCATACCGCTTTATTTAGTTTGAAAAATTAATAAATAACAAATAAACATATTGGTTCAAAGGTTTGGTAAAAATAATTTAATAGTATATGATTCAACAATTATCTAATAAGTACCACAAGCTAACAGCAGCAACTTTACTAACTATTTTCTGTAATAGCATTCTACTGCCTTTGCATGCTGCACACAGGTTTACTAATACATTTAAACCAGTTCATAAGACCAACTACAGTGTTGCAAAATCAAATTATGCACCGATAGTCGAAGCAAAACTTCCATACATAAATAAAAATGGAAGTGAAGAAAATAAATTAAATACTTCTTCTTTACATAAGAACAAAGCAAATGTTATACAAAAAAGTGTTTATGGTTCGCCGGTTATTGGTGGTCCCTCACAACCTGAAATGTCTGCATTTAAATCAGTAGGTACTGATAATATGGTTAATCTGTTTACAGGAGATTTTAGTTATAATATCCCTTTGTTGGATGTTGGTGGATACCCAGTAAATATTTTTTATGATGGTGGTGTAAGTATGGAGCAGGAAGCTAGTTGGGTCGGGCTTGGTTGGAATATTAACCCTGGAAATGTAAACAGAAATATGAGGGGAATACCGGATGATTTTAATGGAGAAGATATTTTAACGCAAAAGCAAAATTTAAAGCCAAATTTGACATGGGGTGTAAACTTGGGTGTTGATTTAGAAGTTGTAGGGATTAAAAATTTTAAAGCTTTCAGTGGTTCACTGGGTACCTCACTTGGTGTTAATTTCAATAATTATTTGGGGCCTGCATTAGATATCGGCATTAAAGGAAGTACCGGTTTGCAAATTGCTAAATTAGGCAAAGCAGAGAAAAGCGCATTAACGCTTGGTGGAGCATTGAGTATTAATGCTAGTTCAAGAAGTGGGGTTTCCTTTTCACCTAGTTTGTCTCTTACAGCAAAAGCCAATAATACAGCCAATAATTCTTCTGTTGGTTTTGGGGTAAGAGCAGGCACAAGTTATAATTCAAGAACAGGAATAAAAGCTATACAGATAAGTGAGCAAATGAGTTTTAACAACGATAGTCACAAGTATGGCAAAGATGCAAATGGAACCAGAGGAAGTCAGGGAAATAGTATATCAGAAACTTTATCATCCCAGTCAATAACTTTCAATAAACCAAGTTATGTACCAACTATGCGAATGCCAATGACGAACAGTGCATTTTCCGGACATTTTCAATTAGGTGGAGCAATATTTGGTGTATATCCTTCATTTGAGGTAGAAGTATTTAAACAAAAATCGGAGGTTGCCCCTGAAGATATTGAGCAAAAGAAACCAATGGTGGGTTATTTATATATGCAAAATGCCGTTAGCAACTCAAATGCAGTGATGGATTTTACCAGAGTAAATGATAATGAAGTAACACCTACCACTCCTATTATATCTGCACCACAATATTCTTTCGATGTTTTTTCTATACAAGGAGAAGGTACAGGAGGCTCAATTAGAGCATACAGAAATGATGATGGTTTTGTAAGAGACAATTACAGTATTTCTAAAGATAAAAATATAAGCGTAGGTGCTGATGTTGGTATACCCGGGCATTATGGTGCTAACTTTAATAAAATAAAAACACCCTCAACAATTGGAGAATGGAAAAGTGGAAATAAGCTAAAAAGCCTAAAGGGTTTTACTGTAGCTGATGGAAGTTTTGAAAATGTTTATTTTAGAAACCCCGGTGAAAACAGCGTAATAAATCCCAATCAATATGATAGAATAGGTGGTGCAGATCTAGTAAGGTATAAAATTGCGGGTGGAGATCTTTCCCCAACTTTGGAACCTAAATTAGAAAAATTTTCTAAAAGTGGAAATGCCAATGGTTTAGTGGACATAGCTTCCATAGTCCCTATGACGGAAAGAAAAAAGCGCACTCAGGTAATTAGCTTTTTGAATGCAAAGGAAGCATCTGAAGTGGGGCTAGATAAAGAAATAAAAAATTATGACGGAGTTACTGTTTTAAATGGACTGAATAACCTAAACTTTCAGGCTCTCCCACGTATTGATGGATTCAGAAAAAAACATCATATTTCTCAGATAAACGTTACAGAAGCTTCTGGTCAACGTTATGTTTACGGAATACCTGTTTATAATTTAATTCAAAAAGATTTTACGTTCACTACGGAAAGTACTACACTAAATGATGCGGAAGAAGATAAAGTAAATTTTAGTGTTCTTGAACCTTATGACCTCAATTCTAATAGCTCTAAAGATGGATATTTAAATACGACAATTACTCCGGCCTATGCCCATTCATTTTTGTTGTCAGGCCTCCTCTCTCCGGATTATGTAGATGTAAAGGGAGATGGAATTACGGAGGATGACCTTGGTAATGCAGTAAAATTTAATTACTCTAAAATGGGCGGGGCCAGTAAATGGCGCACTCCGTTATCTAGTAGTTTAACCGCAAACTTTAATGCCGGGAAACGCACGGAAATTAAAGATGATAAAGGAATTGTTTCTTATGGTGAAAGAGAATCCTGGTATGCCCATTCTATTGAATCTAAAACAATGATTGCATTGTTTAAGCTTGAATCAAGAAATGATGGTAAAGGAAGCTTGAATGATGTATTTGGAATAAATGGATCTGATAATTCTGCGCAACGTTTAAAAGAAATAAATCTGTACAGTAAGGCTGATCTTAAAAAAAATGGTATAGCGGGAGCAAAGCCAATAAAAACGGTACATTTTGAATACAGTTATGCACTTTGTAAAGGAACCCCTAACAATACTACTGCAGCACAAGGAAAATTAACGCTCGATAACATTTACTTTACTTACAATGGTAAAAATAGGGCAAACAAAAATAAGTATGTTTTTTCTTACGGTTCTACTACTGCAGAAAATCCAGATTATGAATTTAATGCTAATGATAGATGGGGAACCTACAAACCTCGAACTTCAAATCCTGCTTCTCTTAAAAATGCAGATTATCCATATAGCTTGCAGGATATTAATCAAAAAGCAACTATTGATCAAAATGCTGGTGCATGGATGCTTAAAAAGATATTACTTCCTTCAGGTGGACAAATGGAAGTAAATTATGAAAGCGATGATTATGCTTTTGTACAAAACAAAAAAGCGGCAGATATGCTGCAAGTTGTAGGATTTGGTAGTACAGTAAGCAGTTACTCTAACCAATTATACAATATAAATGGCGGGGGATTTACGGAAAATAATTATGTATTTGTGCAAGTCCCTGAAGCCTGCACTTCAAATACTGATGTTTATAATAAATATTTGGATGGTATTAAGCAGCTATCATTTAAACTCAGTGTAATGATGCCAAAGGGTATGGAGTTTCTAAACTCTTATGCTACCATTGATGGAGGAAACTATGGTATTTATACCAACGATGCTACCAATAAAACTATTTGGATAAAATTAAATAATGTGGATGGTATAAGTCCATTATCCCTTACTGCAATTGAGTTTTTGAGAGAGCAATTACCTGGACAGGCATTTGCAGGTTATGATGTTTCTGAAACCACAGGGCTTGCACAAGTGGCAGATATGTTGGCAGGTTTATTTGAAGGTTTAAAAGGTGCATTTAAAGATCCAATAAAATCGCTCAGGCAAGCAGGTAAAGCACAAAGTGTAAATATTTCTAAATGTTTTGTACGATTAAATGACGCTGATGGTTTTAAATATGGCGGTGGCTATAGGGTAAAATCTATTAAGCTAAAAGACAACTGGAAGGAAATGAACAGTGGGCAATTGTATACGTCAGAGTATGGGCAGGATTATGATTACACAACGAAAGAAATTTTTAATGGAGTTGAAAGGACAATTAGTAGCGGTGTTGCCTCGTATGAACCTTCATTGGGTGGTGATGAAAATCCTTTTCAAACAATGGTACAAATTTCCAATAAAGTACCATTGGGACCTACCTCCTATGGTGCTGTGGAAATGCCGGTGCTAGACGCTTTTTTCCCTTCAGCTTCTGTAGGATATAGCAAAGTAACTGTGAAGTCAATCAAAAAAGGACCCCAAGATCCAAGTAAGAAATCTCGTTCTGGTATAGGAAAACAGGTATCAGAATATTACACTGCAAAAGATTTTCCAGTGTATTACAGTAACACATCTTTTGATCCTTCTTCAGATAAACAGGGAAGTGCATCAACCTTTGCATTTTTTTATAAATATGCAATTGATACCAGAAGTTTATCACAAGGTTTTCTGGTAGAAACAAACGATATGCATGGTAAAATGAAATCACAATCATCCTACCCTGAAAATGATGATAAAACACCAATTAATTTTACCCAAAACTTTTACAGAAATACAGGCAGCAATGGTTTCGCAGAAAAGTTTGATTTTGTAAATGCTGCCCAAAGTGGTGCTATAAAAGAAGGCAATATGGGCATAGATATAGAATTGCTTACAGATACCCGAGAATTTTCTGTAAAAAGTAATAGTATAGAGGTACAAGGTCAATTAGATTTATTTCCTGTTATTTTACCTTTTTGGCTACCATTTATTTGGCCTGTTGTCGGTAACAGTGAAAATACTTATAGAGCTGTTACTGCAACAAAAGTAGTAACCTACCATAGTATTTTGGATAGCGTATTAGTGATTGACAAGGGAAGTGTGGTAAGTACAAAAAACCTTGTATTTGATGCCGAAACCGGTGATGTAATTGTAAACCGTACTAACAACGAATTTAAACAAGCTATTTACAGTACAAATTACCCTGCATGGTGGGCATACAGTGGTATGGGCCCTGCATATAAAAATATAGACTTTGTTTACACAGCTAATTTTAGGGATGGTGTAATAAATATTCCTACAACAAATTTTGAAAGTGGCGATGAATTATATTTATTAGATCCTGGTTCATATTCTTCAGACCCTTGTGGAGCATCTTTTAACAATGCGGCTGCTGATGTTTTGTGGGCTTTTGACACCAATAAAAATAACAGTTCACTTACCAACCCTAATCCAACTTTTCTATTTATGGATAAGGAAGGTAAACTCTACTCAAAAAACAATGTACGTTTTAGAATAATAAGAAGTGGTAAAAGAAATATGTTAAGTGCCAAGGCAGGTAGTGTAGTTACAATGAAAAGCCCAATATTAGAGATAAGCCCAACTAACAGAAAACTAAATATTGATGCAAACAGTAATACAATTAATGCGAGTGCTGTGGAATTTAAAGAAAAATGGCAAAATGATAATGATGTGTTTAAAAAATATAATTTGTTTTATCCACCGCCAATACCTCAGGGATCAAATTTAGTTAATAACGGTAATTTTGAACAAGGAAATGTAGGTTTCGGCACAAATTACAGATATATACAACCCGGTAGCTGGCAATGGGGGGGGAATGGTTCTAATGGAGGTTATTTTAAATATACTGTGAGTAACGGTATCTGTTCTGACCATACCACAGGAAATGGTAATAAAATGGCAGTTGATGGAATACACATTTCAACAGCATCAAATGTCCTTTGGCAACAAAATGTTGCAATAACTCCTTTTACGGCTTACAATTTTTCTATGTGGGCATTACTTCAAAACCCAGGTGCTCCACCAAATTTAAAAATTGAAATAAATGGAATTCAAGTGGGGAATGCTTTTGGAGGTGTTAACTGGCAACAATTTCAGGTAGATTGGAATTCTGGCTTTAATTATTCAGCCAATATAGTAATACGGAATTTAACAGTTGCAAGTGGAGGAAATGATTTTGCAATTGATGACATATCATTAACAAGCTTGCCTGTCAATAGCTGTACCCCAAATGAACTGCAAGATTGTTCAGGGTATTTAGAAAAAAAAATTAACCCATACCGGAAAGGTTTATTAGGGAATTTCAAAACCTATCAAAGTAAAGTTTTTTATGATAGCAGAGGCAGCACTACGGAAAATAATTTATCAACACCTATAAATACAAATTTACCTGTAAATGGATTTTTAAATAATTTCAAACTTTATTGGGATTTTAATAACCTTAATAATCTAGTACCCGATTTTGCTAGTACACAATGGATTTGGAATAGCCAAATAACAAAAGTTAATGCGAAAGGGCTGGAATTGGAAACTAAAGATGCACTAGGGATTTATACAGCAGCTCAATACGGTTATAATAAAACAATGCCTGTTGCAATAGCAAATAATAGCAGGAGCAATGAAATGTTTGCGGAAAATTTTGAAGATTATGGATATGAAGAAAGTATAAATACAGGTGTTTCTTATAATTCATGTTCAAAAAAGTTTGTTGATTTTGATGGATTAGATAATTCTTCTATCATACCAATGGCTAACCCAAATTTAAATTCACATAGTGGTAAGAAATCATTGCTTTTAAATTTAAATTCTTATTCTGTCAAAACTATTCCCATAGAATCAAATAATGCAAATAATTTTAACTTACTAACTACTTCTGCCATAACTGCCGATGTAATAGATAATGGTGTAACGATAACGGGTTCAACAAGATTTCCTTTATATTCTAACATTAGTATTACACAAAATACTCCCGCAAATGGGTTAGCATTTTCTGTTTATCAGTATAATCCACAAACTATATGCGGACCCGGTCAATGGGGAGGTTATAACAGATCTCATTCATTTAGTATTAATAGCACACACTATATTAAAATAGTTAATTGTGGAGCTAATCCATATAACTTTAAAGAATATAATAATTACGGTAATATGTCATTTAGAATTTTTACTCTAGATGATGTTGAGATAACTAAAACTTATACTGGAGCCAATAATACAGGAACAGAAAAATATTACAGCTGTATCTTAAGAAATGGAATTTATAAAATTAACACAATAGTTAATGGTGGTGGATCCCAAGATTGTCCTTATCCCCAATACAGCTACATCTGTGACATGGAGGAAGCGAAGACAAAAAATAATAACCTTTCAGATTCTATCAAAAGTAATTTAAGCAGCGACTCTTCAAAAATGGATAACCAAAGGTTGCCATGCTGTTCAGCACCCTGTACCACATCACCTGGATATTTAGAAACTCATCATTACACTGTTTCTATTACAAATGAGGTTGTACCTGCCTATAAAAGTTTAGATTTAGTCAATGGGTGCAGTTTTACTAAGCCAATAGCTGCCTCTAACGAAATGATTAACCCAACTTTCACCCTTACCCCTGGCAAAAAAATGCTTTTCTCGGGATGGGTTAGAGAGAACTGTATAGCACCACCTTGTATACCACAAAATTACACAAGCAGCAAAGTTGAGTTAGATTTTGGAGGTGCAGCAGCTACAGTAACATTATTACCTACTGGAAATATTATTGAAGGCTGGCAAAAAGTAGAAGGAGATTTCACAGTACCTGCAAATGCCACATCAATGAATATGCGCTTGATAAACAACAGCAGTTCGCCTAACTATTGGGACGACATCCGGATACAACCATATAATGCAAATATGAAAAGCTATGTTTATGACCCTGTAAACCTTCGCCTGCTTGCCGAACTTGATGCAAATAACTATGCTAGCTTTTATGAGTATGATGCAGAAGGAACTTTAATACGAACCAAAGTAGAAACAAGAGAAGGAATTAAAACGGTCACAGAAACTAGAAGTGCCAAACAAAAAAATATAACAACAGTTCAACCATAACTATGTATTATTCCAATTATAAATTATTACTAAATAGCGAACCTTTATTCTGGAAAAGTAAAATTTGGCAGGTGGATATTAAATGGAAATTATTATTAGCGTGCTTATTTATCAACGTTTTTGTTTTTGCCCAAACTAAAGAAAAAGCACTGTTTAAAAACTTTATAAGCCTTTGTAATGATTATAAACGTTTGCCCTTGCAACTCAGCATGGATTATAAAAAAACGAGCAATATTATTTTAACTCAAAATGACACAATCACAATGAAAGGCATTTTTAGCATGCAAAAAAATGGCGCCTACATCAGTTTTGGTGGTGCTGAACAAATAATAGTTGATTCGGTGGTGTTAATAGTAATGGATCAAATAAAACAAATGGTAATTACGCAAAGTGATATAAACCTTACAGAGCAGATTAATAAAATGATCAGCTTACCTGTAAAAGATTCTTCCATAAAAGCAATGACCTCTACATATAACATTGAACAAACATTTTTAAACAAAGAAAAAGGTAACATGCAAATTACTAATAAACAAAATGTATATGGCACAGATATACCCTTTGAATTAATTACACTGGAGTACAATGTGAAAACAAATGAGCCATTAAAAATTGAAACAACAAAAAGAAGCTTGATAAAAAAACCTGAAGATGTGAATTTTAAAACAACTGCTACCATTGTTACTTTAAAAGACAAAGGGGATTATTTGTTAAAAGAAGATGTGACAACTTATTTATACAGCAGCATAAAACATGAAGAAAATAAAATGTTGCCTGTGCGTTTAATAGACCGAATTGTAAAAGATGAAACACAAACTTATGTGCCAGTAAAGGCTTATGAAACCTATAGATTGGTTGTTAATTAAAACAACAATTGTATTTCTGTATAAGATATTACTTACAATACTTGATTCAAAAAAATTACCGTTTATGTACAAAAAAGTAAAAAATAATTTTGATGCCTTTTCAAAAAGTATATTATTGTTGTTAATATTCTTTGGTGTTTTTGTTGCAAATACATTTGCTGGTGGTGGGGGCATTGAAGAAAAGCAAAATGGTATGCCAATGACCGGGCAGGCAAATACGGCAGTTTCAAATGCACTGGTAAATAATACCGTTTCAATAATAGATTATACTAATTATTTTGAACCGAGTACACAGCAAAATAAATCTATAAAGAATATTATCAGTTTTGGTTTAATGGAGGAATCAAATAAATTTATTACGCAGGATTTTACAGCAATTGTAGAATTGAAAATTGAATATGGTCATAGTGCTGGTGCACTAAATACATTATCTCCTAACCAGACTTTTACCATTGATTATAAAAAAGCAGACGCAGCAAAATTTAACTCATTACAATATTTTACTTTAGATGATGCAGAGTATGTAAGGGTTACATTGATTTCTATTAATGCGCCAATCATTGGTACTTTAAATACAAAAGATATTCTTTTTGTAAAAAATGAAATGCGGATAACCCGTTTTGTGGAATTACCTGCTACTGTACCTGCACCCGGTATATTAAATGCAATTACGCCAACTTTATTGCCTGGAGAAATTAACGATGTCGTAAATATAAATTGGACTTGGCCACCAAACACAGGTAACAATGCAACACAACTGGAATGGGCTTGGATAGAAACCGAAATGGAAAGCGAATATTATGTAGGAGGTATAGTTAATTCAGATCTTGTGTTTAAAAATTCGACAAGAATAGATTTGCCTTATGGTATATTAAATTACGATGTTCCCTTGTTATACGATGGTGTAGGAAAATTATATTACAGAATAAGAGCAGTTAATCTAAAAGAAAATGGTAATAGAAGCGATGGCCCTTGGAATGTTGGAGCAGCTTATCCCTTTAATGGACACAATAATAATTTAAATTGGCAATCTACCACATCATTTGCAGAAGAAGGGAAAAGAAAAACAGTTATTCAATATTTTGATGGCTCACTCAGAGGGAGACAAACAGTAACAAAAGACAATAGCACAAATATTGTAATAAAAGCAGAATCTTTTTACGATGCACAAGGAAGACCAGCAATACAAATATTACCAACTCCAATATTACCAACGCCTGGAATAATTAATATCATCGCTTATCAAGCTAATTTAAATTTGTTTAATGGCCAGACTTTAAACCAAGATCCAGCAGAAATTTTTGATATGCAGCCTGTAGCTTCAGCAAGCAGTCTTACGCCCCCTTTACTTACCACTTCTGGTACTTCCCAATATTATAGTGTCTCAAATACCACTAGTAATACTGGAGCAAATAGAAATATTCCTGATGCAGAGGGTTATCCATATACGGTTACAAGGTACACACCAGATGCTACAGGTAGAGTAATGACCCAAAGTGGCGTGGGCCTCGCCCATAAAATGTCCGGTGGTCACGAAACCAAATATTATTATGGTGGTGCGGCACAGGAAGAGCTAGATGGTTTGTTTGGTACAGAAGCAGGTTACTTTTCTCATTATTCTAAAAATATGGTAAAGGATGCCAATGGTCAAATGAGTGTGAGTTATGTAGATATGCATGGTCGTACCGTTGCTACTGCATTGGCGGGTAGTGAAGCTCCTCAAAATTTGCAGGCACTCAATTTTAACAATCCTCAATCTTACCCTAATCAAGGAGGCACAGCAATTACTAGAAACTTACTAGATAATGCCACCAATAATGTTAAAGGAAGCAGCATAGAATCAATAAACTCTTTATTAGTTCCTTCATCAACCCTTTATAATTTTGAGTACAAGTTAAACCCAGAATCTTTGCAACTACCTGCATGTGCTGGTGAGACACCGACTACATTATGCTATGATTGTTTATACGATTTAGAAATTGCTATCACCGATGAATCTGGTGAAATAGCCCCAATTGTAAGAAAAATTAGTAATGTTAGTTTAAATCCTGATGATAATTGTAGTACATCCATTCCTTCGTATGTAGATTTAACTCCAACCCTCCCCACCACAATCACTGGAAACATCATAACCTTTAATACGTCACTTGGCATAGGTTCCTACTCTATCAGAAAAACACTTACTATAAGCGAAGCCTCCTTACAGAAATACAAAACCTTGTACATGAGTAAAGCGCTTTGTAAAAGTGAACAACAATTGATTGATTCGATAAAAACTGTATTATTTAATTCATCCAACTGTGGCAATCCAACACCCATTACCTGCCAAAATTGTATAAGTAATTTAGGTACAGAAACAACATATAGAATTAACTATTTAAATTCCCTTGGAAACCCTTCGCCAACAGCAGAAATAGAAAATGAGATTCAAGCAGCATATGCTGCTGCCCTCCAAAATTGTAATGCTTTGTGTACAAATGTTTCTCAATCTGTTGCAACGATAAGGGAGATGATGTTATCGGATATGATACCGTACAGCGGGCAATATGCACTTGAAAATGCAGATTCTGTTTTAAGTCCAACTGGTATACATACAATGTACGATAAATTCAATATTTTTTCAAATAATGGATTACCACACCAACCATTTTATAAATATCCATGGAAATTAGCAGGAACATTTAGAGATTATTATTTTGATGATGCAAATAATATTGACATTACTATACATCCACCGGTTCCACCCTCGTCGTTCTACACGCTTTACGATGTGTTAGATACTGCCTCTAAAACAACTTTTGAACTGTTGTTTAAGCCAAGTTGGGCTAATTCTTTAATAGCTCATCATCCAGAATATCAAAGGTTGTTATTTGCAGAAACACCTGCAATTAAACAATGTTATGATTGGATTAACGCTTTTACACAAACTGAATCTTTCACAACCGCTCAAAACAACGGTTATTTAACGCCTGTAGCTAACGATCCTTTTTTTGCACAACAACCTACTTATTTAGATCTTATTAATAATTCTATAGCCAGTTATGAAGGAAGGGGCATAGGTATGTGGCAGTTGGCATATGGTGATGTGAGGTGCAAAAATATTATTGATGTTAATCAAAGAAACAGTTGCTACACTCAATCTCCAAATTCAAATAACCCGCCACCTTATGCAGGTTTTACAGCCGCTGAAAATGAGCAAGCCTGGCAAGTATTTAAAGGTTTATATGCTGCAAGAAGAAATAGTTTAATTGATTCATTCATTGCCATTTCGAGACCTCTTGATATTAATGATGAAGAAAATTTAATAAGCCAACGTTACAGGCTTTGGTTTCCACGAACCGCCACTCAAACTGCTGCTCAAAACCAATGGACGGGGTGGCCAACCAGTCAGGGAGGTGCCCCAACAGGCGCTGGAGCTGGAGGTGGAACTCCGACTACAGCAACTGATAAATGCAGCAGTTACATAAACATGTGGAAAAATCAATTATTACAATGCCAGGCATTAGCTACCTCGTTCAATAAAGAAGTTATACTTACTGAGATTACCACTCGTATGCAGGCAGTTTGTGCAAATGGTACTAATGCATCTAATACTTATGGTTCGTCAAATGTAGCACCATCCACACCTTCATCAGTTACTGACCGTAATTTTGAAGATGTTATTAAAAATGTTTTCTTACAATATAATATCATTACAGCGAACGGAGTTTATACAGATAATTATTGCAATCCCTTCGTAATTGAATGGCCAAAACCTTATGGCTTAGGTCCAAAAATGGTGGCTGGTGAAATGGCCGGAAATATAGACAGTTGCAATTGTAACGCATTTACTTTAGTAAAAGCTGCAGCTGCATCACAAGGGTACAATCCTGCGGTTCTTACATCATTAAATCAATATTTGCAAAGCCAATATGGAGAAACACTTACCCAAGGCTTGTTTGATGGGCTACAGCATTGCAATGAACTTTTCACCACACAGTGTGTTACCCGAGATACTATAATTAATTATACTTGCGGCACTACACCACCAGTATGTCAGGGTGGCGCTAGCAAAACAATTGAAGCAAGACCGCCGCCATGTGAAGATTGCCCACCACCAGATCCACTACCTCTTACTTGTGAAAATTTGAATAATGCATTGAATCAATGTGGAATACAGCAGGCTAGAAAAAAAGACTCATCATCTGTTTCATCCACAACTTCTTCTTCTGCGTTATCGCAATGCCAAATAACTTTTGTAAACTGTTTTAACGCTTATTTTACTTCATCATATACTTACTATGATATAGAAAACATCTACTTGCAAAACTGTGGAATTACAATAGCTCCGTGTCCTGTTTCAGAAACCCCTCCTATGACCTGCGAGAATTTAAATATTGCTTTATATCAATGTACCAATGCTCCACAATCAAAACAACAAAGTTCATCAGCTACCACAACATCTAGACCCGGTTTTTGTCAAATCGCCTTTGTAAACTGCTTTAATACATTTTTTGGTACAAATTATACATATGAGCAGATAGCTGGCATTTATTTGCAAAACTGCGGTATCACTATCAATCCTTGTCCTTCTTGTTCTATTACATGTACAACTACAAACTGCACAAATACGTATAGCCCTTACATTTTGTTACAGCCACAGCCGCTACCGGAGTTTCTCAAATGTGGGTACACTTCTAATAGACACTGTGTAAGTTGTGCACAGTTAAGCGCATACACAGCAGAATATAAGACCAAGTTTGATCCTGCACCTAACACCGCACCAATATTTTCGGGTACAAATCTTACTCCTGAGCAGGTTCAAAACAATATGAACTATGCTAGATTTATAAACTACCGCACGGGTTTTCAATATGACTGGATAAAATATTCGCAGGCAGCCGCCGCCTCAACACCACCATGTAATGTGGAGGCTTATAGTTCAAACACAAGCGCACAGCAAAATGTTGTTTGTGGTGATCCACGGCCATTAGCAGATACCATTACGGTAGTTACAGAAAGCCTTTGTGATAAAGTTTATACTATGGCAGTAACCATGGCACAACAAATCATAAATATTCGCACGCAATATTTATTACAACAGTTTGATGATGCCTACAAAGCAAAATGCCTTGCAGCAAAAAGTAATGAATCTTTTACTGTTAATTACACTACCTCAGAGTACCACTACACGCTTTATTATTATGATATGGCAGGAAGTCTGGTAAAAACAGTTCCGCCAAAAGGGGTGAATCCAGATTTTTCAGTCGCATTTACAAGCTCTACCAAAGATGCACGAAATGCAGGCACTTACATTAATACACCTATAACCAGACCCCATACTTTTGCAACCAATTATAGATACAATAGTTTGGGGCAGGTTACTGCCCAAAATACGCCTGATGCCAATACTTCACGATTTTGGTACGATGCTTTAGGCAGACTAGTGGTAAGCCAAAATGCGCAACAACTAAATACAAACAAATACAGCTATACACTATATGACCCATTGGGGCGTATAACAGAGGTAGGTCAAAAACCACAGGCTGCCAATAGTATGGATCAAACTATTAGCCAGAATATTACAAATTTACTTTCATGGATAAACACAACTGGTGGCACAAAAGAGCAGATGACAGTAACAAATTATGATTTTGAATACCCACCACTTGCACCTGGACCAACTTATATAACACAGCAAAATTTGCGTAACAGGGTCAGCTTTACTTATACTAAAAATTTGGATACAGACCCTGCACCTGCAGCTGCCACGTTTTATAGCTATGATATACATGGCAATGTAGATAAACTGGTGCAGGATTATAATGAGGTAGCACAAGCTCTACCTGCAGGAAGTAGGTATAAGACACTTTCTTATAATTACGACCTTATAAGTGGAAAAGTAAACAACGTAAATTATCAGGATGGCTATGCAGATGCTTTTTACCACCGTTACAGTTACGATGCTGAAAACAGGCTTAAAGAAGCAGAAACAAGTAGAGATAAAATTGTATGGGAAAGAGATGCAGCATATGCTTATTATAAACATGGGCCACTTGCACGTACGGAATTAGGTGCGCAAACTGTGCAGGGTGTAGATTATGCATATACTTTACAAGGGTGGCTAAAAGGTATAAACCAAACTAGTTTAGATGCTGCCGGCGATATAGGGCAAGATGGTTATGGCGCCCCCACACCTACAGTTGCAAAAGATGCATTAAGTTTTGCGCTGCATTATTATGATGAAATAGACGGTGCCAATACTTATACAGATTATAAAGCAATAGGTACCGCCAACACATTTGCAAAACCTGGTGCAGCTAGCAATTTGCTCTCTTTATACAATGGCAATATAGCAGCAATGACGGTGAACAATGCTGGGCTGCTAAAGGCAAACCCAAGCATCACCAACAGTATGGCATTACTATATCGATATAAGTATGATCAGCTAAACCGCATAGTAAGTATGCAGGCATACAAAGGTTTAAATGCAGCCACCAACCAATGGAATGTAGTGGCTATAAATGATTACAAAGAAAATACCAGTTACGATCCTAATGGCAACATCCTCAGCTATAACCGAAATGGAGCTCCGGGTGCTAACATGCCCGAGAAGATGGATGAAATGACCTATAATTATATAGCAGGGAAAAATCAGTTATTACACGTGGCTGATAACACTGGATTCACTGGAAATTATACTGAAGCCGCAAACGGTACAGTAGATATAGACAACCAGGCCAACCCCAATAATTACACCTATGATGCTATTGGAAACTTAATTGGAGATGCAAGTGAAAATATTAATACCATAACATGGAGCGTATATGGTAAAATACAAAGTATAAACAAAAATACTGGTACTATATCTTATAAATACGATGCAAGTGGCAATAGAATAAGCAAAACAGTGGGCAATAAAACCACTGTATATGTTAGAGATGCAAGTGGCAATGTAATGAGTGTGTATGAATCTGTAAATAGTGCAGCAGCCATACAAAAAGAAGTGCATTTATATGGCAGCAGCAGGTTAGGCATGCTTACAGAACTTACCGTGCCTCCAGTAAATATTAGCATAGCAGCAACATTTGGTGTGGGTACATTGCGTACATTTACAAGAGCAGAAAAGATCTTTGAACTGAGCAACCATTTAGGGAATGTGTTGGAAACAGTTAGTGATAAAAAAATTGCTGTTGATGGCAACACTGACGGCGTAATTGATTACTATTCTGCGGATATAATTTCAGCAAATGACTATTATCCGGGCGGTATGCAGATGCCCGGAAGAAAATATGGTGCAATGGGAAGGCATGGATTTAATGGAAAAGAACAGGATAAAGAAATAAAAGGAGAGGGGAATAGTTATGACTTTGGTGCAAGAATTTATGATTCTCGAATTGTAAGATGGTCAAGTGTTGACCCTTTAACAAGAAAATATGCTGATATAAGTCCTTTTGTAGCTTTTGCAAATAATCCTATTATGATAATTGATCCTGATGGGGAAGATATTGTTTACTTCAATTCATTAGGTGTAGAATACAAAAGAACTGTATCAAAAACTCAATTTGAAACATACGTTGATGTTAAAAAGCAAGTACAGGTAATACACTTTATTCCTGAGTTTGATGCACAAGGTAAAATAAAACCATTTGTTGAAACAAGAACAATCACAAGTCCAGTAAAGGTACCGATGCCAGATATTATTACAGAAAAATTAGAAACAAAGAAGGGTAAGGATGGTCAATGGGTTGTCGAAAAAGGTTTAGAGGATAAGAAATATCAGCAATACGATTACCAAATAGCAGCTTCAACATTCCTTTTTAATCAATCGAAAAATAATGGAACACAACAATTTGTTACGGATGGTGGAGTAAAAATACCCACATCAATAACTTCGAAAGTTTCCGATGTATCTCCAACAGATGTGAAAGAATTAATGATGCAAGAAACTCATTGTGGTACTTATTTGCCTAATAATGGAACGATTGATATTATGCAAGTAAACAATGGACTTAATAATTTCCAAGATTATAAGCCTTACAAAGCAAACTATGGATTATCGTCGGGAGTAGTTCCAGGACCATTGTTGTCGCTAACGGCAGGTCTTAAAGATTTAATGACAAAAGGCTTTAAAGGTGGTGTAACTTATGATAAAAATACAGGAAAACAAACGTTTACTTTTCAAGGATGGCTTCAAGCCGGTAAAGAGTATAATGGTAACGGAGTTCCCAATTACAAAGAAAGTTTACAACGCATGGAAGCAACGAAAAGAACACCTACAGCAAATGATTACTAGCAAAAAAATATTATATCTCTTATTGTTTTGTTTTTTTATGTTAAGAGTAGAAGGACAGGATTATAATAAATTATGCAAAAGGGCTTTGTTAATAAATAAGGCAAACAAACAATATATTTATGCAAACGAAACTGGTTCAATATATATTACATATTTAGGCAAAATTGTTACTATTAAGAATAAGCAATATAAAATTATCAGCATTAAAAATGTGTGGGGTACTAATAAACATACAAATGGTTATATATGGATTTACGATGCGAATAGTAAATATGTGGGTAGATATGTCCTAGGGGACGCAAAAGATTTACCAGTTAGATTAAAAAATAATTTATTATTTTTTTCTAATAAAAATAAAGATTGCAAAATTGTAGTTCAGACGAAAATAAATTTTCGTTTGGGACTACCACAGAAAGTATTTATTCCAGCATGTGGGGAATATGGAGATGTTTATGAATTTTCAAAATAGTAAAGAGGTACAAATGTTACAACTCTAGCCGAGATTACACCCAAAATTGCAGGTTTAAAGTTTGGTTGTGTGTCTTGGCTTTCTATGGGGCAACGTATTAAAGAGTTATAAAAATAGTAATAGTGTCTTCTTAGACGGGTAATGTTTTTTGTTTTTACAAACTACCATAATCTCATGTAGTATCTAATTTCATTAGCTATATTGAATAAGATATTTTTAAGTTCTTTGATTAACCACCGGAAAATAATGTTACAAGGTTATTATCCGGGCGGTATGCAGATGCCAGGGAGGAAGTATAGTTCGCCTTCTTCAAGTTATAGGTATGGATTTAATGGGAAAGAGAATGATAAGGATGCCGGAGAAGGAATACAAGATTATGGAATGAGGATTTATGATTCTAGACTTGGGAAATTTTTAAGTGTAGACCCTTTAACAAAAAAATATCCTGAATTAACACCATATCAATTTGCAAGTAATTGTCCTATAAGTGGTGTGGATCTTGATGGACTGGAGTTCTATTATACTGCTGATGGAAAATTTTTAGGAAATGGGCCTGATAAAGCAAATACAGAAATAAGAATAGTTAATTCTTATTATATTACCCAAACTGAAGTCGATTGTCTTGTAACAATTCATACTATTGTAACCGATTTCAAGACTTATGGAGCTAATTCTGATAAATCTTTATTAGGCAGAAATGAATCTACACCTTGGGGTGGTATTACAGAATTAACAAATCAAGATCTCAGTTTGCTAAACGATTTTGTTTCAGGATTTGTTACTGATATACATAAAAATATAGAAAATGCAATGTTAACAGAAGCAAATGCAGGACCTATGAAAAATTCAAGTAAATTATTGGATTTTAAAGCCCAAATTTTTACATTATTTGATATTCCCTACAATAATTTAATATCAATTGATGGAGTTATTTACAACCCAAATGAAGCAGGAAATTATGTTTGGGGTTTAACTACAGAAATGGCAGGGAGTTTTATAAGTCCTAATATGTTGGGACAAGCAGGTTCAATAGTTGATGATTTTAGATTTGATGAATCTTGGGATCAAAAAGCAATGAGTGCAGGTAGGGCAAAAGCTTATGACGGATCAATTAAATCGACAGGCTTATTTGATAAAGTGGTCGATTTTTTCAAATCTGATTATGAAGATTTTATAAAAAGCGGAGGAGAATCTGGTAAATACAAACCCTCAATCCCGGGAATGCTAAAAAATATAAGAGATTATAAAGAAAGTAAGACTGAAGATATTCCAATGGATATTGATTATTGAAATTAAAAATAATATGGCATAATGAAAATAATATTATATGGATTTTTTAGTATTTCTATTGTTTCTTGCAATATGAAACAGAAAAGAATAAATAAAGTAAAACAAATATATTCTATCCATAATCAAATTATGGACTCAACGGTTAATCTGTTAAACAAGATTATTAATGAAAATAAGGCTGATTTAAATGGAGAAAATATATTTTTTGTTATATCAAATAATAATATATCAAAAAAAAATATTATTCAAAGTTCTAAAATTTCTAAAATATTAAAAACTCTTAATTTTTCGAGTATTCATATTTATAATAAAGTTGCGTGTGATAAAGGAAATGTTGAATATCAAACTTATTCATTTGAGTATAATAGTAGTAACGTTCTTTTAGAATATTACAAATGCCTTTATTTACAACCTCAAATGAGTGGAAATTATTTAAAAAACACAAGAGTTACTATTGAAAAAATGAATACTAATTGGTTTGTAATAAGTGAGAATTTCTAAAACTCTCTTAATTTCAGCATGAACATCATCTAAATATTAAATCCCTTTATTTGTCCCTCTGTAAGTTTTACCTTTGTTTGAATTGGCCAACTCGCAACTTTGTAGGCTCCCACCCACTTTTAACCTAAGTCTTTGCCTTTGTGATAGTGGTAATAATATATGAGGTGTCTTCTATTGCGCATGGACATAGGCTTAGTTTTTAACCTGCCGATGCAGTATTAAAGATTGATAATAAAAAGATATAAGAAAGTAAGCCGTTGCATTTTAAAAAGTGCGGCGGTTTTTATTGAAAGTGTATTATATAAAGTCAAAATACTAAGGATTGATTTTTTTAATAACGTCAGTTCTGCGAGAAATAAGAATGAAGTTGTCAGCTTAATTGGTCTCTAATGTTGATTCTAAATTTGATTGGAATATTTTTCCATCCCTATCAATAATTTTCGTTTAGTAAGTCCACTTCTGAAGCAAATAAACTTATTTCACAATATAGCACTGGAAGTGCTCCACAAAAATAGTAATGGAAAATTTTGTTAGAAAAATATGTTTAATGTTGGGTTCAATAACATTTTTATATGGTTGTGGGACTGATTATACAAAGCAACTTTCAGGGGTATATATGCCCTATAATGAAAAAAACGAAATCATAAATGTAAATGCAATCTTAAAACTAAGCCCTAACGGTAACTTTATTTATGAGGTCGAAAAGAGAGTTATTTTTCAAGGGAATTGGAATGCTACAGAAGTAAAAGAAATGACTACTGTTAATTTTCATTCTGAAAATCGGGAATGGAAGAATAGTGCAGGTTCATTTAATCCTCCACAATGTGATCAAATAATAGTATGGAACCCAAAATATTTTAATTTAACGGATAGCAGCAAGGTGATTTTCAAAAAAAGGTAATTTTATCTGTCTTTTTAGAATATTTTTTTATAATAATATAGCTTTTAACGTTATTTGATTCTAGATGAAATTCGACCTTAATATTTAGACAGTCATCCTTTAAACTTATCGTTTGAAAACTCAGAAATATTTATTTTTAAATTATCCTTTTAGATATAAGGTTTTTTTAATTTAAACTTCGCACTCATTTATTTTGACTCTGTTATTCTTTGGTAATAACTTTTGTATCTTGTCCTGATTTCTATATGAAAATTAAAATTTTGCTCTTACTTCTTATTTTTTCCATCTCCATTCAAAATAGTTGGGGCCAGTGCTGCCCTTGCTGCAGAGCGGGCAATGAATTAATAACAAATGGTGATTTTAATTTGGGTAATGCGGGTTTTAGCACAGCTTATACATTTTCAAACACGACTGCGCCAGGCAGATGTGGAATTGTAACTAATGCCCGAAATGCCAACCCAAACAATTGGGCAAGCTGTACAGATCATACAAGCGGATCAGGAAGGTTTATTTGGTATGACCTATCTAATACATCCAATACAAATATGTGGACAGAAAGGATAGACAAATTAACTCCAAACGCTAATTATGTTTTTTCCTGTTGGATAAATACTTTGGATCCAAAATCTCCGGCTACCATTGGTTTTTTAATCAACGGACAGTCAGCAACAAGTTCGTTTACTGCACCGAGCTCTCTCTGCAGTTGGATGCAGAAAATATTTGTGTGGAATGCAGGAAGCAGCTCTTCTGCCTTAATTACAATTACAAATCTTAGTGCTGTTTCAGAAGGAAACGATATAGGCATTGATGATATTTCTTTTAAAATGTGTTCCCCTATTTCTATCATCTATCCGGAAGTGATAATATGCAACGGGCAGAATTATACACTGCCAAACGGTACAATTGTAAATGCACCGGGAACCTATATTGACACTTTGCCAACAGCGGATGGGTGCGACAGCCTTAGAATTACCACCATAAAATATGCTGCACAGAGATTCGTTAATCAACAAATTTGTGAGGGACAATCTTATATCGGTTACAATACAACAGGTGTATATGTAGATTCCTTTAAAACAGTTAATGGATGCGACAGTGTAAGAACCTTACGGCTTACTGTAAATAAAAAATCATTTACTGCCATAGAAAAAACTATATGTGACGGGCAATATTTTTTGGGTCACTCTGTAAGTGGTATTTATTTAGATACACTACAATCAGTCAATAATTGCGATAGCGTAATAAACACAAAACTTACGGTTAAAATTAATTGTGATCCCTATTTTCCAAATGCTTTTACTCCCAACAATGATAGAAAAAATGAGACTTTTAAAATTTTAAATGTAGATGATATTGAAAATTATCAACTGAGCATTTATAATAAATGGGGAAATAAAGTTTTTGAAACTCTACATTATTTAGTGGGATGGGATGGAAAGTTCAAAAATATTTTACAACCTAATGGTATATATCTTTGGAAGAGCAGTTTTGTTCTACAGGGTAAGTCCCAAAAGATGAAGGGAACAGTAGTATTGTTGAGATGAGATATAGTCCCACTACTGTAAAGCCGAGCCGGCTCATGAACATAGTAGCATAGTTACATTAACATACCTTATACTGGGTCATTAATTCCTTTGCCATGTGGAAAAATATTTTTTTAGAAAATATTTTGTCCAAATGTATATTATCTGTTATATATATATACAAACTATTTATTGTTTCTATAGACAAGCTATGTTCCATACATTTGCTCACACAGCTCATTATACTGTTTAAAAGGATACATTATGTTGTTTGGTGAACGCCTTTTATTGGTTAGGAAGAAAGGGAAAGTTTCGCAGGATGAACTGGCTAAAACCATTGGTGCTCATGCGCCCGTTATCGGCCGCTACGAACGCAATGAGGTTAAACCTTCCATTGAAGTGGCTACTAAAATGGCGGAAGTGCTGGGGGTGACTTTAGATTATTTAGCTGGGCTTGCCGAGTATGAACTCGACAGCAACATTACTAAAAAAATACTTGCTATACAAGCGCTTAACGAGAACGATAAAACAATGCTTTTTAATACTATTGATGCGCTGCTTAGAGATGCTAATGCTAGAAAAACATACGCATAAAAAAACCGCTACACTTTTGATGTAACGGGTTATGATTTTTATTTGCTTTTTATAATTGACTGTTCAACTAAAATAGTTCTATAGATTGATATAAGTAACATTTTCAATTGTACCAATATATTTTCCAAGATGTCCATGATTAAGCATGTTTAATTTCCCCTTTATTGTAATTGGTTTGCCTGATAAATATTGAAGAAAATAACCATCCCCAAGTAATTTCTTTTTGCTTTTAACTTCAATTAAAGGTAGATTATTTTTTTCTTCAAAATCAATCCAAAATGATTCTTTAATACCGCTTTTGGAATGAGTAAGATTATTTAATGATTGTTCTTCCATTGAATTATAAAATAAGCCATTAACTTCAATGCATTTATTATTATACAAATCATTTTGTTTTAATAAATCATTAAATGTTACAACTTTGTAATTGCAAGAGTCATTTTGCGAACTTAAAAATAATAATTCATTGTCATTACTTTTACAATCCATTGAAGAAATGGAAATTAAAATAAGCAGTATTGCATTGAGGCTATTTATAGATAAATTCTTATTCATCATTATTCACAAATTTTTTGGATTTCGTATCATATATACCTCTAGGAATTGGAGGTTTCGGAGGTATTCCATTTGTCATTGCATCAATGACAGCTTGATTAATTGGTTTGACAAAAGTCGGGTTTTCAAAAAGAGGCTTTGTTATTTCAAAATTACGTAAAGGTCTTTTGAACTTTTTATAATAATCAGCGGAAGAATTATCTAATATTTCATATCTAACATTCTTATAAGTATACGCTGTTCTCATATCGGTCTCTCCATCCATAGCCCTTAAATAATTTTCAAAAATAACTGCATGAATTTCAGATAATGGCAATCCCCCATATTTCGTTGGATTCATATACTCTGCTTTTCCCTGATCCCAATCCCAAGCATGGGCAATTTCATGACCTAGTTTTATAAAACTTTTATTAAAATTTACTCCGTCTTTATTATTTACTGGTAATTGTGAATATGTTATTGTATGAGAACCTTTTTCATCATAATTATTAATCATGGCATCCTTGGAGTCTAATATTGAAAGAGTATTTTTTGAGTTACTTAAATCTCGCAAATATAATTTGCCAAATTTTTGTTTATTAATTCCGTTTAAATCTTTTATGGTTTGGAGAATAAATTTATTAGTTCCGTTATAAACTTCTTTTGATAACGTGCCATCTTTATTATAAGCATAGGCTTTACCATTATCGTATTTAACCCTTTCTCCATTATTTTTTATATCTATTACATCACCGTTTTTATCTGAGAAAAAGACTGGATTATTTTCAAATGTAGAATAAGAACTTAAGTCTGTTTTGGGTTTCGGGTCAACATTCCATCTCCTTCCAATCCTGCTATCATACTCCCAATAAAGTGCAGTAGTTAAATTGTCATTTAACTCATCACTTCTTTCTTGTCCATTTATTGAATGCCTACTCCTCTTACCTGTTATAGTAAAATCTCTTCCGGGCATTGTCATACCGCCCGGATAATAGTCATTCCTACAAAACACTTTCTCCTATTCACTCTCAAAGATCTTATTATTTGTAAATTAGTACAATCTTACCAAAAACAGCCTTTTTTCAGCAAAAAAATAATACAAAAATGACAGCAAAAGAATATGCAATTTTACCCCTGTTTGAAAAGTTTTTAAAAGACAGCCATAAAGGTAAAAGGCTAAAGGCAGATGGTACTAAAATAAAAACACAAACTATTAATAATTACCAATATGTTTTAACCTATTTGCAGGAGTACGAAACAAAGTTTGATACCACGCTGCGCATAAAAATATTTTCTGCAAACAACAAGCGTACATTTTTGGCAGAGCGCAATTATTGGAAAAAATTTTACCACGAGTTTACCAATTACCTCTACAGTAAAAAGAACTGTTTCGATAATTATGTAGGCGCAGTCATAAAAGTTATCCGCATATTTTTTAATTATGTAAACAAAGACCTTGGTATTGCCACCGGCGATTTTTACAAAAGTTTTTATGTATGTAAAGAAGAAGTGCCTATTATTACATTGTTACCCGAGCAGTTGCAGTTTTTAATAAATGACAAACCTTTCCATGAAAACCTTACGCCATCTCTACAAAAAACCAAAGATATTTTTGTAGTGGGTTGTACAGTGGCACTAAGGGTATCTGACTTGTTCGCCATAAAATTTACCGATATTGAAAAGCGGGTAGATGCTTTTTACCTGCCTGTAAAAACAATTAAAACAGGCACCACCGTCCGCATAAAACTGCCTGACTATGCTATGGTAATTATTGAAAAGTTTAAGCTTACTTCTAAAAAACGCAAAACAATATTTCCACCTATTCCACGTACAAGGTTTAACGATCAGCTAAAAGCCATAACCGAACTAGCTACATGGACTGGCGAAACCGGCAAACAACGCACCCGCCGTGGACTTGCAGTAGAAGGTACTTTTGGTGCAGGCAAAAAGAAATACCGTTTCTGCGATTTGGTATCATCGCACATTATGCGGCGCACCGCCATTACCACCATGCTTATGATGGGCATGAAGGAGCATGTGGTAAAACAAATATCAGGGCACAGCAACGACAGCAAATCTTTTTACAGGTATGTAAACCTTGTGCAATCGTATTTAGATAATGAAATGGATGAGGTTTTTAATAAGTTGGCGAAAGTGAGGTAGGATTGTTAAGATTTTAAAAACACCTACCATAATGCTTATGGCAAAATTTATTCTCGTAAATCTTTATCTTTAGTTTCTCTTGGTTGCCACATTAAAAATGCAATAATTATTATAAACACGAGAATTGTCAAAATTACTGTACCGCCCTTCTTTAAAGCTTTATTATCAGAACCTTCTCCTAATAAATACAACATAATACCACTTATTGCAACACTCGTTCCAATTGAGGCAACTTGTTTACTTATATCTTCTCCTGTTAAAACCCAATTTTTAAAGTGTTCGCAGTTATTAAAAATAAGGTTGTAGGCTTTCTCACCTATGCGACTCAATGCACGGTTTACAACTTGTTTTCTTTGCCGCAGGCTTCCACTGAAGCGTTCTATATTAGTTACTTGATAACGTTGTATAAATTCAGTAAGTTTTTTTTTTAGTTAGAATTTGTATCCCTTCTGTTATGTTTGCAATGAACTGTGGATATCCATTTGATGTACCAATATATACAGCATAGTGTTTTGGAAAACCGGCTTGTGGGCACGCTAATTCAATAGCGTCTGCAGCCATTAAATTATTAGATTTAATAAATTGTGTTATCATAACTTTTATATTATTTTCCTGTTTGATAAAATAAAAATAATGCAAGTGAAAGCATTACTCCATTTGACCTTTCAGATTCTTTTTTTGAATTTAATAATTTAGTGGCAGCAATCATTCCTCCATGCACAATAAATTCTGCAGCGTCATCTTCCATGCTTTTTGCATTAAAGAAATCTTTGAAGCCATGTGCTGTTCTTGCACTTACTGTTCGCCCACTGCTGTCTCCAAAAAAATGGTTTAGTCCTTTTGACACATCTGTAAAAACCCCATAATTGGTTGGTATATCTTTTGATCTTTTCATTTTTCAAAAATAGAGTGTGTTTTTATAATGTCGTGCAACTTTTGTTGCAAAATTTATTTTTTCTTCGTACCCGTAAATTTAGCTAGAGCATTTCTATTGGTTCCTAAATAAGAACAAATCTGTTGTATTTGTAGTCTGTTTGCCAATTCTGGATGACATTTGTAAAAATCTTTTATACGCTCTTTTACTTTCATACCTTGTAATTGGTGTATTCTTTGTAACGCAAAAATGTAGCTTTGTTCTGCCATTAACCTTCCAATTTTATTCATTTCCGGAATTTCCTTATAAAGATTAAAGAGATCTTCTCTATTAATAATTGTCAAATAAGAATCTTCGACAGCCTCAATTGTTTCATTGGATATGGTTTCGTGATAAAAACTTTCAAAACTTGCTACAATAATATTTCTAGGGGAATAATAAAATCTTGAAACAATGTCATCTTTGGAATTAGGGGTCTCATATTTAGCAAGCAGTAATCCATCAATTAATATCCCAAGTTTATTTGTACGTTTTCCTGTTTGGCTGAAAACTTCGCCTTTTTTTAGATTCATAGGTTTTAATGCTGAAATTATTTTTTCGATATTTTCAACAGCAACGTCATTTTTTCCTAATAACTCCTTAATAGATGTGAATGTGTTTTGCATGTTTTTTAAGTTGACGTAAATTTTAATATTGTGAAAAGATCAATTATACTTCAATCCCGGAACAATATATATTATAAATGTTTAAAGAAAACATATACTCCTAAAAATGACTTACAATTTCAATTAAAATTAGCAAGAATGAAAGCAATAAAAAACAGTAACTTTTGCTAACAAGGCTTCAAATTGACATAACCTTACGTAAATTGTAAAACAATATAAACCCCGGAGCATTCGGAAAAGGAGGACGTACTTTTATTACTGCTAATTTTGCCCAACTGTATTAAAGTGGGTAATGATGATCTGATTGAACAGTATTTATTTTAAATATTTCCCACGATGGTGGCGTCAGTATTACCGCAGCCTTTACACCCGTAAGAATTGTTTGCAAGAATACTTTAAATGCATTTCTTTCAACTATAGCAATGCGTAAATCAGGTAAACATTCAATCCCAAAGGACGTTTGGAAGAAGCCCACAAACTAATGGGCATTACAAACAATTTGAGTATTCAATGGAGGGAGTTTTCAACCAGTGGACAAGGATTCATATTACAGACCCCGAAGTAAAAAAGCTGATTTAAATGGCATTGGTGCCTTACAAAGAAGTGTCGCAAAATGTTCAAGCCAGTAAAGGTGATAAACTTTCCACCTGTTTTAAAAATATGACTGATGCAACTTTTGAATATGCTATAACAAATGAAACGCAACAATTTGAAACTACTAAAGGCATTTTATTTGGTGCTCATTTGGCAGTGACCAGGTACTTTCAAAGGGTATTCCTGTAATTACAAAGTAATTTTTTTGCCTTAAACTTTTCTTTAATTTTTTGAAGTTTTTTTCTGTAAAACCACTTTTTGTTTTGGCGATTATTCTTTTAGGACAAAATATTTAAGTTAGGGCATTAGGATTTTATCGCCGGGTTTCACCCGGTGTTTCTTTTTGTTTAATATAAATTTTAGGCTGCCTGTTTAAATAATGCCTGACGCCGGTTGGTAATGATGGATGCATTGGCTGCCATTATTCCAAAAAATATCCAGCACTTTTCCG
>JANNMO010000041.1:0-220016 GCA_031398005.1 Ferruginibacter sp.
AAACTTAGATGGGACAGGAAAAAGTAACTTAAATACTGGTCTGGGTTTTTTTGATCATATGCTGGAGCAAATTGCAAAACATGGTAATATGGATTTATCTGTAGAAGTAAAAGGCGATTTACATATTGATGAGCATCACACCATAGAAGATGTAGCCATCACCCTCGGCGAAACATTGTTAAAAGCACTTGGGAGTAAAAAAGGAATTGAACGTTATGGTTTTTTATTACCAATGGATGATTGTTTAGCACAAGTAGCTATTGACTTTGGTGGAAGACCTTGGTTGGTTTGGGATGCACCATTTACACGGGAAAAAATTGGTGAAATGCCTACTGAAATGTTTATGCACTTTTTTAAATCGTTTAGCGATAATGCAAAATGCAACCTGAATATAAAAGCAGAAGGAGAAAATGAACACCATAAAATTGAAGCCATATTTAAAGCATTTGCAAAAGCCATAAAAATGGCGGTAAGCAAAACAGATAATTTTAGCATACCAAGTACAAAAGGAAGTTTATGATTGCAATAGTAAAATACAATGCGGGAAATATTACTTCGGTAGAAAATGCATTGAACAGATTAGGGTATGAGTGTGTGATTACTGATGATGATACCGTACTGAGAAAGGCTGATAAAGTAATTTTTCCTGGAGTAGGGGAAGCAAGTACAGCCATGAATTATTTAAGAGAAAAAGGATTGGATAAAGTTATCAAATCACTCACTCAACCTGTATTGGGTATATGTTTGGGGCAACAGCTAATGTGCAGTCATTCTGAAGAAAACGATACCATCTGCTTGGGAATATTTAATGCTCCTGTAAAATTATTTCCTCCTACAGATATTGTACCGCACATGGGATGGAACAGTGTAATTGAAACAAAAGGAAAATTATTTAACGGCATAAGCGATGCTGATAATTTTTACTTTGTGCATAGTTATTATGCAGCAATAAACAATGATACGGCCGCAGTTTGCAATTACATTTTACCTTTTAGCGCAGCTATGCAAAAAGACAATTTTTATGCTACTCAATTTCATCTAGAGAAATCGGCAGATGCGGGAGAAAAGATTTTAAAGAATTTTTTGGAATTAAGTTGAACCACAAAGACAGGAAGAAAGAAAAGTACACAAAGTTTTACCCTTTTAAAATCTGAATAATCTGTGAGAGACTTTTTTAAACACAAAGGACACAAAGAAGGTCATTAGGTTCACAAAGCGCTTTTATTAAAATGAAGTATTAAAGAAAATTATTTTCAAAATCTATTTACATGAGAATTATTCCAGCGATTGATATTATAAATGGAAAAGCTGTCAGACTAACAAAAGGAGATTACAGTACAGAAAAAATATACAACGAAAACCCTTTGGAAGTGGCAAAAGCATTTGAAGCAAACGGTATAAAATATTTGCACTTGGTAGATTTAGATGGAGCAAAAGCACAACAGATTGTAAACAATAAAGTATTATATGATATTGCTACTAATACAAATTTAATAATTGATTTTGGCGGCGGATTAAAATCGAATGAAGATGTAAAAATAGCTTTTGAAAACGGTGCCAAACAAATTACCGGTGGCAGTATTGCGGTAAAGAATCCTGTTTTATTTTTAGAATGGATCGATATGTATGGAAGTGAAAAAATTATTTTAGGCGCTGATTGTCTCGAAAGAAAAATAGCCACACACGGATGGCAACAAAGTTCTGAGCTTGACGTAATTGATTTTATAAACGGATATAAAGAAAAAGGAATTGAGCATGTAATTTGTACAGACATTAGTAAAGACGGTATGTTAGAAGGAACATCTAATGATTTGTATAAAGAAATTATCAGCAAAACAAAAGTGCAGTTAATTGCTAGTGGTGGTGTAAGCTCTATGAATGATTTGCATTTATTAAAAGAGTTAGGATGTGAAGGAGCCATTATTGGCAAAGCCATTTATGAAAATAATATAAGTTTAAAAGATTTGAGTACGCTATGCTAAAGAAAAGAATAATTCCCTGTTTGGATATAAGAGATGGACGTACTGTAAAAGGTGTAAATTTTATTGACATACGTGATGCAGGCGACCCTGTAGAACTGGCAAAGAAGTATGTGCAGGATGGTGCTGATGAACTGGTTTTTTTAGATATTACTGCCACAAATGAAAAACGAAAAACACTTTCTACACTCGTTACAAAAATTGCAAAAGAAATTAATATTCCATTTACTGTAGGTGGTGGCATTAACTCATTGGCAGATGCTGAATTAATAATTAAAGCAGGAGCAGATAAAATTAGCATCAATTCATCTGCAGTAAAACGACCAGCTTTAATAACAGAAATAGCTGATCAATTTGGTAGCCAGGCAGTAGTTGTTGCTATAGATACCAAATTTGAAAACAACGAGTGGATGGTTTATGTAAATGGCGGTAAAGTGGCTACCGGTATAATAACAATTGATTGGGCATTGCAAGCTGAAGCGTTGGGAGCCGGCGAAATTTTACTTACCTCTATGAACAACGATGGAACAAAAGATGGGTTTGCTATTGATATTACAAACATGATTAGTAGTGCAGTGGCTATTCCAATAATAGCATCTGGTGGTGCAGGTACAAAAGAGCATTTCAAAAATGTATTTGAGCAAACAAAGGCTACAGGAGCATTGGCAGCAAGCATTTTTCATTTTAATGAAATACCAATTCCTGTTTTAAAACAATATTTAAAAGACCAAAATATAGCAATACGATGAACATTAATTTTGATAAAGGAAATGGTTTGGTGCCAGTAATTTTACAAGATGAAATTTCTTTACAAGTGCTCATGTTGGGTTATATGAATGAAGAAGCATTTGTGAAAACAACAAATGAAGGCAAAATTACATTCTTTAGCAGAAGCAAAAACAGGCTGTGGACCAAAGGCGAAACCTCGGGTAATTTTTTGTTTGTAAAAGATATTAAACTTGATTGTGATAATGATACGCTTTTAATAAAAGCAAATCCTGTTGGTGTAGTTTGCCATACTGGTGCGGCAAATTGTTTTGGCGAAGAAACCGCAAAAGGCTTTCTGTATAAATTGGAAGCAACCATCAATCAAAGAATTGATGAAAATGATGAAAATTCTTACACCAATAAATTATTTAAAAGAGGTATAAATAAAGTAGCTCAAAAAGTAGGTGAAGAGGCTGTGGAGTTGGTTATTGAAGCTAAAGACAATGATGATAATTTATTTAAAAACGAAGCGGCTGATCTATTATATCATTTTTTGATTTTATTAAAAGCAAAAAATATTTCACTTACGGAAGTGGAAAATATTTTATTGGAAAGGGCTAAATAATTAAACGTCATTTTGTTTAAAAAAATCTTCTAATGCAGCCACTACCCTGCTTATTGGCAAGCCCATTACGTTGTAAAAATCGCCATTAATATTTTTTATACCAATAGCGCCAATCCATTCCTGTATAGCATAAGCGCCCGCCTTATCGTAAGGTTTGTACTTATCTACATAATATATTATTTGCTGTTGAGTAAGTGTATGAAAAGTTACAGTGGTTGTATCTGCAAAACTGATTTCCTTATTGCCTTTATAAATATATACGCCAGTTATTACTTCATGCTTGTTGCCAGATAATGTAGTAATGATATCAATGGCATTTTGCCTATCAAGAGGTTTACCAATAACTTTATTATTACATACTACAATTGTATCTGCTGCAACAATTATTTTATCTGTTTCATTTTTATCAGCTATTGCATGGGCCTTATTTTTTGCAATAAAAATGGCCACTTCGTTAAAGGGTAAATCTTCAGGAAAGCTTTCATCGGTATCTGCTACAATTACTTCAAAATCTATTTCGGCCAGGTGGAGCAATTCTCTGCGCCGTGGCGACTGGGAGGCAAGAATAATTTTTTCCATAAAATTTATTCGGTAAATTTTAAAAACAACATAGATAATATTCCAAACAATATTACAATTTTTACAATGCCGCTTAATTCTTTATAATGTACAGTTGTAGCAGCTTTGTACAATTTATGAAGCATAAAAAGCAAGGGCAATACAAGTAACAATAAAATATATAAAGCAGCAAGCCACCAACCACTTTGCCACGCATATAGTTGTACAATGGCAAGGGCAGCTACGCAAACTACTATCCAAACACCTGTAAAAACTTTTGCAGCCGGCACTCCCCAAGTAATGGGCATGGTAGTACAATTGTATTTTCTGTCTCCCTCCATATCTTCTAAATCCTTTATCACTTCTCTTATAAGGGTCATTATAAATGCAAACGAGGCAAACAAGAGTGTGAACTTAAAAAGTTTTCTTACGTTAAAATCAACAGAATCTTTTGCCCAACCTGTTAACGAAAATAGTTCTGCCCCTACAAATAAATATACTACCAAAATAACCCAAGCCGTGAGGGCAGCAATAATTAAATTGCCTGATAATAATTTTCTTTTATAAGTGGTTGAATAAAACCATAACAACAACACACATAAAACATTGATGGTTGCAATGAGCCATTGTCCGGTTTTTAAACTTATATAAAAACTAATAGCAATGCCTAGTGCAGAAAGAATAAAGTGCCATATAATAGCCCATCTTCTTTTAATAAATTTATTAATTACTATTTTATTCGGCTTGTTTATAATATCAATCTGTATATCAAAATAGTCATTTATAATGTAGCCTGCTGCTGCAATTAAAACAGAAGCACTTGTTAATAAAATAAATAGTATTTGATTATTTAGTGTAGGAAATTCTATCAATAAAGGAGTGTAAACGCAGTAATAAAAAAGAAATTGTGTTATAACAATAAATAACAAATTTGGCCAACGTATTAACCTAAAAAATGCAAAAATTGTTTTCATTTAAGAAGTTAACCGGTTAAAATTATTATTATTAAACAGATGCAATATTATCTGTATCGTTCCAATCAGCATTTAATTTTAAAACTTTTTCAATAACATCTCTTACACAACCTTTGCCACCAGCTATTGGAGAAATATAATGGGCTATTGCCTTTATTTCCTGCACTGCATCTGATGGAGCACAAGCTACACCTACTGCTTGCATCACCATTGCATCGGGTACATCATCACCCATATATAAAACCTGTTCTGTTTGGTAATTATTATCGGTTAAATATTTTGCAAGTAATTCTTTCTTATTTTTTACAGAAAGAAAAATATTCTTCACTCCTAATTTTTCTAATCTTAGTTTAACAGCGTTTGAATTTCCACCAGAAATTACTAATACATCATACCCTTTTTTTACTGCCAATTGTAATCCATAACCATCTTTTATATTCATGGTTCTTGCCATTTCACCACTTTCTAAAACGAGGAGTGATCCATCGGTAAGTACACCATCTATATCAAATACAAACAGTTTTATGTTTTTAAAAAGAGCAAGTACATTCATCAGTATTATTTTTGATTATCTCTCCATTCATATACCCATGTACTTTGTATCATTTCTAAATGGCCTTCATTACTCTCTTCTCTTTTACCAACAAAAGATGGTATTTCCAGTACCCAATTTAGTAAATCAGTAAAGCGGAGTCTGTAAATTTTTCCTTCGTTAAAGTCATCGCCAAAACGCTCATATAATTTTATGGCAATATCTTCATAATCGTTCCAGTGTATGGGTAGTTCAAAACTCATGATATATATAAATGTGCTAATTAGCTGATGTGCTAATGTGCTAATTTTTTAAAACGTTGAAATTATTTTATTTGTTACGAGTTTATTACAAATTGAAATGGAATTCCTAAAAAAAATCACTTCAAATAAATGTATAGTTCACATTAGCACATTAGCTAATTAGCTAATTATTTCTACTCTCCAAAAAACTGTGATTGATCTGGAAGTGTAACCTCTATATCTCCGCCTTGTTCTAATAAAACACATTGGCAACCCAATCTTGAATTTAGTCTGGGATTTACAGCTCTGTCAATAAAGTCTTCTTCTTTGTCACTTAACTCTTCTACCAACATTTCCCCTTTATCTATATATAAATGGCAGGTGCTGCATGCACAAACTCCACCGCAATTGTGGTGTAAATTTATATCGTTTTTTAAGGCAACCTCCAGTATTGATTGACCAGATGATACATCATTTATAGTGACGGGCTCCAGCCCTTTTTGCTCAAATTTGAAAGTGATATTGTACATATTGTTCTTTTCGGAGTGCAAACGTAGTACAAAATTGCAGTTATTAAAAATATGTATGAAGAAAGAACGTATTTAATAATATTATAATACTTACATTACACCTCTTTTAATCATATCTCAATCCCTAGTAAAATGAAATATTCAATTTTTTATTTAGTTTTTGCTATTGTGTTAACTATGGTTTCTTGCAAAGATAGCAAGGAAAAACTGCCCACAATAGTGCCTTTGGTAAATGAAGATTCACCAAAAGCTGTAGTTGAAACAACAGCACTAAAAGGCCCCATTATTAATATCATTGATACTGTAGAAATTAAGCGGTTGGTGCTTTGTGTGAAAGACAGTGCTGCAAACATGGAAATAATGAACGAAAAACTTTCCGAAATTTTTAAAAATAAATTACCCGAAGCCATCAAGTTGAGCAAAATTAAAATGATGGGTAAACCAATCGTGTGGTATAAATCTAAGAAAACTCCCTTCTTTTTTGAAGCTGGAATACCTGTAGATAAAAGCCCTGCAAAATTACCAAAAGGTATGTTTATAACAAATACCGGAGGGGATAGTGCTTTGATTGCTCACTTTTTTGGGCCAACTGAATTAAGTTTTATTGGGTACGAAACTTTATCTGATGTGCTTACTGAAAACAATAAAAAGAAAACAAGTGCTTCTTATGAAGTATATATTGATAGTAAATATTTGAAAGCGAATGAAAAAACAGATCCATATAAATTACAAACAGATATAGTGATGCCGTATAAAAAAGTAAAAGATAATTCGACAATTATTAAGTGAGAAAAGGGACAACAGACCATAGACGACAGACCACAGAAAAACGACTTTAGTAATTTTGCTTACTATTATTTTAATTAAGTCTCTATTAAATCTCTGATGGCAACACTAGCCGTAACTGCGCCAAATACAGCAGGCATATAGGAAATAGTACCGTAAGCAGATTTTTTGTAATTACTTCCATCAGTTAATATAAGGCTTTCTTTTTTGGGTTGTTCAGGAGAAAAAACACATTTTATTCCATTTCTGATATTATGATTGCGCTTTAGCATTTTACGAATTTGCTGTGCAAAAACACAATTGTACGTTTTAGAAATATCTGCCACCATTAAATTAATAGGATCCATTTTACCACCTGCTCCCATACTAGATACTAAGGGGATTTGTTTTTGATAAGCTTGTATAATAAAAGTGAGCTTTGGTGTAATGCTATCAATGGCGTCAATTATATAATTGGGTGCTATCAATAATAATTGTTCCACCATTTCGGGATTGATGAAGTCTTTAATTACGTTTAATTCCAACTGAGGGTTAATGGCCGTTAATCGCTCTGCCATTATATCTGCTTTGTAGGCTCCATGGTTTGTAGCAAGAGCAGGTAGTTGCCGGTTTCTATTTGTTGGGTCCACCACATCACCGTCTATAATGGTCATTTTACCTACTCCGCTGCGTGCTATAAATTCTGCTGCAAAAGAACCTACACCTCCAAGCCCTACAACCATTACGTGGCTTTTTGCCAGTTGCTCCAAGGCACTTTTACCAATTAATAATTCAGTACGACTAAGCCACGAAAAATCTGTTGTCATATTTAAAATAAACCATCGCCAAATAATTTGATGGTATTTTTTTTAATTTGTGATTGCAATAATTCGGTATCAATAGATAAAATTTTTGATGCTTCCTCATAAATTTCTTCTATGGCAATGCTATCATCATCCGTTTCTAAGAAAATATTTTCGATTGGTATTTTTTTAAATGTCAGTTGAATGCTTTCTTTGAATAATGCTTTTCCAAAAGAAAGATAATACCCTTCTTTTATGAGCGAAAGTGCCACAATTTCTTTTTTATTAAAGCCATGGAAAATTACCGGAACATTGTTTTTGTTGATTTTTAAAAGAGCTTTTACTTCTTCAAATGCGTTTACACAATGAATAATTAAAGGTTTATTCAGTTGATTTGCTAAAAGAATTTGAGCGGAAAAAACTTCCTTTTGCAATAAGAAATCGGTGTCACAGTTTTTGTCTAATCCACATTCACCTATTGCGACTACAAAATTGATAATCGCATATTTTTGTAGTGCATCAAAATCATTTACCCAGCAGTGCTCTTTTAAATACCAAGGGTGTAGCCCTATTGAGTATATACCTATGTTCTCTACCTCATCAAAACCTTCATACAAATTTTTAATAACCCACTGGTTATTATTTGAAGCATGATGATGACTGTGAATATTTATTAGCAATTTGAAAGAGATTTAACTCTTCAAAAGTAATGGATTTAAAAAGGAATATTTGCCAAAAACTTATTTTACTACATTAAAAAACAGTTGATATTTTAATACGGCAACTGTAAAATAATTTGGGGAATTATAAAGTTTGGCATCTTTTTTTATATAATTAGTTTTTACATTTAAACTAATTATATGATTCAGAAAATTTCACATCTTTCAAAAAAATCTTTTTTTGCAATTGCAATGTTGCTTATGTCATTTTTATCTTTTGCACAAGATAAAAAAGTTGATATTGACATCAGTACTAAAAGTGACAATGAGAATGTATTTATGCAACCATGGGTATGGGTTGTAGGAGGTGCAGTTTTCATTTTATTATTAGTAGCTTTAATAAGAGGCGGCAAAAAAGATTAATAGATTAAGATTATATACACAAAAGCGAGCTAAAATTTAGCTCGCTTTTTTTATGCCTTTCCAGTGTTTTATCAGTCAATATCCAAGCCCCAATTTATTCCTTTTTGTGTAGCGGGCACACCTTTCTTTATCCAATTGGCAGGCGGTGCATCTTTTAACCAATAATCAAAAAATTGGCTTAATCTTACAGACAAATCTTTTCTATTTTTTCTTTCTACCAGGTTATGGTCTTCTCCATTGTATTCGAGCATCCATACTTTTTTACCCAATCTTTTCATGGCAGTAAACAATTCTATTCCTTGGTACCAAGGCACTGCACCATCTGCATCGTTGTGCATTATCAGCAAAGGTGTTTGTATTTTATCTGCCGTAAAAAGCGGAGAATTTTTTATGTATAAATCCGGCCGTTCCCATAATGTAGCACCAATTCTGCTTTGGGTTTTTTCATATTGAAACTGCCTGTTCACACCGGTTCCCCATCTTATGCCACCATACGCACTCGTCATATTACTTACAGGAGCACCTGCACCGGCAGCTTTAAAAATATTGGTTTTAGTAATTAAATATGCTACTTGATAGCCTCCCCAACTTTGCCCTTGTATAGCCATTCTTGTACTATCTACCCAAGGCATTTTCGATAACATTTTTGCAGCACTTACTACGCTGTTGTATGCGCTTTGCCCAGGCTCTCCTTTTTTATAATAGATGTTTGGATCAAACACTAGGTAACCATTACTTACAAAATATGGTATATTAATGGTTGATGCACTTGGGGCTGGGGCACGGTAATTATATAATAAATCTGCATTGCGTTCATAAAAATAAAACAACACAGGGTACTTTTTTGTAGGGTCAAAATTTTCGGGTTTAAATAAAAGTCCTTCGCTCATTTTACCGTCAAACATTTTCCAACGCATCAGTTCAGCCGTAAGCCAGTTATAATCTTTTTGCTGTTCAGCAATATTGGTAAGCTTTTTTATTTGTTTAAAATCGGCAGTGGTATACAATTCAGCAGCGGCTATGGTTGATTGTACAAAAATGTATTGATCAGCATCTTTTGACTTTATTGGGTTAGTAACTGAAAAGCTTCCATTAATTAACATTTCAGGATTTTTTATTTCATTCACTTTTACGGTGTAAAAACCTGCTTGCTTATTTACTTTATTAAGACTGCGCAATAATATTTTTTCATCTTCATTTATAAAACGCTTTTCAATATCTGTATTAATGTAATCAAATTTGGTTTTGTTTTTTCGGCCAAAACCATTGGTTATATTTTGTGGCAAGTCTGTACCATTAGGATCGGCTTTCCATATATCAAATTCATCTTGCAATAATATAAACCGGTCATTTGCTGTAAAGCCTGCAACACCTACAGCATCTGCATAATCTGGCACATCATTTTCTGTATCATATAAGGGTATATTTATTTTAGAAGATATATTTTTGGTAATCCCATTTGCTGTATTATAAGTAAAATAATTTTTAGTAATAGGGTCATACCAATAAATATATTTTCCTAATGGTGATGCCCCAAATCTTTCAATACCATTTTTTGCAATATTTTTTGTAGATCCATCCTGTACATTTATTAGGTAAGCATTTGTAAGTGATCTGCCCTCCCATTGCGATTTAATACGATTACCTTTTGATGATTGTGCCAATACAAAATCAGCATTTCCCTCATATATTAATGTAATATTTTCCGATGAATCAGTTGCCAATTGCACGATTTTATTTTCACCCAACAATACTACTGCTGCATAACTCCTTTTAAGTTCCTGTTGTAATTGTTTTAGTTGTTGTGGTTGCAAATAATCATCCTGGTAAGTCCATACATCTAATCTTGCCAATTCAAAATCTACTAAAGTTGTATCTTTTGGTGCTGTAATAGGTGCCGTTCCAAAAAATAATTTCTTTCCATCTTTACTAAATTTAAGTTCAGTGTTTTCGCTGACGGTAAAATTATTTTTTATTCCCGCAGTGTTTTTATCAGCCAGCAAAGTAGCGCTGTCAGTTGTATTATTATAATACCATAGCTTGTAAAATTTTTGCAAAGATTTTGCACTGCTATCTCTTTCTGCTACATAAGATATCTGTTTTCCGCCTTCATCAAATACAAAGTTTTTAGCATCTCCAAAACCTTTCATGATTGTATCTGGCTTGTTGCTTTGCAAGTCGTATAAAATAATATAAGCCTTGCTATTGCTGTCTTTGCTAAGTTTGGTGGTTTTAATAAGGAGTTTGGTACCATTTTTATCAAACAAATAATCGCTTACAGTTTTAAAGGTTTTTACTTTGCCTGTGCTCAAATTTTTTACAGTAAGTTCTGTGCCTTCAGCGGTTTTTTCTGAGCCCGGTTCATCACCCTCTGCATCGGTTAATGCATCGCTGGCTTTTTTATAAATTTCTTCTACAGCTTTTTGTGCAGCGGCACGCATTTCCTGTTTTTCAATATTACCTTTTACGGAGTCCAACGATTTTCTAATAATTGAATCAGCCATTTTTACCAAGCCATCAATTTTAAGTTTTAATGAGTCAGGTAACTGCTTTTTCTTTGCAGTATCCGGCAATGGTTTTTCTGCCAGATATGCTATCCAATCTTTACCTTTTTGTGGGGCTTTAAAAGATTTTACCAAAGGAATTTTTAAGATGCTGTCTGTACCTAACAGGGCAATGGCAAATGAATCTTTGGGCATTTCATCAGCCTTCTTTTTCTTTATTCGTGCCTGACGGGTTTCTTGAAAAACAGGTTTTATTTTAAAAAAAACAAATCTACTATCCGCAGATATGGATGCTCCATAACCTCTTTGAATATAATTTGTTTTGCCTGTATTTAAATCGTTAATAACAACCATACCATCACCTTCCTGTGGCACAATAGTATAAACAGCATAGGCACCATTGTTACTTATTATTCTCTCACCAATAGATTTCCAACCGTCGTAAACGGAATGTGTAAGGGGTTTTTTCTGTTGTGCTAAGGAACTAAAAAACATAACCAGAAAAAAAGGCAGTAATGCAATTCTCATAAATATATTTTGCAGATTAATTAAAGTGCTTAAGGTAATACAAAAATGAATCTTGTCAAATTTTGAGTGCAAATAATTCTATACCACTGGTTTTACCTTTTAACTCTGTTAACCCTAAACTTTCCATTTGAAAAGCTTTTAAATTACTTTTATCTGCAAAATCCTTTGATACAATAAATTTTTGATTGAGTTCGTTACATGCACTCCGTATGCGAGCCGTGGTGTTCATAGTATCTCCACTCATGGCTAAATCTTTTTTAATAACTCCAATTTCACCCACTGTTACATCACCTGTGTGAATACCAATTCTAAACTCTGGAATGGTACCGTACACTCTTCTAAAATGTTCACTTTTTTTCTGAATATTTTTCCTTGCAGCAATAATGGATGCCAAACAAGCCTTCATATTAGTTTTATTATATTTCCATGATACCACAATTTCATCACCTACATACTGGTATATAATTCCATTGTTTTCTATGAGTGCTAACGATATGAAATAAATAAATTCTCTTATAAATAAAAAGTATTGTTGATGACCCATTTTTTCTGCAATGGGTGTAGAATCTTTTAAATCGATGAACATGATGATCCTATTTTCAATTTTTGGTTTAATGTATTTTCCTGAAAGAATATCGAGAAATACACCAGGTGCATATTTATCATTTATCTCCAAATACAACTGAGTAATGGCAAATAATATTAACCAATATAATGTGCGTTTCAATAGCCAATTTCCATCTATGGTATTGTAATAAAAGTTTTTAAAACTATCAGCAACCGAATATTTATCAACCAATAAATCATCTAGAAAATGCGCTAAAAAATTCATGGCCAAAGCAGCAAATAAGAGTATAAAAGTTTTGGCAAAAAAGTTTAGTAATAGTGGCCTATTTTTGAAAATATTGCGTAACGTAAATACAAACAGATAACCCATTATCCCGCTCATACATAACACTAAAATTGCTCTTAAAATAACAGATTTGGTATGGCTTTCGTGCGTATTGAAATTTAGAATAGTAGAAAACATATCTATAAACATCCAAAAAATTGCAATGTAAAAAACCCTTCTTACTCTAAATTTTTTTATACCCTGAAATATTGAAAAGTTAGTATTTGCCATTAACCAGATATTTTTTTCAGGTAATCGTAAATCTCTAATTGAGCATTATGTTCATCACCATTTGCATGTAATCTTAATTGTTCTCCATTATTTAAAATACGGCAAGCTTTTGTATTATCTAACCACTGCAAATTGAAATAATGTAATAGTTGCTGTTTGCAATTATCATCCTTTATATCTATACAAACTTCTATTCTTCTTCGTAAGTTTCTCGTCATTAAATCTGCTGAACCCATTATTACCACTGCATCATCATCTTCCCCAAAAATGAATAGGCGTGTATGTTCCAAATATTTATCAACCAATCTTTTTACTGTAATGTGTTCGCTTAACTTTTCCTTTTCGGGTATTAAGCAACAAATACTTCTTACCATCATTTCTATAGGAACCCCTGCCGCACTTGCTTTATACAATAAATTGATGAAGTACGGTTCTTCCAGGTTATTTACTTTAATTCTAATTTTTGCAGGCAAACCATTTTTTTGCTTATTAATTTCTTTATTGATCAACATTTCAAATTGCTCCAATAAATTAAATTGAGCCACCAATAATTCTTTAAAATGAATGGACTTTTTTTGTTGATCATTTTTCTTTTTCTGTAAGTAATTAAACAAACTTTCAAGTTCTGTGCAAATATTAGTATTGGCTGTCATTAATACATGGTCTGTATAAAAAAGTGCAGTGTTTTCATTAAAGTTTCCTGTACTTAATACTGCATAACAAATATTTTTTCCGCCGATTTCTTTTTTAACCAATGCAATTTTTGAATGCACTTTTATGGAGGGATCGCTGTAAATAAGTTTTACTCCAGCATCCTTCATTACTCTACTCCATTTTATATTATTTGCTTCATCAAAACGAGCTTTAAGTTCAATAAATGCAGTTACCTTTTTTCCGTTTTTTGCCGCACTAATCAATGCATTTACAATATGCGATTCTGCAGCTACTCTGTATAACGTGATGTAAATTTCTTTTACATCGGCATCTACAGCGGCTTGGTTAAAAAAACTAAGAACCGGAATGTATGATTGATAAGGTAAGTGTATCAATACATCTTTGCTCATAATATTTGCAAAAATATCTCCGCCGGTTATAGAGGGATAATGTATAGCTTCTTGTTTTTTATAAAATAATGATTTATCAAAAGATGGAAAATTAAACAGATCTCTTAAATTATGATACCTTCCACCCTCAAACATATCCGTCATTTTTGCTTTAAAAAGTGTAGATAAAAAAAGCTGGAGATAAGTAGGCATTCCTTTTTCAAATAAAAACCTGGAAGCTGCGCCAATATCTCTTTTGCTCAGTTGTTTTTCAATTTTTTCCAGCAGATCTGCATTGTATTCATCTCCTAAGGTTATTTCAGCATCTCTGTTAAACTTTATGCTATAAATGCTTTTTATATTTTGTCCAGGAAAAAGCATTCCAATATTTTCTCTTATTATATCATCAATAAAAACTACATACCTCATTCCATCAATAGATGATAATTCAAAAAAGCGGTGAAGTTTGTAAGAAGGAATATTGATAGACACATGTCTTACCATGTTCTTTAAATTGTCCTGAAGTGTTACAATAAAATACAGGCGATTATTTTCAGGCAAAAAATCATATGCACTGTCAGTATCTAAAAATACAGGTTGAATAAATGATAAAACTCTCGATAAAAAAATTTGTTTTGCTTCTGCTAGATGTTCTGGCAAAAGTGGCCTATTGTAATAAAAGAAAATATTTTTTTCTTTTAATGCAGGCAATAAATCTCCTAAAAGAATTTCACCAAACTCATCTAACTGTTCTTTTATATTAGATTGAATTTTTTCTGATAAATCTTCTTCCGTTAAAAAAGATTCTTTACGAATTGTTTTTTTACTCAATTTGCTAAAAGCTGCTACCACAGGGTACCTTACTCTAAAAAACTCATCTAAATTAGATGAGAATATTGATAAAAAACGTAACCGTTCATACAATGGTACATTCACATCTTTAGCTTCCTGTAATACTCTGTGGTTAAAAGTAAGCCAACTAAGATCTCTATTATAAAGCATTATTTATTTTTTAAAATGGCGAACCGCTGTTGTTAATTACCGCAGGCTCAGGTGTGCCAGTGTTTATTAATGCTGCTACTGTAAAGGCAATAACCGAGGCTATAATACCAAACATAAAAATGTTATATGCAAGTCGCAATAATTTATATTTTTTCCCCAACACTTGCCCTAAATGAAAAATATCCTGTACAATAGATGAATATAAATAATCTGAATCTTTCATCATGGTGCGCATAGCTGTTTCATACTGTTGATATGTCATTTTATGAAAATTACCAAAAAATAAAAGATTGGTTTTTTTGTTAACGATATCTTCATCTTCAAAAGTTCCTGTATTTAGTTTAGGCCTCGTAGCAAGTATAGCAATTACTATAGTAATTACCGAAGAAGCTAAAAATGTGATGGTAGGAATTGTAAGATAAGGATCAGTAGATAATTTTCTTAACAGTACGCCAAGTATAACAGAAATGATAATGGCATTTACAGAAATTAAAATATTTGCTTTACTATCTGCCATTTCACTTAATTGAATGTGGTTAGATGATGTAAGCCTTAGCATGGTTTGCATACCCTTGGTAGTACCATCCTTTTCGGTAATTGCACTTTCTTGTGGATTATTTTTTTCGTCAGACTTTACTGTTTTTTTTACTTTTTTGATATTTTCTTTTTTCACGTCGTTTAATAAATCTTTACAATAAGATGTGTAATATTTGTGATCTGTAAGCATTTTTACAGTGTTCTCATCAAATTCTTTTTTTGTGAGTGCAAATCCACTTTGCTCCAACATTTCTTTAAAAGCAAGCTTATTTGTTCTTTTAAATTCTGCCTTGCTTCCAAACTGGTATGTATCTGCATCACAAAGAATTTCTGCATTTAAATCAGAAGGTTTTCGGGGAGCTCTTGTTGCCATTATACAGCTCTCTGTTTTTTCAATAATTTCTTCACTTATCTTTTCTTTTGCCAAAAATTCTTTCATCAACTCTACACTTTTAAATTCATGATTTTCTGGTTTTTCAAAAAGATAACCCGTATCATGAAACCATGCAGCCACAAACACGACCGTCATATCTTGCTCACTTAGATTATAATGCCCAGCTATTTCATTTACTTTTTTCACTACCGTTTCAGTGTGATCTAAATTGTGTAATGCTAAGCAAATAGGTTGGTGCTTATGAAACATTTCTGTAACATAGGCTTCTGTTTTTTTGTACAAAGATGTATATGATGACATGTTAGTTATTTTAAAAAGTAAGGTTAAATTTAGTACCAACAGAAAAATTAAATAATTTATCTTCAGGTGAAACCCCTACGGATGCTGTGATTGCAACCAAATTAAAAGGTATAAAATAAATACCACCCCCAAATGAATTATGCCATTTTTTAGACTTTTCATCATCCTGCCAAACTCTTCCAAAATCGGCATATCCGAGTACGCCTACATCTCCTGGCAAAACAAATGATTTTGATTTGAAAATCTTGAAACGTAACTCCCCGCTACCATATGCCATGCCTCTTCCTGAGAATCTGTTTCTTCTATAGCCACGCAAATAATTTTGGATACCCAGCGTTTTTGCTTGAAAAAATTCAAAATTTTTAGAAAAAATTCTTCCCCCACCAAATCTTAAAACTCCAGATATTTTGCTTAGATCAGATATGGAAGCATAAATAGTCATGTCTGATTGTATATCTGTAGTCTGTCTGCTATTTTTGTTTAAGCCCTGCAAACCTGTAAAGGAGGTAAACCATGTGATACCTCTTGTTGGAAAAATTTCATTGTTAATATAATTTATATCCAACTTTACTCTTCCTCCTAAATACTCTTTTGTAGAATATACACCTACAGAATCATTTCCAATATTAGATGGTTTTTCTAAAATACGGCCACGGTTATCATCTATATCATTCCAATATCTATAGTAATATGGACCAATAGAAAATTGAAAAATATCATTTATTCTTTTTCTTACTGAAAAATTTGCAGATGCATATTTATACCGTGTTCTGTAGTATTTTAAGGGCAAATTTTTATCAAATGTGGTTTGGTTTCCGTAACCAAAAAAATTGGTAAGTGTAGGTGTTACAATATCTGCATTAACTACTAAATCGTTTTTGAAAATTACGTTGTTAAATATGCCATCATACTTTGCAGAAAAAGCACCACGGTTTACTGCCGCAAGTGTAGTAAACTTTTGTAAACTTTTATAAGGCTCTTTTCTAAATCCAAATTTTCTGGAGGTAAAACCTAATCCAATCAATAACCTGTCTTCTGCATTAAAACCAAGATTAATTTGAGGAATGATAAAACGATCATATTGAAAACCGATGTTTCTATAATCCAATATTTGAGGATTTGTAGAAAGGTTTTTCTCTGTTTTTTTAGTATTTAATAAAACATTTTTTTCAGTTGATAAATCGTACAAGGTTTTTTTTATGTTTCCTTTAAGATCAAATGTATCATTGCCTTTTCCACCAACAATTCTCACTTTAATTCTAGATGATATATCATCATCTACTACAAACTTATCATTACCATTTAATCCGTAAATAACAAGTTCTTTGGTTTCTTTACGAGTGAAAGATCTTTGATAAACTATATCAGATGTATCTCCATCTTTACCTTTATCATACACCGATAATTTAACTCTCCCATTATCATTCTGCAGATGATAGTACTCCGCTTCATTACTTCCCGTAACTGTTACACCTCTTGCTAAAAAATTATAATATTTCATTACATTTTTAGCCAAATCTTTTCTTCTACTAATTAGTTTTTTAACCGTAAATGATGAGTCTAATACTTTAATTTCTCTTGGGTATTTGGATGCTGCCCTTTTTATTACATCATCTGTCATTTTATAAGTAAAACTGTCCGCAATATTTTGCCATTGCGTTTTACTCAATTCATTCATAAAAGTTCTGTCAAAATCTTTTGCCACAAAATTTAATCCCTTAATATCTTTAATTTCTTTTTTAAAACCTTGTAAAAATGGCATAGCGTTATTAGATAGATACCTTAACAATAAACCATTGCTATTAAAAAAAGCCTGGTCTCTATCTTTAGGAACTGGATAATACACTTTACCTTTTCCGGTGTCTTTTGTACCCCATCTCCATTGGTCTGCATGCCTGTCAAAATCACCAATAAGCATATCTAACATTCTTGCTTTTAATACAGCTGGCTGGTCTATGTGATGATCATTATCTTCAAACAATTTATTGATAATAGAGTTGGTACTTTTTGTATCAGTTTCATCTGGCGTTGGTTGCCTTTCTTCCAGCATACAAACGGTGTTTGCAAAAAGTGGTCGGTAATACCCAAATGCAGGATCATCTGGCACAAAAAAGAATTGAGGCTTAGCAGCGGGTACACCCACCGCCTCCGCCAGTACAGGAATTGTAAGTGGCGCATAAGGGCTACTGGCCGAAATTACATCTACTACTATAGCTTGACCGATAGTTCCTCTTAAATTTTCAGGAACTGCTTTTTCAGGATCTTTATCTATTGTTCTAAGTGTCCATTCTTTCCCTTTTGAATCTTCTAGTTTTAGTGATTTAGTTTGCTTACCACCTCCTATTCCGGTAATTTTAAAACCGCCTTTTTCTTTTCTTAAATTAAATACTTTAAAAGTAACTGGCGTATTCCATTCTTGTCGGTAATTTTTTCCAAGCACTGAATTTTTTACGTTTGTTTCATTTTTGTATTTATCACTTGCAGATATTACGGCGCTGTCCTTAAAAACGAATTCTGGTTCACGAGTAGTATCTCCTTGAGCTTTTAATTGTTTAACTTTCGAAAAATCAATAATATTTTTTGAGTATGCTTCTTTAACTTCTTCGCCATCTACTGTGTAAAAAGTAGAGCGTACCGTTTTATTTTTTGATACAGTTAAGGTAGCAAAGCCGGTAGACGATGTAGCAAACTCTGTGTTTCTGCTACGAGATACCCTGTTGGATTTGCTGCCACTTCCACTTACTATATTTACATAATTGCTATCTTGAATAAGCTGTAAAGTGTGTTCATGGCCACTTACAAATACTACGTTCGGGTGTCCTTTTACAGCATTTTCAAATGCACCAACCATTTCTTGATAAAAAGGGTGCTTAAGATCTTGCGAAGTTCCAAAAACTGCTCTTGTTAATGGATACGCCGAACCAATAAGTGGTAGTGGAATAAACAGTTTTGGATTAACATCTGTAAATGGAAATATGTGTTGTTTTATTTTAAAATATCCTCCATGCGGGCCATAGCTTCTTATTGGATGATGCATGGCTAAAATGACAAACTTGTTTTCATTTTTGGTAAAAATATCTTCTAATTGTGTTAGCACCTCTGCTTTGGTTTTACACGGACAATCAGACTCCACACCAGGTTTATCATATTCTTGAAGCCACCATTGAGAATCTACAATAACCAAAGTAACATTATCATTTATTTTTTCTTCCACTGGTCCGGGGCAACCATTTCTTGGAAGTTGGCGCACATATTTATTACCCAATACATCTATATAATTTTGTACCCGCAAAATAGATTGAAAGCCATTTCTACCTCCATTTGCCCAGTCATGATTACCCGGTATAAAATATACATTCACGGGTGCTTTACCTGCTATTAAAATTTGAGAATCTAATGGAGCTTTTGCAATTTCATACGTAGGCAATGCGTTATCTGGCAAACCGGTTTTATACAAATTATCTCCTAAATAAATAACGGTTGTATTTTTATTCATCGCTACTGTTTTTCTTACAGCCTCTACTACGGGCTGTCTTCCATTGGTTAACTGGCCTGCATCTCCAACTAATACAATGGTAGCTTGCACACTGTCATTTGGTGGTACAGTTTGAGCATGTAAACCTGGTATCCTAACAAATAGAATTAAAATCAACAATAAATTTCTAGTTATCATCCTTTCTTTTTATTTTTTAAAAGTAACAGTGTAGCATATCCTTCTAAGTACACTTCATTTGAGATAATGAGATCTCCTGTTGGTGTGAAAGCCATACCTTCTGGCTGTTTGTATATTTTTGGATTAAGTGTGATTACATCTTTTAATTTTCCTTGTTGGTTTTGAATGAAGAGGATTTTATTAACTGAACAAAGCACATATAAATCTTTTGTGATGGGGTGAACAGCTGCTGCAGATGGCTTTATTTTTTCTTTTTTACTCCCCAATTTTTGAAACAATGGTTCTGTTTCTATTGTAGTATAGTTCTCAAAACTTTTAGCAGTATCATTAAAATAGAAAGAAGTAAGTACGGTTTTTTTATCTTCTTCGCATTGTTTACACAGCAGTATTATTTTATTACTATCTGGCGAAAAATACAATGATTCAAATTCATTTACTTTTTTAGAAGCATTTGGAAACTCCGTTTTTTCAATTTCAATTTTATTGTTTACAAAAGTCAGTTTATCCATATCTCCATTACTAACTAAAACGTAAAATGTACTGTCTTTATAAACCAAGTCTTCAAAATCTCTTTGTTTGTCAAATCTCCATTCTTTTACATTTGATGGATCCATTAAAGGGACCTTATATAATATACCATCTTCATCTATAACTGCAAATACACTGGTATCTTTTGGGTAATAGGAAATTCCCGAAATTTCATCCAGTGCTTGTGGCAGGTTGATAACTTTTGGATTTGCAAAATCATAAGATTCAGTGTTTGCAAAACTTTCCTTTTTTACTTTGGCATTACAATTAGATAATGTTACAATGGTAATTACAGAAAAACATATTACAAATAATTTATGAAAGGGATACATAAGCATGATTAAAATATTTACCGTAAAAACCAACAAACATGCCAAGCATAAAACATACATTGGGGAATAGAAGGGATAAATAATTATAATTGCTAAATTTAAATTGGGTATAATTTTCCCCTTAATCTTCCGCAAATCCCCATTGCTGTCGCAAGGATGTAAGAGAGTCTCCTATTAAGTTTATATTATCATATTGCCCTGCCAATTTTTTTTGGCGGTATGCTTCGTACAAGGTTACTGCACAAGCAACTGAGATATTTAAAGATTTAATAATGCCTACTTGTGGTATTATAAAATTACCATCTGCCATTTTAATGATATCGTCACTGACACCGCTATGCTCATTTCCAAAAACAAGTGCTACAGATTCTGTGAGGTTTAATTCATATAAATCTACCGCATCGCTACTTAAATGAGTAGTATAAATTTTGGAGAAATTTTTACGTAATGCTGAAAAGCATTCTTCTGCATTTGTAAATTGGTGAACGGTCAGCCATTTTGCAGCGCTGGAGGAAGCTTTTTCGCTCCACATTTCATGAAGACCAATTTTTGTGTTGAGAATATAAATATCCTGTACACCCACCGCATCAGCCGTACGCATTACAGCAGAAATATTGTGTGGGTCGCTCACATTTTCAAGTACTATGGTAAGGTTGGGTTGTCTTTTAGCAAGTACAGCATTTAAGCGATCGGTTCTTTCTGGCGTCATGCTGCGAAAGTAAAATATTTTGGGAGGGAAAGCAAAAAAAGCTGCTTCTTGATGGAGGGATTTGATTAAGAAAATATTCAATAAACAATTTTCAACGATCAATGTTCAAATGTAAAATCGAACATTCATACAACATAAGAAACTAATTTATGCAGGGTGAAAATGACTTGGTACAAATAATGTTTTTTGTGAATTCTTTTTCTACCTATTAGAAATGCTTATTTAAATATTATTCCCTATCGAACAATTATTCTGGCATAGCATTGTAGATGTAGAGAACATTATCAAAAACCCTTTACGGACATTGATGTTTGAATTTCAGTGAACAAAGGTTCCTATTCAAAACAAAGCATGCTGCATAATAATTTGAAAATTGATTATTGAACATTGATTATTGAACATTTGTATTTAAGATAAAAACAATCCCACACAAAATAAATGATCCATTATCAGAATTTGAAAATTGATTATTGACCATTAAGCATTGTGGCTTCTAAAAAAACGTTGCTATAAAGGTTCCCCCCGCACTCACCAGCATTAGCCCATCTACCAAAAAATAATAAAAAACATAGCCACGCTTTTTTAATGATAAAGTGTAGACCCACCATACTATGCCTCCTGTTATTAAAAAAGCAAACATTTGTGGTTTATCATTAAACTGAAAGCGAAGTAAGAGCCCCAAAAGGAAGTACAACACAAACACAATATGAATGATTATGTTTAATTTTTTTGCGGGCAAATCGGTAGCCAGGCTGCGAAGCCCGTGTAGTTTATCTACGGAAATATCTCTTCTATCGAAAATGATACAAAGCAACAACATAAAACAAAACCTGGCAATAAATAACATGCTTATAGATAAAAGATCCTCTTGTAAAATAGCAGCTGCCGGTATAACAGTGGTAATGTAAGCCCAAGCTAAAGCAAGTAAAATTGTTTTAAAAAAACCAAGCTGTTGTAGCTTTTTTAATGCCTGCAAAGGCCACAAGGGTAGCGAATATAGCAACGTAAGTAACACACCTATAAGAATATGAGGTAATAACGCAGGAATAGAGAATAAAAAATATAAACTGCCCGCTGCCGCTAGTAAAAACATGCAGAAAAACGAAAGATTAGCTTTTAAAAACGGACTATTTAATTTTTTTTGTGAGAAATAAAATTTGCTTAGCAGCCAGTAAAAATTATAACTGCAAATGGTTGAGAAAAATATAAAACCATATATATTTTCATTATGGGGCAAATGCAAAATTACAGTGGTTTGATAACAAAGCCCTACTGCACAGAAAGCAATAAAAATAGAATGTGATAGAATAAAATGTAGAAAACGCATTAACGACTAATGTATAAAAGCGGATCAGTAGTTTTTATAACATTGCTTTTATTTTTTGCAAAATCTTTTACATACACTTCAAAATAAAGGGTATCTACTTTTGGGTTTGGCCTTGTAGATGCTTGCAATACACCTGAACCAGGAATATTTATATCTCCTTCTAGATCTATTTCTAAATCTGCCTTAAAATTCTTTTTTACTGCTTTAGAAAGGGATGCAGGAAATTTAAAAGAATCCATTTTAAAGGGAGGAACCGTAATGTTTTTTATATAAACGTAGGAGGTATCTTGTCCATCAGCAAAACCAAAATCGCCTTCCGCATCTGTGAGTTCTATTGTAAGGTAGGCAAAGTCAGTACCTGTAAGCGTATTGCTGAAAAATGAAGGAGTGATACTTTTAAACTTTATTTGTGGTGCACTGGTAAATTTATCTTTACCACAAGAAATAAGAGTAACACTAAAAATAATTGCAACAAATAGGTAACGCATATATTCGATTTATATTCAAATTTAATGATTGATAGTGTAAAAACCATTTAAAATTTTAGCTTTGCTTATTTGTTAACATCTCAGTAATAACCCAGTATTTAACATGAATCCCACTTTGCCCACAACACTTCAAAATATTATACTAAATACAACCGAACATAATTTTGTTGAAAATGCGTTACAGGTTTTTAATTTTCAATATGTACACAATGAAATGTATAGAAGCTATTGCGATTTGCTTAAAATAAATACTAAGAATATAAACAGTTTAGAAAAAATACCCTACTTACCCATACAGTTTTTTAAAAGTAAAATAATTAAAACCACTCCATTTGAAACGGATATTGTTTTTGAAAGCAGTGGCACAACAGGTTCAGTAAACAGTAAACATTTCATAAAAGATCTAAGGCTGTATGAAGAAAGTTTCCTGCAAACATTCAGGCAATTTTATGGGAATGAAAAAGATTATTGCGTTATTGGTTTGTTGCCATCTTATTTAGAAAGAAAAGGATCGTCATTGGTATATATGGTGAATGATCTTATACAAAAATCTGGCAAAAAAGAAAGTGGTTTTTATTTATACGATTATGAAAACTTAAAAAAGATTTTGCTTGAAAATGAAGCGGCTAAACAACCAACTATTTTAATTGGTGTTACCTATGCTTTGGTAGATTTTGCAGAGAAAAATACTATGCAGTTAAACCATTCAATAATAATGGAAACCGGCGGTATGAAAGGGCGTAGAAAAGAAATGACAAGAAAAGAAGTGCACAGTTTACTCATAAATAATTTGGGTGTTCAAACGGTGCATTCAGAATATGGAATGACGGAATTGTTATCGCAGGCATACTCAAAAGCTGATGGAATATTTGAGTGCCCACCTTGGATGAAGATATTGGTAAGAAGTGAGGACGATCCTTTTAATATTACGGTTGCTGAAAATGTAAAACATACTTATGCAACAGGTGCCGTTAATATTATTGACCTTGCAAATATGTATAGTTGCTCGTTTATAGCAACCGATGATGCGGGCAAATTATTTTCAAATAACAGTTTTGAAATAACAGGGCGGTTGGAAAACAGTGATATTAGAGGCTGTAGTTTAATGGTAATGTAGTAAGGTTAATTGCATCTCCTAAAAAATGAAGTTTTGAATTACAAAAAAGCACTGCGTTATTGTTGATTAAAGAACAAATATTGAAAGGCGCAGGGATGGGCAGCACTACCCCGGAGCGAAGCGAGGAGTAGTGCAGACAGCCCGTTGCCAATGCTCATTATTGTATAACGTACACCGCCCCAAAAACATTTTTAATATTTAAAAGCCTCGTGCATCATCGTCTCCCCTCTTATCTGCCACAGCTGTAATTTTTTTATTTTTTATTTCGATGAGTTCTGTTCTACCAATGGCACCACGGGTTACAATTTTATACCCCATTTCTTCCAGTTGCTTTTTTACATCGGCGTTAAAACTTTTTTCTACATACACTTCATCGGGCAACCATTGGTGGTGAAACTTGGGTTTGTTTACCGCATCAGCAGGGCTCAAATTATAATCTACCAGATTTACAATACTTTGAAAAACACTTGTAGGAATAGTGGTGCCGCCGGGTGTACCCACTACAATGTATGGTTTGTTGTTTTTTAAAACTATAGTGGGTGTCATGCTACTCAGCATACGTTTGCCTGGAGTGATTGCATTTTTTTCGTTGCCAATAGCACCATACATATTAGGCACGCCGGGCTTTACGCTAAAATCATCCATTTCATTATTTAATACAAAACCTGCACCGCTCACAATTGTTTTACTACCAAAGTGATCGTTTAAAGTAGTAGTTACTGCCACAGCGTTACCCTCATTATCTACAATACTTATATGCGTAGTTTGCTCACTTTCTTTAATGGTACCTCCGCTAACTGTCTTGCTATTACCCGCTTTTAGCGAAACAAAATCTGCCATACGGCTTTGTAAATATTCATCGCTCACCAATGTTTTTACCGGCACTTTTACAAAATCTTCATCACCCATAAACTCGGCACGGTCCGCAAAGGCACGGCGCTCCGCTTCTATCATTAATTGCACACTTGCTATAGAATGAAAAGGCATGCCTGATAGTTTTTGCTGCTCCGTCATTTTTAATAATTGTTGAATAATGATACCTCCACTGCTGGGCAATGGCATGGTAAGTACTTCAACATTTTTGTATGTAAACTGTATGACGGTTCTTTCTCTCACCTGGTAATTTTTAAGATCAGCCAATGAAATAATACCATTGCCATTTTTCATTTCGGCTACAATAAGTGCAGCGGTTTGTCCTTCGTAAAAGCCTTTTTTGCCAAAATCTCTTATTCTTTTTAAGGTATTTGCAAGTTCTGTTTGTATAAGTGTATCACCGGTTTTCCATGGATTATCTTTTACAAAAGCTACTTTATTTTTATTGTTTCTTACAAAAACTGCTTTGCTGTTATTAAAATCTTCTGCTTGAGATGCAGTAACCGCAAAGCCTTTTTGAGCAAGGTTTATGGCAGGCATAATTAATGTTGCAAAAGGTAGTTTAGCATATTTATAAGTGGCAAACAAACCTGCAACGGTACCGGGCACACCACTTGCAAGCTGTCCTTCCATACTTAGTTTTGTTATGGCATTTTTATTAATATCCAGGTACATATCCTTGTGCGCCTTTGCAGGTGCTTTTTCTCTATAATCTAAGGCTATGTTTTTTCCTTTGGCGGTATGCGCTACTAAAAAACCGCCCCCACCCAAATTGCCTGCACCGGGGTAAACCACTGCCAGTGCCAGTTGAGTTGCAATGGCTGCATCAAAAGCATTGCCGCCTTTTTTTAGCATTTGTAAACCCGCATCGCTAGCAAGGGCATGGGCGGAAACCACCGCTGCTTTGTTTGCATTTACAATTTTTGTGTTGTTGTATTTAAATGGATTTAATTGGGCCTGGGCATGGGTAATGCTAAATAGTAGGACAGAATAGAGTATTTTTTGCATGGACAAATGTATATTTTTTTTATGGAGATGGTAATAGGTGGTTTAATAAAGAAAATGGCTAATTCTTATTTTTATTTAAACTATCATCCACCTATAAAATAAAATCGGTTTTTAGGTATTTAGAATATAATTTCACAGTTATAACTTTTACAACTTTTATGAGAAAATTATTAGTGATTTTATCTGTTTTTTTTACAGGTATAGCTTATGCACAACCCATTGTTTCTCCCGATGAATTTTTAGGCTACAAACTTGGCAGCAAATTTACGGCACATCATAAGTTAGTTGCATATTTTGAAGCGTCAGCAAAAGCAGCTTCTGCAAAAATGAAATTAGAGAAATACGGGGAAACCAATGAAGGAAGACCATTAATGATTGGCATTATATCAACACCCGAAAATATTGCTGCAATAGAAGACATTCGCAAGAATAATTTAAGGCTTACAGGTTTGTTGAATGATCAACCCGGAAATACAAATGCGCCTACCATCGTATGGCTTAGTTATAATGTGCATGGCAATGAGCCAAGTTCATCAGAAGTTTCAATGAAAGTGTTGTATGAATTGCTGAATGGAAAAAATGTAATGGTAAATGAATGGCTAAAAAATACAGTGGTAATTATTGACCCTTGCTTAAACCCTGATGGGCGTGAGCGATATGTAAATTGGTTTACACAAATGAGTGGCTCAATACCCAATGCAGACCCTAATGCAAGAGAACACAGTGAGCCTTGGCCGGGTGGCAGAAGCAACCATTATAATTTTGATTTAAACAGAGATTGGGCATGGCAAACACAAATAGAATCGCAAACACGACTGGCCAAATACCAACAATGGATGCCACAAATTCATTGCGATTTTCATGAGCAATATGCCGGCAGTCCTTATTATTTTGCGCCCGCAGCAGAACCCGTACACGAAGCTGTAACGCAGTGGCAAAAAGATTTTCAGGTTACTGTTGGTAAAAACCATGCAAAGTATTTTGACAACAATGGGTGGTTATACTTTACCAAACAATATTTTGATTTGTTTTATCCGTCATATGGAGATACTTACCCTTTATTTAACGGCAGTATTGGAATGACTTATGAGCAAGCAGGCCATAGCAGAGGAGGAAGCACCATTGCATTAGACAATGGAGATACCCTTACATTGGTAGATAGAATTGAACATCATTTTACCACCAGCATAAGTACCATTGAAATTGCTTCAACCAATGCTCAAAAATTAATGACAAGTTTTAAAAAGTATTTTGATGAAGCAAAAACAGGAATTAACAACAGCTTTAAAAATTATATTGTAGGTAATAAAAATGAAAACAACATTGCTGCATTAAAATTATTGCTTAATAAAAATGGGATTAATTACGGGTATGCCAGCACAAGCGGTAGTGCAAAAGGGTATAATTATTTTACAAACAAAGAGGAGATATTTTTCGTACAAAAAAATGATTTGGTTATAAATGCTGCGCAGCCAAAAGCAGCATTATTAAAAGTTTTATTTGAACAACAACCTAAGCTGAGTGACAGTGCTACTTACGATATTACTGCTTGGGCATTGCCTTATGTTTACGGCCTACAAACTTATGCCAGTAAAGAAAGTGTAAATATTTCCACCAAAAATGAATTGCAAAAATTATCAACATTAGCTGACAATGCTTATGGCTATGTAGTGGCATACAATAGTTTTAACGATGCAAAATTATTGGTGGCTTTGCTAAAGAATAATGTAAAAGTAAGGTTTACCGAAACGCCTTTTACCTTTAATGATGTAGCTTATAAAGAAGGAAGTTTACTAATTCTTCGTAAGGGGAATGAAGAAAAAATTACAAAGGTTTTGAGTCTTATAAAAGAATATGCAAATACTGCAGGAAGCATATCATCGGGTTTTGCGCAGGCAGGTTTTGATTTGGGAAGCGATAAAATACATTTCTTAAAAAACCCAACAGTAGCCATGCTTACAGGCGAGGGTGTATCATCTACAGCTGCGGGTGAACTATGGCATTTTTTTGAACAACAGCTTAATAAACCAGTTACATTAATAAATGCGAGCGATATAGATAATAGCAGTTTAAAAAATTATACCGTATTGATTGTGCCCGATGGCTCTTACAAATTTTTAGCAAATAAAGATGCAGCAGCGGATGTAAAACAATGGGTAAGAGATGGTGGAAAATTAATAGTGCTGGAAAATGCTGCAAAACAAATGGCGAGGCTGGATTGGGGTTTAAAAATAAAAAAATTACCGGAAGATAAAACTGATACTGCACTCGGTTATATTGCTATAAAAAAATATGCAGATAGAGAAAAAGAATATGTTTCTGGCAATATACCCGGCGCTATTTACAGAATGGAATTAGATGATACCCACCCTCTTGGTTATGGATATCCCAATTATTATTATACATTAAAACTAAATGAAACGGTATTTGAATATGTGAAAGATGGATGGAATGTAGGAACGATAAAAAAAATACAACCGGTTGCTGGTTTTGTGGGAAGCAAGGTGAAAGAAAATTTAAAAGATGGCGTTTTATTGGGTGAACTACCAATGGGAAGAGGCTCAGTGGTATTTTTTGCAGACAACCCAATATTTAGAAGTTTTTGGGAGAATGGAAAATTGCTTTTGTGCAATGCCGTGTTTTTTGTAGCACAGTAAGCAATTTAAATGTAGAAATAGAAATTATATATTTTACAAAAAGTTAGTTAATGAAAAAGTGTTTCGGTTTAATAACAATGTTGTTTTTAGTAACAAATGTCACAGCCCAGTCGCCCGCAATATATTCTTCTGCAGATATTTTTCAGCAAATGAAAAAGCTGGAAGTTTTTGGCAGCGTACTTTATGTGGCGGCACACCCTGATGATGAAAATACAAGGTTGCTGGCTTACTTGGCAAATGAAAGAAAATTTCGCACCGGCTATTTGAGTATTACCCGTGGCGATGGCGGGCAAAATTTAATTGGTGATGAGCAGGGAATTGACCTCGGTCTTATTCGTACCCAAGAATTATTAAGTGCAAGAAGGATAGATGGTGCAGAACAATTTTTTACCCGGGCATTTGATTTTGGTTATAGCAAAAGTCCAGATGAAGCCATGCGTATCTGGAACCATGATAAAACATTGGCTGATGTGGTTTGGGTAATCAGAAAATTTAGACCAGATGTAATTATAACCAGATTTCCTACAACAGGCGAAGGTGGACATGGGCACCACACAGCATCTGCCATACTTGCTGGTGAAGCATTTGATGCTGCTGCTGACCCAACAAAATTTACCGAGCAATTACAATTCGTAAAAGTATGGCAAGCAAAAAGGCTGATGTGGAACACCTTTAATTTTGGCGGAAATAATACAACAAGAGAAGACCAGTTTAAAATTGATTGCGGCGTGTACAATCCTATACTTGGAAAAAGTTATGGAGAAATAGCGGCTGAAAGTAGAAGCAGGCATAAAAGCCAAGGTTTTGGTGTACCTGCGCAACGAGGCAAAAACTTTGAATATTTCACAACTATAAAAGGAGAAAAACCGGTAAATGATTTAATGGATGGTGTAGATTCTTCCATTTACAAAACTGAGAAAGCCAAAGAATATTTTACAACTGTTAAAGAACTTATTAAAAAGTATGACTATAGTAATCCGAAAAAATCGGTGGCTGATTTAGAGGCATTGTCAAGAAATTATATTGAGTTTGCAACATTAATTACCAAAGAAAAGCAAGAACAAATTAAAAACTTAATTGCTGCCTGCGCAGGTTTGTTTATGGAAGCAACGGCTGTGAACCAGATGAATTTAATTGGAGATAGTATGAAACTTAGGCTAACCTTGAATAACAGAGCAGGTGCAAATATTACAGATGCAGTAGTAGAAATTTTTGGGCAAAGTTTTCCGATTAAAAATATTGTGCCAAATGAAACGCAGGAGATGATTGTTGCCATAAAAATTGATGCGAAACAAGCGCCTACCCAACCCTATTTTTTAGAAAAGCAAATGAACACAGGCTCCTTTAATGCTGAACTGGAAGATATAGGTAAACCACAGAATGAAGATTACTTGGCCAATTTTAAGGTGACCATTGATGGTAATTTATACAGCTACAGTAAACCCATTAAATATAAATATACTGACCCCGTAAAAGGTGAATTGTATGAACCAATTCAGTTGGTGTCGCCGGTATTTATAAATGTTTCACCTAACCTTATAATTTTTTCAAACAATAAAAAAGATGAAAAGAAACAGGTAAATTTTACTGTACAGGCAAATAATAAATTAAATGAGAAAGTTAGCTTTTCTACTACTGTGAATAAAATTGGTAAACCTATTTATGATTCTGTACTCAACATTTCAAAAGGAGGTAAAGAAAATATTACGGCTACTTTAAATGGAAATGATTTTAATAATGATGCAACGCAAAGCATTGGAGGAGAACTGGCGGCTGCATCTTTGTATGAGCATCAATATACATCGCTCAAAAAAATAAGTTATGATCATATACCTGATGTGTTTTATAATTATCAGGACAAAGTGAAAGTGCTGAAAATGGATTTAAAAATAGCCGGTACAAATGCAGGTTACATAGCTGGTGCAGGAGATAAAGTGCCGCAGGCATTGGAACAAATGGGATATAAAGTTACCATGCTTACAGAAAAAGACATTACTGCTGCTACTTTAAAACAATTTGATGTAGTTATTACCGGTGTACGTGCATACAACGTACATGCATGGTTAAGCAATGTGTATCCAACATTAATGCAGTACGTAAAAGATGGCGGTGTGCTGCTTACGCAATACAATACCAATAATTCTATCGGTCCGGTAAAAGCAAGTATTTCTCCGTATCCATTTACAATAAGCAGAAATAGAATAACAGATGAAACTGCTGCTGTAAATTTTTTAATACCCAATCATCCAGCATTAAATTATCCTAATAAAATAACCCAACAAGATTTTGAGGGATGGATACAAGAACGCAGTATTTACAATGCAGAAAAAACTGATACCGCATATAAAAAAATATTAAGCATGAAAGACCCTGGCGAAAATGAGCAGGATGGAAGTGTGATCATAGCAGATTATGGTAAAGGAAAATATGTTTATACAGGCTTGGTATTTTTTAGAGAATTACCTGCGGGTGTGCCGGGTGCTTATAGGTTGTTTGCAAATTTGATAAGCCCTACCACACTGTATTCTTCCAAAAAAGGGGAGAAAACAAAAAGATAGTGGCGGTTATTATATTTAAAAAAGTAGGTTTCAATAAATACATTTTTTTGAACAAAAACAACTAAAATGAATTTTAAAATTCTTGCAAAACAAATACATTCCTTACATGATGCATTGCAAAATAATGCCGTAAATGCAGTAAATAAGCATATTACTTTTCGCAACTGGGTTATTGGAATGTACATTTTAAAGTATCAACAAAATGGAGAAGATAGGGCAAAATATGGAGAAAAGTTATTAATAAAACTAGCTGAAAGATTTTCAAAAACAAATATAAAAGGACTTACTTCAACAGAGCTTTCTAGGTGCAGACAATTTTATATAATGTATCCGTCAATTCTTGGGACAGTGTCCCAAAAATCGTTGTTACAACAGTTAGATGGAGCAATTCTTGGGACAGTGTCCCAAGAATTGGAGTCAATGACAGTGCGGGTTATAGACAATAGGCAAGAAATAAATACAGCACTTTTTAGCAAACATCATAACCAATTATTTTCTTCAACATCGTTTTCGCATTTTGTAGAACTTATAAAAATAAGTGATGTTTATAAAAGAACTTACTACGAATTATTGGTATGCAAAACTACTTTATCGGTAAGGGAATTAAGAGACAGTATAAATACTTTATCTTATGAAAGAACAGGCTTATCAAAAAATAAAAAATTATCGTTTCAGACGATTGCGAATAAAATTAAACCTACACAACCTGCAGATGCAATAAAAGATTTTTACTTTTTTAATTTTTTAGAATTACCCAATATTGATGTAGTAGATGAATCGCAACTGGAAACTGCTTTGCTCAATCATTTAGAAAAATTTATTTTAGAACTTGGCAATGGTTTTTGTTTTGAGGCAAGGCAAAAGCGCATACTTATAGGCGATGAATATTTTTTTATTGACATGGTTTTTTATCATCGTATTTTAAAATGCCATGTGTTGATAGAATTAAAAGTAGATAAGTTTAACGCAGGTTATGCTACCCAATTAAAAAACTACATTAAGTTTTATGCTAAAGAAGTTAAGACTAAAACTGATAACCCACCGATTGGAATATTATTGGTAACAGATAAAAATAAAGCCTTTGTAGAGTTTACAATGGATGGTATAAATGAAAAAATGTTTGTATCTAAATATGCAGTAGAGCTTCCTACAAAGCGACAATTGGAGAATTTCATTAAGAGAGAATTGAAAAAGTTATAATAATTGTTTTAACAAAATGGTATCTAGTTAATGGTAAAAGATGAAAAAAGATAAAATGCTGAAGGGCTGCGGGATGGGCAGTAGTAGCTGCCGCAATAATAAATTTTAAAGTATAATAAACTTTGCTGCGGCACTACTACAGACAGCCCGAGCAAATGTTGAAAAAGTTCTAATGCTCAAAGCCCCAAGCCTTTTAAAAAAACAAAATGAGTAATATTGATTGGATAATTTTAGTGACAGTTTTACTTGCTATTATTTTGTATGGCATGTATAAAAGCCGTAGTACAAAAAACCTGGAAGGTTATTTTTTGAGCAATAGAAGTATGCCTTGGTATTTGGTTTTGCTCAGCATTATGGGCACGCAAGCAAGTGCTATTACTTACCTCACCGGGCCCGGACAGGCTTATACAGATGGGATGCGTTTTGTTCAATATTATTTTGGACTACCGCTGGCCATGATTGTTATCAGTGTATTTTTTGTGCCGGTTTACAGCAGGTTAAAAGTTTTTACAGCCTATGAATTTTTAGAGAAAAGATTTGATGTAAAAACAAGAACATTTACATCGTTTTTGTTTTTAATTTCTCGTGGGTTAAGTACGGGCGTAAGTATTTATGCACCATCGCTTATACTTTGTTCTATTATGGGCTGGAACATTTATTACACCAATATTTTAATGGGTGGCTTGCTCATTATTTATACCATGAGTGGTGGTGCAAATGCAGTGGCGCACACTCAAAAACTGCAAATGATTATCATTTTTATTTCACTTTTTTTAATAGGATACATTGCTGTAAGTATGCTGCCTGCGGGCATGGGTTTTAAAGAAGCGGTAGCCGAAGCGGGCAGTTATGGCAAAATGAATGTGATAACTACAGGCTTTACCAGCAAAGGTTTTGATTGGAAAGACAAATACAATATTTGGAGCGGATTGATTGGCGGATTTTTTTTAGCGCTTAGTTATTTTGGTACTGACCATAGCCAAGTGGGCAAATACCTTACAGGTAAAAACATTGCAGAAAGCAGAAAAGGTTTACTGATGAATGGACTGGTTAAAGTACCTATGCAGTTTTGTATTTTGCTGATTGGTATTTTAATTTTTACTTTTTATTTATACAACAAAGCTCCGGTATATTTTGATGAAACAAAAATTATTGCGGCCAATAAAACGGAATATGCAGCGCAATTAAAAAGTATAGAAGCTAATTATGAAACGGCTTCTGCTGAAAAAAATGTGGCCAACATTTCCAAATACCGGGCAGAATATAAAGCGGTTTTAAAACAAGCTTTGCCCGGTGATGATGCCAATGATACCAACTTTATTTTTCTGCGTTTTGTAAAAGATAATTTGCCTATTGGGCTAACAGGATTATTGTTTGCAGTAATATTTTTAAGTGCCTGGGGTAGCATTGCCGGTGCATTAAATTCTCTTGCAGCCTGCAGCATGATTGATTTTCACCAAAAGTTTTACAGTAAAGATAAAACGGAGCTGAGCGATTATAAAACATCGCAATGGTACACATTTGGGTGGGGAGTATTTTGTATTATTATTGCCATGTTTGCACAAAACATAGGTAACAGTTTAATAGAAGCCGTGAATATTTTAGGTTCTATTTTTTACGGTGTTATCCTCGGAGTTTTTATTGTGGCATTCTGGATAAAACATATAAAAGCCAATGCCGTTTTTATTTCGGCTCTTATAGCGCAGGTTGGTGTAATTGTAATTTACAAGGCCGATATTATTTCTTTTTTATGGTTAAATGTAATTGGAGTTGGATTGGTGGTGGGGATTGGGTTGGTGTTGCAGTTGGTTATGGGTAAAGGAAAATAAACTTTAAGTAGGCAGATTTTCTTTTTCAAAAATGGTTTGGAGTAGTTTATCTGAGGTAAAATATTTATTTACCGATTCTTTTACTTCAATGCAACAGGATAGTTGAATACTGTCTAATGTTCTTAAGCCATCTAATCCATATTTCGAAATAAGTTTTCTTGCATTTTTTAAAACAATATTATTAATTGGTATAAATTTAAACTTATTCTTATCAATTTCAAATGCTTCAATAGAAGCTTTTACATTTTCTTCAAGAAGCTCCTTCATTCTAACCTTTTTCCATAATGTTGATTCAAACTCAATCATAGAAATTTCAGATAGAAAAATAATTTCTATTTTATTCTTTGAAAGAAAACTTTCCAGTGAAATCGTTCCATCTTCGAAAAAATATAATTTGATGAGGCTTGAAGTGTCTAGAAATATAGTCATAAATAACTTCTTCTTTCTTCAATTAATGCATCGCTTAAAGACCCTTTAATATTTTTTAAAGCTTCTCTACTTTGTGCAAAATGAAAATCTTCAAGCTTTAATATTTTTGGAGCATCATCATTTTGCTTCTCCTTTTTTTTCTCTTCTTTTAAAAAAGTTACAACCACTTTTGAAAAACTTTCATCTGTTGGTTCTTCCTCAAGTTTTATAATACCGTTTTCGTATGTACCCATTATTGCTAACATGATAATTAATTTTCATAAAAATACTACATTTTTGGCAACAAAAAAACCGCTTCATAACAAAGCGGTTTCTAATTATCTCCTAAATAATTTATTTTAATTTCTTCATCAAATCTTCATTCATTTTTACATAATCATCATTCTTTGCTTCACGTGCAAGTTCTAATGATGTTTTTGAACTAGCCATTGCTGCTGCTTTATCGCCCATTGCCTGTTCTATTTTTGCTTTGTATATCCACATCCAAAAGGCTTTTGGTTGTTCTTTTACTGCAGCAGTTATGCTTTCCAGTGCCTTTGCATTATTTTTATCGTATTCATTGTAAAACTGTGCTGCATTCCAATAAGGTTTCTTTTCGCCCATCATTGCTTTTTCCAAAGATGCACGCATACGGTCTTTTATAAGAGCAGTAATTGGAACAGCAACTGCAGTTTTATCCCACATAATATGCAACTCACAACTCTCTGGTTTTATGTTTGCAAACTGCATGGTAAAAGTTTCTACACCCTCTTTCATTTTCATGGTTGGAACTTTAAAACGAACGATATCATCCGTTTGAGCATAGCCATTAGAACCCCAGTTCTTCGTTCCTTTGTTTATTATAATTTCCCACATGCCTTCTGCAGGTATGGTGTACAATGCATAAGAACCAGTATCAATTTTTTTACCGCCAATTTCTACCACATCATTAAATTTTATGATAGTTGCGCTATTTGCACCAGTACGCCATACTGCATTATAAGGAACGAGGTCGCCAAAAATCTTTCTTCCTTTTATTGAGGGACGACTGTAAGTAAGCTCCATACTTCCAAGCGCAAAATCTTGCTTAATGGTTTGTGTTGGAGATGGTGCAGGCATTTTCATTTGAGCATTTGCCATGTTTGCTGCGCAAAACAAAGAGAATGCTAATAATAGTTTTTTCATTGTAGTTTTTTATTGATGATGATAGTGTAAAATTAAATTTAAAATTCTAATAATAATTATTGAAAATAAACTTTTACTGTTTGGTAAAAGATATGATTATTGCTAAACTGTATTTGAAGTACCTGCTGCTGCCTTTCAGAAAAACCTTGTAACCCAAAAAGCCCGGCAGCATTTCCTTTATTTATAGCAATTTCTAAATAACCTGCTGCATTAAACAAAGCCACTTTTTCTCCCTCAGGCACATCAGCATAAGTTTCACTTATTTTTTCAATGCTTTCGTCTCTTTTAAATACAATAGAGAATCTCCTACCCTTTCGTTGTTCCTCGAACTCTTCTTTACTAATATTTACAATTACATTTTCAAAATTATCTATAAATATGATCTGACCTTCAATCCAGTTATTACCCAACATTGGGCGTAAAGGGTTTTTTACTTTTATAGAAATATCGTGGTAGCCAATTTCTGAAAACGGTGTACCTTCCGCTAGCTTGCTGAAAGCTTTTGCAAAAACACCTGTACAATATAAAACGTTTCTGGGTTGGTTTTTTTCTAAAGTAAGAGCTGTTATTTTTTGTGGAATTTCTTCCAGTATCATGGTGATTAGTCCATTATCTGCACAACCAATATAATGCCCGTTGTGTTCTACTAACAGCAGGTGATCGCATTTTTCGTCAAATAAATTTATTAATATCAAATGAAAAGTACCAACGGGAAAATTCTTTATAGCATTCCTACAAACATATGCCGCCTGCGGATAATTAAATGGCGATAATAAATGCGTAACGTCTATAATATTAAAACTGGGGTCAGCCTGCATTATCTGTCCCTTTATTGCGGCAGGCATAAAATCCTGTACACCTATATCGCTTGTGAGGGTTAACAACGGCATCTTTTAAAAAAATATTTACCCTGCAAGATAATATACCCGCAGCTATTAAGTTACTTTATAAGCTTCCCATTTTTATAAAAAAAGTTTCGGGTAAGTCTGTCTGTCCATGCTGCAAAAAATTTATTCATAAAAACAGTCCGTTTGCCCGTAAAAGTAAGTACCAATGATCGCTTTCTTTTTACAATAGCATCTAATATATGTTGCGCACATTCTTCTGCCGTCATTAAAGATCCTTCATCTAGCGGGCTTTCGCCTTGCGCTTCTGCATTTTCATTTAATGCAGCATTTCTAATATTGCTTTTTGTAAAACCAGGGCATACCCACATTACATTTACGCCATCTTCTAATAATTCTGTACGCACTGCTTCCAGCCAGCCATTTACGGCAAATTTACTTGCGCTGTAACCACTTCTGCCTGGCAAACCACGGTAACCAGCAATAGACGAAACACCCACAATGCTGCCTTTGTTTTTTATAATACTTTCCAATGCAAGTTTGCTACAATACACCGTACCCAAATAATTTATGTCCATTACTTTTTTAAATACATCCACATCAGCATCTTTCAATTCTGCTCTCATAGAAATACCTGCATTGTTTATTAATACATCTATGCCACCAAATTGAGCAATTGTTTTATCTATAAAATTTTTGCATTCATCGTACACGCTTACATCTGTTGCCACGCACAACAAAGGTTTATTTAAATTGTCATTTTGTAATTGCTGTAATTTTTGCAGGCTTCTTGCGCAGGTACTTACATTGGCACCTGCCGATAATAATAATTCCACCATTGCCTTGCCAATACCATCGCTGCCACCGGTAATTGCTATCGTTTTGCCTGTAAAAAAATTATTCATAACAAAAGATTTTAAGCATTTATGTTGTTAGTATTTTGTAACTATTAAATGTGTGAATAGTTCTTGCAAATGTAATTTAGATGGGACCTATTTTTAAAAATAATAAAACATTGCTTTTATAATAATGTGCTTTACAACTTATCTATTACGATTTGCCATAAAAATGGAACCCATTATGGTAATTTTAAGCATAAAAAAAGAAGTTCATTTACTGAACTTCTCTTGTGAACTGGCTGGGACTCGAACCCAGGGCCCATACATTAAAAGTGTATTGCTCTACCAACTGAGCTACCAATTCTTCCATTCCCTTCTTTCGTTGGGAGTGCAAAAATAGGGCAAAATTATTTTTTGCCAAATTTATTTTCAAAAGTTTTTAATAAAAAAAAATGAATGCACTTGTAATTCAATGTCAACAAAGGTTTCAGAAGAAATATTTGTTTAAATAAATAATACTGAAAGCTCTTGGGGCTGTTAACTGGTACCAATATCTGACATTATTTCGGGCTGTTGGTAGTAGTTATGCACGCATGCATTGTTATAATTTAAAGTTTTAATTGTGCATAAGCTACTACTGCCCATCCCGCAGCCAGTCATCATTTTTTCTTTAATCAACTATTACGCAAAGTTCTCTCATAATAGGCCTACTATAATTTAATACTATCAATTATCTATTCAGTAAAGAATAAACTACACTATCAATGAACTTGCCATCAAAAAATTCATTTTCTATAAAATGTGCTTCTTTTACAAAGCCATTTTTTTCTAAAACCCTCGCAGATGCTAAATTATCAGGATCAATAATTGCCTCCAGTGAATGCATTTTCATTTCATTAAAGCCATAATCTACTGCCAATTTAATAGCTTCAGTAACTATGCCTTGCCCATTAAACTTTGGCAAAATCATGTAACCAATTTCTGATCGAAAATGCTCCCATTTTATTCTATAATGACCTATATAACCAATTAACTTATTATCAGTTTTTAAAGTAATGGCCCAATTAATCCCTTCATTATCTTCTATTTTTTGTTGAATCATATTTACATGTCCCATTGCATCTTCAAGTGTAACACATAATGGGCGGGGAATATATTTCATCACATCCATGTTACTTCTAAGTTCAAATATTTCATTTACATCTTCAGCTGTTATCTGCCTTAGCAATAACCTATCAGATTCTAAATTTTTAAAAGGGAGAAAAGAAAAATTTTCCATAGTCAATATTTATACAATGGTAAAGTTAGTATCAAACATTTTTAAATGCATAAAATATGTAATACATTTAACCATAAGAAACGTAATTAGAATTAAAACTTTTATGTAAGTCCAATAATACTACTCTAAATTAAAACAATTAATTGTCCGGTTTTATAATGCTGTTTCGTCTTATAAATAAATAAATTTTCACATCTAAAACAAATTATTATGGAAAAATTCATGCTTATTTTTCATGGAGGAGCATTACCCGAAGATCAACACTCGCCAGATAAAATGGAAGCTGCAATGGGTAAATGGATGGCTTGGATAGATAAGCTTGCAAAAGCAGGCAAATATGATTCAGGCGAGCCTCTTATGCCTGGAGGCAAAATTATAAGTGGCACAAACAAAACAGTAACCGATGGACCATTTGCAGAAGCAAAAGAAATAGTGGGTGGTTATTTTATTGTAAACGCTGCAGATTATGATGAAGTTATCCAGATATGCAACGATTACCCAGATTATGAATACGGAGGAAAAGTTCAAATTAGGCACGTAATGAAAATGGATATGCCATCTTAATGTTCATTGAATAAACACTATTATTAAAATGTTTTTTAATAATAGTGTTTATTCTTAAAAAAAATTTAATGAAATATTTTATACCCTTTTTGCTTGTAATCTGTTTGTTTAATGCTTGCAACAAAAAAGAAAACAAAAATGAAATATTGGTAAAACAATATTTTGACTATTTTAATAACCATGAGTGGAATAACATGGCGAACATGTATATAGACAGTGCCGAATTTAAAGATCCGACTTTGGGCAACGAAATAGTAAAGCAAACCCGGAAACAAATCATTGAAAAATACAGTGCTTTACATGCTATATTTCCAAACCTAAAAGATAAAATTGTTACGATTTACAAATGTGGAGATAATCAAATGGTAGTTGAGTTTACATCAAGCGGAAAAGCTGCTGATAATAGCACTTTTGAGTTACCTATATGCACAATTTTTACTTTTGAAAATGGATATATCACAAAAGATTTTACATACTTCGATAATTTTGAAGAACAATAGGATTTAATTTTTCAACTAATTATTAGACTATACTGGAGCATTCTCATAACATAGAAAAAAAAATTGACCTGCTTTTCCGCCACGAATGGGGGAAACTCGTTGCGGTACTTACCAAATTATTCGGACCGCAAAACTTACAGTTGGCAGAAGATGTGGTACAGGATACATTATTAAAGGCATGTAACAACTGGAAAATTAATGGCCTTCCTCAAAATCCTTCTGCATGGCTATTTACCGTAGCTCGTAATAAAGTGGTAGATGTATTGCGGCAGCAAAAAAGACAACTACAATTATCTAAAACCATTGCTCCTTTATTACAATCAGAATATACATTGGTACCCACAGTGCAAGAGTTTGTAAATACCAATACAATAATCGATGACCAGCTAAGAATGATATTTGTATGTTGCCATCCCTGCTTGGCTGTAGAAGCACAAGTAGCACTTATACTAAAAACATTGTGCGGTTTTAGTGTGGCTGAAATAGCCAAAGCATTTGTTACCAGTTATGATGCAATTGAAAAAAGATTGTACCGTGCAAAGCAAAGTTTTAGAGATAACAAGGTACAATTTGAATTACCTCATCCACAAGAATTACACAAGCGATTGGATAGCGTATTACTTACCATTTATTTATTATTTAATGAAGGGTACAATGCTACACAGCATGAAGATTTGGTGAGAAATGATTTAATAAGCGAATCGCTTCGCTTATGCGAATTAATGTTGAAAAGCAATATTGTACAGCAACAAAATTGCCATGCTTTAACTGCTTTAATTTGTTTTACTGCATGTAGAAATGATACTAGGTTGGATGATGAAGGAAACATTTTATTACTAAAAGATCAAGATAGAGGTAAATGGAATAAACAACTTATAGCAAAAGGTATCTACCATTTAGAAGCATCTACCGGAGGAGTAACAATGAGTAAATACCATATAGAAGCCGGTATTGCTTACGAACACGCAATAGCAAAAAGCTATGCATTTACCAATTGGCAAGCTATTTTAAAATGTTACAATTTGTTGCTGCAGTTTTACCCATCGCCAATAGTTGAATTAAATAGAGCCATTATTATTAATGAAATACTTGGTGCAAAAGAGGGCTTAAAAGCCATTAATGAAATTGTAAAAATTGATGCTTTAAAAAAATATTATTTGTTACCGGCCACACTAGGAGAATTACAATTACAATTAAAAAATTATGAAAAGGCTACAAATTATTTTTTAGAAGCTATTACACTTACTCAATCTTTAAAAGAAAAAAAATTATTACAGGATAAAATAAATAAAATCCTTCTGTAGGTTTTATCTCACAAAGTCTTTTCACTGTGTTTTTCATTTGTAGAAATATTATTTTTACTCCATTCTATTTTTTTCACCAACTCATGTTGCCTTACTTTACAATCGTCCTTAATACATATTGCGCAGCTAAATGTCATACAGGCATCGGAGTGTACAAATATCTCTAACGAGTCTCCATAATTTTTTCTGAGTAGTCCAGTTAATTCATCTATTTCGTGATGCGCTTCGTACACGTTAAAATACCAAGGCACCGTTAAGTGAGCATCTAAATGCAGCAACGCACCGTATTTTATTATTCGCAGATTATGCATATCTACCCAATTTTTATTGCGGTTTTTATTGAGTGTTTCAATCATTTCTTTCAACAAATTTTCATCAGCTTCATCCATAATACCTGCTATGGAACTTCTTATAATTTTATATCCTGTATAAGAAATTATTAATGCAAACAAAATTGCTACAGCACTATCTATCCAATAAATTTTTGTAAAATAAAGTAATATTAAGCCTCCAATTATACCCGCAGTTGTGTAGGTATCGCTCTTTAAATGTTTGCCACTTGCTATGAGTGGTAGCGAATTATTTTTACGACCAGTACGCTCACAAACAACACCCGCAAAATAATTTACTAAGGCTGTAATAACGATCAATAAAATACCCCAATCCAATTTCTCTACTTGATGTGGAAATCGAAGATTTTTTGCAGCACCATAAATAATAAGAATACCTGCCACAAATATCAAGGTACCTTCTACTGCAGATGAAATAAATTCAACTTTTCCATGCCCATAAGGATGATCATTGTCCTTAGGCCGGGCAGATACAATCAGACTATAAATACCGAGCAACCCGGCTACAATATTTACAATGCTTTCCAAGGCATCTGTAAGTATGGCTACAGAATGGGTGAGTAAGTATGCAACAATTTTAATGATGAATAATACAACAGAAAGTGCAGCAATTCTTTTTTGGATTCGTAAGTTTTGAGTTGTTGCAATCATATGGGCAAATATAACAAAGCATATTTAACCTGATGATAGCTTAAATAATAATGCAAACTGTTATCAAGTAGGAACTACCATTGAAACTATTTGATAAGTAAATACTACCTAAGCTACAAATTAAAATTAATTCATTTAAGAAACTCGTTTTACCCTTTGTTCCAATAGCAACATATCTGTAATTACTATAGCTGTTACTGCTTCTAATACAACCGGCACCCGCAGTGCTATACATAAATCGTGACGACCCTTCACAGAAAATTCTTCTATTTCTTCAGTTGCTTTATTAAAAGTTTGCTGCGGTTTCGGGGTAGATGAAGTAGGTTTTATAGCAATGCGAAATACCAAATCATTTCCATTAGTAATACCGCCTACTACTCCACCAGCATTATTGGTAAGTGTACTGCCTTCTTTATTTTGAATGGCATCGTTATGCTGTGAGCCAAACATTTTTGCGGCAGCAAAGCCAGACCCAAACTCTATTCCTTTTACAGCAGGTATGGCAAATACTGCATGGCTTAATAATGATTCTGCCGAATCGAAAAATGGTTCGCCCAACCCCACAGGTAAATTTTTAACCATACATTCAACTATTCCTCCTACACTATCACCCGCTTTCATTGCTAAGTCAATTCCTTTTTCAATATCAACTTCCCCTCCTACTTCTTTTAATGTAGCTATGCAGGTTATTTGGTTGTAAGTATTTGCAATGATTTTTTTTGCTACTACACCTGCTGCAACTAAACACACCGTTAATCTTCCACTAAAATGACCGCCACCTCTAAAATCTTCAAACCCACCAAATTTTTGAGAAGCAGTTAAATCTGCATGTCCAGGCCTTGGCACATCCCGTTGCTTTTCATAATCGCCGCTGCGGGTATTAGTATTTTGAAAAGTAATAGTAAGTGGAGCACCTGTAGTTTTATTATTGAATATGCCTGATAAAAAAATAGGTAGATCATCTTCTTTTCGTGGCGTAGTTCCAGGTTGTGTACCGCCTTTTCTTCTTTCTATATCTACTGAAAAATCATCTGCACGCAATTCAATACCTGCAGGACAACCATCAATTGTAATTCCTACTGATGGTCCGTGAGATTCACCGAAAATATTTACTTTATATAGTGTTCCAAAATTATTCATGCTGTAAAGTTAGGGTTGTATTAAATCTACTGTTGCGCCAAGTTTTTGTAAGTCATTAAAAAATTGCGGGTAAGATTTATTTATGGCGTCTGCATTGGATATTTCTATGGTGCCTTCTGCTGCAAGTGCTGCAACAGCTGCTGCCATTGCTATTCTATGATCGTGGTGAGAAGATACTTCAGCAGTATTTACTGCACCGCCAGTAATAAGCATTTCATCATTTTCCAACATAATTTTAATACCCATTTTACCAAAAATTTCTTGCAGGGTTATTGCTCTATCACTTTCTTTGGCTGCAAGCCTATGTGTACCTTTTATAATTGTTGTGCCTTTGCAATATGCAGCCAATGCCGCTAGTGGCGGAAAAAGATCTGGACAATCAGTTGCATCAAAATTGAACGCATTTAAATCATCTTTTATTATTTCTATACTTTCTTCATCAATTTTTATAATGGCTCCACAATCTTTTAAAGCATTTAAAATGGCTTTATCTGCTTGTGTAGAATTTTTATCGAGCCCGTTAATTTTAACATTACCCGCAATTGCACCAGCTACCAGTAAAAAAGATGCACTGCTCCAGTCTCCTTCAACTGTATATGAAATATTTCTATTATTTGAAGTTTTGGGGTGAATTACAAATTGTTCATAATTTTCATTTATGATGTTGTAACCAAATTTTTTCATCACATTTAAAGTAAGATCTATATAAGGTTTACTTTTTAAATCGTTTACCAAAACTGTTACGATTTCTGTTGCAGCTTCACCCAAAGCAAATAATAAACCCGTTAAAAACTGGGAACTCAAAGATCCATCAATGGTAATACTCATAGGTTGCAATGGACCTGTAATCATGATAGGTAAACGTCCGTTATTTGATTCTATCTCAACATGTAGTTTAGGTAAAATTTCATCAAAAAAACTCATTGGCCTTGTAATTAAACTCCCTGTACCTGATATAGTTATGCAAGATGATGAAAGTGCTACTATAGGAGTAAACATTCTTATTGAGAGACCGCTCTCCCCGCAAGAAATTTCGTTATTATCTATAATACTTTTACTATTGAATCCTTTAGAATCAATAACAATTTCATTTTCACCATAAGTAATTCTTGCCCCAAGTAATTTGATAATATTAAGGGCTGCTTTATCATCATTACTAACGCCAGGGTTAAAAATATGTGTGGTACCTACGTTTAATAATGCTGCAGCACATGCTCTTTGCATACTGCTTTTAGAAGATGGCGCTGGTAAAATTCCATTTATGGATGAAGGGGAAACAATGGCTGTCATTATAATGTCTGGTCTAGCAATGATTGGATAGTCTTAAAAGAAAGTTGTTTAACTGTAGCATTGCCTATACTATTGAGCAATACAAAATTAATAGCATCGCCGGCTCGCTTTTTATCTTTAGTGAGTAATGCCAAAACTTCTTCTTTATTTATTTCTTGTGAAACAGTAAGTTTATATTGTTGTAATAATTCTTTTAATCTTTCTACAGATACACTGTCAAAATTATTTATCTCTGCAGATACTTTGGCTGCCATCAGCATACCTATACTTACCGCATGGCCATGAGGAATGTTATATAAGTTTTCTATTGCATGGCCAAACGTATGACCAAAATTTAATTGAAACCGGTCTGCTTTTTCAAATTCATCAGCTAATACAACTGCAGTTTTTAGGGCAACATTTTTTTTAATCATTGCTGTAGCTTCGGTTCTGTTATTGATATAAAAGTTAATATCTCTATTTTCAAGTTCGTTAAACATGGCTTCATCTTTTATACAAGCATGCTTTATAATTTCTGCAAAACCATTTATCCATTCAGCTGTGGGAAGCGTATCTAAAAAAGTAAAATCGTACAAAATAAAAGTTGGTCTATATGTTGTGCCAACCATATTTTTATACATTCCTACGTTTACTCCATTTTTTCCACCAATAGCTGCATCTGTCATACCTAAAATACTTGTAGGTGCTAAGCCTAATTTTATTCCACGCTTATATATACTAGCCACATAACCTGCCATGTCTGTAATTACTCCACCACCTACGCCTACCAATAGCCAGGTTTTATCTATATCCAATTGCAGCATTTGAGAAATGATGTTATCAACTGTTGATTGAGTTTTGTTTTTTTCACTTCCGTCAACTTTAATAACTTGGAAATTTGTAAATTTTTGGCTGTGTAGTGTAAATATATTTTGATCGGTTAAAACCAAAATCTTATCTGACGAATGAAAATTATTTACATTATTAAAATTTGCATCAAAACAAACACTAACTTTTTCGCCTGAAAAAATCGATTCTATAATTTTCATAACTAATGATTACTAGGAATATAAAAGACTTATCTATAATTAAAATGATTCTAATATTCCTTCAAAGGAGTCTTTATTTAACTGCAAAGTTAATTACGCATAATGACTAATCAGTTTTAAATATTCATCTATTAAAAAAGAAAGCCACTCCGGAAAACCGGAGTGGCCATGATTGCTTTGTCAAAAGAATCGTAAAAAACTTATAAGAAGATTACTTCTTTTCCATTTTAGTAGTATCGCTTTCAACGGTAGTTGTAGTAACTACTTTTGAAGTATCAGGAGCTACAACAGTAGTTGTATCAGGAGTAACGATAGTAGTTGTATCTTTAGTTACAACTGTTTCTCCTTCTTTTTTCTCGTCGTTACAAGCTGTAAATGTTGCTGCGATAACTGCGATTGCTAAGAATTTTTTCATTTTGTTTTTTTTGTTAAGTTTAAAATTATAATTTGATTATTAATACGCAGACTTAAAAAAGGTAACCCATTTTTTTAAAAATATTTTTTTAAGGTTATTTTGGGTTACTAATTCATTTAATTTGTATTAATAAATAAGAAGATCAGGTGAGTACAATAGAACAAGATTTACTTTTAATAGAAGGGATAGCGGCTGAAGATAAAGGTTCGATTGAGCAATTATACAGGCAGCACTATAATATGGTACAATCCATGGTTATTGCAAATGCTGGTAGTAAAGATGATGCTGCAGATCTTTTTCAGGAAACCGTTATAGTTTTATATGAAAAAGTAAAGACAGGAAATTTTGAACTGCAATGCCTTTTAAAAACCTTTCTGTATTCAGTTGCCCGAAGATTGTGGCTTAAAAAATTACAACAACAACAAAAGTACACATCTCAGCCTGAAGGATTGGAAGATACTGTGCCGGTGGAAGATGAAATTGAAAACCATTTGAAATTACAAAACGATTTTACCATCATGGAAACGGCCATGGGCAAAATTGGAGAACCATGCAAAAGTCTTTTACAGGCATATTACCTGCAAAAGAAACACATGAACACCATAGCAACAGAATTTGGTTATACTAATGCTGATAATGCAAAAACCCAAAAATATAAATGCCTCGTGCGTTTAAAAAAATTGTTTTTTGCTCAATATAAAAATACAGACTAATGGAAGATACTTTACTTATTGACGCTGCAGAAAGATTTGTAAGAGGCGAAATGTCTGCTGAAGAAAAAATTTATTTTCAAGATTTAAGAAAAAATAATCCAGAACTGGATCAAGCTGTTGTGGAGCAACTTTTCTTTTTAAACCAGTTAGATACATACAGCGCAACCAAAAATTTTAAGGGGATATTGACGGATGTGGAAAATAAACTTACAGAAGACAATTTCTTAAGCCGCACAACTACTATCCCTCAGGGTAAATTGATACAAATTTGGCAGCGCTATAAAAAAGATATTGCTGTTGCTGCATCTATTGCGGGTTTAGTTTCTGTATTAATTGCTACTGCTGTTTCTACTGCAACTACCTCTAAAGAAACTGATATTAAGCCCTTGGTTAAAGAACTTAATAACCAAAAAGATAAGCAACGCAAACTTGAAACGAAAATAAACAGATTGGAAGCCGAAGGTTTGGTTACAGAAAAACCTGCATTTGATTCACGGTTTAGAGCTACCGGGTTTATGATTGATGCTTCCAATAATTACATTGTTACCAATGCCCACGTTATTAAAGAAGCTTCTCATAGGTTGGTTGTTGAAAATACCAAAGGGCAACAATATGATGCTACTGCTGTCTATGTAAATATTGCGAATGACCTAGCTATCATCAAAATTACAGATCCTGCTTTTAAAAATTTATTACCCCTGCCTTACAGTATTAGGAAAACGGGTGCTAAACTAGGTGAACCTATTTTTATGCTTGGCTATCCTAAACAGGAAATTGTATATGGCGAAGGATATGTGAGTGCAAAAAACGGTTATCAAATGGATACTGTAAACTGCCAGATCAGTACAGCAGCTAATGAAGGAAATAGTGGATCACCTGTTGTTACAAAAAGTGGAGAATTAGTAGGAATTGTAACAAGTACAGAAACAAAAGCTACCGGTGTTGTATTTGCCATAAAATCTGTAAATATCTACCGTGCAATAGAAGTGGTAAAAAAGATGAAGGACAATGAAAAAATTAAAATTAATTCAGCCCCTTCTCTTAAAGGGTTAGATAGAACAACTCAAGTTGAAAAAATGCAGGATTATGTATTTATGATAAAAGGAAATTAAACTTATAAATAACAAACACAAAAAACGCCTTCAGAAATGGAGGCGTTTTTGTTGGTCCGCATCTTTAATTGTATTAATGTAAAGGCTGCTCTACTAATTTTAGCGCAATTTTTAATTGCTGCTCCATATCAATATTAGTATTATCTAGTACAATGGCATCTTCTGCTTTTTTTAATGGACTAACCTCTCTGTTCGAATCAATATAATCTCTCATTTCCAAATTGTGCTTTACATCTTCCAACACAACATTCGGGTTTTTTTCGTACATCTCCTTAAACCTACGTTCCACTCTTGTGGCAATATCGGCTGTCATAAAAATTTTCAATTCTGCATGAGGAAAAACAGTTGTACCAATATCTCTGCCATCCATCACAATACCTTTTTTAGCACCCATTAATTGCTGCTGTGCTACAGCGTATGTGCGTACTGCAGCTATAGCGGCTATATCGCTTACTTTGTCTGCTATTATAAGATCTCGTATTAAATACTCTACGTTTTCATCATTTAAAAAAATTTCTGAGTCACCGGATTTTTCATTTTTTTGAAAGTGTAACTGAATTTCATTCAATGCATTTTTTACTTCCATATCATCTGTCCAATCAATATGATTTCTTAAAAAATATAGTGTAATAGCACGGTACATGGCGCCGCTGTCAATATAGGTATATCCTAATTTTTTTGCAAGTTGTTTTGCTAAAGTGCTTTTTCCACAACTCGACCACCCATCAATAGTAATAATAATTTTTTGTGACATGATGCTGCAAAAGTGATGGAATTATTTGGGGATAGCAAAAAGAAATATTTGATACATTTCTCAGGGTTTTAAGTGCTATTCTGTAAACTTAACTATCCAATATCTACATACTTATTTTTAATGGCGTAAACGGCCAGGCCCACACGGGTCTTAATATTTAATTTATCGTATACTGCATCCCTATACCCATCAATGGTACGTACTCCTACGAACATTTTTTCGGCAATTTCTTTATAAGTAAGTTCTGTACAAGCATATTTTAAAAATTCAATTTCTTTATCATTTAAAGTATTAATTACAGCTGCATCATTTACTACATTATCAATATTGTTTATAGCTTTTACTAATTTACCACTTACCAAATCTGTATAGTAGTAACCTTTTACATTTATTGCATGTATAGCTGCTTTTAACTCCGAGGGTTCACTATCCTTTAAAATATAACCTCTCACACCATGCCTTAGCATTCTAATAATGGCGTTTTCATTATCGTACATGCTTAAAGCCAGTATTTTAATTGTAGAATGATGCTTTTTTAACCATTGAGCGGTTTCATAGCCATCCATTTCTGGCATGTTAATATCTAACAATACAATATCGGGTAAGTTACCTGCATCAAGTTGAGAAATGAATTCTTTTCCGTTATTTGCTTCAAACAATACATGATGACCAAGTTTTTTTACCAGTGCTGCAAGTCCATTGCGCAGTAAAATATGATCATCGACTAGAACAATCTTTGCCATAAAAATTATTTACGAAGGTTTATTATGTAATTCAACCGATACGGTTGTGCCTTCCCAGGGTTTTGATTTTATAGAAAATTTAGCTCCAATTAAAGTAGCTCTACTCTTCATATTATTTAACCCAATACCAGTGTTTTTTACCTCTAATAAATCGGCGTCAAAGCCTGTTCCATCATCAGATATTGAAAGTTTTAAATATTCTATTTCATAATTTATATAAATTCTAATATTATCTGCCTTACTATGTTTAATTACATTATTAAGCGCTTCTTGTACAATTCTAAAAATTACCATTTCATTTTGGGGTGGCAACTTAAAAGGATGTCCATTAATTGACAAAGATGTTTTAAACTGACCGGTATTTGAAATAATTTTTAATTCATTTTCTATAGCGTCTCTTAACCCAAGATCTGCCATTTTATCGCCACTCAAACTTCTACTCAATTCTCTCAAGTCATTAATAGCTTTACTAACCAAGGCCTTTGTGTCATCTATTTTTGTCTGATTATAATCACTCTCCATTTCATCGAAAGTACCTAAATTTAATTTTGCCAAACTCAAAATCTGTCCAACATTATCATGTATTTCTTGGCTGATTGTTTTAAGTGTCTGCTCTTGTATTTCTATTTGAGTTTGTAACAATGCCTTATCAAACTTTGTTTGAAGTAATTGCTTTTCATGAAAATATTTTTTATAATTTTTTAAATGTGTATTTAAAAAAAGTAAGAAAAAAAATATTATAACAAGAAAAAAACTAGAAATACCTATAATGATGAAGATAACATCAATTCCTTCTTTTTGCATATAACGGCTTTTATTAGATACATACATAAAATGGCTAATAACACATTATGAAAAAGCCATAAATCTCCGGTATTGGGTGTGTTTTTGGCTAAATAACTGAATGTAATAAATATAATAAAATTACAAACATGATAAGTTAATAACCCGGTTATAATCCAAAAGTTATGGGAATAAAAAAAATTATCTAGCTGTGGGTTTTTTAACAAAAAATAATAATATTTAAAACACAGAATTAATATTATCAGGCTCGCTAAGGAATATCCAATACTATTAAATCTAAAAATTCCATCTCCAATAATTAAGCACCATATGTACATTGTTACAAATAATACAAATATTAATAACCGTGTTTTTATTACTTTAATTTCTTTAAAATAACAAAGAATTGCAAAAGTTGAAAACAAACAATTAAGGTGAAAAAAAACAATATTATTACCCATTTTATGAAAATAATATTTCATGGTAATGGATATACCTATGGCTATTCCATTAAATAATAATTGAATCACTAAAAATAAAAATATATGTTTTATAGCCTGATCCTTTAACACCACTTTATTTCTTAAAAAAAAAATTATAGTAATTAACGGAGCAATAGCATCAAGACACGCTAAAATCTGTTTCACAATTATTTTATAAATGAAAAATATTCTTTATGCTGTTCTAGCAATTTACTAATGGATATCACCACATCCTGGAGGTTCAGGGCAACCTTTAATTCTAAAATCTTTACCTAATGCAGTGATTTCCTGCATAGTTTCATCTATAGGATAAGCAGTAACTGCTGTTATAGTTCCGTTATCCTCCATAGTTATCTCTGCTTGCATTCTAAAAATTTGCGTTACTACACTTGCGGTTAACAAACGGGTAAGGTCGGCAGGGCCGAAAACAATGCTTTCAACTTTCATGTTAGTTTGGTTTAGGTGGTTAGTTAGAAAATTAAAGATCGTGAAATATTTATTATAAGTTAAAATATTTTCACCCTTTAAAAAAGGGTTATTTAACGGTAAAAAATACCGTTTATTATACTTATAAAGTCCTTATTAATTTAAACAATTTTTTTTGATAAAGATTAAAAATTAGGTCAATCACCAATAAAAGTTACAAAACAAAAAACCCGTTCATAAAATTGAACGGGTTTTATTTACATATTATGTTAGCTATTTATGCTTCGCTTTTCTTCTCTTTCTTCTTAGGCTCCTCTTTATCCTTTTGCTTAAATACCACTTTTTGGTTTTCCACATCAAGTTCTGCTACCAGTACATCTCCACTCTTTATGTTCATATTTAAGATCTCTTCTGCTAAAGGATCTTCTAAATATTTTTGAATGGCTCTATGTAATGGTCTGGCACCAAACTGACTATCGTACCCTTTATCTGCAACAAAAGCTTTTGCCTCGGGCGTAAGTTCCATGCTAAAACCAAGGTTATTTAAACGCTTCATTACTCCCTTCATCAAAATATCTATGATTTCAAAAATATCATCTTTTGTAAGAGAATTAAAAATAACTACATCATCAATTCTATTTAAAAACTCTGGACTAAAAGTACGCTTCAATGCTTTCTCAATAACCGCTTTATTATTTTCATCAGAGTTTTCCATTCTGTTTTGAGTTGCAAAACCAACGCCTTCTCCAAAATCTTTTAGCTGACGAGCACCAATATTAGATGTCATGATGATCATCGTATTCTTAAAATCTACTTTCCTTCCAAGGCCATCAGTAAGCATACCATCATCTAACACTTGTAATAGTATGTTGTAAATATCTGGATGCGCTTTTTCTATTTCATCCAACAAAATAACGCTGTAAGGCTTGCGGCGCACACGTTCTGTAAGTTGACCACCTTCCTCATACCCTACATATCCCGGAGGCGCTCCTATTAAACGGCTTACTGTAAATTTCTCCATGTACTCACTCATATCAATGCGAATAAGCGCATCTTCACTATCAAACATTTGGCGTGCAAGTGTGCGGGCAAGTTCAGTTTTACCTACACCGGTTGGTCCTAAAAATATAAATGTACCAATGGGCTTTTTTGGATCTTTTAAACCTACTCTATTTCTTTGAATAGCTTTTACCACTTTGCTAATTGCATCTGCCTGTCCTACAACTGCACCTTTTAAATCTTCACCCATATGGCGAAGTTTATCCGTTTCTGCCTGCACCATTCTCTTCACAGGTATGCCCGTCATCATATGTATCACTTCCGCAATATCTTCTTCTTCTATAGGAAAACGCTTATTCTTACTTTCTTCTTCCCAATCTGTTTTAGCTTTTTCCAATTCATCCTGCAAACGCTTCTCTGTATCTCTTAACGAAGCTGCTTCTTCAAACTTTTGGCTTTTTACCACTTTGTTTTTCTCCAGCTTTATGTCCTCGATTTTCTTTTCCAGTTCAATAATATTATCCGGCACATTAATATTTTTAATATGCTTTCTTGCACCTACCTCATCCAATACATCAATGGCTTTATCGGGCAACAAACGATCCGTCATATAACGATCACTTAATTTTACACATGCCTCAATTGCCTCCTGGCTGTATGTTACATTGTGGTAATCTTCATATTTACTTTTAATGTTTGTCAATATTTCTATTGCTTCATCTACACTAGGTTGCTCTACCAATACTTTCTGAAAACGACGATCTAATGCACCATCTTTTTCAATATGCTGGCGGTATTCATCCAAGGTTGTTGCACCAATACATTGCAATTCTCCACGTGCCAATGCAGGCTTAAAAATGTTACTTGCATCCAAACTTCCGCTTGCTCCACCTGCTCCTACGATGGTGTGTATTTCATCAATAAATAAAATGACGTCTTTATTTTTCTCCAGCTCATTCATGATGGCTTTCATGCGCTCTTCAAACTGGCCACGGTATTTTGTACCTGCTACCAATGCAGCAAGATCAAGGCTTACAACTCTTTTATCAAACAATACACGACTTACTTTTCTCTGTACAATACGCAACGCCAATCCTTCTACTATAGCAGTTTTACCCACACCAGGTTCACCAATTAAAATCGGGTTATTTTTCTTTCTTCGAGATAAGATTTGCGATACCCTTTCAATTTCATTTTCTCTACCTACAATCGGATCAAGATTGCCTGCTTCTGCAAGGCGAGTGATATCTCTCCCAAAATTATCGAGCACAGGAGTTTTGGTTTTTGGCAAATTTGCAGCTCCCGGTTTAGCCGGTTTTTGTGCACCAAACTTTTTGCTGTCGTCGTCAAAATCATCTTCATCATTAAATTCGGCACGTGGCATATCGCTTGCTACAAAACCAAGCTCTGTTTTAAAAATATCATAATCTACATCAAACTGATTTAAAATTTGTGTAGCTATATTTTCTTTATTTTTTAAAATAGAAAGCATCAAATGTTCGCTTTCAACATTTACGCTTTTTACCGCTTTGGCTTCTAACACAGTAATACGAATAACTTTTTCTGCCTGCTTTGTAAGTGGAAGAGAATTTATATTAGCAATGTTTTTTCCGGTTTTGTCTTTTACGGCAAGTTCTATTTCTTTGCGAAGTTCATACACATCTACATTTAGGGTTTTAAGAATTTTTACGGCAGTGTTTTCTCCGTCTCTAATTAAACCTAATACAAGATGCTCTGTACCTATAAAATCATTTCCCAGCCTCAATGCTTCTTCTCTGCTGTATGAAATTATTTCTTTTACCTGTGTGCTAAAATTATTGTCCATTCTAAGTGTTTTTAACTGATACAATGTTAACGAAAAAAGAAGCGGTTAAGTACTAAAGAAATCAAAAATGTTGATATGTGCAAAAGATATTTATAACTATATACGTAAAGAAAAGAAACACCTATTGTAGATCAGATTATTCTATATCTTAGATTATTAATCGCATAGTATGAATGTCAAAATAGATACCAAAGAAAAATTTAGTGTTTTAACGCCACAAGCGGCAATTGTTTCTGCTAATATGACAGAAGCTATGGAAAAACTTGCCGATTATGCTACAGATTTAGTTCCTCATCTCGTAATAAATATGTGTGAGGTAAAAGAAATTGCAGTAGAATCGGCAAGGGCTTTGGCTGATTTACAACAACGTTTTTATGAGCGTGATCACTCATTCGTGATTTGCCATTTGCAACCTGAAGTAGAACAAATATTTGAGCAGGAAGAATTAATAGAAGTTATGAATATTACACCTACCGAAAGCGAAGCTTGGGATATTGTACAAATGGAAGAAATTGAAAGAGAATTGATGGGTGATTTTGAAGAGCCAATCCCCCTCGATCCACCGAAGGAGGAAGATTAGTCTATGAAATTTTATAGACATTTTCTTATTTAGCCATCTGAATAAGTTTTTAATTTCTTTTATTACTAAGCAGCATATATACATAAAACACACTCTACAAAAAATAAAACAGCATCATTGTTAGCACTCACTATTCTTGGAAATAATTCTGCCATACCTGCCCATGGACGAAACCCAACAGCACAGGTTTTACAAACCAACGATGAAAATTATTTAATTGATTGCGGAGAAGGAACCCAAAACCAGCTTACCAAATACAAAATAAAACGCAGCAAAATTAATAACATCTTTATTTCTCATTTGCATGGCGATCATTATTTTGGATTGATAGGTTTGCTTACGAGTATGGGTTTACTGGGTCGTACCAATGATCTTCATTTATATGCCCCTCCATTATTAGAACAAATTATTCAATTGCATTTAGATGCTGCCAGTACTACACTTCCTTACAAAATTTATTTTCATGCATTAATTAATGAAGCTGAAATAGCCAATGATAAAAAAATAACGGTCACGGCTTTTAAAGTAAACCATAGAATAGATTGTTTTGGATTTTTATTCAGAGAAAAGAAAAATCCAAGAAGCATAATATTGGAGAAAGTAAAAATGTATGAAATACCAGAAGCTTATTATGGAGAGTTGCAAAAAGGTAAAGACTACAGCACAAAAAAAGGAACGATCATTTCGAATGCAGATGTTACAGAGCCTGCAATTGCAGCCCGCAGTTATGCTTACTGTGCAGATACTATTTATGATGAAACCATTGCATCAAAAATTAAAGGTGCAAACCTTGTTTACCACGAAACTACTTATTTAAAAGACCTGGAAGAACGTGCAGCAGCAAGGTTTCATTGCACAACTGAACAAGCAGGTAAAATAGCATTATTAGCAGATGCAGATAAATTATTAATTGGCCATTTTTCTTCAAAGTATGAAGTATTGGATGATTTTTTAAGAGAAACAAAAGCCGTTTTTGAAAATACTGAGCTTGCTTTGGAAGGTGCCTGCTTTAAGGTTTAATCTTCTGTTTTTAAAACATAATTATTACCATCTGCCATCAGCCAATTGTAGGCCTCAGTAAATATATATTTGGAAGCCAGCGCATTTGTATCATCATATTTGTACAAAATAATTGATGATTGAAGTGCAATATTCTCCGCAAGTTTATTTGTTATAAGATCATTATCTCCATCACTATTTACATACATAAATAATTTACCCTTTAAGAGTTTTGAAGATGATTCCAATTCGTTACACAGCAAAACATTTGGTATGTATTCATTAAAAAAGATAGCGGTTTTATTTATTTGCTCTGCATAATGAGTAGCTGCATATAAGGCTATTAAAGCATAATCGTTTACGCCAGATATTATGCTTGAACCCTTATCTATTATTCTATATTTTTTATTAATGTCCGGTAAAATGAAAGTCATTAGTTCTTTAGAAAATAATGAAATTTTACTGCTATCATACAAATTATAAAAACTAATTTTTACTACAGTGTATTGTAGTGTTGATGATGCTATAAATTGTTTAAAAAGGCTATCAGGATAACTGTTGAAAGTAGTATCTACATTAGTAACAAAATAAATACTACCCTTGTTTTTTTTATTATCGGTTTCATATATTTGAACGGAGGCATTGATATTTGTTACATCATTTTGCCAAATATATTTTAATGCAGTTGTAAGCTGTGCATTGGTGTTTTGGCAAATCAGTATGCTTAATATAATTACCCCAAGCAGCTTCACAATAGATTATTTTGGTGCAGGTAATTTTTTATCTGCTCATGTAATTCATCGCTTAATGGTACGCCAGGCAATCTTAATGTATTTTGAATGATATTCATTTCTGCTAAAAACGCTTTAACGCCAGATGGATTATTTTCTGCAAATAATAATTTATACACTTCCAACAACTGGTTATTTATTTTTACCGCTTCAGGAAATTCATTTTTTAAACAATGATTGACCATTGTAGAAAAAGCTTTAGGAAAAGCATTTGCTGCCACGCTTATTACACCATCCATTCCACAAGCCATTTCTGGCAAAACCAAATCATCATCTCCACTTGTTACAAAAAAATCGGTGGGTCTACCTTTTAAGATTTCCATGGCTTGCTGTATATCATTGCTTGCTTCTTTAATACCTGCAATGTTTTCAATTTGTGCAAGCCTAAGTGTTGTAGCAGCTGTCATATTTCTACCAGTACGGCCAGGTACATTGTATAAAATAATTGGCTTGGGCGATGCAGATGCCAATGCCTTGTAATGCTGATAAATTCCTTCCTGCGATGGTTTGTTATAGTAAGGACTAGCACTTAAAACTGCCACTGCCCCATCTAAAGGATAAGATTGTAAATCGTTCATAACAGCGGCCGTATCGTTGCCACCAATGCCTACAACCATGGGCACCCTGCCGGCAATATGGTTTTGAGTAAACAATAAAATCTCCTTTTTTTCTTCTGTGCTTAAAACAGGAGTTTCACCTGTAGTACCCAGCGTAACAATATAATTTACTCCATTATTTATAATATAATCAATTAAATTTCCAAGGGCTTTATAATCTATAGAAAGATCATTTGCAAAGGGTGTAATAATGGCTACACCGGTACCTGTTAACGTTTTACGAAGACTCATTTAAAGTTTTATTTGTACGAAGATAAGCAAATAAAAAAACCCTCCATGTATGTGAAGGGTTATAATATTCTATAGAAAATTTAGCTGTTTAAAATTCGTGAATTGTTTAAATATTTTTCGTTCTTGCTAAATATAAAAAGACAAGTGCCATTTTTTATTTTTTCAATAATTGGTTTGTTTAATTTTTCAGGAACTGCCGGGCAACCCCAACTTCTTCCTAAAAAACCCAAATTATTAATAAAATTTTCGCTTACATAAGGAGCACCATGCATTACAATAGCTCTTTCATTTGCTTTATCATTTATACCTCTTTCCATTCCTTCTAAATGCATGGAGTAACCATTTTTACCAATGTAAGTACTAGAGGTGGTATAAAAACCTAAACTACTTTGATAACTTTCTGGAATATTTGAAAATGCTGTAGCCATAGCTGCACCACTACCTTGCCCATGAGCCACGTAAGTATTAAATAAAATTTTAAAGTTTTTAATGTCTATCACGAAAAATCTTTTTTGAGAAGAAGGCCTTGAAAAATCTGCAATTGAGATAATATTATCATTTGCAATTTTACCTTTTGCTTTTAAATACTCATATCCTTTGTACGCATATGAAAATGCTTGCTCACTTAAGCCTCTCATATCGAGATTTAAACTGTCGTAAATTTTTGAAGAAGTAAGAACAGTTGTTGTCAACACGGAACTAGTAGAATCTGAAACTAAAATATTTTTTTTGTAAGAAAATGACTTTGTAGTTGAGAAAGCGACCGGCAAATGAAGCATGAAACCTACAAGAGCCGAAAAAAACACATACACTTTTTTAACTTTAAATATTTTCATATCTTAATGGGGTTGAATTTATAAAACGAAATTTGAGTGTAACTATTGTGCTATACGAAAAGGTTTATATGAGTAATTTTTGCTTGGAAGGCAAATATATACACCCAAATGTTTAAAGCATGTTAAGGACTGTTAATGAAACTATAAGGTTGATTATCACACATTAGTATAGATATTATATAAACTGATTTACAACGATTTTAATATTAAATAATTATAAAATACAGGAAGAATAGTAATTACTGATATGCTTCAATAATCTTTAAAAAATAAAAAATTCTTTGTTGATATTTGCTGGTATAAGTTGGAAAATATATGAATAAAACAAAAAATGCGTTGATCATTTTTGCCCGAAAACCAGAAGCAGGAAAAGTAAAAACTCGTTTGGCAAAAACTATTGGGAATGCAAATACGCTGCAGATTTATATAAAGCTTTTGGAGCATACTCGTACAGTTGGCAAAGAAATGGAATGCGACAGTTTTGTTTTTTTAACTGAACCTATGAATGATGATTTTTGGGATGGTTTTTTTTGTGAGTTACAACATGGAGAAACCTTAGGCGATAAAATGCAACATGCTTTTGAGTTGGTTTTTAATAAAGGGTATCAGCACTGTGTAATTATAGGAAGTGATTGCCCTGGGTTAGATACTAAAATAGTAAAAAAGGCATTTGCATTCTTAGCCCTAAATGATGTAGCCATTGGCCCGGCAGAAGATGGGGGTTATTATTTATTGGGTATGAAAAAGTTGATACCAGCGATTTTTAGTGAAAAAGATTGGAGCACTGCAGCAGTGTATCAGCAAACAATAAAAGATTTACAAAACTTACAACTCTCCTATAAAGTATTACCGGTTTTAAATGATGTAGATGAAGAAAAAGATGTACCGGAAGAATGGATTAGAGAGTTAGAGTAAAATCTACTTAACTCTACTCAAAGCAAGCATATTGATCATCCAATCAGGTAGAGGTTTTTGCATGTCTCTTTTCTGTAAGTCTAAATACCAATTAAATTTTTTAAGAATGGGAATTCTATGTGTTTCTACTAATTCAATTAAAGTGCCATCAGGGTCTTCAGCATAACAAAATCTACCAGCAGCATTTTCCATTTCAAAGGAATTCTCGCTATCCACTGTAAAATCTATCCCCATTGAAAGCGCATGGCCCTTTAAACCATCCATATTCAATACATCAAAACATAAATGAATAAAGCCGCAGTCTCCCCAAAAACGATTTTTAAAAATTATATCAGGTGTTCTATCTAATACTTGTACCAATTCAATTTCTACTGATCCTAATAATTTATTAAATGCTCCCTTACCCGAGGTTATTTTTTTTAGTAAAACACGCCGGCAATACACTTCGGTGTTTTTATCATTGTCAGTACACTCTCCTACTACATCATACATAATTTCTGTAATGCCCAAAAAGTCTTTATAAAAAACAATTGATTGCTCCATATTAGAAACACCAATTACAGCACCCGTTACGGCACCTGTTTTTTTTGATGATTGCTTAAACCAATCATTGCTGTCAATAATATTAAAGTAATTACCGTGTGCATCTTTTACCCAGAAATGTTTATTGCCCAAAGGATCATTTTGTACTGTAGAAATGGAGATTTGTTTATTTAATTTAAAAAACGAATAAGCCTCATCAACATCATTGCATTTTATTTTGGCAGCATAAATTCCTACATCGCCGTACCTAATGTTTTGTGCAGGTTGTTTAGGTTCTCTATTATTAAACTGCCATATTTCAAAACCGCCGCCGCCAGCAAGGTTCATGGTAAGTACAGCTTGCCTGTTATAAACTTTACCTCCTGTATATTTAGTCATCAAACATGCATCAGAAGTATCATCAAATATCAATACATCCAGCCCAAAAAGTGCTTTGTATAAGAGCATGCTTTCTCTTACATTTTTAACTCCTATCCCAATTTGTTGTATTCCTGAAATATAATCATGCATATAGAACCCTAATTACGAAAAAAAGAAACATTTCGATTTTTAGTTTGTCAATCCTTTTTTGTGTGCTATCTTATAAAATAGACTTGGTACAAACCATTTTATTACCCACAATAAATATTCTCCTTGGGCGATAATTACATGCTTTTTTTTATTTTTTATGGCATTTAATATTCTTGCTGCGCAAACATCTACCGGTATTCCATTCAACTGCCCTTTATCTTTTTGTAAGTGTGCTGTTCCATCTTTTGTAAGTGCCGCTATAGAAATATCTGTATTAATTCTACCAGGGCTCACAATGGTAATATCCAATCCATCAACAGGTTTCTCAGTTTGTAAGGTTTCAAAATAGCCCATCATGGCATGCTTTGCTGCAGCATATCCACTTCGTAAAGGAAAACCCATTAAACCTGCTACACTGCTGATGGCCACAATATGGCCACCCTGTTGTTGTTTAAAATAGGGTAATAATTTCTGAGTAATAATTACAGGTGCAAAAAAATTAATTTCCATTAATTGTCTGTACACATTCATATCTGTTTCTATGGCCAATGAACGCTGGGTAACACCCGCATTTAAAATTACCACATCAATGTTTCCGAATTGCTGCAGGGCATTATCTACTGCGTTCATTCCATTAATTTCCAAAGACAAATCTGTAGAAACAATTTTACAGAAGGAAGTATGAACCAAACATTTTTCCTGCACTTTTAAGAGCCCATCCACGTTTCTTGCTGTAATAATAAGTTTTGCTTGCTGCTTTGCCAATTGTAAAGCAAGCGCTGCTCCTATACCTGATGAAGCCCCTGTAATCCAAACTACTTTATCTTTAAAATGCATTTTTTCGGTAATTAAGCATGCGTTTATAGGTGTCAAGCATTTCTTGTTGAGTACATCCTCTTTTATACATTCGCACAACGGTAAGGTTTGCTTTTTGTACTTTTAGCCAACTGTTGTCATCATATTTTCGGGCAGAAAAAACAGTAGCTTTATTAAAGAGTTTAAATTTTCCCTGCTTTCTTATTCGGGCTAAAAAATCGTAGTCTTCCATAATAAGCATTTCATTTTTATATCGACCAACCTGCTCAAATAATTCTTTGGTTACAAAAATTGTTTGATCGCCGCCTCTGCAAAAAAGTACATTAAACCTGGTAAAAAAAGCATTTACTTTTAGTAATAGACTTTTACTATCAAACTGAGACCGGTAACACCCACAACTGTAGCCTTTATCTAATGCATTTTTTATATCTGTATAAAATGATAAAGGAGGGCGGCTATCTGCATGTACAAAATAAAATACATTTCCGGTAGCATATTGCACGCCATAATTCATTTGTCCTGCACGGCCTTTAATGGGAGATTGTAAAGTAGTTACTTCAAATTTTTTAGCAAGGGTAACTGTTTTATCCGAGCTACCACCATCTACTATTATTATTTCTACCTGTTCATTTTGTGGCGCACTTTTTAAGTAAGAAATAATTGATTCAATATTTTCTGCTTCATTATACGTGGGTATGATTATGCTTACTCTCATAAGATGAACTAACGAAAAAAATTAATTTTCCTATTTTCTCATTTCCAGTATTCCAACAAAAAAAGAAAATAAAAAAACCTCCCCATTACAAGGAGGCATTATAAAAAGGTGTTTGTTATTTAATCGAAAGAACCTTCGTTTAAATGAACTTTAGTCATTTCATAAAAATGATTTTGAAAAGTATGCAACTGCATGGGTGCTACAAAATGACGTTGCTCATCTCTATACCATATTTCCATTCTGGTAAAATCTCCCTCTTTTGGTATCAGCATTCTAAATGCACCTTTTGAATATTTAATGGTACCATCTTCTTTAACTTCTTTATGAAACTTAAAGTTCATTAATTCTGCTTCATTTAACTCTATACCGCTTATCTGGTTCATTTCGTACCAAAAACTTTGTGCGCCAGTGTTTACACTAACTTGATGTTCGCCGCCTTTTAAGTTATCAATTTCTCCTCTTCTTTTATCGCCATCAGAATCTGCTATAACATGGTCACCTTTTTTTAGATCACTAAATTTTATCATAATGTAAATTGTTTTGTAAAAACAAATTAAGTAAAAAAAAATTATCAAAGAATATTTTATTTTTTTAGACCTGTCAGGTTTTAAAAACCTGACAGGTCTAAAAAAACGGTAGGCAAAGTTGAGTAATGGTTTAATGCTGACGGTAGCCCAGATAGAAGCGGCTAGCTTTTTTTTGCCTGTCCATGCCTTCCCCGGCATGCAGATTTGAGGCAAAAAAAACTAATAGCGGATAGCTGGAAACCAATGCTATATTGAAACCTGCTGTTGCTGCTTCAAAAACGCAATAATAAATAGTCTCCAAAAATTAAATGAGTTTGTACTTCAACTTTTATATTGTTGGCAACTGTAAAATGCATTGTATTTTATATTCACGGTTCTACAATTTTATAAAAAAATGTTCTGTATATTTAGAACTTATATATGTTTACCACTACAAACCATATTAGTTTTTCTATCACAACAAATACCAATAACTGCACTGCCGGCGTTATTACTACGACTACAACCCGTTAAGGGTTGATCATTTCCATATTAAACATTGGGCATAAAGCTTTCTCTACTAAAAGGGATAATATTTTTCAATTAATAATAACATGGTATGCAGGTATTAAAATTTGGTGGCAGTTCTGTAGCTAATGCAGAAAATATAAATTTGGTTTTAGCCATTATAAAATCGGATAACAATAAAAAAGTGGTGGTGGTTTCAGCGCTTGGTGGCGTTACAGATTTGTTGCTGAAAAGTGCAGCATTGGCAGAACAGGCCGACGAAACCTATAAAGTTCAATTAAAAGAATTAGAAGAACGACACTTGGAGGCTGTAAAAAAATTAATACCTGTACAACAACAAAGTGGGGTATTAAGTTTGGTAAAAAAAGCCTGCAATGAAATTGAAGATATATGCAATGGTATATTTTTAATAGGCGAACTTTCTGCACGTACAAAAGATAGAGTGGTGAGTTACGGAGAACTTTTATCATCTCAAATAATAAACGCCGCATTAAATAACTATGCTGTAAGCAGTGAATGGGTAGATGCCAGAAAACTGATAATTACCAACAGCAACTATGGAATGGCTGCCGTTGATTTTGCGGCATCTGATAAAAAAATCCACGATTATTTTTTAAATAATTCTGCTAATTTATTTTTAGTGCCCGGGTTTATTGCAGCAGATAAAAACGGCATCACTACTACACTTGGCAGAGGTGGCTCTGATTATACTGCAGCAATTTTTGCTGCAGCTTTACATGCTACGGTTTTAGAAATCTGGACCGATGTATCTGGCATGATGACCGCTGACCCAAGAATTGTAAGTGGCATAAAACAGATCCCCGAAATATCTTATCAGGAAGCAATGGAACTTTCGCATTTTGGTGCTAAAGTTATTTACCCGCCCACTATACAACCGGTAATGAGCAAATCAATTCCGGTATGGGTAAAAAATACTTTTGCGCCGCAGGATGCGGGCACAGTTATTAAAAACGAAGTATCGGAAAGTACCACTGCTATCAGAGGTATTTCGAGCATAAGTAATTTAGTATTGGTGAGCTTGGAAGGCAGCGGTATGGTGGGTATTCCGGGTTTTTCTAAACGGCTTTTTGAAGCACTGGCCAATGCATCTATCAATGTAATTTTAATAACACAGGCCTCGTCGGAGCACTCTATTTGCGTGGGTATTGAAGATGCGTTTTCGGGTAAAGCAAAAGAGGCCGTTGATAAAGCTTTTGAGTACGAAATAAAAATTGGGCAAGTGCAACCATTGCTGCTGGAAAAGCATTTATCCATCATTGCCATTGTAGGAGACAGCATGAAAAACCACACAGGTATAAGTGGTAAAATGTTTGGTGCGCTAGGGCGAAACGGTGTAAACATTCGTGCCATTGCGCAGGGTTCATCTGAAAGAAATATATCTGCCGTTATAAATACAGATGATGTAAAAAAAGCCATCAATATACTGCATGAAGAGTTTTTTGAAACGACCTACAAACAGGTAAATTTATTTATTGCTGGCTTAGGTAATGTGGGGCAAAAATTATTGCAGCAATTAAAATTACAGCAACAGTTTTTGCAACAGCACCTGCGTTTACATTTAAGAATAGTTGGCATAGCAAACAGTAAAAAAATGTTTTTTAATGAAGATGGAATTGATACAGAAAATTATAAATCGGTATTAGAAAATGGCGAAGAAATGAATGCGTCTGCATTTGCCACTGTTATACAACAAAAGAATTTACGCAACAGCGTTTTTGTAGATGTTACGGCAAATGAAGAGGTGGCCAAAGTATATGAAGGGCTTTTACAAAAAAGTATTTCGGTGGTTGCTTGTAATAAAGTAGCAGCATCATCCAACTATGAATATTATAAAAAACTTAAAAATGCCGCTACAGAATACAACAGTAATTTTCTTTTTGAAACCAATGTAGGTGCAGGTTTGCCCATTATTGGCACATTGAACGATTTGCTGAGAAGCGGAGATATCATCAATAAAATAGAAGCGGTATTAAGTGGTACTTTAAATTTTGTTTTTAATAATTATAATGGCGAAAGAAGTTTTGCATCTATTGTAAAGCAGGCGCAAGAAGAAGGATATACAGAGCCAGACCCAAGGCTTGATTTAAGCGGTAAAGATGTAATGCGAAAGATTATGATATTGGCAAGAGAAGCCGGTGAAGTGATTGAAATGGATGATATAAAAAACAATTCGTTCATGCCCGAGAGTTGCATGACGGGAACGGTGGAAGATTTTTATGCAGCCATGGAAAAAGAAGAAGCGCACTTTAAAAAAATATTTGAAGCCGCAAAAACAGCAGGCAAAAAATTAAAGTTTGTGGCAGTTTACAATCCTGAAAATACTGCGCAAAAAGCTAGGGTTGGTTTGCAACAGGTAGATGATAAAAGCGATTTTTATCATTTGTATGGAAAGGATAATGCGGTGATGTTTTACACCGAGCGTTACCCCACACAACCCTTGGTAATAAAAGGTGCAGGTGCAGGTGCAGCGGTTACGGCATCGGGAGTATTTGCTGATATTATTAGAGCAGCGAGGGTGTAGGTGTTTACTCGCAAAACTCTAAATATTTCACTGTCAGCCTGAGCTTGTCGAAGGCGGGTTCGTTTATAGCAACGGGTTCGACAAGCCCACCCTGACAATGTTAAAAAATCGAACTTATGTCATTTGCAAAGAGTATAAATTCATTTTTATGAGTGTCTCAGCCTGACACTTCAATAAAATCAAACTTTCATTATTTTGAAATGAAAAATATGTGTTATCAAAAGAATGTTGAACAAAAATATTATTAATGAAAAGAATTAAAATAACTGCTCCTGCTACTGTTGCCAATTTGGTTTGCGGTTTCGATATTTTGGGCATGGCACTGAACGATCCGCAAGATGAAATGGAGCTGACTTTATTGGATGAGCCTGTCATCAAAATAATACATATAGATAATTACGGCCTATCAGAAATACCCGAGCAAAACGTTGCCGGTGTGGCTTTGCAGGCGTTGATAGAAGCATACCATAAACCAATTGGGTTTGAAGTAACCATTAAAAAAGTAATTATGCCCGGCAGTGGTTTGGGTTCCAGTGCTGCAAGTTCTGCCGGTGCAGTAGTGGCTGCAAATATGTTACTCGATAATTATTTTACTAAAGAACAACTCGTACAATTTGCTATGAACGGCGAAAAATTGGCAAGTGGTGTAAAACATGCTGATAATATTTCTCCCTGCATTTATGGTGGGGTGACGTTGATACGATCTATTCATCCGTTAGATATTATTCCGCTGAGTGCGCCGCCACTATTTGTAACAGTTGTGCACCCACAAATAGAAGTAAAAACGGCTGATGCCCGCCAAATTTTACGTAAAGAAGTTGCGCTAAAGGATGCTATAAAACAATGGGGAAATATTGCGGGTTTGGTTACAGGTTTTTTAAAAGCAGATTATGATTTAATTGGTCGTTCATTGGAAGATGTAATTATAGAACCCGTTCGTAGCATTTTAATACCAGGCTTTAATGAGGTTAAAAAACAATGTAAAGAAGCTGGTGCTTTGGGTGGTGGTATTTCAGGCTCTGGACCATCCATTTTTATGTTTAACAAAGATGAACAAGCCGCTAATGTTACCAAAACTATTATGCAGGATATTTATACAAAATTGGGGGTTGATTATAGGTGCTATGTAACGACGGTGAATGAGAAAGGGGTTCGTGTGAATAGTGAATTGTGAATAGTGAATAGTGAATAGTGAATGGGTCAATTACAAGTTGACTTTTGAGAAGATATTACATTTTAATGATAACTATAAATGCGAATGGTCAATATTAAAAAACACTCGATCTAAATGGTTAATGACAAATAGTAAATGATAAATAGTAAATAATTAAAGGAATGAACTACTACAGTCTAAATAAAAATGCCCCAATAGTAAATTTTAAAACCGCTACCATTGCAGGACAGGCGCCGGATAAAGGCTTGTACTTTCCTGAAGTTATACCGGAGATTGATAAAAAAATGTTGAATGAAATAGAAAATTATTCCAACGCAGCCATTGCTTTTGAGGTTATAAAACCATTTGTAGGCGATGTAATTCCGGAAGATGTTTTAAAAAATATTGTGGAAGAAACGGTGAATTTTGATATACCGCTGGTGCCAATAACTGATAATATTTTTTCGCTGGAATTGTTTCATGGACCAACCCTTGCCTTTAAAGACATTGGTGCAAGATTTATGAGTAGGTGTCTTGGTTATTTTGCAAAAGAACGCATAGGAAAAATTGTAGTGCTTGTAGCAACATCAGGTGATACAGGTGGAGCAGTTGCCAATGGTTTTTATGATGTGCCAGGTATTGATGTGGTGATATTATACCCATCAGGCAAAGTGAGTAGCGTGCAGGAAAAGCAACTAACCACACTTGGTAAAAATATACATGCCATAGAAGTAAACGGCAGCTTTGATGATTGCCAAAAAATGGTAAAAGAAACTTTTATGGATGAAGCTTTGAAAGAAAAAGTTTTTCTTACTTCAGCCAACTCCATAAATGTTGCCCGTTGGTTGCCACAGCAGTTTTATTATTTTTTTTTATTGAAACAATGGCAAGATAAAAACAACCCTCCTATCGTTGCAGTACCCAGCGGTAATTTTGGAAATATCTGCGCCGGTTTATTAGCACAAAAAGCAGGATTGCCTATTAAACATTTTATAGCTGCCTGCAATGTAAACGACACAGTTCCTGAGTTTTTTAAAACAGGAATTTACGCTCCCAAAAAAGCCATTGCTACCATCTCAAATGCAATGGATGTAGGCGACCCAAGCAATTTTGTACGTATACTCGAAATGTTTGGGGTCGAAGATAATAACCTTAAAAATAGTTTAAGTAGCACATCTATAACGGATGCTGAAACTGCAAAAACATTGCTGCAGGTTTTTAAAGAAAATAATTATTTATTAGATCCGCATGGTGCAGTTGCATACAATGCTTTGCAAACATATCTTTCCAAAAACCCGACAAAGAAAGGAGTAATTTTAGAAACTGCCCACCCAGTAAAATTTTATGATGTTATTGAACCAATTATTGGTGAAGCAGTACCAATCCCCACAGCCATTGCAGCACAATTAAAGCAGGAGAAAAAGAGTCATAAAATGGAAGCGGATGGGGGGAAGTTGAAGGAGTGGTTGGTGGGGATGGAGTAAACATTAAAAATAATTTCCGACATAAATATTTTGTAATGTCATTCTTGATGAATTAACTTGACCATATTTTTTCATTTTAAAAATATACTATGGAACGCAATAAATCAATAAAAGACATTCTATTGCACAGATGGATAGACGACGAAATGTGCTGAAGGGTATCTGTGCCTAGTTAAAACTTTATTCATATTTCGGCACAAAAGTGGCTACAGTTATAAATGCTCTTTTAAATTCTAAATAAAAAATTGCAATTTATTAAACTAGTCATTTAATCGGATTTCTTGGTAGACCTAAAATAAATGATAAAAAAATTATGGATTATTACAATAACAGATATTTTACAAGACAGCAGTTTGAAATAAAAAATAGCAGTTTAAAAATTATAAGAAAAAATATTTTTGATGCTATTGAATATGAAATCCCTTTTGACTTAGTTAATAATAAAATTGAAATTAAAACGATCATTAATAACAATTTAATTGTGACTGGATTCTTTATTCTGTTTATTGGTTTTCTTTTTTTATTTGGATCCAATGATGAATTAATGGTAATCCTTATCATGGCAGGTTTACTACTAATAGCATCAGCTTTTTTAGGAAGAAAGAACTTAGTTACAATTTCAACAATGGAAGAAAATGGAATTGCATTATTTTTTACGAAACGAAATAAAGAACAAGTTGTGGCTTATTCAAATGAAATAATAAATGCTTCCAACAATTTTTTATTGAAAAAATATAGCAAGGTTGATCGGTCTTTACCAATAGAGCCTCAATTATATAATCTACAATTTCTCTTAAATAGAGAGATAATTACTGATGAAAGCTTTGAAAATTTAAAAAACCAATTGTTGGGTACAGAAAACAAAACTTCTATAGGTTTTGCTTCTAATAAAGAATAAATATTTTCCAATGTTGGTGTTGAAAGCAGACATAACTATTACAAATAATTTTTTTTTAAAACCTTTTGACTGATAACCTGAATTTATGTACAAAGACTTGCACTTAAATTGGATTAAAGTAGCTGATGCTTTCGATCCAGAAATAATCAGTGGTCAATTTTTAGACTATAATATTGCAGGAATTTCTTTACAAAAATATTTAGGTATTGACAATAAGAATATTGTAACACCATTTGGATGGTTTTTAACAAAAGATGAAGAGAAAAGGGTTTTAAAAGAGTTTAGGTTACAATCCAAAACACAATTACCCCAAAATAGGATTGAACTTTACATATGCGGCCAATGTGGCGATATAGGATGCGGATCAATTACTGCACAAATATTTGATAAAGGCGATAGAATTGTATGGACAAATTTTGCTAACCAATCTAATGAAGATGAAATTGGAGAATCATTTAATGTGGATGCTATCGAATTTGAGAGGGTAAACTATTTTAAAGCTTTTTCAAAAATTGTTTAGAGGGTTACATCCTAGAAGAATTTAAATACCTAACCCATGGCAAAAGCAACTAAAAAATCAATTCCAAAAGAAGAGGCTGCTACATTATTGGGAATTTTAAAAACTCGTTTTGAAAAAAATATGCTCCGCCACGAAGGGATTGACTGGAAAAACATACAGACAAAATTGGAAGCCAATTTTGAAAAACTTTGGTCACTAAATGAAATGGAAAATAAGGGTGGTGAACCTGATGTAATAGAATTTGACAAAAAAACCGACGAATATATTTTTTATGATTGCTCGCCCGAAACACCTGCCGGGCGCAGGAGTATTTGTTAGGATTATGAAGGACAGGTATCGAGAAAAGAACACCAACCTGCTACCAATGCAATTGATATGGCAAATGAAATGGGTATTGAACTTTTACCAGAAGAACAATACAGAGCATTGCAACAATTAGGAAAGTTTGATACGAAAACTTCCAGTTGGTTAAATACACCTGCAAATATTAGAAAAATTGGGTGGAGCTATATTTGCAGATTACCGTTACGGTACCGTATTCGTCTATCACAATGGTGCTCAGTCATATTATGATAGCAGAGGTTTTCGTGGGCAGTTGCGGGTTTAAAAATCTATTTCACTAAACAAATAGAAAATTTTATATTTAAGTTGTGGTTACCGTTTTCGTTCATTTAGTTGTGTATGTTGAATTTTCTTAAAACTAATTATATGAAACAAAATAGAAGAAGTTGGTTGATGAAAATTGGATTTGCCATTGCGGGTGTAGGTCTTGCAAAATTTAAAACATTTGCAACTACCAACATTTCAAATAATTTAACCTTAAAAAACAATACCATGAAACTAGGTGCATTTTCTGTAAGTATCAATGTAAAAGATTTAAACACTTCAAAAGTATTTTATGAAAACCTGGGGTTTAATGTGTTTGCGGGTGGTATGAACATGAATTACCTGATAATGAAAAACGGGAATGCTCTAATCGGTTTATTTCAGGGGATGTTTGAAAAGAATATTTGACATTTAACCCCGGTTGGGATGAGAATGCACAAAAAGTAGAAAATTTTGATGATGTGAGAATCATTCAAAAAAAATTGAAAGGCAATGGCATAAAATTAATGACCGAAGCTGATGAAAATACAACCGGGCCAGCAAGTATTATTTTGGAAGACCCTGATGGGAATCAGATTTTATTTGATCAGCATGTGTAGGACGGCAATTGAGTTTCTCTGTTTTTTATAACCGTTTAAATTTTATTTTGTGTACTTTTTTTCTTGCAGGTCCTATGCTTAAAATGAGGTTATTTTTATTTAGTTTTTCAATTGTGTAAGAAATGAACATTTTATCGTTTTTATGCCCAACCCAAAAAATAAAGTGTTGTGCATCCAACTTTTCCCAAGTTCCATTTAATTCATCCCCAACATGCCAACCTGAAACTGTTGAGGTGTTTGTTGTAGAATCTCCTTTAATATGAAAAGTACTATCTGAACGAATTTCCATATCTCCAAATCGAAGTTGCTTATTATTTTTGTCCCTATTTTTACTGGTATCATCTAGTCTTCTCCATTTACCAATAATTGTAGGTTGGCTGTATGCTTTACTACAAATTGCAAAAAGAAATATTATTATGATTGTTTTCATTTTTTTATAATAATTATTTTCTTGACCAAAGCCTACCCAGAGAAGGTTTCCATACTTGCTTTTTTGCGCTAAAGCGAAATAATTTGACACAAAATTTAAATAATTTACTGTTGGGCTAAAGCCCTGTTACTTTTATTATCATCCCCCTGCGCTAAAGCGCAGGGCAATTCAAAAAACTGAGCATCCAAGTAAAATAAATTGATTGAAATTTTTATTACAATTTTTCTTTGTTCAAATTTATTTACAAAAACTATTACTTAAAACAATTTCCCTCAAATTTTAGTCTTGTAAATTTTCGGAAATATTAATAACACTTCGCCCTGTAAATGCTGATTAAAAAACAACAGCTGAAGTTTTAGCCCTGATAGAAGCGGCTACCACGCTGAAGCCTTGTGCGTGGGCCTTGTGGCGGAGTAATAGCGGATAGCAGGACCGAGGGTGAGTAAGGGTTTGGTGGTGAGCTCCTAAAAAAAATGTAATTGGGAATTAGGAATTTGGTTCAATAACTTAAAGACTAAACCAAATTCCTAATCCCTAATTCCTTTTGCCCTACTCCGCCCAGCTCATCACATATCCATCGTTTTCAATTTCTATAGCATATTGTGTAAGCTTTAATGGCTTAAAAGTATCTACCATTACGGCGAGCTCTTTGGTTTCAGTTTTGCCTATACTTTTTTCAACCAAACCAGGGTGCGGACCATGCGGAATGCCACCGGGGTGCAGCGTTATCATGCCTCGGGTTACGTGCTTGCGACTCATAAAATCGCCATCTACATAATATAGTAATTCATCGCTGTCAATATTGCTGTGGTTATAAGGCGCCGGTATAGAAAGCGGATGATAATCATAGAGCCTTGGTACAAAAGAACAGATAACAAATGCATCGGTTTCAAAAGTTTGGTGCACAGGCGGCGGCTGGTGTACACGACCAGTTATGGGTTCAAAATCGTGTATGGAAAATGCAAACGGATAGCAACAACCATCCCACCCAATTACATCAAACGGGTGTGTGCCATAATGAATGCCATAGAGTAATCCCTGCTTTTTTGTTTTGATAATGAAGTCACCTTTTTCATCGTGCGTTTGTAAATTTTCGGGCGTACGAATATCTCTTTCGCAGTAAGGTGAATGCTCCATTAATTGTCCGTACTTACTTAGATATCTTTTTGGATAACGGATAGGTGCATGCGACTCTACAATAAACAAACGGTTTACTTCGGTATCAAAATGTATTTGATAAATACAGCCTCGTGGCACTACCAAATAATCGCCATAAGCAAAAGTTATTTCGCCATAGCATGTTAGCAACTTACCGCTGCCTTCGTGTATAAAAATTACTTCATCGCTATCGGCATTCTTGTAAAAGTAATCCGTCATGCTTTTTTGCGGAGCGGCTAAAACAATGTGGCAGTCAGCGTTTACAAGTACAGCCTTGCGGCTATCTAAATAATCTGCTTCGGGCTTTATGTTGAAACCTTCTAAGCTGCGGTGCTTCAGCATGTGTTCTTCTGCTATCTTTGGTGCTACGTTTATAGGATCATCGCACTTTACAATAAGCGTGGGCGCATAAGTATGATAAAGCAAAGAATAATCGTTGGAAAAACCTTCGGTAGAAAAAAGCTGTTCTGAATACAATGAACCATCGGGCTTGCGAAATTGTGTATGTCGCTTATGTGGAATTGTACCGAGCTTATGGTAATGAGGCATGTGGTTTAATTAATAAATTATAACGAATAATTAATAATGTTTTTAGAGCAACGTCCATTTTAAGTTGCCTGGTTTGTAATTTCAAATTTACATTTTAAAATTTAATTGGTTTGACAAGAATAGGATTGATATCGGATACACATGGATGGTTGGATGAAATGGTTTTTGAACATTTTAAAGAATGTGATGAAGTGTGGCATGCGGGGGATTTTGGAAAATGGGAAGAAGCCCCTCCTATCCTACGAGGTGAAGAAGCCCCTCCTATCCTCCCCCGAGGGGAGGGAAACCTAGGAGATCGATTGGAAGTTGCACAGAGTTATGGTGATTTGTTTGTAGCAAAATTTGAAAAGTTATTTGGTAGAAAAATTATTTTTAGAGGTGTGTATGGCAATATTGATACGGCAGAATTAAGAATGGTTTATCCGGAGAAATTATTTTTTACTGTAGAAGGCGTGAATGTTTTTATGCAGCATATTGGTGGTTACCCAGGCAGATATTCAAAGGGAGTGAAAGAAGATATTGTTGCTCATAATAGTAATTTGTTTGTAAGTGGGCATTCGCATATTTTAAAAATAATGTACGACCAAAAACTGCATTGTCTGCACATGAACCCCGGCGCTGCAGGTAAACAAGGTTGGCATAAAATGAGAACTGTGATACGTTTTGCCATTGATGGAAAAGAAATGAAAAATTGTGAAGTGGTGGAGTTGGGATTGAGAGCAGTGGGCAGTTAGTCCCGCAAATATGCGGGAGCAGTTGGCAATTAAATTATCCGCTATAAAAAATTTACAACATGAAAGATAAAAGAATAGATGCTTACATAGCCAAAGCGCCTGAATATGCACAACCTGTTCTTACGCACTTAAGAAAATTAGTGCATGAATCTTGCCCTGAAATAGTAGAAACTATAAAATGGGGGATGCCTGCTTATGAATATAAAGGCATTGTTTGCAGCATGGCTGCTTTTAAAGCACACTGTAGTTTTGGTTTTTGGAAAGCCGCATTAATGAAGGATTCCAGTGTGTTACTCAAAAATCAAAACAATGCCATGGGGCATTTTGATAAAATTACTTCACTAAAAGTTTTGCCTGCAGATAAAAAAATAATTGCCTTCATTAAAGAAGCAGTTGATTTAAATGAAAGAGGCATTAAATTACCAGCAAAAGAAAAAGCCGCAGAAACTATTGAAATAGCCACGCCAGATTATTTTTTGAAAGAGCTTAAGAAAAATAAAAAAGCTTTTGAAGTATTTCAGGCATTTGCCCCATCGCACCGAAAAGAATATAACCGATGGATTATGGATGCAAAAACTGATGCTACTAAAAACAAAAGAATAGCACAGGCCATTGAATGGATTGAAAATGATAAAGGAAGAAACTGGAAGTACGACTAATTAGCTAATTTGCTAATATGCTGATATGCTAATGGGATTTGTTATAGTTTAATTTTGTTTTAAAAGTACTCACTCCCCCCCATTTGCTTTTAAATCTGCTTTGCAATTTGCATCTAAAACCGGCACAGGGCCACTCAATAAAACACCACCCATTACTGTAGTTTGTGTAGCAAAATACATAAGGCATGTATTGTTATTACAGTGCGCCGCATGTTGTGCATCTTCATGAGCAGTTACCATGTTTGTTCCCAAGTTTGTCAGGCCCAGTAAATGCCCAAATTCGTGGTTCAGTACAGTGGTTTCTAATTTAGTTCTCGTAGTTTGGTTTACGCCGCCAGAATTATTTTTAACCGTAGGACCAAACACTACCAACGAGGTATTTCTAAAAGCCGCTCCTAATATATTGGAAGTACTAAATGCAGCATCTGCATAAAGCACATACACACTCAGGGTATTACCGTTTGTAAATTGTGTACGGTTTGCTTTTTCTATTGCACTAATATCTTCAATGGTTAATACCGATTTACCCGATGCAGCAATTTGAGTTTGGGTAAAATTAATACCAGCCGGTTTATTTATTAACTCATTTAAAAAAGCTGTAAGGTTGTTCAAGGCACCTGCATTTGGTGCAAAGCCCGGCATAAATTGCAGTTGTACATTTATGTTTGTATAAGTATTGGCACTTAAAAATTCATTGGCAGATGCACCAACTGATTTAAGGTTAAGGCTTTTATTTACAACGGCATCCACGTCCTTTTTTGAACACTGGGCAAGTAATACAACAGCCAATAAAAGGGGAACTATGTACTTTTTCATAGAATGATTTAAAAGAATGTACTATTTTTTTACAATGTCAGATTTTAAAAAAGGCCAGCATGTTAATGGCTGACCTTTTAAAAATTATTTAACTTATTGTACTTTTTTTACATTTGCCTTTTGCACATTTTACCATTTGCATTTTTGCATATTTTCCCATTTGCCCTTTTTCACATTTGCACATTTTCACATTTGCACATTTTCCTATTCCACCCAGTCGGCTATAAAAATATTGGTATCTCTGCTTCCCTTGTTATTTCTGTTACTGCTAAATACTATTTTTTTACCGTCTTTGCTAAACATAGGGAACGCATCAAATCCTTTATCTCTCGATATTTTTTGAATGTTCTTTCCATCTAAATCTGCTATGTACATATTAAATGGAAATCCTCTTTTATATTCATGGTTGCTGCAAAAAACAAAATGTTTTCCATCGGGTGTAAAGTTAGGTGCCCAGTTTGCCTGCTCTAATGTGGTAACCTGATGAGGATTGCTGCCATCTGCATTGGCAATCCATACTTCCATATGAGTAGGCGCTACAAGGTTTTCAGCCAACAATTCTTTGTATTCTTTTATTTCATTTTCGGTTGTTGGTCTGCTGGCACGCCAAATAATTTTTGTACCATCTGGGCTAAACCATGCGCCGCCATCGTAACCCAACATATTGGTAATACGTTTTACATTTTTCCCCTTTAAATCCATGGTATATAATTCCAAATCTCCATCTCTCATGCTGGTAAAAACCATCTTGTCTCCTTTTGGAGAAATGGTTGCTTCTGCATCGTAACCTTTTGTTTTGGTAAGCTGCTTTATAATTTTACCATTCAAATCTGCCTGAAAAATATCCATGCTTTCGTAAATAGGCCAGATGTATTTGTTGCCATATTTTTTTCTATCGGGCACTGGTGGGCATTCGGTAGCAGCCAAATGTGTGGAGCCATACAAAACTGATTTTCCATCTGGATAAAAATAAGCGCAGGTGGTTCTTCCGGTTCCTGTACTTACCAGTTTTGGTTCAAAATTTTCAGAAGCAGTTAGTGGTATTTTTCCCATCCATATCTGGTCGCACATAATGCCATTGGCTACATCCGTTTTTTGGAAAACCAAATATTTTCCATCCTTGCTTAAATATGCTTCTGCATTATCGCCACCAAAAGTAAGTTGACGAACATTTGCAAAATGGGTTTCACCCGGAAAATGTACTGTATCGCCCAATGGCTGTGCAGTTACAAAAAAATTTTTATTAGTAAAAGAAAATGAGAAGATAAGCGTTATAACTATAGCAACAGAAAGCAAATATTTCATCGTATACAAAATTTTTGCAAAGTTAACCAGGGTTCTAAACCACATTGTCAAAGAATTGTAAACTAAACATGGTTTATCCTTTATTTTTGCGCTATAAATTATTTAGATGAAGTATATTTTTCTGATAGCAACTATTGTCATTTTTTCAAACTGTAACAACAATAAAAATGAAAAACCAGTTTATCAAAATACCAGCACCAACAGCAAAGAGCAAGCATTAAAAAATGCAGTGGAGCAATATCCAGATTCTTTACAATTATTAGAAAACCTATCAGCTTATTATTTAGATGTACAAAATTTTGATGCAGCATTGGCACAAATTAATAAAGCCATTGCCCGAGACAGCAACAATGCGGCACTGAGAGATTACCAATCAATTATTTACTCTGCCAAAGGCGATACTGCCCAAGCAATAAAAAGTTTAGAGCAGGCCATTGTTATTTTACCAGATCCTCAGTACATAATAGGATTGGGCGCATTGTACGCCCAAAACAAAAACCCAATGGCATTGGTAATGGCAGATGCATTATTGGTGGCTGATAAGGCTGGTGCAGAAAAAGAAGCTTACTTTATTAAAGGACTTTACTATAGTTATATTAATGAAAAAGAAAAAGCCATTCCATTTTTTGATAAATCTATCAGCATACAATATACTTTTATGAATGCTTATCTCGAAAAAGGGATAGCATTATACGATTTACGAAAATACAGCGAAGCCGCTGCAGTGTTAGAAACAGCCGTAACACTTCAAAATAATTTTGAAAGAGGATATTATTATCTTGGTCGTTGTTTTGAAAAATTAAATAAAAAAGAAGATGCCATACAAGCGTATCAAATGGCTTTAATGTACGACCCTAATTATATGGAAGCAAAAGATGCGCTAGGGAAGTTGCAGTAAAAACCAATATGCAAATGTGCTAATGTGCTAATGCCCCAAAGTACAAATGTGCCAATATGCAAATGTGCTAATGTGCTAATTTTTTATACTCATATCTATATTATAATTTTGCAGTGCTCAAACTAATGATAAATGATAAATGATAAATGATAAATAATAAATAACCATTCACAATTCACTATTCACAACCTCACCATTCACAACCTCACAATTCACCCCATGCCACTAATCGCCCCTTCCCTACTTTCTGCAAATTTTTTACAGCTACAGCAAGATTGCGAAATGCTTAACAACAGTGCTGCAGATTGGTTTCATATAGATATCATGGATGGAAGTTTTGTACCCAATATAAGTTTCGGCCCAATGGTTACACAATTTATAACCAGCGCTACAAAAAAATATTGCGATGTACATTTAATGATTGAAAACCCCGATAAATATGCAGAAGCATTTAGAGATGCAGGTGCAAACAATCTTACGGTTCATATAGAAGCTTGCCCACATTTACACCGCAATATTCAACAGATAAAAAACCTTGGTATGCATGCAGGCGTGGCTGTAAATCCGCACACGCCGGTAGATACTTTAAAAGATATTTTGGCAGATATTGATGTAGTTTGTTTAATGAGTGTAAACCCTGGTTTTGGCGGACAATCATTTATACCATACACCCTCACAAAAATAAAGCAGCTTCGGCAAATGATAGATGAACAAAACCTATCAGTTAAAATTGAGATAGATGGTGGCGTTACTTTACAAAATGCCAAGAGCATTGTAGATGCAGGCGCAAATGTACTCGTAGCAGGCAATACCGTTTTTAAAGCAATAGATAAAGTGGGTATGATTGGTGCTTTAAAAGGAATATAAAAGTTTGGGTGCGGTGGATTTTAGTAATTCTATTCAGCAATTGTTCGGGCTATTCGCTTGTACTCCTCGCCCGCTTTCAGCGGTGCTGTGGGGTACCGCTTCTATCCCGCCGCTCTTCAGCAATAAATCTTTTTTCAACATTTTTAAAAATGCAGTTTGTAATTGGTTTGGTTATTAATACAACTCAATATTTTTTAAGGTTCATTTTTGTGTGTCTTATTCGTGTAATAGTTATTTCCTTTTCTGAGACATGATAAGATATTCTATAATGATATAATTCATATGCCCTGAATTGTCCTTTGTTGTTATTTTGTATTTATCTGGAGGGTGAATTTCAGGTAATTCAGCAAGTCTTTTCGTAGACAGCAATATTTCTCCCTTAACTTTTTCAGCATTTTGAAGAGAATATTTTAAAATATATTTATAAATGTTAGCAGGTTGTTTTTGTACCGGTAATGGCCATCTTATTGTTCTTACCATCTGGCAGCTTGCTTTTCCATTTGTGCCTGACTGATATAATTTCCATTATCAGCTTTTACCAGAGCTTCATTTATTTCCTTATTATAATCTTCGACACTTACAATTTCAGACATTTTAATTTCATGCTCCAGCAGTGCATAAACAGCTTTTACTTTCTTATCATCTGCTGTTTGCAGAAAGTCCGATAATTTTTTTCGAAGGGCTAATGTTGTCAAAGTAATTTTATATAACAAATGAATTTACTTTATTATCCAATTCAAATTACCAATCTGTTATTTGCAGGTTTTTGTTAAGTTTTTCAACATACCTACTCAACTTCCTTATCTCAATAGTTATTGTAATTGTATTGCTGTAATTTTGCAGCGCAAATAAAGCATCTATCTATTTTGTATATCTATTGCACAATTAATGCTAAATATATAATTGAAGATGAAATGTGCGACGCCACTGCAGATCCACATTGCTGTTTCTTTGCTCGGCTAATAAAAAACATAACATTATAAATAATTTCCATGAATCTTTTTGAACAACAAAAAAATGAATTTGCACAAAGACATATTGGTCCAAATGCACAGGAAACAACAGAAATGCTTGAGGTAATTGGCATACCATCCGTTGAAGAATTGATTGCTAAAACGGTACCTGCAGCTATTCGCTCCACGGAGCCTTTAAACACCGGTGGACCAGTGAGTGAGTTTCAATACCTCACAGAATTAAAAAAAACTGCTGCATTAAACAAGGTTTTTAAAACATATATTGGTCAGGGTTATTATGGTACCATTGTGCCATCGGTAATTTTGCGTACCGTTTTTGAAAACCCAGGTTGGTACACACAATACACGCCTTACCAGGCAGAAATTGCACAAGGTCGTTTGGAGAGTTTATTAAATTTTCAAACAATGGTGGCAGATCTTACGGGTTTGCCAATTGCAAATGCAAGTTTGCTCGATGAGGGTACGGCAGCGGCAGAAGGAATGGCAATGCTCTTCAACCATAAAAATAAAAATACAGATCACATAACATCGCCAAAGTTTTTTGTAGATGAAAATGTATTTGCACAAACAAAAGATATTTTAATTACCCGTGCTACACCTATTAATATTGAATTGGTTTTTGGTGATTATAAAACGGCTGAAATAGATGAAAGTTATTTTGGTGCTATTGTACAATATCCAAATGCAAATGGCGAAGTGGCAGATTACAGAAAATTTATTGATGCAGCACATGCTGCCAATGCTTTGGTAATAATGGCTACAGATTTATTGGCGCTTACCTTACTTACAGCACCGGGAGAACTGGGTGCTGATGTGGCTATTGGCAGTGCACAACGTTTTGGTGTACCCATGGGTTTTGGTGGACCACACGCAGCATTTTTTGCAACAAAAGATGAATTTAAAAGAACAATACCAGGCCGTATAATTGGTGTTACCATAGATGCGCAAGGCAACCGTTGTTTACGTATGGCTTTACAAACACGTGAGCAACACATACGCAGAGAAAAAGCTACCAGTAATATTTGTACTGCACAGGCATTGCTTAGTAATATGAGTGCCATGTATGCAGTTTACCATGGTGCCGAGGGTTTAAAAAACATTGCAAAACGTACCAGTCTTTTGGCAAAAACATTGAGCGATGAATTAGCGGCAATGGGCTACGTAAATGAAAACAAATTTTATTTTGATACAATTAGAATAAAAACAAATTTTACGGATGCTATTAAAGTAGCCGCTGATGCTGCCGAAATAAATTTTTATTATTCAGACCATGCGGTACACATTAGTTTAGATGAAACTACTTCGCAAAATGATGTGTTGGATATCTTACATGTTTTTGCAAAAGCAAAAGACCAGCACAATGCAGAAGCTAGTTTTAGCAACGATGCATTGCTTACAAACATTCCTTCATCTCTTACAAGAACATCTGAATTTTTAACGCACCCGGTGTTTAATACACACCGCAGCGAAAGCATGATGTTGCGTTATATTAAAAGTTTAGAGAACAAAGATCTTAGTTTAAATACCTCCATGATTTCTTTGGGAAGTTGCACCATGAAGTTGAATGCAGCTACTCAATTAATTCCGGTTAGTTGGCCGGAGTTTAGCAACATACATCCTTTTGCTCCTTCAACCCAATGGAAAGGTTACCAAAAAATATTGACGGAGCTGGAAGCTTGGTTAAGCAACATCACAGGTTTTACTGCTACCTCTTTACAACCAAACAGTGGTGCACAAGGTGAATATACCGGTTTATTAACCATGCGTGCTTATCATCTTCATAGAAACGAGCCACAACGAAATATAATATTAATACCAATATCTGCACACGGTACCAACCCTGCAAGTGCAGTAATGGCGGGCTTTAGAGTGGTTGTTACCAAATGCGATGATGCAGGTAATATTGATATGGCAGATATGGCCGCACAAGTGGAAAAACATAAAGAAAACCTTGCCGGGTTAATGGTTACTTACCCAAGTACGCATGGCGTGTTTGAAGAAACCATTAAAGATTTGTGCCAGTTAATACATGATAATGGTGGATTGGTTTATATGGATGGTGCTAATATGAATGCACAGGTTGGTTTAACGAGCCCTGGGTTAATTGGTGCTGATGTTTGCCATTTGAATCTGCATAAAACATTTGCTATACCGCATGGCGGTGGTGGTCCGGGCATGGGACCAATTGGTGTGAATGATAAATTGAAACCTTTTTTACCGGGGCATGTGGTGAGAGAGGACGACGGACAACAGACGACGGACGACGGTAGTGCAGCAATTCACGCCGTAAGTGCTGCCCGTTATGGTTCTGCAAGTATTTTATTGATAAGTTATGCCTATATAAAAATGCTTGGTGCAGATGGTTTAAAGAGAAGCACAGAGTATGCAATTTTAAATGCCAATTACATGAAGGCAAGATTGCAAAACGATTATAAAATTTTATATACCGGCAGAAACGGAACATGTGCGCATGAGTTTATTGTTGATTTGCGTCCGTTTAAAACAAGTGCCGGTGTAGAAGCAGAAGATGTAGCAAAACGGTTAATGGATTATAATTTTCATGCACCAACTTTAAGTTTTCCGGTAGCAGGAACTATTATGATTGAGCCTACCGAAAGTGAAGATAAAGCAGAGCTGGATCGTTTTTGTGATGCATTACTAAGCATTCGTAAAGAAATAGCAGCTATAGAAAATGGAACTGCTAATAAGGCTGATAATGTTTTAAAAAATGCCCCTCATACACAGTTTGTAATAACTGCTGATGAATGGAGCAAACCATACACAAGACAAGAAGCGGCCTATCCATTGGGTTATGTAAAAGAAAATAAATTTTGGCCAAGTATCAGCAGAGTTAATAATACTTATGGCGATAGAAATTTAATTTGTACCTGTGAGCCAGTGGAAAGTTATATGGAAGCGGATGTGGAGAATTAGAAAATTAATATGATATTAAAAAATGCTCTCAGAAATTGAGGGCATTTTTTTTGATACAGGTCGTATTTTTTTATAAATGATTTTTGCCACCTATAAATTTTTCACTAAGCCCCATTCACAATTCACCCATTCACATTTCACCTTTCACACTTCACACCTCGCTATAATTCTTTATCTCATTATATAAAGTATCTCTTTCTATTGCGGTTCTTTTTACTTGCTTAATAAGCGTTACCAAATCTTCGGTGGTCATAGTAGGTGTTTGTTCTTCACTACCGGCCATGCTGTAAATTTTTGTGGTATCGTCAATGGTTCCATCAATATCATTCACACCAAAAGATAATGTAAGTTGTGCATTTTGTCTGCCAAGCATTGGCCAATATGCTTTAAGGTGCGGGAAATTATCGAGGTATATTCTTGCAATGGCGTACATGCGCATATCTTCTGTTACAGTACTTTCTGCCACATAACTCATATCGTTGTTACTGTTTCTAAACTTTAATGGAATAAATGTATTAAAGCCTTTTGTTTTATCTTGAAGATCTCTCAGTTTACGCATGTGATCTACACGATGTTCGTATTTTTCAATATGGCCGTATAACATCGTCGCATTGCTATGCATACCTAAATTATGTGCTGTTTCATGTATTTTTAACCAACCTTCTCCGGTTACTTTATCTCCTGCAATTTCTCTACGAATATCTTCATGAAAAATTTCTGCACCGCCACCAGGTAGAGATTGCAAACCTGCATCTTTTAAGGCTTGCATGCCTTCTTCAACAGAAAGCTTTGCTTTGCGAAACATATAATCCAGCTCCACTGCTGTAAATCCTTTTACATGCAAATCAGGTCTGTGTGCATGTATTTTTTGTATCAATTCTATAAAATAAGCCATGTTCATTTTTGGGTGTACACCACCTACAATATGAACTTCTGTAATTGGCTTTCCATCGTAGCTTTTTACAATATCCAGCATCTGGTCTATGCTAAGCTCCCACCCTTCTTCCTTGTTTGCATACAAGCGGGAGTAAGAACAAAACTTACAACTAAATACACAAACATTGGTTGGTTCAATATGAAAATTTCTGTTGAAATAAGTTCTATCTCCATGCAATTTTTCTCTTATAAAATTTGCCAACGCTCCCACAAAAGGAAGATCTGCTTTTTCAAATAATGTAATGCATTCATCATCTGAAATCCTTTCTCCTTTTTTTACTTTCTCAGCAATATTTTTGAGCGAAATATCTGCTGTAAAATTTATCAATGTATCTATTGAAGCACCCATCACTTTATAATTTTTGCAAATTTACGAAACATATTGCCTTAGTTATTTTTTGTATAAAATCATATTTGCCAAAAAGGGAATAATAATAAAGCAGCATATGATGATAAATCCCATAAAACATTTTATTTGCAACAATTAATAATTTTATATCTTACCTCTTCATTAAACCAACACTTAACTACAGTAAAAGAAAAAATATGAGTATAAAGTTTCGGCTGATTATTATGAGTTTTTTTCAATTCTTTGTATGGGGAGCTTGGCTTATCACCATAGGTACTTATTGTTTTAATGCAAAAGGATGGACAGGCGCTCAGTTTGGTGCTATATTTTCAACATTGGCACTTTCCTCATTATTTATGCCGGCTCTTGCAGGAATTATTGCAGATAAGTGGATGAATGCTGAAAAATTATATGGCATTTTACACATTTTATATGGAGCGGTTTTATTTTATGTGCCTTATGTAAATGATCCTGATACATTGTACTATGTAATTTTTGCTGCAATGATTTGTTATATGCCCACTATATCATTATCAAATAGTATTGCTTATACCATTTTAAAAAATAACAAATTTGATGTAGTAAAAGTTTTTCCTCCCATTCGGGTTTGGGGTACCATCGGTTTCATTGTAGCTATGTGGTTTACCAATTTATCTGGCAGTAAGGCTAATGCCAATCAGTTTATTATTGCTGCTGTGGGTGCCATCGTGCTAGGAATTTTTTCATTCACTCTACCTAAATGCCCACCACCAAAAACTATTGCAAAAAATGCAGGTTTAGTAGAACAATTGGGACTAAATGCATTTAAATTATTTTCTAATTATAAGATGGCGTTGTTTTTTATTTTCTCCATGTGTTTGGGTGCTGCTTTGCAATTAACTAATATGTATGGCGATTCTTTTTTAGATGATTTTAAATTATCTCCTTTATATGGACCTGATTCGTTTGTGGTAAAATACTCCACCATCATCATGTCAATTTCCCAAATATCTGAAACGGTTTTTATTTTAGCCATACCCTTTTTTCTTAAAAGATTTGGAATTAAAAATGTGATGCTATTTGCTATGATTGCATGGGTACTTCGTTTTGCATTATTTGCATATGGTAACCCTGGAGATGGCTTATGGATGATTATTTTATCATGCATCGTTTATGGAATGGCTTTCGACTTTTTTAATATTTCAGGTTCTTTGTTTGTAGAAACAGAAACTGACCCAAGCATAAGATCGAGTGCGCAGGGTTTATTTATGATGATGACAAATGGTGTGGGTGCCTTACTTGGTACAAAAATTAGTGGCTGGCTTATAGATGAATATTATACTACCGCTACGGGCAAAGACTGGACGGGAATATGGCTGGCTTTCGCTATTTATTCATTGGTTGTGGCGGTACTGTTTGCGATTTTCTTTAAGCACTCCCATAATAAAAATGTAGACCTTGTTAATGCAAAACATTAACTAAGATTGTAAGAACATAAAAAAACGCCGCTATATTTCTAAAGCGGCGTTTTTCTTTAATCAAAAAAATTTATTTCAATGCTTCTATCTTCTTTACAAAATTAGCTTTTGGTTGTGCGCCTACTAATTTATCTACCACTTCGCCATTTTTAAGGAAAAGTATAGCAGGAATACTGGTAATACCATAGTTAGTAGAAATCTGCGGATTTTGATCTACGTTTAATTTTCCTACATTAATTACGCCTTCATATTCTTTTGCAAGTTCTGCAATTACCGGCCCAATAGCTCGGCATGGACCGCACCATTCTGCCCAAAAATCTACCACGGTTAATTTATCTGAATCAAGTACTTCAGTTTTAAAATTTGAATCTGTGAATTCCAGTGCCATAATTTATATTTTAATTGTTATTGTCTGTTGGCTTTTTAAAGCCGTTTATTAAATTATTTATTGCAAATCTATAACCAGTATTTTTATTTGCTACAATGACATATCCACAATATGAGGATAAGCAATTTGAGTAGTTTTAACTGCTATGCTGTCAGTACAGTTACCCCGATATCATTTCTGCTATTTAAATAAAACGCCATATCATCATTCATGGTAAAACTTTTTTCTAATGTATAAAGACTTATTTTTAAATTATCTTCAAAATCTTTTATAGAAAATTTAATTTGAGTTTTACCGGGATTCTCTTTCACATTGGTTTCTAAAAATTCTATCATTTCCTGTTTAATATCTTCCGGTTGTATTTCTATTTTTACTTCTTTTGTTAAGGTAGATTTTACTGTTTCCAACAAATGAAGCTTTGAAATTTTAAATTCATAGGTTTCTCCATTATACCGTTGTTTAAAACCACCTTCTAACATTACTATCGCTCCCTTTTCCAAGTACTTATTAAACTTGATATAGTCTTCACTAAACAATGCAAAATCAGTTTTACCCGTAAAATCTTCTATATGTAAAATGCCAAAATTCTTCCCTGTTTTTGTAACCCTGTGTTGCCCATCGGTAACCAAACCTGCCATGCGAAAAGTACGTGATGGTGGTACTGAATCTACTGCATTTTTTATTTCAATATAATCTGTAAGTGGACTAATACCATAATGCGTAAGTTCAAATTTAAAATCATCTAGAGGATGACCACTCATATACATACCCGTAACCTCTTTTTCAAAATTTAGTTTTTCTACTAATTGAAAAGGGGGGCATTGTCCAAGTTTGGGCGGTACAATATCTGGCATTTGCAAATCGCCAAAGAGGGTGTTGGCAGAGCCAGCAGCTTGCGATTGAAATACTGAACCGAATTTTACAATCTTATCCAGCGAAGGCACATCACCGGGTGCAGTAAAAAAATATTGTGCCCTGTGCATGTCTTTAAAACAATCAAAAGCCCCACTGTAAATTAAACTCTCCAGTGTTTTTTTACTCACTGCCCGAAGATTTACTCGTCTTACCACATCAAAAACATCCTTAAATTTTCCGTGTTTGTTTCTTTCTTCCACAATGTTTTCGATAGCATTTTCACCAACGCCTTTCATTCCACTAAATCCAAAACGAATTTCGCCGGCTTCATTTACAGCAAAACCATTGTTAGATTCATTGATATCTGGTCCAAGTACTTTCAAACCCATGCGCTTGCACTCTTCCATATTGAAAGTTATTTTTTCAATGCTGCCTGCATGGTTCAATACCGCTGCCATGTATTCCGCAGGGTAATGCGCTTTTAAATATCCGGTTTGGTAAGCTACAAATGCATAACATACTGAGTGAGATTTATTAAATGCATATTGTGCAAATGCTTCCCAGTCAGTCCATATTTTTTCCAGGGTTTTAGCCGGATGACCTTTTTCCGTTGCTCCTTTAATGAAATCGCCTTTCATTTTATCAAGCGTTTTACGGTCTTTTTTACCCATTGCTTTTCTCAAAATATCTGCCTGTCCTTTGGAGAATCCGCCAAGCTTTTGAGAAAGCAACATCACCTGTTCCTGATATACGGTAATGCCATAAGTTTCTTCCAAATGTTCCTGCATTTCGGGCAGGTCATAAGTAACTTCTTGCCTACCGTTTTTTCGTGCAATAAAGTTTGGAATGTAAGCCATTGGTCCCGGGCGATACAATGCATTCATGGCAATGAGGTCGCCAAATTTATCTGGCTTTAATTCCCGCAGGTATTTTTGCATACCTGGGCTTTCAAACTGAAAAGTAGCATTGGTATCTGCCTGCCTGTAAAGTGCATAGGTTTTTTCATCTTCCAGCGAAATATCATCTATTTCAATCGTTACGCCATGATGTTGTTTTATAAGTGCCAATGCTGTTTTTAAAATGCTCAAGGTTTTTAAACCAAGAAAATCCATTTTTATAACACCGGCTTCTTCAATAGAGTTTCCTTCAATTTGCGTAAGCCACAATTCAGATTCTTTGGAAGTAGCCACTGGCAATAACTCCGTTAAATCTTTTGGTGCAATAATGATGGCAGATGCATGTATGCCTGTATTACGAACAGAACCTTCCAATTTTTCTGCTTCGTGTAAAACCTTTGCCAACTCATCAGTTCCATTATAAAACTCTCTTAATTTTTTTATTTTTTCTACATCATCAGGTTGAAGTTGTTCTTTTTCCTCTAAAGATTTTTCTCCACCTTTTTGAGCATCCTTTATAGTAATAGGTGCAGTAAGCAAGCGCTTTAAATTCATACCCGGGCGCTCCGGTATTAAGCCCGATAATGCACGGCTTTGTTGTAAGGGCAAATCCATTACCCTAGCCACATCAGCAATACTGCTTTTAGCCGCCATTGTACCATAGGTAATAATTTGTGCGACCTGGTTTTTACCGTATTTATCAACCACATAATCTATTACTTTTTGCCTGCCCTCATCATCAAAATCGGTATCTATATCCGGCATCGACTTACGCTCTGGATTTAGAAAACGCTCAAAAAGTAAATTATATTTTATAGGATCAATGTTGGTAATACCAATGCAATACGCCACCACACTTCCGGCAGCAGAACCACGACCCGGCCCAATAAATACGCCTATTTCTCTACCCGCTCTTATAAAATCGCTCACAATTAAAAAATAACCGGCAAAGCCCATTTCTCTTATTACACCTAATTCAAACTGTATTCTTTCTTCGGTTGTGGGTGTTAATATTTGGTAACGGTTTTTTGCGCCAGCCCAAGTAAGACTTTCCAAATATTCATCCTGTGTTTTAAAATTGGATGGAACAGTAAAGTGAGGAAGAAGGATATCTCTTTTTAAATCGAGTAAATCAACTTTTGAAACGATTTCGTTCGTGTTATCAATAGCTTCCGGCAGATCGTGAAAAACCTCAGCCATTTGCTTTTGTGTTTTTAAAAAAAACTGGTCGTTGGGGAAAGCAAATCTTTTTCCTTTAGAGGATAAATCATCATCTCCATGCTCACGAGACGCAGGTGTGGTTTGCTTTTCGCCAGTATTTATACAAAGTAAAATATCATGCGCATTAAAATCATCTTGCTCTACATAATGGCTATCGTTGCTCGCAATTACTTTTACGTTGTATTTTTTTGCAAATTTTAAAAGTACATTGTTTACTTTTTCCTGGTCAGGAATGCCGTGTCTTTGCAGCTCTACATAATAATCTTCCTGAAAAATGTTGAGCCACCATTTAAACTCGTTTTCGCCTTCTGCTTCGCCTTTTTTAAGAATTGTTTGCGGTACCAATGCGCCAAGGCAACAAGTGGTGGCAATAAGCCCTTCATGGTATTTATGAATAAGTTGTTTATCTATTCTCGGATATTTGCTGTACATCCCTTCTATATAACCAAGTGAGGTAAGCTTTACAAGGTTTTTATACCCGATATCATTTTTTGCCAGTAATATTTGATGATGGCGTGGGTCTCTTTCTTCTTTGCTAAAGGTTTTGCGAGTGCGGTCAGTAGTTATATAAAATTCGCACCCCACAATTGGCTTTACTTTTAAAGAACCGTCATCGTTTTTATGCTTATACGCTTCTTTTACAAATTCAAAAGCGCCAAACATGTTTCCATGATCACTAATGGCGATAGCGGGCATACCATCTGCTATGGCTTTTTTATAAAGGTTTTTTATAGAAGCTGCACCATCTAATAATGAAAATTGAGTGTGTACATGTAGGTGTGAAAAGTTCATAAGGTTTGTTCAAAATATCTAAAACTACTACCGAAAAACACAAATATCGTTTTTAATAAAGTTATTTGAACGGCCGGTTTTCCACAAAGCTATTTTTGATAGCTTAATATATTATTACAAGAACGCTGCATGAGGTTTTAGTATAATTTGTTATAATAAACAAAAAATTTTAGGGAATGTGTAGTTTTTTCCCCGTAAAGTTGGGTATTGTAACTTTCTAACCCTACATTTGCGACCTGACGAACATAAATTTATTTAATAATTGTTGTAGGACAAGATTAATAGATAGGAAAAAAACAAGAGACAAACAAAGAATTATAGAAGCACAAATAACAAAGGAGATAGTCTTATACATGTAAACCAATATTTTACGTATGAAAAACTTACTGTTTGTTTCTGTTGCGCTAAGCGTTTTTACAGTTACTACATTTTCGGCATCAGCCCAGTTAAAAAGGAATTACTTAAGAGATATGAACCTTTTTAATGACGGAGTTGAATATGGTATATCCAAATCTAGTTCCAAATTTACCACATCTTTCAAAAAAGTTCTTGCCCCGGTGTTAATGGCTACAGAATTATGTAGTACCATCCAATTTAAATATGCGCAAATTTTAAATAAGGATGTTGAACTTGTTACAAACAAATCCCTTTTTAGTTTTATAGACGAGTGGTGGGCTACTCGGTATAGATACGGTGGTACTTCCAAAAAAGGAATTGACTGCAGTAGTTATACAGGTCAATTATTAAATGAAGTATTTGGGTTTGTTCTGCCAAGAACAGCTCGTGAGCAATATGCAATTTCAAGCAGGGTTAACAGAGATGACCTTTTGGAAGGTGATCTAGTATTTTTTAATACCAGGGGTGGTGTGAGCCATGTTGGTGTTTATTTAGGTGATGGATATTTTACCCATTCAAGCTCAAGCGCAGGTGTTACTATTAATAATTTAAACGAGAGTTATTACTCCAGAAAATATATTGGTGGGGGAAGAATAGGTGATAATGATTACGCAGTAAAGAATTTATAAAGATTTTCTTTTTGATTATAATGAGCCCCGACTAATTTGTTGGGGTTTATTTTTTTGTGGAATTATTTGTTTTTTTGTTCACTGATTTGATCGGTTTCTTTTTCTTGATAAAATTGTAAGCGACATTTAATTTAAAATTTCGTGTTTTTGTAAAACTGTAGTTTTGCAAAATAAAATTATTGCCATAAGTAAAACTGGTATTTTGCTGGGTTGTAAAAGGATCTACAGCAGATAATGTAACAATAATAGATTTTTGAAAGAACTTTTGTTGAGCATTAAAATTCATACTTACATTGGTTCTTACGGTGCCTTGGGGGTTTGCAAATCTGTTGTAAGTAATGGCAGAACCGAATTGAGTTTTATCATTGAGGTTATACGAACCATTAATATTAGAAGTAAAGCTACCGCCGTTTCTGTAACGTAACACTTGTTTTCCAAAAGCATCATACAAGTTGTAATTGTAACCTGCACTTCCACTAATTTTTATTTTTTTAGTAATGCTATATGCTCCCCATAAACTTGCTTCGTATTCTTTACGGTTGGTTATATTTTGGTAGGTAATAAATGTTTTACCATCTGGCTGCAAAGTGCGGATAGGGGCATATAAATTAAGTAATTCATTATAGCCAATACTTGCATTGTAGTTTACTTTTTTAAAGTTTTTACCAATAGAAGCATCAAAATTGTGGGCATAATATGGCAATAGATAGGGATTACCAAAACGAGTGTTAAAGGGGTCTCCAATGTCAACAGCAGGGTTTGTTTCATTTATACCTGGGCGCTGTAAGCTTTTTTTATAACTTATAGAAAGGGTATAGTTATTTATCCATTTTTTTGTAATAAGAAGAAAAGGAAGATAACTAAAATAGTTCTTGTTATATTTATTATTAAGCGAAATATGGTTAAATCCTTGCCCTGTATTTTCAATTTGTAAACCAATGGTTGCATAAAAATCTGTCTTGTACCTATATTTGAAAGCGGCACGGGTTTGCAATATTTTTTGCTTAAAATAAAATTCATTGTCAAAACCTAGTTGAGGCAAAACAATATTGGCAGGTTTTTTTAAATATTGAGCATTAAGATCGTTGTAGCTATTGTTTTTAAAATAATTTACTCCGGTACTAAAAAAATACCTCCCACTGTCAAAAGATTTATCATAATTAATACGAAGAGAAATGTTTTTAGCTTTAGTAAAATTTTCTTGAAATTGCGTGGAATCAATTCCAAGAGCTACTTGGTTCAGTCCAAAAAATTGCTGGTAAAAATCTCTTTCATTGTTATTATTTGCGTAAACAAAACCTCCGATAACTTTTAAAGCGCCTGTGCGCTTTTTATCTTTCCATAAATAACTGCTGCTAAAATTTAAAGTGTGATTGTGTACATCGGAAGTTATAGTTCTATCGTTAAATTTATATGAAATTAAATTTCTGTTGATATTTTCAAATTGACTATTGGAATTATTGATACCCACATTAGCATTATAACTTACAGAAAAATTGGCGCTGTTATTCTTATTAAAATCGTAATCTACATTCCATCGTAAGGTTGGTCTAAAACTTTTATTTTTATAATTACTTGTAGAATATAAAAAATTAGAAGAGTCTGTATAATTGTTTTGCCTTTTATAATTTGAATTACCAATAAATTGATTGTTTGATAAAGCAACATTTAATTGTGTGGCTATTTTATTTTTCTTGTAAGTAGTGGCCAAGCCTGTTCCAACTTCTCCCCTTGTGCCATAAAAAATATTGGCTCTAAATGTAAATCCTACTTTTCCCTTTTTACTTACAATATTAATAACACCACCACGCTCGTTAGCATATTGTGGTGGTGGATTAGTCATCACTTCAATTTTATCAATAAAACTACCGGGCATACTTTCCAGCAATTCCTGCAGTTGTTTTGAATTAAGTTCTACAGGTTTATCATCTATTAAAATTTTCACCTCTTTTCCCTTAAGTAATATTTTTCCATCTGCATCTACGGTAACCAATGGTGTTTTTTGTAATAACTCATTTACACTATTAGAATTTGAGGCTGCACTTTCTCCTACATTGAAAATTATTTTACCATCTTTGTTTTCAATCATAGGCTTTTCTGCGTAAACAACAACTTCATCCTCGTTGGTTATTTTATTACTCAATATTATTTCACCTAAGTTTATATCAAGTTTTTCCTGTCTCAGCAAAATATTATCTATGCGTTTACCTGATAAACCAGTAGATGAAATTTTTAAGGTGTAATAATTTGTGACAAGCTTGCTGAATTCAAAAAAGCCATTCTTGTCAGATAGCAAAACAATACATTTGGATTGGTCAGTAATAGGGCACAATTCTACTGTTGCATTAACAACTGCTTTATTATCTGCTTGGAAAACATAACCGGATATGTTTCCAGTATTTGTTTGTGCTACGGTGGCAGAGACAGCTAAAAAGGTTAGAAAAAAAGTATATAGTAAACGTAAAATTAGCATTGAAATGTAAAATAATAATTTAGTTCATGTAAATGAAATTTTGCGAATGATAAGTTTTTTTATTTGTAATATGTTGTAAATGAAAAGCCCCGTTCAAATAATGAACGGGGCTTTTATAACTATATTAGATAATTAGAAATTTCTAACTGTCATTTCTGTTCTTCTGTTTTTCGCACGACCTGCTGCTGTAGTATTATCAGCTACCGGCTTAGTTTCACCGTATCCTGCAGATTTTAAACGTGTTTCATCTATTCCTTTACTTACAAGATATGTTTTTACAGCACCTGCACGGTTATCAGAAAGTACTTGATTGCTTTCGTCAGAACCTTGAGCATCAGTATGACCATCAATATCAATCATAAGAGTTTCATCAGTTTTTAATAAACTTACAACCTCGTCCAATGATTTAAATGATTTAGGTAATAATTTGTAACTACCTGTCGCAAAAAATACATTCTTTGCAGCAAAGTTAATTTTATCGATCACTTCTTTAGCAATAACTGGGCAACCTTGGTTACTTGCAGGACCTACACGAGAAGGACATTTATCTTCTTCATCATTCACACCATCACCATCAGTATCTGGTATAGGGCAACCTTGGTAACGTGCAAAACCTTTTACAGTAACGCATTTATCCATTTCATCATTTACACCATCACCATCAGTATCTGGTATTGGACAACCTTGGTATTTAGCTAAACCTGCAACATCAGGGCATTTATCATCTGCATCTGCAATACCATCACCATCTCTATCAGGACAACCTTGTAAAGAAGCAACACCTGCAACATCAGGACATTTATCATCAGCATCTAAAACCCCATCACCATCTCTATCTAAAACAACTGGTGGCGGAGGAGGTGCTTGAACAACAGGCTTCTCTTTTGAAATATTTTGTGCTATGCCCAATGAATAAAATATATTATCTTTTAAAACATCTTTGGTTAAAGCAAAACGATATTGTGTTTGTACCAATATATAAGTAGAACTTTGAAGATTTACTTGTATTCCTAAACCTGCAGGAACATATGCTCCAATTTTACCTGTATAATAACCACCACCAATACCAGCCGTTAGAAATGGTGTTAACAATGCATTATCACCGTAAGGTCTGAAATTTAATGTAGGCTCTAATTCAACTCCTATTTGTTTTTTATCATTATTATTCAAACCTCTATCTTCTGACATATAATCATGAAAAATAATTCCTGCTCTTGTAGAAAAATCGATGGTATTTGATAATCCTTTCCAATATGAAAGCGAAAAACCATAATCCATGTCCTGAATCTTGGTAAACGATCTGGTTCCTGCAGAACTTTTCAGCGTAACCGGAGTTTTAATGTCTAGTGCATTAAAGTGAATTCCGATTAAACTTCCTTTTTTGGGAGAAGAAAATTTGCTATTTATCATTTGCGCAGATGCACAGGTGACAACCACCAACAATGAGAGTAACAGCGTAAGTTTTTGTTTCATAAATGCTAAGTTTAATTTAAAAGGTTATCTCGTTAATATCCCTTATTCAATTGATTCGGGTTTTATAAGAGCAAATGTAATGTCTATATTGGTACTAATCAAGAATATTTAACAATTCTATAAATTTAAACAGAATATAATCTCAATATTTAATTGTAAGATATAAATTTTGTTCGGAATGCTGCATTTGACTCCATTTATTTTCTGTTTCAAAATAATTATATCCTATATTTGCAGCCCAAAAAGAAAAGTTGAGGTCCGGTAGCTCAGCTGGATAGAGCATCAGCCTTCTAAGCTGAGGGTCATTGGTTCGAATCCAATCCGGATCACTTAAATTTAAATCCCTGCATTTTTTTGCGGGGATTTTTATTTGTTATTTACGAACAAGCACCAATGTTTCCGCCTGACCACTTCTATTCATATTAAAAGTGAGACTATCTTTTGTAAGTTTTACGATTTTTACCATTATTTCCTGCTCGTTTGTTGGCTTGGTAAAAAGCATATCATTTTCCACTTTATAAGTGCCTTCTTCCTTGTTGTTATCATATATAAAATTATAACTGCCCTTTTCTGTGAATGTAAAACTTGCTTTTTTACCATCGAGGTTAGATGCAGCACCATTTACCAGCCATTCAGTACCTGCCCAATTACCTACAATCATTTTATTGTTTTCATTGTTTCCACAGGAGGATAATGAAAGTAGTACAGCTATCAGAAGACTAAGGTTATAAATTTTCATGCTTATTATTTTATGATTTACAACATGGATTAAACTGACATCTGCACATTTACAATTCTTTTTCGCCCTACCAATAAATAAAATATACCAGTAAAAATACCTAAAAATAGCAGGCCAAGGATCCACATCAATTTTTCGCTTCTGTCAATTTTTGTGGAGGTATAAACCACATAAATTGCAGTACATGAAAATAGTAAAAAACTAACAATGGCTACGCTTAATAAAATATCACCATTGTAATAATGCATGATTTTTAAAATAGAACCTATAACAGTACTGACCAACCACACAAAAAAACCAACTTTTAAAATATGTATATTTTTCATTTTATTCTATTTTATATAAAAACTGCTGTAAATTTTAGGAATGAAAACATTACACAAATTCTTTATTTAGAAAAAATAAATTAACTTACTATCATCCTTTTCGGTATACAGTAAATCAAGTGTATGAAGCAAAAAATTTTACACCTTCATTTTATCATTTTTTGTTTATTTCTTTTCAGTCTAAAAGTATATTCTCAAGAAAAAAGAATTGCGTTGTTTTCTGATTATAAAACCATGCCTGCAAAATTTGAACCATACCTAAAACAAGCCCAAACTGCTAAATTTAATTCTTTAATTGCTGAAGATTTATTGACAAAAAAAACAGCTTCTTTTACATTTGTTTTTCAGTTTGAAAATAAAGAATGGGAAATAATACTGGAACAAAACAATCTTTTTTCTCCAAGTTTTTTTGCAACTACCAGTACCAGTCCTACCAATAAATTTTCTTATGAAAATACAACAATACATTACAAAGGTTTTATAAAAGGGAAACCACATTCTTTTGCTGCATTAAGTTTAATGAATGATAAATTATTTGGTGTAATTGCAGATGAAAAAGGAAATATAAATATTGGCGCCATAAATACACTAGAAGCTCATCAAACAAATGAGCATATTTTTTACAGAGAAACTGATCTACTTATAAAAAATGATTTTGAGTGTGGTACAGATGACCTATTAAATACTCATAATAATCCTATACCATCTTACTCACTTCTATCTCCTACTGCTGCCACCATAAATGCAGAGCCCATAGATGTTTATTTTGAGGCAGATTATCAAACCTATATTAATAACGGATCGAATGTAAACAACACATTGAATTATGTAACAGCCCTGTTTAATGTTGTAAAAACGATGTATGAAAACGACAGTATCCATGTACAAATTAGTGCTATAAAAGTGTGGAATTCGGTAGACCCTTATTATTCGATAGCAACCTCCTCCCCTGTTTTAAGTGCATTTTCTGCTAACATGTCTATCGGCTTTCCTGGAGATCTTGCACATTTTTTATCTCAGCGAAGTATTGGTGGTGGTGTAGCTTATTTAAATACCATTTGTAGCAATAATGGACAAAAAACTGCCGTAAGCGGTAATCTCACAAATTCATTTAATCCGCTTCCCATTTATTCATGGCCTGTAATGGTTATCACGCACGAAATGGGTCACAACCTTGGCTCACCGCACACACAATCCTGCTCTTGGGTTGGTGGTGCCATTGATAATTGTTATGCAACAGAAGGTGGCTGTCCACAAGGCCCTGCACCAACAAATGGTGGTACAGTAATGAGTTATTGCCATCTTAATATTGGTATTAATCTGGCAAATGGATTTGGGCCAAAGCCGGGGCAAAGAATTAGAAATATCATTAGAAATAATACCTGCTTAAACCCGGTGGTTTACTTTGAAACTACCAGCCAAAACATAAATGAAGAAAATGCTGATGTTGAAAATGGATGTTTCGATTATAAATTACTTACAACAAAATTAAAAATACCATATGCTCCTACACAGCCTGTAAATATTACTCTGCTGCCTACAGGTAATGCTACTGTAGGTACAAATGCTGATGTAGAAATTACACCTCTTAGTTTTGTATTGGATGGTACCAACTTATCTCAAACTATATATTTTAAAGTGTATAATGATGCAGAAATTGAACCTGCTGAAATGTTGATGCTTAATTTCGATTTAAATGCAAATGGAGGAAATGCGGTAAAAAGAAACAGTTCTTTCAGTCATTCTATTATTATAACTAATGAGGATCATAGACCTGATTCAACCATCAACCAACCGTTGTATTACGAACCATTTAATGGGATTGTAAGTGGACTTGGAAACTGGAACCAGGCTGTAAATTATGGAACACTTTCTCCTAATAGATGGATAATTGGCAATAGTGGGGACGCAGAGTTTTCTAGCAAAGCAGCTTACATTTCAAATAACTGGAGTAATCTTGCCTACTCGGGTGCTGTTTTAAATGATAGTGCTATTGTTAGATTAGAATCACCGGTTATTAATGCCAGTGGTTTTTCAAATATGCATCTTACTTATTTATATAAATGCAATGGAGAATATAGCTTTGTAAATGGTGGACCAACAGGGGGAGGTTTTGTTTATTTAGATTATGGCAAGGTACTCATGTCAATAGATAATGGTACTACGTGGACAGTTATTAAAGATAATATTGCTGGCAGGTTTCAAAAGTCAGTAGAGGACATTTTGCTCCCAGCATCTGCAAACAATATTTCCAATTTAAAAATTGCTTTCGAATGGAATAACAACTCATCAGTAGTTAATAATTTTCCATTTATATTAGATAGTGTGGTAATTAAAGGCACTGCTACATCGCCCATACAAACCTTGGCCAATGCCGCAAATGAAGATGAGGAATATTTGGGCCCAAACCAAACAGTACATTATTATAACCCCCTCACAAAAAATATCATGGCTTCTATTGAAAACCTTAGCAGCTTTGATTTTGGCTGCACAAAAGTTGAAATAATAAGAACGGGCAACGGAGCTGCAAATGCATGGAACAATTTACCATCAGATAAAGTGGCTGATAAAGTGTACAAAATAACAGCTGCAAATAACAACAGTAGTGCAACATACAATGTAAAACTTTATTACACTGATAATGAAATTAATGGACTGTTATTAGCAACCAATAATTCAATAAACGAGGTGAGAATTGTAAAGACCAGTGGCGATTTAACCCAAACAAACCCTTCTACTCCGGCAGTTTTTTCTTCTGAGTATAGTAAAGCAACATTTGGGGCAACTAACCACCATGTTTTTAGCAGCAATTTTACGGGCTTTTCTACTTTTAGTTTAATGAAACCCTTTGGTAATGCAGATTGCCCTACTGCACAAAGTATATTTTCTACAAACATAACTGGCAGCAGTTATCAATGGCAAGTAAATGATGGCAATGGATATGCAGCTATTGTAGATGATGGAATATATACTAATGGTGCAACCAATACATTACAAGTAAACAATGCTCCCGCAAACTATTTTGGTAATAAATATAGGTGTGTAGTGATAACAGTTTTTGGCGAAGTGTATTCGCCGGAATTTATACTAAATAGAAGTATGACTTGGATTGGAAGCATTAGTTCTGCCTGGGAAAACCCCTTAAACTGGAGTTGTAATGCAATACCAGATAATAAAACGGATGTATATATAAATGCAGGTGCTTCATTTTATCCCGAAGTAAATGTAACAACTACCATAAAATCTCTCACTGCATTTTCTGCCGCAGCAGTAACAATTAAAAATGGCGCCGTACTAAACATTATAAAACCTTAATTATTAACTACTGTAAATTTTAATAAAATACTTTGTACTCTACGAATAATGAAATGTACTCTTCATAAAAAAATGTTAATGGTATTGGTATAGATTGTACTTTCTTAATAACTAAACCAAATTATATGAAAAAAATTATCAGGTTTTCAGGAATTATTGCATTTACAGGAATCATGATGGTGTCTTGTAAAAAAGAAAGTGCTTCTACAGAAGTTGCTGCCATACCAAGCGACATTACTGCTATGGTAAAAGCTGCAGGTTTTAACGAGAGTCGTATAGAAGTAAGTGGTGATGGGTATCTAATTGAAGGGGATATTTTTATGACCCGTGCAGAGCTTGCAGATATGGGAAACAATAATGGCCCTGAGCTAGTAATTGCAAATGATGAACATTATCGCACAACCAATTTGGTTAGTGGTACACGTACTATTACAGTTACTTTAAACACTACACAAGCAAACTTTGTTTCAGCTACAGATGAAGCTATCAGAAGATACAATGCTTTGCCTTTGAGAATTAAATTTCAGAGAGTTGCGGGTACAAGTGGTAACATTAAGATTGTAACTTATTATCAAGTAAGCAATACTTTAGGCAGCGCAGGTTTTCCATCTGGCGGCAATCCTTATGGTACTGTAAATATGAACACTTATTGGTACACACCAAGTGTAGCGGTTAATCCTTTGGCTACAACAATAGCACATGAAATAGGCCATTGTATTGGTTTTAGACATACAGATTACATGAATCGCTCTTACAGCTGTGGTGGTGCAGCTACAAACGAAGGTGCATCTACAGTGGGCGCTATTTACATTCCAGGTACACCAAGTGGACCAAGTGCAGGTTCTTGGATGTTAGCTTGTGGTAGCACAGGAACAAACAGACCATTCACAAGTGCAGATAATACTGCATTGAATTATGTGTATTAATCAATAAACAAGTTTTTTAAAACCCCATTCTGAAAATACAGAATGGGGTTTTTAAGTTTAAATAATCTTATTTTTTTCCAATAAAAAAAATTAGGTTTTTTATTATTTTATGGCATTTTTCGCTAAATTACTAACCTATCCAATATGATTTTAGTAATTATAATTTAGGCCTTCAACGTTTAATTTATCAATTATTTTTTACTATTTATATTATTCTATGAAGCTAATTTGTTTATTCGCCATTTTATTATTTGCAAAAAATCACATTTTTGCGCAGCAGAATAAATTAGAAAATGATGAAGCTGTTTATCTAAAATATACAGAGAAGAAAAATGAAAATTCAACTTACCAGATTATACAGTTAAGTAAAGTTTGTGAAAATAAACTGCCTGCTCATCTAATTGTACGCTCTATTTCTCCCACAATAAAAATTATAAAAAACAACGATTTACTTTTTTTAAAAAATATAGAAAGTTGTATAATAAATAAAAGAGCAGCTAATAATTTCTGGAAATACAGTCCAACCCTTGAGTTACTTTTAGTAAAAAAATTAAAAAATACTCCTACCTCATTTATTATTAGTGCAAATAATATTGAAGCCATCATTGATAGATGGACCAATAATAAAATCCCTATAAAATTAATTAAATTAAATATTGATCATAACGTTGCTATTATAAATAGCACATATGAAACACTCCAAAATGTTATTGTAAATGATGCAGATGTTTATTTTGTAGATGTTACCCAACAACCCAAAAATGAAATTGAATTGGTAGGTTACGACCGCAGTTTAAACGGTATAAATCAAACCAACTTTGCCTTTGCAAATGCCAATGGAAAAAATATTACTATCGGTATTAAAGAAAATCTTTTAAATATTAATGATATTGATTTACAAAAAAGAACTGTATCCTCTACCCTTGCATCCCCGCAAGTAGATGCACATGCAACGGTGGTAGCAAGCCTGGCAGGCGGTGCCGGCAACAGTTCATATTTAGGTAGAGGTTTGGCATGGCAATCAAAATTTTATCCTTCAACTTTTGCTAATCTTTTTCCGGATGCTACGGCACTGTTAACTCAAAATAATGTGACCGTACAAAACCATTCGTATGGCACCATAATCCAAAATTTTTATGGCGCAGAAGCAAAGGCTTATGATGAACAAACAAAACAACAACCGCAGTTGATACATGTTTTTTCCTCTGGCAACAGCGGTGAAATCACTACTCAAACAGGAGCTTACTCAGGCATTGCACAATTTGCCAACACAACAGGCAACTTTAAAATGGCAAAAAATATTATTACGGTAGGTGCTACAGATACCGCAGGCATTATTGCTAGTTTTAGTTCTGCAGGTCCATTATATGATGGAAGACTGGCACCGCAAATTTCTGCACTTGGCCCTAATGGAACTTCAGATGCAGCCGCAATAGTAAGTGCTGCAGTGGCATTGTTACAACAAGTATATAAAGATAGTAACAGCAATAATTTACCCAATGCAAGTTTGGTAAAAGCCGTATTGTATAACAGTGCAGATGTGTTCAAAAGCGGCATTACTTATAAAACAGGTTTTGGAAGTTTAAATGCATTCAATGCTGTAAAAACAATTAACAAACGCAGTTATTTTGAAAGCTCGTTGGGCGCAAATGAAACTTTTAACCAAACCATCAATATTCCGGCAAATGCAGCCAATTTAAAAGTTACATTGAGTTGGACAGACACTGCTACCAGTATAAACAATAACAAAGCATTGGTGAACGATTTGGATATTGAAGTCAGCAATGCGGGCAACGTTTACCTTCCTTGGGTTTTAAGTAGTTTCCCCTCTGCAGATTCATTAAAAAAACCTGCAGTAAGAAGAAGAGATTCACTCAATACTGCTGAGCAAATTTCATTGCCCTTGCCTACAAGTGGTGCCTATAATATTAAAGTGGTAGCAAAGCAAATTAATACCATTAATAAACAACCGTTTTCTGTAGTATATCATTGGGATACTTTAAATAAACTTCAATTTACAAATCCGCTTAACGCTGAAGATGTAAACAGAAATGAAAATGAAGTACTCAAAATAAAATGGGCGGTTGCATTAGCTGATACAAATAGTGTAGGAAATTTATTTATTACTTATGATAATGTTTTAAACTGGCAACAGATTGCTACAAACATTCCATTAAAAAACAAACAGTTTAATTGGATAATTCCCAATACGGCAGCGCTTGCTCAATTAAGAATGAACACAGCATTTGGGACTTTTTTTTCTGACAAATTCATAGTGGCGCCTATTACACAATTAAGGGTAGATTATTACTGTAAAGACTCGTTAAGATTATCTTGGAATAAGCACCTATTTGCCAATAATTACCAAATGTATAATTTAAAAGACAGCGCATATTTATCTCATATAAATACAATTACTGACACAAGTGTGGTACTATCATCTACCCAAAATATTACCAATATTTTTGCTGTGCAACCCATACTAAGTAATGGATTTTTAGCCACAAGAAGTGCAGCCATTAATGCAGCCACGCAAGGGGTAAATTGTTTTTACAATACTTTGTTTGCAACAGATTTAAATGACAAAATACAATTATCGTTAGAGTTGAGTACAGCAGGTATCATTGATTCGCTTGTGTTTGAAAAACTGCATGAAAATGGTACAGTTTTAAACGTAATATCAAAAATAAAAACAGGGTTAAATAATACAGCCTATAATGCCTTCGATGTAAACCCTACTGAAGGAAAAAATGTATATCGTGTAAAAATGATACGACCAAATGGCTCATTTTATTTTACTGAAATAGTAACAATAATAAGTAATGGTAATCAGTTTATCTTTTTATACCCAAATCCTTCAAAAAGAAACATGTTAATAAATTATCAGGTAAAATCTATTCCGAGTCCGCTTACCCTTCAATTATATAACAGTATGGGTAGCAGGTTACAAGCAATACCAATAGGTTTTTCAGGAAGTTTTAGTAATGCAGGTTTACCCCCAGGTATTTATTTTTATGAAGTTTTACAAAAAGATGGATTAAAACTTGCAAATGGTAAAATAGTGGTTATACCATAAAAGTTGCTAAAAAAGATATAGAATTAAAGTGGCAGTAAATTTTTATGACAATGAAAAAAAAGGAATTTTGTATAGATTTTGAATACAGCGATTTATTTGAATATGGACAATTGCTTGCAAATAAATTAGATGTAACATTTAAGAATAATGAAATAGTTTATGCAAAAGATATTGCGGAAGGATACAGCAAATTTTTTAAGATAAATGAATACATGTCTTTTCAAATTGTGCATTATACTGCTAAACAAAAAATGATTTTTAAGAAAAAACCAAGTAATGAAAATCATATAGCTATAACTTTTCAAGATTTTACTTTTGCCAAATGTCCATTACATGATTATGACTGCAACGAAATTATTGTCACAAACGAAAGCCTTGGTTCAATACAATGCAAAAGCACAAGGTTAGAAGAAACAGTGGTGGTAGAACCGGGGCTTGAAGTAAAAGTAATACTGGTTTTAATGAAAGAGCACTGGGTAGATAATGTGTTACACGACTCAGTAAGTAAAGAAAAATTTATACGCTATCTGGTAAATCAAAATGCCAATTTGCGAAAAGAATTTTTAAGTGTTGAACAAAATAAGTTGTTTAACGAAGTTATAAATGGAAATACTTTTACGCTGTTGGAGAATTTGTTTTATGATGGTAAAGTATTGAGCTTACTGGAAAGCTTTTTAAAAGATATTTTAACCAAAGAAGATTCGGAAAATACTTTTTTATATGCAAGCCATGAAGATATAAAAATGCTTCAAAAGGCAGAGAAATACATCAATGATAATTTGCAGGAAAATTTTCCGGGTGTAGAACATTTAAGTAAAATCTGCTGCATGTCACGCACAAAATTTATTAACCTCTTTCAAAAGATTTACAATGTAAGTTCATTTGAATATTATCAGAAAAAAAGGTTGAATATAGCATACGAAATTATGAAGTCGGGGAAATTATCAGTTACTGATACAGCACATCGTATAGGATATATTAGCATCAATAATTTTACTACGGCATTTAAAAAAGAATTTGGTTTGCTGCCAAGCGAATTACTCGAAAAAACAAAATACAACTAATCATCTGCCACTATATATGTTCCATACATTATAAAAACCAATGAAAAAATTAAAAATAGGTATTTAGAAACTCAATTTTTTCTATCTTCAACCTATGAGATTTTTTACCGGCTTACTTCTTTGCTTTATTTCTATTTCTACTGCTGCGCAAACTAAATATGCAACCATTAATGGTACCGTTGTAGATGAAAATGATAATCCGCTCACAAATGTTTCCATCATTATTCTGGGAAAAAATTCAGGAATATTATCTGGCGATAGTGGGAAATTTTCTTTAAAAGTGCCTGCACAAAAATCATTAGCGCTTATATTTAGTTACACAGGTTTCATTGCGCAGCAAAAAAACTTTTTTCTTAGCAACGATGAAACTGAAACCCTTTTAATACAACTAAAACAAAGCGGTAAAACCCTTGATGCGGTTACGATAGGCAACGAAAAAGAAAGAAAAGAAGCCGGGCTTATAAAAATAAATCCAAAGACAGCTATCATATTACCAAGTACGGTTGGCGGTGTTGAAGGAATGATAAAAACGTTGGTAGGGAGCAACAATGAACTTACATCTCAATACAATGTACGTGGGGGCAACTACGATGAAAATCTAATTTACATAAACGATTTTGAAATTTACCGACCATACCTTGTAAGTAGCGGGCAACAGGAAGGACTAAGCCTTATCAATCCTGCCATGACGAGAAATATTAATTTTTATACCGGCGGTTTTCAAAGTAAGTACGGAGATAAAATGAGCAGCGTATTGGATATTCAATATAAAAAACCAACAACTTTTGGCGGCAATGCATACTTAAGCATTTTAGAGCAGGGTTTACAATTGGAAGGTTCTTCTAAAAACGGCAAACTCTCCTATCTCACCGGGCTTCGAAATAAAAGCAACAGAAATTTATTGAGCAACCAGCCTACCACCGGTTCATATATTCCATCGGCATCAGATGCGCAGGGATTGTTAAGTTATAAAGTTTCAGAAAAAATACAAGTAGAATTATTAGGAATTATTTCAGCATCTCGTTTTACGTTTTTTCCAGAGTCTGTTAAAAAAACAACTTCTGTTTTTTCTCCATTTTTCACTGCTAACCTTGGGCTTGATGTATTTTTTGAAGGACAGGAAAAAGATAACTACACTTCCTCTCTTATTGGTTTATCGGTACTACAATCCATCAACAAAAAAACTAAGTTGAAATGGATGCTTAGCAGGTTTACTGACAAGGAAAAAGAAAACAGAGACATTGGTGGTGCTTACCTTTTTGGAGACAGAGATTTTGATAATGCAAGCCCAACGTTTGGTCAAATTACAAACCCATTAGGTGCTGGTTATACACAAAACTATGCAAGAAATGAATTGGATATAAACATATACAACGCAAGCCACAAAGGAAGTTACGAGGCAAAAAATAATTTTGTGCAATGGGGATTATCAGCTGAGCAAACAAATATAAAAGATAAACTGGCGCAGTTTGAATACAGAGATTCTGCAGGATATTCGCTGCCATACTCACCGGGTTCTCTTACACTTTTTAATGTACAAAACAGCAATGCAGATTTAAGTATTCAAAAATACAGTGGCTTTATACAGGATAATATTAAACTATTCAGTAAAAAGAGTGATGTTACTTTGCAAGCGGGTGTACGGTTTAATTACAACAGTTTAAACAAGGAATTAATAATAAGCCCACGAGCACAATTAAGCTGGAAACCTATGGGTAAAAAAGACCTGGTTTTTAAAGCAGCCGCAGGAGTTTATAACCAACCTCCTTTTTACAGGGAGTTAAGAAAAAACGACGGCACGCTTAATACAAATATAAAAGCCCAAAAAAGTGTACAGGTTGTGGCTGGTGCCGATTATAATTTTAAAGGACCGGGTAATAGAATTTTACGATTTACTACCGAAGCATATTACAAGCAAATGACGGCTGTTGTACCTTATGATATAGATAATGTGAAAATTAGATATCTGGGGAGTAACAATGCTAAAGCATATGCAACAGGTGTAGAGTTTAGGCTATTTGGAGAACTGGTAAACGGTGCGGAAAGTTGGTTGAGTGTAGGCTTTATGCGCACCAAAGAAAATATAAGTAACGATAGTTATTTTGATTATAAAAACGCAGCAGGTCAAATAATTAATGCTACTACCATTGATCAAATAGCAACGGATAGTATAAAAAATGATGTAGGCTTTGTTCGTCGTCCTACAGATAGATTAATAACAGTCGGACTTTATTTAGAAGATTATTTGCCTACCAATAAAAATTTTAAAGTGCACCTCAATGCTATTTATGGCAGTAATATGAGCTACAATATTCCTGGGTCAGTAAAGTATAGAAACGGATTAATCATTCCTGCTTATATTAGAGTAGATATGGGTTTCAGCGCTTTGTTGCTCAGCGAAAAATCTGTAAGAAGAAGCCACAATCCTTTTAGAAAATTTGAAAATATCTGGGCAAGTTTAGAAGTATTTAACCTTATTAACAGAGAAAATACTATTTCATTCGAACTTATAAAAGATTTTTCCAATACGGTATATGCATTGCCTAATAGACTAACTCCAAGACTAATTAATTTTAAAATAGTAGGAAAATTCTAAATATTTTTTCACATAATATTTTCATAATGTGAATAATTTTATTGTGTATGTAATCAACGCTATGCAGTAAATTTGATGAAGACATTTGGTTGAAATAAATCAACCAAGCATAAGCTAACCAAAGATTTAAAATTGACAGAAACGATTATCAATTTAGAAAACGTAAACCCTATCGAATTTTTCGGAGTTAACAACGGCAAGCTCGACATTCTGAAAAAGAAATTTCCCCTTTTAAAAATTTTAAGCAGAGGCACTCAAATTAAATTAAGTGGCGCAGCAGAACAGATAGAAGAAGCAAAGGAAAAAATAGATCTCCTTTTAAAATATCTGGAAAGAAGCGGACACATGAGCGAAAATTATTTTTCGCAAATATTGGGGGGCGATGATGAAAAAAGCATAGACAATTTTATAGACCGAAACCCCAACGATGTGTTGGTATTTGGGCCAAACGGAAAAACAATTAGAGCAAGAACTGCTAACCAAAAATTAATGGTACAGGCTTGCGATAAAAATGATATTGTATTTGCAATTGGGCCCGCAGGTACAGGTAAAACGTACACAGCAGTAGCTTTGGCGGTAAGAGCATTAAAAAACAAACTGGTAAAAAAGATTATTTTAACCAGACCTGCAGTAGAAGCAGGAGAAAGTTTGGGTTTTTTACCAGGTGATCTTAAAGAAAAGATTGATCCATATTTAAGACCATTGTACGATGCGTTAGACGATATGATACCTGCTGATAAACTAGCGTATTACATGACAACAAGGGTAATTGAAATAGCACCGCTTGCATACATGCGAGGTCGTACGTTGGATAATGCTTTCATTATTTTAGATGAAGCTCAAAACACAAATGACCTCCAAATAAAAATGTTTTTAACGAGAATTGGTCCCAATGCAAAAGCAATCATAACCGGCGATCCTACACAGGTAGATCTTCCAAAAAACATGCAGAGCGGTTTGTGGCGTGCTACCAGATTATTGAAAAATATTGATGGCATTTCACATATAGAATTGGATGAGGAAGATGTGGTAAGGCATAAATTGGTGAAAGCAATTATTAAGGCATACAATAAAGATGATAAAAATGCATTAGAAGAACAAGAGGCGGAAAAAGCAAATAGAAGAAGACCTGACCGCAGTTAATAAAATTAATAATGAAGAATAAATTTACAATAAGGTGGCTTTTAGGCTGCCTTATTTTTTTTAGTTCAGCCTGCACGCATAATAAGCAAGAGCATAGCTTGCAACAAACTGAGGAAGAAAAAGTGGCCAAACAAATTAGTACAGAAAAATTACAAGCAAAACTTACTTCGGTTAAAAAATTAATTGAAGCCGGAGATATTATTACCCGTACCGGAAATGATTTTACCAGCCAAAGTTTAAAAACATTGAACAGAAAAGATAAAACCTTTTCGCATTGTGGTATCGCCGCTATTGAAAATGACAGCCTATTTATTTATCATGCCATAGGCGGCGAATGGAATCCTGATCAAAAAATAAAAAGAGAAAATTTTGAAGCCTTTACAAACCCAGCTGAAAATAATTTGATGGGTGTTTATCGTTTTAATATTTTGAAACAAGAAAAAGAAAAATTAATAAAGACAGCCCATCAATTCTATAAAAGCAACATTTTATTTGATATGGATTTCGATTTAAAAACAGATGATAAAATGTATTGCGTAGAATTTATTTACAAATCATTTTTAATGGCTACTCAAAACAACATTTCTTTTAACCACAGCTTTATCAACAACTTTGAGTTTGTTGGTGTAGATGATATTATCCAGCATGTTTCTTCCCAAAAAATTGCTTTGGTCAATTACAAAATATATTAATATTTTTGGCTACTTAAAAATTAAAAAGTAAAATATGAAAAAACTATTATTTGCTGTATCATTATTATGCAGTATCGCATTTGTAAGTTGCAAAAGCAACAGTGGCGGCAACCCTAATGAAGTATTGTCTCAATTTTTTGATGCAATGGCAAAACAGGATACTGCAAAAATTAAAGCCCTCACAACTAAAGAAAGCGAATCAATGTTAGGCATGATGAAAATGGGAATGTCAATGGCAGACTCTAAAAAAGATCTGGAAAAATATGATAAAACAAAAATGGAATTTGGTACTGCAGTTATAAATGGCGACAATGCAAAAGTGCCGGTAAAAGAAAAAGCAAGTGGCGAGACAATTAATTTTCCAATGAAAAAACAGGATGGGGAGTGGAAGGTAGCCTTTGATAAAAGCAGCGTAATGGAAATGGGCATGGAGAAAATGAAAGAAGGCAAAATGAATATGGGAGATAGTTTAGAAAAGGGAATGGATGCCTTGAAAGATGTAAATATGGACTCTATGATGAACGAAGTAAAAAAAGCAATGGATACCAGTAAAATGGATATGAACAAATAATTACAATTTGTATCTAAAACAAAGCATTTCTTAACCGGGTGCTTTTTTTTGTGCATTAAAAATTGTCGGATGTTAGATATAAAGTTATCCGCTTTACCACAAATTTAAAACGTCGCAAGAAGTGTCACTCTTAAACAAACACGTTTAACCTTATAAGAATATTATAAAGGTAACACCTCTGTGTTAAAATCCGGCAACAATTTTAAATGCAGTCTTTTTATGCGCAGATAAAAAATATTAGAATTAAATTTGAATATTATTCAATCATACATCAAAATATATTAATGAAAATATTCTTTTCTCTCCTACTTTTATTTATCGCAGTAAGTTCTTGCTTTAACGATAAACAAACAAGGCCCACCACATCTACCGAAACAGGTACAGCCTTTATAAGAGCTACGCTTGATGGTAATTTTAAAGATGCCGAAACACTTTTATTACAAGATGAACAAAATGCAGCTATGTTTGAATCGTATAAAACATATTACAATAGGTTACCCGCAGAAAAAAAACAAGCTTACAAAAAAGCTTCCTACACCATTAATACATTAACAGAACCGAATGACTCCACCAATATCATCAATTACAGCAATTCATACATGAAGCAACCCATGGATATTAAAGTAATAAAAAGAGATAATGTTTGGAGTATCGATTTTAAATATACCTCTGCAGACAGTTCATCAAATTAAACAAAATGCTTAAAAGTGTTTTATTGGTAGGTTTGGGAGGCGCATTAGGTGCCATGTGCAGATTCTTACTGAGTACAGCAGGGAAATCTAATAGCTTTCCTTTTTCCACTTTAATAATAAACATTGTTGGTAGTTTAGTAATAGGAATTGTGTTGGCGCTTTATGAAAAAAACAGCCTCCTATCAGATCATGTAAAATTATTTTTAGCAACCGGCATATGCGGAGGCTTTACTACCTTCTCAACCTTTAGCGCAGAAAATGTGCAGTTACTAAAAGCCGGTAATTATTGGATGGCAATTTGCTACATTGTCGCAAGTGTTGTAGGATGTATAGTGGCGACATTTATTGGTTTTAAAATTATAAATAATTAAATTATGTATGTACTTCATCCATGGCATGGTGCCGAATATGGCTATGATGCCCCAACACAAGTAAACGCCATTATTGAAATACCAAAAGGTGGTAGGTGTAAATATGAAATAGATAAACCTACGGGATTATTAAAACTTGACAGGGTAATCTATTCTTCTTTTCACTACCCAATAAACTATGGTTTTATACCAAAAACTTTGGGCGATGATGGAGACCCATTGGATATTTTAGTTTTATGCAGTGAAAGTATTGCACCATTGTGCTTGGTAAAAGCAACTGTAATTGGCAATATGCAAATGATAGACAATGGCGAAAAAGATGATAAAATTATTGCTGTAGCTTCCAATGATCCATCAGTAAATCATCTTACAAGTGTAGAAGATTTGCCAATGCATTTTATTAGCGTATTGAAAAACTTTTTTGAACAATACAAAGTATTAGAAAATAAAAAAGTAGAGATTGATGAGTTTCAAAACAAAGAAGCTGCTTACAAAGTAATTGAAGATTCCATTAAAATGTACAACGAACATTTTCCAACAAATGATGGCACAAAAAAATAAGAAGATGGAATTGCAAACAATTTTAATTTTACTGCTGATTGGGCTTATGGCAGGAGTATTAAGTGGATTAATTGGTATTGGTGGCGGCATCATCATTGTACCTGCACTCGTTTACTTTATTGGCTTTTCGCAAAGAACTGCACAGGGTACATCGTTGGCAATTTTGTTATTGCCTGTTGGGTTATTGGGTGTAATTCAATTTTACAAAGCAGGCTATGTAGATGTAAAAGTAACAGCAGTTATTGCGCTTGCATTTTTTATAGGAAGTTATTTTGGTAGCCGCATTGCGCTTACAATTTCTCAAGAGGTGTTAAGAAAATGTTTTGCTGTTTTATTAATCATCATTGCTGTAAAAATGTTGTTTTTTGATAAACAACAAAACGTTATAGAAAAGGATGCTCAAACCAGCACTTCAATAATTTCTTAAAAGCTTTTATGGAATCTTATCGCCATTTCATCTTAAGTAATTAAACTGCATTTTTAAAACCGAATGGCTATAAGATACCACGATAAAGATGACAAAGAATTGCTACAATCATTTTATAATGATAGAGACAATGATTGTCTTGGTATGTTACTACAACGCTATACAGGCATGCTTTTGGGCGTGAGCATGAAATATTTAAAAGATGAAGATGATGCTAAGGATAGCGTGCAACAAATTTTTTTAAAAGTTATAAACGAATTACAAAAATATAAGGTAGAGTATTTTAAGAGCTGGCTATACATGGTTGCCAAAAACCATTGTTTGATGAAGCTGAGAGATAAAAAACACCAGACGGTTGAAATAAGTGAAAAATTTATTGCGGTAGAAAATGAACAGGAAGAAAAAGTGAGTTTGGTATCAAAAGAAAAGTCGCTTAATAATTTAGAAGATGCATTGAAATTACTAAATGATGAACAGAGAGTTTGTGTAACTTTATTTTATTTAAACAAAAAAACCTATCAGGAAATAATAGAAGTTACTGATTACAGTGCATTGCAGGTAAAAAGTAATATACAAAATGGTAAGAGAAATTTAAAAATCATCTTGCAAAGAATGGCCCAAAATGAACAATAAATTTGATGACATATTGCCCAATAATTCTGAAAACAACAATAGGTTGCAGGAACTTAATGATGCTTTGCACAGAGATGATTTATCATTTGAAAATGAGCATGATTTTGAGCAGGATGCAGCCGAAGGTTTAAAACAAATAAAGGAAGAAGATATTACCTCACATGTAACAGCATTAAATAAAGGGTTAAAAGAAAAATTAAAAAAACAAAAGAAACAGCAGCGTAAAATTCCTGACCAAACAATGGTTTATATTACCATTATTACCTTACTAATACTTGTGGTGGTTGCATATGTTGTAATAAAAAAAGCTATGCAATAAATTATGCTTGTGCCAGCAGTTGCCTTTGCACCAGTGCAAACATAGGCTCGGTTGATGTGATCTCCGCAGAATGTTTTACATAAGGCGGAATGAAAATAAGATCCCCTTCTTTATACGTTTTTTTCTCACCATTAAGGGTCATTATACAACTGCCTTTTACTATATGTATATATTCATTTTCGTTGAAATGAATTTCCTCCTCAAACACTGCTTTTATCCAAACCGCCGCATTTTCTACCTGAATAGTAGAGGGTAATGGAATAATTTTTAAATTGCCTTTAATCTCTAAATCAGCCTTTAGATTATTAAATTGTATTACCTTATCTAAATTATGCAGGTAATTTTCAGTATCCAGTAAAGGTAAAAAATTAAAATTGGTACTTGCAACGTTTTGGTAAACCCGTCTCATTAAACGTGTCTTTATGGAGGAGAGAGAACGGTTAATTTCTTTTGATGACAAATTCCTTTTAAAAATTTCAATTTCGTTTCTTACGTCTTCAAATTTTTCCGCCATTGCCTCTACCTCTTTCCGCTCTTCTACAGAAACATCATTTAAGCAATACCGCTCAATAATTCCGGATTTTAAAAATTTGTTCAGCATATAAATATGGGCAAAAGTAGTTTTTTACAATTAAACTTCATACGATCATTTTTATGAATATCTTGAAAATCATCCATATAAACCAATATTTACATGCGATTTTTCAGAAAAAGTAACGCCATGCATTAATAATTACAAGTATCATAAATGAAAAACAGCCTAATTATTAACAGTAATCTTTATAAAAAAAGTTTACTTTTACGTTCTGAAAAAGTTAGTTACCATATTACTTTTAATTGTTTACAGTACCACATCTATTGGTGCTACAGTGCATTTACACTACTGCATGAACAAATTTGTTGGCTGGGATTTGACTAATGGCGAAAATGAAAAGTGTGGCAAATGTGGCATGAAGGAAGATGCAACCAAAAAAGGCTGCTGCAAAGATGAACACAAGCAGTTAAAGATTGATAGTGACCAAAAAAGCAGCACGGTGGCTTCTTTAATTGATGTTTCGCATTCCCCTATAATATTACAACCACTTTATAATTACAGTTTTCAAATAAAAAAATTTGAAAAGGTTACCAATACCTATTTTCATCCTCCCCCACTCCTTCCAATACAAAAACTCACTATTTTGTATTGTACATTTCTTATTTGATTTATTGTTTAATTTTTTGTGCCGTTCACAACATGTGTACGGCTATTAGTATTACTCAAAATATTTAATTCTCAATAAATCAAAAAAAATGAAAATTTTATCATTATTAGCAACTTCATTGTTGCTTACAAGTACAAGCTTATTTGCACAAATTAAAAATGCAAAAACCGAAACAGTAAAAGTGTATGGTAACTGCGGAATGTGTAAATCGAAAATTGAAAAAGCCGCTTCTCAAAAAAATATAAGTACTGCTGAATGGAATGAAGAAACCGGTATGGCTACCATTACTTATGATGAAAAACTAACCAACAAAGATGCAATTCTTAAAAAAATTGCATTGGTAGGTTACGATAGCGATGCGTTTAAAGCTTCAGACGCAGTGTATAATAAACTACATGATTGTTGCCAATACGATAGACCAAAAACTGCAACGGCAGATAAGGATGCAATAAAAACGAAGGAATAAAACCGTTTACAAAATTCTTAATTATATATCGAACAGCGAACTCTTACAAAAGAGTTTGCTGTTTATCAACTTTACAATATGAAATATATTATAGCAATAGTACTGGTAACCGTATTTGCAATAAGTACCCAAGCCCAAATAGCAAAAGCAGAATTGATAGCCACAGGCCTTACCTGCTCCATGTGCTCCAATGCAATTAATAAACAATTTAAAAGTATGACAGAAGTAGATAAAGTAGAAACTGATTTAAACAGCAATACTTTTACCATCTACTTAAAAAAAGGTAATACACTTAGCCCAAAGGCCTTAAAAGACAAAGTAGAAAAAGCAGGTTTTTTTGTAGGATCGCTTGTACTTACCATGCCTTTTAACAATGTAAAGGCCGCAGATAATGTAAAGGTTGATGCAAACAATGTTTCCTATATTTTTATTGATACAAAACCTCAAACTCTTACTGGAGATACAAAAGTAAAAGTGTTGGATAAAGGATTTGTAACACAAAAAGAATATAAAAAACTTACAAAATCATTGTCAAAATACCCTTCTTATGTATTAAACAACTCCAATAGTTTTCACCTAAAAACTTTATAATGATGAAATATATTTTTATAAGTTTTTTAATTGCATTATCATTAAATACAAATGCTCAGGAATTATTTGTAGTTACAGAACCTGCAAGCAATATGCCCACAGGTGCCATTGGGGTTAGACTTGCACAATCATTGATGAAAGAAAAATTTGAAAGTGGATATAACTATCACATTATGCCTGAAATAATGTGGGGAGCCAATAAAAATTTAATGCTGCATACTTCGGCTTTTGTAAGTAACAGAAATAAAGATTTAGTAACGGAAGGTGCAAGTGTATATGCCAAGTATCGTTTTTTTTCGGTAGATGATGTGCATCAACATTTTCGGATGGCAGCATTTGGGCGTTACAGTTTTAATAATTCCGATATTCATCAGGAAGAAATAAATACCATGGGCCACAACAGTGGTTATGAGGCAGGTTTGGTAGCTACACAATTAATAAAAAAAGTTGCCATCAGTGCATCCAGCAGTTATGAGCATGCCATGAATAATACTGTAGCTAATAAATTTCCAACTATACAAAGTAACAGTGCTACCAATTACACACTGTCATTAGGTAGATTAATGTACCCCAATAAATATAAAAATTTTAAACAGACCAACATTAATTTAATGATGGAGTTTATGGGGCAAACATTAAACACAAATGGAAAATCTTTTTTGGATGTGGTACCTTCTTTGCAGTTTATCATAAACAGCCAGGCAAGAATTGATGTAGCATATGTACAACAACTTTACAGCACAATGAAACGAACGGCGCCTAATGGTTTGTATTTGAAACTGGAATACAGTTTATTTAATGTAACAAGATGAAAAAGCTAGTGGTTTTTTTTAATTGGATGTTTAAGAAACTTTTTGTGAAAAAATGTTGCCGTTAATTTTTTATTGCACCTCTATAACTACAAATTTATAAATATTGCACAGCTAGCTTGCTGTAACAATTGCATCATTGGAGTAAATTGATTTTATGTTTAAAGTTTTTACAATAACGTTTATTTTGTTGTATGGCACCGAATGCGTGTACGGCCAAAAAAATATTTCTGAACAAGATTTAATTTTATTGGCTTTAAAAAACAGCCGTAATGTAAATGCATCCGGGCTTGCAGTACTACAACAAAAACAATTATTAAGAGGAAGTTTTAACCTGCCTAATCCTGAGGTTTTTATAGAAAGCCCTACAGGAAATTTTTATACAGGTAGCATAACGCAATCATTTGAATTTCCATCGGTATATGGCAAACAAAATCAATTACAAAAAGAAAGAATAATATTAGCAGAAAAAGAAAAAATACTTACTGAGAATGAAATAAAATTTCAGGTAAGGCAATTGTATTTATCACTGCAGTATGAAGCAGCATTGCAACAACAATTACAGGTACAAGATACAGTGTATGAAAAAATTACTATTGTTGCTGCACGTCAGTTTGATGCCGGTCAAATAAATTATCTCCAAAAAATATCTACTGAAACTTCGTATGGAGAAATACACAATCAATTTCTGCAGGCTCAACTTCGCTACAATAATTTACTTAAACAATTACAATACATCAGTGGTTATACAGATAGAATAAACGTGGATCCACTCAAGGTTTCTGAAAACCGATTATCCAATGAAACTACTGACAGCACAGCTTTTAATTCCAATGTATCATTTCAAATAATTAATCAAAATAGCATTATTGCTCAAAAAAATGTTGCTTTGCAAAAAGCAAAATCATTGCCCGGTTTTGCAGTAGGATATTTTAACCAAGGAGAAAGAAACACACCTTTTCAAAACCGTTTTCGCTTAGGTATAACTGTTCCATTGTGGTTTGCACAATATAAAAGCAATATAAATGCTGCTAAAACTGATTTTGAAATAAGTAAGCAAAAACTAGGTGGGTTACAACAACAATATATCGTACAACTTTTACAGGCTCAGAATGATTTATCTGTTTATACGCAAGCATTAAATTATTATCAAAACACCGGTATAAAAAAAGCAGCTGAAATAATTTTGACAGCACGCAGGTTTTTTGATAGTGGCGAAAATGATTACATAGATTATCTAAGAAATATTAACGATGCTTATTCCATTTTATTAAAATATCCTGAAGCCATAAAAAATTATAACCAGGCTATACTCAACATTCAATATTTAAAAGGTAACTTATGATAAAGCAACTGTTTTTTTTGCTGCTTCTACTGCCGACTTTTGTATTTGCACATGGCGATGAAGACCATGAAACCGGTAAAGCCACCACTACAAAAGTGGCCACCTACTTTAGCAGTGAAGCTACTTCAGATTTATATGAACTATTGCTGAAATACAAAACCATACAACCTGGCAAAGAAGCTATTCTTAAATTGTACGTGAGTAATTTTAACAGCAACCTTCCAATTGACAGTGCCAATGTACAAATTACAGTATCCGGAAATCCAACTATTAAAATAACAGTAAGGCAAATTGATAAAGGAGTTTATGAAGTAAAAGGTATTTTTCCTGAAAAGAAAAAATACAATCTTACTGTAAATATTAATTCGTTGTTAGGACCAGATTTGTTGTTGCTTAGCAATATAGAAATTGGAAAAGAATTAATAACTGAAACAGCAGAAGCTGCGCATGATCATCCAACATGGTACAGCAGCAGTTGGTTTTTTGGTATACTTGGATTACTGGCTGGTTTACTCGTTATGTTTTTTGTAATGAAAAAAAGAAGTAGAAAAGTAACGGTAAGCATACTCGTTATTTGCTGCCTATTACCCACTGCACTTTACAATAAAGCCATTGCCCATGGCGATGAAGATCATGAAAATGGTACAAGTGGGGGTGGTAGTTTATCCAACACTTTCTTAGTTGAGAAAGAATCTCAATTTCTATTTAATATTATTACCCAAAAAATTACCACTTCAAACTTTAATGAATCTACGCAGGCATTAGGAACGGTGGTTGCTTCGCCGCAAGGCAATGCTGTTATACAATCTCCACAAACAGGTAAATTAGTTTCTATTAGAGTAAACCCCGGGCAGGCAGTAAATGCGGGACAAGTAATTGCCATTGTAGAGCAAACGATAGATGCAGGAACCCAATCCAGTATAATGGCTCAAAATAGTGATTGGCGTGCAAAAAGAAATGAAGCGGAGGCGCAATATACTGCTGCAAAAATTCAATACAACCGTTTAAAAAGTATTGAAGATATTGCTGCTAAAAAAGATGTAACAGAAGCAAAAGCAAGATTGGAGCAGGCAGAAAAAAACAGGGCTTTGTACCAAAATATCCCACTACAAAAAGTACAATCTGCAAAATATTTTAATTTAACTTCTCCTATAACAGGTGTGGTGGGCAATTATAATTATGCTATGGGATCATTTATAAACAGCGGTGAAACTTTGCTGGAGGTTACCAATCTTAACCGTGTATTTGTAGAAACACAAATATTTACAAACGAGAGTGAGCAACTTAAAAGCATTGAAAAGATAACTACTTCATCCAATAATAAAAATGATACCACTACTTATCAATTAAAATTAATTTCTACTGCACAATCCGTAAATGGAGATAACCAATCACAAAAAGTAATTTTTGAAATACTTAATTCAAAAGCACAATTTAAAATTGGTGAAAATATTAATGTAAACATTTTTTCTAAAAACGTTTCTGCGCAGTTAACAATACCTACAGATGCTATTGCAGAAGTAAATGGCAAGCCAGCTGTTTTTATAAAAGATAATGCAGAAAAATATAGTATCAGTTACATTAGCAAGGGTGCATCCAACGAAAAGTTTACCATTGTAATGAAAGGTGTGGAAGCACCGGAAAGAGTGGTGACAGGAGGGGTTTATCAAATGAAATCTATTTATCTAAACCAATAATATTTATTAATCAAACTAAAAAAAACAAACATGAAACATTTAAAATTCGCACTAGTAATAGTGTTGGCATTAGTAAGTATTACAGAAGTAAATGCCCAAAAGAAAAATGCAAAAGTAAGGACGGAAAAGAAAATGCAGTTTAGTTGTCCGATGAAATGCGAAGGCGATAAAACATATAGCAAGCCTGGTAAATGCCCTACTTGCGGCATGGAATTGAAACCAGCAAAAGCTAATGCAAATGCCGCCGTTTATCAATGCCCTATGAAATGCGAGGGAGATAAAACATATAAGAATGCAGGTAAATGCCCTAAATGCAAAATGGATTTAAAAGCTGTAACTGCTGCTAATACGGCATCTCAATTTATTTGCCCAATGAAATGTGAAGGCGAAAAAATGTATGCAAAAAACGGCAAATGCCCTGTTTGTAAAATGGACCTAGCCAAAGTAAAAACACATAAGGTTGCAGAAGACCATACCGGACATAACCATAATTAATTTTTGTTCACTTATTATAATCAACATGAAAAATATAAAAAGAATTGGTCTTATTGGAGCTATATGTTCCTTAATTTTTTTTGCCGCCTGCACCAACAACAGTTCAGAAACAAAAACAAAAAGCACAACTGATACTACTGCCAGTACTACTTCACACGAAGGTGGAGATCATATTTACGCATGCCCCATGCACCCAGAAGTTACAGGGAAAGAAAATGATAATTGCCCTAAGTGTGGTATGAAACTGGAGCACAACGATAATGCAGGTGCGGTAAGTAATGTAAAAATGCAGTTCTCATATACGCCCACTAGCCCAAAAGCAAACGAAGAAGTTAATTTAATAATGACACCAAAACTGCAGGATAAACCAAGCGAGCAGGTTCCATTAGATGTAGAGCATGAAAAGAAAATACATTTAATTGCAGTAAGCAAAGACCTTAGTTGGTTTGATCACATACATCCTGAACTAGGCGCTGATGGCGCTTATACTGTAAAAGAAAAGTTTCCCTTTGCTGGAAAATACACCTTGTTTGCAGATTATAAACCAAGTGGTGCAAACCATACGGTAGATAATTTAAACGTAAATATTGCAGGCACAACTCCTGCCTCAAAAACGTACAGTACAGATAAATTAACATCAGATGCAGGCGATGGTTTTTCTGTATCCCTCACACCCGATGGTGGAAAATTACTTACCAATGTACCTATGCATTTAAACGGAACAGTAATGCAAAATGGAAAAGTAGTAGATGTGAATACGCTAGAAAATTATTTGGGTGCAAAGGCGCACATGGTTGTTGTAAGCCTTGAAGATAAAAAGTATTTGCATGTTCACCCAAGTGTTGAAGGTGGAACATTCGATTTGCATACCACATTTGACAAGCCAGGAATTTACCGTGGATGGATACAGTTTCAAAGTAAAGGAAAAGTTTATACGAGCGATTTTGTAATGAATGTTGCAGAAGGTAAAATGACTGATATGAAGAAGGATGATATGAAAGATATGAATCACTAAAATTTAAAAATAAGCCGATGGGTGACATTAAATGTCGCTTATCTGTTTAAAATAAGAGCATGAAAATATTAAAGATTTTTACAGGAATTGCGTTGATGTTGTTTTTTATAAATGCATCCGCACAAATAAAAAAGGTTGAAGAGGTTTGCTACAACCCAAATACAAAAGGGGACACCTCTAAAAGAAGTATTAAAAGTGCTGTGAAAGGTTTTATTGGCGGAGCATCAATTACTATTAATTATCACTCACCCGGCGTACGTAACAGAACGATTTGGGGCGGCTTGGTTCCTTATGGCGACGTGTGGGTTACAGGTGCGCATAATGCAACCACCTTTGAAATAGATCAGGATTTCATTGTAAATGGTACCACCATTAATAAAGGAAAATATGCATTGCTTACGATACCGGGCAAAGCGGAATGGATTGTAATTATCAATAAAAATTTCGATCAACATTTAACGGATGATTACCTGCAAAGCGAAGATGTGGTGAGGATAAAAGTGAAGCCTAAAAAACAAAAATTGGTCACTGAAAGATTGCAATATTACATTAACTCAACAGGAGCAGACAAAGGAAATATTTACATGGCATGGGAAAAACTTAAAATAGAATTTGCATTGATTAGCAAAAAATAAAATACAACATGAGATCGTGGTGCAATATATGTGTTAGTACATATGAAGGATGGATATTCATTTCATGATAAGCTCTGCTTAGTATGAAAATAATTCTTAAAACATACAATATGGAACAGCAACACTATACATGCCCAATGCACCCTGAAATAATGCAGGATAAGCCGGGTGATTGTCCTAAATGTGGAATGACACTTGTTGCTATGAAAATGGGAGATGATGAAAAAAGTTCACACGGGATTGCTGAACCCAATGTTGTTGCTACTGACGCTGAACATTTACTTCAAAAATATACATGCCCTATGCATCCCCATATAATGAAGGATGCGCCGGGCAAATGCCCATTATGTGGAATGAAATTGGAGCCTGTTGCAAGTATTGGATCTGATACTGCACATGGAAACCACAACAAGCATAGTGGTATGATTGCAGATTTTAAAAAACGATTTTTTGTTGTGCTTGCACTTACCATTCCAATCATGCTTTTGTCAGAAATGATACAGCATTGGTTAAACATCCACATTAATTTTACCGGATCAAAATACGTATTACTTGCATTATCATCTGTAGTTTTCTTTTATGGCGGATGGCCATTTTTAAAAGGTTTGGTAGATGAAGCAAGGGCAAAAAATCTGGGTATGATGTTTTTAATTGGCTTTGCCATTACCGTTGCATATTTATATAGTGTTGCTGTTGTATTTGGTTTGCAAGGAATGGATTTTTTCTGGGAACTGGCAACGCTTATTTTAATTATGCTTTTGGGGCATTGGATAGAAATGAGATCGGTAGCCGGAGCATCTAAAGAATTGGAGTTGCTGGTTCAATTAATGCCTGCAGAAGCGCACAAATTAGAGGGCGAAAATATTACCGAAGTAAAAACTGTAACCTTAAAAGAAGGAGATCTGATTTTAATAAAACCGGGAGAAAAAGTTGCTGCAGATGGAATAATTGCCGATGGAGAATCTTATTTAAACGAAAGCATGCTTACCGGAGAAAGTAAACCTGTACAAAAAATAAAGGGCGAAAAAGTTATTGCCGGCGCAATAAATGGCAACGGCGCTATTAAAGTAAAGGTTTTGCATGGCGCTGAAAATTCCTATTTATCGCAGGTTATAAAGTTGGTACAGGATGCGCAAAACTCAAAATCAAAAACCCAGTTACTTGCAGATACGGCTGCAAAATGGCTAACAATTATTGCTATTGTTGCGGGGATTTCTACTTTTTTATATTGGTATATAACAGGGCAGTCATTGGCTTTTGCTATGGAAAGAATGGTTACCGTAATTGTAATTTGTTGCCCGCATGCGCTAGGGTTAGCAGTACCGTTGGTTGTTGCAAAATCTACATCGCTTGCGGCAAAAAGCGGATTGCTGATAAAAAACAGAACAGCTTTTGAAAATGCCAGAAAAATCACCACCATTGTGTTTGATAAAACAGGTACGTTAACCGTTGGAAAATTTGAAATATCCAATATTGTATCCCTGCAAAAAAATATTTCTGAGAATGAAATTATTCGTTTAGCATCTGCATTGGAACAAAAATCTGAGCACCCGATTGCAACAGGAATTTTGCAAAAAGCAAAAGATTTATCTATTACAATTCCTGCAACAGAAAATTTTAATGCCATTACCGGTAAAGGTATTGAAGCTATTGTAGAGGGTAAAAAAATATTGGTGGTGAGTCCGGGATATTTAAAAGAAAAAAATATTGCTTTGCCCGAAAGCTTTATTGCTAATGATATGGAGACGGTTGTGTTTCTAATTATTAATGATGAACTGGCAGGTTACATAGCCTTATCAGATGAAATAAGGGCAGAATCGGCAGAGGCTATAAAAACATTAAAGCAGCACAACATAAAATCAATATTGCTTACTGGCGATAACAGCAAAGTAGCGAAAGCAGTATGTGAAAAATTGGGTATGGAAACATTTATTGCTGAAGTTTTGCCGCATCAAAAATTAGAAAAAATAAAAGAATTGCAAAGCAAAGGTGAGTTTGTAGCCATGAGTGGCGATGGTGTGAATGATGCTCCTGCACTTGCTCAGGCAGATATAGGAATTGCTGTAGGAAGCGGCAGTGATATAGCAGCCGAAACTGCGGGAATTGTGTTGGTAAACAGTAATCCGAAAGATATTGTAAATCTAATATTATTTGGGAAGGCTACGTACCGAAAAATGATACAGAATTTAATTTGGGCTACCGGTTATAATGTAATAGCATTACCATTGGCAGCAGGTGTTTTATATAACCAGGGTATTTTACTTAGCCCTGCAGCAGGCGCTGCACTTATGACAGTAAGCACGGTTGTTGTAGCAATAAATGCTAGCATGCTTCGTATAAAAAATATTTAGAAAATGTAGTAAAGGTTTTTTATAAAATGAATTCGATTAAACTGAATATATTTTTATACCCAGCAATTGCAGTAATGCTTTGTGTATTGCTATTTAGTTATGTTTTAAAAAAACCAAACGAAAAAAGCGATTTTAAAACTTATATTCTAATAGTGTTTGTTGTGGCATTTAGTTTAAACCTCGTTTGGGAACTGGCACAACTTTATTTGTATAACAATGCAGTATATAATATTGCGCATATATTATTTTGTGCATTAGCCAGCATTGCAGATGCAATAATGATAACACTAATGTATTTACTTTTTGCCGCCGTATTAAAAAATGCATTATGGATAAGAAGTGTAAAGTGGTATCAGATTTTAATATTGGTTATTGTGGGAGCAATAGGTGCAATTTTATCAGAAAAACGACATTTATTAATAGGCACTTGGCAGTACAGTAATTTAATGCCGATAATACCACGGGTTAATGTTGGTCTTTCACCGGTATTACAATTTATGCTGTTACCCACGCTATCTTATTTTTTAAGTTTTAAATATTTAAATAAACAATCAAAAAAAATAAACAACATTTATCATTAATAATTAATTAAAAAAAACATCATGAAAAAGTACATTTTAGCAGCAACGGTTTTAGTAAGTGCAATGGCCATACAATCTTGCAATACAGAAAATAAGAAAGAAACTACCACTACCATTGAAGGAATGGATCACAAAGACACTACAAAAATGGGCAACATGGACCATGGTAATATGGAAGGAATGCATGGCGGAATGAAGGATATGAAAATGACAGGAGATTTTGATTATGATTTTGCAAACACGATGATCATTCACCACCAAAGTGCTGTTGACATGGCAAAAGATGTATTGGCAAAAGGGAGCAACGCTGAAGTAAAAAAAATGGCGCAAAATATTGTTACTGCACAAGAAGCAGAAATAGCGCAGTTTAAAACAATTTTGGCTAATTATAAAATGCCTGAAATGAAAAAAGAAACAGGCGAATCGCACAATGAATTGGCAGAAATTATGACTAAAATGGATTCGGATATGAAAGCCGTAACTATGAGTGGCAATGCAGACAAAGATTTTTTAATGATGATGATACCGCATCACAGAAGTGCAGTTATAATGGGCGAAGAAGAATTATCGCATGGTAAAAATTTAGAACTTAAAAAAATAGCACAGAAAATAATGGATGATCAAAACAAAGAAATAAAAGAATTTGAGGGATTACTTACAAAAATTAAATAATAGTTTTTTTTCAATAATATTATAATCTAAACTACCATCATCAATGCTGGATAAACTAATTCAATTTTCGCTGCGCAATAGGTTATTTGTACTGGCTTTTGCAGCATTGATTATGGTATATGGAATTTTTACATTGGTAAATTTACCGGTAGATGTGTTGCCCGATTTGAATAGACCAAGGGTAACTATTTTTTTGGAAGCCAATGGTATGGCACCAGAAGAAATTGAAGCACAAATAAATTTGCCGGTAGAAACATCCTTAAATGGTGCGCCCGGTGTGGAAGTAGTAAGATCTGTAGCCACGCCGGGTTTGGGGATTGTGTTTGTAGAATTTGACTGGAATACTGATGTGTACCGAGCCAGGCAATTAACTGCAGAAAAATTACAATCGATAGAATTACCAAAAGGAATTACACCACAACTTGGCCCCATCAGTTCTATCATGGGACAAATAATGATGGTAGCTGTTACGGGAGATACTACTTCTGCATCTACCTTAAGAACCATATCTGATTTTACCATAAGAAGAAGATTGATGAGCATAAAAGGTGTGAGCCAGGTAATACCTATTGGTGGAGAAAGATTACAATATCAGGTATTGGTTTCATCAGAAAAATTAAGACAGTTTAATATTAGCATTGATGAAATTGATAATGCTTTACAACTCACTAATCAAAATACAACAGGTGGATTTTTTAATGACAAAGGCTCAGAGGTTTTAATAAGAAACATAGCAAGGGCAAACACTTTAGATGATTTAGCCAACACAGTTATTGCTAACAAAAACAATGCGCCAATATTATTAAAGCAAGTAGCAGAAGTAAAATTTGGTGCCGGGGTAAAAAGAGGTGATGGATCTTTAAATGGCAAACCTGCTGTTATTTTAAATATAGAAAAACAGCCTGGTGCAAACACTGTTTCTTTAACTACCGAAATAGAAAAAGCCATTGCTGAAATACAAAATTCATTACCGAAAGATGTAAAAATTAAAACAAATGTTTTTAAGCAAAAAGATTTTATTGTAAACTCCCTTACCAATGTAGAACATGCTTTAAGAGATGGATTTATTTTAGTGATCATCATTTTATTTTTGTTTCTGCTCAATTTTAGAACTACTATCATTACCCTTACCGCTATTCCATTATCACTTATTATTACTGCCATTGTTTTTAAATTTGCAGGCATTTCTATCAATACATTAACCCTGGGCGGTTTGGCTATTGCTATTGGCGAATTGGTGGATGATGCTATTGTAGATGTTGAAAATGTTTTTAGACGGTTAAAAGAAAATTGGGCAAGTCCTACTCCAAAACCTTTATTGAAAGTAGTATATGAGGCAAGCAGTGAGGTAAGAAATTCTATTGTGTATGCCACTATAATTGTAGTGCTGGTGTTTCTTCCGCTATTTTATTTACAGGGTATTGAAGGAAAAATATTTGCTCCATTAGGTATTGCTTATATCACTTCTATCATTGCCTCCTTAATAGTTTCACTTACTGTAACTCCTGCTTTGTGTAGTTATTTATTGGGCAAAGAAAAAAGTTTACGCCCGGTAAATTTGCAATTTTGGAAAAAAAGAAAAGCTAAGGATCCTACTACCACATTGCATGATGATGATGAAAGCCCTTTGGTAAAATGGTTAAAAAAACAGGATGCAAAACTTTTACACAAGGGGTTGAAACATCCAAAATTTATTATTGGCTGTGCCATTGCCTTAATAGTTGCTGCTGCTGCAATGGTACCATTTTTTGGCACTGAATTTTTACCCCCATTTAATGAAGGAAGTTTTACTATAAATGTAGTTGCACCCGCTGGTACATCTTTAGAAGAAAGTAATAAAATAGGATCGATAGCAGAAAAGCAAATTTTAAAAATTTCGGATGTGCTGTTAACTTCTCGGCGCACAGGGCGAGCAGAATTAGATGAACATGCGGAACCACCAAACTATACTGAAATTGATGTGGCATTAAAAGATGACCACCGGCCTATGAAAACTGTTTTAGCAGATATTCGTACCAATTTAGAAGTTTTAAAAGGCAGCAATATTAATATTGGTCAACCTATTTCACATAGGTTAGATCATTTGCTATCCGGTGTGCGTGCACAAGTGGCTGTGAAGATTTTTGGCAATGAATTGGCAGAGCTTCGCAGCAATGCAAATGCTATGAAAGATATTTTGAGTACCGTAAATGGTGTGGTAGATTTACAGGTGGAGAAACAGATATTGGTACCTCAGCTTAAAATTAAAATTGATAGAGCGGCACTTCAGCGATATGGTTTACAGGCAGGAAAAGTAGCCGATGATTTAGAAATATTTTACAATGGAAAAGTGACCGGTCAAATTTTAGATGGGCAAAAAACATTTGATATTATTTTAAGAACAAATGATGCGGATAGAAGCAACATAGAAAGTATAAGAAACACACAAATATCATTGGACAATGGCACACTTATTCCTCTTTCTCAAATTGCCAGTATAGAAATGGAGAATGGTGTAAACTCAGTATCGCATGAAAATACACAAAGAAGAATTGTAATAAGCGCCAACGTACAGGGAAGAGATTTAGGTACTACTGTAAAAGAAATGCAGGCAAAAGTAAATGCACAATTAAAATTGCCGCAGGGTTATTATTTGCAATGGGGTGGTCAGTTTGAAAGCCAACAATCTGCATCAAAACTAATAGGGCTATTAAGTATTTTTTCTTTGCTCGGAATATTTTTGGTGTTGTACAGTCATTTTAAATCTACCCGTATTGTTTTACAAATCATGTTAAATATTCCACTGGCACTTATAGGAAGTGTAATAGCGGTGATGCTTACAGGCGGAGTATTCTCTATTGCTACAATGGTTGGCTTTATAACACTCACCGGTATTGCAAGCCGTAATGGCATCATGATGATATCTCACTACATACATTTAGTACAACACGAAGGAGAAACATTTTCTGATAAAATGATCATCAGAGGATCTCTGGAAAGATTAGTACCTGTTCTCATGACGGCGTTGGTAGCAGCCTTAGCACTTGTACCACTAACCATGGATGCAACTGCACCCGGCAAAGAAATATTATATCCGGTTGCCACTGTTATATTGGGTGGTTTATTAAGTTCTACGCTTTTAGATATTATTGTAACACCAGTGGTATTTAAACAATTTGGCCAAAAGGCGGTACAGAAATATTTAACAGAACAAAAGAAAGATGATTTTAAATAACTAGATTCTTATAGCAACTTAAACCCAACTTCTTTTACATCTCTACTATTACCGCCAATAAATATTTTAAAATCGCCAGGCTCAGCAGCAAATTTTAAGTCTGCATTGTTCAAAGAATGCGGTGCATAAAATTTTAAATCCTGGGCAGAGATTGTAAAGTTTATTTCTTTTGTTTCACCAGCTTTTAAAAATACTTTTTCAAATCCTTTTAATTCTTTTACTGGTCGGGTAACGCTGCCTACCAATTGTTGAGTATATAATTGTACCACTTCACTCCCATCTTTTGTTCCGGTGTTTTTTAATGTAACTGTAGCTTTTATGGAACCGGTTTTAATTAAAGTAGCAGAAGATAATTTTATATTGCTGTAGGTAAATGTTGTATAACTTAAACCATAACCAAAAGGGTACAAAGGTTCGTTGGAAACATCTAAATAATTAGACCGAAATTTTTCAAACCATTTACCTTCCGGTAATGGGCGACCTGTTGTTTTATGTGCATAGTAAATAGGAATTTGCCCCACATTCTGCGGAAAAGTAGTGGTTAATTTTGCTGAAGGATTTACATCTCCAAACAATACATCTGCAATGGCATTACCTGCCTGTGTGCCGCCAAACCAAACATTTAAAATAGCAGGTAAATTTTTATTTTCTTCTGTAAGTACCATTGGTCTGCCTGCAAATAAAACCAATACAACAGGTTTACCGGTTTTTAATAATGCGTTCAATAAATCTTTTTGTATTTGTGGTATTCCTAAATCAGTTCGGCTGCTGCTTTCGCCACTCATTTCTGATGCTTCGCCTAATGCAGCAACAATTACATCACTGTTATTTGCTACCTGTAATGCTTCGTCCATCAACTCTTTTGCCGTTCTTTTATCTCTGCCTAACGATCTGCCAAACATGGTGGCTCTTTCTTCATAAGCACTGTCTTCTACAAGGTTGGAGCCTTTTGCATAAGTTACAATACTGCCCGTGCCCAATACATTTTCTATCCCCTCTTTTAAAGTAACAGCTTTGTTTAATTCTGTGGCAACACTCCAAGTGCCGGGCATATTTTCTTTACTATTTCCTAATGGACCAATAATGGCAATTTTTTTATTTTTAGCCAGGGGCAACACATTGTTATTTTTCAACAACACAAAACTTTCAGCAGCTATTTTTCTTGCAACAGCTACATTTTCAGCAGTACCAATATCTGTTTTACTTCTTTCAATATTGCAATAACGATATGGGTCTGCAAATAAACCGAGTTTATATTTTGCTTCTAAAATATGTCTGCATGCATCATCAATTCTTTGCAGTGTTACTTTTTTTTCTGTAAGCGATTTACTGATTGTAGTAAGCAAACCTTCACCCACCATATCCATATCAATGCCAGCATTTAATGCCAATGCAGAAACCTTTTGCAGATCTCCCATGCCGTGTGCCGTCATTTCATTTATGCCTGTATAATCTGTAACCACAAAGCCTTTAAAGCCCCATTGGTTGCGCAATATATCTGTCAATAACCATTTATTTCCTGTGGCAGGCACACCATCTACATCGTTAAACGATGCCATAACACTACCAGCCCCAGCATCAATAGCAGCCTTGTATGGTGGCATATATTCGTTAAACATTCGCATGCGACTCATATCGGTTGTGTTGTAATCTCTGCCGGCTTCTGCAGCACCATACATGGCATAATGTTTTACGCAAGCCATAATATTTTCTGGTTTGCTAAAATCTCCCTGGTAACCTTTTACCATTGCAATGGCAATTTGCGAACCTAGGTATGGATCTTCTCCCCCACCTTCTGCAATACGGCCCCAACGTGGATCACGGGCAATATCTACCATGGGGCTAAACGTCCAGCAAATACCATCTGCACTACTTTCTTTTGCAGCTATTCTAGCACTTTGTTCTATAGCCTGCATGTTCCATGTGCATGATAAACCAAGTGGAATTGGGAAAGTTGTTTGATAACCGTGTATTACATCCATACCAAATAATAAAGGAATTTTTAAGCGACTTTCTTCGACTGCAATTTTTTGAACTGCCCTTATTTTTTCTACACCCTTAATATTGAACAAGCCACCTACTTTGCCTTGTTTTATTTTACCTGCAATATCTGAGTTGCCGGCTTGGCCAGTAACAATATCACCCGAGCCGGGCAAATTAAGTTGACCAAGTTTTTCATCCAATGTCATTTTTTTCATCAATGCATCTACAAAAATTTTCATTTTTGCATTGTTGGTTTGGGCTTCTACTTGGGTACAAAAAAACAACATGATAAAGGCTAAACTTCTGTACATTATTTTCATATTTTATTGTTTAATATTTTAAAAAAATCATTTGTTGTTTCATCTATTCAACTTTTATTGGTGCTGTTCTTCCACTTACACCATTTTCATTTATTGCTTCTATTGCAAAATAATAGGTTGATTTACTATCCAATGTTTTTAACCAATACTCATTTAAATCGTGCACCATAATACAGGTGTATAATTTATCTGGCGATGTGCCGTAATAAATATTCCATGCCCATGCCTTTTCATCTGGACTCCATTTTACCCAAGCACTCCGCTTATCTTTTTCTGTACGAAGTACAATTAATTGTTTTACTGTTGCAGGTTTTTCGCCGGGGCCTTTTCCAAAAACCCGTAAGCCGCTAATGGCAAATTTACCGGTAGGCATGTGTAAGTTTTCAAGCTTTATAAACCTTGCCTGTACAGGTTTTTCAAGTTCAATATAATCATGTGGCACATCAGTTTTGTTGGCGCTTTTATCTGCCAGTATTGTCCATTTTTTTCCGTCAATGGAGTAGTACAATTTGTATTGATGGTAAGTGTTTGTTTGCTTGCCAAGAAACTCAGCATCTTGATCAGCATAATTTATTTGCACGGCATGTACCGTACTAATATTTCCTAGATCGGTTTGTATAAATTCACCTTTGTTGGCGGTGGTTGCACTCCAATATGTTTTAATACTTTCATCAACGGCATTGTTGGCATTGTATGCATTAAGTGTAGAAGAAACCACCACCGGTTTTTTATAATTCAACAACATCCATCCTGTGAAGGTAGATTTGCTGCCATTGTTTTTATCAACCGATGTTTCTCTGTTTGTGTACATTGGATAATCGCCAAAAGCAGTGTTGCACCACATTACATCATCTTTATCAAAACCTGCTGGCCAGATACCGATGCGTCTTTCAAAATTATTTTTTACAGAAATGGAGATGGTTGAAACATGCCAGTAATTTTTTTGATTATCCATAAAAGTAGCTCCGTGCCCTGCACCTCTTGCAAAGCCGCCGGGTTTATAACTTAGCGGATCTGTTTGATTTACAAACGGACCAAGTGCTGTTGGACCAACGGCAACTCCATCACCATAGCCACTAAACTCCGTGCCCGGTGCACCATATTGTAAATAATATTTTCCGTTGTGTTTTATCATTTCAGAACCTTCAATAAATGGATCTAAAAAAGTATTGTCCATATATTCGCCAAAGCGCTGCCAACCATATCGCCACTCTTCTAAAAAATAAGTTTCTTTTCGTGTAGTAAGCGGCTCCATAGTTTTATTATCAAGTTCTACGCCATACATTGGGTAGCGGTTGCTGCTGCCATTGTACATATAAAAATGATGGTCATCGTCTATAAAAAATGCAGGGTCCCAACCACCAATTTTAAATGAATCTACCAACGGTTTCCAATCGTTTGCTTTAGGGTTGGTACTCATCCAAATGGTAAAATTATTGGTGTAGGTAGATCCAAAAACCAACATAGTATCACCCTTTACACCAACAGCAGGCGCACACAATTCATCATATACTTTATTCCATGGCCGAAGAAATCTTTTTGACACAAAATTCCATTTCAGCATATCGCTACTCCACCAATAACCCCACTGGTTGGTACTAAATAAATAGTAATCGCCTTTGTAGTTTACTATTACAGGGTCAGCTGTGGCTCTGTGTTTACCCCATTCAGCAAAGTTGGGGATGGGTGTATAACCGTAATCAATATTAATTGGGTTGCAATAAGTTTTTTGCTGCGCAGAAGATAAACCAACGGTGAAAAATAATATAACAAATATGAAAAATTTAGAAAACATACTTCTTCTTATTTATGATTAGAAAACATCCAACTCATGAAATCATCTTCAGCAAAGGCGCTGTCCCAACTATTATGGTTGGCTTCCGGATAGACAGTTAATTTTACAGAGCCACCTGCATTTTTAATAGCGCTTGCCATATCTTTTGAATATTGCACGTTTACTACATTATCTTTTTCGCCATGAAAAAGCCACCAATTTGTTTTAGTTAATTTAGCTGCTATAGCAGTATTTGCTCCACCACATATTGGCATAGCGGCTGCAAATATATTTTGTTTACGACGCACAATTTCAAACGTACCCATACCGCCCATTGATAAACCGGCAATATAAAATTGACTCTTTTGTAGCGGATATTTTTTTTGTAAGGTGCTTACTAATTTTAATAATAAATGCATTGCGGTAGTTGGCTTTCCCGATGCTGCAAAATTAAAAATTCTTGTTTGTTTGATGCTATCATTTACGATGTTAACGTTGCTCCAGTAACTGTTTGTGGGGCATTGTGGAAACACAACAATTGCTGGATAGTTTTTACGGATACTGTCACGTAAAAATAACGAGGCTCCATGTATTAATTGTGCCTCATTATCATTGCCTCTTTCGCCTGAACCGTGTAAAAATAAAATGAGCGGATATTTTTTTGATGGGTCGTAATTTAATGGCAATAATATTCTGTATGGAAGGGTGTCATTGTTTTTAATGAAAAGTTTTTTTTCAAACAATGATTTGTCCTTAGAGAAAAGAGGTGAGGAAAAAATTATTAGTAGGAAAGATATTACGATTGATTTCATTTTTATTTTTTTGCCGGTAAGTTGGGAAGTCGTTTTAATATTAATATTTTTTAAGACGGGGTTTGTTATTGCTTCGCAAATTTTTTACAACATATTTACAGAAACATTGAATAGGTATTTTTTTATTAACCGCCGTCAGGGTTTGCAACCGCTTACGGGGTTATAAACGCTATAATATTTTAGACTATTCACACCTCACCATTCACATCTTTATTACAAACCGCCATTAGAGTTTGCAAACGCTGACAGAGTTATGAACACTAAAGTATTTTAGACTTTTCACAACTCACCATTCACCATTCACATTTTAAAGTCCAGCTTCTTCAACCCTTTCTTCACTTCATCGCAACTCATAAATAATTTCCATAACAAACCAGTTCTATAGTTTTCTATCATCACAATAATCGGACCTTGATCTATGGCTAAATGACTTTTTGCATACCAGTTTTTTGTTTTGTTAAAGCCATCTACAAAACCATACTCACTCCAAATTTTATCGCCAAGATCGTAGTAAAAATGTTTTAATGCTTTCATTGAATATTCAGGCGTGTAAGGAAATGCAGATAATGCAGCAGTTGGTGCAATAGTGCCGCCGTCATTTTCGGGCGAGTATGCATCGTAACCATTGTAAGTATCCCCTGCTGTAAGCCCCCAACAGTCTGCACCGTAGCCTTTAAAATTTTTTGGATTAGCTACACAATAATCATGGTTAATGAGTGTATGGTTTTTATTTTGCAGCCAATAATCTGCGTAGTTGTCTTTTAAGTTTGTGGGGTTTAAACCTAAAAATGAATAGTGTGAAAAGAACAATGGCCCGCCATAATCGAAACCCAACGGCAATACATGGCCATAAAAAGTTTTACCGTTTTTAAAGAAATTACTTTGTGCCCAACCCTTATGATATACGCTTGCAGGTACGGGGTAATTTTCGCCACTGGCGGCTAATACATACATAATTAAACATTCATTAAAACCACGTACAGGAAAATTCATTGCCCATCCATTGTTGGGACTCCAATGCCAGTACAACACATCTTCTCCTCCTTTTGTAAACCAGTTCCACTCCACATCATTCCATAATCCATTTATGCGGTTACGCAGTTCGCCTTCTATATTATTATTGCCATCAAAATATTGGCGGGCGCACAAAAGTCCCTGTAATAAATAAGATGTTTCTACTAAATCTGCCCCGTCATCTTTTCTGCTAAATGGAATCGTTTTGCCGGTTGCGCCATTTAACCAATGCGGAAACACACCATGGTATGCATCTGCCTTGCTTAAAAATTTTACCATCTTCAATAAAAACTTTGCAGCAGTATCTCTGGTAATCCATTTTCTATCGGTCGCTACAATTACACTCATTACGCCAAAGCCGGTACCACCGCTTGTTACCACTTCATCGCCATACCCAAAAGTATTGTTGCTTCGTTCTCTGCTGAGGCCACTAATTGGATGTGCAAAATCCCAAAAATATCGGAAGGTTTGTTTTTGTACGAGTTCTAAGAGTGCGGTATCGGAGAGATTTTTAGGGCGGTTTTGTGGATTGAAAACAATAGGTTTTGTGTTTGCTTTTTGAGCAAACAACAAATGGCTGCATGAAAAAAATAATGTTATAAGAAGAATTTTTTTTGTCATTTATTTCAATTGAATACTTAAATTATTGCACATTTTTATTACTGGTTTAAAAAATATATTAATTACAAATACATTCTTACAAATACGGTGCACTAAAACCTAACGACAACATTCCTGCTTTTACTTCTGGTGCGCTTGTAAATAAATTCCATAATAAGCCGGTGCGGTAGTTTTCAATCATAATAATTATTGGACCTTGGTCTATTGCTAAGTTAGAACTTGCAAACCAAGGATCACTCAATTTAAAAGCATCGTAAAAGCCGTATTGACCCCAAACTTTATCGCCAAGTTTATAATAAAAAAACTTTAAAGCATTGATAGATTCTGTTGGCGTAAATGGCATAGATGATATAGCTGCAGTTGGAGAAATTACTCCAATGTCGTTATTTCCTGGTTCATTTGCATTATATCCATTTGGTACATCGCTGGCTGTAAGTCCCCAACAAAGATTACTGTATCCATTCCATCCTTTTGGGTTTGCTCTGCAGTATTCGTAATTTATTTTTGTATGGTTAGTTACCTGTTTTTTATAATCTGCATAAGCATCATTTAAACCATTAGGATTAATGCCTAGAAAAGAACATTGAGATAAAAATAATGGCCCTCCCAACGCCGGACCAAGTGGTAATTGAAAACCGAAATAAGTATTATTATTAACCATGGCACCATTACGAGCCCAGCCGTTTGTATAAACTATGGGTGGTATTCTATTTGCTGCGGAAGGCGCAGATGCTGCAAGGGTATATACAATAAGCGCTTCATTCCAACCACTAATTTGTTGGTTAATAAGCCATCCTTTGTCAAGACTCCAATGCCAGTACAAAACATTTTGGTTGTTTTGTCTATACCAGTTCCATTCTACTCCATTATAAATAATATTTATTTTATTTCTTAAGTCTGTTTCTGTAGCATCTGCTGAAGAAAAATATTGACGGGCAGTAATTAAGCCTTGCAACAACAAAGATGTTTCTACTAAATCTCCGCCATTATCATTTACACTAAAAGGAATAGTAACACCGGTAGCACCGTTTATCCAATGCGCAAACGCTCCATGATATCGTGTACAATTATTTAATAAAAAATTACTGATTTTTAAAACTCTTGTTGCTGCGTCTGCTCTTGTTATGAACCCTCTGCTAGTGGCAGTTACAATGGCCATTACACCAAAACCGGTGCCACCTGTTGTTACAATTTCATCGCTGGTATTTCTTTCTCTGGCCATACCAGAAACCGGGTGGCCAAAATCCCAAAAATATTTGAATGTTTGTTGCTGCACTTTATCCAGCAAAGCATTGTCCGTTATTATGGGAAACTTATCTGTAGAATCTATAGTAGTAATAAAGTTTAAGGTAGTACCAGCACCCAGTACGGTGTTTAGCGCTGATACTAGATTGTTATTTACAGTAAGTGTATATTTTGTAAGTGCGCTTAATGGTGCTAATGGTTGTATTATAATGTCTTTGTTACCATTTTCAAACAATGTATTTACCGCTACATTAGAAGTACCATTTCTCAATGTGATAGAGGTTGATACGGAAGCAGTTTTTACTGGTGCCGTAAAAGTAATTTTTATAGAAGGAGTAAAATTAACCTGATATAATAAACCATTAGCAATGCTGTTATTTACAGTTGTATTATTTATCGAAAAACTTTCGTTTACATTAGGCATGGTATTATTTTCGTTGGTTGATTTTTTGCAACCAACAAGCAGACAAATGCTCATGAAAAAAAACGCCGTAAATTTATTAGTCATAAAACTCTGATTAAAATTTAAAAAAAGGGAGGATACATTTCATAAAATTATGATTATAGTATCCTCCCTTTGTAAGACAAATTCCAAAGTGCAACTTATTATCTACCTTGGCCTTCTAGTACTTGGATGGCACTGATTTCAATTTCTGTAAGTGCTTTATTATAAATTCTAAATTCGTCGAGCATCCCTGTGTAATTTAACATCCATGGTTCGGGGGTATTAAAGGGTGCACCTGCATTATTCTGAAATCCACCAATTATAAATTTGGTTGGATTTTTAAAATTCAAAGCTCCCAATGGCGTGCCTGTTCCATCTGCTACTCTTGTATCTGCCCCGGGCGGCAACAACTTTTTTTGACCATTTATGTACCAACCCACTTTAGAAGTGGTTTCATCATAAGTCCAAGCTAGATGCCTCCATGCACCATACATATCAGCAGGTCTAAATGCACCATTTGGTTCAATCCAATGTTCTACAAATGGAGCATTATTTTTTTCAAAATGAAGTTTCATAAACATTTCTTCAGGGGTTGCAGGATTTTGTCCTTCAACAAATAAGAAGAAATTTCCCCAAAATGATCCATCTTGTTTGGCAAGAGCGAAAATACCCATTGCACCCCCATCATGTCTTGATGTATTAATCCACATACTAATTGTAAAACTAGTGAGATTGGCAAGGGCTCCTGGGTTTGCATAATTAATAAATCCGTTGGAAGAGCCTTTATATGCTAGCCCCTTCTTGCCTTGGGTAAAACCTGTTATCCCATTTAAAACACCACCTGTTACATTATTTTTAGCATCAGAAATATTACCTTCAAATGGGAAATGAGCTACAAGACTTGAAGGTGATACTTCAGAAGAATTCGTAAACCCCCCTGCTACCGGTGGTGGATCTCCTTTTGTAAAATCATCATCTCTTTCTACTTTGGTACAACTTCCAGCTGCAATAATTGTAGCAAATAATATCGCTGATTTTATGTTGAATATATTTTTCATTTTGATTAATTAAGTTGTTTAATAATTTGGATTTTGTGTAAGCCTGTTACCGCTTAAATCTCTTTGTGCTTGCGGTATTGGAAAAAGTTCATGCTTGCCATCTACAAATGGTTTTCCATGTGCACGCAATACTATGCCTGCTCTGCCTTGGCGTACAAGGTCTAAAAAACGATCTTGCTCCATGGCCAATTCTGTTCTTCTTTCTTTCCAAACATTTGCTTGGCTTAATGTAGTAGCGGGCAAATTTGCACGGCTTCTTACCTGGTTTAGTTTTACCGTACCATCAGCATTACCCAGCATCGCACAGGCTTCAGCATACATCAATAATACTTCGGCATAACGCATCAACCGAATGTTTTTTGGTTTGGTATCCTTGTTAGCATCTAACTGTGGAGATTCAGCAGTATTGCTATGATATGCCTTATAATTATACCTATCATTTTCGACAGAATCTTTTGAAGGGATACGGAACCCATCCCATAAAACGGTACCAGTACTATTTCCTGCAACCGTAGGATTTATAAAGATGATCGTTGCATTTCTTCTGGTATCCCCTGCTTCATAAGCGCTTACTAAATTGGATGTAGGTGTATTAAAACCAAACCCTAAATCGTTCCAACCTCCTCTACCTCTTGGCCCTTGCCCATTACTAAAAAGAGGGCTTACAGCATTTGCAGCTACGTTCACTCCAGTTTGTACTTCAAACATTGATTCGGTATTATTGTTTCCACCCTGACCGCCCACGGATTTTTCTCTAAATATTAAATTATAATCATTTACAAGTGCATACTGGTTAGAGGTAATTATTGCATTGGTAAGGTCAAAAACTTTTTGCCAATTTTGTCTATACAAATAAACTTTGGCTAAAAAAGATTGTGCAACACCTTTGTTTGCTCTTCCAGTTTGCGTAGCTGCATCTCCTTTTAATGGTAGATTATCAACTGCAAATTGTAAATCATCTATTACCACATTATAAATTTCAGTAGCTGTAGCTCTAGTATTTAATGCATCACTATTACCTTCACTTGGCAATGGCACAGAAATTATTTTTGGAACACCACCAAAAAAACGAACAAGATTAAAGTAATACAAGCCTCTAAGAAATCTAGCTTCCCCTAATAATCTATTTTTTGTGGGTGCATCAATTGTACTTTTCCCTAACACATCAATTGCTTTATTTGCCGCCACAATTCCGCTATAATAACCACTCCATATATTATCAAATATGAAATTGTTAGGAGTATGCGTAAAATTATCAATTTCACCTGCTTGTGAAAAATCGCCTGGTGTACTGCCTTTATCGGCATCATCGCTTGCTACATCGTTTGAAAGTACCCATAAAAAACCCACCGTAGTTTTACCAAAACCACCTAAGTATAAAGTATTATAGATACCTCCTACTAATTTGGCTGCAGCATCAGGATCTGTAAGTGCCAATACTTCGGTTGTTTGACCTTGTGGTACTACATCTAAAAAATCTTTCTTACAACTGCTCGTAATAAATGCAGTAGAAAAGATGAGTGAAAAAACTATATATTTATTTTTCATTGTTAAGTTTTGAAAGTGAATAATTTAAAAACCCACATTTACACCAAAAGCAAAAGTGCGAGTGGTAGGATAAATTGATGACTCAATACCGCCGGCCAGTGTACTGCTTCTATCTCCAGTAGGTGTAAGCTCAGGGGTAAAACCACTATAGTTTGTAAATGTTGCTAAATTTTGTACTGTTGCATACACTCTAAGACTTTGCATTTTTATTGTAGCCAAAGTTTTTATAGGCAAAGTATATCCAATCGTCAAATTATTAATTCTAAAAAAGTCTCCTTTCTCTAAGAAATAAGTAGATGCAGGAAGTTCATTTAAATTTGCTCTAGGAATATTAGTGTTGGTGTTATTAGGAGTCCATCTGTTTTGTGCTATTTTAGTTTCTATATTATCTCTAAAATCACCACGGGCAGCTTTTTTACCATTATAAATTTTTCCGCCTGCAGTACCATAACCACCAACACTCAAATCAAAATTATCAAAGCCAACACTTCCATTTATTCCATAGGTAAGTTTGGGCTGGTATGAGCCTTGATAAACTCTATCTAATGCATCAATTTTTTTATCTCCATTTACATCTCTATATCTTAAATCTCCTGGCTTTGCCCCTATTTGCGAAGAGCCTGCAATTTCAGCTGCATTTTGAAAAATGCCATCCACTTCCCACAAAAAGAAACTACCTATTGGCTGCCCATTATCTGATAAGGTAGTGGTACCTTGGCCCCCTACACCACCATCTGGTATTGCTTGTCCGCCATTTAGGTTTTCAATTTTGTTTCTGTTAAAAGCTATATTTCCGCCAATATTATATTTCCAACGTTGATTAATAACTGTTGCCCAATTTAATCCTAACTCTACTCCTTTATTAGAAAATGCTGCAGCATTTGTGATGTACTCATTATCTGGATCACCTAAAATACCAGGTATTTTTATCCTTACCAAGGCATCCTCTGTTTTTCTATCATACAAATCTAAAGTACCAGATAATTTGTTCTTAAGTAAAGTAAAATCTAATCCAACATTTACCTCACTTGTAATTTCCCATTTAATATTTTGATCAGCTAATTGTTCTAACCTAAAGTTTAATACTTCTGCACCATTAAATAAATAAGGCAAGTTCGGTGTGGCTAATGCAATAAATGCATTGCTTGGTATTCCATCATTACCTACTTTACCATAACTAGCTCTAATTTTTAGGTTGTCAAATATTTTTTGGTTCTGCATAAAATCTTCACTGCTTATAACCCATCCGGCACCAACTGACGGGAAAAATCCCCACCTGTTATCTTTTGAAAAACGGGAAGTGCCGTCATATCTACCTGTAGCCGTTAAAAAATATTTGTCTTTGAAATTATAATTTAATCTAGAAAGGTATGAGCTGCGTGTAGATTTATCGCCATCATTAAAGTTGGTTGCCCCTACAGTAGAACCTGCGTTTAAAAACCATTGATTTTTGTCTTCAGGCACATCCAATCTTCTACCTCCAAGGCCATTTACTTTTATTTCCTCCGCGGTAGTTCCTATCAACAAATTAAAATTATGATCTCCAAATTTTTTTGCAAGTGTTGCAGTATTATCCCAAACCCAACGGTTGCCTTGGCTTTCACCAATAGATAAACTACTGATATTTCTTACCTGATTACTACCTGCTGTTAAAAAAACATTGTTTGGTCCTACATTAGCATATTTGTAGGCATAACTTACACTTCTAAAATTGTTTTTATCAACTCCAAAACTTGTCCGAAGTGTTAACCAAGTGAGTGGTTTTAATTCGCCCACTATATTTCCTTGAAAACGATCTCCTCTTCCTGTATTATCGTTTTTATCTTGATCTAATAATGGATTACCAACATTGTTTGACAACGATGTATTTCCATATAACCCATTTTGCTTGGCTATAACATAAGGTGCTGCACGATATGCTACATTAAAAACACCCAGATCAACATTGCGAACATTTTGCTTACTGTAAGAAAGCAAGGTTGATATTTTAAACTTATTTGAAATTTTATAATCGTTGTTATTTCTTAATGTAAATCTTTCAAATTTATTTGTTCTTATTATTCCTTCATCTCCTAAATATCCTGCACTAAAAAAATAATTTATTTTCTCGCTGCCGCCAGATAAAGAGATATTATGATTTTGAAAAAACCCTTTCTTCAATACTTCATCATACCAATCAGTATTTCCCCCACTTAACAAAGTTGCTTGCTTTACTACACTATCTCCACTACCATAGTATACACTTGCTTCATTTACATATCCAGCATATTGATTAGCACCAGCCATGTTTACAAGTCTGCTGGCTTCTTTAATACCAACTGTAGCATCGTAGTTTACAATCATTTTACCAGGTCTGCCTTTTTTGGTAGTAATAAGTATAACACCATTTGCAGCTCGCATACCATAAATAGCCGTGGCAGATGCATCCTTTAACACATCAAAACTTAAAATATCTGATGAATTAATATTTCTAATATCATCATTAATTATACCATCTACTACATATAATGGATTGGCGCCACCGAGCATTGTACCAGTACCTCTTATGCGAATAATTGGTAAAGCATTGGGGTCGCCACTGCTGGTGACTTGCACTCCGGCTACTTTTCCTTGAACTGCTTGTGTAGCAGTAAGCACAGGTTGTTTAGCAAGTTCTGCACCGGTAATGGAAGCTACTGCGCCAGTTAAATCTTTCCGCCTGCTAGTACCATATCCCACCACCACTACTTCTTCAATTAATTTTGTTGCGCTCCTTAACACCACATCGATATTGGTACGTGTGCCTACAACCACTTCTTCATTTTCGTAGCCTACAGACGAAAATTGTAAGGTAGCACCGTCGGGCACAGTGATGGTATAAGAACCATCGTTGGAACTGGAAGTACCGGTTGTAGATCCTTTTATTCTTACAGAAACGCCCGGTATAGGTTCGCCATTCGTATTTGTAATTTTTCCAGAAACGGTAATATCTATTATAGTACTACCGTTTGAGCGAATGGCAACCAGGTTATTTTCCAGTTCTACATAACTAAGATTGGTGCCTGTAAATAGTTGTTGAAGCACATCTTTAATAACTGCTTTATTAAAAGAAACAGAAACTTTTTGTTTCAGTTCTTTTAAACCACTGTTGTACACAAAACGAAAATCGCCTTGCTTTTCAATAGCGGCAAGTACTTTTACAATTTCTTTATTATCTGCTTGGAGGGTGATGGTTTGTGCGCTGGCACCGGCAAAAGAGTGGAAGCTGCAAAAAACAATTAGAATCATTGATAGTTTCATAATTATTAATGGCTTTTTTAGGGCGTGTAGTGCCCTAGCAATCGTTATACTTTTTTTCATATATTTATATTTTAGTAGTGATGTTTGGTGTTGATATAAGTTTTAGTCGGCCTACTATCAACGCCTGTTTTGCTTTACTACAGCGGGGAATGGTAAAACATTTCCCGTATTTAATTTATGAACTGTTTGTAAATTTTTTTTGTTTCATGTATTAGTTTTATTTTGAAATAGTAATGGTATCGTTTGTTGTTTTATAATTAAACCTAGTAGTATATTGTAATGCTTTTAGCGCCTGCTGTATGGTTTCTTTTTCAAAAATGCCAGTTAGTAATTCCTGTTTTAATTGCTCGTTTTTTATAACAATGGTTACACTATACCAACGCTGCATTTTTGATGCCACATCTTCTAAAGACTCATTTGTAAACACCAGTTTATTTTGCACCCACCCAGTTTCTACAACTTCATTGTTGGAAGGGTAAAGCGTTAAATGGCTGAGTTCAATAATTGGTTGATTGATTTTAGTACTATTTTTTGCAGCTGTTTCAGGATTATTTTCAGCCGCTATTTTTTCATTATTTATAAGAATCAGTTTTTCATTAGGTTTCATCGTTATTTTTTCTTCTCGGTCTTTTACCGAAACCTCTACGCTCCCATGTATCAAACTGGTTTCAGTAGTTTTTTCACCAGGGTAGCATTTTACGTTAAACACGGTACCCAATACTTTTATATCCATTTTGGCAGTATGAATAATAAAGGGTTTTGATTTATTTTTTACCACATCAAAATATGCTTCACCGCTTAACGTAACTTCTCTAATTACATTTCCAAAATTTTGATTGTCGTAAGTAAGCTTGCTGCTGCTGTTTAACCATACATTGGTACCATCAGGTAATTGCACTTTTGTACGAGAGCCTTTTTTGGTACTTACTTCACTTTTTGCAATTTTATTTGGAATAGAATTATTGCTTTTACTAGTAAAATAAATACTGGCCAGTAAAACAGCCATTAAAAAAATAGAGGAGGCTGTTAAAATAAACAGCCGCCTTTTCTTAGAGATATATTTAGGTTTTTCAAGGGAGAGAGATCCAGTTTCGGTATGGGTACTGTTTAATTGAAATCCTTTTTTTTCTAATATATCGGCATGTAAATGAAAAGTAGCTTCTAAAAAATCTTCGTCATCGTTTTCTGTAGATATGTTCCAAAATTCTTCTACAAATTGTGTTGGTATATCTATGTCCCTATGAATTCTTAGCAATTCATCTAACTCCGACAGTTCGGTAACAGTAGCTTCTCCAGATAATTTGCGGGACATTAAGGTCCAAATTCTATCTCTATGCATAATTTGTACAATACCATTAATAAATTAGACGCTAAATATTATTTGACACTTATCAAAAACACTTAACTAAAATGTTTTAGACAAAATGACTAAGTACATTTTACAAAATCTCTAATATTACAATGGGTATTAAAATGATAGATACAAAAAGAAAACAAATCCCCTATGGATTATAAAAATTATTTTGAAGAAGGTTTTTTTAAAGAAGTATTTAAAACAGAAGCTATTTTTTTTAGGGCAGTGGATAGTTGGTTGTCTATCGTTTTTACACTGATGGCAAGTAGCTGTGCTATTTCTTTGTACTTAAGCTTGTCTTCTTTTGCCAGTTTAAATATTATTTTACATTGAGGCGGTAACTGGTCTATTGCATTTTCAATTTTCTTTACCTGCTCAGCGCTAATCATAGAAGTTTCTGCATTTGCCTCCACGCTTACCATTTCTACTGAAAGCTCATCGAGGGAAAGAATTCTCTTTTTTTGTACCTGTTGAAATTTTCTTAAGGAACCGTTTCTTACACTTATATAAATGTACATCTTCAAATCTTCAATTTCCATCAGTTGTTTTCTTTTTGCCCATAATTCTACAAATACATCCGATACAATTTCTTCGGCATATTCTTTAGATTTTACTATGGAAAAGGAAAAGCTTTTTAGTGGTAAGAAAAAATAAAAGAATAATTTTTTATAGGCAACAGCATCTTCATACACAGCAATTCTTTGCTGAAGCTCGGCTATGGCATGAAAGTTTAATTCTTCTCTTTTAGGCATGATAACAATAAATCGTACCCAAATGTAAACTATTTAAATGCCAAATTATAAATGAATTGCAGTAAAATTTGCGGTTTAATTTATTAAGAAAATATATAATAAATCTTGAGCAGACTAAGATTTTTCTGCAAATAATTTTAACTATACAAATTTTATTCCTTTGTAAAAAACCATGTTGCAATTGCAGCATACTTAAATTTTTTACCGGGCATTTGTTGGTGGAGGTAAAAATTTTCTTGCTTTATTTTTTTAGAAATGTATTCGTCTGGTTTATTAAAACCCGCATTGTATACGGTGGAATAATATTGTAGCCTTTCAATGTTGTTGGTAAATTTTTTGTCTTTATATGTTTCCTTACATGTCAATACAAATGCAGTTAAATAAACCAATTGCCAGTTGTCATCTTCCAGCCTTTCTATTCTTTCTGCTCTTATACTTTCGGCATATTTGTTTGTGTAAGCAAGTTGTAATTCTTTATAAGTGCTATCTGGCAAAAGCTGTTTTACTTTTTCTTCTACTTCTGCAGCAAAGCTTGGTTTCATTTGAAATAAGCCGATGGAAAAATTAGCATACTCTTCTCCAAACTGCACATACAATGTGCGCAAGCTTTCCGTTTCTATATCATCTTTTAATTGGTTAAAGCGCATCACTTCCGGAAAAACAATGCTTTGTAAAAACACGGGTTCTTCACGGCAAAACAGCGCACATTCTTTAAATTGTTCTTGCAATATTTTCAATTTTTTATCTGCCTCTATTGCTTTGCTGCCAAAGGTTTTATCAAAATCTGCAGCGTGGTATTGTTGTTTTGCAAAAACAAATAAGAAGTACAATCCAATAACACTCAATAAAAAGAAAGCGGCCTTATAATGTTTTTTTACATAAATAAACATCTTTGTCTCCTGTTTCTGTTTCATGTATTTTATAATAACAAATGATGGGTTGATTGTTTATCATAGTAAATTTTGGAAAGGTTACACCTGTTAAACTTTCTTCGCTGCCATCTCCCCTATACAATTTCCCTTTGCTGTAGTACACAGATTTTTTATAATCGTTCATTAAAAAAAGGCGGCTCATATTTACAAGGGGTACTTTAAAAGCTGCAGCTTCATTACCATTCACCATAAGCTGCGTGGGGCTTTGAGCCGGCACCGAAATAATATCGCCATTATCTGCAACCATCATTATTGCTTTGCCACCTGAATATAAATCTGCAATATTTCCTTCCTGCTGTTTACCGGTAGAGGAGATGGTCATTACTTTTTGGCCTGCATTATCCATAATGCTTAATGCTGCCGCAGAAAAGTTTTGGCTCGTCATCATCTTCATTGCAAAACTATTTTGATCTCCCCCTTTTTGTTTTACGCCAGCCTCATTTACCAGGTAAGAATTACCCATTCCCATTTTTGCCGTCATGGCTGATGCGCCGCCGATTACTACTGCTGCCCAAAATTTTTTCTTATCAAAACTCACTTTCATTTTACCCACAAAATCGTAAGGTCCAAAATTTTTACCATTAAAAACAATGTATAATTTATTGGCAATGGTTTTACTGTATTGCTGTGCTACAGGGTCTTTCTTGTCGCCGCCAATTTCAATCTTCTCCTCATCTTCACTACTTCCATCATCTTCATCGCTGTTTTTTTTATCAGAAACAATATTCATTTGTTTTAATGGCGCTTCTTTAAATGGACCAGTACGTTTACCATCTTCAATTAAAAAATATTCGTACTTTTTATTTGTAATTACAAAATAGGTCATCACTTTACCATTAACGGCTACCACTTTGGTTTCATCGTATAAAAATGTTTCATCTTTTTCTAATTGAAACAACCTGCTACAATCTGCCGTTGGTTGCCATTTGGTTTTTGTTTTATTTGAAGATGACTGTGGCTCATTTGTTCCTTCCTGTTTTTCCTCCGATGATGTAGGAGTTGTTTCCGTTTTCTTTTTAGATTCCAACGCTTTTGCAGCTTTGTCTTTTAACTTATTTAAAAGTTGTGCGTTGGCATTTACGGCAGTAAAAAATACAACCATAAAAAGGATAATTATTTTTTTCATTATGTTTTAATTTGATAATAATTTTTTTGTTAAGATTGAATGTTGTGATATTTTTTAATAAAAAACCCAATTACTCTTTTTTTCCAAATCCTGTTTCGCCTATCCATAAAACCCTTGCGCCTTTAATACAAACAAACTGCACATTATATGTTTTGGGCTTGCCCTCTATGTCGCTAAATTTTACCTGCCAGTTATTCAGCATGGTAAATTTGCCAACAGCTTTTACACTTTGAAATTTTATGTTGCCTACAAAACCACTTGCCACACCAAGATCCCACTTGTAACTATTGCCTGCACCAAACTCAAAACTTTCGTTGGATGCATGTGTGTTGGCACCTGCATCGGCACCGGTGTAAGCATTTACGTACTGTGTCATTCCACTAAAATTGCTTGTCCATTTTCCATTAAGATCAGCGGCAGATACTGCAAATTTGTTGTAGGTAGCCATGTTGGCCATTTTATTCCAACCGGCTGCTAATGCTTCTTTGGTATAGGCACCAAATTCTTGTTCAAAAGCATTTTTATCTGGTGAAATAAACTCAATATATTTTCCTGCACCACTGTTAAAATGCTTTTTAAAAAATACAACATATACCGTTTTGCCGGTGGCTTTCTCTACCATACTTGCCTCTGCAAATTCAATAGATTGCCAACTATACAGAGGCTTAAATTCCATATTAGTTGCACTGCTATATTTGGGTGCTATTAAAACATCCCAGGCATATTTTAAACCTGCCATTAAATCGGAGCTATATCCATCCACTGCTTTGTTTGGATAGTGAATTAAAACTTTTGTATTTCCTTTTGCAACCTCCACCCAATCTTCCATTACAGTACTATTCCATCCATCATCAAAATTGGTTGTAGTAAATGTAAACCCGTTGTTTTTTACAGATTGTTTGTTTTGGGGTTCAATTATTTCTTTTACAACAATGTTCTTAGTTTTTTCTACAGCTAGTTTTTGCAAACTGATAGATTCTATAAACGCAGTCATATCTTTTTCATATACATCTGTATTAGTAAGCACCATCATGTTCATCATTTTGTTAGCACTTGTTGCAGTTACTAAAATAACTATGCCTTTATTTTCATCTTTTTCAAAAGGCGCATACCCACTTAATGTTTGCCAGCCATTTTCTGTTTCTCCGGTTTCCATTTCGGGCTCAGTTGAAACGGTCACCATTTGTTTTATTACCGAGGTCCATGCTAAATTGAAATTTTCTTTTGCATCTGCGGTAGCAGGCAAAGCTTTAAATAATGTGATAGCACAATAACTACCGGTTGTTGCATCTTCTTTTGTAAACTGCATTGCATTTGCAGTTTTTGCTTTTTTCCAACCTTGGGGTGCGGTGTATGTTGCATAATCGTACGTTTCTTTTTGGGCAAACGCAAACATTTCTAAAAAACAAAAAGATAAAACCAGTATTGTTTGTTTCATAATATTATTTGGTATAAAAATATTATTGTTGGGTAAATAATTTTATCCTCTAAAACATGGATTTTTATTTTATGAAATCTTAATTGTACTATTTTAATTGTAATAAAATAATTTATTCATTACATGCTAAGCAACGGGTGAGCGCAGTAAATTTTGCAAATAAACCCGATGAAGGAAAACGCCCATCTAAACGGGCGCCTGCGCCAAAAATCACATAACCTCCAAACTGTGAAATGGCCGGACGGCTTACTGATAAACCGTTTTCATTGGTTATTGGAAAGGTTTCTTTGCTAACAATATTGCGCAACAAAATGTTACCGGCCTGCACGCCAAGGTTTGTAGCTTTAGTAGTAAAAGCTACCATACTTCCATCTTTTGAAATGGCAATTTTTTCTCCTTGTGTTATTGGACTGTCGCCATTAGATTGTTCCGATTTATTGTTAGTGCTTGCTCTTATGGTAGTGAGATTATCAACACTTGTTACAAACACATCTTGCTTATCGTTATTATCATCACTCACCACATTTGAGGCGGTAGTGGCATATGCTACATACGAGCCATTGCCAGAAATACTTGGCGCTACAACTCTACTAGCACTTTCAGTACCTTGGTTACGTTCGCTGCCACCAACTCCCATGCTAATTCGCTTGATGGTTTCAGCTTCCTCGTCATACACAAAAATATCCCATAGCCCATTCAAATCATTTGCTACCAGCTTTGAAGAAAAAGAACAAAATGCCACACGAGAACCATCATGAGATATGGAAGGACTAGAGCCACCAACTGCTTTACCCGTTGCAGGATCTGCCGTTAAAAGCTTTATACTTCCAGAAGAAATATCTTTTAAATAAACATTGATCATTGCATTGTCACTTACACCGTTGCTTAAATTACTTGCGCCAGATGAAAATGCAATTTGGTTTCCATCATAAGAAATGCTTGGTTCAAAACTCTCTCCGTTTGCGGCATTTCCATTTTTGCTAACAAGTACAATATTGTTGGTAGATGCATTCCATAAGAACACATCTCTTAATTTATTATCATCAGCAGCTACAAGATTGCTTGCATGCGATTCAAATGCTACCATCTGTCCATTGCCAGTAATAACCGGCGAAAAGCTATCTCCATTGCCATCTTCGCCATTTGATAAACGGCTTACCATTTTTGTAATGCCTTTTTTACGATCACGCCAAAAAATTTGACGAAATTTTCCTGTGCTCTTTTCTACATTTACTGCATTTGATACGAAAGCTACATAACGACCTTCTTCTGCAAAATCTCCTCCAACTACCGGCGATTGACTTTCATAAAAAGTTGCCATCGTTTTGTTATCAGTACTTCTACTGATGTGCTCATAAGTATAGTCTGCACCTACTCTTATAAAACCCGGCGATAATCCTACCGTGCCCCTCATTCCTTTTTCAATGCGACATGTAATGCCTTGTGGCATTGTTTTTATCGTTAAAGTATAAGGCTTACCAAACGGATAAGCTTTTGGAAATTTAAAATTATTTACAGTGTATAGTTGCTTTCCATTTACGGTAGCTTCAAGCACCAAATCATCTACACCATCTTTTGTTATAACAACTTTTACACCTGCGGGTGCAATAAATTTTCCATCAAGAAATGCAGTTGGCGGCGACTGGCTGAGGAGTGTGAATGGAAAAAATAAAAGTAATATGCCAAAAAATTTCATAAACATGTTTTAAAAATTCAAAAAAGAGAAAATATTTTTTTGCTTGATTTATTCACCTGGTAATATTAAGATGGGGCGGGCGGGCGAAGCTAAAATGTAGATCCATGCATTACGCTCATAATTATTAAATGGACCATCTCGTTTGGTTTCATTGCCGGTTTTTAATATAAGTTGCCATTCGTTATTTTCAGGGATGTAAATTTTGGCAAACTGATAAGTAACTTTTTCAAGAGTTATTTTTTGAGATTTTAATAATTTCCCCCATGCATCTGAATTGTTTTTTTTGCTCCATTCTTCTAATACAGATTTTTGTGGTTGAATGTTTAGGGTATTATTATTAATTTGGTATGTACCAGTTTCTCGTCCCAAAAAAATAGAACTCATTAATGGATCAAAAGTTTTTATATGGCAAGCATACATACCATTTGCTTTAAAAGTATATTGTCTATAAATAGTACTCATAATAGCATTGTTTACTCTGAAACTAGATTGATCACTGGCAGTAATACACCATGTACCAAGTATTGAATTCGCAATTTGTGAAACATTTGTTTGTGGTGAATTTGATTCCTGTTTTTCCAGACTGACAGAAGCTAACAATTCATCAATGTCTTTTAAATAAGCTTTCGTGTTAGTTGTAGCTACAATACTTGCACAGCGGTTATAACCCGTAGTAGTTGTAAGAAAAACCATGGCTTCGCTGTTGTTAAACTTAAATGTAGAACCGCCTGCTTTTATTTTCCAACCATTTACTTCTTCAACATCGTTTAGTATAGGCGCAGTTGTAGTCTTATAATTTTTTACCACCATTTCTTCCCATTCACTATTAAAATCTGCCACAACGCTGCCTTTACTGATGGTGCTTTTTACAATGTTAATTCTACACCAGTTATTACCCTTTATATAGGTGTAACTTGTTATGGTCTCCCCTACTTCTTTTTTCCAACCTTTAGGTTCTATATAACTTATTACATCAAAAATTGTTTTTTGTGCAAATGAAAATTGTACAATAACACATCCAATAAAAAGAAACATCATTTTTTTCATAAAAAATTTATCAACATGTGTAGGAAAATAATATCTTGATAAGTATACTTTTTAAAAAGATTAATACTAATATTTAACCATTAAAAATTTATCGGTTTCTAATTTCAGTATTCTTCGTCCATCGTTTAAAAGTGCCGATGAATTTAAAAAAGGAATTGTGATGCTGCCAAGTGTAGGATGTGGATTTCCTTTTATGTCTTTAAACTCCATTACCAGAGTTATTTTTTCCAGTTTCCATGCATCAAGAATAAAGTTGGGGTCATACCTTACGTATAATGTAAGCCCATGTGTTTGAATATTGCTGAGCAAAAGGTTTATGTAACGCCAGCCTTCTCCATACCCGCCGGGCATTGAGCCTGGAAATTGAAAAGAAGTTGTTAATGCTATATCAGTAACGGAATTTACTTTATACTCATTTGTTGCATAATTGTGCTGATACAAGCCGCAAGCTGTGGTATTATCGTCAGACGGCCATTCTCCACCACTTGTTCTGTTTAATCCAATATTTATTCTGGAAGGTTGTTCTTTATTATCATTACCCGTAACAAGTATTACCCTTGCAGCACTTAAATAATACGGAATGTTAGCAGAAGCAGGCGGCGTATTTGTAGGCGGAACCGGTGCTGGTGGAATGGTTTTGAGCGTAGCATTTTGTTTGGTAGTTGGCACTGATTTTTGAAAAACTTGTGCTTGGGTTTTATAACTCAAAAAGGATATAAAAATAATAAAAAGTAATTTTTGCATTTGCTGTTTTTATAATTAATTGAAAAAAAATATTGTTGTTAAAAGAGGTTTTCGTTATTGCTTCGTAAATTTTTTTTTATTTTTTTGCTTTTTATTTTCAAATATTTATTTCAACACTCCCCCAATAATATTTGTAACATTTGCCACTTGTGTAATTACTCTTTTCAACAAAGCTGTTGTAGTAGCTACTCTATACATATCGGCACGCAGATACACCGCTCCATCATCTGCACTCATACCTATTTTTACCACATCGTAATGCACATTCTGTTGTAGCAAAAACTTATATTTAGTTTCGTTTATTTTATCTGGCAAGGCTTCAGTGAGGTTGGTGTAAACAATGTATAAGTCACCTATTTTTTGTATCACTACATTGTAATCTGCAATATTTGCACCTTCGTAAGGTATGGCTGCCAGGGTATCGTTCACCATTTTGTAGGGCAAGCCACAACCCGATAATAGTTTGGTTAATTCAGGTACGGTTTGCTTGGCAATAGTTTTACTTTTTGTCTGACCAAATAGCAAGGCCGACGAAAGCAGAACGCAGAAAAATAACAGCAACTTTTGTTTCATAGATTATTTATTTAGTAATAGTTTTTTAAGATTATCGATTTCTATTTGTTGTAATTCTATTTTTTTATTTTGTTCTTTTACTGCTTCAATAAGTAACGGCACCAGCCTTGCATAATCCACTCCTTTGTATCCATCTTTCTCATTGACTGCTTCCGGCACCACCTGCTCTACATTCTGCGCCAGTAGGCCCATTTGCCTGCCGGGTATAAAATTATTTTTTTGAAACAGTTCAGTTTTCATTTCGTATTCTACTCCCTCAATTTTTAATAATTTTTGAAGTGGAGATGTTATTGCTGTAATATTTTGTTTGAAACGTGCATCACTTGCATAGGTGGTACCGTTTGCCCAAATGCTTCCATTTACAAACAAGCCATACACACCACTTATTTGAAACCTGCCTGCTTGTGTAAACGCACCTGCATTATCCTGCGTACCAAATGATACAGATGCACCTGGGTTATCTGCATGCAGCCTTAACTCATTTCCATAAACGCCAATGCCTACTTCGCCTATGCCACCAGGATAGAGCAATATTTTTTCTCCGAGAGATGGAGGAAATGAAAGTGGTTTTACAGGATTTATAACTCCTGCAATTCCTATATTTCCATTTCTTAAAATAGTGAGTGCATTGGTTCGGCTAATGTTGGATGCACCATTACCTATTTGAAAAATTCTATCAGATGCTGCCTCAGTGGAAGGATTTGGATTATCTGTGTTGTCATTATTGGTTCCAAAAGTTGTTGCCATTTTTGCTTTTGCAAAAACACTGTTACCTGCTGCAAAAGAAATATCTCCTGTGGCAAATGCAAAATTTCCAAATGCAGAAGAAGTAATACCACTGGCTTGTGTATTGCTACCCGCAGCAAAAGAGATGTTTCCTGTTTTATCTTTATCCCAGCTATCATTAATTACATTGCCTGCACGAAAAGATGCTTTATCTGCGTACCACATCATTCTGTTTCCTGCGCCTATTGCTGGTGTATTAGCAGGTGAAGCAGGCAGCGTGTTTGGTGCAGTAAATAATGCACTGCCATTTGATAAAATGGTAACCGCATTGTTTCTGGCATTGTCTGCTGTACCATTACCAATTTCAAACAATTTATTAGTACCGGTAGTATCATTGTAAGTACCTGACACCAATGAAAAAATAGATTTTGCTTTATTAAAGCGACCCATTACAGTTGTATAGAATCCTGATGCAATATTATCTGCACCCATTGCGGTGGAAACAGTTCCTGTAGCATTGTTGTTCACCCCCATTGCCGTAGATGCCAAACCTGTAGCATTGGTTCCATTGCCGGAGGTAAAAGAATAATCGCCACTTGCTGTGGTACTAGTTCCAGTTGAATGTGCGGCATTACCACTTGCTATAGTTGATCTACCTGCAGCAAAAGAGTATATCCCAATATTATCTTTGTTCCATTCATTTCCTACAACATTACCTACACGAAAAGCTGCTTTGTCAGCGTACCACATCATTCTACTACCTGCACCATTTATAGGAGTATTACCTGGGGATGAAGGGAGTGTTGTTGCAGCAGTAAACACCACGCTACTATCAGCTACATGAAACCTTGCTGCCGGATTAATAGTTCCAATACCTGTACTTCCATTTTGCAAAATAGTGAAGGCATTAGTCCTGGCATTATCTGCCGTTCCATTGCCTACTTCAAACAATCTATTGGTGTTGCTGCTATCATTGTACAATCCAATAACGGTAGAATAATTTGACCGGGCTCGTGTAAAAAACCCCAATGAAGTAGCACTGAAGGCGGATGCTTTTGTTTGATTACCCAATGCTGTAGCATTAATACCACTTGCCTCTGTAATATAACCAATAGCAGTAGCATTAACCCCTGAAGCATTTGTATTATAGCCGATGGCAGTTGCGCTATTACCAGCACTTTTTGTAAATGATCCAATGGCCACCGAATATTCACCAATTGCATTTGATGACAATCCTAATGCGGTGGAATAATCTCCTACAGCATTAGATGTTTGTCCCATTGCAGTGGATGAATTACCGATAGCAGAAGTGCCCCATCCGCTGGCAAAAGAAGATTCTCCTTTTGCTTTTGTACTGTTGCCAAATGCTGTTGATAAAATACCGATGCTGTCTTTATCCCACTGGTTTCCAAATGCAATTCCTGCTCTTAATGCCGCCTTATCTGCGTACCACATAAATCTTCGCCCACCGCCTTCTATCGGCGGGTTAGCTGGCATACTTGGAATGGTTGCAGTTGCAGAAAACAATACACTGCTATCTGCTACGTGCAGCCTTGCTACTGGTAATGTAGTGCCAATACCCACGTTTTGTCCATTTACTTTTATACATATTATTAATACAACAAAACCACCAATTATTTTCTTCATCATTAAATTTTAATTGCCAGATAATTTTCTTTCCAATTCTTTTATTCTTTTTTCCTGTTCTTTAATTGCTTCAATTAACAACGGCACTAGCCTTGCATAATCTACTCCCTTATATCCATCTTTTTCATTGACTGCTACTGGCACTACTTGCTCTACATTCTGCGCCAGCAAACCCATTTGCCTGCCTACAGTAAAATTATTTTTAGAAAATTCTTTCGTTTTCATTTCATATTCAACCCCATTTATTTTTAATAATTTTTCTAATGCTGAAGTAATAGGAGTTATGTTTTGTTTAAATCTTGCATCGCTTGCATAAGTAGTACCATTCACCCACAAACTACCCAGTACTGAAAAAGCATAGACTCCGTTTCTTTGTGCCAATGCATTTTCTGTAAATACTCCAGCATTATCCTGCGTACCAAAACTTACTTTTGCCCCTGGGTTATCTGCATGTAATCGCAATTCATTTCCATAAACGCCAATGCCGACTTCGCCTGCACCGCCAGGATAAAGTAATATTTTTTCGCCAAGGGTTGCCGGAAAAGAGAGCGGCCGTGTAGGGTTTGCTGTATTAATGCCAATACCCACATTGCCAGAAGTTGTGTTCATAGTGAGACCCCATTGCGCCCCTGTACCACCAAAAAAACCAACCCTATCATCTGCCGCCATTCCTATAAATGCAGCATTTACAGTATTGGCTGTATTGGTAAGCCAGTGCCCTGCAGATTGGGTACCGGTGGTTAATTGTAACCTTCCTTTTATAGACATCCCAAACTCACCTTGATTTATAATTCTTGCTCGTTCGGTAAAATTGTAACTGTGGCCATATCCAAAAACTATGTTAGATGCAGCAACATCTGAATACATCTGTAATAACCCACTCTGTACACCAAAACCATAATGATTACCACTTGTGCCATATAAAGAAATTTTATTACCAAGTGTGGTGGCAAAATTTAAAGGAAAGCCCGGTGTAGTTATTCCAATACCAACATTTACTGCATCTATACCTGTACCACCTAATACCAAACTATTGCTTGTAGCAACTTTTGCATTGTAACCAATGGCTGTTGCATTGGCAAGGTTAGCATTACTAACATCGGCAGCATATCCAATGGCGGTATTATTATTACCAGTTGTATTATTATATAGAGATCGGAGGCCTAGAGAAGTATTTTTATTGCCTAAAGTATTATTATAAAGTGCGCTACTTCCTGCACCTGTATTAGAATCGCCTAAAGTATTATTATAAAGTGCAAGAAACCCACTAGCCGTATTAGAAGAGCCAAAGGTGTTAGATGCAAGTGTAAATATTCCGTTTGCCGTATTATAAAAGCCACCTGTGTTTGAACGTAAACTATTGAAACCTGTTGCTGTATTTTCTGCACCATATGTATTTGCATACAATGCTTTTGAACCTACCGCAGTATTGTACCTTCCCGCAATAGGAACAATTGGTTCTGTTCCATTGTTGAATAATGCACTATCGCCAATTGCTACCAAGTTACTGAGATTGGGGTTTTTCATTAAAGCATCGGTACCAATGGCCACATTACTATAACCGGTTGTGTTACTAAACAAAGCATTTATGCCTGCAGCAGTATTGTTGTTGCCAGATGTATTAGAACCTAAAGCAGCATTACCTACTCCAGTATTTTTATTACCAGAAATATTATTTACAATTGCAAAATTACCTACCGCAGTATTTTCATTTCCTGTATTATTAACCGCCATGGCGTTTAGGCCCATTGCTGTGTTTGCATAACCTATTGTATTGTTTACCAGAGAACCTGTACCAGTGGCTGTATTTTGAAACCCTGTTGTATTGTTTCTTAATGCATTTGTACCAGTAGCGGTATTAAAATAACCTGTGGTATTTGCAAACAAGGCTTTAGAACCAATTGCTATATTCCCCGTACCATGAAAAGGAGCAATTGCCCCCACTCCATTATTAAACAAACTACTATCGCCTACTGCTACTAGATTATTGCGATTACCTGTGTTAAATAATGCACCAGTACCCACAGCAATATTGGAGTAACCAGTTGTATTAAAATATAAAGATGTAAAACCCATTGCAACGTTGGCACTGCCTGTTGTATTAAACCTAAGTGCATCGCTACCCACGGCAGAATTTTGACCACCACTTATATTTTGGGCCATAGCCAATTGGCCAAGTGCAGTATTTTGACTTCCAGAAATATTCTTAAATAAACTAATAGCACCCACTGCTGTATTAAAAGAACCTGTAGAATTACTAAACGAAGAATAGGTGCCCGTTGCAGTATTATACCCTCCAATTTTATTACTCGTTAAAGCATTATAACCAACTGCTGTATTTAAAGTGCCTGTCGTAAATGAATCCAAGGCTCTAAAACCAAATGATGTGTTACTAATGAGGCTGTCCAAATAACCAGAACGTACATTGTTTACTTTTATAATAAATGGTTTTGTATCTGTTGTTCCAATAAAATTGGTAGCAGAATCTGTACCTGCATTGCCTGATAAACCCCAGCCACTTTTTGCTACAATCGTTTGCCAATTGGGTACAGCAGCCGTTCCCATATTTACCATTAATTGATTTTTTAAGGTATCTAATACTAATAAACCTTTTGCAGGATTTACAATTGCATTAGCTGCTGCTGAATTCATACGAGGTATTAATACACCTTTCGTTACGCTTTTTATATCAAGCATTGCACTGTTATCTGGTAAACTAGCATCGTTATTTATAGCTACATTTTGGGCTTGTGTTTTTAATGATGCAATGATAACTAGTAATAGAAATAATTTTTTCATTTTTACTTTTTAGAAATTTTTCAAATATTTTTTATTAGAATTATTATCACTATTGAAAAAATATTTTTACTGCGTACGCTCTGCCATATTCCAATTATTGCCTCCTCCCGCAGGTGTTCCAAAACCAACTGGTGCGGCACCTCGCAAATCTGGCAGTGCAAAATTTGTGGTAGCATTGCCCCCATAATAAGTACCAATAATTGCAAACAATGCATTATTGCCAGCTATCGGTAATAGTTGCCCATGGCAAAAAGCCCAACCTAAGGGGGCATAATCTCCTGCAAATAATTTTATCTCACCAATCCATGCATCACTTGTAGGGCCATTATTATTAGGTCCAGCAAAAACACCATTCAAGCATATCAAATAATTTAGTCCTAAACCGCCATGCCCTTTGCGTGCACCTACCATACCAGTAGCGTTTGACTTAATTAAAAAGTCATTTGCATTACCATTGCCTGTTCCACTTAATACAATATTGTTGGTGGCAGTTGTACCATTTACCTGCAATAAACTGGTAGGAGAACTTGTACCAATGCCAACAGATGCGGTACCGCCATTTACAAATAATACCTGGTTGCCTTGTGCACCAAGTGATAAAACATTAAAGCCACCTGGCTGCCCATATTGCATAATGTTTGCAGCACCTGCTCCGCCACCATTTAGAGCTACACCAAATTTTAAACGGTATGATGGGTTACCAATTCGCATATCACCTTCGCCGGTGGAAACATTCCAGCCGTTGGTGCCTGCAACATCAAGCCTAGTAGCAGGAGTAGCTGTACCAATGCCAATGTTTTGCGCTTGGCTAAAGATGCATAAAAAGAGTAGTGAGATTAGTAATAGCTTTTTCATACGCTTAAGTTTGGTAGGCTTAAAAATTTATAACCAAAAGTAAATGCATCAAACAAAGTGGGCACTCCCCTAAAAAAGGGATATTTTATAAAAAGATTGTAGCTTTAAAAAATCATGTAAAAAGGGGAGTAACTATTAAGCAATGCTATGGTTAATTTTGCTTATGATATTTTATAATCAATCTGCACAGAATAAAAAATGAAATTTAAAAAAAATTACAACAATATTAATACAATTGGCTCTTGTTTATTTGATATGATCACATGCTAAAATATTTTTTCTACATACTATTTCTTTTTCTAATTAATGTAGAATTACTGGGGCAGGCAATTGCAGTAAATGATGAAGAAAAACACATAGAAATTTTAGGTGATGATAGCATTAAAGTAAACAGGCTAAATAAATTTTCTGAAAAAATACAATTTGCTGATCCTACTAAAGCAATATCTCTTATTGAAAAAACGATTACGCTTTCAAATAAAATTAATTATCCGCTAGGCTTATCTATTGCTTATAGTTTACGAGCCGGTTTGCTATATTATGAAATGAAATTAGATAGTTGCAAATTACTGTTGGATAGGGCTTACAGCTTGGTTAGCAAACAAAAAGATAAAGCATCAAAAAACCAAACGGCTAACATTATCAATAGATATGCCGCCATTTATCAACGCCGTCAAAACTACGATTCGGCGGTAGCTTTATATTTGCGAGCTGCAAATATTTATAAAGAAACTGGCGATGAACAAAAAATAATTAACTCGTATTATAACCTATCAGGCATTTATAAATATTTAGGAGATACAGCAAAAACTTTTTTTTATGCAAGAGAAACAAATAAACTTGCTATCATAAGCAACGATTCTGTTTTCTTAATTAGGGGTTTAATTGCATTGGGCGAGGCCTATAATTTTATAAAAAACTACGACAGTTTATTATTGGTTTCACAAAAAGGTTTACCATTAGCCCAAAGCCAGCAAATGACTTTTGCATTGGGTATATTTAATAATTTTATGGGGTTGTATTACACTAATAAAATTAAACAATTCGATTCAGCCATTGTACATTATAACATAGCATTGCAATGTTTTGAAAATATAAATATACCTTTTGATAAGGCTATGGTTTTACAAAATATTGGGAATGCTTATTTAAAAAAAAAGGATTATAGCAATGCAATTAAATTTTCTACACAGGCGGCAGCATTATCTAAAAATTTAAAGTTTGACCAGGTACAAAACTCCAGCCTTTTAGATCTTGTTATTGCAGAAGAAAAAATGGGAAACATACCAGCAAGTTTTAAATATTTAAAACAGTATGTAGAAGTGAATGATTCTATACAGCAGCGAAATAATCAAAAAAAAGTGTATGACCTAGAAGCAAAATATTTAGCACAACAAAAAGAATTGATTATGGTTGCGCAGCAAAGAACCATTAAACAAAAAAACCAACTCAATTATTTTTTGGCATCAGGTGTACTTTTATTATTGATTATTGGTACGCTCCTGTATTTTAATTACAAGCATAAACAAAAGTTACAATTGCAAAAAATAACTGAGTTGGAAACGCAACAACAGTTAACTGCAACCGAGGCTGTTTTAAAAGGAGAAGAACGGGAGAGAACCAGGTTAGCCAAAGATTTGCACGATGGGCTTGGCGGCATGCTTTCAGGCATAAAATATTCATTTAATACCATGAAAGGAAATTTGATAATGACGCCAGATAATGCACAATCTTTTGATCGAAGTATGGATATGCTGGACAGTTCCATAAAAGAAATGAGACGGGTGGCGCATAATATGATGCCAGAAGCACTGGTAAAATTTGGATTAGATACGGCACTAAAAGATTTTTGTAATGAAATACAACAATCGGGTGCTTTATATATTTCATACCAATCTATTGGGCTGCAAAATTTAAAAATAAACCAAACAGTAGAAATAACAGTATATCGTATTGTGCAGGAACTGGTAAATAATATAATGAAACACGCTGCGGCAAAAAATGCGATTGTGCAGGTTACAAAAATGAATGAACATTTGGCTGTAACGGTAGAAGATGATGGTCGTGGATTTGACATAACTATTTTAAAAAAAGCAAAAGGCATTGGCTGGAACAGTATTGAAAACAGGGTTGAATTTTTAAAAGGAAAACTGGATATAGATTCTCAAACAGATAAAGGCACATCGGTACACATCGAAATAAATGTATAATGGCTGTTAAACTTTTTATAGTAGATGATCACTATATGGTGATAGAAGGTATTCATTCATTGTTACAAAATGAAAAAAATATTGACTGGATGGGCCATGCAAGTAACGCAAGCTCCTGTTTGGCATTTTTACAACAACAGCAACCAGATATTATTTTGATGGATATAAATTTGCCCGACATTAGCGGCATTGATTTATGCAAAACGGTGAAAGAAAAATACCCCGCCATTTACATTATTGCACTAAGTACTTTTAACCAACAAAGTTTTATTGAAAAAATGATGTTGAATGGAGCCTCCGGATATGTTATAAAAAATGCTACCCAGCAGGAGTTGATGGAAGCAATTAATGCAGTATCTGTTGGCAAACAATTTTTAAGTTTTGATGCAGCCTTGGCCATCAGGCACCAAGACCATGAAAGTGATGTACCAGTAATAACCAGACGAGAAAAAGAAGTACTTTATTTAATAGCAGATGGAATGACCAACAATGAAATTGCTGTAAAATTATTTATCAGCTCTGCTACAGTAGATACACATAGAAAAAATTTGTTGGCAAAATTTGGCACCCGAAATACTGCATCGTTGGTAAAGAAAGTGATGCAGTTGAATTTGATATGAGAAGTAAAGCTTAGTTTAAGATTACTACATATATTCAATTTAAACAGGTATCGTCATTATCATCACAGCGGGGTTTTCACCACATTTACTTTCTCAGATAAAAAACCATACGTGAAAGCCCGATGAATAAGAGAAGTTTAAATTATGAGGGATAAAAAATTCAAAAATTATTTACGGTCTTTGGTTCACAAAGAGCTAATTTATTATTTGTAATATAATATAGAGAAAAACTCGACTTAAAAGAAGTTAACGACTGTTTCCTACTTTTTTGGTTCTTTACCCCTTACTAATCTGCAAAACCCTTTTTTAAATTTACATTGTGATAGATTTTAAACACAATGAATATCTGATGAAAACTATTTTTTTATTGCTTACTCTATTATACAGCTACAAAAGTTTTGCACAAACAGATACTTCCAAAAAAATTACTTTTAGCGCATACGGAGAATTATATTATAGTTATGATTTTTCAAAACCTGTTAATCACGAAAAGTCTAATTTTTTGTACAATCATAAAAGGCATAATGAAGTAAACGCAAATTTACTTTTGGCAAAAGCCAACTACTCTAGCCAACAATACAGGGGAAATATTGCTGCAATGGCTGGGAATTATGCACAATATAATTTAAGTGCAGAACCGACATGGGCGCAATTTATTTATGAAGCAAATATGGGGATTAAAATATCTCGCAAAAAAGATATTTGGTTAGATGCAGGTATATTTCAATCTCATATAGGGTTTGAAGGTGCTATAAGTGCGGACTGTTGGACGCTAACAAGAAGCTTGCTTGCAGAAAATTCTCCCTACTATGAAACTGGTTTAAAAATATCTTCCACCTCAAAAAATGGAAAACTTTTTTTATCCGCCTTATTTTTAAATGGCTGGCAAAAAATTCGTAAACCCGATTTTATACAACAACCATCTTTCGGTTTTCAGGCAACCTACAAACCATCAAAAAAAATAAGTCTAAATTATAGTAATTTTTTTGGAACAGATAAACCAGATAGCTTAAAAGCTTTTAGACATTTTCATAATGTATATTTTCAATACGAATCATTATCAAACTTAGGAATTATTGCAGGGTTTGATGCAGGGTTTGAAAGAAATCGTTTAAAAAAATTTAACAGTTGGTACTCACCAGTTTTTATTATAAGACAAAGAATACATAAAAAAGCAATAATAGCCGTAAGAGGAGAATATTACAATGACAAACATGAAATAATTATTTTTTCTGGTACGCCTAATGGGTTTCAAACTTTCGGCTTTTCTTCAAACTTAGATGTTGATTTAAATGAAAAAATAAAATGGAGAATAGAGGGAAAAGTTTTCCATTCAAAAGATAAAATTTTTAAAAATTATTCCGCTGCAAATAATTATTCTTTAACAACAAATTTTTCTATAAAATTTTAACCACTATAATCGCTGTGGGTTTTTCACAAGCATAATTTTTTTGGTAATGTACTGAAAAATAGTTGGTGTTTTTTTTTCGTCACAGCGGGGTTTTCACCACATATACTTTCTCACAAAAAAACCTACCGTGAAACCCCGATGAATATAAGAACTATAAATTTTTGAAACCTAAAACTCAAAAATTATCCACTGTCGGGGTTTCGCAACAAGCTATTTTAAATTGTAATTTATTATTGCGCCCCCCTTGAACAGTATTTTTTGCATCTACTATATTAGTCGAAAAAAATTGGTAGTTGCAAGTCCTCTTAATGATGTTGATTTCATACTTAAATTTTTAATTATTATTTTATTTTTCGCTATTAATTTAATTAGTTCAGTATTAGCGTTCCATAACTATTATTATAGACTTTACCTTTTTTAGGATGGGTAAATTTCAAAGCAGACCATGTAGAATTTACGCTTAGAGCGGTACTTTCAACAAGTCCAAAGCCATACACAATATTTATAATTTTTGTTAGTGATAAATCAGTTTCAAGTTGACCATTTTTGGGCCATGATATCCAAAGCATACCACCTGATTTGAGATGAGTTTTAATTTTTGGAAAATACTTCTTCAATGTGGTCTGGCTTTTGGCGAATAAGTGGATATAATCGAAAGAACCCGTAAGCCTTGATTTAATATCAATAATTGGCGCTGCAATGGCCTCTATTGCTTCCACAGGTGCATTAACAAAGATTGCACGTGAGCCTTCTTTAATACCCATTTTTTTAGATACAGGTTTTATCATTGCTGCTTTATCTTTTTAATAATTTATTATTTTTAATCAAAAATATCATAAGACGCTCCCACCAATTCCATCATTTCTATTTTCTCTTCCATTTCTAGCCCACTGTCATTTCTTTGTTGTTGAAATGATTTGAAAGATTCAACAGCCAACAGTTGCTTTTGTATGGCTTCGTTTTGATACATTGAAATATGAGTAAACGTTTTTTTATCTTCGCCTAAGTAAGCGATGTAGCGAAAATCATTGCTTTTGATTTTCTTAAACTCATTTAAAAACACATTGATGTTTTCTTGATTTTTAATTACAAAATCAGGTTTTATAGTGTAGGTTACTTTTACGATTATCATTTTACTTATATTAAATTTTTCCAACTCTAATGGCATTTTATGGAAACGCCCCTTTTTTTAAAGCGGTTGCTGGTCTCCACTTTATTTAAATTTACTCATACTTCATAGCTTCATACCCCAACAACCTCCGCCACAATGCAATTTGCCCAATGCAATTTGCCTCTCTGTAAATGGTAAAAGAAACCATATCAAAAAATGACATTTTCATTCCACCCATTTCTATTTGGCTGTCTAATTTTTTATCGGTTAGTTCTACAAATGCGTTTCGTGTAACTGGACTAATGTTATCCCAATCTTTTTTAAACGCTTCAAGCGTTGGGTAAGTAATATCATCCTGAATACCTTTGCCATCTTTAAATAATTCGTGGGCAGCCTGCTTCATATCTATTCCTGTATCTCTGGCTATTTCGTATCGCATTTCTACAAGGCTACCTGCAAGCCATGCCACATGATTAGCTTTTGTGTCTAAGCGTTTGTGCGCATCTTTATCATCAATGCCATCAAGCACATTTTTAAAAAAAGTTGTATGCATATCATATAAAATAACCAATGACTGCATTCTTGTGCTTTGTGTTTTCGTTTCCATAATTTTTATTTTAAATTATTTATGTAAATTGATTAACACAACAATAGGCGGCAATAACCGCTCCGCAAAGGGTTCTGTTTAAATAGTAAGGAGTGTTGCTCTATTTGGGGAATTAGTGACGATACATGAGATATGTCACCGAAGAAATAACATTAAGATATTATTTTAACCTTTTAGCCTAAATATTATATAAAGTTTTTATGATATTATTTTTTACTAAACTTTCACTACAGTAAAATAAGTACAGAATAAGAGTTCTTTTAGTAAAATGATAAAGGACTCAAAGTTTTATTTTCAACGCATTTACACAAACATAAATTTTTGGGTTAAATAAAAATCATGTGTGAAACCCCGATGGTACAATAAACTCCAGCGTATTAAGAACTAAAACGCTAAGGTTATACAAGGTCGGGGGTTTCGCAAAAAGCTATTCTAAATTTGTAAATTTACAATTGTGAAAACCCCGCCTGAATGGCATTTAACTACTGTCATAAAATCCTTATTTGCTTTGTGGGGAATACTTCACAATATCAATCCCAATTCCATTTGGATCTTCTATAGCAAAATGTCTGTCGCCCCAAGGTTCGTTTCTGATGTCAATTTTAGTGTCTATTTTTTCCTTTTTTATTTCTGCATACACTTTATCTACATCATCTACTTCTATTGTTAAATACATTCCTTTGCCTTCAAATGGTTGTTGAAATAAAGGCTGCTGACTTGGATGATTTGGAAGCAAAAAACTAATTTCTGCTTCTTTGTTTGGCGTGTGCATTAAAAGATAAAACTCATTTTCAAATGTTACTCCAAAACCTAAATTATTGGTGTAGAATTTTTTTGTTTCTGCTAATTTTACAGTTATAATACCTGCGTTTAATTTCATCTTTGTTTGATTTTTAGTTGATAGATTAGTTTGAGCAAATGAGTTTAAGTTAAAATAAACTATAGTGAAAAATGCTAAAAAGTATTTCATGGTTTTGTATTTTGATTTACAACACAAAACTCTAAAAAATTACAAACCAATCATTGTAAAAATCGGACATTCTTATCTATCAAAAGCTTTGCTGGGTGTAACGCCATAAAAATTTTTAAACTCCTTTATAAAATGGGCCTGATCATAATAGCCAACATCAAAAAATAATTTATTTTCTCGTAAACTTTGGGTAGAGGGTTTGGCTCTTAAAATATTTTGAAAACGAACTACTTTACTGAAAGTTTTTGCTGTATCCCCAATGTAAAATTGAAACAATCTGCGCAATTGCCTTGGGCTGATACCGGTGTCTAAATCTTTTTCAATATTTAGCACACCAAATTTTTTAAGAATGATATTAATAGACTCGTACAACCTGTTATCATCATTAAAAGTATTTTTTGCAATCATTTCTAAAAAGTAATTATCAAACAATACTTTTATTTGTGAGGTGGTTTGCTGGGGTTTAAAATTATTTTCAATAAATGAAGCCGTTGTAGGAATAACTAAATGTAGATTTTCAAAACGATTGCTTAGTTCTGATGCATCTACATTAAAAATTTGCGGAAACATTGTTGGCAAAAACCGTACACCAATATAATGAAACGAATTATCTAATGGAAACTCTGTATATTTTTTACAAAAACCCATTACAAAATTCTCCTGTGGATTGTTAAGTTCAAAAAAAATATCTATGCAACCATCTGCTACCACTTTATAATTGAATGGCTCTTTGAGTGTTTGGGTTGTTTTAAGTTCCCAATAGCAATATATATAAGATTGCAAATTTACTTGAGGCAAAAACTCAAAGTAGGTAACATTTTCACCCGATTGTTTTACTGTCGGTTGAATGGGATTGTAAAGTTGCCTTATAGTTGATGAAACGTTCAATAATTACAAATTGTTTATTTTACAATGAACTCAAATATTATTTTAAATCTTGTTGTATTTAATATTCTTTAGTAAAATACATATACCAATTCCATTCCCAATTCTCACCGTTATCTTCCGAAAATGCTTGGCTCCAAATGGGGTTTTCTTTGTCTCTTGCATCCCAACGGAAAACAACTAAAATTGGTTTGCCTTCAAAAATATCTTTTGTAAAAAAGTGGGCAACGTTATTTTCGAATGAGCCTAATACTGGTGGATCTAGTTTTCCTTCGTTGCTATCTGCCCAATAAATACTCCACAATTTTGTATTCGGATTAAATAACCTTACAGTCATTCCTTCAAACGGTTCTCCATCAAATGTTGCGAGGAAATTGTCAATATTACCTAAGCCATTTAATACTTTATACATTTCTTGTGTTGAGTGAAACTCAGTCCATTCAGTACAACCATTAAGTTTTGATTTTAATTTTTTGTTATTTAAATTCCACTTGCCAACAAAAAAATCAAAATCATTTTTTGAGGAAGATGCTGAAGCTGTGATTATAAGTTCTCCATTATTATCAAAATTCACTTTTGGTATTTCTATATTTTCAATTGCCATAAATTATTAGTTGTTTAATCAAAAGTAATAAATTACATTTTTTAATGCTTATTCTTAAATGCAAATTTAAAATGTAGATATTTCTAAAATAATATCTGTCAATTTATTAGGCATACTAAAAAATGGCGAGTGGCTGGAAGCAATTTTATATACTTTTAAACATGGCATTTGAGTCAACATCTTTTCTTGTAGCCAAGGTGTAATGGCTCTATCTTCTGTACATTCAATATAATATCGTGGCACAGTTCCGTAATTTTCTGCTGTTAGTTTCAATGTTGCTTTTGCAGATTCTGTAGATTCTGGCAACAAAATTATTTTTGCCATTTCTGTAATATCATCTGGACAATCGTGGTACAATCCTTCTTTATAAATTTCAGGTAACAGCATAGAAGAAGTAGTACCGTTGTACGTAATGTGTCCTCCTAAAACTTCTTTTTTATCTAAGGCAAAATAATCTTTGGCACATTTTCCATTAGCTACAAGTACGGCTGCTAAATAAATTAATTTTTCAATTTTCTTTGGTCGCAATTCTGCCAATTGCGAATTGATAATACCGTTTTTGCTATGAGCTACCAATATTACTTTTCCGGGTATGCCATCAATAAGTTTACATAATATTTGTAAGGTAGAATCAAATCTTACATTTTCTATAGGTGTTTTATCTCTTCCCATTCCTGGCAAATCAATGGAAAAAACCGAATGACCTTGCTTTTCGAGTAACGGTGTTACTTTGTACCAATTCCAAGCACTATGCCACGAACCGTGAATGAGAATGAATGTTTTCTTTTCGTTTTTGTTTTGAGCATTCATTTGAAATGGATTAAGAAGTGATATAAGAGTTAGTAAAATAATATTTATTGTGATGTTTTTTAGCATGCTCATAATTTTATATTTAGTTAAATACAAAAGTCGTTTTCATTCTATCCTAATAAAACCCGAATCTTGCTATTTATAAATTTCATACAATATTTTAACTAACAAATTATGTTTCATAATGTGAAAAAATATCATGACGATTTAAAGCTTTGTAAGAAGAATTATTTAAAAGCACTTGTCTCATCATTTGCTTTTAATGACTGATAAAATTGCTAATACAAAAGAAATAATAGCAGCAATTGTTCTTATGGTATGATAGGTATTCCAAGGTTTTTCAAATGCTTTTCTCATGGCAGCAATTTCATTTGCGGTAGCAGTTAAAATAGAGAACTTTGCTAATTGCTCATTTAATGGAACATTGCCAAAAATAGTTACAGCAAAAACGCCAACCACATATATTAACGTAGATGACAATAAAAAATAAAATGTTGTAAGGCTACCATTTTTATAAATTAACCAAGTTGTTAAAATAAGCAACAACAAACTGCCCATAAAACTTATAAAAAAGTAAGGGTTTTGAATGGCTTTATTGATGGATTGAAAAGATTGTAAGTAAACATTGTTTTGTAAATTTCCTAGCCCTTTAATTACAGAACAATCGTAGCCATAAAAAAGACCCGCCAATAAGCCTGTAAATAATATTGTCACAAATTGAAAAAGTTGGACAAGATTCATATTTACTGAATTTTCCATATCCCTGAATTTGCGGTTTTATTGGCATACGCATTAAAAGATGTGGGCTTTCTACCCAATATATTTTCAATATCATTACTCAAACTTTCGTTTCTTCCATCCAGTACTTCGGTAAATAAATACTGCATGAGTAATATAAAATCATCAGGTAGTTGGTACGATTTTAATGCAGCTACATACGCATCCATACTTATTTCTGTGTAGCTAATATCTCTTTTTAATTTTTTAGCAATAATGGAAGTAGCCAATTCAAATGATAACAATTCAGGGCCGGTAAGTTCATAAATTTTATGTGCATGTTTATCTTCAGTTAATGCTGCAATCACTACATCTGCAATATCATCTGCATCTACAAATGGCTCTAATGCTTTTACAGTAGGAAGAATTACTTCATTGCTTAAAATTGAATCAAGTAGAAAGTTTTCGCTAAAATTTTGCATAAACCAACTGGCTCTTATCACCGTCCATTTCATACCTGAGTTGATTACAACATTCTCACAAACTTGTGCTTCTTTCTCACCTCTGCCTGATAGAAGTACTAACTGTTCTACAGCCGATATTTTTGCAGTTTCTACAAACTTTGTAATGGCTTGCAATGCGCTAGCTACTGCCAAATCTGGCTGAAAAGTAATATACACTTTGTTGATGTCTTTTAAAACATCTGCCCAATTGCCAGCGTTTTCCCAATCAAATGCTGGTTCGGCTTTTCTTGAACCAATGGTAACCGGAAGTGCAAGTGTCGTTAATCGCTCAACAACTCTTCTACCTGTTTTTCCTGTTCCGCCTAATACTAAAATGTTATTGCTCATACTATTTTGTTTAAAATTATGAAGCAAAATTATTGTAGCATTAAAGCATAAAATAGAATAAAACCGACAAAATCAACATTAATTATCAGCAAATTTTTTAGGCGTTTTACCTGTAAAAGCTTTAAATATTTTTATAAAATGCGATTGGTCAGCATATCCGTTTTTATACACTACATCTGTAAGTTTTGTAAAATCTTTCAATGTTAGTTGTTCCAATGAAAGCTGAAATTGTACAATGTTTGAAAACTGTTTTGGAGAAATTCCAACTTCTTTTATAAATCTTCTTTCAAAAGTTCGTTCTGTAATATTTATTTCGTTGCATATTTTCCCAATGGAAATTTTTCCTTTGTTGTCTATTATAATTTGAATAGCTTGTCTAATTTGAAAATCAAGTAATTCTTTTTTTACTTTAAAAATATCAAACAATAATGTAGATAAAATTTCAATTCTTTTTTCACAATTCAATGTCTTTCCAAGTTTTTTAATGGTTTCTCTTGCGTTTTCTAATTGTTGTAAATCATAACAACCATCATTAATCTCTTTTGCAGTTACATTAAAAAAGCTTTTGAGTACAAATGGATATAATTGAAAGATTATCAATTTATATTTCCCTTCTATAATTAATTCAATAGGTTTTATAGTTTGACCATAAAGAAATAGCATCGGCATTTGTTTGTTATGCGGGCTAACAAATAATCCGTTTTGTGTTTCTTGAAACATCAATCCTGGGTAACCATCCGCAAAAAATGGAAGCACTGTTTTTTGATTAATCTCCGCCTCTTCAAAAACCAATATGTTTTTTACAAATAAAGAAATTGATTTATCGGGATGTACAGATTTGAAATTCATTTTTTAAATTATTGATATTTTGATGAGATAGCATATCAATTTTAAATAAAAAAATCCTTTATAAAGATTTTGCTCCAAATCTTATTAATTGAAAACTTAAGAGAACGTTGAAGCGCAACTTATTATTTAAAATTTTATACTCATACTATTTTTTACTACGAAGCCAGTAAATTCTAGCGCTATTATTATTTCAAAACTTAACCAAAAGATATTATAACAATACAGCATTGGCTTATTATGTAAACTAAGTTTGGCTTTTACACAATATACTGTGCTATGACAGAAATTATACTTTCAATTATTGCAGGCTTAGTACTATTCTTGTATGCGGTAAATAATTTATCTGAATCAATTCAAGCTATTATTGGCGATAATGTCAATAACTGGATACAAAAATTTACATCTAATACATTTAGCAGTCTTCTGGTTGGTGTAGTTGTAACTACGTTGCTTGACTCTTCATCAGCAGTAATTATAATAACAATTGTTTTAGTAAATTCTAAGATATTAACGTTTAGGCAAGCTATGGGTATTGTTTTGGGTGCTAATATAGGTACAACGATAAGTAGCCAGATTATTGCAATGGATATTGGTAAATATTCACCAGTTTTATTGCTTTTAGGTTTTGTATTATTGTTTATTTCTAAATCTAAACGGATAAACAAGATTGGTAAGATGATCTTATACTTCGGAGTGTTATTTTTTGGTTTGTTTACCATGGAAAATGCAGTTGAACCGCTAAAGGATACGGCATACTTTTCTGAATGGATGAAGAAAACAGAAAGGCCTATTATTGGAGCAATGATAGGTGCATTTGTTACACTTGTTATTCAATCTTCATCAGCCACAGTTGGGATGGCAATAATTTTGGCTAAAAAAGGTTTATTATCCATTACAGGCGGTATTGCTGTAATGATTGGAGCCGAACTTGGTACCTGTAGTGATACTTTAATTGCAACAATAAATGGTAGTAGATCAGCACTAAAAACAGGGATATTTCATTTAATTTTCAACATATTTTCCATTATAGTAGGGTTGATTTTATTTTACCCATTTCAGCATTTGGTTACTATCATTAGCCAAAATGCCACCTTAGAACGAACCATTGCAAATGCACATATGCTTTTTAATATTCTTGGCGTATTAATTTTTGTATGGACAGTCCCGTTATTTGAAAAGCTCCTAAACAAATTACTGCCAGATAAAAAAGTAAATATGCAATTACCTGCCAACGTATAAAACTTTTGTAATAGCGAGGGTTTTCATTTTTTCAGAGCGGGGTTTTCACAACATAAAATTTCTCATATAAAAAACCATCCGTGAAACCCCAATGAATAAAAGAAGCGTAAATTTTTTAAAGCAATGGCAGAAAGACTAATAAGTTTTATACCTTTTTAGGCATGATGTATTAATCCTTGATGTTTGTTACTTACTGAAGTACTTGCTTTCTAAAAATGCATTTTAATAGTCGTTGCTTTTTTGCACTATCAAACATATTTTAACCACCATTTTTTATGCGTTGCTTTGTATTGTCCAAACCAAAGGCAAGGTTTATACATAGCTATAATTACAAACAGCCAAATTATATAAATAGCCCAAAGCGGAACTCCACTTTCTATTCCTTTTGGTCTGCCAAAAGTACCTGTTGCAAATTCAAATTGAGACCAATGAAAACCCTGTAAACATAAAACGGCAATAGTAATTAAATGAATTAAATAGAAATGAACAACAAAATAAAATAGAGGAACTCTTCCGTAAACTAAAGCAATTCTTTTAAATTGTTTAGTAAAATTTTCAGCAGAAGCCAGTAATAAAAACATGACACCTAATGTTGCTAAACAAAATATAAGTGATGGTGGGTATTTGGTAATATTCATAAATGACAAAAAAGTAAACAATGCATTTTTTTGAGATGTCCATTGCAATGAATCACCGTATACATTAAAAAAGCGAATAATTATAAATAGTAATAATGAACTTAATCCAAGTTTTATAAATATTTTATTTCTTTTCTCATAAGCCATTTCGAAATACGGCCCAGAAGCAAACCCTACTAACATAATACCTAGCCAAGGAATGGGAGGATAGCCCATTACAAATACTTTCCCCGCAAAAAGAGGTATTGCTGTAATACTAAATAATGGAGTTAAAATTGTTTTGATTATTGATGTTTGTACAAATGGAACAAGGGTAAAAAGATTATGCAAAAAAATGATCAATAACCCAATTATACCTAATTGCTTTGAAGATAATTTTAATATTAAACTTAAAATAATAAATCCAAATCCTATACAAGCTATTACTTCAAATAATAAAGTATGAAAACGAATATCAAAAAATATTGCAAAATTTACAAACGTAAATTCAACTATTATAAGCCATAAGCCTCTTTTCAATAAATGTTTTCTTGTTTCTGAAATATTGTTTTTATTTTTCAATGAAATATAAGCTGATGTGCCTGCCAAAAAAACAAAAATAGGTGCACATAAATGAGTTATCCATCTTGTGAAAAATAATATTGGTGAGGTTGTTACTAAATCGGTCGGGCTTTGCGTTATTGAATTGATGTGCATTAAATCCCTAACATGATCTAATGCCATTATTATCATCACTAAACCCCGTATTATGTCAATTGATTCAATTCTTTTCATTTTGATTTTTTTACTTAAAGAGTGTACATTAAATACTTATCCTTTATTCTCTTTACCTTTAAAAGTTGCATATATTGCCATAGCATGACCATGTCCTAATTCAAATTCTTCTTTCAACCAATTTGTAATTTCTGTTGCTTTTACTGTTTTTATTATTTGTCCATTAATTAAAAACCCTTTTTGCTCAGCTAGTTTTTTGAAATCTTCTGGACTTTTCCCCGTCTTAGTTTTAATGTTGTCTATGTATGCTTGAAATGACATAATATTATTTTTATAATAAATATAAGTAGCTTGTTTATATGTTTTCGTTACAGCGGAATTTTCACAAGCATAAACATTAGTATTACGAAAACCCTGACAAACAAAATACGTTCACATACTCCACTTTCTCAACTTTTTTTTGTCACAGCGGGATTTTCACCACATTTACTTTCTCGCATAAAAAAACATCCGTGAAAACCTGATGAATAAAAAAACCATAAATTTTTGAAACCTAAAACTCAAAAATTTTACACTGTCGAGGTTTCGCAAAAAGCTTTTTTAAATTTGTAATTTTTTATTGCGAAAACCTCGCCTTGAGTTTGAAATTAAAGTTCGAATACCGTATTTACTTATCATCAAAAAAGCCAGCTTTCATACTGGCTTTTCAAATAAATTCTAATGACCAATATTTTACCCCTACTCCACTTTCTCAATTTTTTGTACACTCACTTTTCCACCCGATAAAACAATATTTACAAAATAAATTCCTTTTTGCAACTGCTGTGTTTGTACGTTTATTTTATTTAGGCCACTTTGTAGCTTGATGGTTTGTGTACTTATCATACGCCCTGCAACATCATTTATTAACACCTGCGCATTTTCATTTTTAGTAACATTTCTTATTGTTAACTGCGCCATATCCTGCACCGGATTTGGATAAATAGTACCCACAAAATCCTGTAGCATTTCGCAATTTTTCAGCGCAACAAATTTTATTGGCAAAGCTTTGATTACTCCGTTTACGTCTGTCTCCAACAATTTATAATAATTGGAAGCCAATGGCGCAGCATCATTCCAAACATAATTTTTGGTAGTGTTACTTACCCCTGCAGCTTTTAGTTCGGCTATTTTTGTATTAAAATGTACCCCATCTTCGCTGCGCAATACGGTAAATGTTTTGGTAGATTGCTCCAATGATGTAGCCCAACTTAGTTGTACGTTGCATTGTTTTTCAACTGCTGTAAAGTACATTAATTCCAACGGCAATACAGAACTGGTAAAATAAGATTTTGCTCTTGTATGCGCTGCAGTTCCAATTTGCGCACCTATTTGCCTGCCGGGCATATCATCAAATGGTGGATGTATGCCTCCCCAAATTCTCGATAAGCTTGCCTCGTCAGATGCATCTTTATACGATGCCCATTGCAATCTTATTTCTGTAGATGGACCAGCTTCAAAACCTAAAAAATTACTGTTTGCCGGTATCACATATTCTCCCAAACCACCGGGAAAATAAGGGCTACCCGTAAGCATGGTAAGCATTTGTGCACCTGCACGAGAGTAAGTAGAATGCCCGGAAACATACCCGGAAAAAGGGGGCGTTACAAAAGTACTTCTTTGGTAAGGCATCCAATCTGCTGCCAGTATCCAACCCACACCTGCTACATCATTGTATGGGTCTGCAATAAAACTGAAACCTTTCCACGATTTTACTTTTATTTTATTCACGTTTACGTTGCCTGCACCAGCTAAAGGATCTCCGGCATTTATCAACTCAATAAAACCAGGTATTAATTGTAAACCTGCAGGGTGATAAGATGGTAAACCTGGGTTACTGCTTTGGCCATATTCTGCCATTTTTCTGATCATAGAAATAGGGCGTGGTGCATCGTACCAACCTTTAATACCCCAGCAGGCAATGGCAGCATCATGCATAGCACCGCCCAAAGCAAAATATGTTTTTACATCCCATTCCAGGTTTGATAAAACTGTACCAGTACCTTCATATTTTCTTTGAAAGCCAGGGTAATCACTTATTTGGTTTAACAACACAAACCAATGCCCCGGTGGTGTTTCAGAAGTAGGTCCATCTGCCCAATATTGCGAAACAATGCGAGTATAATCTCCACGCTTTACAAATTGTGAAGTATAGGGCAAACCCGTAACAGGATTGGTAGCATAGCCATTACCAGGGTCGCCGCCATTTGCAAAATCATAAAAGCTTTGTTGGCCTGCAAGCGTTGTGGGATAAATAGTATTGTTGCCCATTGCCTTTGGAGAAATATCCCACATGGTTGGGTCAGCCGGGTCTAAATGTGCAGACCATGCAGCTACCATTTGGTGCCCCCATTTAAAATATTGTGAGCTTGCAGAAGATGCATTTACTGTATCTAACATTGGTGGTGTACCAGGATCGAAGTACACCGGATAATCTGCACCATCTCTGGTATAATGTACAGCAGAAGATGCAGGCATGCTAAAAGGCACTACCCTGCCCCACTCAGGACAAACAAATTTTTGCAGAGATGGAATAGGATTACCGTTTTGATCGAATGCTGTAACTATGGTTAATGGTTGCCACCTGTTAGGATCAGCCATGTTTGTATTTCCACTTGTAGAAATATCGAGAGCTGCATTTACGGGTGCATAATTTAAATAAACGTAATTCTGTGCTTGTCTGGCGCCATCTGCAAAACCCATTTCAATTACTTTTTGCGCAATATAATTTCCTAAATCTGCAGGGTTATTATTGGTATAATTGGTAGCCGTATAATTTACATCGTAGCCCAATAAACTCATTAAATTGTTAAACCGTGCAATGGATGCAGTGGCGTTTGGTGAGCCGGCAAATCGTTGCATTAATATTCTATATGCAGCATAACTAATGGCCTTATCTCTTGCTGCGGATAATGTGGCAGGAGGTACTGTAACACCGGTAAATGGATAATAAACCCCGCCCACATTTTTGCCAAGTAAATAAGTAGTAGCTACTACATCATAAGCAGCCCATGCATCGTACATACCCATACATACATGAAAAAGATTTCTTGCCTGTACCGGTGGCCTTGCCAAATCTTCCCGTATGGCAGCAAGCATTACCTCATTCCATCTTCTTGCTACTGAGTTTTGTCCAAAACTTAGGGTACTAAAAATTGAAATAAAGTAAAATAGAAGTATAAATTTCTTCATGTTGTCAGTTTATGGTAATACAAAAAATGGTATTTCTGACAGATTTGAAAATAATATGCCGTTAGGAAATTGTGATTGGCATTTAATAGATGTAAAGGAGTAATAGCGTTTTATAGATGATGTGCTGTTTTAAATATGTTTCTTTCTACAGCAAAAACGAACACAAATATAAAAATTTTTAATAGAAAAACTACATTTTTTAAAATTTCTTAAAAACGATAGTATAAGAATATTTAAATTTTATAATACAGCTTCCAGAAATGAATCTATCATTTTGTAATAACCTTGTTTGTCGCAGGGCTTTTGTATTACATGCAATGCACCATATCGTAGGGAATTTTTCTTAAGCTCTGCTGTAACATATGTAGAGTACATCATTACAGGTATCTCTGCAAAACATGCTTTTTCCTTTATTGTCTGCAGCGTTTGCAGCCCCGTTCTTACAGGCATATTTTGATCTAGTATAATAAGGTGAGGTAAATTATTGGAATGTTTAAATTTTTCTAGAGCCTCAATAATTCCAACACCGTTTTCTAACGGTGCAAGTAAGCTAAGATCCTCTCTATCTTTTAAAAAAAAAGAAAAGAAATTTCTATCATCTGCATCATCTTCCACCAATAATATCCTTAATTTATGCATACATTAAATATTTTTATTATTTAGAATTGGTAATAACAAATTAAATTTTGCCCCTTTATCTTTTTGGCTTTCTGCGTTAATTTTTCCGCAGTGCTTTTCAATTATTTTTTTTGTGATAGATAACCCTATCCCGGCTCCTTCATATGCATCTTTGGAGTTTAGCCTTTCAAAAAGATTAAAAATATTACCGGCATATTTTTCATCAAAACCAATTCCATTATCCTCAATGCTTATGATGCAATACGAACCGTTTTTATCTTCTTCACTATCCCAACTATTAGATGCAATTATTTTTGCACTTATGGTTATTTCAGGCGGAATGTTTGGTCTGCTAAATTTTAAAGCATTGTAAATAATGTTTTGAAATACCTGCCGCATTTGCCCCTTATTGCACATAATAACAGGCAATTTTTTTGAATTGATTACTGCTTTCTTTTCTCCAATAACCAGTTCCAAATCTTCTTTTACTTCTTTTATAACATGAGCTAGATTTACTTTTGTTACTACCCCATTGCCAGAAGATAATTTTGAATAGTTAAGCATATCTACTACCAACGTTTTCATTCTTGATGCAGAAGAAATAATTTTTTCCAGATATAATTTTGATTCCGGTGAAATAGATTTCATTTCATTATTAATCAACAGATCCGAAAACATATATATTTTCCGCAGTGGTTCTTGCAAATCATGCGAAGCTACTGATGCAAATTGTTGGAGATCGTGATTGCTAATTTCTAATGCTTTATTTGATTCTTCTAAATCACAATTTTTACTTTCCAATAATTCCTGCGATTTTTTTAAATCACTTAAGTTGGTTACAATAATGCTTAGTGTTATATGCTCCTCAATCTTTAAAGTTTTCAGCGATAATAAAACAGGAATTTCTTCTTTTTTATTAAGCAAACAGGCCTCCGCTTTGCAGTTACGTGACCAGCATTTTATAAATAAATTTTCAACGATCGGAATTGTTTTTTCGGTTAAAAATGCAATAAATGGTTTACCCATTATTCTACTCAATGGCTTATGAACCATGGCAGCAAATGTGGCATTGCAATAAACAATGATGCCATCTCTATTTACTGATACTGCTCCTTCGTTCATGCTTTCAATAAATACCCTGTAAGCATGATCTGCTGTTTGCAGGGTGTATAGTTTTAAGCCGTCATTGTGTTGCACAACCAATGCATCTACCTGCCCGGTTCTTATTGCATCTAAAGTTTCCTGTGCTTCATTTAATTGCAGTGTTAATTGCTCAATCTTTTCTTTATATTTAATTATATTATTTCCTTCCTTCATACTATTCATTTATACCCAAAGCTTTTAGCACTTTTTTGGTTTCGGATAAATCGCCAATTAATTTTATGGTTGGCAGCGGATTCTTTTTTATTAACAATGGCAAGGCTATCAATTGCTCTTGTTTTGCTACCAATTTTTCCTGATATACATCTATAATTTCCAGGGTATATTTTCCTTTAAGATATTTTTCGCATAAAGCGGTAATATTGTTTATTGCTCTTAAAGAATTAGGTGAAGTGCCAGAAATATATAGGGAAAGAAATACATTTTCTTCCTTAGGCAAGTCTTTAGTAGCATGATCTTTTTTCATACTAATCTGTTTGGAGTTTAATATCTAAACCTACCAGCACTTTGGTTTCATTGGATAAGTCTCCAATAATTTTTCTGATTGGAGCCGGCACTTTTCTAACTAAAGTTGGTATGGCCAATATTTGATCTCCAGCTGCCAATTGAGGTTGTACCAACAAATCAATTACTTCTAATGAATACCTATCTGCTAAATGCAACTTGCAATACTTTTGCAAATTTTCTAATGCAGTCATAGATTTTAAAGTATTTCCTGCTATATACAACCTCAGTTTCCATTTTTCTTCCTTAGGTTTTATTATTCTTTTTTTACGGGAAACCGGTTTGTCTAATATTTTACTTTCTTTTGTCATCATATTTATTTGATCGTTGTTCAGATAATTGTTTGCTGTTTCTTTCCATTATTTCTTTCTTCAGATCATCTTCTAAATATGCCTTGTTTAATTCATCTTGTACTGATTCAAACTCTTCTTTTAACGATACTATTTTTGCCTCCAGCACCATTCTTTTTCTATATATTTCTTTGTCTTTTCTACTCAAAGCATGCTCTTTTAATTCTTTGCCGGTATCTATATTTAATTGTTGCGCTATTCTTGCAGATCCTATTAAAACACCATCAGGTCCCAACATCACATCCATTATTTCAATTCCTTTATCCGTCATAATAAACTCCCGTACTTGGTTGCTGTGCTTCATTCCACGAGATTTCATCATATAAATTCCTCGGTTCCGTTCTCCATTTGTTTCTATATCTCTTACCAGTATCCATGCATCTACTAAAGATGATATGCCTTCGTCTGTTTGTACGTTTATATCATTATTATATACGAGAGCAGTAAACATTACCGTAATGTTTTCTGATTGTAAAAAATCTATCAATCTTATTAAAATAGATTTTACTTCGCTCATGCTACCAATAGTAACCAAATTGGTTATTGGGTCTAGCACTACACATGTAGGCTTAAACTTTTTAATTAACTTAATCATTACTACCAAGTGCATTTCCAACCCATGCGTTGTTGGCCGTGATGAATGTATTTGTAACATGCCACTTGCTAAATGGTCATCAAGATTAATACCAATAGATTTCATGTTTCTTACTATCTGCAAAGGAGATTCTTCAAATGCAAAATATAAACAGCGCTCTTTTCGTTTACAAGTGGCATCTGCAAAATAAGCTGCTATACTCGTTTTACCTGTGCCAGATGTACCGGATACCAGTATAGAACTCCCCCTAAAAAACCCTTTTCTGCTCAACATATTATCTAAAGCTTCAATACCAGATGTTACACGTGCAGTAGAAATTTGATTGCTTAATTTAATAGATGTTACCGGCAAAACAGATATACCTTCTTTATCAATTAAAAAAGGATATTCATTGGTACCATGTGTAGAACCACGATATTTTACAATTCTTAAAACCCGAGTGGATATTTGATTTTTTATGCGGTGGTCAAGCATAATCACACAATCGGAAACGTACTCTTCTAAACCTTTGCGGGTGAGAGATAATTCACCTTTTTCTCCGGTTATTACAGCCGTAACTCCTTTGTGTTTTAACCATAAGAAAAGCCTTAATAATTCTGCCCTTAAAATTCCTTCATTCTTTAGACCAGAAAATAAATTTTCCAATGTATCTAACATCACTCTTTTCGCTCCTATACTATCTATAGCATGGCCAAGCCTTATAAACAATCCATCTAAATCATACTCTCCTGTTTCGGCAATTTCATTACGGTGAACTTCTACATGATCTATTTTTATGAGCCCATCTTTCTGTAATTTTTTCAAATCAAAACCAAGAGAAGCTACATTTTTTTCGAGGTCGATTACTTCTTCTTCAAACACCATTATAACGCCGGGTTCGTTATAAAGCATGGCGCCATTAATAATTATTTCAATACCCATCAATGTTTTTCCGGCACCTGCAGAGCCACAAATTAAAGTTGGTCTTCCTGTAGGTATTCCTCCTTCCGTAATTTCATCTAAACCCATAATGCCGGTTAAGGATTTAGATAGGCCTATATTTTTTTTTACGATTGTTTTTTTTGGTAATGCCATATGACATATATATTTTGATAATTATTAGTTTTAATGTTATGGAAAATTTGCAACAGCTATAAAAGATGACGTGTAAAAATTTCCATAGTGGATATTTACAAAACCTGTTCCAAAAGTTTATAAAGAATTTGTATAAAATCTAATCACATATTTTGCATTAAATTAAACTGCCAGATAAATATTTATACAAGGAGGATTGTTTAAAAGATATTTTGAGAATTTGTTAAGTAGAAACATTTCTACAAACTGACTAATAGTTGTGGAGTGAAAATATATAAGATAGAATATTGTAATTTCTCTAATTCCTATAATAATTTATTTAATATTTTAAAACTAATATTTATAACATCATATTTTTCAAGACTTACCCACGAGTAGTGCCACCACTCGGTTTCCAAACTTTTAAAACCATATTTTTCCATGGTTAATTTTAATAAGTTTCTGTTATTTGCTATGGTAGAATCAAAGGTAGAAGTAAAACTATGATGAGCTAATTCAGTAAAATTATCAAAATCAGTCCCCATATTTAGTTCTGTATTGTTGGAGAGTTTTACAATTGTTAAATCTATTGAAGTGCCCTTATTGTGCCCACTACCGTTTTTTGGATTAGCCACATATCTTTCATCTGGTATTAAATTCCACATAAGTTTTGTAACTGCATAAGGACGGTAAGCATCAAATATTTTTAGACCATAACCTTGTCTGTTTAAATGCTGTTGTATCTCCAATAAGGCCATGGCTACATCGTGTCTTAAATATGTGGTGTGGGCTTTTTTATATAATTTTTGTTTGGTAAAATTATTTTTGGTTGCATATTTTAAATCTAATACAATGTTGGGAATGAGTTTTTTTATATCTATCAATTCATTCTTAAAATCAGCTTTCACTGTATTGACATATTGCTCGGCTGTAGTTATAATAACAGCAGGCTGGGCTTGTAATGCTGTCTTAAAAAAACAGAGAATACAAATAATAAATTTTATTTTAATACTCATTGTATATTTTAAAAAGTGAGTTTTATTATAACGATATATGCATTTAAGAAATTTAATCTTTCAAAATTAAAATCTTTTAAAAATCAGTTTTGTATATTAGCAGCATAAAAATAATCATATATTAATGGATTTTAAACATACAAAGAGTGAGGAGGTTGAAATAAAATTGATTGATACTACAACATCTCTTATAGCACTTACTGCCATTTTGCAACAAAAATCTTCCTTTGGGTTTGATACAGAATTTGACAGATTTTACAGAGAGTATGGCTTTAAACTTTTTTTAATACAAATATTTGATGGTGAAATTTGCTATTTGGTAGATCCATTATCTATAAAAGATTTAACGCCATTATGGAGCGTGTTTGAAGATGAAAATATTTGTAAAGTTGCTTACTCTTGTTCTGAAGATGTACAGTTATTAAAGATAAATGGTTGTAAAATTAAAAACATTTACGATTTGCAAATGGTGGCAAAACTGTGCAACCATGCTGCCAATTCGTTTTCTGATCTTATTAAAGATATATATGGTGTAACGCTGGATAAATCGATGCAGAAATCTAACTGGCGCACAAGGCCATTAAACAAAGCGCAACAGGTGTATGCAAGCAACGATGTAATTTGGTTATTAAAACTTAAAGATTTTTTTACAGCAATAGCTACAGATAAAGGCGTGCAGCAAATGATTGATGAAGAAAATAAATGCTGTGAAGAAGTAACTGTTACAGAATATGCAGTTAAACTCTCTTCAAAGCAAATGGCAAAATACAGTCCTTACCATCAAAAAGTTTTATTAGATCTGTTTCATATTCGCAATAAAATAGCAGAAGAATATAATATGCCGCCCTTTTACATTGTGTCAGATGTTGTGTTGGAAGAAATTGTAGATGATAAAAATTCGTTTACTAAGTGGCCTTTTAAAAAAGGTTTTTGCAGTAGATTATTAAATGATGAAACAAACAAGGCACTATTTAATAATGCCATTCAATTGATAGATGAAAGCGTTATAAATATACCGGTAAGAAAATCTTATCCAAGCAACACAGAAAGGATTTCGTACAGAGCAGCTTCAAAAGAAATTGTTGAAGAAAAATGTAAAAAACTGAGTGATGCCATTTTAAAAGATTATGGGCAAACAGCCACTGAATATATTTTAAGAGGCTTAAAGAAATCTTTGTTACAAATGCCTTTTGCAGAAATTAAACTAAAAGATTATCAGCAAAAAGTTATTGTGCAAACCTGTAATAATTTAAATATTGAATTGTAGGTAAATGGAATAATGCTTTCCCATGCAAAAAGCCCTTAAACACCTTTATAAACACGACACAATTTTTCAAGCTATCGTAAAAGAATATGGCTTGCCGGTTATTCCAACCAGACCACAGGGATTTGAAACACTTGCGCTTTTAATTTTAGAACAACAGGTTTCCATAGATTCTGCTAAAGCAACATTTATAAAATTAAAAACAATTGCAAAAAAGTTTACGCCAAAAATATTGTTGAATTTACCAGATGAAACTTATAGAAGTGCTGGTGTAAGCAGGCAAAAAACCTCCTATATAAAAGCACTTGCCACGGCAGTAATAAACAAAGAAATAGATATTGAAAGCCTTGCCAATAAACCTGCTGAAAAAGTAAGAGAAGAACTTATTAAAATAAAGGGAATTGGAAATTGGACGATAGATGTGTACCTCATGTTTTGCCTTCAATCGTCAGATATAATACCACTAGGTGATATTGCAATAGTAAATACCATAAAAGAACTGTTGGATATTCACGATAGAAATGCAATGGAAATTCATACTACAAAATGGAGTCCTCATCGTAGTGCGGCTACCTTTTTATTGTGGCATTATTACTTGGGTAAAAGAAAAAGAAAAGTAGTTTATTAGTTAACAAACCACCAGCGTATACCAAACCTAATCATTAATCCTTGAGTAGGATAATGTGGTGCAGCAAAATTATTATCTACAAAAGAAAATCCATTTCTAAAACTTACTGTATTTAAATTTTCTGCTCTTAAAAACCCTGAAAATCCTTTTATACGGAAATGTAAAAATGCTGCTATATCGGGCTTGTTGCTTATTGTAATAGTATCCTGAGGACTAAACTGTCCCAGTAATGGTGAATAATTATTGGCTTTGTAAGGTGTGTAATATCTTAACTCCAAACCGGTACTTACCCGTAAATTTTTAAATACACTTCCCTCATAAGCCAATCGACTTCTGGTAAAAATAAACGGCAGTTTTATAGGCGCAGCTTTATCAGTTTGTTGCAATGTGGCATCGCCATAATAACAAATATTTTTCTTGACTTTTATTTTTTTAGATGCAAAAAACTGTAAAATATTGATGGGTTTATTATACTGATCTGTTTGGTAATAATTTTTAAAAAAACTAAAATTAGTGATCAAAAAATTATTAAACCCAACTTGTATAATTGGATTGGTAGCGGTAGCACCAAAGGAAGTAATATTTTCTTTTTTATAATTATTTATGTTCCCTAAATTAAAAGAAGACCTGTTATCAAATATAAAAGAAGGCGTTCTGTTTACATTGGTAAAATACAAACTTACATCTCCCAACTTCTTATTTAAAAACCTTGCAAGCCGGGCTTCAGCCGAATAATCGCCGCCGTTTAAACCATTTAAATAAAATTCTCCCTTTAGCAATACATCCCACAGTTTATTGCGGGTGCGATTTCTATATTCACCGTGCAACATCACATTGTAAAAATTATAAGTACCCGTTTTTAAGTTTGCTTTTAATGTTTGCAAACTGGCTCCTGCTAAAAAAAACTGAGCAGCATTTTTTGTATCAGGAAATTGTACCAACGAAAAATCATTGGTAATAGACTGCCATTTTTCATACAGTTGAAAAGTATCCACCGGCCTTGGAAAACTGATGTTGTACCAATTTTTATACAATATAGAATCGGCCACAGCATCCTTAAATAAATAAGTATTGGTGGCAGCAGTAAACGTATGTTGCAATCTTAATTTTGGGTAAAATAAATATTCAGTGGTTGAATCATTTACCGCAACAGAATCTCTTTTTCCAAGGTCATAACTCTGTCTCAAAAAAAATATTTTTTCTTTGTAATTATTACCAGTTTTTACAGATGCCTGAAAAGGATTGGGTTGATAAGGCAATGCGCCACCTAAATTTACAGGAATACTAAAACGTGCTTTTTTATTGGGATCAAGTAACAATGCATCGTCAGTAATGCCTCCGTTTTCAGAAGCTTTTAGTGCATTAGATAGATAAACGAGCGATCCATTGTATCGTTTTCTTTTGCCTTGATAATTACTAAATAACCTCACATTATTATGATTGGTATTTTGGGTAACAAAAAAACCGGGAGCACTTATCAATCTGTATTCGAAGCCTACATTAATATTTGGCCGTGGGTTTTGCGTATGCATGGCCTGTATCATTTGCTCTTTACCGCTGCCAAGCTGGTAACTCAGCATAGAAAAAGGACCGGTTGTTTTGTATAATTTGGTTGTTTCCAGTTTAAATTTATAAATATCAAATGCATGAAACCCTGCATCCCAACCTGCTTTGTTGAAAGGTTTAAATATTAATGGAAAAGCTGCCTGCCCATTGTTGCCAAGGTATTGATATGAACTTGGTACAGAATAATATTTATCAAAATCATTTACCGATGAATCTATAGGGTATCGGCGTACAGAATCTAAAAAGCGATAAGAAATAGTGATGGAATCTGCCAAATCATCTCTGTGCTCAAACCCAAGCGTATCTAATTTATTGTTGTTTTTCTTTTTTGTTGTATCCGATCCACGGGTATTTGATGATGATGATCGCTGAGAATTTAAAACATCTTTTATACGACCACCAGGTAACTGGCAATATGCAGTTGCTGCAAAAAGAGAAACCAATAAAAATAAAAATACTTTTTTCATCAAATATTATAATGCAGCAATCAGTTCTTTAAAAATATGTGTAAGTTTTGGTTCGGCATCTTTTGCTGCCTGTAAAACCTCTTCATGGGTAATGGTATTTTCTTCTTCTCTAATACCAATATCAGTAATTACACTCATGGCAAACACCGGCAAACCCATATGCACGGCCGCTATTACTTCCTGTACGGTACTCATACCCACGGCGTCTCCACCTAGTACATGCAGCATTTTATACTCTGCTCTTGTTTCAAAAGTTGGTCCTGTTACACCCACATATACTCCCTGCTTTACATCGTAATTAGCAGCTTTGGCTATAGTTACTGCTTTATCAATTAAGTCTTTTTTGTAAGGCTCACTCATATCTGGAAAACGGGTACCAAAAGCTTCTTCATTTTTGCCCAATAATGGGTTTAGTGTAAGCATAGAAATGTGATCATTAATGATCATTAAATCGCCCACTTTAAAACCTTTATTCATACCACCTGCAGCATTACTAATAAGCAAAGTAGATATGCCTAAATATTTCATAACTCTAATAGGGAAAACAACTTCCTGTGTAGAATAGCCTTCATAATAATGAAAACGACCTGCCATTGCAACCACTTTTTTACCTGCTAACTCACCAAAAATTAATTTGCCACTGTGTCCTTCTACCGTGCTCACAGGGAAATGTGGAATGTCACTATAAGGTATTTCTTTTTCAATTTTTATTTCGCCGGTAAAACTACCAAGGCCACTTCCTAATACAACACCGATAGCCGGTGTTTCTTCTACTTGACTTTTAATAAATGCAACAGCCTCATTAATTTGTTGTAAAACTTGGGACATATTTATAATAAGATTGATTTGGGTCAATAATTATTTTTTATTGACGGGTTTTAATTTTCGCCAAAAATACGTTGTTTCCTTTTGTGATGTAAAATGATTGGATTGTTTTTAACAATGGAGGGGTTATGTGAATTTCAATTACGCCTTCCGAAAACTATACAAGTAGGCATTTGCCTTTGGCGAATGCTTTGATTGTATTCGCTAAAGCTGTATTCGCCGAAGGAGTATTCGCCGAAGGCGAATACCTACAAACGTTGTGAGATGCCCATGAAGTTTTGAAGCCAAGCTTCTTCACAGTCCATGTCATTAATTTAAAGTTTCGCTTTAACTTATGAATATTACCCCACCGGGGTTTTCACTTTAATCTTATGGCAACACTACAGTATTTCATCCCTTGGGGATTTAAAAGCTTGTAAGGCTGACATTATTATAGCTCACAAATAATAAATGTAGTAAAACCATGAAGGGGTGACATTAGCAGACAAAATAAAATCTTAACCTCTGTATAATACCTTTCGATCAATTGATGTAGGCTTCTACTCCACAATTAAAGCTAAATATTTAGTTGAAGATGAAATGCCCGCCCGGCTGAACGCCGTTCGGACGGGTGAGACCCCTACGCTAGCATAGGGGCAAGCTGCCACCGAAGATCCATATAGCAGCTTCTTTGCTCGGCTAAAAAACCTCATACTGCCATCCGAAAAATCGGAACTAGTTGTCCGAAGGAAAGATGCAGAACTCCAATAGTATAAATGATGTTTCGTCAAGTGGTTTTATATTTGAAAATTGAACATTGAAAATTGATTATTGAACATTTTCTAAGCTTAATTAGGATCGCCATTTCTATTAAATAAAAAAACTTGCAATAAATAGGAAATAAAATTTAAAATTTTAAAAGCATTCAAATTTGGATCACTTTTACAAGCTGTTTTAGGAGGGCTTTTCCTTATCTTCGCCAAAATTTTACAATATGAATCTTCACGAATATCAGGCAAAGGAATTATTGAAAAAATACAATGTACCAGTGCAGGAAGGTGTGGCATGCAGTACAGTAGCGGAAGCTGAAGAAGCTTATCGATTTATAAATACACAATTCGGCAGCAAGTTCGCCGTGGTAAAGGCACAAATACATGCCGGTGGCCGTGGTAAAGGTAGCATTGTGGGTAAAGAACAGCGTGGTGTAGCAGTGGCAAAAAGTGCAGAAGATGTTACTAGAATTGCCACCAATTTATTAGGCGGCACTTTGGTTACCATCCAAACCGGTGAAGCAGGAAAAGTGGTAAATAAAATATTGCTTGCGCAAGATGTTTACTATGATGGTGCAAACCCTGTAAAAGAATTTTATCTTTCTATTTTATTGGATAGAACAAAGGGTGAAAATGTAATAATGTATAGCACAGAAGGTGGTATGAATATAGAAGATGTGGCGCATGATACTCCGGAGAAAATATTTAAAGAGTGGATACACCCAAGTGGTGAATTGCAGGGTTTTCAAGCAAGAAAAATTGCTTTCAACCTTGGACTTACTGGTGAAGCATTAAAAAATTGCGTAAAATTTGTTACCAATTTATACAAAGCTTATGTAGCACTTGATTGTGGTATGCTGGAAATAAATCCATTGTTTAAAACAAGCGATGATAAAATTATTGCAGTTGATTGCAAGATGAATGTAGATGACAATGCTTTAATGCGCCACGCAGATATTATGGCATTGAGAGACGTGAGTGAAGAAGATCCAACAGAAGTAGAAGCTGGTCATCATAACCTCAATTTTGTAAAGCTTGATGGAAATGTTGGTTGCATGGTAAATGGTGCAGGGCTTGCAATGGCTACCATGGATATGATTAAATTGAGTGGTGGAGAGCCTGCAAACTTTTTAGATGTAGGTGGTACTGCAAATGCTCAAACAGTTGAAGCTGGTTTCCGTATCATAATGAAAGATCCTAAAGTAAAAGCTATATTAATAAATATTTTTGGTGGAATTGTAAGATGCGATCGTGTAGCGCAAGGTGTTATAGATGCTTACACAAGTATCGGCAATATTGAGATTCCTATTATTGTACGCTTACAAGGAACCAATGCAGATGTAGCTAAAAAACTGATTGATGAAAGCGGATTAAAAGTACAAAGCGCTATTTTATTGAGTGAGGCTGCGGATTTGGTAGGGAAGGCAGTGGCGTAAAAAGATTTTAGATATTAGATTTTAGATACTAGATTTTAGATACTAGATTTGAGATGTTAGATACAAGATTTTAGATACTAGATTAAAGCCCGTTCAAAAAATTGAACGGGTTTTTTGTTGAAGTATTTATATACATAATTGCTGGAAATATATTAATGATCGAACCAATTCACCATTCACAATTCATCATTCACAATTCACAATTCACAATTCACCATTCACCATTCACCATTCTCCTCAAAAATATCCTTTCAATTTTTCTTCTAAATCTGCAGGCATTTTCGATCTTTTCATGGTAACAGCTTCCATAAAATAAAGTATCACATTTCCTGCATTCAGCAATTTATCTTCTTCATTAAATATTTCGAAATGAAAGTTGATGGCGTGGCCGGTGGGCATTTCACGTAAGGTGGTTTTTACGGTTATCAGGTCATCGTATTTTGCTGGCCGCAAAAATTTACTGTTCATTTCTACCACTGGCATAATAATTCCCATGGCTTCTATGTCTTTGTAGGTATAACCAAGTTGCCTTATTGCCTCTGTTCTTCCTATTTCGTAAAACTGTGCATAGTTGCCATAATACACCACACCCATTTGATCTGTAAGCGCATAATGCATGCGTATTTGAGTTTCTGTTATAAACAATGTTTGTAAAATTTAAATTTTGTATGAATACTTTTTAATCATTTTCCAACACAAATTTTCTCAGCATATTTAATGCATTTAATGCAGTGAGACGAATGTTTCTATCTCTGTCAAACCTAAAAGTAAATTTTTGTGTTTCTAATTTTTTCTTGCTGCCTACACATACCCATACAGTGCCCACCGGCTTATCGGGCATACCACCATCTGGCCCCATAATACCCGATACCGCAATGGTGTAATCTGTACCAATATTTTTTAAAGCACCAGCAGCCATTTCTTTCACTACCTCTTCGCTCACCGCACCCAATGTTTGTAAAGTTTGTTTTTTTACCTGCAATAAATCTTCTTTGGCAGCGTATGAATAACTTACTACACTGCCGTTGTAAAATGCAGAGGAGCCCGGCATTGCTGTAATAAGATGTGCAATGTAACCACCGGTACAACTTTCGGCAGTACTCATTGTTTTACCTTTTTGCACTAATAATTTACCCAATGTTTTTTCCATGCTTTCATCTACATTGGTTATTAAATATTCTTTTACAAGCATCTGTAATGTTGTAAAATTTGCATCTAATATTTTTTCTACAACTTGTGCATCATCACCTGTAGATGTGAGCCTAAGCCTTACCATACCATAACTTGGGAGGTAAGCAAGTTTAATATTTACGGGTAATTTTTCTTCAAAATCTTGTATCAAATCTGCGAGTGTACTTTCGCCAATACCTGCTGTAAGCAAAGTACGGTGGCTAATGTGAGCAGCTTTAAATTTTTGTTGTAATATAGGAATCACATCATTGGTCATCATGGCCATCATTTCAAATGGAACACCAGGCATGCTGAAAAATATTTTTTCTTTGCCTTCTATAGTTTCATAAAAAATCATTCCCGGTGCAGTACCTTTTTTGTTCTGAATAACGGTACATACATCAGGCACTTCTGCCTGCTTTTTATTTCTGCCAGTAAATGGTCGTTTAAAAATGTTTTCGAAAAGATGCTGCACATTATCATAGGCAGCTTTGTCAACGATCATTTTTCCACCAAAATATTTGCATAACAGTGGCTTTGTTATATCATCGGCAGTTGGGCCCAATCCACCCGTAATTAAAATAATATCTGCATGTTTTTTTTCTTCATCAAGGGCAGTCCAAATTGCATCGTAAGCATCTCCCACAGCTACTCTTCTTATCACTGCAAAACCTGCCTTGTTCATTTGCTGCGCAATGAATGCGCTGTTTGTATCTATAACCTGTCCTATTAAAAGCTCATCGCCAATGGTGATGATGGATGCATTGATCATCTAAAATTATTTGTGGCAAAATTAAGTATGTTTACTAAAAAGAGCTGTCATCTTTTTTAAAGATGACAGCTCTTATACTCCACAAAAAAGAGTTTGTATCAAAATTTTGAAGTGTATGTAATGTTTCGACAAGCTCAACATGACATACACTTCAAAATTCAAAAGATTATCAATTTCGACAAGCCTGTCTGCCGTCATAGGCAGGCTCAATTTGACAATCTTTGAATTTTCATACAGCCTCTGTTTTGCTTTACTTGTAAATATTATGATGGAATCAATACATGATCTACCACATGTATAACGCCATTACTTTGGTAAACATTGGCAGTTGTTACCACTGCAGTTCCACCATTTTCATCTTTAATTAAAATAGCATCTCCCTGGCGAGACAACATTAATTTATGTCCAGATAATGTAGTAAGACTTGCGGTACCATTACCATCTTTTATCATTTTTGTAAGGTCTGCACCATTCATTCTGCCAGCTACTACATGAGAGGTAAGAATTTTTGTAAGGGTACTTTTGTTATATGGTTTTACCAACAGATCTACTGACCCTGCAGGTAACAGAGCAAATGCTGCATTTGTAGGAGCAAATACTGTAAATGGCCCTGCGCCTTGCAAAGTTTCTGCAAGTCCGGCTGCTGTTACAGCAGCTACAAGCGTTGTATGCTCGCTGGAGTTCATGGCATTCTCCACAATGTTTTTTGCAGGAAACATTTCTGCTCCGCCCACCATTACTGGTTTAGATGAATCGCCCATATTACCAGATGTAGTACAATTGGTTAAACTTACTGCGGCCATTAATAAAACAGCCATTGAAATAGATTTCATAAAATTTGTATTTAATATTTATTAAAAAAGATAATACTTTTTGTATGGTCACTATTACAAAAACGATGCCTGCGCTCCTATAAATTAAATACCATGCTTATATTAAAGAATTAGTTGTGTTTGGGGAATATGCTGGGAAATTGGTGGTTATTATGCCCCCTTTACCTTCTATAAATAATTGTATTGCATTTAAAAATTTGTACATTGTAAATCAATTAATATTGACTCACCTTAGTTTGTTATGAAAAAAATTATACATTTTTTAGTTGTTGTTGTCAGCATATCTATATTGGTTATTTCTTGTAAAAAAGAAAATGTACCTGGGCCGGTTGCTCCCCCTACTCCACCTGCTCCGCCTAATGCCATAATAGCTCCACCGCCCGCATTTGGTTTTTATGTGGTGGGTTATTTTCCTTCGTATAAAGTGGTAGATAGTGTGCCTGCTATAAAATTTAAAATGTGCAATGTTGTAAATTATGCCTTTGCAAATATTGACAGCAACGGTAATTTAATTATAGGAAATACTACACATTTAATAGCTGTAAGAGACAAGGCAAAATTAAACAATGCAAAAGTTTTTTTAAGTGTGAGTGGGCTTCCCAATAATTTTAAAATAGCTGCCGCCACAAGTACCGGCAGAACCACTATTATTATTAATACTTTAAATTTATTGAGGACGTATAATTTAGATGGATTGGATATTGACTGGGAATTTCCCCGCACAGATGATGGTACAAATATTACTTATACTGCGTTTATGAAACAGTTAAGCGATAGCTGCCACAGAGGAAGTAAATATTATTTAACTGCTGCTATTACTGCCGGAAAATTTGCAGGAGCAGTAAGAGATGCCATCAGCAGCGAATTGTGGACGGGCAATTATGTAGATTGGTTTAATATAATGTCGTACGATGATTTTAGTACCACCGTTCCAAATAGACATCATACAGATTATGCATTGGCTACTACAAGTATGAATTATTGGGTAACTACCCGAGGAATGCCTGCGGCAAAAGCTGTGTTAGGCATTGCCGGCTATGGCCGTGCAAGTGGCATTACCCAAACCGGTACCACTATGAGTTTTGCAAATATTATTTCGCAGGGTGGTAATCCGCAGTCAGATTCGGCAGTGGTATCGCAAGGAGCTTTTTTAAATTACAAAATTTATTACAACGGGCTTGCTACTGTAAAGAAAAAAGCCATGCTTGCAAAACAAATGGGCAATGGTATTATGTTATGGGAAAAAGCGCAAGATGCACATGACAACAATTCGATGCTAAAAGCTGTTTGTGATACGGTGGGAAGGATTTATTAAATGCTTAAATTAAAAATAAATCTTTTGCAAGAGTAGATCGTATGAGACAATCTATTCCATAATAAAAGTTGAAAAAAGATATAATGATGAAAGGCTGCAGGATAGTAGTGGATATCCTTTTTTTATTGTCCTCCTGAGCTTGTCGAAGGATGGGCAAGAAAAAAAGATAGGAACGCCCGCCCGGATGAACACCGTTCGGACGGGAATAGCCCGATCAAATGTTCATTAAATATATAATGGGGAAAGCCCCAAGAAGCATTTATCGTTTAGTATTCACAATTCACCTTTCACAATTCACCATTCACCATTCACTACTTCACTCTCTTCATATCCAGGTCTTGAAAATCGAAACTAAAATCTGTTAGGGGCGAAATGGATTCCATGGTAAAGCCGCTTGCTTTGCCGTTTCTATCCATGTTGAAGAGGATGTATGCATCTGCATCAAAGCTTCTGTCAGTCCATTTTACAATAAAAGTATTGGCTTTGTAATGCGTTATGTACCCATTGAGGCGTGGCGATTTTACGGAAGCAAACCATAGCATGTTATTTTTAGTGCTGATGTTTACATTGCCAAACCATTTGTCATTGTAGGTGCCGGTAAAAAGGCTGTCAATAATTTTTGTGGTGCCGTTTTTTTTCTGCGCTTCTATATCAGCAGCTATTTGATCAGTAATTTTTTTTGCTTCGGCGTTTCCTGCAGCCACCCGATTGCTGTAGGTCTTTATCCAGTTGCGGTTTGGGTAGCCCAAATAACTATCCTTTATTGTATTGGTAATAGTGCTGAAAGCGGCGCCTGCCTGCTGGTTAGTTAAAACAATGATACCAAGTTTAAGCTCGGGCAGTAAAGTAACCTGGGTAACAGTACCTGCGAGCCCGCCGGTATGAGAAACTTGTTTATAACCTTTTACATCGCTTAAAAACCAACCTAAACCGTAAGAAGAAAAATGTGTATTATATGGTCCGCCCTGCGCCTGTTGAATGATGGTTTGTGGACTCCACATTTCGTTGTGCACTTCTTTGCTGAAGAGTCTTTTACCATCGCCATATTTACCTTCGTTCATTTGTAATATTACCCATTTTGATAAGTCAGTTAAATTGCTCACAATGCCTCCGGCGGCGTTTGCTACCGGGTTCCAATCGTGTGGAATCATAATTACTTTTCCATCTGCAGGTGCATGTGCATCTATAATATTTGCATTATTGGTAACTCTGTCGTACGATGTTTTACTTGCTACAAAACCAATTGGTTTCATAATGCGTTGCTCAATAAATTCTTCCCAGCTCATGCCGCTTATTTTTGCAATTACTTCGCCTGCTACAATGTATAAATTATTATCGTAGTCGTACTTGGTGCGAAAGTCAGATACTGGTTTTAAAAAACGAAGATTGTAAATCATTTCCTGTCTGGTAAAATTTCCACCATCAGGAAAAAACATTAAATCGCCACTGCCCAGCCCAAGGCCACTTCGGTGCGTTAATAAATCTCTTACCGTAAATGCATCAGTAACATAAGGGTCGTACATTTTAAATTCGGGTATATAGTCACGCACTTTATCATCCCATTTCAATTTACCTTCATCTACTAGCATGCCCAATGCTGCACTTGTAAAGGCTTTGCTGTTAGAGGCTATACCAAACAACGTATTTTCATTTACCGGCAAATTGTTTTGTAAACTTCTTACGCCATAGCCTTTTGCATGAATAACTTTTCCATCTTTTACAACGGCTACAGCAATGCCCGGTACATCAAAAGTTTTGAGGGTAGCATTTACAAGTGAATCGATGGTTGTTTCTGGCAATTGAGCATGAGCAGATAAAAATGCGGTACAAATAAATAGCAGTAGGTTAAGTTTTTTCATTGTATATAATTAATGAATAAAAGTAGTGGAAATATTTTGTGGAAATACTATGAATAATATTTGTAATTGCTTATGCAGAAAAATTTGATACTGTTTTTTCGAGTTGGCGTCTATGCCGTAATATATGTACGATGGCATGCTCCATCATTTGCTCAATATCGTACAACTGGCCCCAACCGGTTTTTATTTTTTTTGAATTATCCAGTTCTTCTATTTCATTGTCATTAATGTTTGTAAAAATATTCTCTGTAAATTAAAACATACAAGAAAGTGATGTCAAATATTCATCGGTAGTTGAATAAAATATTTTTGAAGGACGTCCAATTTTAACTGCTTGTAAATTGTGAATATTACATGCATACCCATAGCCTGAGCAAACTATGTGAGATAAAATGATTGGATAGATTTACAATTTTCATCTGTTGTTTCGGTATTTATAATAATAGGCAACCAAGCGTCGGGTATTTTTTCTACTACCGTTTTAAGTTCTGCAATAGACAAATCATATTCATTGAGTAATGCATTGATGGCAGCAGATCCTATTTTTGAATACATCAATTTCCTTTTTGGTTTCAAATATAAGACTAGAAAAAATGATGGAGTTATATAAATAGAAAGGATAAAAAGCACCTTTGCTTATTTTAAATCCGGAGAGTTTCAAAATAAAAATAAATTTTGATAAACTAAATATATTAGTATATTTGTACTAATCAAATTAGTTGTCATGTCACAAGCAGGATTAAACCTAAAATACCTTCGTAAACTTAGAGGGTGGACACAAGAAGAATTTGCAAACAAACTCGGCATTAAAAGATCATTAATTGGTGCGTATGAAGAAGAGCGTGCAGACCCAAGGCTTGATGTACTTGAATTGATTGCAGAAATTTTTAAACTAAGTTTAGATGAATTGTTTTTAAAAGATTTGAGTAATGAAAGCGGCAGCTATTTAATGAAACGCCGCAAGCAGAAAATGATGATGGCGGAGGAAAGAAATGTAATTCATTTTGTACCCGTAAAAGCTGCAGCAGGTTACCTTGCAGGCTATGCTGATGCTGAGTTTATAGATGAGTTAAACACCTTTACTTTACCCATGCTTGCAGGAGGTAATTATCGTGCATTTGAAATAATAGGAGATAGTATGTTGCCAACGCCAAGTGGTAGTATTATTGTGGGCGAAAAAACGGAAAGCTTGGAAGATGCAAAAAACAATGCTGCATATATAGTGGTAAGTCGCAATGAAGGTATTGTGTATAAGAGATTTGTAAGAAATGCAAAGAACAAAGCAAAAATTACATTGGTGAGTGATAACCCTTCATACCAACCATACCAGGTAAATGCAGAAGATATTGTAGAACTTTGGAGTGCACAGGTTGTAATTGGCAAAGTTGCCTCTCAACAAAGGTGGGATGTAAATTCGCTGGCTAACCTTGTAAACAATTTGCAAGATCAGGTAAGTACATTGAAGAAGAAGATGAATTAGGAAACCGCAGAAACAAGATTTTAGACACAAGACACAAGATGGTTTTTGAATATTGACCTTTTTTACATTAGTTCATTATTTTTACTTCCGCTTTTGAACAACATAATTACAAGATTTTTGAGAGGTAGAATATTTAATGCATTTTATACTATAGGGAAATGCATTTTAAGTCCCTCCTTCGGAGGGATTTAGGGAGGCTTTTATATATACATACATAAACAAATACATCAATTAAAACACAAAGCTATGATCAAATTACAAATTGTAGGAAACCTCGGTGCAGACTGCATTCAAAAGGAAGTAAACGGAAAGAATGTTATCAACTTTAATGTAGCGCATTCTGAAAAGTACAAAGATGCACAAGGCAATCCTGTTGAAAAAACTACTTGGGTTAATTGTGCTTACTGGACAGATAAAACTGCCGTTGCACAATATTTATTAAAAGGCAAAACGATTTATGCAGAAGGGATTCCTGAAGCAGATGCATATACCAACAAAGAAGGTGCAGCCGCTGCCACTTTACGTATGCGTGTAATGAATTTACAATTGCTTGGTGGTAATACAGAAGGACAACAACAGCAGCAACAAAATGCTGGTTATTCAAATTCAAATGCTGGCAACGTAACAAATTCCGGTCACACACCACCGCCTGCTGCACGTACACCACAACCAGCAGCTAATATGCCGTTGGATGATGATTTACCGTTTTAAAAATACTTTACTACGTAAAAATAGCTGCTTCATTTTTTGAAGCAGCTATTTTTTTATTTATATTTTTAAATGTAATTAAAAGGAAATATTTGGTACTTGCTTAATTTTATAACGATGAGTATAATAAGAAAATTTAGTAGATAAAATACCAATACCTGCGCCCACCAACACATCACTTATGTAATGCTTATTGTTTAGAATTCGCAAAGTTCCCACAGTACTTGCAATGCCATAAGCAACAAAGGGTATCCATTTTATGGTGGTTTTGTACTCTTCACTTAAGAATGTAGCTGCTGCAAATGCCTGCGCAGTATGGCCCGAAGGGAATGAATTGTATGAACTGTTGTCTGGCCTTAACTGGCGTGTTAATCTTTTTACAGAATACACCACCGTGGTCATTAACACTTCACTTTTTAATAAAATAATGGTTCTGTTTTTAATATCTGTTGCTGATTTTACTCCTGTAGCATCCAATGCATAAGCAATGACTATTGGCGAGAACTGTAAATAATTATCTATGGGTGATCCAAAGCCTCCAAGATGTTCACTGCGTTCTTCTGCTATTTCTTTTTTAAAACTCTCTTCATCATTACCATTTAAAAGAGAACCACTCAACATTAATGCAGCAGGAATATAAACATATTTTTTGCTGATTAAAACTTTCTTGGAAGTATTAAAACTGTCAAGTTTTTGAGCAGAATTTTGTGAAGGAAAAAGAAAAATAAAAGAAAAGGCACAACAGATAAACTTTTTCATACTCAAATTGATTTAAGTGATCAATAGATGTTGAAGAAAAATTGTATGCTAAGAATAACCATTAAAAGAAAATAATTACCCGCTGTTAATATCAAAGATTTATTGGATAGAGATTATACTTACGCATCACTGATTATGTTACCGTTTTTGAGAACTGTTTCCAATAACAAATGTAAGAGGGAAAATGGAAGAACTGTGGAATTTTATATTTCAGTTTTCTTTTTTATTGTATCAAAGTATTCAATTAACTTCAAACTATACATCAGGTAGTTTTTATAAAGTGTTATTATGTTTCCATTTCGTTTGTTAACCATTGCTTTATTATTTAGCGTAAACAGTTTTGCCCAAACCAATTATGCCAAATTGGTAAATCCATTTATTGGTACAGGTGGGCATGGGCATACTTATCCCGGTGCAACTGCTCCGCATGGAATGGTGCAGTTAAGTCCAGATACAAGGCTTGAAGGTTGGGATGGCTGCGGCGGTTACCATTATGACGACAATTATATTTATGGCTTTTCCCACACGCATTTAAGCGGTACGGGCATCCCTGATTATTGCGATATTTTAGTAATGCCCATGGCCGGAAAGCCCTCACCAGACAATAAAATATATGGATCTACTTTCTCTCATAAAAATGAAAAAGCATCTGCAGGTTATTACAGTGTACTGCTTGATAAAGGAAATATACAAACAGCATTTACAACTACAGAAAGAGTAGGTTTTCATCATTATACTTTTTCAAATAAAAATGACAATACCATTATACTGGATTTAAAACACAGAGATGAAGTATTGGAGTCTTCTCTAAAAATAGAAGATAGCGTTACAGTAAGTGGCATGCGCAGAAGTAAAAGCTGGGCGCAAAATCAATACATATTTTTTGTGATGAAGTTTTCAAAACCGATAAGAAATTTTGGTGTTTGGGATGATGATAAATTGGTAAATAAAATAAGGGGCGATACCATTTCATCCAAAAATATAAAAGCATTTTTTCAATTTGATTTGGCAGCAGATAAAAATATTTATGTAAAAGTTTCACTCTCGCCCACAAGTGTAGAAGGAGCAAAGAAAAACCTTGCAGCAGAATTACCCGGTTGGGATTTTGAAAAAACAAAACTTGAAGCAGAAAAAAAATGGAATGCAGAGTTGGGTAAAATAGAAGTAACAGGCGATGAAGAAAAGAAAAAAATATTTTATACAGCTTTGTATCACACTGCCGTTGTGCCTTGTGTAAATATGGATGTAGATGGCACATACAGAGGTAGAGACAATAACATTTACAAAGCAGAAGGGTTTACCTACTACTCCGTTTTTAGTTTATGGGATACTTATCGTGGCGCACATCCATTGTACACGATCATTGACCGTGCAAGAACACTAGATTATATAAAAACATTTTTGGCCCAATTTAAAGAAGGTGGAAGATTGCCTGTGTGGGAATTGGCAAGCAACGAAACAGAGTGTATGATTGGCTACCACAGTATTCCTGTAATTGTAGATGCATACATGAAAGGCATTACAGACTTTGATACCAAGCTCGCATTGGAAGCTATGCTGCACAGTGCAAACATGGATCATTTTGGTTTGGCAGCTTATAAAACAAAGGGTTTAATTGAAAGCGATGATGAGCAGGAAAGTGTGAGCAGAACATTGGAATATGCGTATGATGATTGGTGTATTGCCATATTTGCGAAAGCCATTGGCAACCAAAAGGTGTATGATGAATTTTTACAAAGGGCACAGTATTATAAAAATGTGCTAGACCCAAAAACGGGTTTTATGCGCCCACGAAAAAACGGTGATTGGCTAAGTCCTTTTGACCCAAAAGAAGTAAACAATAATTATACAGAAGCCAATGCATGGCAATATAGTTTTTACATGCCGCAGGATATTGGTGGTTATTTGCAAATGACTGGCGGAGTCGATGCATTGGAAAAAAAGCTGGATGCATTGTTTAGCACCACTACAAAAACCACCGGAAGAGAACAAAGTGATATCACAGGATTGATAGGCCAGTATGCACATGGCAATGAGCCGAGCCATCATATTGCATACCTCTACAATTATACAAATGCACCCTGGAAAACACAAAAAATAGTTCACCAAATCCAAACGGAGTTTTATAAAAATACGCCAGACGGATTAATAGGCAATGAGGATTGCGGACAAATGAGTGCATGGTATGTGTTGAGCGCAATGGGATTTTATCAGGTGACGCCGGGGAATAATTATTATGATTTGGGGACTCCGGTATTTTCAAAAATTATCATTCACAATGAAAATAAATCAGATTTTGTGATTAATGCTGAGGGTTTAAATGATCAAAGTTTTTACACTGAAAATTATACATCATTTAAATCAGCGGAAGATAGCTTTGGTATTTATAAATATTTGGATTATGAAAGCATTTTACAAGATGCTAGTGTAATTTTTAAAATGATAAACATTAACGGAGAAAAAGTAAGACCAAGAACTAAATCAACAATTAAAAATTTAGAGGTTACTAAAAATCCAGTTATTGAAGGCGGCTCCACATCCTTCCAAAAAACAAAGACAGTCCCTATAACATCATCTCAAAAAGATGTGACTATTTATTTTACAACAGATGGCAGCGAACCAACAAATAATTCTACGAAATATACCAAGCCACTAATTGTAAATAAATCGCAAACAATAAAAGCAATTGCTTATAATGCTAATGGAAAAAAGAGTTTTGTTACCATTGCGGTTTATAAAAAAATGGCCCATGATTGGGCAGTAAAATTAAACAGTAGCTACGAACAAATGTATGATGGTGGCGGTGCTTTGGGTTTAATAGATGGCATACGTGGCGAAACAAATTGGCGCAAAGGCAATTGGCAGGGTTATCAAAAAACAGATATGGATGTTTTATTAGATTTAAAAAAAGTAACAACTATATCAACTGTTACAGCAGGTTTTTTACAAGATACCCGTGCATGGATTGTCTTACCAAAACAAATGATAGTGCAGGTTTCAAGCGATGGTATTAATTACAAAACAGTATCAGACAGCAATAATTTTTTACCGATTGAAGATCTTACCGCACAAGTAAAAAATGTGACAGCAACATTTGCATCCACCAATGCTAGATACGTACGCATAAGAGCAATGCAATACGGAAAACTTCCGGCATGGCACGAAAGCCCAGGTGGTGATACACATTTGTTTGTGGATGAAATAGAAATAAAGTAATTTTAGAAATACTAATTAACTGAATATGAACCGCAGAAATTTCCTTAAAAACACTTCTAAAACATCTTTATCACTTACCGCCGTTTCTTTAGGATTATTTAAAGATGAACAAGAAATAAACAATGCTATGCAGTATGCAGATTTTGATTTGAATGAGATAACAGTGGATGCATTGCAGCAAAAAATGCAATCGGGTGCAGCTACGGCAGTATCGCTTACAAATATGTATTTAAAAAGGATAAAAGAAATTGATAAAAAAGGACCTAAAATAAATTCGGTCATCGAAATCAATCCTGATGCAATTGCCATTGCAACAGCTTTGGATAAAGAAAGAAAAGCGGGTAAAATTCGTGGACCTCTTCATGGCATCCCTGTATTAATAAAAGACAATATTAATACCGGAGATAAAATGATGACAACTGCCGGTTCACTTGCGCTGCTGGGAAACATTGCTACTAAAGATGCATTTATTGTGCAACAATTAAGAGCAGCCGGTGCAGTGTTATTGGGCAAAACAAATTTAAGTGAGTGGGCAAATTTTAGATCTACCAGATCTAACAGCGGATGGAGCAGCAGGGGCGGACAAACCAGATGCCCTTATATTTTAGATCGCAATCCATCCGGCTCAAGCGCAGGTTCAGGTGCAGCTGCAGCCGCTAATTTTTGTGCCATTTCCATTGGTACAGAAACCGACGGTTCCATCGTTTCACCCTCCTCCATTAATGGATTGGTGGGTATAAAACCTACGGTAGGTTTGTGGAGCAGATCTGGCATCATACCAATCTCCGCCACACAGGATACTGCAGGCCCAATGACCCGTACAGTAAAGGATGCAGCCATTTTATTAGGTGCAATTACTGGTATAGATGAGGCAGATGCAGTGACCAAAGAAAGTAAAGGGAAATCGTTTACAGACTATACCACTTTTCTACATAAAGACGGTCTAAAAAATAAAAGAATAGGTATAGAGAAGCGACATTTAGAAGGCCATGAAGCGGTAGTAGCCTTATATAAAGAAGCTATAGAAGTAATGAAAAAAATGGGCGCAACTATTGTAGAAATTGAGTTATTAAAAAGTGTAAGAGCTTTGGGCAATGCTGAATTTGATGTGCTGTTGTATGAATTTAAAGATGGCCTGAATAAATATTTAGCTACCTCCAATAACAACATAAAATCTTTGAGTGATGTTATTAAATTTAATAGTGCCAATGAGGAAAAAGCAATGCCATTTTTTAAACAGGAAACATTAATAAACAGCAATGGCAAAGGGGATACAAACAGTAAAGAATACAAAGATGCCCTGGCAAAAACTTTTTCATCGCAAAAAATAATTACAGATTTATTGCAGACAAATAAATTGGATGCATTGTGTGGCGTAACAAATGGCTTGGCAGGTTGTATAGATTTAATTAACGGTGATTATGATACTGGTTTTTCCCTTTCATCGCCGGCGGCAATATCCGGCTTCCCTCACATTACAGTACCCATGGGACTTGTGCAGGAATTACCCATTGGCATTTCTTTTATGAGCACAGCTTACACTGAACCTGCCTTGCTTAGTATTGCCTATGCTTATGAGCAGGCATCTATGAAAAGAGTTGCTCCAAAGTTTTTACCTACAATGAAATATTAGCGAAAATATTTACCGCAGAGAAAAGGAGGTAAAAGAGTTTTCGCAGAGTAATAAAAATATTTATTAGTGGCTTTGTGGGTTAAAGAAGATGCTCATAGATTTGTTTGATGTTCACGGATACCTTGCTTTGTGCTACTTTTGATTTCTTTATGCCTTGGTGGTTAAAATCCTACAACACCTGCACAATTAAAAATTTTAAATAGTGTGTATTTTCCTGTCCGCTTATGATGGGATGGTCCGCTGATTGTGCATTAAAAACCACCTGCCTTACTCGACGCTTTGCATCTTTGGCAGCCATTAAAATAATATCGTAAAATAATTGCGGTTGTACCAAATTGGTACAACTGGATGTTACCAAAAAGCCGCCCGGTTTTACTAACTTTATTCCTCGCAAATTTATTTCTTTGTAACCTGCAATAGCTTTATCAATACTGCTTCTACTTTTAGCAAACGAAGGCGGGTCAAGCATTACAACATCCCAACGCTTTTCTTCTTTGCTCATGGTTTTAAGTAAATCAAAAGCATTTACACATTCAAACGTACATATATTTTCCAGTCCGTTTAATACTGCATTTTTATTGCACATATCAATGGCAGCTTGTGAAATATCTAAGCCTAAAACAGATTTTGCACCATAATGTGCTGCACTTATTTCAAATGAACCTGTATAGCAAAATGCCCCAAGCACATCAGCATTTTTTACAATATGCCTTATGGCAAAACGATTATCCTGTTGGTCTAAAAAGTAACCGGTCTTCTGTCCGTTGGCAATGTCGATATGCATTTTAATACCGTTGCTACTATCATCAAAAGTCTTTTCTGTGATGATGATATTGGTATCAAATTCTGCTGATAAAAAACCTTTGTGTTGCTCCATTCCTTCCAGTTCTCTCACGGGCACATCATTGCGTTCGTAAATGCCTTTGGGCGTAAATATTTTGTTTAAAACGTTTACAATGGCAGGTTTCCATACATCTATTCCAAGCGCTAAAGTTTGTATTACAAAATAATCATTAAACTTATCTATAATTAATTGAGGAATATCATCAGCTTCGCCAAAAATTAACCGGCAGTTTTCTACATATCCAATTTTTTTACGATACTCCCAGGCAGCTTTGATTTTTCTGTAAAAAAAATCCTCGTTAATGGTTTCATTTTTATCACGGGTAAGTAACCGAACAGATATTTGTGATTGAGGATTGTAATATCCCTTACCTATAAATATTTTATCGAAAGTATATACATCTACAATTTCGCCTGGTGCGGCATTGGTATCTTTTTCTTTGGCGCTGTTTATTTCATTATCAAAAATCCAGGGGTGTCCGTTTTCTACTCGGCGACTAATATTTTTTTTCAGAACAATACTCTTCATTCAGTAAAATTAATGCTTTGATATTACTTCGCAGAATCATCTAAATTGTAATGTCAGAGTGAGGCACTCATAAAATTTTTTTATGCTCTTTGTAAATGACAAGGACCGCAGCTTCGCTACGAAAAATAGGGCTTGCCACAAAGGCGCAAAGGCACGAAGTAGAAAAAATGCTTCGCATTTTTCCCTTTGTGTCTTCGTGTCTTTGTGGCTAAATTCAATTTTTGTAAAAAATTGTTTCTTAGCCGTATAGAATACATGTTATTAGCAGCTAGTCGAACCCGTTCCAATTAATGATACCGCCTTCGACATGCTCAGGCTGACCACATAACAAATTAAACGCAGTTAGGTTCACGATACGTATCATTAATAATTTTTCCCAAATTATTTTCCATTTAAGCCTACATATATTTTATCGGTTCAACATTTGCTGATGTTTATCTTTACAAAAAATAGAACTTATGCAATCGTTAAAAGGAAAAATAGCGCTCGTAACCGGTGCAGGTAAAGGAATTGGAAAAGCAGTGGCAATAGCTTTGGCAAAGGAAGGTGCCAATGTGGGATTGATAGCCCGTACAGAAAAAGATTTGGAAGCCGTGGCGGAAGAAATTAAAACCTTAGGCGTAAAAGTTTTTTATGCAAGTGCAGATATTAGTAAAATGGAACAGGTGATAGCTGCTGTTGAAAAAATTGAAAGTGAATTAGGCCTTGTAGATATTTTAATAAACAATGCCGGTACCGGAACCTTTGCAAAATTTATGGAAATGGAACCGTCAGATTGGGAGAACATCATAAAGGTTAATTTGTTTGGAGTGTATTATACTACCCGAGCTGTATTACCACAAATGATAGAACGCCAAACTGGAGACATTATTAATATTTCTTCTACCGCAGGTAAAAATGGTGGTGCTATTACCAGCGCATACAGCGCTTCCAAATTTGCTGTTTTTGGCTTGGGCGAAAGTTTAATGCAGGAAGTGCGTAAACATAATATTCGGGTGACAACACTAGCACCAAGTACGATTGTTACTGAACTTGCGCAAAGTGCCAATTTAATTACCGGAGATGCAGAGAAAGTAATGCATCCGGAAGATTTTGCAGAATATATAATTGCAACATTAAAATTAAACAGAAGAGTATTGGTGAAAGAAGCAAGTATTTTTTCTACAAATCCGTAATCCCGGAGGGATGAAATTAGTATAGCTCTTGAAAATTAAAGGTGAAAACCCCGGAGGGGTGACATTATATTTTCTGTCATCCCTACGGGATTCTAATTCTTTTATTATTTGGTTTTCTATAATAATATCATCCCTTTGGGATTTACATTAAAACATTTAAAATACCATTTATCAATTCAACTAATACTTATTTGATTGCAAAGAATATTATTCATTCATCAAATCTCCAACCCTATCTTCTTCATCAATAAACTTGCGTTCATATTGGTGCAAACGTCGTCTTTCAATTTGTAATCAAAATATAATTCCTCGCCGTTTACCTGCGCATCAAAATGGTAGTTTAAAACATTTGCAGGAAATTCTGTTTGTAATGAGGCAAGGGCCACATCATGCGTGGCAAGTATTGCAGCAGCTTTTTGTTTAATAAGTTGTCTTATCAAAGCTTCGGAACCAGTATGGCGGTCGAGTGAGTTGGTACCTCTTAATATTTCATCTAATAAAATAAAAACTTTTTCGCCGGCATTTATTTTTTCAATAACCGTTTTTAATTTTTTTAATTCTGCATAAAAAGTAGAAGTACTTTCTTCTAAATTATCTGCAATGCGCATGCTGCTTAATAATTGCACCGGTGACATTTCAAACGATTTTGCACAAACAGGCGCACCAGCCATTGCCAAAATGGTATTGATACCTATGCTTCTCAGATAGGTACTTTTGCCAGCCATATTACTACCGGTTACCAGCATTATTTCACCTGCATTGTTAATATCTATAAAATTATTTACTCGCTTATTTTTATTTATTAGTGGATGCCCAAGTGCAGTAGCAGCAATAGAAAAATGCTGTTCTTTCAAAACAGGAAAACACCAGTCAGGGTTATTAAAATGCAATGTTGCAAAACTGTTCAAGGCTTCAACATGTGCCAACGTATCAAACCAAGTCTGTACATTAAAATCGTTTTCTTTTTTCCATTTTTCCAAATCTAATATCTGCTGCAAATTCCACAGCAATAAAATATTGAAGGGAATAGATACAACAATATTATACCGTAAGTCTAAGCGATCCAGCGTTTTTTTAATGCTGTTTATTTTGCCGGAAGCAGTGTTGTGTTTGTGCTGCAAATCCGTTTTTAATTGTGTAAGCAAGGGAGATGTGAAAGGCTGTGTCTCCATGCAGGCAATGCTTTCTGCCAACACATTTAAATCAGTAACCATTACGGAAAGCTTATTGTGCAATGGAGCAACCAGTTTGTTTATTTGAAAAGCAATTATAAAATAAATGAACAAAATGGGATACAAATATTGCAAACTCATTACATCAAAAATAGTGAGTACACAAGCAGTAAGAATTATAGCTGGCAACAAATACCGGAGCCATTGCCAATGTTTAAATTGTAATAAAAGTGTAGGTTCTGCCAACCAATTTTTAATGGTGGTTAATGTATTTTCTTTAATACTATTTTCCTTACCAGTAGCATGAATGTTTTGTCGCCAAATATTTAAAGTGGAAAGTTCTTTTACCGCTTCTTGTCTCTGTATGATCGTTGCAGTATTTGCGGGAGCCAATAACCAATCGGCTATTTTTTTTGCTCCAAGTTCTGATGTTGTTCTGTTTATAAATTGGAATAATGAGGCATGCCCAAACACATCCATATCATTTGCATAAAAATGATCGTGCGGTATAAAATTAGTTCCATCTGCAAAGTGATAATATTTACCCTCTAGCGCCAGTAATTCATCTTTATTAATTTGTATTAAATGACCAAGTCTTTTAATAGCTGCACGATTTGCAAGGTCTTTATAAATGAGTTGTATAAAAACAAAAAGAACAATAGCGGCAGCACCGGCAGCATAAAGTTTATTTATTGACCATAAAAAATAAAATGCTGCTATAATAGCAATAATACTTCCAAGCCTTAAAATACCGAAAACAGATTTACGCTGTTGTAATTTTTTTTGTTCAGCAGATAACGATTCTATTCTGCTATTGTAAAATACCGATGGCTCCATATGGCAAAAGTAAAGCTGATTTTTTTATGAATATTACAAATAACATTTGAGACGAACTTTACTTACAAGGCCTGCAACAAATCATTATTTAAATCATCTAAATGTTCAATACCTATTGATATGCGTATTAAATTATCCGGACTAATGGGATGATCTCCCTCTACACTTCTCCTGTGCTCTACCAAACTTTCTACACCGCCAAGGCTGGTGGCATGTTTAAAAATATTGAGCTTAGATGCAAAATTTAATGCTTCTGTTTTTCCTCCTTTTATTAATATAGAAATGATGCTGCCAAAACCATTTGTCATTTGTTGTAGGGCTATATCATGGTTTTTATGAGATGGTAAACCGGGATAAAAAACTTTTTCAATAGATGGATGTTTCTCCAATAACATAGCGATAGCAAATGCAGTGCTGCATTGTGTTGCAAAGCGAAGTGGAAAAGTAGCCAGGCTTCTGTTTAGTAACCAGCAATCGAATGGAGATGGAACTGCGCCGGCAGTGATTTGATAATCTCTTATGCTGTTGCTTATTTCATTTTGGTGATTGGTACAAACTATTCCGCTTAAAATATCCGAATGTCCACTAAAGAATTTTGTGGAAGAATGCATTACAAAATCCACACCCATCTCCAAAGGTTTTTGTATAAGTGGTGTAGCAAAAGTACTATCGCATGCTGTGCTAATGTTGTGCGATGTTGCCAATGAAACAATGGCTTTGATATCTGCAATTTTTAGTTGCGGGTTAGAAGGTGTTTCAATCCAAATTAATTTGGTTTCTTTCTTTATAAGTTTTTCAACGTTGGAAATTTCTGTCATGTCGGTTTGGTCGAAACTGATATTGCGGCGCTTAAAAAATTTATCCATCAAACTTCTTGTACCATGGTAACAATCATCTGGCATTATTACATGGTCACCTGCAACCAACACATTTTCGAAAATGGCATTGATCGCTGCAAGTCCTGATGAAAATGCTACAGCAATTGCTGAGCCCTCAATAGCGGCAATTTTATTTTCTACGGTTAAACGATTTGGGTTACCGCTGCGGGTATAACTGTATTCATGTAAACTGCCATCTTTTTTGCGCTCAAAGGTGGTAGATAAATGAATGGGTTGTATTACATCGCTGTAATGGTCGTTGGTATGATTGCTGCCGTGAACTGCAATGGTTTGGATTTGTGGGTTTGTATTTTTCATTTGGTCTTATTGTTATTGATTGTAAAACTATTTAAATTTTAGAAAGAATAAGATTCATTCTTAGAGATCCCTTAATATAGAATAGAAATATTTTTTGAATTCATTGTGGTTCATCAATGGATAAACTCATTATTTAATTACTTATACAAACACTTATTTTAATTGGAAAGTCTACTAATATTGGTTTGTCTTTTGTTACTTTTTTGCTCCCGACTTAGTGACGGGACAAAAAAGTAACAAAAAAAATCAAGACTTAAGAAAAAAAGCTAAAAATTTGAATGCTTGTCTAAAATGAAATCAGTTACAACATTTGTACAAAGTCAGGCATTTGTAGGACTTACCGACATTGAATATTTTCCAAACATTTGTAACATTGATTTCATTTCTTAACGACAAACATTCAAATTTTCTTAACGCTTTATTTCTAAAATCCTTCGCACGTCTGTATTTTAGGGAATATGAATTAAAATATAAAAGTTATGAATATAAAACTCTGTCCTAATTATTATAATGTATCGAGTTGAAGCGTGAGGGATAGAAGCGGTTACCCCGGTGAAGGTTTTGTGCGGGGCTTTGTGCCGGAGTAATAGCGGATAGCCCGACGCTTGCCGCCCATTATTAAAGAAATTGAAACAATAAATAATGTGACAACCATAATAAACTGCGGCAAGGGGCACGCACAAATTATTTTATGATTTTATAACAAATAAGATATTGTATTTTTGCAATGCTGTTTAGGTTTTAGTCTAAAATCTTTTGTCTAAAAATCTAACATCTAAAACGGGGCCGTTTTGGTTTTGACAGCATAGATCTTTGCAGGTGTAAGCATGTAGTGCGTTGCGGTATTAGCACTTTAATCTGAAACCGAAAACTTTAAATGGCAATACTCAGTATGCCATGGCTGCTTAAGCGATAGCTTAGCAACCATTAGGGCCGCCGAGCAGGTTTTATTACTGCCAAGTTCCGCCGCCGACATCAAAAAAAAGTGATATGCTACAACGGAATGATGTGACTGTTGTTTAAGATTATTCTTCTAAGAAAAATATTGGTTTGTTGTACTCCGGTATTTTTTCGAAAATTAATGTACAAATAAACATGTAGAAAGCTTGCGGCGAATATGTTTGGACACCGGTTCGAGTCCGGTCGGCTCCACAAAAGGCGGTAACAAAATATTTTTGTTGCTGCCTTTTTATTTTTAATCCTTTGTTTTTTATTGGAACTTGTAATTTTTATTGATGTTTTTCCTATATTCAATAAAGAATTTGATTTACATATATTATTCATAATTCATCTACCAGAATAAAAATTATTTATGAGAATTTTATTTACATTTTTATGTATTGTGTTTGCATTAAATGTTTTTAGCCAAACAGTATTTAAAAAACTAAGTTTTAATGACGCAGTTACTGAATCTCAGAAAACGGGTAAGCTGGTTTTATTACAACTTGAAACGCTGGATTGCGAAATGTGTAATTATGTAGTAACAAAAGCTTTTGAAAATGAAGCGTTATCAAAAAACATAAAAGAAACTTTTATTGCAATAAAAATTGATTCAAAGCACGGAGATAGAAATTTGGTGAACGATTTATATGAGTTACAAGATAAAAGTTTTGGTACGCTGTTTATTGATGGTAATAAAAATTTGGTGCATAGATATGATAAGACAACAACTCTTGCAAAGGATTATGAAACTGAATTTAGGGTTGCATTATACAAGAACAGTGAAGTAATAAAATTGAATATTTTTGAAGAAATATATAATAAATCTAAAAACAATAATGATTTAGAAGCATGGATATGGGCAAGAAAAAATTTAAACTTAAACAATGATTCTCTTTTAAATATTTATGCCTCAAATCTCACAAAAGATTCTATAAATTCTGTAAGAGTCCTAACTTTTATTGCCAAGCAAGCGCCTGTAAGGGGTTCTATTGCTGATGTGGTTTTAAGGAAAAATGTACAATTTAATACAGTTTGGTATGGTATTCCATTAAAAGAACGTATTAACTTAAATGATAAAACTATTTCTAAATCTATGCGAAAAGCAATTTTTGAAAAGAATGAAGTTTACGGTTTAAGTACTGCAAATTTTGCCAGAGCAGTTCATGATAATAACATAAGTTCTGGAAACTTTGCATTTAATTTTCAGACAATGAAATATTATCAAGGAACCGTAGTGATGGATAGATATATTAAATATGCTACTTTGTTTTACGATTCTACGCTTTTGAAAAGAACTGTTGCGGATGTATTATTGGATGATTCTTTAAAGAAAGTAGAAATGATGGAAAATTCATCAGATGAAATAACTGAAACTACAGGTGGGGCAAAAAGAGTAACCAAAACATTTTCGTTTAAACCCAAAGCGCAAAATTTTACCAATACATTGAATGAAGCTGCTTGGTTTATTTATAAAAACACTAATGAGAAAGTTTACCTGCAGAAAGCATTGCAGTGGTCATCTGTAGGGAATCAGTATTTTAAAAAATTTGAAGCTATGGATACTGAGGCAAGAATACTTTATAAGTTAGGTGAAAAAGCTGCTGCTATAGCGTTAATGGAAAAAGCTGTCGTCTTAAAAAATGAAAGAATAAAATCTTCAACTGCTTTTAGTAGTTTAGATATTGTTTTAAATAATATGAGAGAAAATAAAGCAATAATTGATGTTGAATAAATTTAGCGAAACTCTCTTTGGTTGCAGGCTGAACAAGAAGTAAAATGACAAGAGAAGAAAATTTTATGCAAGAGGCAATTGCCTTATCGCTAGCAGGAATAAAAAACGATGAAGGTGGTCCTTTTGGTTGTGTAATTGTAAAGGGAGATGAAATTGTAGGTAGAGGCAATAATAAAGTAACCTCTTCTAACGACCCTACTGCACATGCAGAAATAGTAGCCATAAGAGATGCCTGTAAAAACCTAGGAACTTTTCAACTGGAGGACTGCGAAATTTATACAAGTTGCGAACCATGCCCCATGTGCTTGGGTGCTATTTATTGGGCAAGACCTAAAATAATTTATTTTGCCAATACCCGTGAAGATGCTGCCCATATTGGGTTTGACGACTCCATGATTTACGATGAAATGAATACTGAAATGGAGAAAAGAAAAATTCCCATCATAAAAGTAGGCAGAGAAAATGCTTTAAAGGTTTTTGAAGAATGGACGGATAAATTGAAGAAAATAAATTATTAATGTGAATGGTCAAATGGTGAGTTGTCAATGGTCAAATGGTGAATTGTCAATAATTAATATTTGGGCATTCACAATTCACAACTGACAATTCACAACCTCACCCTGCCTTCCTCACTTCCGAAACCGGGCTAAATAAATACCATTTTCCCGTTGCTATTTCTTTGCATTTAAAACGTTTTCTAATTTTTTCGCCACGCTCAAAAATGCGGTTGCCCTTTATTTCGAAGAGTTGGCCAATGGGGAGTTGTTCTACAAAAAAAATATCTTCCTGGCGGGCATCGTATTTTTTTAATACCCTAAGCAATTTTACATCGCTGCAACTGCTGGCGGCAGGGTTTTTAATAGAACTTATTAAGGCATGTTTCACATCATCTGGAAATAAATTTTTACTGATGAAGGAAGCTAGTATTTGTCCGAAACTTGTTTTCCATTCTATGCCGTGTGGTTGGGCGTTTCTCTTGTATTTTTCAAACGTTATAAGGTGAGCTATTTCGTGTAAGAGCGTTACAAGAAAAGAGTATTTATTAAGGTCTCCATTTACACTTATGCGGTGGCCTTTCCCATTGTGTGCATGCCGGTAATCTCCCAGCACACTGCTTCTGTTTCGGGTAATGGTGAGTTGTATTTTATGTTCGTGTATATAAACGAGCACATGCTCCAAACTACCGGGTGGCAAGTACTGCTCCAATGCAGAAAAATCAACTTTTGTTTTAGACATTTTTTGTTCTATTCGCTTTAGAAATCGCCATCACTTCTGCACCTAAATAAATAAGGTACATAAACAAAGAAATAAATACGGCTTTTTTATTATACCCCTGCCCTACTATAACTACATAAGCTAGTACTGCTATAACGGTGCTAAACATTTTTATCATCATTCCCGCTATTACACTTCTTACAAATACATTGGGGTTTTTATTTTGTAAAGCATTTTTCTGCATAAAAAAAACCAATATGCTTACCACTAAAAACAATAAGTTGGCACCTAACAACACGGTTTTATCTACATTGTACTTTAGCAAAAAATTGCCGGAGGTAAGTATGAGAACGGTAAGAAATATAAAAATGATAAATATAGGGAGCAACATTTTTCCAAACAACTTCATAATATTATTTTTTGGCAGAGGTATCTTTTATTATTTTGTAGATAACGATTGCAATAAAAAGCAAGGGCAATAACCAAACTGCTACAGGTGTAGTTAGATCAATCCATTTATCTATTTGTAAGCCTATGTAAACTGCCGCTGCCAAACCAATTAAAAGTTGGGTACCTAGTCCGGCATATTTTAGTAGAAGGCGGTTATCTGTTTTCTTTTTATTAATTGGCTCAGTCATCCGATTTATCCATTTTGGGTAAAACAATTTTATTGGTATCCAATGGTGTTATTTTACCCTGAAGTACTTTTTGTATATTTTTTAAATAAGCATCTTGGTATTTTAAAGCCTGCTCCATGGAATCTGTCCTTATTTTTAACTGGCGGTATTCTTTTACCTGTTTTGCATTGCCCATGCCGGTACCGGGTAAATAATATTTTAATGGGGTAAATACAATCAATGCAGCAGTAAGTCCCACCATTAATATAAAGACAGTGCTTAATACCACATAAACGCCGAGGCGGGTAAGTTTAAATTTTACCACTTCTTCAAAAGTATCTTCGTTCATTATCACCAGCCGATAATGACCTCTAAGCCTTTTAAAAGTATTGTTTACATCGGGTATTTGCATGCGTACAAAATTGTATTGTAAAAGTACTGAACTGCGCTAAATAGAATTATTTAAAATTGTTGATTTTGTTTATCGGTAGAAGTGTCTCCTTTGTAAATACATTAAACTTTAAACACGTTAATTAAAGGTAACACCTCTTACAACCACTACTGAACTGCGCTAAATTAGCCATTAATGCAAGAATCATATATTTTTAACAGAAATAAATGGGATATTCTTTCACAAATCGTATTGTACCCGTTATTTTTGAGCGATATTGAAGAATAAATACGAACTTTAAATATATCAATTAATCATATTTTTCATGTTGAGATCTAAGTTAATCATCGGAATTTTAATTACCTATCTGCTAAGTTGCTCCTCATTACTGATGGCTCAACCTGGCTGGACCATAGATCCGTTTGGCAAAGAGAAAAAACCGGAGAAATATGAAGAAAAAAAATTGGCATCTGAAAAAACAGGTGAGAAGAAATTTGGTGCTGTAAGAAAATTTATACAAAACAATACATCGCATTACAATTTTTATTTTAACGCCAATAATAAACTGAATGCCATTATTGAAAGGGCCCGACTTTCCAATAAAGATGATTACTCAAAATTGTTATCATTTTATCCATATTCATTAAACAATACCGCCAGCCAAAAATCAGATTTAGATTCAGTTATTTACAAAGCCACTGCTGGTATTTTATTACACGATCTTAGGAGCGACTGGGTAGATAATTTTTACATGCTTATTGGTCAATCTTATTTTTTAAAAAAGGATTTTGATTCTGCAGCGCTCACCTTTCAGTTTATAAATTACAATTTATACCCCCGCAAAAAGGGTGACGATGATTACAATAAAATTGTAGGAAGCAATGAGACTGCTACAGGCACAGGTTCCGTTTCTATTGCAGATAAAGAAAAAAGAAATATTGTGCAAAAGGTTTTTACAAGACCAGCAAGCAGAAACGATGCACTCATCTGGCAAATAAAAACATTTACCGAACAAAATGAATTTGGTGATGCGGCCGGGCTCATCAGCATTTTACAAAATGATAAAAACTTACCTCAGCGTTTAAAAAATGATTTGGAAGAAGTAATGGCTTATTGGTTTTATGCTCAAAATAATTTTGATAGTTCTGCAGTGCATCTTGAAAAAGCCTTGAGCAATGCCGATACCAAAGATGATAGAAGCAGGTGGGAATATCTGCTTGCACAATTGTACGAGCGTACCGGTAGTTATGATGATGCATCGCAATATTATATAAAAGCTGCAAAGCATACTACAGACCCTGTGATGGATATTTATGCAAGGTTAAATGAAGCCAAAATGCTTAGGAACAGCGGCAACTTTAAAGAGTTAGATAACAGTATTTCTAATTTGCTCAAAATGGCAAAGAAAGATAAATATGAAGCCTATAGAGATATTATTTATTACTCAACTGGACAATTAAGTTTGCAGAAACCAGATACTTTAAACGGAATTACTTTCTACAATAAAAGCATTTCATACAACACTACTGCATCTGGCTACCGAGATAAATCATTTTTACAATTAGCCAATATTGCCTACACGCAAAAAAGATATAAAGATGCCCATTCATTTTACGATAGTTTAAATATTGTTGGAAATGATGCCGAATTTGATTCATCCGTTATTGAAGAAAGAAAAGAAGTATTGGGTAGGTTGGTACCAAAAATTATTATTATAGAAAGAGAAGATAGTTTACAATTATTAGCAGCTATGCCGGAGACAGAAAGAGATGCGCTCATAAAAAAAATGGTAAAGAAATACCGTAAAGAAAATGGGTTAAAAGAAGAAGAAGATTTTGCAGGCAATACATTAATAACCTTTGTAGATAAAAATAAAGCGCCGGTAGATTTATTTAAAGCAGCTGCTGCCAATACCGGTGAATGGTATTTTTATAGTGCCAGTTTAAAATCGAAAGGATTTAATGAATTTAAAAGCAAATGGGGTAAGCGTACCAATATAGATAATTGGCGTAGAAAAACTGCTGTAGAAGCAGTAGTAGATGGTAAAAATCCGAATGCAAACTTAAACCCCGATGCAAATATACCCGGTGGATTAAACAGTGATCCTAACTCACTTACCAATGTTGAATATTCTTTCGATGGGCTAATGGCTAACATTCCATTATCGAAAGAAAAAATAGACAGCAGTAATATCAGTATTGCTAAAAATCTATTTGATGCTGCACAAATTTTTCAAAATGAATTGCAGGATTATGAGCAGGCAATTGTGATGTATGAAGATTTTGTAAGAAGATTTCCGGCAGATATAAAAATACCGGATGTGTATGTTGGTCTTGCTTATTGCTACGGCAAACTTGGCAATACTTCAAAAGCTGCTCTTTATACAAACCTTGTAAAAACAAATTATGCAGGAAGCAATGCTGCTAAAATAATTAATAATCCTTCTTTATTAAAGCCAGGGCAAAAAAACCCAGAGGTTACTGCAAGATATGAAGGGGTGTACAATATGTTTATGGAGGGCAATTTTGTAGAAGCAATAGCAGCTAAGAAAAAAGCGGATAGTACTTATGGGAATAATTATTGGTCGCCACAGTTATTGTACATCGAATCTGTTTACTACATTAAAGAAAGACAAGATAGCAACGCCATAGTTGCATTAAAAAACATTCAAACTTTACATCCTACATCTCCTTTAAAAGATAAAGCAACCACCATGATAGATGTGTTGAAGAGAAGAGCAGAGATAGAAAAATATTTAACCGATTTACAGGTAACTCGTGCAGAAGAAGATCAAGTAATAGTGGTAGATGACAAAGCACCTATCGTCATAAAAGCACCTACAGCAAAACCTGCAGAAATAAAAACCACTGCACCGGCTATTACCAAAAGAGTAATGACAGATTCTATTAAAATACCAGAAGTGTATGTAAATAAATCTTTCACACTTAAGCCGGAAAGTCCGCACTATGTAGCCATGGTATTAGATAAGGTAGATGGTGTTTATGTAAATGAGGCAAAGAATGCTTTTACAAGATTTAATAAAGGAAGTATGGCCACCATTAATGTATCTATTACAAAAGATACGGTTGATGCTACAAGATCATTGTTGTTGTTTAAATCTTTTGAAAATGCAACCGAGGCTTTAAAATATTTCGATAAAATAAAAAAATCTGCCCCTTCAGAAGTTTCGTGGTTGCAACCGGCAAAATATTCATTCATTATCATCTCTGAAGAAAACCTATTATTGCTTAAAACAAATAAAGACATTACATCTTACAAGCAATTGATTAATGCAAATTTTGGCAACAGGTTTTAATTTTTTCTTTTAATAACAACAACCCTTTTAATAATTTTTTATCCTATATGAAACGTTCTGTAAAAATACTTTGGCGTGTTTTTTTGTTGGGCTTTGCAGCAGTTGTATTAATGCTTGTTTTGGCAAACTTTGGTGTATTTGGTAAAATGCCTTCTTTGCAGGAACTGGAAAATCCTGAAGCAGACCTTGCCAGTGAAATTATAAGTGCAGATGGAATTTTGATGGGCAAATATTATTCAGAAAACAGAAGCGAGGTACGATATGATCAGATCTCACCAAATGTATTCAATGCTTTGATTGCAACCGAAGATGAACGTTTTTTTGACCACTCAGGTATAGATGCGCAAGCATTGGGTCGTGCAGTTTTTTCATTAGGAACACAAGGTGGTGGTAGTACTATAACCCAGCAGTTGGCAAAAATGATTTTGAAAAGGGAAAAAGGGAACATCATTAAAACTGGTGTTCAAAAATTAAAAGAATGGATCATTGCCGTAAAGCTGGAGAGAAATTTTACCAAAGAAGAAATCCTCACCCTTTATTTAAACAGAGCGCCATGGGGTAATGTGTATGGCATAAGAAATGCTAGCCGTACCTATTTTCAAAAAGAACCTAAAAATTTAAAAATAGAAGAAGCGGCTGTACTTGTTGGAATGCTTAAAGGGTATGGTTACGAGCCTATACGACATGCTAAAGCTGCTATTGACAGAAGGAATACAGTGATAGGGCAAATGGTAGTAGCAAAAGACCATTATTTAACCGAGGCAGAAGCTACCAGGTTAAAAGCAAAACCCCTTATTACCAACTACAAACAAATTGATGAAAATGTAGGTACCGCTCCATACTTTAGAAGAGCCTTAATAGATTTAATGAAGGACTGGTGTAAGAACAATAAAAACCCGAAAACCGGTGAAGCATACGATTTATACAGAGATGGATTAAAGGTATATACTACTATTGACAGCCGTATGCAAAAGTATGCAGAGGAAGCCATGCAAACACATATGCCTACGCAACAAAGCAAATTGAATTGGACCTTAAAACAACGAGGTTCAAAACTTTGGAAAGGACATGAAAACATTGTGGAAGCAGCCATTAAATTTACGGAGCGTTGGAAGAATATGAAAGAAGATGGATTGGATTCTCTTACCATCAGAAAAACATTTGATGTACCTGTGCGTATGAAAATATTTTCGTGGAAAGGCAATGAAAAGCATGAGATGGATACTGTAATGACTCCTATAGATTCTATTAAATACCACAAACAAATAATGCAAAATTCATTTGTGGCAATGGATCCACGTAGTGGAGAAGTAAAAGCCTGGGTAGGAGGAATTGATTTTAGATGGTTTAAATATGACCACGTAACCGCAAGCAGACAAGTGGGTTCTACATTTAAACCTTTGCTATATACGCTGGCTGTAACAGATGCTGGTTACACACCAGAAACGCCTATACCGGGCGGCTCTCTTACACTTGGAGGAAAAAATATTTCCGGTGGTGGTGGTACATGTGCGTATTGTATTGCACAATCTAAAAACATGTGTGCTTGGCGTTTAATATCTGTAGTGGGTGTAAAAAGAATGGTAGAGTTTGCTCAACTATGCGGTATCACCGTAAAGATTCCTCCTTATTATTCTATTGCCTTGGGCTCTGCAGAAATTCCAATGTTACAGATGTTACAATCATATACCATGTTTCCCAATAAAGGGTATAATACCGAGCCTGTTTTTGTAACAAGAATAGAAGATAAAAACGGTAATCTTTTGCATGAATTTCCTATAGCGCAAAGCAAACAGATTATTGGAGAAGCAGATAATTATACCATGGTAAAAATGATGGAAGGGGTAATTAAAGCAGGTACAGCCCGCAGGTTGAATGCATACAATATACCTACCCAAAAAGCGGGTAAAACCGGTACTACCAATGGCAATACCGATGGTTGGTTTATTGGTTATACTCCTACGCTTTTGGCAGGTACATGGGTAGGTTGCGAAGATCCATTTATCCCAATTTATAATAGTGCTGGTGGTGGTGAAGTAGCAGCACCGGAGTGGGGTATTTTTATGAGTAAAGTATATGCAGATAAAAAATTTACAGATTATACTTCGCAAAAAGAATTTACAGCACCTGCTGAATTAAAGAACGATCCGGTATTTGCTGATGCAAATTTTCAAACTATTCTTCGCAGAGGTGATAGCTTAACCATTGAAACAGGCAATGGCGATGCCGGAGATTTTTTAGAAGAAGATATGAATGATATTCCAATGGAAATTGAACCAGATACTAATAAGCCAAAGGAGCCAAAAAAGGAAGAGAAAAAAGAAGATAAAAAAACAGTACCATCCGCTATAATTGATGACAAAAAAAATGCTGGGAAAACCAAACCCAAAACTACTACAGAAACAGATTATTAAATAAAAAAAACAGCTTTTCGAAGCTGTTTTTTTTGCTTAAAACTTTTAAACTGACCTGTTTTTTTAAATTAAATTCCATTGCTGTGATTTCCATAATCGCAACAAAAAAAATATTAAGCCTCCGTAATCATTGCTGTCGTTTTCCGGAAATCTATAAAACAATTAAAACCAGCATTCTTGTGTTTGCGTAGATGGTTTTACACAAAATCATTAAGAAAGTTTAAAAAAAATTGTATGAAAAGAATTAAAATTTTATTTATGATGGCTTCAATAGCTATGATAACTACTACAGCAACTGCTCAAATGAAAAGTTCACAAAACACTGTAATGGTGGGAGGTGCAGCAATGTATCCAACAAAAAATATTGTAGAAAATGCAGTTAACAGTAAAGACCATACTACATTGGTTGCTGCCGTAAAAGCAGCAGGGTTGGTAGAAACTTTACAAAGCGCAGGTCCGTTTACTGTATTTGCACCAACTAATAAAGCATTTGATAAATTGCCTAAGGGTACGGTAGAAACTTTGCTAAAAGCAGAAAATTTAAAGATGCTACAAACCGTTCTTACTTACCATGTAGTAGCAGGAAAACTGAGTGCAGCAGATTTAGTAGCAAAAATAAAAGCAGGTGGTGGTACAGCTACAGTTACTACAGTGGCAGGTGCAAATCTTACACTTACTATGAAAGGTAAAAAAGTTCAAATTATGGACACTTCAGGTGGTAAAGCTTTTGTAACAATTGCAGATGTAAACCAGAGCAATGGTGTGATACACGTTGTTAACGGAGTATTGGTTCCAAAATCTTAATACAAATTTAATCTACGTTATTTAGCTAAGGGCTTCTCCAAATGAGAAGCCCTTAGTTTTTGTGAAAGTACAGTTATTGAGATTCGATTTTTTTTTAAATACTTTAATTAAAATTAAAATTATTCTGCCAATGTTATTGTTACAAAACCATTGAAACACAATAATATAAACACAATAGTAGGATTTTTAATAGTGATTAAATTATCGAAATAAAGGATTTCAATATTGATTTATATACAATCTTAAAATAGTTTTCTTTAGAATACAAGTAACAATAACCTTCAAAAATTTATTTAATAAATACATTTTTAAAAGCCATGCTTTTAGTTATTTATACAGCACAATAATTAATATTTAAAGAGATAATTTATTTTATGATTTTTGGTATAGTTTTTTCTAATGTGGGTTAAAATGATAAACCCTATAATATCATTCTGGTAGAATTTTCTACTTTAACTCTTTAGTAAATCTTAAAAAATCAATGTTATGAAAAAAATTAAAAATTTATTTATGTTGGCTACAGTTGCTATGATAAGCACTACCGCCTCTGCACAAATGGAAACTACAACAACTACAGAAAAGACAGTAATGGTAGGTGGTGCAGCTATGTATCCTTCTAAAACCATTGTAGAAAATGCTGTAAATAGTAAAGAACATACTACACTTGTGGCCGCTGTAAAAGCAGGAGAATTGGTAGAAACCCTTTCTGGTGTAGGACCCTTTACCGTATTTGCTCCTACCAATGCAGCATTTGAAAAATTACCTGCTGGCACTGTAGAAACTTTGCTAAAAGCGGAAAATAAAAAGATGCTGCAAACAGTACTTACATACCATGTAGTAGCAGGCAAATTAAGTGCAGCAGATATCATTGCAAAAATAAAAACAGGTGGTGGTACTGCAACAGTTACAACAGTAGCGGGTGCAGACCTTACTTTAACATTGAAAGATAATAAAGTAGAAATTACTGATGCATCTGGTGGTAAAGCTTTTGTAACAATTGCAGATGTAAACCAGAGCAATGGTGTAATACATGTTATAGATGGAGTATTGGTTCCAAAATCATAATATCCTTAAAATATCCCTAATAGAAAACCCGTTCATTTTGTTTGAACGGGTTTTTTTATACCTAAATATTTTTCACTTACACCCTATTATAATCAGCCTTCCAGTTTTTTATGGCTTGCTTTATTTCTTTAGCTGACATATTTTTTTCTACTGCCAAATGAGCCAGATCTACCAACTCATTGTTAGGCGCAAAACGCAATGCTATTATTTGCCTCATTTTTAATTTACTATCCAGCAACTTTCCTGTAATGGCAAAATAGCGTAGGTTTTCTTCTGCACGAATTGCTCTGTCCTGTGCTTTTAAAGCAAAGCCTCTTGCAAAAAACGCTACTAAGAAAAGCATTACACTTCCCAGCAAAACAATGGATGGTAACATTAAACCCAAATCTGCACTGCAATGCCTATATAAACTTATTGATGAACAAACTATTAATACTAAAATTGGAATTAATATACCAAAATGATAGGCGGGTACAATACGTGTGTGGTTTGCTAAGTTTTGTTCTTTCATATTAGTAAGTTTGAACTGGAAATTTAGACTAAATATTTTTGACAGCAAAAGAGTTTAAATAGAAATAATTTTATAAAATATTTTTAAGCCATTGGTTTTTGTAAACTCATTTTCGCTTACTCATGTTTAGCATTTATATTTGCACTCAAATAAAAATGTAACAATGAAAGCAGCATCAGCAAATCTTTTAAATGCAATTGTATTATTAGCAGCAGGGTTGTACGGATATTTTTTAATTCTTACTCCAGAAGGTACTAGAGCCCCTACAGCACTTATTCCTGCAGCATTTGGATTATTATTTTTAATACTTCAAAAAGGAGTAGCTAGTTCTAATAAAATTATTTCGCATGTGGTGGTGGTACTTACTTTAGTATTGCTGGTAATTTGTGTAATGCGCTTTATTAAAATTGAAGAATGGGGTGCTAAAAAATATATTTTCCTTGCATGCATTATTAGTAATGCAGTGGCTCTGGTGGCATTTATAGGTAGTTTTATTGAAGCAAGAAAAAACAGAAAAATAAGCAATGGCTAAAACAGTAAAAGAAAAACCGGTTATCTTAATAACCAATGATGATGATATAACTTCTCCAGGTATAAAAGCATTAGTAGAAGCAGTAAAAGATTTTGGCAGAGTGGTAGTAGTGGCGCCAGATAAACCACAAAGTGGAATGGGGCATGCCATCACCATTGGCTTTCCTTTGCGCATGCGTAAACTAGATATGTTTGATGGTATAGAAAGTTGGACGACCAGCGGTACACCAGTTGATTGTGTAAAACTTGCGGTAGATAAGATACTTCATCGCAAGCCAGATATTTGCCTTAGCGGAATAAACCATGGCGCAAACCATTCTATAAATGTATTGTATAGTGGTACCATGTCTGCCGCTATGGAAGCTAGTATTGAAGGTATTCCCAGCATTGGTTTTTCAATGATGGATTATAGTTATGAAGCAGATTTATCTGCAGCCAAACAAATAGTGGCTACCATTGTACAAGGTGTAATGAAGAAAAAAATTGACAAGCATTTGTTGTTAAATGTGAATATTCCTGGTGGTGGAATGGATAAAATAAAAGGCATTAAAATTTGCAAACAGGCTTATGCAAAATATGAAGAAGAATTTGCAGAACGTTTAGATCCTCACAAGAAAAAATACTATTGGCTTACAGGCGAGTTTAAAAACTTTGACAAATCGAAAGACACTGATGTGTGGGCATTGCAACACAATTTTGTAAGCGTAGTACCTGTACAATTTGACCTTACAAATTATAAATTAAAAGCACAGCTCGAAAAGAGTAAACTATTTTAACAATGTTTAAAAAAGACAATTTTGTTTTCGGCTGTGTACTAGGTGTGCTGGCGCCATTGGTAGGTTTAATTTTATTGAAATATTATAAATTCGGGATGCTTAGTTATAAGGAAGTGTTGCAATTTATTTATACCCAACCAGGGCATGGAATAATGACAGCAGGATTAAGTGTATCATTGATGATGAATGCCTTCTTTTTTACCATGTATGTAAATAACAGAAGAGATCAAACTGTAAAAGGTTTATTTATTACTACAGTTTTATATGCAGTAATCATTTTATTGATTAAATATCTAAGTTAATTTACAGGGTCTTCCTGTAAATACGTAATGCACATTCCCATTGAGTTTGAGGATAACTAAATATTAAAAAAGCCTCACTATGGCACAAAAAGTGTTCAAAGTGAGGCAACGTTAATATTTAATTCTATGACAAATTTAATATTTTTTCATC
>JANNMO010000026.1:0-294685 GCA_031398005.1 Ferruginibacter sp.
ATGCCAACTTTTTAAAAGTTGGCATCCGCTTTTTTCATCAATTATATTTTTTTAAAACATTAGGGGCTGTGGTTATTAAATTTCATTCATCATTTGTGTAGCCTGCCCCGCACTTTTTGCGGGGGCTGTTGGTAGTAGTGCCGCCACAAAGTTTATTATACAATAAATTATATTCTTGCGGCAGCTACTACTGCCCATCCGTGCACTGTGTCCCGTACATTTTTGTCGGGAGCCCTTCATCAGAATATCATTTTTCAACTTTTATTGTGCAATAGATATAGGTGCTATATGGATTTTTATGGGCTGCGCCTGCGTTCCATGGGCTGCGCCCATGGTTACTAAAGGGTAATCCCTCCGGGATTTGTTTTAAAATAGCCATTCGCTAACAGCTTCCAATCAATCTCCCCGTCCTCCCTCTCTCCCGCATTCATTGCGGGATGGAGAGGGACCGAGGGTGAGGTTTACCATCTCCTTCAAAATCCCATCTATCTTTTTTACAGGAATATTTTTGCTAGGTTCAATTAATAATATTTTCATTTTTACTCTTTTTTCCTTCAACAAATCTGGGTGTTTTAAACTTGCTCCCTCTACAAAACCAATGTAAGGCTGTCTATATTTTTTATGCACCCATAAGTAACAGCACATTTTTTTGCCGTAACAATAAAATGGTACTCCATACTTCCACGCCTCTGTAATGTTCTTATCAAATTGTAAAATATGTTCCCGTAAAAACTGAAGGCAACTTTTTATAGGCTCTTCTTTTTCTAAAAAATAATTATCAATTGGGCGAAGCATAGTTTTTATTTTACTGCTACAAAAATAGCTACTTCTGCATCTTGGGGGTTTGAAGATTTGTCGTGATACACTTCAAAGTCTGTAGTGTAAGCTCTATGAATAGGTGCATCCCATATTTTTAACCATACGTTATATACTGCACCGCCATCTAATTTACCCTTGGCTGTAAACTTTGTGTAATTTTGTCCGGCTATAGATTTAGCTACCAATCCTTCCGGCACAGCATTTACATTTTCTACTGCATACCCCACAATAGTTGTATATGGTTTTGTATGGTCTTTTTCATACTCAGTGTAAACAGCATAAACAGTTTCGTTTAATTTATTTTCTACCTTGCCCGAAATATTTTCAGCAAAAAATCTTTGCCATAATGCAGGGATATCTTTTGCAGCCTCTCCATTTTCGTTGGTAGTTCTTACACTAACACCTACGATGTTCAATTCATTTATAAATTCTTTTTCCATAATGTTAGTTTTAGAAAAAATGATAGTTTAAAATTAAATATACTAAAATATTGTACTTTTTTTCTCTGTTAAATATCGCCAATATCTTTTTGGCATATGTTGTATATGTAATTTCATATTTTTTCGTGCAGCTATGTTTACACTATCAAAATAAGTACACCATAATTGCTGGTACAGTTCTTCTTTTTCATCGCAAATACTTTTCACCGCATTTGCATCATTCATATCAGTTTCAAAATTTAGGGATACTTCTTCTACCGTTTGCAAATCATAATACAAACCGTACTTACGGCGACTATCATAAATAAGCCAACGCTGGTCTGCATAGCGGTTTTCAAAATGTTTGCTTATTAATGGAAGTACATTATAATCTGGCTGCACAAGGCAATAATACAACTGGTCTTTTGTAAGTTCAAAACGAACAAACGCTTCCATGCGATGTTTTTCTCTATGTACTTTTCTGGTTATTTGCTGTAATAGTAAAACATCTGCATTACTATAATCATTCTCTACTGCTATTTTCGATGAAAGCACATAAGCAATGTATCTGTAAATAATATTTTCAATCTCTCTTTCTTCGCTTAAAAAAGATTTATACAATTGCGAAAATGCATTAGGTGTTAGTTTATCTTTTAGCTTTTTAAAAACACGGGCGGTTTTATCTCTGTTAGTTTGTACTTCATGTATGGTACCAAACAATATTCCTGTTTGTGTTTCGCTGTTTACAATATTGGGTTGTTTTATTTTGTATTCATATACTTCAAAAATGGCGGTCATTAAACCTTCAAAGCTACCATCGTAAATAACAATATTCATTTAAAACATTTTTAACTGCGGCGAAAAATTAGGTTTGTATTTACTGGTACCTTCCTGCATAATCATTTGTTTTATTTGCATGGGTTGAAGGTCTTTTTTTTCAAACTCACTATCAGTATGTATAAAATATTTTGCACGGTTTACACTAATACCAATTTTTTTAAGATGCTCCCATGTAATGCGGCTAAACTTTCTGGCGGCAGTAATTTTGTTAGCGCTTTGTATTCCAATACCCGGCACACGCATCAATAGCTGGTAATCTATTGTATTCACATCCATCGGAAACATATCCATATTACGCAATGCCCAACCAAGCTTTGGGTCAATATCAATATCTAATAATGGATTTTGTTTATCTACAATTTCATTTACTTTAAAACCATAAAACCGCATCAACCAATCTGCCTGGTACAATCGGTTTTCTCTAATCATAGGTACAGGTGTACCAATAGCCGGCAGCCTGTTATCATTGCTTATGGGTACATAACCTGAGTAATACACCCGACGCATATTCATGGTTTTGTAAAAGCCATTTGCCATGTATAGTATTTCCAAATCGGTTTCTGGCGTAGCACCAATTACCATTTGTGTACTTTGCCCAGCGGGTGCAAATGAAGGGGTTTTCTTAAATAATTTTTTCTCTTCTTTATTGGCTAAAATTTCCTGCTTTAAATATTGCATGGGCTTTATCATGTCTTCCCGCTTTTTATCTGGCGCCAATAAAGCCAAACTTTTTTCAGTGGGCATTTCTACATTTATACTCAGTCTATCTGCCCACTTGCCAGCTTCTTTCATTAGTTCTTCGCTGGCACCGGGTATTGTTTTTAAATGTATGTAGCCATTAAAATTATGTTCGAGCCTAAGCTTTTTTGCTACCTGTACCAATCGTTCCATGGTATAGTCTGCATTGGTAAAAATGCCGGAACTCAAAAACAATCCTTCAATATAATTTCTTCTGTAAAAATTAATGGTTAGGTCTACCACTTCCTGCACCGTAAAAGCAGCACGTTTTACATCATTGCTTTTGCGGCTTACACAATAAGCACAATCGTAAATACAAAAATTAGTAAGCAATATTTTAAGCAATGAAACACAGCGACCATCTTCTGTATAGGCATGGCAAATTCCATTTGATGCATTACCCAAACCTTTGTCTTTATTTTTTCTGTTACTGCCACTGCTGCTGCAACTCACATCGTATTTAGCAGCATCTGCTAATATGCTCAATTTCTCTTTTATTCTATCACTCATCTTTAATATTTTTGCTAAACAAATATACTAAATAACTTAGCCTTTATTTGCTAATTTACTGTGCATTTATACACATGGTTAATTGTTATTATGAAAGAAATGTTTTACAAGAAATGACGGTATAATTATTGGATATAGTATTGTTCAATTAAAAAAGTAAAAGATGACAAATCAAAAACAATTTGGAGTATGGATGGATTTACGCAATGCGATAGTAGTAGGTAGAGATAATGCAGATGGCGGAGATTTTGTGGTATTGGGTCATGTACAGGGAGAAGAAGTTTCCCCAAACAGTAGTGAGAAAACAGAACACAATCATCAACGCACCGTTGAAACAAAATTTTTTAAAGAAATTGCTTCTCACATGCAAAATGCTACATACATACATCTTACAGGTACTGGTGTAGCGCAAGAAAAATTTATGCACTACCTGGCAGAAACTCCTCAATTTAAAAATACAAAAACGGAAGAATCTACCGCAAATAAAATGAGTGATGAAAAGTTAATTGAATATTTGGTGGGTAAGTTCAATTAAAAAAAGTAAATAAAATATCATAAAAAAAGCAGTAAAAATTACTGCTTTTTTTTATGAATAATAGAATAGGGTTTATAAAATGGGCTGCTGCTTTGGAGCACCACCATCTCCTTCATTATTTACAATAGTAATATTACTTGCAGAGGAAGACATAGCCAGATGTTGTTCTTCCATTAAATGCATTAGTTTAAAATTAATTACTTGTTTTACTTTATTAAACTCATTCATAGTGAATGGTTGTGTATAATATTCGATGGTAATGGTTACTCCATCTTTATTGAAATCTGTAAGAAAAACAGAACTCTTAATAATATCTTCTTGTTTTTCATTTAAAATATTTTTTATAGCATCAATAAGTGCTTGCACTTCATCTGGCTTTGTTTTGTCAGATAAGGCCAGTTTTATTTCTGCACGCCGCTGGTTGCGCATACTTAAGTTGTCTACTACACTATCTACCATTTGCTTATTGGGTACTGTCACAAGCGTTTTATCTACCGTGCGAATTCTTGTGCTACGCAAACCAATGCGCTCCACGGTGCCAGATACATTGTTTACTTTTAAAGTATCTCCTGTAAAAAAAGGCTTGTCAAAAAATATAATGAAAGAAGCAATTAGGTTTTCAATACTTTCTTTAGCTGCCAATGCAAGTGCAGCACCCACAATACTTAAGCCTGTAAGCAATGTACCAATATCCTGATTAAAAGCAGCTCGCAGCACAAAGAGTAAACCTATAATACCAACAAATACTTTTAATAAATCTCTAAAGAAAATAACAATTTGCCCATGGCTTTTATCTTTATCTGCCAACGATTTTTGTTGCAGTAAAAGAGAAATAAAATTGATGAGGCTTATTATGAAATAAAATAAAGCAATGATGATAGCTGAGTTTCCAATTTTTTCTAAAATATCGTTCAACGCTACTCCATGTACTTTAAAATTCCAGGCTGTTGGAAAATTTAATTTTTCGATTGCAAAATCTGCTACTACAATTACTAATAACCAACTTAAGGGTTTAATGGTTAAAGAAACAAATTCTTTTTTCTCAATTGTTTTCCAGTTTTTTTTTATGGCCAAAAAAATTAATGAAGCTACATAGTGAGAAAGTAATCTTTTAAAAAATAAAACCACTGTAATAATTACAAATACTATTAAGTAACTTTTAATGGTATTGTCTAATATCATTTCATCTAAAAATTCCATACTAAATATAAAAATTAAAGTAAGTCGTAAATTTCTACCCCATTTTTTTTAAGCAAATAAACTTTTCCATTCATTGCCTTAATATCCAAATAGTCTTTAAAAAAAGCGGGTAGTTTGTAGCTTTTTAAATTGAAAGAGTTTATTTCGTAACTATACAAGGTATCTCCCACAAAGCCCATCAATTTATTATTATTCACTACTACATGTTGCCAGTTTGTAAATGCAAGGTTGTTTTTGTAGGAGCCATAATAATCGAAAATATAAAAACCTTTGTTTTCATCGTATAAATAAACAAAATTACTTCTGTCAATAATGTGAGTAGGAGAGGGCACGGTATCAAAAATTTGCCGCCAATCATTTGTTTCACTCAGTATACTTCCTTCATCATCTATTTTCTTCAATTTAAAATCTTGCTCATCAAAAATCCAAATATTATTGTCGTAAGAGGTGGCTAAACTTTTTACTTTAAAAATATTTTTATTTCTAAAATTAATACTGTTCCTAAAACTTAGAAAACGATCTAGAATAACTACAGTAGAATAGTTTTTATAATACAATAATATTTTTAGCGGATTGGTTACATCCAATAAAGTTGGATTGCCATATTTTTTTACATCATTAAAAATGCCGGCAGAATCGCCATTGGGTTTTATTTTTTTTAATTGATTGCTGTTGTTTATTACATAAATATTATCCAGCACATCTACATCCATGTAAGTAAAATTGCCGGGTATAAATTTTGTGTATTTAAAATTGCTGTCGCTTTTTACTCCTTGTACATTGGTAGAATCGAATGGCGTAATTTTTTGTGCGCACGCTGTAAAGCAACACAAAAAAACAACTGTAAAAAGGTATGTAAATTTTATTTTAATCACTTTTAATTTTTATAATATTCAAGTGAAACATTTTCTCCATCAAATACAGCATACGTAAAATACTGTATCCAATCTCCAAGGTTAATGTATTTACTGTTATCATTTAATTGTATATCCAATGGCAAGTGTCTGTGTCCAAAAATAAAGAAATCGTAATGCTGTTGTTGCAATAGCTCTTTTGAATAGGTAACCAACCATTCCTTATCTTCCCCTAAAAAAACTTCATTTGTTTTTCCGGTTTTTGCCCTGCTTTTTCTGCTGAAATAATCTGCTAAGCCTATGCCGATATTTGGTGGCAATGCGCCAAATAAACTTTGACAAAATTTATTCCTGAATATCTTTTTCAAAAACTTATAACCTTCATCTCCTGGGCCAAGTCCATCACCATGGCCTATTAAAAACTTTTTTCCTTCGAAAATAAATCCTTTTGGTTCAAAGTAAACTTCAATATTTAATTCTGTTTGAAAGTAGTTCTTCATCCACATATCATGGTTGCCTACAAAGAAGTGAATGGGGATTCCAGCATCGGTAATCTCTGCTAGTTTGCCTAAAATTCTTACATAACCCTTGGGTACTACATTTTTATATTCGTACCAAAAATCAAATAAATCTCCTACAATAAATATGGCGGATGCCTGCTGTTTTATTTCGTCTAAAAAACGGATAATTTTTTTTTCTCTTACAAGACTCTCCGCTGGGTTTGGAGCACCTAAATGAAAATCTGATAAGAAAAATATTTTTTTAAATACATCCATCTACAAAATTAAGGTTGGTTCTTTTGTTGAAGATAACGCATTACATCTCCTGTTTCTATTTCTGGTAAGTTAGCAACGTTTCCATTAAACCAATAAATCCAAGCTTGTAATGTTTCTCCATTTTGAAAAACATTTACCAATTCTCTTTTATATAATGGTAGTTCGCCCGGCAATACATGCACGCCTTCATAATCATCTAGCTGTTCAAATGCCCAAGAAAATTCTTCCTCATTGTTCATGCTGTATAATTCACCATTAATAAAATGTTCTTCTTCTTTAGCAATAGCAACAGGATGTGTCCCCGCATCAAAAAATTTTCCTTTTACCAAAGCTTCGCCACTGTATTTAAAATAACGGGTAAGGTATTCATAGGCAGGGTTTCTAAAGCCGCTGCGAAGCGATCCATATACAAAAAGGTTATAAGAGATTGTATCCATAATTTTCTATTAATTTCTAAATCGTTTAAAATTATGGCTTTATTTTTTCATAATAAAGAAATGTCTGTTCAATTTAACTTCTTTTATATTCTAAAAAATTCTCTTTCTTTATTTATTCTAATCAAACCTAAAAAAATCATTTAAACTTTGTTTTTTAGCACTTCCATCACATCTTCTTTTCTTCTTCTCGAAATTTCTACTTTGGAATTGTCTGTCATTGTAAGCATACCATCTGTCATATAATTTATTACATGTTTTTTATTTACCAAATGAGATTTATGTGTTCTTAAAAAGCCATATCTAAAAAGAATATCTTCATAATTTTTAATAGTATATGTTGTAAGCAATGTGTTACTATCTGTAAAGAAAAACTTTGTATAACTACCTTCTCCCTGTAATCGAATAATTTCTTCTGGTTTATAAAAAAAAGTGCCTTGTAAGGTAGGCAATGCAAGTTTAAAATCTTTTTTATCTTCTACGTTTAAATTGTATATGAAATTGTGATATAATGGACCATTTATCATATCAGAATTTTGCTTTTCCGTAAATCGTTTACACGCATTTTGCAATTCATCTGTATCAATCGGTTTTAATAAATAATCTAATGCGCTAAAACGAATAGCATCTATAGCATACTCATCGTGTGCTGTTGTAAATATAATACTGAAGTTTACCTTCGGCACTTTTTTTAATAATTCAAACCCATTCATCAGGGGCATTTGTATATCTATAAACAATAATTGCGGGGTATCATTTTGCAACAATAATAAACCCTCGTATGGGTCAGTTGTTGTTTTTAAAGTCGTTATTTCTGGTACATAATGTTTTATCATTAGCGATAGTGTTTCAAGTGCCGTACTTTCATCATCTATAATTAACGCTTTCATGTGTTCATATTTATTGAATTTAGCCACATAGAATTCGCTGTAAACATTTCGGTTAATAGCAAATTTTATTATAGCTCATTTCATTGTAGTTATAATTTTTTATTTCCGATAAATATTTTTAGTGTTACTTCTGTGCCTTGTACGTCACCATTTATGCTTGTAATATCTGATATGGTTACTTCAAAAGGTTTGTCATACTGTTGCTGCAGCAGTTGTAACCGCTGCTCTACCATTGACATTCCTTTTGATTGGTGGCCTGTTTTATTTTCCCCACTACTCTCTTTTAGTTTAGCAGAAGCACTACGGCCAATACCATTGTCACGCAAGGTTGCTAACAAAATGTCATCCGTTTCCAAATCAAAATAAATACTTAATCTTCGTTCGCTTTGAAGTGGCATCAATCCATGCCATATGGCGTTTTCTACAAAGGGTTGCAATATCATGGGAGGGATATTAATTTCTACTGGCTCAATTTCATCATGCACATTTATTTTGTATAAAAAACTTTTACCAAAACGATATTGCTCCAGTTCAAGATATGCCGTAAGTATTTCCAATTCTTTTTCTAATGATATAAATTGATGACTGCTACAATGTAATATTTCCCTTTGCAGTTTCGAAAATTTTGACAAGTATTTATTGGCATCTATAACATTGCCTTGGAGTATATAATGCTGAATACTGTTAAGAGCGTTAAAAATAAAATGAGGATTCATTTGCATACGCAACGCTGTAAGTTGTGATGTAGCAAAATCTTTTTGTAGTTGAAGTACTTCTATTTCTTTTGTCCTGGCTTCTTTTTCAGCATTAATGGTTTCTATTTTACCCGCACAAAGTGCAGCAATGGTTTGAAGAATTTGTAAATGTCTTTCTCCATAAAAATGTTTTTTTGAATGTTCGCTGTCTATTACACCTGTTACTGTGCCATCAATAATAATAGGTATACTAATTTCAGATAACCGTACAGCATCATCAACAATGTATCGGATATCTAATGATGTATCATTAATAATTTCTGCTTCGCCCCTTAGGGCAACACTGCCCACAACCCCTTTTCCAACGGGTATTTCAATTGGGTTAATTATTTTATTTTCTTCTGTTGTTTTAGGTCCCCATGCCGCTTTCTGTATAAGCACATTTCTAATTTCATCTTTCAAGTAAATTACACAATCTTCAAATTTTAATTTTGAAATACAGTTTTTAGCCACGTCCCATAGTAAGTCATCAATATGGCTGATGCTGTTCATAGAAGTGACAAAATGATTAATAATTTGTTCTATTTCTAATTGCTCCCTATAACCAGCTGCTTTTGCTTGTTGCAAAGCTGTTTTTTCTGCTTCCCTTTTTTTAATGAAGGCTATTCTTTTCTTGTATAAAAAAACAGCCAATGCAGCAACTGCTATTATGAGCAGGCAAATAAACCACCATGTTTTCCAAAAGGGAGGATTAATTATAAATGCATATGGAGTATTCATTTCAAACCAATCTTTACCGTTAATGCTGGCAGCCACATTAAATGAATATCGACCCGGCTTTAAGGAATTAAAACGTATGGATGTGTTATTGCCATTATTAACCCAATCATCATCTGCTCCTGCTAATTTATACCGATACTGTATTTTTTCAGGATTATATAAATATGGGCTGATAAAATCAAATGCAATGGCATTTTGATAATGAGGCAATTTTTTTAAGGAGCCATTTAGCTGGAAAGAAGAATCGTTTTGATTTACCGTAACATTTAATAAATGCACCTGTAACAAATCATTTTGAAGCGGAATTTTTTCTGGCTTAAAATAATTAATGCCATTGAAGCTACCGAAATAAACAGTACCATCACTGCCACGAAAACTATTGCTTACACCAGCATAAAAATTCTGAACATTATCGCTTTGATCAAACTTTTCCGAAATATTTTTTTTGGGAATATAGCGGTACATGCCCTCATCACTGCACATCCAGATATGCCCCAGTGAATCTTTAAACAGGTTGGAAAAATGCTGATTAGTAAATTCAGAAAAAATGGGTTTTATAGAAAGCTGCTTTTGATACTGCAGCTTTATTTCATACAATCCCCGGGCAGCCACCCAAAAAGTTTCTTCATCTATCTGCACAATGGCATTGTACCACCTGCCCCGTTCCAAATCATCTAAAGAATATAAAACAGTAAAATCTTTATTCATCACCACTATTCCCCTTGCACCAAGCAGCCATATCCTGCCCTGTGCATCTTGGTAAGCTTTTCGGGAAAAGCTGCCAGCTGCTGGTACGGACAGTTGTTTTACCAAAAAAGTTTTTTTATCCATTAGCCATACCCCGCCACTGAGTATCACAAAATTTCCGTTGGCAAGCTTCAACATATTGCTATTAAACGCTTTTTCAAATTTTATTTTTGTACTATCCGTTTCAAATTGCGGGCGGCTGAAGGTTTGTTTTACTGGGTCAAAAATCCAAAATCCTTTTTCACTCTGGCCGATAATAACTTTATTGTTACTAAAACCCATTGCCTTTACCGATTGATAGTTTAAATAATTGCTAGCAGTATAATCTGGATGCCATACTGATACCTTTCCATTAGTTTTATTCCACTTACAAAAACCATTGGCTGTGCCGAACCATATATTGCCTTTATTATCTTCGGCAAAATTGCGTACATCATTATTCCATTGATCAGCATTGCCAGTATTAGTGCAACGTAGCAATTGTACATTGGCTCTGTAAGCATTTAAAAAAAAAATACCCTCTTCATTGGTGAACCACGCTGTGCCATCTTTTTCTTTAAAGGAATTATTCCTTGTTAGTAAAGGTTTACCAGACAACTGCTTTCCGTTATTAAAAATTTTTATTTTTGTAAACCTGTTTGTTGCTGTATTGTAGCTATAATAACCTTTATCATGTAGGATAGTAAAAAACTGCCCCGACTGATATTCAGATGCAGCGGTAATAAAAAAATTGTTATCCCTATGTGCCTCATCAAACTGTGTTTTATTTACTGGCGTTGCTATTTTTGTTTTAAAAGATATCATTACTGTACTGCCAATATTCTGCCTCACCCATACCTTATCTTCATCAATAGGTATAAGAAAACTTCCTTGTTGCACAGGTATGGAATCCTGTAAAGCTGTTATGGTATTATATTTTACCACTGTTGTATTACTTAGGCGGTAATATAGGCAGTCGCCATAAAATTGTAAAAAGGCAAAATTTCCTCCACCTTTAAAAGGAGTAATCCCCATGGGGTCCATTTTATTGGTACTTTGGTTCCACCTTAATATACCCTCTGTGGTAAGCAAGTATAATTTTTTTGTAGGCCCAGCCAGCAGGCTCAGGTATTTTGTAACTGGGCTGCTGTATGCTGTTAATTTTTCAAACCCTTCATAATCATTTTTTAAATAATATATATTTTGCCGTGTTGCCATCCATATCTTTCCTTCATCATCCTCTTGAATGCCAATACAACGATCCTCAAATGAAAAGGAAAGAATATTTTTTCCATCAAAACGCTGTGCTTTAGTGGGGGTAAGCAGCCACAAAAACCCTTTGCTGTCTCTCATCATTTCCTCTACCTGACTGGGGGGTATCAGCCCGTTTTTGCCGGGAAGCTTTTGTACATGATAACTAGACAGCTGACTGCTTGCCTGTACTGCAACTAATAAAAAGAAACAATATTGTAATGCTAATTTTTTCAATAGCCTAATATAACATTTTTTCAATATTCTTGCCTCAGCGCAAAATGCCAAAGCTTAATAGCGTTTAGCGTTTTAGTAGATTAATTTTCCCCTTTTTTATTTCAATTAAAGTATCTACTTCTTTTCTTAATTGTAGTAGTATTTTTTTCAACGCTGCATTTTCTTTTTCCAATTGCTCTATCTTTTGTGTTCTTTTCTCCAATGCCTGTATGGCAATAAAACTAACCCCCGCAAAATCGGCGGAGTTAATGGTAGTATCGTTCCCTATGGTTCCATATTCATCTTTTCCAAAGGCAGCATGAAATTCCTGCGCCATGGGCCCGTAATGTCGAAATGTTTTTGGGTCTTGTTTTTTATAATTCCAACTGGTAAGATGGAAGCCAGCAATCTTTTGTAAAAAATCTTCACCGTTTATTGATGCAAAGTTTTCTTTGGTATGTACATCGCTTCCTGTTGTCCAAGCATTATCACCAGCACCTAAAGAACATCCAGTAGATAAATTGGCACTGGTAACCAAATGATAGCCACCAGCAAATCTTGACAAAAAAAAGTTAGCTGTAGGAGAAAGCATTATTGAAGAAGAAGAGTTATCACCCAATATGAATGAACCTACTTTATTATTGGTGGAAACGTTGTTACCGATAGCCGTTGAATAATCGCCACTGGCTTGTGTTTGCCTGCCCATTGCGGTTGCATAATCTCCACTGGCAGTAGTACGAAACCCACTAGCAAAAGAAATATTTCCGCTTGCTAAGCTGCTATCGCCCATTGCGGTAGATGCATATCCATTAGCATCAGTATATTTACCCATTGCAGTAGAACTGTTACCTCTGGCCGCCGTAAAAGAGCCCATAGCAGTTGAATTATCTCCACCTGCAAAAGTACCCACCCCCATTGCTGTTGACGTATCTCCACTGGCAATTCCGGCTACTCCCATTGCGGTTGAATAACTTCCATTCGCTCTTGTTGCAAATCCCATTGCGGTTGAAGCATACCCGCTAGCGATTGAACTAACCCCCATTGCGGTTGATAAAGCTCCAACTGCATCAGTTGAACTTCCCAATGCGGTTGAAGATATTCCGCTGGCAATAGTAGCATTTCCAAATGCAGTTGAATTGTTTCCGCTTGCTGTTACATCAAGTCCAAAGCCTGTTGAATATTGTCCCTTTACAGCATTATTAATATTTCCACTTCTAATTACACCTCTTTTAGCATCAAAAAATAAAGCAGTACCTGCAATGCCATTTACATCTGGCAGCGTTGAACTAGTATTGTATAAACGGCGAAACAACATTGAAAAGCCTACGCCGATATTAAAATCAGTATTGCTTTTAAAATTGATGTATAGCGAGGAAGAATTAAAAATCCATTTACCAGTAATACTATATCCATTACCCACTGCTAGTAATGTAGCGCCTGTAGATGATTCTTTGATGATTAAGGAATCACCAGTATTTAAGTCCATTGTTTCTGCTGTTACTTCAATGGCAATATTGCTAGAAGATGCAATGGTTGCTTTACCATCATGGTCAATACCATAATTTCCTGCTGAACCTCCAGAGTCGTACAGCCTGCCCGTTGAATCTGTATTAAGAAGAAAAACTACTGTACCAAGCCCAGGCATATTTTTAGTTTGTGCTGCAGTAGGTAACGTGCTTGTTGCTCTTGTGGGAGTGTTTACCAGTAGGCTACCAATAATATGCAGTTTGTTCAATGGTTCATTGATGCCAATACCTACATTTTGTGCCAGCATTACTTTTTGCGTAACAACAAATATTATTAGGATAATAATTTTTTTCATAACTAACATTTTATTTTCTTTTAAATGCTTCCTTTTTCTTATTGCAACAGCTCTATTAATTTTTTTTCAGCATAACTTTTCGCCAATGTTTTTTATTCATCTCTCTGCTTTTGCTGAGTTTATCTGATGCAACACTTACTTACAGGTTTTATATTTTTCTCTTTAAACATTGGTTGTTTATGCCTTCACCAAGGTTAATACCTTACTTTTCTATAAGGGCTGTATCGGAAATACCATTTAGTGTTTATTGGTGTGTACATATTTCATTAGTTGATAGAATAATTTTTTGACATATTGAACATGTTTTAGCGTCATTCATTTAATTTTATACACTGGGTTTAAAGTTTATAAACAATAAAAGTAAATCCGCCATCAACTTCTCTCGGGCCTGGCGAGTTGGTAAAATAGCTGGCACTTTTATACTGGCAGTCCAATACATTGCAGTCTCCCACCACGCTATTATTGATATAGTCTATCGTAAATTTTTTTGTTCTTATGGCAATTGTGTTGTCGTAAGTACCGCCCTGTATAATTGAATTAACCACATAAACATCATTAGCTGTTTCAATTCCTAAATTACCTGGCGATGATGGAGAGGCAATAATCATATATTGATCTGCATTTAACCCCATGTTTGTTTCTCCATTAATGCTGATGTAGTATCGCCCTGCAAATGTGGGATGTTTAACTATTGTAAAATTTCCTGAACCACCAGCAATTGTACCATTATCTCTAACTTTACCGTAACAAAGTGGTAGCAAGTTGTTGTTTCCCGTTACGTTTGTTCTGTTTAGTTCCCCATTGTTTGTAAAACTATATTGCGCTGCACCTGCACCTGTTTGAAATTCACCCCCATTCGCTTGCACTATTAGTTTTGCGGCAAGGCCATTGGCTCTTGCCATTATTTCATTATTGTCGATAGCAATATTTGAAGCTGTGGTAGGGCCTAATTGAATAAAACCCCCGCTGGCATTGCCCACATCAGTACCATTAATTACATGCAACTTTACATCAGGGTTAGTTAATCCTACACCAAGGCTGCCACCAATATTTGCACTAGCAATGATGTTTACATTCCCTGCACTGTCTATACGCATACGCTCTATGCTAGGCGCAAACAGATTGGCGGCAGTAGAAAAAACGAGGTGCTGGCTTTGTGCACCACCTCCTTGCACTGCACTTACCGCAGCAAAACCTCCGAAAGATGAACCTGAAGTATTGCTGGATAATATCAAACTTGATTTAGATCCTTCTGTTAAACTCAAATTATGTATTCGTATTCCATGACCTGCAATTGAATCATGTGTGCGCACATCCAGAGGTTTTTGTGGACTAGTTGTACGAATGCCCACTTTTGCATTGTTACCAACAAAACTATTTTCACCATTTTGTTTCCAATTGTTATTTGACGAATCTAGCAGCTCCACCCAATTGGTACTGCTTTTAAACCAGAAAGAACCGGTATTGTTATCAAACACAAGCAGCCCACTTGCCGGCGATGCAATAGCAGTTCGTTGTGCGGTTGTCATACGTGGCACCAGCATACCTTTAGTACTGCTACTAACATCTAATTGTGCTGAACTATTAGGTGTGGTAGTACCAATGCCTACATTTTGGGCATAGAGCATTTGATTTGTAAAAACAAACAACAGTATGAGCATATTTTTTTTCATAGCGGTTATATTATTTTTTTATAATTTTTATGGATTCAAATATTTTGTTAGTAGCTGAAAGAAAATAATTTCCTGCTGGTAAATTTTCAATGTTCCAAACTGAATAATTATTTCCTTTAACGAGTTCAACGATTTTAAAAGCAATACATCTTCCATCCGTATTGTGCAGTCGATAGATAATCTTTTCTTTTTTTGGAGATGGTATGCACAAATGCAGCATATTCGTAACTGGGTTGGGGAATATTTTTACATATGATAATTCGTTTTGATGATTAACCACAACTATTGGAGAATAAGCAAAACGTCCATCTACATCTATCATTTTAATTTTGTAAAAATTATTGCCCCTTACTGGTCCGCTGTGCAAATAATTGTATTGAAGCGTTTGTGAACTGTTGCCTGCTGCTAAGCGTGTACCTATTTTATCAAAATATAATCCATCATCGCTCCATTCTATTTCAAAATGTTTTGTGTTTATTTCCTGCGCAGTTTTCCAGTATAAAAAATTACCGGCTGCAGTTTCTTTGCCATTAAATTCAACAAGGGTTAATGGTAATACACTGTTTCCTAAATTAACAATATAGGTTCTTCCATTGGCAGAATTGAGGGAGGTAATTCCGGGGCCGAAATCAAAATCTACCGCACCTTCAAAAAAACCTGTTGCATAAATATTTCCTGTTGCATTTACAAAAACGGACAATCCGCCATCCAATGTGGCGCCTCCATATTTTATGGCCCAACCAAAGTTTCCGGCGGCATCTAACTTAGCTATATAAATATCATTGCTAAAAGCGGTAAGGTTAAATACACCCGGCCCTGGGTCAAAATCTGCAGTATTTTGAAACAATCCTGTTATGTATGAATTGCCTGCTGCATCTACTGCAATATCATTTGCATTATCAGCACCGGTACCTGAAAAAGCTTTTGCCCAAACAAAATTTCCTGAAGCATTGAGTTTTAGTACGAATGCATCTGAACTGCCCTGTGCAGTCATTTCAAATACCCCAGCACTAGGATCAAAGTCAGCGGTAAGTGGAAAATATCCTGTAAGGAATACATTACCTATGGCATCTGTTTTTACCGATTCGCAAGTTTGCGTGCCCGGACCTCCAAATGAGCGACCCCATACAAAATTGCCTGAAGCATCCAGCTTAATAACAAAGGCATCTGCCCCACCATCTGCTGAGGTTACACTAAAAACTCCCACTCCGGGATCAAGGTCTGTGGTTTGATTGTAAACCCCACATACCAACACATTGCCGCTGGCATCTTTGCAGATAGTGCTGCCCACGCTATAGGCTCCATTTATTTCTTTGGCCCAAACAAAATCTCCGTTGGCCGTTAATTTTAAAATAAAACATTCGGAAAACCCATCGCTATTAAGGTTAACCACACCAGCTCCAGGATCAAAATCTACAATCCCTGAAAAATTGCCAGTGATGCAAATGTTATTATTCTGATCTAACATCAAAGAGTAAGCAAGATCCGAATTAGCACCACCCACTCCTTTAGCCCAAACAAAATTTCCATCTGCATCAAGTTTAGAAATACATACATCATACTGTCCGTTGCTAATTAAATTAAAAACAGCCGACCCGGGATCAAAATCTACAATACCACTAAAATAACCAACAGTGTAAACATTGCCAGTTCCATCAACCTCAATGGAGAAATTAAAATTACCATTGCCGCCACCAAGCCTTTTTGCCCAAATAAAATTCCCATTGGCATCGAGTTTAGAAATATAAGATTCAGAAGCACCACCTGATGCGGCAGTTAAAAAAAAGGTGCCCGGCCCAGGATCAAAATCTCCAACACTAGCAAAATAACCGGTAGTGTAAACGTTGCCTGCTGCGTCCACTTTTACTTCATCACCTCTTGCCCCACCTATATTTTTAGCCCATTGTAGGGTTGGTTGTGCGGTTGCATAAAGGGTTGAAGCAAAAAAAAGAATGGCAATATACTTTTTCATGTGTTGTAATTTTTACAATGATCATTCATTGATAAATGTTTTTAGAGTGCACAACAAAACTTAAAAACCAATTGACAGATATAAACCTATATGTAATAAAAACGGTTGGACATCCTTAGTTTTTATTTATTTAGGTTCTTATAATTCAGTACATAATTACTTGTAGAAAACCGCTTGAGGAGTATTCATTTGGTAAATGGCAGTATATAAATATTTAATGGGAAAGTGGGGTATATATAGTCTTAATAAAACTTGCTTACATCTAAATAATCATTTCGATGAATATGCTGGATATACAATAATGAATTGGTTAATGATGATGGGGAAACAATCAATAACTTTTTGATTGCAGGACCAGATTATTAAAAATAACCCTGATCTAACTCCAAAAGCAAAGAGAAAATATGCACATAATTTTATGCAGAAGAATATCTTGAAATATTTATGAAAGCAACAGAAGGATTGCAGCAAATAATCAATAGTAAATTAATTATCCTTCTACCAAAAAACAAAAAACTTCCTTTGGTCCGTGTACACCTGTTACCAATGTTTTTTCAATATCTGCCGTACGGCTAGGTCCACTTGCAAAAGTGGTAAAAGATGGAAAATCTCTATTGCCATATTTTTCTTTCATGGCCACCAAAGCATCTTTTACATCGTACAACAACTGGTTTGTATATGCTATGCATACATGTATAGGGGCATACACACTTGTTGTACGACCGCTCTCTTGTGCAGCACTTAATACCATTGTGCCAGTGCGTGCTACCAGGTATTCGCAACCGGTTATGGAAACTTCGCAAGATGGAAGATCATTATAATCTGCCACATCAATGTTTTTCAATATTGCTTTTAATGCTTCATCTCTACAATAAACTTTTTCCCAGTTTTTTTCAAGAATCAAATTTTTAAGCTGCACAGTAAGATCCTCTTCGTTTGCACAAAACGCAAATTTGCCCTGTAGTTTTGTAAACTCCTCTGCAAATACTACTACAGGTTCTTCACTGCTTTCTACATATACAGAACTGTTGCCTTCGCTGTTGGGAAAAGGCAAAGGCACCGGATTACTCAGTGCCTCCCTAATGCGTTTAAGAATATTTTCTTTAGCCGATGTTGTTGCCATTATAATTTTTAAATTGCCGGTGGATTTTTTAGTTCTTCAGGTAAAGAGGTAGCGGGTTCTTCCGATACTTTTTCATGTGGATCAATATCCAACAATTTCTTTTCTTCAAAAGGTCTTTTACCTATCAACGATTCTAAATCACTTTTAAATAATACTTCTTTTATTAATAGTTCCTTCGCAAGTTTTTCAACATCTCCTTTTTTCTCTACCAACAATGCTTTGGTTTTTACGTAAGCATTTTCTATCAACAACCTTACTTCCGAATCTATCATTTTGCCAGTTTCTTCACTGTATGGTTTTGTAAACATATTTTCCTGTGCAGGGTCATAATAACTTACATTACCTACTTTATCATTCATGCCATACATGGTAATCATACTGTAGGCAATCTTTGTTATTTGTTGTAAATCATTGCTTGCTCCAGTACTTATTTTACCGAAGAAAATATCTTCAGATGCTCTTCCACCAAGCGTCATACAAATTTGATCCATTAATTGATCAGTATTATATAGGTATTGTTCTTTAGGTGTGTACTGTGCATAACCCAATGCTGCCGTACCTCTTGGTACAATGGTAACTTTTAATAATGGATAAGCATGTTCTAAATACCAACCGCATATTGCATGTCCGGCTTCGTGGTAAGCAATAATTTCTTTTTCTTCCGGCGATATTAATTTGTTCCTTTTCTCCAGCCCACCAATTACTCTATCAATAGCATCTTGAAAATCGCTCATGTCAACAGATTCCTTATTTTTTCTTGCTGCTATCAATGCCGCTTCATTACATACGTTGGCAATATCTGCTCCTGCAAAACCTGGTGTTTGTTCAGCCAATTTATGTATATCGAGCGTTTGAGAAATTTTTATTGGTCCAAGGTGAACTTTAAAAATTGCTTCTCTACCCACCATATCCGGTCTGTCAATTGAGATTTGTCTGTCAAAACGACCTGGGCGAAGTAATGCTGTATCCAATACATCTGGTCTGTTAGTAGCTGCTAAAATTATAATTCCTAAGTCTGTACCAAAACCATCCATTTCTACCAACAATTGGTTTAAAGTATTCTCTCTTTCATCATTGCTCATCATGGCATTCTTACCACGTGCACGACCTATTGCATCTATCTCATCTATAAAAATAATACATGGCGCTTTTTCTCTGGCTTGCTTAAACAAATCTCTTACACGGCTTGCACCTACTCCTACAAACATTTCTACAAAGTCAGATCCACTAAGGCTAAAAAAAGGAACCTGCGCTTCTCCGGCCACTGCTTTTGCAAGCAAAGTTTTACCAGTACCGGGAGGACCAACCAACAACGCACCTTTTGGTATTTTACCACCCAAGGCTGTATATTTTTTTGGATTTTTAAGGAAATCTACAATCTCCATCACTTCCACTTTTGCTTCATCAAGCCCTGCAACATCTCCAAAGTTGATGTTTACTCTTGTGCCTTTATCAAACAAGGTTGCTTTCGATTTTCCTATACTAAAAATACCGCCGGGGCCACCGCCACCACTTGGGCCACCCATTTTACGCATCATCATCACTATCAACAATCCAAATAAAAGAATAGGCAATAATGTTTTAAGCAAGTCGCCAAAAATTTCACCTTCCATGGTGTAATAAGGCAAAATTTCTTTTACGGTAGGGTTTTCTTTATAAAATTCTGTAAGCTTTTTTTCAAACGCTTCTTCTTTTGGAATATTAAAATAAACCTGTGGTGATGTGCTTTTTACAAGCATTGCATAATCTTGCTCACTTAAAAAAGTTTTATAAAAACCAGATTTGTTTTTTACACTGTCTTTGTTTAAAAACATACGTGCTATATCCCTGTTTCTTACAACTATTAACCCTGTTTTTTCATTGTCTGCTTTTACATCTTCTACTACATCTCCAGCTTTTAAAATTTCAGTAAGGTAAATTTGCTTTACCTCTATGCCTTGTGTGGCAACTGTCCTAAAAACATTCCATAGTATTAACCCCAAAAACACAGCGCCCCACAACCAATACATATTAAATTTTGGTTTTTTAGAAGGGTCGGTGCTTAAACCGGGTATTTTATCTGGACCGGGTACTTTTTTGTTATTCGGTTGAATATTATTTTGTTGTGCCATTTGTACTTATACGCTCTTATAAATGCTTTTAAAATTATTTTTCTTTATGCTCGGTAGATACAGCATCGCTCCACATTTCTTCTAACTGGTAAAACTTTCTAGGTTCTGGCAACATGATATGTACTACCACATTTACATAGTCTATCAAAATCCATTGCTGTGCTTGTCTTCCTTCATGCTTGTATGCGCTTTCTCCACACTTTTCTTTTACTTCATGCTCTACCTCATCGGCTATTGCTTTTAGTAAAGATGGGTTGTTAGCCTCACAAATAATAAAAAAGTCTGCAACGGCTTCGGGTATTTTTCGAAGGTCCAGACTTATAACATTTTCGCCCTTCTTTTCGTAAATGGCGTTTATAATGGTTTTGATTATTTTACTGCTTTTTGTAAGCCTTGTGATGGTATTTTTTTTGCGTGTTTCCAGTACACTTAAATTATTGTTCAAATTTTATTCTTTTTATTGAATGAATACATGTCGTTTAGCATGTGATGCAGTACTAAAAATAGTAGCTTGCAGATATTTTCAAAATTACAAATTCTTTTTTACCCAGCAGCTATAATGATGCACGAAAACGATTTATTTACCATTTTAGATGTTGTGGAAAGTACCAACAATTATGCCATGGGGCAGGTACATGCAGGTTTGGCTGCACATGGGCAAGCATGGTTTGCAAATGAGCAATGGGGCGGCAAAGGGCAAAGAGATAAAAAGTGGATAAGTGCCAAAGGCGAAAACATTATTATGACCATTGTTTTGAAGCCGGATAAGGTTTTCAATAGGAATCAGTTTCTTTTTAGTGCTTCTATAGCAGGAGTTTGCCATCGTTTTTTTTCGGCTATCGCCGGAAATGAAACGTATGTAAAATGGCCAAACGATATTTATTTTGGTGACAGAAAGGCAGGGGGCATATTAATTGAAAACGTAATTAGTGGAAAAGAATGGAAATGGGCCGTGGTTGGTATCGGTATCAATATAAACCAAACAGCATTTGCTGACGAATTACATAATGCTACTTCTTTAAAATCGATAACAGCAAAAAGGTATGAAGTTGTAGAATTAGCCAGGCATTTGCAGTATTCCATTTTAAACGAACTTAAAAACCCTTCTATTGAGATATTTGGTAAATCACTACCATATTACAATGCTCATTTATATAAAAAAGGGGAATTGGTAAAGCTAAAAAAGCGTAATGCAATATTTGAAACTTGCATTAAAGAAGTAAACAGTTTTGGGCAATTAATAACAGAAGATGTAATGGAAAGGGTTTTTGAATTTGGGGAGGTGAGTTGGATACAGTGACGTCATTCCTAATTGCTGATAAAATGGAATTTTTTACAACAAAAAACTTAAGAAGCTAACACCTCCGTTTTAGTTGTGTCTCCAAAATTTTTATACATGGTATGCATTACAGATAAATGTGGTAAGGTTAATACTGAGAGTACAACCAGCAAGGCAAATAACAGGTTTATTTGTGGCATAAAATACTGAAGCGCAAAATACACCCCTACAATACTACCTAGTGCAAGCAAACTAAACAGTACACTTTTGCCACAAAAAATTTTAAAATGTTGTTTGCTGTTGCCTGCTTTAAAAAATGAAAATATATTTCTAACAGACAATATAGAATGCCATAGAGCAAAATAAAAAGTAAACGCCAATAATAATGGCAATAAACTTATTATAACAATCAGCATTATAAATTGAATTATTTGAAGTGTATTAAATGAAATATCATTTTTCCTCTTTTGCCAAACCATTGTAATAATAAATAAGATAGTGATAGATGATAAGATAATAAGATTGTTCTTTTCTAAAAAACCATAAACATTACTCTCACTTATAAATTGCTCCATAATGGGTAATGTTTTTACAATTTCTGAAAGATGCGTGAGCGATAACACAGACAAAATGAATAAACCGTAAACTATATAAATCATAGTCTCCTTTTTTTTATTTTTCACTATGATGTGCATATCCGTTTCTCCAAAATGATATATGGAAAAAACCATAAATAGTGAAAACGCAACCCATGGAAATAACCACAACAATGAAAAAGCAAAAAGCTTGAATAAATAGATAGCCACAAATTTTTTGATAGAAAAAGATTGTTTAGCTAAGTTTTCATTTTGCTCATCTACCAAAAAATCTAACGCACCGTGTGGAACTCCAATTACAAATACTAATACCAGTAAAATAATCATTTGAATATTTAAAGGCACACTCACTACCATGTAATGAATACATAACATTACAACCCCTATCATTAACAAAAATACCTCTGTTTTATACAATTTATTTATCGATATATTAATCATATAGTTTTAGTTATAATGAAAATATTTTTGGTATAAATAAAATTTTATTGTGTACTCAACTATCATTCAAATAATTAAGCCATTAATAAAAATAAATTCCCTAAATGATAATTTTCTTAAAATGTGAAAGTACTAATTTTACATAAAACTAACAAACATTAGTTAATTTACATTTTAACAACTTTAAAAACTTACTTATGTTACAAATCTTGCTCGACATTAAGCCTATTGCCACCGACAATTATGTGGCCTTTACTTTTTTTGTAGGAACCATGGCCATGATGGCTGCGGCAGTGTTTTTTTTTATGGAAACAGGAAATACGAGTCCGCAATGGCGAACCTCTGTACTTGTTTCCGGGTTAATTTGCTTTATTGCTGCAGTACATTATTACTACATGAGAGGCTACAACCTTGATACTAATGGAGATTCTCCTACATTTTTCCGCTATGTAGACTGGTTATTAACGGTTCCTCTAATGTGTGTAGAATTTTATTTAATCACAAAAAAAGTAGGAGCTAAAACAGGTTTGTTGTGGAAATTAATTTTCGCTTCAGTTGTAATGTTGGTAACAGGTTATATTGGAGAAGCTATACACCCAGAAGAAACGGTAAGTTGGGTTTGGGGTCTTGTGAGCGGGCTTGCTTATTTCTACATTGTATATCTTGTATGGTTTGGAGATGTGGCAAAACTTGCAAGCGCATCATCACCGGCAGTAAATAATGCAGTGAGAACACTTGGTTGGTTTGTATTAGTTGGATGGGCTATTTATCCATTAGGCTATATTTTGGGTACAAAAGGTGGTTTGTTTGGTATTGAAATAGTTACAGATAGAGCAGCCGCAAAAGCAGCGATGGATATTGTATATAACATTGGTGATGCTATTAATAAAATAGGATTTGGCTTGGTTATATATGCACTAAGTCGTTCAGATAAAGATGCTTAAAAAGTTCGAGCATGATAAAAAAAGGGAGTGTAATGCTCCCTTTTTTTATTATAATTTTTAAAGAAATTATTGCTTAGTTTAGATAAACCAAGCAAAATTGCATACACAATATCCTCATGAGTGTATTAAAAGAGTATCTATATTGTAAGATGTTAATGAACTAGAAGTTATTATTTATTACTTCAAATTTCAGCTTTGTTATTACGGTTGTTTAATGTATTATAAATATTTGATACAAGCAGTACAAATAAACCTCCGGCAATAGACAATATTACATTAACATACTGGGGAGCTGAAAGCGATATCCTAATAATAACTGTAGCTAATGCAAAGGATGAATATCTGAATAAATGAATATAAAGATTGCTGTACCGCAATGATATAATCAAAATTAAAATATCAGAAAATATAAGGGTTGTATAGTAAAAATTAAACAAATTGAGTATTTCACCATTCCATAAATAATTTGCAATAATAAAAATACCCAGCGCTACAAATATGATTAGCAACATTGAAGCAACGAGTTTTTTTTGTTTATTGAAATCATTTCGCTCATCTTCATTTTTTGTAATTTGAACATGTCGCTGTGCTCTGTAAAACAATACCGTTATCAGAAAAATAATAACTGCACCAAATGCATCGGCAAGTAAAGGCATGAGTGCTAATAGTGTATCCTTGTCCCAACTTATTGCAAGTGGCAAATGACCGAGTTCTTTAAAAGAATTTCTTAAAAGAATTAATGAAACAATTTCAAATTGTTTGCCTACCGAGTCTGCAACCGAATGTGTAAGTATAAAAACTAAATCAAAAATTTCTACTAAAAGTAGTACACTAAATGCAAGCTCTATAGCGAAATATCTTCCAACTTTAAAGTGAACGATTTTATAATGAGAAAGTATGGATACAATGATACCAATAAAGAAAAATATGATAACGATATTGCTTGTAATCTTCGATTTTTGAAACTTCTGCCAACTTTTTTCGAAATTGTCATACAACAAAATCCATTTTTTTATAAAAATTTCCAATTTAAAAAGTTTTATAAAACAAAACTAACGTTTGTAAGTATAAATAATATATTTTTACCTTCTGTTTAATTTTAACAGCTAGATTTATCCTATTTCGAACATATTAATAATTTTATAATGCTTAAAAAAGTTGAAATTTTTATTTTCTTAGTTGCCATTCTTTTAATATTTGTGTCAGAATATTATTACGTTATTTTAAAAGATCACGATAGAGCTATTTTTATAGGTTTGTGGCCTCCTACAATAATTGTTACTTTAATTTATTTAAATATTAAAAAGAAACAGTAATATGGAAGATTTAGACATAATAATTTTTACCGGAGTTTTAATTGTGTTATTTATTTTATTTGCAATTGGAACTTTTATTCAATTTGTAAGAATGGAGAATAATAGATTTGATAGTAAAACAGAAAAAGGTGGTGTAGATTCATTTATAAGGTTTCTATCTAAAATATTTAATTGAAGTAGAAATTTACATTGTTACGTTTACTGGTATTTATAAAATGAATTATTTAAATTGATACGATACAATAATGCTGAAATAAACACATTCTCCATTTTATTTATAATTTTAAAAATATCGATTTTTTATCCAACTAGTTTTGTACTTTCGAAACGTACAAACTATTTTTCATGTCCATCCAAATAACCAACCTCACAAAAACTTACGGCGCACAAAAGGCGGTTAACAATATTTCTTTTAATGTAAACAAAGGTGAAATAGTGGGTTTTCTTGGGCCAAATGGTGCAGGCAAAAGTACCACCATGAAAATGATAACCGGTTATTTAGATGCAGATGCGGGCGCCATAAATGTGTGCGGTATTAATGTAGTAAAGAGTAATATTGAGAGTAAGAAAAAAATAGGTTATCTGCCGGAGGCAAACCCATTGTATTTTGAAATGTATGTAAGAGAATACCTTTATTTTACAGCGGGCATTCATCAGCTTAAAAATGCCAACGAAAAAGTAGAAGCCATCATACAAACCGTAGGCTTATCGCTGGAAGCAAATAAAAAAATAGGACAATTGAGCAAAGGCTACAAGCAGCGTGTGGGGCTTGCTGCCGCATTGATACATGAACCGGAGGTATTAATATTAGACGAACCAACATCTGGGCTTGACCCCAACCAAATAATAGAAATAAGGAATGTAATAAAGGCCTTGGCAAAAGATAAAACCGTACTTTTTTCATCGCATATTTTACAGGAAGTAGAAGCCATTTGCGACAGAGTAATCATCATAAACAAAGGCAATATTGTAGCAGATGATTTATTGCAAAACCTACAACGTAAAAACAGCGGTACTGCATTGGTAAATATTGAGTTTAGAGAAAACGTTGATACCAATATATTAGCCGCTTTGCAGGATGTAAAAGGCGTAAACCAACTGGCACCCAATCATTACCAGTTATCTACCACCAACCCCGAAAGTGTGCGCAAACAATTACTGCAATTAAGTATTGATAAAAATTTAAACATCGTTTCGCTGCAAAACGAAATAAACAGTTTGGAAGATGTGTTTAGAGGATTGACGACCACAAATGTGAATGGTGAATAGTGAGTGGTCAATGGGTTCAATACAGGATTCGTTATTATGAAATGGTTTCTCACTTAGCAATCAAAATAACACCTATAACAATTTCGACTTACACAAATGAAATTTTATTTATAAATTTGAACCATCTTTTTAGGGAAGGTCAAATAGTAATTTCAATACCTAAGTTTGATAAAAAAAACAACTTTATATAATCATAGACTTCACAAGTCCCCTTTAGGGGGATTTAGGGGGCTTCAATTAAACCAACACAATGAGCTACATCGCATCCATTTATGCCCGCCAAATTTTAGACAGTAGAGGTAACCCAACCGTAGAAGTAGATATTCTTACAGAGAATGAAAGATTAGGCAGAGCAGCTGTACCAAGTGGTGCAAGTACAGGTATACATGAGGCAGTAGAATTGCGTGATAACAAAAAAAATTATTACGGGGGTAAGTCTGTTTTAAAAGCAGTAGCCAATGTAAATACAGTATTAGCAGAAAATTTAATTGGTTGGGATGTGGCAGACCAAACCGGTATAGATGCCATGATGAACGAATTGGATGGTACAAAAAATAAAAGTAAGCTGGGTGCAAATGCAATGTTGGCTGTAAGTCTTGCCGTAGCAAAAGCTGCAGCATTAGAAGCTAACCTTCCTTTATATAGATACATTGGTGGTACAAACGCAAAGATTTTGCCTATACCAATGATGAATATTTTAAATGGTGGTGCCCATGCAGATAATAAAATAGATTTTCAAGAATTTATGGTAATGCCTGTTGGAGCAAAAACATTTAGTGAAGGCTTACAATGGGGAGTAGAAATTTTTCATGCACTAAAAACGGTGTTAAAGAAAAAAGGATACAGTACCAATGTAGGTGATGAAGGTGGATTTGCTCCAAACATACAAAGCAATGAAGAAGCAATAGAAACCGTGCTTACTGCTATACAGGTGGCAGGTTATAAAACGGGCAGCCAAATTGGAATAGCTATGGATGCCGCCAACAGTGAGTTGTGGAATGCAAAAGAGAAAAAATACATTTTCCATAAAAGCGATGGTAAGAAAATGACGAGCGAGCAACTGGTACAGTATTGGGAAAGTTGGGTAAAGCAATATCCAATTATTTCTATTGAAGATGGTATGGCCGAAGATGATTGGAAAGGTTGGAAGATGATGACCGAATCTCTTGGTAAAAAATGCCAGATAGTAGGCGATGATCTTTTTGTAACAAATGTAGATAGATTGGAAAGGGGTATTAAAGAAGATATAGCAAATGCACTACTGGTAAAGGTTAATCAAATTGGCACACTTACAGAAACTATTAATGCAGTAAGCATGGCCCAACAGGCAGGTTACAATACTATTATGAGTCACCGCAGTGGAGAAACAGAAGACAGTACGATTGCTGATTTGGCAGTGGCATTAAATTGCGGACAAATAAAAACAGGATCTGCAAGTAGAAGCGATCGTATGGCAAAGTACAACCAGCTTATTCGTATAGAAGAAATTTTAGCTGATAGTGGACAATACCCTGCGGGCAAAATAAAATTCGGTAAATAAAATTTAATTGTATGCAGTATATAAAACCAATTTTAAAAGTTTTAAAAAACAAATACATCATTGCAACATTGGCATTTTTGGTGTGGATGCTTTTTTTCGATGAAAAAGATTGGGGTACAATAGCTGCCAGAAATAATAAATACAACGAATTAAAAGAAAGTGAAAAACATTTAACAGTACTTATAAAAGATACTAAAAAAGAGCTGAGTTTGCTGAAAACCGATGCTGCATCTATTGAGAGATATGCCAGAGAAAAGTTTTTTATGAAAAAGGATAATGAAGATCTCTTTATAGTTAAATAAGTTTAATTATGTTTAAATTTGGGCAATAAGCAAATTATATTTGCGTTATTAGTAAGTAGAGAGATTTTTATAACCCACTCAAATGATTTTATGGTGAATATTACGCAGGACGACCTTCTAAAGTATTTATACAAAGAAGGAACTGCCGACGAAACACAACACATACAACAACTATTAGAAACAGATATGGAACTACAGGAAAGATTTCATCTTTTAAAAACTGTAAAAGGCCGTTTGGATCAAATAAAACTAATATCCCCGAACAGTAGATCGGTGGATAATATACTTAATTATGCAGAACGAGCAGTAGAAGAATTGCACCAGCACAATTAGTGTAAATGTGATATAACTTTATGGCCCGTACTTTAAACTGCGGGCTTTTTTATGAGAATAACTGAACGGTATAAATTCATTATAAATTATTTTTTAGAGCATAGTCCTGAGGCGGAAACAGAATTAATTTACGACGACCCTTTTCAGCTATTGGTGGCCGTAATTTTATCTGCTCAGTGTACAGATAAAAGGGTAAATATGACAACCCCGTTTATTTTTGAAAAATATCCGGATGCTTTTTTAATGAGTAATGCAACAGTTGAGCAACTTTTTGCGTTAATAAAAAGTATATCTTACCCAAATAATAAAGCTAAGCACCTTGCGGGTATGAGCAAGTTGTTAGTAGAGAAGTTTAATGGCAGAGTGCCAATGACGGTAGATGAATTGATTGAATTGCCGGGGGTAGGAAGAAAAACTGCCAATGTGGTTACATCAGTAATAGATGAACAACCAAACATGGCTGTAGATACACACGTGTTTAGAGTAAGTGCAAGAATAGGGCTTACAGTAGGAGCTAAAACTCCTGCAGCAGCAGAGAAACAATTGATAAGGCATTTGCCAAAAGAGTTTGTACACAGGGCACACCATTGGTTAATATTACACGGCAGATATACCTGTGTAGCAAGAAAACCCAAGTGTGCTGAGTGTGGTTTAAAGCCCGTATGTAAATTTTACCAGAAACATGCGTTTGAATTTTTAAAAAATGAATTTTAATGCATTATTTTGTAAGGAATAATATATAACCAAATACCTATAACTACCAAAGGAAATGAAGAATATCCTATTAACTGCAGGTTTATTTACTGTATTATTGATTGGATCAAAAAATGTAAATGCACAGTATTACTTTTTTGATGGTGAATATTACGATAATCCCGTTTTATATGAAGCCGGTATTTCTCTAAATGCCATGAATGCACTTACCGATATGGGCGGTAAAAAAGGTATTGGCAAAAAATTTCTTAAAGATTTAAATATTGGTAAAACTCATATAAGTGGAGGCGTTTTCTTTAGTGCTTCTTTCAAAAATGCAGTGGCATTAAGGCTTGAAGGAACCTTTGGGCAAATATCTGCAAATGATGATGTGCTTTTAGGCATAACTGATATTGCAAAAGAACGTTTTAATAGAAACCTAAATTTTAGAAGTTATATAACTGATGTTACAGCTATGTTAGAAATACATCCAATGTACATCTTTATTGACTGGCCGGCAAAAGAAACTACCCCGCCACGCACATCACCTTATTTACTGGGAGGTATAGGTTATTTTTCTTTTAACCCACAAACCAAAGTTGGAAATAGGTTAGTTGATCTTCAGAAATTAAGTACAGAAGGCCAAGGTTTTGCAGAATATCCTGATAGACCAGTATATAAATTAAACCAGTTAAATATACCAATGGGTGCTGGAGTAAAATATGAACTTTCTCCATTAATAAATTTAAGAGGCGAGCTGGTATATAGAAAAACCTTTACAGATTATATAGATGATTTAAGTTCAACTTACATTGACCCGGCTTTATTTGATAAATATTTTGGAGTAGGTTCTCAAAAATCTATTACTGCAAGAGCTTTATATGATAGGCAAATAATAAACCGTGCAGGTATTGATGGTAAACGAGGAACAGAGAAAAACAATGATGCCTATTTTACTGTAAATTTAAAAATAAGTGTAATTATTGGAAGGGAAAGAATCAGAAGGTAAAATTGAATTGATGCTATTAAATTGATCATATAAAAAACTAAAAATCCCGATTTAATTCGGGATTTTTTATTCACTATTGACAATTCACTATTCACCATTCACTTATTCACTCAACATTTCCTTCATTTTCTCCACCAACTCTGCTTTTGTAAATGGGATGCCCATTATTTTATTGTACCCAATTGCATCCGTAAAATATACATCTCTAATAATTTTTATCAATTGGCCGTTGTTTAATTCCGGTATTAAAACCCTTTCATAATTTTTAATAATATCTCCAAGGTTTTTAGGAAAAGGGCGCATGTATCTAATGTGAGCATGTGCTATAGATGCGCCGTCTGCCTGCAATTGAGCGCAAGCACTTTTTAACGATCCATAAGTACTTCCCCAACCAAGCACCAAAACTTTTCCTTTTTCAGGACCACTATCCAGTTTTTGTTCAGGTATGTGATCTGCAATTTTATCTATTTTTTCCTGGCGAATTTTTACCATCAGTTGATGATTCTCGGGGTCGTAACTAATGTTGCCGGTAATATTTTGTTTTTCCAAACCGCCAATACGATGTTCCATCCCCGGTGTGCCAGGTATTACCCATGGGCGAACTAATTTTTCATCTCTTAAATATGGTTGAAACTTTTCTTCATGATCGCCCAATTGGGTTTTAAATTCCGTTTTTATATCTGGTAAATTTGCGCTTTGAGGAAACTTCCATGGCTCTGCTCCGTTGGCAATATAGCCATCGCTTAATAAAATTACCGGGGTCATGTGCTGTACAGAAATACGCACGGCTTCGTATGCTGCCGCAAAACAATCGCTTGGTGTACTTGCAGAAACAATGGGCATTGGGCATTCGCCATTTCGTCCATAATAAGCCTGCATTAAATCGCTTTGTTCTGTTTTTGTAGGTAAGCCAGTGCTTGGTCCGCCACGCTGCACATTTATTATAAGCAGAGGTATTTCCAGCATTACTGCCAGCCCCATAGCTTCTGCTTTTAAAGCCATGCCTGGTCCGCTGGTAGATGTAATGCCTAGCAAGCCACCATAGCTGGCACCAATGGCAGATGTAATAGCTGCTATTTCATCTTCTGCCTGAAAAGTACGTACACCAAATGCCTTGTGGCGACTGAGCTCATGTAAAATATCGGAAGCGGGAGTAATTGGATATGAGCCTAAAAATATTTTCAAACCGCTTTTTTGCGAAGCGGCAATAAGTCCATAACTCAATGCCTGGTTACCCATCATAGAACGATAAGTACCGGGATCCATAATGGCTTTTTGTACTGAGTAGCGTGCAGAAAAAGTTTCGGTAGTATCGCCAAAATTATAACCGCTTTGCAATGCCTTTACATTACTTTCTAATATCTCCGGCTTTTTACCAAATTTTTCTGTGAGAAATTGGATAGTGTTACCCATACTGCGGTTGTACATCCAATACAAAAAACCAAGTACAAACATATTTTTTGCACGGTCTTTTTCTTTGGTGCCCATGGTAATATCCTTCAATGCCTCACGAGTCATTTTAGTTACATCCATTTGTATCAATTCATATCCATCGAGGCTATGATCTTCTAACGGGTTAATACCATCAGGATAATTAGCCAGTCTTAAATTTTTTGTATCAAACCCATCTGTATTGGCAATTATTTTTCCGCCCTTTTTTAATCCTTTTAAATTTACTTTAAGCGCCGCAGCATTCATGGCTACGAGCACATCACAATCATCTCCGGGGGTAAATATTCTATCGCTGCTAAAACGCAATTGAAAACCACTTACGCCTGGCAGTGTACCTATGGGCGCACGTATTTCTGCAGGAAAATCTGGAAAAGTGGCAAGGTCTAAACCAAGCATGGCGCTGTTATTGGTAAATTGGGTACCGGTAAGTTGCATACCATCACCACTGTCTCCTGCAAATTTTATCACTACCTCTTGTAAAACTTCCTGTGTATCTGCCATAGCAATTTGTTGAAATGAATTTGGAAGGCAAAGGTAAGAAAGTTAGAGGTTGATGGGCCAAGGTTGAAGGTTCAAAGGTTGAACACTTTACTTTTAACAGGTATTAAATTATTAGGGCATTAAGTATTGAAGCTTGTTCAACACTCAATGCCCCTTATTTTAATTAATTGATTTTTAAATATTACTGCACTACACAAAAACGATCATGATAAACTGCTCCGTCAATATTTAGAGAAACGCTGTAAAAACCTTTTGAAAACTGATGTGTTTTTTCAAGTGATAAAACATTTGTTCCTTTTGTAATTTGTTTTTGCTGTCTGTAAAAAACTCTACCAAGGGCATCGGCAATCACTACCACCGCAGTTGCATTTTTTGGAGAAAAAACATTGATATTTATTTTATCGATAACAGGATTAGGGAAAATATGTAAAGAAGTTTGCTTAGCATCGGTTAATACTTTTACCACCGCACTATACACATAACTTCCATTTGTATCCTGTTTTTTAATTCTATAATAATTTAACCCTGCAAATGGATTTGTATCTGTAAAAGAATATGAATTATTTATTGTTGCAACAGTTGTGCTACCAATCATATTAAAATTAATTCCATCAATGCTTTTTTCAACAATATAATGTTGGTTGTTGTTCGTGCTGATTGCCTCCCACTGTAAGAAAATATTTTTATTGTTTTCAACAGCAGTAAAAGTTTTAAATGTTACGGGCAACACGGAACTACCTAAGCCAATAGAACCACATAACGTATAAGTGCCGGTACGGTTTGAAATGCCATTAGATGAACCATAAATTCGAAAATAATATTGTGTACCGGGGTGTTAACCCAACAAGTGGGAGCGTTTCAGATGCATTGTTTCCAGCTGCATCTACACAACCAATTTGCACAATACCCGGGCATGCAGTACCACTAAAAGCTTGAATGGCTACATTTAATGAAGAACTTGGTGCAGCTACAATTGTAGCGGTTGTAGATTGCGCATAAAAGCTAAACCATACATCTGACCCTGTAGTACCTGTTGCGCATAGTGCCGAAGGTACAGGCAGACATCCATCCATAGCACCAGTAGGTTCATAAGCTACTTGGTTTGACAAAGCTGTACAACTGGTAATAAAAGCCTGGCTCACAACAACGGCGTTGGAAAAATTGGTGCCTCCACCTAATATCTGTGAATGGACTGTTACGTGTAAAATTGACGTTAACAAAAAAAGTATAATCGTTTTCATAGTGGATTATTTAGGGATCCACTTGCATAAACGAAAAAAATAGAAGTTAATTGTAAAAACGTAGAATTTATTCTATAATATTTTAAAAATTTAATCTATGTATTATTCAGTATTAAATTTTTAAAATGTGTAGACTTAAAACACATTATTTATAACATAGATGTCATACATAATAAAAACTAGCCTTTTATTGAATATTTAAAGTACCGGTAAATAAAGGCTAAATGTTGCACCTTTCTCTAATCTTCCTTCTGCGGTAATTAATCCATTGTGATTTTGAATAATTTTTTTTACAATAGCTAAACCAATACCAGTGCCTGCATACTCTTTTTTGCCATGTAACCTTTGAAATACCTCAAATATTTTGTCCTTGTACTGCGGGTGAAACCCTATGCCATTATCTTTAATAGTAATACGGCAATAATCTTTTTTGGGTGATAATTTCTCAATAGACAAAACAGCTATTTCATTAGCAAAGTTTGCTGCATTATCTACTTTGCAAGTTATTTCTATAATGGGAGATACATTGGTTTTTGTAAACTTTATAGCATTAGTAATTAGATTGTTCATTACCTGCCTTATCTGAAATGGTATAATATCAGCCTCACAAATATCATTCAATTTTATTGTTACATTTTTTTGCTGTAATAACTCGGCTATATCATAAACTACCTCTTCTATTAATTCTTTAATATCGGTTTTCACAAAATTTCTTTCAGGAACACTTGTACGGGAATATGCCAGTAAATCTTCAATAAGCGTTTGCATACGCTTTGCAGAGTCCTCCATTCTATGAAAATAATCTTTACCCTTAGCGGATAAAACCTCGTATTCATTTTCTGCAATGAGCGATGCAAATGTTTGAATTTTACGAAGCGGTTCTTGAAGATCGTGGCTTGAAATATAATTAAATGCCAGAAGTTCTTTATTAGCTATACCCAATTCATCAGCTCGTTTTTCTTTTTCTTCATTTTGAAAATGGAGTTCTTTATTGGCAATAGCAAGTTCTGCTGAACGTTTTTCTTTTTCTGAGCTTTCGTGCAATAATTCTTTATTTGCAATAACTAATTCTGCGGCACGTTTTTCTTTTTCTATATTTATCGTATTTAATAACTCATTGGCATTGCTTAATTCAAGTGTTCGCTGCTGTACTTTTTCTTCCAGCTCTTTTGAATGTCTTTGCTCGTTTTCTAAATTTTTATTTCGGGCTAACACCTGCTCAGTAATATCTCTTGATACAGAAAGTATTTGCTGCTCACCAGCAATTTCTACAGATGATACAATTACATCCCACCATTTAGGTGTTCCTTTGGCAGTTTCTTGAAAAGCTTGAAACTGTATTTTTTCTCCCTCAACTGCTTTCTTAACGGAGTTAATTACAATATCCTGGTGTTTATCAGCCCACATTTGCCACCAAAATATATTTTCAATATTTTTAAAATCATCTACTTCCATCAAACACATCCCATTGTTATTCATAAAAGTTATTCTGCCTTCTTTGTTAAGCAGTTTTACACAATCCGGATTGTTTTCTAATAAATTTCTATTAAACAATTCGCTGGCGGCAAGTCGTTTTGCTTCATTGCGTTCTGTATAATCTTCAATGGCTAGTAATATTAATTTTTCACTACCGGTTATATTTATTATTTCTCTAGCATTAAGCAGTAACTGCTTTTCTCCTATTTCCGGAAAGTTGTGGGTTATTTCAAAATCAACAAAACTTTTTTTATCTGGTAAAATTTCTTCCAGTAAATTTCTTAAAGTAGGAATATCCCATTGCCTATTCCCCAAATTGTATATTAAATTCCTTTCTGTTTGTTTTTCATTTACCAAAAAGAATGTATAGAAAGCTTGATTAGCAGTTTTTACTCGCAGATTTTTATCAAGTATAAGCATTGGTTCTCTAACGGTAGCAATTATTGAATCTGCATAGTCCCTTGCAATGGTAGCCATCTTATTTAAACTTAAAAGATTACCATTTTCAATAATTAGCTCCTCATTTGTGCGTTGCTGTTCTTCTTTATTAATTAATAATGTTTTATAATCTGATTGCAATTTTTCGTTTGCAATTTTTTCACTTTCAGTAATACGAGGCATATATTTTATTTGTGAAAGATTTTCCAGCTATGTAATACCTAAAAACTTAGCCTTTAAAACCTTATGGGTAATTATTAATACTTAATAAAAGCCGCATTTAATATGCCATTAATTGCTTAAGACAATGTTATTCACTAATTAAATTAAATAGAGCAAGAAAAAACTTAAATTTTGTGTAGATACAATTTTTAATTGTAGGTTTTACAGTTTAATTTTTATGTAGAACTGTTCTCATCTTTAAGAATAAAAAATTGTAAAGGAGATTGAGAGCTGTTTTTTTGAGCTAACAGCGTAATAGAATGATACAACAAAATTTTAGTTTTGAAAACGCATTGGGCTTACGAATAAAATAATGTGCATGGTTTGCACAGGGAAAATTATTTAAACGGTTTACAAAAAAGTATAAATTATTAAATGATTGAATATTTTACAACACAGGCAAATAAATACTAAATATTGCCCCTTCACCCAACTTTCCATCTGCAGTAATTAATCCATTATGGTTATGTACAATCTTTTTTACAATAGCCAAACCTATGCCTGTACCTGCATAAGCTTCTTTACCATGCAGGCGTTGAAAAACTTCAAATATTTTGTCTTTATACGCAGGATCGAAACCAATACCGTTGTCTTTAAATGTAATGCGGCAATATTCTTTTTTTGTAGATAATTTTTCTGCTGATAATGCAGCTATTTCTTTTGAAAAATTTGATGCCTTATCTATTTTACAGCTTACAATAATATGCGGTGCTACACCGGTTGCAGTAAATTTTATAGCATTGGTAATAAGGTTATTCATTATCTGCCGCATTTGAAAAGGGATAATATCTGCTTCGCAAATATCTTTCAACTCTACTGTAGCATTTTTTTGTTGAAGAAATTCTGTCATTTCATTTACCACATCTTCCACAATTTTATTTAAATGTATTTTTTCAAAATTTCTATCGGTAACATTAGTACGAGAATAAGCAAGCAAATCTTCTATGAGTGTTTGCATGCGTTTTGCAGAGTCCTCTATTCTATGAAAATAATCTTTGCCTTTAACTGTTAATGTCTCATATTCTTTTTCTGAAATGAGCGATGCAAATGTTTGTATTTTACGGAGTGGCTCCTGCAAATCGTGACTGGATATATAATTAAAAGCAAGTAATTCATTATTAGCTATCTCCAATTCTTCCGCACGTTTTTCTTTTTCTTCATTTTGAAATGAGAGTTCTTTATTTGCAATTACCAATTCGGCTGCACGTTTTTCTTTTTCTATGTTTATTGTATTTAATAACTCATTGGCGTTGCTTAATTCAAGTGTTCGCTGCTGTACTTTTTCTTCCAGTTCTTTTGTGTGGCTTTGCTCTGTTTCTAAATTTTTATTTCGGGCTATTATTTGTTCTGTTACTTCGTATCCAAAAAGCAAAACGCCATTAATTTCCTTGTCTTCATTATAAATTGCCTGGTAGCTAAAATTAAAATAACTTAACTGTGGAGATAATCCTTCATCCCTAGCTATAGTTACCGGCACATCTATACCAACATAAGATTCTCCGGTGTGGTATACATTATCTAAAAGCTTATCAAAACCCTGGCCTTTAATTTCTGGTAATGCTTCAAGCAAAGGTTTACCGAGTAGTTTTCGATTACCAAATAATGCCTGGTATCGTTTGTTTATCAAAGAATATATATGTGTTGGTCCTGAGTAAGTACATATTATGGCCGGTGCGGTAAGCAACAAATCTTCTACCATGGTGGCCTGTGCTTCCATTTTTTTGCGGGCGGTTACCTGTTCAGTAATTTCATGGGCCAATGCCATTACACCTACCACTTTTAAATCAGCATCCCGTAGAGGTTCGTAAACAAATTTTACAAAGAGGTTTTCAAGTTTTCCATTCCTATGTAACTGTATGGGAAGTTCGTCTGCTACAAAACGTTCTCCTTTTTTATAAACATTATCCAGCAATTCTTTAAATCCCTGCTTTAATAATTCCGGCAGTACATCAAAAGCAGGCTTATCCAGAATATCTTCCTGTTTTCTATCCCACATTTCAGCCATTCTTTCATTTATAATTTCTATGTTATAGTGTTCTCCCCGCAATACACAAATAGCAACAGGTGCCTGCATTACCAAGGTTTGAAACCTCATTAAAAGTTCTTTTTCTCTCAGTTCATTTTGTTTTTGCTCCGTAATATCCCGTGATACAGAAAGCATTTTCGAACCTTTTGGTTTACCAGTTTTTGTCAGAATGGGTAGAACAATAACATCCCACCATTTCGGCACACCCTTTAAAGTTTCCTGAAAAATCTGAAACTGAACCTTTTCGCCACTTTGTGCTTTTTTTACTGCATCCTTTGCAATCTGATGGTTTTGTTCGCCCCATATATTCCACCAGTATTTATTTTTTACAGTTTCAAAATCATCAATTTCCAATAAGCAAAGTCCATTGCTATTCATAAAATCTATATGTCCTTCTGCATCCAATATTTTTACACAATCGGGGCTATTTTCAATAATATTTCTGCTAAAAAATTCACTCTCTTCTATTTTTTTTCTTGCATTTACCTGTTCAGTAACATCATTTACTACGCAAATAATGCCGTTTATGTTACCATCACTATCATACATGGCTTGGTAAGTAAAGTTGTAATAACCCTTTTTCGTTTTGCCAAAACTGTTATTTGTATATTCCACTTCCTTACCATTATAAGAAATCCCTGTTTTAAAAACTTCCATTAACAATGGTTCAAAAATTTCTCTTGTTTCTGGCATCGACTCAAAAAGCGGTTTGCCCACAAAATCCTTTTCATACTTACCGGCTATTTCTAAAAACTTTTCGTTGGCCATTTCTACATGAAACCTCATGCCTTTATAAACAGCTACGCCTACCTCAGACTGTAATAAGATATTCTTAAACCGGCCTAAAAAAGCATCATCCTGAAGTTGGTATTTTTTCTGTTCTGTTACATCTTCCATTACAAGCAATATCAAATTTTCTGCACCGGCTTCCACTTTTATTTCTCTGGCATTTAAGAGTAATATTTTTTTGCCAATGAATGGAAAATGATGTTCAACTTCAAAATCGGTAAATGGTTCTCTATCTAGTAAAATTTTATCCAGCATTGTTCTTAATGATGGAATATCCCATTGGTTGTTTCCTAGTTTATAAATTAAAACCCCTTCTGTTTCTTTTTCATTTACAAAAAATAAATTGTAAAAAGCTTTGTTGGCGGTTTTTACTCGCAGGTTTTTATCGAGCACCAATAAGGGTTCTCTTATAGTATCCACAATACTTTCTGCATATTGCTGGCTGCTTGTTACCTGCTCATTAAGGCTTATCAACTCTTGGTTTACCACCGTTAGTTCTTCGTTGGAACTTTGCAGTTCTTCTTTACTTGTTTCCAGTTCTTCATTAAGGCTTTGCAGTTCTTCACTACCGCTCAGCAATTCTTCATTGGCACTTTGCAGTTCTTCATTTGCAGCTTCCTGGTCTTCGGTAATGCTGCGCATGTCTTCTCTGGTTTGCGCAAGTTCTTTTTCTATTTGCGTTATGTATAAATCTTTTTCGTCTTTTTTTAGTTTGGAAGATGTTTGTGGGTCTGATGATTGCTGTTTTGTATTTTGAGTAAATTCATTGCCATGAAAAAGTATTAAATAATGCGGCTCTACCACATTTGGCAGTGGCATGGCTTCAATGGTAATTATACGCTGGCTGCCATTTATCTGTATAGGAATATTTTCTTTTGTAACGGATGTATTTTCTTTTTTAGCCTTGTGTAAAATATTACGTAGCTCAAATGCCAACCCATTTTTTGCCATTTTCAACAGGTTGTGCGTTGGTTTGCCTGGCGCCTGTTCTAAATAAATATTTGTATTTCCCCTAAAATGTACAATATCCATAGCCTCGTTTACAACTACACCAGCTGGTGTGTATTTACTCAGCATTATTTCATCGGCCGTTTTTTGAAAATCTGTCTGCATATTTTCTTTTAAAGGATTGCTGTTAAATTCATTTAAATTTTGTTCGCTGCGCTGTGTAGCCACATGCATAAACCTGCCGGGTGCATCTTTACGGGTAAATAATTTATCGTGCTTGCCTGCGGCTAAAAAAAGATCGGGTACACCGTTGCTTGTTTCAGATTTACCCAGCAGTAATAATCCTTTTGGGTTTAGCGCATAATGAAAAGTAGTAAGTGCTTTTTTTTGCAGATAAGGCTCCATATATATGAGCACATTTCTACAACTTACAAAATCTATTTTGCCAAAGGGTGGGTCTTTTAAAAAATTATGTACTGCAAATATGCACATATCTCTTATATCTTTATTAAGCCGGTAGCCGCCATCTGTTTTTGTAAAAAATTCCTGTAAACGCTGGTCGCTCACTTCTTCCAGTTCTGCTTTTGTATATATGCCAGTTCTGGCTTTTGCAATGGCGGGTTCACTTATATCGGTGGCAAAAATTTGCGCACGCTCCCCATTATTTCCTAAAAATTCTTTTAGGCACATAGCCATTGAATAAGCTTCCTGGCCTGTGCTGCAGGCCGTTACCCATACCCGTATAGGTGCAGCAGGTAATTTATTGTTTATAATAGATGGAAATACTGACTCGCATAAATTATCAAACACTTTATTGTCTCTAAAAAAAGAAGTTACCGGTATGAGCAGATCTTGGTACAAAGCATCTTGCTCGGGTTTATTTTCTTTTAAATATTTTAAATACTGGGCAGGCTCATCATTTTTATTAATGGCCATTCGGCGAAGTATTCTCCTGCGAATGGTAGTTTGTTTGTAATAAGTAAAATCTGTTCCTTTACGAATGCGCAGCAGCGAAAGTACTTGCTTAAACACTTCTTCATCTTGCTGCGGAAGGTTTTTTAATTCATCATCAGTAAGGTTTAATTGCTCAGTAACTTCCAACAATTTTTGTGGCATTTCTTCTGGCAGCAAAATAAAATCAACAACACCCGCCTGTATTGCATGAGCAGGCATGCTATCGTAATTGGCTGAGGCTATATTTTGTGCAAACGTAATACCACCATTATCTTTAATTGCTTTTAACCCAAGTGTACCATCTGACCCTGTGCCAGATAATACAACCCCAATGGCATGTGTCTGGTGTATTTCTGCCAGCGATGCAAAGAAAAGATCGATGGGTAAATTGAGTTTGTTTTTGCTTTTTGCAGGGCGGGGGCTTAGCTCCAGTTTACCATCGTTTGCAATAAGCATTTTATTGCTTGGTATTATGTAAATATGGTTTGGCTCTACTTTAATATCATCAGCTATTTCTAATACCGGCACCTTGGTAACTTTTTGTAAAAGGTCTGCCAAAAAACTTTCATGCTCTGGGTGTAAATGCTGCACGAGTACATAAGCCATGCCTGAGTTTTCTGGTATAGCTTTTAGTAGTTTTTTAAAAGCATCCAGCCCACCGGCCGATGCACCAATACCAACTACAGGAAATAAATTATCAGATTTAGTAAGGGGTTTTTCAATCGTAGTATTGCTGCCATCTTTTTTCATGATGATGGTTTTTCATCTATGAGTATAAAATGCTCTAACTCAGGTTGAGGAGTATTTGAGGTGGATAATAATGTTATAGCGTGATATAAAACAAACTTTAATTTAGAAAATGAATTTGGTTTACGAATAAAATAATGTGCGCCATTTGTATAAAGAAATTCTATTAAACTGGGCTCAAGCGATGTAGAAATTATAACAATGGGTATGGATTTTAATTTTTCGTTTGCTTTAATTTCTGTGAGGCAAGCTGCGCCGTTTTTACGAGGCATATTCATATCCATAAAAATAATATCGGGCAAAAAATCAGCCGTACTTAAATACTGCATTAATTTTTCACCATTTTCAACAGTTTCATACTTTGTACCTTCAGCTATTTCACTTAACGCATTCTCAAATAACATACAGTCATCTAAATCATCGTCTGCAAGTAAAATAAATTTTTTAGATTTGGTAAGCGTGTGTATTTCTTCCGTTTGCATTTGTGTTTGTGTGGCAATTTTTAAATCATTATAAAAATGGTAAGCTAAAATAATCAAAATGTGTTTGCTTACATGAAAATTATTTACAATTTTACCATTTAGTAACTACAAGGTAGCATTATTAAAACGATAGTTTTTTAAAATTTTTGTTTGTTATAGTAAGATTATTTATAATATTTTATCAAGCTTTTCTTTCTAACAACTCTTTTAAAAGTCCTGAAATTTGTTCTGAATTGGTCACTAACATTAAATGTGCTCCATCTGCAACTATTGTATTTGCTTTTATATTTCTTAGAGGTAAAATTCTATCAGCGCTGCCATGAATATGGTGGACGTTATTTTGGATGGTTCTGTTTTTCCATGTGGCAATTTTTGCTATTGCCCATTTTAAAAAAACAGGATCGGTATCATGTAAAATGGCAGACAGCATTTTCTTTTCTGCTAATGTTCTGCTACTAAAAAACCAGTTGGTAAATATGTTGGCTTTAATAAGTAAGGAGGCTGGAATAATTTTATGTATTCCTAGCATACCCGCCATCCGAAAATAAGAAGGAATTTCATTTCTATTTTTTGCAGATGACAGGAGAATTATTTTTTCTGTGGCAATATGTTTTGCTACTTCAACTGCCATCATTCCCCCAAAAGATAGCCCGATTAAAATAGGATTTTTTGTGATGATTTGCGTAGTTAAACGAAGTGCATAATCTTCTATAAGTTCGTTTTTACGAGGAGTTATCCATTTAATAAAAACAGTATTATAATATCCAAAATCTATTTTATAAAAAACCCTTTCATCTGCCCCTAAGCCACTAAAAACGTAAATGGTTTGCATGGAAATAGTGTTTGAGACTGCGAATTTTTGTTGCCACGAATGAACGAATGTTCACGAATAAAAAAATAAAAAATTAAAGGAAACTGTTTTGTCTTTGTTGCCACGAATACAAGGATTGTATTGTTTAAGATATTTTGGCAATAATAAAAACCCATTCACAATTCACCACTCACAATTCACAACATCACAATTCGCTATCCATTTTCTTGCTATAAGCTTTCAAAAAAATTGCCCCAAGGTTTTTGTATGGTGGAATATAATCATCCCAGCTTTCCTTTACATTTTTATTAGCATCTGAAGAAAATGTTTTTGTAAGATCTCCCCACATTTTACGCCACGATAAATTTGAACCAGTAGTAAATGTTTGGTTTATATAAGTGAGTATTGGACGGTTAATATCTCCGGTACCAATTTCTTTGGTTGAGATAATATGAGCGTCAGGGTTAATGGCTAATATCTCATTTAAATTTTGATAACCACCACATGAACCTAACACAACAATCTTTGCATCTCCGGGCATGCGGCTCATGGTACGGTCCAACCAATAACTATGACCACGATGAACTATTACAGAAGGCTTCAACCCTTTTTCTTCGAGGTATTTGCCAAGATGTACTTGTGCGGTATCATCTAAGTTAGCATCGTTATCCAATGGTTTATTTGCAAATAACAATACATTCCCTTTTAACGAAGCCGCTTCTATCCATTCTTTTTTTTCTGTTACTTTCCATTCTTTTGGTGAGAATGAATTTCTAAATGCCGGGTAGAATTGTTTACCATCTTTATCTCCGTAAAAAAACACTTGCTCTACAATACAACCTTTTTCATCCTGCACATATTTATTGCCTACTTCATATATTGGTGGAATCCCAATTTGAGCAGCTAAGTCAATTGTATTGTCATCAAACGAAAGGAAAATTGTTTTTAATAACCCATAAATAACTGTTGCTTTTTGGTTGTTATTAGCAATAGCTTCTTTTTCATTGGCTGTTACATTTTGCAACATTGTTTGCTGTAATTTTTTATCGGATATGCTGCTGTAAGAATCTGCCACATCCACCGCATCTTCTAAATTATTTTCCAGTTGAGATACAAATGCTCTCATCAATTGTTCAGATCTTTCTGCCGGCATTAATTTTAAAAATGTATCGAGCCTGTTGTAATTGGCCGCCATTTTTATAAACTTACGAAACTGGTTAAAATTTACTGCCATCAACAACGAATCTCCTTTTGGTTTTGGTCCCATTATCTGCAGCATTCTATTAAAACTATGTTTGTAACTGCTTGTGTAAATATCATTTTCGCCCAATACCATCATGTAGTATAAATCAGACGGAGAAAGAGGTTGTATGGCACGCATTCTTATTGCAAGATTATTTTGATCATGCAACATGTTTATTGGATTTATAAAATGTTGTAATGCTTTTTTTTGCAAAGTTTTTAATAAACCGTTTGCTCCATAATATGCAATGGCGGTATCATAAAATGGTTTACCCATTCTTTTAGAGTATGCTGTAGCAGTATTTACAAGCAGTTTATAATAACCAATACTATCATAACCTTTATCGCCATTGCCTACATATATTTTAATGCTATCTATACTTTGTCTTTCAGATAATAAATCGTCTAAAAAAGGAAAATAAAATAATGCATTATCCATTTTACTAAGTGCCGCCACCTGTTTCACCATTTTATCGGTATTGCGGTGTATTAATTTACCAACAGTAGAGCCGTCTGATTGGGCATAGTTGTAAAATTGTACAGGGTTTGTTTTGCAGGCAACTACTACCAAGCTATCTGCAAAACTTTCTTTGGCAAAAGGAGCAATGGTTTTTAAAATTTTATCGTGGTTTAAATCTGCATATTTTAAATATATGATGGCTGCGGCGTCGTTTCTTTCATTTTCTTCTGCAAATATTCTGGCATTTATTTTTGCAACAGGGTAAGATGCTTGTTGTAAAAAAGGTAGGATAGATTGTCCCGCTGCTTTTGCTTTAATCATTTTATCAAAGGAGGAAAGTAGGGCAGGCAATTGGGTAAAATTAATTTCATTTTGTTTTTTACCTATTCTAAAATAGAGCAATACTTCCGCTATATTTCTTAAGTATCTAACCTTATCATTGTTGGTGGGTATTTGGGAATCATTGGTTTCAATCCATTGGCGCCATTCATTTGGTTTTCTAAAAAGCGCATCGGTAAGTTGGTTGCTTATGTTTTCGTCTGATCCTGTTTTTAATATCCCATCTTCTGCACCGTCCATTTTATCAATGTTTCGCTGCTCATTGCGTATATCTTCATGCCTTTTTATTCTGCTAAAAGGAATATTGGTAGTATCAGAAAAGGCTGAGGCTTGAAAAAAATAAATAAAACAGAAACATGTAAAAATAATATACTTCATATAGGGTTATTCGTATGCAAATATGGTGCAATTTTTATTGCCGTTATTTTATAGACTGTTATATTACAAAAAGCGTTGCACATCTCTTAACAATTTAATAATGTTATAACGATCATTTAACGTAGTGCTGACATAATAGAAAGTTTACTTTTGCGTAACTTTTAACTTATGAGCACCACCAAAAAAATTCTCATTGCTGATGATGAGCCAGATATTTTAGAGATTTTGTCTTTCAATTTATCTAATGAAGGATATGAAATAGTTACGGCAAAAAATGGCAATGAAGCTTTAGATTTAGCTAAAGCGCATAAGCCAGATTTAATCATATTAGATGTGATGATGCCTGGTAAAACAGGTATAGAAGTTTGTAATATTTTAAGATCGCAACCTGCATATAATCCTACACTCATTATTTTCTTAACTGCTATGAGCGATGAAAACTCAGAGGTTATTGGATTAGAAACTGGTGCTGATGATTATATCACGAAACCGGTGAGCCCAAAAGTTTTAACCAGCAAAGTGAATGCACTTTTTAGGCGTTTAGGTAACGAAGGAACATCCATTATTAAAGTGGGTGATTTTGAAATAGACAGAGAAAAGTATTTGGTATCTTTTGGTAATACCGAAATTGTACTTGCAAGAAAAGAGTTTGAGTTAGTAGCGTTGCTTGCATCTAAACCTGGTAAGGTTTTTTTAAGAAACGAAATTCTAAACAGAATTTGGGGAACCGATGTAATTGTGGGTGATCGTACGATTGATGTACATATTAGAAAAATAAGGCAAAAACTTGGGGTAGATTGTATTTCGACAGTAAAAGGTGTGGGGTATAAGTTTGAGATATAGATATTAGATTGTCAGAATTTAGACACAAGACGACTAAATATCATTTTATACTTTACGAAATATCTCTTATCGAATATTCTTATCTTGTGTCTAACATCTAGTTCCAAATGCTTTCTACAAGACATTTATCGCCCCAGCAATTATCTCTTCTTACGGCGGCTATCTTATCTATACCCATCAGTATGGCTATTTTTATATTTGAGCCTGTGTGGTGGGTAGCGCCTTTGTCTTTTATCATCATTTTTGCTGGCAGTTATGGCCTTATTCTGTTTACATTGCAAACATTTATTTACCGAAAAATAAAACTGATTTACAAATTAATTTACCAAACAAAAGCCAGTAAAAGAGAAGAATTTTATTATAAAAACATATTGCCCCAAAAGGGAATAGATGAAGTGAGGGAAGATGTAGAAGCTTGGGCAGCGCAAAGAAAAAAAGAAATAGAAACGCTTCAGCAAAATGAAACTTTTAGAAAAGAGTTTTTACAAAATTTGAGTCACGAGTTAAAAACCCCCATTTTTGCCATACAAGGGTATGTACACACTTTACTTGATGGGGCTTTACACAACAATGCAGTAAATGAAAAGTTTCTTACAAGTGCTTCCAAAAATATTGATAGACTTGTAAACTTATTAGATGATCTTGATGAAATATCTAGTTTGGAAAGTGGTGAAATGCAGCTTAACCCTCAGCCATTTATAGTGCAAGATTTAATAAAAGATGTTTTTGATTCCCTTCATTTAAAAGCTGCTGAAAAAAATATTGTTTGTGCCATAAAAAAAGAATGTGAATTTCCTTTAAATGTTTATGCAGATAAAGAAAAAATACGGCAGGTATTTATAAACTTTGTAGATAATGCTATTAAATACGGAAAAGAAAATGGACGAATTGAAGCAAGTTTTTATAATGTGGATGGTGACAATGTTCTAACGGAAATTAGTGATGATGGTTATGGAATAGCAGAAGATCATTTGCCTAGAATTTTTGAGCGATTTTACAGAACAGATCTTGCACGTAGTAGAAAAGCCGGTGGTAGTGGTTTGGGCTTAGCTATCTGTAAACATATTGTAGAAGCACATCATCAAACGATACATGTGCGAAGTAAACCTGATGTAGGTACCAGTTTTGGATTTACGCTGCCAGCAAAGAAAGAATAGGCAACGGATTTTTTTGAATATGAACTTATAATATAAAAATTGAATGCTTTAAAAGAAAATATGTAGGCAATTGGAAATTTGTGATATACTGTTTCTCTCTCAAACCTCACCCTATGCTGCAAACCCCTATCTTTGCAGCTTCAAAAATTCAAAATAAATTAAGATGAAAGTATTGGTTACAGGCGGCGCAGGCTACATTGGTTCTGTATTGGTTCGTCAATTATTAGATAAAGGCTATAGTGTAAGAGCACTAGATAATTTAAATTTTGGTGGCGATGCATTGATAGATGTAATGCTTAACCCCAATTTTGAATTTATGAAAGGCGATGTTCGAAATGCTGAGGATGTAAAACTTGCTTTGGAAGGAGTTGAAGCAGTAGCTCATTTAGCAGCAATAGTTGGTGACCCTGCTTGTAAAAAATACAGTGATGATGCCAACAGCACTAACTGGGATGGTAGCGTAGCATTATTTGATGCTGCTGAAGCCGCAGGTGTAAAGCGTTTTGTTTTTGCAAGTACTTGTAGCAATTATGGTAAAATGTCTGATCCGGATTCTTTCGTTACAGAAACATCTGAACTAAACCCTGTTTCTCTTTATGCTGAATTAAAAGTGAAATTTGAAAAATATTTGTTGGAAGATAAAAAGGATTCAAACATGTGCAGTACAGCATTGCGTTTTAGCACAGTGTACGGTTTTAGTCCACGCATTCGTTTCGATTTAACGGTAAATGAATTTACCCGCAATGCTACTGTAAATGGTGAACAACCAATTTGGGGTGCACAATTTTGGCGTCCATATTGCCATGTAGATGATCTGGCTCGTGCAGTAGTGTTGGTAATTGAAAGCCCGGAAGAAAAAGTACGTGCAAATGTATTTAATGTAGGTAGCACAGAAGAAAACTACAATAAAGGTATGATCATAGAAGAGGTTTGTAAAGTGGTGCCTAATGTAAAAGTTGACTATGTAGAAATGAATGAAGATCCTCGTGACTACCGTGTAAATTTTGACAAAATTAAAAATGAATTAGGCTATACTATTACTAAAACAGTACCCGATGGTGTGAAAGAAATTTACACTTTGCTTAAAACAGGTATAGTAACAGATTCTTTTTCTCAGAAATTTAGAAATATATAATTCCGTATAAAATTTTAATATAGAAACCCCGTTCTTAAAGAACGGGGTTTTTGATACATTTGCAACTTCTTTTAGGCAAATAATGCCATATATAAATAAAAAATTATGCTTTTACTAAGTGGCCCAAACATGGGTGGTAACGAATTGAAATATGTAACAGAATGTATAGAAACTGGTTGGGTGAGTAGTGTGGGCAGTTATGTAGATAAATTTGAACAAATGAGTGCTGAATATGCAGGTACAAAATATGCCGTAGCAACAAGTAGTGGCACTACAGCATTACATATTTGCTTGATACTTGCAGGCGTTGGGCAAAATGATATGGTAATAGCTCCCAATATTACTTTTATTGCTACCTTAAATTCTATAAAATATACTGGCGCTTCGCCGATATTGATTGATACCGATGCAGATAACTGGCAGATGGATTTAAATATTCTTGAAACGTTCTTGCAAAATGAAACGGAGCAAAAAGATAATGTTTGCTACCACAAAGCAACCGGTAAGCGTATCCCCATCATAATGCCTGTACATGTATTAGGTAATATTTGCGATATGGATAGACTGCTAGCATTAGCTACTCAACATAATTTGGTAGTTATTGAAGACAGCACAGAAGCACTGGGCAGTTATTATAAAGGCAAACATGCAGGTAGTTTTGGTTTGATGGGAAACTTTAGTTACAACGGCAATAAAATAATTACAACAGGTGGTGGCGGTATGATTATTACCAATGATGAAACGCTTGCTAAAAAAGCCAAGCACCTAACCACACAAGCTAAGAGTGATCCTTTTGAATATATGCATGATGAAATTGGCTACAATTACCGTCTTGTAAACGTAGCTGCAGCTATGGGTGTTGCACAAATGGAACAATTACCAGGTTTTATTGCACGCAAAAAAGAAATCATCGCATTTTATAAAAGCGAATTACAAGGGGTAGGAGATATAAAGTTTCAAGAAGTAAGTGATGATGTAACACCAAACTGGTGGTTGCCTACTATTTTTACCACAAAACAAAAAGAAGTTCTTAAAGCATTAAACGATAGCAAAATGCAAAGCCGCCCATTTTGGGTACCAATGAACCAATTGCCTATGTTTAAAAATGATGTGTACGTTCAAAACAATGATCGTTCAGATTTTGTGTACCAGCATTGCCTTAGCATACCTTGTAGTACATACATTAGCGATGCAGATTTAAAAACCGTGACGGATAAAATAAAAGAAGTTTTTATTTAATGCAAAGTTTATCTGCATACATACAAGCATTGGAAGATAGTATTCCGCATGCGGATAAAATAAGTCCGACAGTGTCATCAGCTGCTGTGGGGTGGCATGTACAACATTGCTTAATGGTAATTACCGGCATTACAAATCAATTAAAAAAATCTGATCCTTCACAATATAAATACAGCTTTAATAAAATAAGAACGCTGGTTTATTTAATGAATAAAATACCAAGGGGAAGAGGTAAAGCGCCTTCCGTGGTCAATCCTGTTGAAGTATTTTCAGCGCCACAATTGTATCAAATGATTCAATCTGCAAAAGAAGTTATAGAAGAAATAAAAACGCTGCCCAAACACAGTTATTTTATGCATCCATATTTTGGCATGCTGCACCTTCGTTCTTCACATAAATTTTTAAATATCCATACCAATCATCACCTAAAAATTATCAAAGACATTGTAAAATCTTAGATGATATTTTTCTGAACAGTCCCCCCCATGTATAAATTTATAAAACGTATTCTTGATATTTTAATTGCTGGTTTTGCATTTGTAGTATTATCTCCTGTGCTAATACCTGTGATGATTATTTTAAAATTTACCGGTGAGCATGAAATATTTTATTTTCAAAAAAGACTGGGGTATAAAAATAAACCATTCGATATTTGGAAGTTTGCCACCATGCTTAAAAACAGTCCGAGTATAGGCACAGGTGAAATAACTTTACGAAACGATCCTCGTGTAATGCCTTTCGGTTCATTTCTTCGTAAAACCAAAATAAATGAACTCCCTCAAATTTTTAATGTATTAAAAGGAGACATGAGCATTGTGGGGCCACGACCCTTAATGGAAGTAAGTTTTTTACAGTATGATGAGCATATTCGTAAAAACATTTACAATGTTAAACCCGGTATAACAGGTATAGGATCATTAATATTTAGAGACGAAGAAAAAATAGTTTCAGAAGCTGCAGATCCTAAAGCTATGTACAGCAAAATTTTTCCTTTTAAAGGAGAGCTGGAAATGTGGTACCAAAAAAATGCTTCCGTACTAACCGATTTCAAAATAATCTTCCTTACCGCCTGGTCCATTATTTTTCCAGAAAATAAATTGGCGTCTAAATTTTTTAAAAATTTACCGGTAAGAAGTTTTTAGATGAAAGCCAATATTATTTCTTTTATTAATTCCCTCTTTCGATAGAAGTAATACCTGCTGTTATTTTTTAACCTTTAAATTTGCGATGTATTTTTAAACACATCCATTTTTAAATGAACAATGTTATTGTGATCGGCAGCGGTTTTGCAGGCTTATCTGCCGCATCATTTATGGCCAAGGCAGGGTGGAATGTAACATTGCTGGAAAAACATTTACAACCTGGTGGGCGTGCACAAAAATTTATTGCTGAAGGTTTTACTTTTGATATGGGACCGAGCTGGTATTGGATGCCAGATGTGTTTGAGAGATATTTTAATTGCTTTGGTAAAAAAGTCTCAGATTATTATTCGCTTAAGAGATTAGATCCATCGTACACCGTTTACTATCCAAATACAAGAATGGATATTCCTGCAGATTATACTGCCTTAAAAATTTTATTTGAATCTATTGAAAAAGGCAGCGGAGAAAAGTTAGATAAATTTCTAGCAGAAGCTGCCTATAAATATGAAGTAGGCGTTAATAAATTGGTGTATAAACCGAGCCTTTCAGTTACCGAATTTTTAGATATTGATTTAGCAAAAGGAATTTTAAAGTTGGATGTGTTTACTGATATGAAAAAGCATATCAGCAAATATTTTACGCATCCGCATATTGTGGAATTGATGGAATTTCCGGTACTTTTTTTAGGAGCTTTACCACAAAATATTCCTGCTTTATATAGCCTGATGAATTATGCAGATATAAAATTAGGAACATGGTATCCGGAAGGGGGCTTAAATACAGTAGCTAATTCAATGTATAAACTTGCAGATGAAGTTGGTGTAAAATGCCTGTTTGGGCAAAATGTAAAAAGTATAAATATTGAAAATGGTAAAGCAGTTTCTGTAACTACTGAAAAACAAACATTTTATGCAGATGCAGTAATTTCTGCAGCAGATTATCATTTTACCGAAACCGAATTATTACCAGAAAAAAGCAGAACTTACAGTGAAGCTTACTGGGATAAAAGAGTAATGGCACCATCTTGTTTATTGTATTATGTTGGGCTAAATAAAAAACTTAAAAATATCAGTCACCATTCTTTATTTTTTGATGTAGACTTTAATAAACACGGCAAAGAAATTTACGAAACACCTATTTGGCCCACGGAACCGTTGTTTTATGTTTGTGCATCTTCCGTTACAGATGAAAATGTTGCGCCCCCGGGCGGAGAAAATTTATTTTTTCTAATTCCTGTGGCTGCAGGTTTAAAGGGTGATGATGAAACATTAAGAGATAAATATTTTGAAAAAATTGTACAGCGTTTTGAAAAATTAACAGGAGAAAGTATCTCAGAGAATATTGTTTATAAAAGATCTTATTCAGTATCAGATTTCGTACATGATCATAATGCATTTAAAGGAAATGCTTACGGGTTGGCAAATACGTTGCTGCAAACAGCTATTTTAAAACCATCCTTAAAAAGTAAAAAAGTAAAAAATCTATATTACGCTGGGCAGTTAACAGTGCCGGGCCCAGGAGTGCCACCATCATTAATAAGTGGTGAAGTGGCAGCAAAGCAGGTGGTGAAAGATTGGAAGAAAATAAGTAAAGAGTAAAATATTTTAAGTTTTTTAAATGATATCATTATTTCACAAGGTTAGTCACCAATGCAGCAAAATAACCACCGAAGGCTATAGCACTTCGTTTAGCAGCGCTATACGAATGTTGCATGCAGACCTGCGTATGCCCGTGTACGATATTTATGGCTTTGTGCGTTTTGCTGATGAAATTGTAGATACCTTTCATGAGTATGATAAAGAAATGTTGTTGGCCGAGTTTAAAAAAGAAACCTATGATGCCATTAAAAGAGGGATAAGTTTAAATCCAATTTTGCATAGTTTTCAACTCACGGTAAATAAGTACAATATAGATACTGCACTTATTGAGGCATTCTTCAAGAGTATGGAAATGGATCTTAGTGATAAACAATATGATGCCGAATGCTACTCCACTTACATTTACGGCAGTGCTGAGGTAGTAGGATTAATGTGCTTGTATGTTTTTTGCAATGGCAATAAAGAAGAATACGAAAAACTAAAACCGGCAGCACAATCATTGGGGGCGGCTTTTCAAAAAATTAATTTTCTAAGAGATCTGAAAGCAGATCATGAGCAATTAAACAGAACCTACTTCCCGGGTGTAAATTTTAAAAACTTTACAGAACAAGATAAAAAAATAATTGAAGAAGATATTGCCAGAGATCTTACAAAAGCCTACGAAGGTATTTTAATACTTCCTGCAAAAGCACGGTTTGGAGTATATGTAGCTTATAAATATTACCGCACTTTATTCAAAAAAATACAGAGTGCGCAGCCTCAGTTATTGTTAGAAAATCGTGTACGCATCAGCAATACTTTTAAAGCCGTAATTTTGGTGAAAGCGGGCTTACGTAGCTCGTTTAATTCACTATAGTAAAGTATGCAACAAAAAAAAGCAGTAATTATTGGTAGCGGTGTAGCAGGCTTAGGTACAGCCATCAGGCTTGCAGTACAGGGGTTTAATGTAGTTGTGTATGAAAAAAATAGTTACCCCGGTGGTAAATTATCTGTTTTTGAAAAAGATGGTTTTCATTTTGATGCAGGTCCGTCTTTATTTACCCAGCCCAAAAATATTGAGGAGTTGTTTGAATTGGCAGAAGAACCTATTGAAAATTATTTTGCTTATAAAAAATTGGATGTAGCCTGTAAATACTTTTATGAAAACGGCATAGAAATAAATGCCTATAGCAATGAAGAATTTTTTGCAAACGAATTGCAACAAAAAACCGGAGAACCTGTAGAAAATGTAAAAAAATATTTACGACGTTCAGAAAATCTGTATAATAATATTGCAGAAATATTTTTAAATCATTCTTTGCATAAAAAAAGAACATGGTTACATGGTCGTTCTTTAAAGGGATTAGCTTCAATTAAGTTTTCTTATTTATTTAAATCACTTGGGGCTTACAACAAACGATTCGTCAGCAAAGAAGTACAGCAAATTTTTAATCGCTTTGCTACATACAATGGCAGTAACCCTTACAAAGCGCCGGCTATGCTTAGCCTAATACCACATTTGGAACAAACCGAAGGTGCTTATTATCCGCAGGGCGGCATGATAAATATTACCAATGCATTGTATAATCTTGCTATACAAAAAGGGGTACATTTTAATTTTAACGCACCTGTACAAAAAATTATTTGTCCAGATAATAAAGCAACTGGTATTGTAGTAAATAATGAAAACATACCGGCAGATGTTGTAGTAAGTAACAGCGATGTTTATTTTACTTACAAAAATTTATTGGGCAATAATAAAAAAGCCAACAAAGTTTTAAAGCAGGAACGTAGCAGCAGCGCATTGGTTTTTTATTGGGGAATAAATAAAAATTTTCCGCAACTGGAGCTCCATAATATTTTGTTTGCCGAAAATTACCCTGCAGAGTTTGATCATATTTTTAAAAAGAAAAAAGTATATGATGATCCTACTGTGTATATAAATGTTACCAGTAAAATGGAAAAATCTCAAGCGCCATCTAATAGCGAAAACTGGTTTGTGATGATAAATGTGCCGGCAGATACAAAATATGATGCAGAAAAATTAAAAGAAATTGTAAAAAAATACATCGTTAAAAAAATAAACAATATCTTAAAAACCGACATTGAAAAGTATATTGTAACAGAAGAAATACTACATCCTCAATCAATAGAAACAAATACAGGCTCCTATCTTGGTTCATTGTATGGTACAAGTTCTAATACTAAAATGGCTGCATTTTTGCGTCACCCAAATTTTACAGCAAACATAAAAAATTTATATTGTTGTGGTGGCAGTGTGCACCCCGGCGGCGGTATTCCGCTTTGTTTAAAAAGCGCAAAAATTGTAAGTGACCTTATAAAGCATGATATTAAAAATGAACGAAAAGTACATGCTTAAAAGCAGAACGCAAATAGCTACGGCACTTGCCATATTTTTTCATACCATTGGTTTTTTTGGTATGTTTATTAACCCTGTTTTTTTTACAGCAGCTACGCCGTTTAATTTATTGCTCATGTTTGGGTTGCTGCTTTATACCCAACGCACTATAAACTTCGCCTTCATTGCTTTTCTAATTATTTGTTTTGTAGTTGGTATTGGAGTAGAAATAATCGGTACCTCTACCGGGTATTTATTTGGCGAGTATGTTTATGGAAAAACACTTGGACCAACTATAAAAAATGTACCATTCGTTATAGGTATAAATTGGATCATCATTATTTATTGCTGCGGTATTGCTGTACACATGTTGCTTGAAAAATTATCTGCCAAGCTAGAAACTATGACGGGTGCACCATCACCTGCCATACGTTATTTTTCTATCATATCAGACGGAGCTATGCTGGCTGTTTTTTTCGATTGGGTGATGGAGCCCGCAGCCATTAAACTTGGTTATTGGCAGTGGCTGGGCAATGGCGAAATACCCACCTATAATTATTTATGTTGGTTTATGATAAGCCTTGCGTTGATAAGTGTTTTCACTTTCTTAAAATTTGAAAAGCGCAATATTTTTGCAGTAAATTTGCTTCTGATAATGATGATGTTTTTTATGCTAATACGAACCTTTTTATGAACCTCATTTCATATATACTAATTACATTTGGTACCTTTTTTTTAATGGAAGGCATTACATGGGCAACACACCGTTATGTAATGCATGGTTTTTTGTGGTATTTGCACGAAGATCATCACCAGCCACATGGTTCTTTCTTCGAAAAAAATGATGCATTCTTTTTGATTTTTGCTATACCAAGTTGGTTGTGCATTATGCTTGGTTTGCAAAATGGAAATTACATTGCAGCCGCCATTGGTTTTGGAATTGCTATGTATGGTTTTGCTTATTTTTTGGTACATGATGTAATTATTCACCAGCGGTTCAAATGGTTTACCCGTAGCAATAATGTGTATGTGCGCACTATTCGTTGGGCACACAAAATGCACCACAAACACATGGGTAAAGAGCGAGGCGAAAGTTTTGGAATGTTGTATGTAGCCAAAAAATATTGGGATAAAGTAAAGGCGGATAAAGCGAGGAAGGTTTTTTAAAAAGATTTGGGCGTTTCCGACGAAAGGCGGAACAGGCTTTCCGCATGTAATTCTCGTATTTGCTAGCGCAAATACTGCGGGGTATATTGCTACAATCCCTCACGCAGGCGTCTCACGGGTTTAAAGTTCATTTCATTTATATAAAATTTCTGTTTGAATACTCATTACACCTACTTCCTTATTCTCGCTTGCTCCATTGCAGGTCCGCTTGCGCTTAGCTTCGATAAAAAAGTAGCATTCTATAAAAAATTGAAATACGTTTTTGCGGCAATGCTGTTGCCCGCATTATTTTTCATAATATGGGATGGTACTTTTGCAAAAATGAATGTTTGGTTTTTTAATAATGAGCATATTATTGCTAAACCATTTATTTATAACTTGCCCTTAGAAGAAGTATTATTCTTTTTTATAGTACCCTATTGTTGCACATTTGTATATGAATGTATTCGCAGTTATTTTCCAGTATTAAAAAGTTCAAAAAAATCAGAGTTCATTTTATTTTTTATTGGGGTATTGCTTTTAATTTTCTCTGTATTTACAGCGCATCTTTATTATACATTTTACACCTCTATTTTTCTTGCAGCATTTATATTTATCTTTTTCATTTTTAGAAAATCTTTTTTATCTTTTAACAGCGCAGCATTTTTAGTTGCTTATGTTATTATTCTTATTCCTTTTTTAATAGTAAATGGTTTTCTTACCGCAATACCAGTTGTAACTTATAACAATGCAGAAAACTTGGCAATACGTATTTACACAATACCTGTTGAAGATATTTTTTACGGTATGTTATTGGTAATGATGAATATTGTGGGGTATGAAAAATTATTAAAACGTTCCTAAAAAATATCATTATGGAATTTGGAAGAGTTACAGAAAAAGAACTGGACAAAATTGATTTCTCTTTGCCTGAGGAACCTGTTTTTAATAAAAGCATTTTAAAAGGTAAAGCTGTTGCTCACCCAAAAGTGTACATGGGTTGCGCAAAATGGGGCAGACCGGAATGGGTTGGAAAAATATATCCACCAAAAACAAAAGAGAAAGATTTTTTAGAACACTATGTGCAACACTATAATAGCATTGAATTAAATGCCACTCACTATAAAGTATATGGCGAAGAAATGATACAAAAGTGGAACGATAAAGCAGGCAAGAAGGATTTTAAGTTTTGCCCAAAAATGTATAAAGGCGTTACACATTATGGAAGCCTAAAAGGCAAAGAATTTTTGACTGATGAATTTTTAAAAGGTATTGCTGCATTTAAAAACCACCTCGGTCCGATATTTATTCAACTGAGTGATAAGTTTTCCCCTAAGCGTAAAGTAGAGTTATTCGATTACCTAAAATCACTACCCACTGACCTTTCTTTTTTTGTAGAGGTAAGGCACCCAGAGTGGTTTAGCGATGCTGCCATAAGTGAAGAGTTTTTTACTACACTAAAAAAATTAAAAATAGGCGCAGTAATTACAGATACTGCCGGCAGAAGAGATTGCGCACATATGCATCTTACCATGCCTAAAACTTTTATACGTTATGTAGGTAATAGTATGCACAAAACAGATAATACCAGAATAGATGAATGGGTAGAAAGAATTAAATATTGGTTAGATAATGGCTTGAAAGAATTGTACTTTTTTATGCACATGCACGATGAAGCTAAGTCTCCTGAACTTACTGTTTACCTTGCAGATAAATTAAATGCTGCTTGTGGTTTGCATTTACAGAAACCAATTTTTGTTAGCAAACAAAAAGGATTGTTTGGGGAATAGTATTTTTCTACGCTTCAATAAAAGTTGAAAAAAGATTTACTGATGAAGGGCTGCGGGATAGTAGTGGATATCCTTTTTTTGTCCTGCCTTTGAGGCAAAAAAAGATAGCAACGAATAGCCCGTTCAAATGTTGAGCAAAGCCTTCAACTTCACAGCTCCAAAAAAAATGCATTAATGCACTTCATACATTTCTTCCCATCTTGTAGTGTAGCGTGGGCTGCGCATTTCTACTCGCATTTTCCAATCTCGTTTTGTGCCGCTGGCTGCAAATTTTATAACATCATCTCTCATAGAAAAATTTACATTGTCAATCATTTCCATCAATAAACGTTTGCCATTATTTTTTTCTTCTACAAAAAGATTTGCTTGAATAGTAGCATCGGGCACCAAACCGCTGAGTATTACTCCGGCTTTTTTGTACTGTTTATTTTTATCGAAAATTTTATCTACAATACCGGTGGCAACTTTTATAAGATCGTTGGTAGCACTTGTGGCAATAGGCAATACTGCATAATGGCTTAAGGTATTTCCATGCCTAAAATGCCCATTATTGCTTGGCTCTTTTGTAACCACAAAAACACTTATAACTGTGGCTGCACTTTTTTGTCTACGTAATTTTTCTGCCGCACGGCTTGCATAAGTTGATACTGCTTCTTTAATATCTGCCTTGCTGGTGACCGTATGCCCAAACATGCGTGTGCTGGCAATCATTTTTTTTACCGTAAGTTGTTCATCTGCCAATGCTAAAGCAGATTCGCCATTTAATTCTTTTATCATGCGTGAACCAACTACCCCGCCTAAATTTTTATAAGCCCAAGGAGCAGATTTTTTACTTAAATCAAATGCAGTATAAACCGCATTCAACTCTTTTAGTTTTTCTGCATACTGCCGGCCTATGCCCCACACTTCGTTTACAGGCGTGGCTTGTAGGGCTTTTTCTATTTTTTCTTTGGTATCTAACACCACCACACACTGCGTTTTTTCTTTGTGTTTTTTTGCAAGATGGTTAGCAACTTTGCACAATACTTTTGTAGGTGCAAGTCCGATAGAAACTTTTATGCCCGTCCATTGCTCCACCGTTTCTCTGATGTATAAACCTACTTTATAAAAATCCTGTTTATTAAATTCTTCTAAATCTAAAAAAGCTTCATCTACAGAATATACTTCTACATTTTCATCGCCGAGCAATGTGCGGAGTGTATCCATTACACGTTTACTCATATCACCATACAAATTATAATTGGATGAAAAAGTAGCAACGTTGTGTTTTTCTATAAGCGGCTTTGCCAAAAAATATGGACCTGCCATACCTACGCCAATTTGCTTTGCTTCATCTGACCGGGAAATGATACAGCCATCGTTATTGCTAAGCACAACAACTGGTTTCGTATCCAAATCTGGACGAAACAACCGCTCGCAAGAGCAATAAAAACTGTTACAATCTATGATGGCTTTCATGGTATTTTAATGCGATTTAAAAATCAGTTACGTCATTCTCATTACCCACATTACCACTCCCCATATTTTTACATCGCTCATTTCACCTACATCTATAGTTGCAATTTTTGGCGCATCTGCAACGAGCAACAATTTATTAAACGTTTTTTCATAACGGCGAATGAGCATTTCACCATCTACCACAGCTATAACTATTTTGCCATTGGTAGGTTGCACGCTTTTATCTACAATAACAATATCGCCGTTAAAAATGCCTGCGTTTATCATGCTGTTACCACTTACTTTCATAAAAAAAGTAGCGGGTTTATTGCGTATGAGTTGTTCGTTTAAATCAATCCCACGTTCTGCATAATCATCTGCCGCAGCGCCAAAGCCGGTGGCGTTTGCTGTAGGTACATTGTGCTGCGTAAATTGTTTGGTGCCGGTATAACTACTGCCAAAAAAGTTTTCCACTTCCATAATATATATTTTCTATTAACTAAATTATTTAGTAAATTTATGCTAAAATAATTGGTAATAAAATTTTTAATTCTTTAAAATTTTGATTATGAAAAATGTAACAGGAATGCCGGGCTATAAACTTTGCGAATATTTACTAGTGCTTAATCCACATGAAGAGTTGCGCAACAAGATTATGAATATTAAGAAAGAATTTTATGAAAGCTACAAAGCATCTGCAGCATTATTTGGTAAGCCGCATATTACGCTGGCAAATTTTGTGCAATATGAAATTGCTGAAAAGCGGATAAAGGATAAACTACATGTAGTTGCTATGGGGTCTAAACCGGTAAAAATTGAATTGAAAGACTATGGAAGTTTTCCGGCTCATACTATATATATAAACATTACCAGTAAAGTGCCTATACAAACACTGGTAAAAAAAGTACGCATGGAAACCCAGCGTTTAATGAAGGTTGACAATGATAATAAGCCTCATTTTATTTTAGAACCTTACCTTACCATTGCCCGAAAACTACAACCTTGGCAATACGAAAAGGGTTGGTTAGAATATAGCCACCGCCATTTTACAGGAAGATTTATAGCCGATGCAATGCTGCTACTAAAGCGACCCGTGGGCGAAATGAAATATGAAATAGCAGCTAGGTTTGAGTTTGAAAATTTACCGGTGGGTGTTGCGCAGGGGGCATTGTTTTAAAAGGCCCTCTATTTCCCACGAAGGAGCAGCCCCCTCTATCTCCCCCGAAGGGGAGGAAATTGCGGAGATTGAAGCGGAAAGTCTCAGCCTCGTTCCCTCTCGAAAACGGGACAAGTTATCCAAAAGGAGAGGGAGGATTGGGAGATTGAAGAGGAGAACCCCCACCATCATTCCCTCTCTTATGCAATAAGTGGAACAGTTAGAGAGTGAAGACTTGAAGATGGATTGAGAGATTAATTTAGAGATGGATTGCAAACTATTAGTGAAGGTTTTATAAAACGAATCCCGAAGGGGTTCAACTATGAGTAACCATGGGCGTAGCCCATGGAGACATGCTGCGCTGCAGCCATAAACAAAGCATAATAAAAGTTGAAAAAAGATAAAATGATGAAGGGCTGAGGGATAGAAGCGGCACCGCAGCGTAGCGGAGGTACAGCGTATAGCCCTAACAAAAGCTGAAAAAACGGTATCTGCCTACAGCCCCCAATAAAAATAAAACAGAAATAACTTTCATAACAACTGACCCCAACGGGGTCGCCCTTTAGTAACCATGGATGCAATCCATGGAAGTCATGGGGCACAACACATACAATTATGCTACAACAAGACCACCATAAAGTAAAAGCAAAAGAGCAGGAAGAAAAAGTGCAGTACAGGTACGGGCGTGGGGCTCAGTACAACACTAAAAACCGATTCATAAAAAATGAAATAACGCAGGAGCATCTGGAAGCTGTGGACGAGTGGGAAGAACAAAATATAAAAACGCAATACATAGAAATGCAATCGAAAACGATTGTAAATAAAGTGGAAAGTAAAGATGTCGGCATGGGCTATAGCATGAACCCGTATGCGGGTTGCGAGCATGGCTGCATATATTGCTATGCCCGAAACGTGCATGAATATTGGGGTTACAGCGCCGGGTTAGATTTTGAGCAAAAAATATTAATTAAGAAAAATGCACCGCAATTGTTGCGAAAATTTTTGGAACATCCAAAATGGGAATGTGCGCCGATAATGCTGAGTGGCAATACAGATTGCTACCAACCAGCAGAACAGCAATACAGACTTACCCGTGGTTTGCTGGAAGTGTGCAATGAATTTAACCAACCAGTAGGCATACTTACCAAAAACAGTTGGATACTAAAAGACAAAGATGTGCTGCAGGAAATGGCAAAGAAAAATATTGTATCGGCGATGGTATCTATTACATCATTTAATGAAGACCTGCGCCGCAGCATGGAACCACGAACCACCACCGCCAAACAAAAACTAAAAGTAATTGAAGAACTAAGCAAGGCTGGAGTGCGCATGGGCGTAATGATGGGGCCAATGATACCTGGTTTAAACGAGCATGAAATGCAACGCATCATGAAAGAAGCAGCAGACCATGGCGCTACTTTTACTGCTTATACTTTTATACGTTTAAACGGTGCGATAAAATTTTTGTTTCACGACTGGTTGTATAAAAATTTCCCAAACCATGCAGATAAAGTGTGGCATTTAATAGAACAAAGCCACGATGGAAAAGTGAACGATACCCGCTGGGGCGTGCGCATGCGGGGCGAAGGAAACATTGCACAAATGGTAGCGCAACAATATAAAAAATATGGGTTGCTCTATAATATGAATGCAGAGGAATGGAGTTTGGATACGAGTTTGTTTAGAGTGCCGGGTGGGCAGGGGAAGTTGTTTTGAGGGTTTTAGTTAGTATATTACAGATTTAACAGCAATATGAAAAATAAAGTATCAGTATCAAATAGTGGGATAGAATCTTCAGGAATTATTAGAGATTACATGGATGCCATCGCAGAATTAATCTGGAATGGTTTTGATGCAGAAGCAAAAAATATCAAAATTGATTTTTCTGCAAATGAAATTGACACTATAAACGAAATAAAAATTATTGATGATGGTAAAGGGATTGATTTCTCAACACTTGATGAAACTTTTGGAAATTTTAATGACAGTATAAAAAAGAATACTTACCAAAAAACATCGTCATCAATAAGGGGGCATAAAGGGAAAGGAAGGTTTTCATTTGCAGCATTTAGTGGGCTAGCTAAGTGGCATACTATTTATGAAGATAAAAAGGAAAAGAAGAAATTAGAGTATGATATTAGTATTAGTAAAAATTCTAAAGATATTTATGATGCAGAAAATAAAACAATATCTAAGTCTACATCAACAGGAACAACTCTTGTTTTAAGAGATTTATTTGAAGTTACAGGATATTCCTTCACAAGCGACCCTTTCATTAATCACTTAGCAAAAGAATTTGGATGGTTCTTATTGTTAAATAAAGAACAGTCATTTTCAATAAAAATTAATAACAAGGAAGTTGAATATGAAAATTTAATTGCAGAAAGTGAGGTCAAGCCATTAACAATTAAAAATGCTGAGGGAATTAATCAAGATTTTAAAATTACTTTTATTAGATGGAATGAAAATATAGGAGACAAATTTTACTTTTATTATTTAAATTCTTCTCAAAATGAATTATTCAAAGAGCTAACATCATACAATAATAATGCTATTGGATTTTATCACAGCGTATATATTGAATCAAAATATTTTGACAAATTTCTTCCTTCAGATAAAGTCGAAAATATTAACCTATTTGAAGATTCCAAGAATAGTGGTGTTTTTAGAACTTTAAAAGTACATCTGCATAATTTAGTAAAAGAGAAAGAAAAGATTTTTTTGCATGGTGGTGCCGCACAACATTTAATTGACACTTATGAGAAAAATGGCGTTATTCCAAAGTTTGGGAAAAACAAATATGAACAGGCTAGAAAGAAGGATTTAATCGATGTTGTTATAGGCATTTATTGTATTGAACCGAAAGTTTTTCAAGGGCTGAATAAAGAGCAACAAAAAGTTAGTGTAGGGTTAATAAATTTATTATTAGACACAGATGAGCGTGAGAGTATAACAGAAATAATTGGACAAATTGTAAAATTAACAACCGATGAAAGACTTCAATTAGCAGAAATACTTAAAAAAACGACTGTTAGTAAAATTTCAAAAACAATAAATTTAATTGAGAATAGATATAAAATTATAGAGTTACTGAAGATATTAGTTTTCGATTTACAAAAATTCACAAACGAACGAGACCATATTCAAAAAGTTATTCATGAAAATTACTGGCTTTTTGGGGAACAATATCATTTGGCATCTGCGAATGAAGGCTTTGACGTTTTGTTAAGTAGGTACACTGAGTTTCTAGCCAAAAGTGATGATAAATCTACAGGTAAGAAAAAATCAAATTCTGATGATTCAAATCGTAGACCTGATATATTTGTGTGCAGAAAACATACAATTCCTGATATTAGAGACAATGAGACCATGATGGAAGAAAACTTAATAGTGGAACTAAAACGCCCTACTGTAACTATTGGAACTAAGGAATTAAGACAAGTTGAAGATTATTTAGAAATAATAAGAAATGACCCTGCTTTTAATTCTAATAAAAGATGCTGGAAATTTTTTGTAGTAAGCAATAAAGTTGATGAATACGTAAAAGGCCAATATGAATCCGAAAAAAATAAAGGCAAAAAGTTTTTAGTAAAAGCCCTTTTCAATTTTGAAATTTATGCTTTTACTTGGGATGATGTTTTTATGCTATTTGATTTACGCCATAAATTTCTTGTTGATAACTTAGAATTTGATAAAAAAATAATTATTGCTGAATTACTTGAAAAAAATATAAATTTTTATAATGCGGACAGGTCTGACCTTATAAGTAAAGATATTTTAGATTTAAATAAAAAGCAATCCTTAAATTAAACAAAACAATTTTGATTTGCCTTTAAACTCTTTCCGCTTCCCACAAATAATTCGGCTTGTGTTTTGTAAACATACTTACAAAACACACCCATGCTCAAAGAAGATAAAAACAGGTTTATGCAAATGGCTGTTGACCTTAGCCAATATGCATTGGATAGTAAATGCGGCGGACCGTTTGGCGCCATCATTGTAAAAAATGGAAAAATAATTGGGAGCAGTGGCAACAGGGTTTTTGCAGACTGTGACCCAACCGCACACGCTGAAGTAATGGCAATACGGGAAGCATGTAAAAATTTAAAAAGTACGGATTTATCTGGTTGTGAAATTTATACAAGTGCAGAGCCTTGTCCGCTTTGTACAGCGGCTATTTACTGGAGTAAAATAGAAGCTGTGTATTATAGTAACACCGAAGAAGAATCTATGGAGTATGGATTTGCAGATAAAGTAATTTTAGCTGAACTGAGAAAACCAAAAGCAAAAAGAAAATTACTTTTTAAAAAAATTAAGAACCCTCAGGCATTGCAAATATTTAGGAGAGCATTGGAAAGTTAATTTATAAATAGGTTTATTTATAATCTCCAATTTTTATAACCTCATTGCATTGATGATACTCTGCTTTATCATTACTGCTGATTATTACAAGGCGATTTGCAGTGTTTTCATTCCACAGTTTTTTGTAAATGGTTATCCCTTCTTCATCTAGATTGGTGGTGGGTTCATCTAATAATAAAACAGATGTGTTGCTAAAAAAAGCTTGAGCAAGTTTGAGCCGTTGTTTCATTCCGCTGCTGTAATAGCGTATTTGCTTTTCGCCTGCTTTTTGTAAGCCAACTGCTAATAATATTTCAGCAAAGGGTTTTGTAAGATTTTTAAATGATGTATGGAATGATAAGAATTCGTTGCCGGTCATTTCTTCTATTAAATCAAGATAAGGAGCAGCAATGGAGATTTGTTTATAGGAATTTTCTGTGGTCAGTGGTCTGTTGTCTGTCGTCTCCTGATAAGTAATAGTTCCTTCACTGTGAAGTGTTGCTCCTGCAATAATTTGTAATAAAGTTGATTTACCCGAACCATTGGAACCTGTTATTGCATAAGATTTACCTTGCAAAAATTTGTAATTAAAGTTTCTAAAAATCCATTCTCTGTTGAAACGCTTACCGGTATTTTGTAGAGAAATGTTCAAAAGTTTAGAGAGTTTTATGTAAGAAAGAATGCTCGATTTATAAATGTTGAAAAATGCTGTCGCCGCTGAAAATCTACACCCGATAGCAGCGGAAAGCCCACAGCCCGAGGAACGAGGGCGAGGACTTGCAGCGAATAGCGGGACCACTTCTAAATATTGTTACCAATGTTTGTGTCCAAATTTTCTAGAAAAAATTAATCATCCGAATTGCCACCTTTTACATGACGCTTAATAATTCCTCGTCCGCTATCTCTTATAAAAGTTACAATTTCATCTCTCTCATTTGTAGCGGGAACTTCTTCTTCAATATAATTTAAAGCCTGTGTGGTATTTAAACCTTTATTGTAAATAATGCGATAAATGTTTAGTATTTCATTGATGCTATCCAAAGAAAAACCACGCCTTTTTAAACCTACAGAATTTACACCTGCATAACTGATTGGCTCGTGCCCGGCTTTTATAAATGGCGGTACATCTTTACGTATTAAAGAGCCACCGCTTATTATTACATGCTGACCAACTTTTACAAACTGGTGCACGGCACACATACCGCCTAATATAGAAAAATCGCCCAACTCCACATGCCCGGCGAGCTGTGTATTGTTGCTCATAATACAATTATTGCCCACTACACAATCGTGTGCAATATGGCAGTAAGCCATTATTAAACAATTGTTGCCAACCTTGGTTGTCCAGGTAGCTTTGCTGCCTCGGTTAATGGTTACAAATTCTCTGATGGTTGTATTGTCGCCAATTTCTACGGTGGTGTCTTCGCCGCTATATTTTAGATCTTGCGGAATAGCAGAAATTACTGCACCCGGAAAAATGCGACAGTTGCTTCCTATTCTTGCACCATCCATAATGGTAACGTTGCTGCCAATCCACGTGCCTTCGCCAATTTCTACATTGGAATGTATAACGCTGAACGGATCAACTTTTACATTGGTAGCAAGCTTTGCATGTGGATGTATGTATGTGTGTGGGTGTATCATTTTTTATTAATGGGCTTATTATTAATGAGCTAATTAGCTGATGTGCTAATGTGCTAATTTTTTAAATTCAAAATTTATAATAAAATTCAAATTTTTATAATTTTTCTATTTGTATTACAAGAAATAGTGTGCTTATTAACTGATTTGCTAATAGGCTAATTTTTTTATTCAATGTATATAATAAAATTCAACCTTTCTGATTAACCTATTTTATCCAAGTAATGATTTGCAAGTGGTCTTCATTAGCAAATCAGCACATTAGCATAATTAGCTAATTAAAGTCAACTCCTCCTTACCACCTGCGCAGTAAATTCTCCTTCGGTACAGAGTTTATTTCCTACATAAACGCTGCCTTTCATGGTGCAAATTCCTCTCCGTATAGGTTCCATTAATTCCATTTTTAAAATCATGGTATCGCCGGGTACTACTTTTACTTTAAACTTACAGTTATCTACTTTTACAAAATAAGTATCATACACACCTTCCGGCATAGATTTTATACAAAGAATGCCACCTGTTTGTGCCAAAGCTTCTACCTGCAAAACGCCCGGCATTACAGGGTTTCCGGGAAAATGCCCTTGGAAAAAGAATTCGTTGAACGTAACATTTTTAATACCCACTACTACATTTTCATGCAGACTTATAATTTTATCTACCAATAAAAACGGATAGCGGTGTGGTAATATTTTTTCTATTTCTTCTAAAGTGTAAAGTGGCGGAACAGTGGGATCGTAAAAAGGCACATTTACATTTTTGCTCATTTTTTTAAAATGCTGCTTCAACATTTTCGCAAGTTCTACATTGCTGCTATGGCCCGGACGGTTTGCCATTATATGTGCCTTCATTGGATAACCGCTTAACGCAAGGTCGCCAATTACATCTAATAATTTATGCCTCGCAGGTTCATTGTTAAACCGAAGTTCTAAATTATTTAAGTAGCCTTCTTTTTGTACTTCTATAGTTTCCTTACCAAAAGCTTTTGCCAAGCGGCTCATTTCGCTTGGGGTAATAGGTTTATCAACCACCACTATTGCATTATTTATATCTCCACCTTTTATAAGATTATTGTCAAGCAAAGCTTCCAACTCATGTAAAAAGCAAAATGTACGGCAAGGGGCTATTTCTTTATTAAACTCACGAATGTGTTTAAGATCGGCATGCTGGGTACCAAGTACCGGAGAATTAAAATCAATCAATGCGGTTATTCTGTATTCATCTGCAGGTACGGCTGTAAATTCTGCATTTTTATCTTCATCAAAATAGGAGATTGGTTCATCTAACGAATACCAAATTTTTGCAGCATCTTGTTCTTCTACACCCACCGTTTCAATAATTTCTGTAAATGGTTTGCTGCTGCCGTCAATGATGGGTATTTCGGGTCCACTTACTTCTATTAGACAATTATCTACACCCATTCCTACGAGTGCAGCAAGTATATGTTCTACCGTAGAGATTTTTACATCGCCTTTCTCGAGTGTTGTACCACGGCTTGTATCGGTTACCAAATCGCAGTCTGCTTTTATGGCGAGGCTACCTTCAATATCTGAACGTTTAAATTGAAAACCAAAGTTGGGAGCTGCTGGGGTTAGTATCATTTCTGCCATTATACCTGTGTGCAAGCCATTACCCGAAATTTTTGCTATAGCTGCAAGTGTATGTTGCTTGTTTTCATTAAAATGTTTATCCATACTGCTGGTTTCCGTTTGCGGCAAAGATATTTTAATTTTTGTGTGAAATGATGCGGAAAAAGAAGGTATTAAAAATATTTAGTGAGGGGATTGTTAAAAGAAATGGTAAAATTTTATGAAAATATTGAGTAGAAGCATCTAAATAAAAAAAAGCAATTATGAAATCTATATTATTGTTGTTTCTTTTTAGTACCGGCTTGAATGATTATCAAAAAAGCAACACTTACATACCCAAAGAGAATAAACCAAAATGGCTTTTAACAGGTTTCCCAGCGGATAATAGGGCAAAAAATGTAATAGCAAAAATGTATGGGTTTCAATATTATTCTGTAGGAGGTTGTGTAGTTTCAAAGAAATTAAGGGATAGTGTAAATAGGGTAAATAAATTTACAAATGAAATGCTCATTAAAAAATTTGGCAAAAAATGGCGGTTGAAATTTGAAGAAAGAGTAGAATATATTGAGCAAAAAATGAGAGCCCATTACTATTCCATCCCCTCCATTTTCTTCACCAACTCCTCCAATTCTCTCACTCTCTTTTCCAGCTCAGGCAGTTTACGCACGAGTGCCTGTGTACGAAGGTTAGATGTATAGTCAGAAGCAGGAGTGCCCGTAACGGCTGTGTTAGGTGTAAGAATAGATTTACTAACACCACTTTTGGCATTTATTTTTGTGCCGTCTGCAATTTGTATATGTCCTACAATGCCGGCCTGCCCGCCAATCATTACATTGTTGCCAATTTTTGTGCTACCGCTGATGCCCGTAAGTGCTGCCACTACCGTATTACAACCAATTTCTACATTGTGGGCTATTTGTAATAAATTATCAAGTTTGGCCCCTGAGCGAATAATGGTACTACCAATGGTTGCTCTGTCAATGGTTGTGTTGCTTCCAATTTCTACGCCGTCTTCAATAATTACATTGCCCATTTGCGGCACTTTTTTAAAACTTCCATCGTGTTGTGGTGCAAAGCCAAAGCCATCTCCGCCAATTACAGTTCCCGCATGTATTACTACTTTACTACCAATAATACAATCATGATAAATTACTACACCGGGGTGAATAATACTGTTGCTTCCTATAACTGCATTGTTTCCTATATATGCATTGGGATAAATTTTTGCACCGTCCCCAATTATTACATTCTCGCCTAAATATGCAAATGCACCTATAAAAATATTATCCCCTTTTTTTACGGTGGCATGTATAAATGCGGGTTCCTGTATGCCCACCACTTGCTGTGCTTGTAGTTTTTGGTACTGCCTTAACAGGGATGCAAATGCAGAGTAAGCATCGGGTACTTTTATTAATGTAGCGTTTAAAGGTTCTTTTAAAACCTGCGTTTCATTTATAATAATAATATCAGCAGCAGTTGTGTAGAGGAATTCTTCATACTTGGGATTTGCCAAAAAAGCCAATTGTCCTTTTGTTGCTTCCTCAATTTTACCAAAAGAAGATACACTCATTTCCGGATTACCTTCTATGGTTCCTCCAACAATTTGTGCTATTTGTGCTGCGCTAAATTCCATTTATAAATTTGTTTTGGTTAAAAGCCTGGGTAACAAATGTAATATTTTTTAATATTGCCACGCAGGCTTTCATTTATAAGTGCATCGTCTACCTGAGAAATATCTTTTACACTACCATCTTTAAATAATATTTTGATTTGTTGGTTTTCAAAATCGTAGGTACTGCTGTTAGCTTCACCTGTAAAAACCAACCAACCTGCCTCTTCTTCACTTATCCCCATCTTTGCGGCCACTTCTTTCCTTTTTTCTGCTACAATATTTTCATCAGTTGGAGATGAACTGTATTTTACTTTTAGCAATTGTCTGTCAATTATGCCTCTGCATAACAAAGACAATATATAATCAAAATGGCTGCACCAACTTTTTATTGCCATCATTACATCTGCATCATCTATACTGCAAAATTGAGCCAACGTTATATTTTGCAATGGTTCATTTATAAAACTATTAAGTGGTTGCTGGCATTCTGCCCCAATAAATTTTGCTCTTTTTATAATGCGTTGCAGCATTTGCTCTGCACTTAATACTGTTTTGTGCAGGTACACTTGTCTGTACATTAACCGGCGGGAAATAAGAAATTTTTCAATTGAATAAATTCCTTTTTCTTCTACCATTAGCTCACCATTATTTACAGTAATCATTTTTAAAATGCGGTCGTACGCTACATAACCTTCTATAACGCCGCTAAAAAAGCTGTCACGTGTAAGGTAGTCCATACGATCTACATCTAACTGACCGCTTACCAATTGGTGAAGGAATTTTTTATGGTAAGAGCCGGTAAAAATCTCTTGGGCTATTTGTAATTTGCCTTCAAACTTTTTGTTTAGTTCTTCTATGATAAGCAGCGATATTTTTTCGTGATGTACGCCTTCTGCCAGTACTTGCTCCAGTGCATGTGAGTATGGTCCGTGCCCTACATCATGTAAGAGAATGGCAATTTTTGCAGCTTGTTGTTCAGCAGGTGTTATTTCAATTCCTTTACGAGTAAGTTCCTGCAACGCCATACACATTAAATGATATGCACCAAGTGAATGGTGCAACCTTGTGTGTACTGCACCGGGGTAAACTAGATGCGCCATGGCCATTTGCTGTATGCGGCGCAGGCGTTGGTAATATGGATGTGCAATGATGCTGAAAACAAGTTCATCATCTATTGTAATGAAACCGTAAACAGGGTCGTTTATTATTTTGTAGAAAGGCATGAATTGTAAATAGTAAAATGTTGTTTTAAGTAAAAAATATTAATCATCTGCATTTATGGTTGTCCAAAAATCTTCTCCTCATATAAGTTTCGATGGGTCTGAATCTATTTCTTTAATACGTCGTAATGTTTCTTTTTTTGCCATTCAGGAATTTCGTCGGTGTAAATTGTAATGGCTTCATCTAGCACTAATTGTTTTAGAATAGGAATAGCAAATTCTTTTTTAACTTTTAAGTTGTATGTATTTCATCCATTGCTAAAGGTTTCTTCAAACTTAGTGAAATTTTATTTTATTGAATATTAAACTGAATATATAGTGATGTTAAGCTAATTAAAAATATGTAAAGCCCGTAGGGCTGATATTATTATAGAGAATTTATTTTTTACAAACCAGAACCCAGTAAGGGTGATATTTCACCCCTACGGGGTTCTGCAATTCAAAAATTATTTATTGCTATAGTAATAACATCCCTTCGGGATTAAGAATTGAATGTTTTCTGTTGGCTACAATTTTAAAATGTTTTTGTTAAAAGAAAAACAAACCTTAACAAACTATCATTCCATCTTTTTTAAAAATTATATTTGTCAACTAATAAAAATTATGGCAAAGATTATTTTTCTTTCTCCTTTATTTATAATGATTTGTTTTTTTAGCAATGCTCAACAAAATAAATATTACAATGGTCTATCAAAAAAGAATTGGGTAAAAACAAAACCATTTATAACATTTTGTGGAAAGGAAGCAGGAGCAGTACTATTAGATTCTATTTCTGTAAAATCTTTAATAACAATTAAAAATCCATACACTTTTCGAGGCTTATCAATAAACTTTGGGGGAGTAGGTTTTCAAAGTCCTATTTTAGTTGGATACGGTGCATCTACTAAGGAGAGTATTACATTTTATAAAGTATCTCCTTTTCAAGAGATAATAAAAAAATGTCAAATTGGTACTAAAATTACATTAACAAATATTAAAGTTTTCAAGGATAAAATAATTTATGACGTCCCAGATGTGACGTACATCGTAAACTAAAAAAAATCAGTATGAGCATAGCAAAAATACTTTGGGTAGATGATGAGATTGACAGCCTTACATCGCAAATAATGTTTCTGGAAAATAAAGGCTACGAAATAGCTACCAAAACAAATGGTTTTGATGCGGTGGAATATGTAAAAGAAAATATTGTAGATGTAGTGCTGATGGATGAGAGTATGCCGGGTATTACCGGCTTGCAAACCTTACAGCAAATAAAGGAAGTAAACAGTACCATACCTGTTGTGCTTATTACAAAAAATGAGGCGGAAAATATAATGGATGAAGCCATTGGTAGCCAGATAAGCGATTACCTCATAAAGCCCGTAAACCCAAACCAAGTATGGCTTTCGTTAAAAAAGTTAATTGATAACAAAAGATTGGTGGCAGAGAAAACAACGTCTGCATACCAGCAGGAATTTAGGAGTTTGTTTATGGCTTTAAACGATAATCCTAATTACACAGAGTGGATGGATTTATATAAAAAACTGGTGTATTGGGAGTTGGAAATGAAGAAGAGTGACAGCCCTGAAATGCAAGATGTTTTTGCTACACAAAAGCAGGAAGCCAACATTGAATTTTTTAAATTTATTAGTAAAAATTATTCCAGCTGGGTAGGACCAAAATCTGTGGAAGCTCCCATAATGAGCCATACTTTATTAAAGTTTAAAGTGCTGCCACATTTAGAAAAAGGCACGCCTCTGTTTTTTATTTTGATAGATAACCTGCGCTTTGACCAATGGAAAACCATACAACCAATTTTTGCAGAAAGTTTTAGAATACATGAAGAAGAAACTTTTTATGCCATTTTACCTACCGCTACCCAATATGCACGTAATGCCATTTTTGCGGGAATGTTACCCATAGATATTGAAAAGAATTTTCCTGACCAATGGAAAAATGATGATGAAGAAGGTGGTAAAAATATGTTTGAAGAAGATTTTTTGCGGGCACAATTAAAAAGGTTAGGCAAGGGCGATTTAAAAGTATCCTACACCAAAATAACCAATAACCATGATGGGCAAAAAATGGTGGATAATATGCACAATATGTTGCAAAATGATTTGAATGTGATAGTGTATAATTTTGTAGATATGCTTAGCCATGCACGTACAGAAATGGAAGTATTGAAAGAACTGGCGGGAGATGAAACAAGCTACAGGAGCATTACCCAAAGCTGGTTTGAACATAGTCCGCTACACCAAGCGCTTAAAAAAATAGCTGATAAAAAAATAAATATGGTGGTGGCTACTGACCATGGAAGTACCAGGGTAAAAACACCAGCAAAAGTTATTGGCGATAAACAAACTACTGCCAACCTACGCTACAAACATGGGCGAAATTTAAACTACGAAGCAAAAGATGTATTGGCATTTAGAGACCCAAAAGAAGCTGGTTTACCGGTACCTAATGTAAACAGCAGTTTTGTTTTTGCTAAGGGAGATATTTTTTTATGCTATCCAAATAACTACAATCACTTTGTAAATTATTATAAGAATACATTTCAGCATGGTGGGGTGAGTTTGGAAGAGATGATTGTGCCGGTGATAAGGATGACCAATAAGTAGGTTTTCTCGCAAAGAGAAAAGGAGCAAAGTTTTGAAGTAATACATATTGCTCAGCGCCTGTTCTAGCTTGTTTTCTCTGCGAGAAATTTATTTATCAACTTTTGTTGAAAACGTTTTTTTATAAACTGGCCTAAATGAAGCAAGTTGCACCTATAAGAAAAACAGATTAAAGAACAGCGGAAAAAGCAACATGAAATTTACTCAAAATACATTGGATAAAGTAGAAAAAATAGCCGAAGAAAGTGGTTATGTAATGCGATACGAAAGAGGATCTTTTCAAAGCGGTTACTGCATTTTGCAGGCAAAAAAAGTAGTGGTACTAAATAAGTTTTTACCTACTGAGGGAAGAATAAATACATTGATTGATTTACTTCCTCAATTAAATATACATTTTGATTCACTTACACATGAGAGTCAAAAATTATATACCGAAATACAATCTCAAGGGTTGATTAATAACTAAAAATTATTAATTGAATGCCTTTTCCACCTCTCAAAATAACTTTCTTAGGTACCGGCACCAGCAGTGGTGTGCCAATGATAGCCTGCACTTGCGAAGTTTGTAACTCTACAAATACTAAAGACAACCGACTACGCAGTAGTATAATGGTAGAAAGTGAAACAACCACAATTATTGTAGATACCACGCCAGATTTTAGGTTTCAAATGCTGCGTGAAAAAGTGAAGCATATAGATGCAATAATATTTACTCATCCTCATAAAGACCATGTAGCGGGATTGGATGATGTAAAGGCTTTCAATTATTTCAATAAAAAGCACATTGAAGTTTATGCAAACGAGCTTACGCAGAAAGCAATAAAAAATGAATTCTATTACATTTTTGCAGCACATAAATACCCAGGCGTAGCAGATATTAATTTAAACTTAATAAATGAAGAACCTTTTTTGATAGGAGATATAATGGTGACACCTATAAAAGTATGGCACTTGCATATGCCTGTGCTGGGTTTTAGATTTGGAAACTTTACATACATAACTGATGCAAATAGGATAGAGGAACAGGAGCTTGACAAAATAAGAGGAAGCGAAATACTCGTGTTAAATGCGTTGAGACATAAAGCACATCTCTCTCATTTTACATTGCAGGAAGCAATTGACCTGTCTACATCTTTACAAATACCCACCACTTATTTTACACATATCAGCCACCAGCTTGGTCTACACGAAGTAGTAACAAATGAACTCCCTCCTAATTGCTATTTAGCTTATGATGGGTTACAAATTACCTTATAAGTTGTATATTTTTTTATAATATGTTTTTAATGCAGTAAATTGTTTTATAATTTGTACTGCTTATGCAAAATAATGCTGGTAAAAATTTTCTTTCTTTTACGATGAAAGAAAAAAGAGGAATAATAATTACACTACTCATCATTGTAGCCATCATTATTGCTGCTAAATATATTTACCCAATAATAGGGGCAGAAAAAAGTATTTCCCAAACTGATATTTCCGCAGCTACAGATTCGCTTTTAGTAAAGCAAAATGATGATGGAAAAAAATCTTACAGCAACAATGATTACAACACCGATGAAGGTTATCAATCTTATCCCAAAAAAAATTACAACTCTACATTTAATGGTACCATGTTTTATTTTGACCCCAATACTTTGGATGCAAGAGGCTGGCAAAAGTTGGGCATAAAAGATAAAACAATTGCTTCTATGCAAAAATATATTTCGAAAGGTGGAAGGTTTAGAGAGCCCGAAGATTTAAATAAAGTTTGGGGTTTGAGGGATGATGAAAAAGAAAGATTGATTCCTTACGTTCGCATAGTAGGGCAGGCACAGCCTACTTATACAAACAATTACACTCCTTATGAAAAGAAAACTTATGAGAAAAAAGTAATAGCTGCTGTAGATATTAATGACGGAGATTCATCTGCCTTTGATGCATTGCCGGGTATTGGCGGTGGCTTTAGCAGACGCATCATTAATTTTAGAAACAAGCTTGGCGGTTTTTATAAAGTAGAACAGGTAGCAGAAACTTTTGGTTTACCTGATTCTGTTTTTCAAAAAATAAAACCATTGCTGAAGATATCTGGTAACGATGTAAAAAAAATGAATGTAAACACCGCAAAAGAAGAAGAACTGAAAGCGCATCCATACATTCGCTGGCAACTGGCTAAAGTTATTACTGAATACAAAAAGCAACATGGAGATTTTAAACAGTTGGAAGATTTAAAAAAAATAATGCTGATAGATGTAGAAACGTATAATAAAATATCTCCTTATCTCACAATATAATCTGTGTACTTTCAATTGCTTTGTAAAGCTTTAATTGCCTAATTTGCGCATTCAAATAACGATTGAAAACAAATGGATTTCCGCAACAATGAACTTACCGAGCAGGTTGCTCAATCTGCAAAAGATTTTGCCCTACAATATATAAAGCCACACTTAATGGAGTGGGATGAAAGCCAAGAATTTCCCGTGCATATTTTTAAAGAATTGGGTAAACTAGGTTTGATGGGAGTATTGGTACCTGAAGCTTACGGTGGAACTGGTTTGGGTTATTTTGAATACAGTGCCGTAATACAGGAAATAGCAAAAGTATGTGGCTCTATAGGCTTGTCATTAGCAGCACATAATTCTCTTTGCACAGGGCATATTTTAGCATTTGGTAGCGAAGCTCAAAAACAAAAGTACCTTCCTAAACTTGCTACAGCAGAGCATATTGGCGCATGGGGACTTACAGAACCTAACACAGGTAGCGATGCAGGCAATATGAAAACCACCGCTGTAAGAGATGGTGATAATTGGATTATCAACGGTGCCAAAAGTTGGATAACACATGGTAAAAGTGGCGATGTAGCAGTATTGATTGCAAGAACCGGAGAACCACGTACAAAAAATAATTGTACCGCTTTTATTATAGATAGAGACACAGCAGGTTTTACTGCAGGCAAAAAAGAAAATAAACTTGGCATGCGTGCAAGCGAAACTGCTGAAATGATTTTTGACAACTGCATTATTTCTGATGAACAAAGAATGGGCGAAGTGGGAGATGGGTTTAAACAATCTATGAAAATATTGGATGGTGGCAGAATATCTATTGCTGCACTTAGTTTAGGTATTGCAAAAGGAGCTTACGAAGCTTCTCTTCAATATTCGAAAGAGCGTTACCAATTTGACCAGCCTATTTCAAACTTTCAGGCAATATCATTTAAGCTGGCAGATATGGCCACAAAAATTGAATGTGCAGAGTTGCTAATAAACCAGGCATGCGATTTAAAAATGAAACACCTTCCAATGACCAAAGAAGCTGCCATGGCAAAATATTATGCCAGTGAAATTTCTGTAGAAATTAGTACAGATGCTGTGCAGATTTTTGGAGGTTATGGTTACACAAAAGATTTTCCTGTAGAAAAATTTTACAGGGACAGTAAATTATGTACCATTGGAGAAGGCACGAGTGAAATACAAAAATTGGTTATTGGAAGAGAGATATTGAAATAGAATTTTTGCCGGTAAGAAGATAATTATTCAAATGATCTTACCGGCATTTTTATAATTTTTTTGAACAATGAAAAACTTACTTTTTTTTATAATAATATTTTTAGTGGCTTGTAATAACTCTTCCGAAAAAAAAGAAGAAGGAGTAGGAATTGCAAACCCTAATGAAAACATTGTAAAAGGGGAAACATTGTTTAAAGCCAATTGTGCAACTTGCCACAAACCCAATGAAAAGTATGTTGGTCCTGCATTACAAGGAGTAGCCAAGCGTTGGGAAAGCAAAGAATTATTGTATGCCTTTATAAGAAATCCTCAAGATGTAATAAGCAGAAATGCTTACGCAAAAAATCTATTTGAAGAATACAAGCAGTCGCCTATGCTGCCTTACCCAAATTTAACGGACGAGGATATATTTAATATTTTGCTTTATTGCGATACTTATAAAGAACAGTAATAAATTTACAAATAATCTTCCTCTTCCTTTTTATCTCCGCCCTCAAATAATTTATCTACAGCACCTGCCATCATCGGAAATTTTTCCTTCACATAGTCTTTTACTGACTCTAAAGCTTTCATACTTTGCTCGGCAGTTATGCCTGCATTATTCATTATTTTGTTTACCAATTCTTCCATAATAGTATTTATTAATTATTTCATTTTGTTTGTATCCATATAATCTAATACCAGATTTGTAAAAGCATTTACACCTAACTTAAAGCTGCTTTCATCTAAAAAGAAATCGGGTGTGTGATGGCTGGTAGGCTTTGCGTTTGCAGGTTTTGACCCAAGGTTGAAGAAAAAGCCGGGTGCCTTTTGCTGGTAAAAACTAAAGTCCTCTGAACCTGTTTTAGCAGATACCAATATTGTGTTATTTATACCTACCGTTTTTTGTAAGGATGGCAACATTTTTCTAACCAAAGATGTGTCATTAAATGTTACAGGATATTTTGAAGAATATGGAATGATCACTTCTGCAGTTGCGCCAGTAGATTCAGCCGTTTTTGTAACAATCAATTTTATTTTATCGTAAAAAAGTTTTTCATCTTCATCACTAAAAGTTCTAACTGTGCCAAGCATTTCTATTTTTTCGGGAATAATGTTTGAACGGTTTCCACCGTTTATGGCGCCAATGGTTACGATGCCCGCATTGTCTGTAAGTTTTAAATTTCTGCTCACAATAGTCTGCAGGTTGTTTATTATTTGGGCGCTTGTTACAATGGGGTCAACTCCCATCCATGGAGAAGCTCCATGCGCTCCCTGGCCCTTTACAATTATTTTCATATCAGATACGGCAGCCATAAAACCTGCAGGGCGGTAACCTATTTTTCCTGCAGCCATATCGGCCGCTACATGCAAACCAAACACTACATCTACATGAGGGTTTTCCATTACACCTTCTTTCACCATCAATTGTGCGCCACCTTCTTCACCCACAGGTGCGCCTTCTTCTGCCGGTTGAAAAATAAATTTTACGGTTCCTCTTAAATCTTTTTTCATGCCTGCGAGTATTTCTGCTACACCCATCAATATTGCTGTATGTGCATCGTGCCCACATGCATGCATCACACTAGTTTCAGCTCCATTATAAGTGGTTTTTACTTTAGATGCAAAAGGCACATTCACTCTTTCAAAAACCGGCAGTGCATCCATATCTGCACGCAGTGCAATAACGGGCCCAGGCAAACCGCCTTTTAAAATACCCACTACACCGGTTTTTGCCACTCCCTTTTGTACTTCTATACCAAGTGCGGCAAGGTGCTTTGCTACAATTTCAGCCGTACGAAATTCTCTGTTGCCCAACTCCGGGTTTGCATGAAAATCTCTCCTCCATGTAATAACTTTTTCTTCTACTTTATTGGCGGCAATGATTGCTTTTGATTGAAGCGTTTCTTTTTGTGCAAATGCATTTGCACAAAATAAGAGAGATAGAATTGGTAGTGTTTTTTTCATGTTAGTTTTTTAAGACCTCACCCCAACCCCTCTCCAAGGGAGAGGGAACTCGAGTGGGCGTTATTATACTCTATAGATATTTTTCTTTTTTTAGAGAGTTAAACTTTGTTCAAAATCAGCTATTAAGCGGTAATCCTATTGCACAATTAAGGATGAATAATGGTATGCCGTACAAGTGAGTGACACAACGATGCTGACCATAGCTGTGTTTTAGTTTGGACAAAAAGAATTTTTGTCCTCAAAAAAACCTCACCCCCGCCTCCCTCAAACGGGACAAGTTATCTAAAGGAGAAGAGCCAGACTCTGAAACTCTTAAAAGTACTTTCCGTTTTTAGAGACCGAACTTCCCCTTGTGGGGGACCGAGGGGGCTAATCTATATCATACCTATCCACTCTCTCTATCCCCTGCAAAGCCAGCAATGCTGTTACCAGGTTTTCCAACTCATCTTTATCATGCACAAAAACTTTTACATTGCCTTCAAAAATTCCATCTTTTGCTTCAATCGTCATGGCAGAAATATTTACCCGCAATTCACCGCTTATGAGGTTGGTAATTTTATGAATCACACCCACATCATCTAACCCAATAATTTTTAAACCTGTAAGAAAAGATATTTCTTTGTTTTTTGCCCACTTGGTTTTTACCACACGGTGTCCATAATTTGCCATCAATCTTGTAGCGTTTGGACAATTGGTTCTATGTATTTTTAACCCTTCGCCGGTGGTTACAAAACCAAACACATCATCGCCTGGTATTGGCTTGCAACAGTTGGCAAGTGTGTACATTATTTTATCGCTGCTTTCTCCAAAAATAATAAGCTCTGCATCTTTTTTATTAGGTGCTTTAAAGTCTGGATTGTAAGCCGGTTTATCTTCTATAGTTTTTAAAGGTTTTGGCGCCACAAGTTTATCGCCATGCACCGTAAAATCTTTTAATTCTTTTAAATCAATTTTTTTAGTGGCTATATCATACTGTAAATCCAGCGTGCTGTTTATTTTGTAAAACTGGCAAAGCTCTTCCATATTTACAACACTGTTTGCTGCGCCCATTCCTTCCAACTTGCGTTGCAACATATATTTTCCATCTTCGGCAACTGCTCTTTTTTCTTCTTTAAGTGTGTCTTTTATTTTTGCCTTTGCCTTGCTGGTTACTACAAAATTTAACCACTCCAGGTTTGGTTTTTGTTTGGCGCTTGTTATAATTTCTATTTGGTCGCCGCTCTTTAATTTATAACTTATGGGTACTAGTTTATGGTTCACTTTTGCACCAATACATTTGCTGCCCACTGCGGTGTGTACACCAAATGCAAAGTCCAAAGCGGTGGCACCAATCGGCAACATTTTTACATCGCCCTTGGGTGTATAAACATAAATTTCTTCTGCAAGAAAAGACGTTTTAAAATCCTGTAAAAAATCTATTGACTCACTATCATTGTTTGCAAGGCTTTCTCTTATTTGTGTAAACCATTGGTCAAATCTGCTTTCTTCATTGGCACCTTCTTTATATTTCCAGTGTGCTGCCAATCCTTTCTCTGCTATTTCGTTCATACGCTTGGTACGTATCTGTACTTCTACCCAGCGGCCGAGTGGCCCCATTACTGTTGTATGCAAAGCTTCGTAGCCATTGCTTTTTGGGTTGCTCAGCCAGTCTCTAAGCCTCTCCGGGCTTGGCGTGTAGGCATCTGTAATAATGCTGTACACTTTCCAGCACTCTTCTTTTTCTTTGGATGGCGCAGCATTTACCAAAATACGAATGGCAAATAAATCGTACACTTCTTCAAAAGCCACTCCCTTCTTTTTTATTTTACTCCATATGCTGTGTATGCTTTTTGGGCGGCCATAAATTTCAAAATCAAAACCGGTTTTATCCAGTTTATCTTTTATCGGTTTTATAAAATCGTTGATGTATCTGGTACGTTCTTTTTTTGTATCCTGTAGTTTTTGTGCAATAAATTTAAACGTATCTGGCTCCATGTATTTCATTGCCAGATCTTCCATTTCTGTTTTAATACTGTACAAACCCATGCGGTGTGCAAGCGGCACATACACATACACTGTCTCCGAAGATATTTTTAATTGCTTCTCCCGCTTCATGCTATCCATGGTACGCATGTTGTGTAAACGGTCGGCAAGTTTTATTAAAATTACCCTTGGGTCATCAGTAAGCGTAAGTAAAATCTTTTTAAAATTTTCTGCTTGCTGGCTGCTGTTGCTGTCCATTACAGACGAAATTTTTGTAAGCCCATCTACAATTTTTGCAATCTCGGTTCCAAACTCCCGGGTTACATCTTGCAGGGTAATATCGGTATCTTCCACCGTATCGTGTAGCAATGCGCAAATGGTACTTCGCACACCCAAACCAATTTCATCTACACAAATCATAGCTACCGCCAGTGGGTGAAGAATGTATGGCTCACCACTTTTTCTACGCATGGTTTTATGTGCTTCCGCTGCCATTTCAAAAGCATTGCGAAGCAGCATTTTATCACCTGGCTTAAGTTTTGTTTTTAACGAACGCAGTAGCGCTCTGTACTCCCGCAGTATCAATTTTTTTTCATCCTCATCACCCAGCGTGTAAGGCTTCACCGTATTTTCCATTGTTACATCCATGCTTAACGAATTTACTGCAAAACATTTAGAAAAATAAAACTTTGGGGCTGTGTACAGCAAAGCTATGTTGGGCTTGGGTTCCCGCTTTACGTTACAATGCCTGTACCGATTCTTCGGTATCCGCACTCGTTCCTCGCTTGCGGGCTTTCCACTGCAATCGGGCAGCCTTTCATCAGATTTTCTTTTTTCAGCTGTGTAAGATTGAAGTTTATGTTCACCGCAGAGTAGCGGAGGTTTAAGCGTTTTCGCTCAGAAAATACGTTACCTCTGCGAAAACTCTATTTACTCTTTTCTCTGCGGTGAACATTTAAAATAAAACAGTAGCTTTATAACCAATGAATAAATATTTTCTTCATATAAATGAGCCCTGCACCCAAGATTGGAAAAGCATGACTACCGTTGAGCAAGGAAAATTTTGTAACAACTGCAACAAAACAGTGTTTGATTTTACTACAGCTACAGATGGAGAAATAGTAAAACATATAGAAGCAATGAATGGGGAAATGTTTTGTGGGCAATTTGAGGAAACCCAACTGGACAGATGGATAGAAAGAAGTGATATTAAAACCAGCAACCCTCGCTTATATAAATTTTTAATAAGTTTTATGTTGTTGGGTTCAGTGCATAATGCAAATGCTCAAACAACATCGGCACAGGAAAAAGTAGCTACGCAAAGAAGATTAGATAGTTTATTGAATATGGAGAGTACTCGAGTAGAAACTTCTATACAAGATTGTGATACAATAAAGGAGAAAGTATATATTAAGGATGAAAAGGAAAAAATAACTATTAGGGGTAGAGTGATGCCAATCTCGAATAACGACCAACCATTAATAGTAGTAGATGGGATACTATTAAAAAAAGGTGCTATCAGTAAATTAGATCCTGATAAAATAAAAGCTATTTCAATTTTAAAATCACCTGCAAGCCAAGCATTGTTTGGCTGGGAGGCTCAGAATGGCGTAATAATAATTACTTCAAGTTATACCAAAAAGCAGCTAAGAAAAATGCAATAAATACTATAGTGAATACGCATTTCATAATTTTTTAAAAATTGCTTCCCCATTATACAAAATTCCCCTAAATTTGCACCTCATTTGCGGATATGGCGAAATTGGCAGACGCACTAGACTTAGGATCTAGCGCCGCAAGGCATGTAGGTTCGACCCCTATTATCCGCACATATTTAACTTCCTTCCGCACAATCGGGAGGATTTTTTTTACCATCCCGCCAAGCGGCGGAAACAAAAAATAATAAAATGGCAACAGTAGAAAGAGAAAACATCGGTTTATTAAACGATAAGCTTACCGTAAAAATCACCAAAGAAGATTACCTGCCTTCTTTTGAAAAGAAATTAAAAGAATACAGCAAAACTGCTAACATTCCTGGTTTTCGTAAAGGAATGGTACCGGCAGGAATGATTAAAAAAATGTACGGGGCAGGGCTTTTTTCTGATGAAATATTGCGCACAATTGAAAAAGAATTGTTTACCTATTTAGATAAAGAAAGACCAGATATTTTTGCGCAGCCATTGCCATTGGAAAATGAAATGGAAAAGCTGGATATGAACAACCCCGGCGATGTTGATTTTTCTTTTGAAATTGGTTTAAAGCCAGCATTTGAATTAAGCAATCTTGCAAAAGCAAACTTTACCCGCCACACCGTAGAAGTAACAGATGATATGGTGAGCGAAGAAATTAGCCGCATGCAATTGAAAGCAGGTAAAATGCAGGAAAAAGAAACGGTAGATAACGAGGAAGATGTTATAAATGTAGTTTTTGCAGAAGCTGATGAAAATGGTATTGAAACAGAAGATGGTCTTGTAAAAGAAACGGCTGTAGTGGTTAAAAACTTTAACTCAAAAATGCTTAAGCAGGTAATGGGTAAAAAAGTAGGTGATAGTTTTGTACTACAATTAGCAAGTGCATTTGAAGGCGACAAACTGGAAATGATATTGGAAGACCTTGGTTTTGCAAAAGATGATAAAACTGCCGCTGATAAATATTTTAAGCTGGAAATAAAAACAATTGGGTTGGTAGAAAAGAGAGAAATGAATGAAGAGTTTTTCAATGAAGTTTACCCCGGCAAAGAAATTAAAACAGAAGAAGCTTTAAGAACAGCTTTAAAAGAAGAAATTGAAAAGTATTGGGCGGCACAAAGTCGTAATCAACTGCATGATCAGTTGTATCATAATTTATTGGATGAAACGAAAATGGAATTCCCTAAAGAATTTCTTACCCGTTGGTTAAAAACCGGTGGAGATAAACAAAGAACACAAGAGGAAGCGGAAGCGGAATATCCAACATTTGAAAACCAGTTGAAATGGACATTGATAAGTGATACCATTATTAAAGGAAACAAATTGGATGTAAGTGAAGAAGAACTTCGTGCAAGCCTTAAAGAAGAAGTAAGCCGCTACTTTGGCAACATGAATATGGGCGAAGATATGAGCTGGTTAGAAGCCTATATTGACCGTATGATGAAAGACGAAAAGCAGATAGACGCTACGTATCGCCGTTTGGTAACAGAAAAATTATTTAACTGGGCTGAGGAGCAATCTAAACCCAAAGAAAAGAAAGTAACATCTGATGAGTTGGTGGCTATGCAGCACAATCATCAGCATTAATATTTTTGGTTTTATAAAAGAGGTTGTATCAAAATTTTGATACAGCCTCTTTTTTTTGGAAGAAAAACTAGAATCACTTCATTTTACTATCCTTTTTTAGTATTCGTTATTTTAGTTTTAGGCAAGTTTATTTTTTGCATTTCTGGTTTTGAATTATTATTCGTAAACAAGGTAGCATTTGCTTTTGATGGATTGCCCTGATAAGCCCAAACCATATTTTTGATATATTTATTGAACGTATTATTTAGTTCTTTCAATGATACTTTTTTCATATCATCACTAATGGTTAATGCTCTCTTCCAATTATTATGCAGCACTTCATTGGCTACGATAGAATTTGCTTGCGCATTATTTGTTTCTTGGCGGTAAAAGAATCCTGTGAGATACTGCGTTTTCATATTCCGTAATTCATCTTCTGTAAACCCATCTTTTTTTGTTTTATCAATCAATGCTTTTACTACCCCAATGTATTTGTTAGGCTCGGTAGTAGAAACGCTGATGTTTGCTGATGGGGAACTTCCACCGTCAAACCAGCTACCGGGTGCATAGGATAAACCATTTTTAGTTCTAACTTCTAAAAAGTGGCGTTGAGAAAAAATACGCATGGCTAAATTGAATGCATTAAAGTCAGGCGTACCCGGCGCAGGTGCACTTGTAATACCTTGTATATAGTTTGTAGCAAGGTCTTTTTTCTCTGCTTTAAAACTATTGTTTGATGGTGCTATTGTTTCCTTCTTTAATGTAAATGGTTTTCCCTCTGGCACTGTTGCAAGCATGGTTGCAATTTTTTGTTCTAATTCAGTTTTATCAATCTCTCCAACTACTACTATAATCATTCTCGATTTTGTGCATACTGAATTGTAATAGGCTTTTGTTTCTGCAGCTGTAAGTTTTGTTAACGTAGCTACTGTTCCCTCTGGGCGTTTAGCATTGTTTTTTCCAGCAAAAGCTATTTGTGTAGCCATATTACTTATAGCATAATCTGGCTGAGACTCCTGCGAGCGTAATCCATTAATGGCATCTTGTTTTATGCGATTAAATTCTTTTTCATCAAATATAGGAATGGTAATAGCATCAGCATACAATGGCCATACGGTACCAAAATCTGTTTTAATACAATTCATACTAATGGTGCTGTAATCTTTTGATGCATTTGCAAAAACCTGTGCACTTACTTTATCCAATTTATTTTTAAAAGAATTTTTTGTGTCATTTTTAGTACCACATTCTGTAAGAGAAGTCATAGCAAGGCTTTCGATACCTTGTTTGCTTGCTTCATAATTTTGCACACCACCTTTAATAATGGTTTGTATTTCTACTATTTGATTACCGCTTGGTTGTACAATAACTTTTACGCCACTTACAATCATTTCATATGCCTCAGCTTTTTGCGCATTGGCTTTATTAATTGTACAAACAAAAAGCAAAACAACCAGCAAATATTTTGTTGTTGAAAAAAACTTTTTCATATGTTTAGTAATTAGAAATTAATAATTATGGTTTAAAAAATTCACTCACTTTTGATGATTTATTCATTTCAGCATTGATGATTGTACCCGCTACAAAGTTTTTGTTTACAATATATTTTTCTAGATAATTCTTTATATCAGCTCTTGTTACTTTTGTATAGTTGTTAATGTAATCTGTAAAATAATCCAACGAAGTACTACACCAATAATATGTTATTTGGCTTGCTAGGGAAGATGGTTTTTCAGTTTGCCTTATGAAGCTACGTTGAAGAACAAGTTTTGCAGTAGCCAACTGGTCGTCGGTGTAGTAATCATTATCCGTCCACATGTTGATTTGTTTCATTACCTCTTCATAACATTCTTTTAGCTTAAGCGGATTAGGCAATAGGTAAATATTTATTGGCCCTACATGTTTCAGTGTTTGATAACTCACGCCAGCATAAGTAGCCAAACCTTTATCAACCAAAGCTTGTTGCCATTTAGAAGAATTTAAACCTAAGATTGTATTAAAAACATCACCAGCAATGGTGGACGCAGAATCATTCCTAGTATCTGGTCCGTGCCAAAAGAAAAGCATGTAGGGCGTTTGTGCAATAGTAGATTCTTTCACAAAATATTGTGTGGATTGTAATGGAGCAAACTCTGGTATTGGATATTTTTGATGGGGGTCAAAACCACTGTGTGCCCAGCTTCCAAAAATATTTTCGGCTTTTGCAAAAGCATCATCTGGTTTTACATCGCCACATATTATAAGCAAAGAATTATTAGGATGATAATATTTTTCTTTTATAATCATCATCTTCTCGGGCGTAGCAGTATTAATCACATCATGATCACCAATCGGATTTTTTCTGGTTACCAAATCGCCCCATAATTTTTTCTGGCATTCGTACCATATTTGAAAACCAGGGTCACTTTCAGCACGTTGAAATTCACCATCTACTACCGGTCTTTCTTTTTGCATATCTTCTGTACGATAAATAGGGAATCGAATAGCGGCATTCATAAAATTTAATCCTGCATTTAAACTGTCTTTATCAAACGTGAAATAATAATTTACACGTTCCTCGCCGGTAGTACCATTCCATATTGCACCCAACTCCTGTGTACGTTTTAAAAATTTTTCTTGATCTGGATAATCTTTGTTGGCTTTAAAAAACATGTGTTCAAATAAATGACTAAGACCACTATACTCTGCACCTTCTGTATATGCTCCATTGCGAACTGCAATTTCAATAGTGGCTAAAGGTACTTTGTGGTTTTCTATTACTACTACTTCAAGACCATTGCTGAGTTTTTTCCATGAGTAATTTTCAGGTAATCTTGGCTGTGCAAAAACTATTTGCATGCTAACAAAAGTGAGGAGAATTAATGTTATTTTTTGCATAAGTAAAATTTTATATATAGTAAATTTAATTATATAATTTGAAAACATATTTTTTTTAACTTATGTAAGTTTATAACGGTTTTAGAGATTATAACTGAAGTTCTCTAAAGTTTTGTTAACCCCGTAACTTTTAGAATTCAATAACGTTTCATACATTAGAACGGCTTTACATTTGACATATCAATTAAAACTAATCATCATGAAAAAAGCATTACTTTCTCTCATCATTACTGCCGCAGGTTTTGCTGCAAATGCACAAGAACTTGCTCCCGATCAAAACCCCAATTACAAAGTGAGTATGGAAAAATATACAGCCATGCAAACAACTCAAACTACCATGAACACAACCGTACAAGACACTTACAAAGCGTACGATTGGAGTACTGCGAAAGCAGAACGCAAAGCGGAGAGAAGAAATTTCCGTAGAGAAAGAGTGTTGTTTAACAATTATAATAACGGATGGAATAACAACAACTGGAACAATGGTTGGAACAACAATAATTGGAACAATAATAACAGATGGAATAACAATTGTAATCCATTCTTTTTTAGATGGTAATAAATCAGTAGCCAGCAATATTTTTTATAACTTAAAACATACAATTATGAAACACATTTTTACAATACTTACAGCAATTGCCCTCATTACTTTATCAGCATGTAGCCATAAAGTTTCCAGAATTGATCCTTCTGAAACACCAGATATTAATGGTAGCTGGAACAATACCGACAGCAGACTTACGGCTGAACAAATGATCAACGAATCGCTTACAGATAAATGGTTAAGCGAACATCTTCAAACCAAAGGAAAAAAACCAGTAGTAATTGTAGGAATGGTTACCAATAAAAGCCACGAGCATATAGAAGCAGAAACTTTTATGAGCGATTTGGAAAGGTCTTTTATAACTACCTCAAAAGTTGGCTTGGTACAAAGCGGAAAAAAGCGTGAAGAAATGCGTACAGAAAAAGGCGACCAGCAAACAAATTCATCTGCAAGTACAATCAAAAAATTTGGCTTAGAAAAAGGAGCAGATTATATTTTGCAGGGTTCCATCAATTCGATTGTGGATGCTTTTAAAAGAAAGAAAACAGTTACATATCAAATAAACCTTGAGCTTACAAATATTGAAACCAACGAAGTGGTTTGGATAGGTGATAAGAAAATAGCCAAGTATGTAAAAAATTAAAGTTCCGCATCAGTCTCTCTTCTCTCACCAAATTTTTTACTGATGATTCAGATATTAAAACGGGCATGGGCAGCATGGCTGTTAGTGCCCTTTCTTTTTAGTTGCGCCACCTACAATAAATCGATGGATTCGTATTATGCAAATTTAAAAGAGCATAATTATGAAAAGGCACAGCGTAGCCTAGAGAAAAATCGACTAATAAAAAAAGACAGAAATGCATTGTTGTTTAATATGGAAATGGGGAAACTCTACCGTTTAAAGAATGACCCGGTTAACAGCAATCGTTTTTTTAACCGTGCAGATGGAATGATTGAAAGCAGCAATAAATCATTTGCAGATATTGCTTTGGGTAATATTTTAAACCCCATGCAACAGGCTTATCGTGGTGAAGATTTTGAACAGTTTATGCTGCATTATTACAAAGCATTAAACTATGCTGCCCTTGGGCAAACAGAAGATGCTGTGGTGGAAGCAAGGCGCATAACCTTATCATCTAACGAACAGGGCGATAAATTTAGTAATAAAGAAAACCGCTATAGTAAAGATGCGTTTGCATTAAATCTGCAAGGAATGATTTATGAAATGGCTGGAGATGTAAACAACGCTTTTATTGCGTATAGAAATGCTGCTGATGTTTATTTGCAGGCAGATAATAATTATTACGGGGTTAAAATGCCCTTGCAATTGCAAAAAGATTTATTGCGTACAGCAACAGCCATGGGCTTTACAGGCGAAGGGCAGCGTTATGAAAAATTGTTTAATGCAGGTTATATTGAGAATACTTCGCCAAATGGAGAACTCATTTTGTTTATTGAAGAAGGGCAGGCACCGGTAAAAGAAGAAAAGAATTTCTTTCTTACTGCAGGGTCAAATGGTATAAACAGTTTTAATTATATAGATGCAAACGGGCAGCATTCAAATTTTAATTTTAACGCAGCTGCGTATGGTATTGCAGAAGATAAACTTACATCGTTGAGAGCATTCAGGTTATCGCTTCCAACTTATAGGATACAACAAGAGCAACCAAGTAATGTTACGGTAACCAACAATGAAGCAAACTTTACTGCACAACTTGCACAAAATTTAAATAGCATAGCAGTGAATGTTTTAAAAGAGCGTTTTGTAACAGAAATGGCAAATGCGCTGGCACGACAGTTAACTAAAAAATTACTAGAAAAAGGTACCCAGGCTGCAGCAGAAGGAATTGCAAAAAAATCAGATAAAAAAAGCGATGCAGATACTACAGCTGCACAAAAAGAACAAAAGAAAAAAGATAATGAACAAAAAGCAGAACGAATAGGAGAGGCTGCAGGGTTTGTAATGAATATGATAAATACTGCTACGGAAAAAGCTGATACCCGCAATTGGCAGAGCTTACCTGCATTTGTGAGTTATGTACGCATACCTTTAAATGCCGGAGAAAATACCATCATAGTTTCTCATAACGATAAACCTATTACTTTAAAAGTAAATGCAGGTAAAGGGTTACAGATGATGAGTGTGGTTGTTAATTAAACTCATATACTTCCCTTCTCGTAAAAATATACATAGAACTTTATTTTTATTTACACTGTTTGGCAGGACCTTTGCCAATTCAATATTGTAAGTATTAAATTCTTTTCTCTGTATGCCTATTCTTATTTTCTTTTTATTACACTGGTTTTTATCGCTTTTTTGTCAAACGTTTTTCCTACATAGATATGCTTCTCATAAAATGTTTACCATGACCAAATTTTGGGAACGTTTCTTTTATGGATTTACAGTATTGGTGCAAGGTTCTTCTTTTCTTAATCCTCGTGCTTATGCAATTATGCACCGTATGCACCATGCGTATAGCGACACCGAAAAAGATCCCCATTCTCCACATTTTTTTAAAGACGTTTGGGAAATGACGATGCATACAAAAGACATTTATATTAATTATGCAAAGTATAATGTAGAGCCTGAGAAAGCATTTAGAGGCAATTATCCTGAGTGGAAATTGCTGGATAAAATAAGTAACATGTGGGGAGTAAGAATTGGGTTTGGTGTTTTATACTTTTTATTTTATTTACAGTTTGCTACATCTTGGTGGATGTTTTTATTATTGCCCATTCATTTTTTTATGGGACCAATACATGGCGCTATTGTAAACTGGTGTGGGCATAAATATGGCTACAGCAATTATGATAACAATGATAAAAGTAAAAACTCTTTACCGTTAGACTTTTTGTTGATGGGAGAGTTGTTTCAAAACAACCACCACAAAAGCCCCAATAGTATAAACTTTGCCAAAAAATGGTTTGAGTTTGATCCTACTTATCCGTTTATTTTATTGTTTCATAAAATGAGGGTAATTAAAATAAGAAGAGAAGTGTAGATATCTTATTTTAAAGTAAAATCTAATTTATAGAAATTTTATTTTTTAAATTTTCTATAAATACTTTGCATTCCTAAAAATAATACTGCACCTATTACTGCAAGAATAATGTCTTTTTGTGCATCCCATACATCACCTTGCGTAGCTACATAAGTTTCTCCGGTAGCAGAATTTGTAAATGCTGCTACACACCATTCAATTAATTCAAAAATGGTAGCAAGAGAAAGGATTATCATATTTGCTAATAAAAACAAATGCTTTTTGGATAGTTGATAATGAGAACTAAGGTAATCGCATAACGGATAAACCATTAAAAATCCGAAACTAAAATGTACTATTCTATCATAAGGATTTCTTGATAGTTGAAATGAACTTTTAAAAAACGCTCCTAATTCATTGTGCGTATAAGCCATGCGTGCACCATATAAATGTAATAGCAGAAACAAAAAAATAAATACAAGGGAGGTGTTAGAAAAAACAAATTTCTTTTGGCTTAAAAAGAGTGAAGCACAAAAAATAAGTACTAGAATATTTTCTATCCACCAGTCTTTTACATCTAAAGCAGAATAGAAAAAATAAAACCAGGCAATGATGAGGATTACACTTAAAATAATAAACTGATTATTTTTTTTGTATGGTAATCTTATATTATTTGCTGTTTGTTTCATTTGGTAAATTTTTAATTAGAGTTACATTACTTTTTGGATAATAGTTGCTTTAAGTCTGCCACTATACCTATGGAACCAAAACTATTATTGTATTCATATTGGTCCTCTCCATATGTTGTAGAATTAACTTGATCATAAGAAAAGTATGTCTGTAATTTGCTAATACCAATTTGCCAGTGAAACCTAAAACCTTGCAGTTTATTAAATCCAAATTCGTTCTCAATAATTATATCTCCATAAGTACTTTTCTTATCTGCAAATGCCGCATATAAACCTTTTGTGAGAGCAACATCATTTGTATTTAAATTACAAAAATTAATGGAAGAAAGTCTATATGCAATTATGAGTGAATAATTTGTTGTAGGTTTTAATGCGATAGAAGGTGTTATGAATAGTGTAGAATGATTGGCTGAATAATAATATTTATTAATAGTATCCTTCCTGTAAATACCATTAAAAATTGTTTTACCGATTCCTGTTCCTGCATCAATGTTTAATGAAATTTGTTTTTGCTTTCCTAAAAGTTTATAATATCCTATACTCACATCTGCACCTTTTCGTTTGTAATCGATCTTATATTTATATGGATATATTTGGTTTCTCTCAGATCTATCGGTTTCCCATCGTTGAAAAGCATCTGCTTTAATAACTAAATTTTTTAAAATACTATATGCGGCTTGTGCATCTACTCCGTTTGATATCTGCCTGCTTCCATTATCACCATTGCTAGTAGCGGAATGTTTACTTTGTGAATAATTTACAGCTGCTTTTACATCTCCTTTCTTTTCTGTTTGTAAGAGGTTAGCACTGTTGGGTGCATATAAATATTTAGGAGTTGTACTTAAGCAGGAAGTTAATACAAATGCAAAAAATATTATTATTACTGAAGGGTAAATACTTTTCATTCAGTAAAATTAATGTAGCCTGTAAAAAAACCGCTTGACATTTGTCAAGAAATATCCAACAGCTCACATTATTTTTTACCCAGTTTACTTCTTGTTCGGCTTAGTGTTTCCGGTGAAATATTTAGGAACGAGGCAAGATACATCAGCGGAATATCCTTAAAATAATCAGCATAGTTTTCTAAAAAATAGTTGTATTTGGCAACTGCATCATGCTTGCGCAGCATGTATAAACGTTGTTCTTGTTTATAAAAATACTGTTCAGTAACTATACGTGTATGGTAATTAAATTCAGGATACTTTTTATAAATCTCTTGCAGGTCATCAAAAGAAAGCCTGGCTACAACGCAGTCTGATAGAGCTTCTATAGATTCTGTAGCGGGCGTTTGTGTAAAAAAACTACCTGGCGATATTACAATATGGCCGGTGAACATGATGCGGGAAGTAATTTCTTTATCGCCAATATTATGATAAGACCTTAATAACCCATTAGCAAGAAACCATAAATTTTTACATACATTTTTTTCATACAAAAGCATAGTACCTTTCTTTATTTCTTCTATCTCAAATTTATTGGTAAAGGTATCTTCGAGGTTTTTGCTCAGCGGTTGCAGTTTATTGAGCATTGCGAGCAATGGAGACAGTAAAATAATTTTATCTTGCAAAGGGGTGGTTTAAAGAAGATAAATATAATAAATTCTATTAGTTAAAGTACGGCTATACATTCAGTTAAGCTATACACATAAAAAAAGCTACCCTAAGGCAGCTTCTCATATTTTATAATTTTATTTCATCTCCTCCATCATCAAAAAACCTAAACTCTGTAAGGCTATAATTTGAGTTAGAAACAACTTTTACCTTTTGCTTAAATTTCCAACTCCATTTAAATCTCCTACTTGGAAAACCAGCCGTTAAATAGGTATAAATAATTGGATGAACTTGTATAGTTAAACCTTTGTGCCTCTGTGAAATTAAATAATTAAGATTCTTAGCTATTTCATCTTCTAAAATTAATGCAGATGATATTTTGCCTGTACCGTTACAACTTGGGCAAACTTCACTGGTATTTATATTCATTTCTGGCTTCATACGCTGGCGGGTAACCTGCATAAGTCCAAATTTTGAAATAGGTAATACTGCATGTTTGGCTCTGTCTGGCTGCATAAAACTTTCCATTTCATCTGAAAGTTTTTTCTTGTTTTCCAGCAGTTTCATGTCAATAAAATCTATTACAATGATTCCACCAAGATCTCTAAGGCGTAACTGCCTTGCTATTTCTGCAGCCGCTTCTAAGTTAGTTTCCAGTGCATTTTGTTCTTGATTATTGCTTACACTTTTATAACCACTGTTTACATCTATCACATGTAATGCTTCAGTATGTTCAATAATTAAATAAGCACCACTTGGCAAGTTTACAGTTCTGCCAAAGGCTGCTTTTACTTGTTTTGTAATACCATATTGGTCAAAAATAGGAAGTGAACTGTTGTAATGTGAAATGATATCGGCTTTTTGAGGGGCAATACGCTGTATATAATTTTTAGTATCAGTAAAAATTGCTTTATCGTTTACTATAATTTTATTGAAATCTTCATTTAGCAAATCTCTGAGCATGCTATTGGTTTTGCCTTGCTCGCTCAATATTTTTTGCGGCGGAATAGCGCCTTTTAATGTTTTTTGAATCCCTTTCCAGGTAGCTTCTAAACTTAAAAGATCTTCCTGCAAATCTGCAGCAGGCATTCCTTCAGCAGCCGTACGAACTATAACCCCAAGGTTAAAAGGTTTAATAGCTTCTATAATTTTTTGTAAACGCTTGCGCTCTTCAGACGAATGTATTTTGCGGGATACAGCTACAATATTGGTAAATGGAGTAACAACAACATACCTACCTGGCAACGAAATTTCGCAAGTAAGGCGTGGGCCCTTTTGTGCAATTGGTTCTTTAAGTATTTGAACCAAAACATTGGGTTTACCATTAAGTACTTCAGTGATTTTGCCAGTTTTAATAATTTCTGGCTCTACTTTAAATTTACTAAAATCAAACCCATTTTCATCATGCTCATTCATAGCTTGATGGGTAAATTTTAATAAGGAACGTACATAAGGGCTAAGATCAGTATAGTGTAGAAACGCATCTTTTTCAAATCCGACCTCTACAAATGCAGCATTAAGACCAGGTATTAGCTTTTTTACTCTACCTAGGTAAATATCGCCTGCAGCAAAACTAGCATCAGCCAGTTGGCTATGCAGTTCTACTAAAATTTTATCTTCCAGCAAGGCTATTTCTGTACCATGCTCAGATGTGTTAATAATCAACTCTTTTGTCAAAGTGTAAAAAGTTTGTAAAGACTCTACACGTTTAAGGCATTTATTAAACAGCCAAACCTTACTTGCAATTTTTAATGATAGCTAATGTTTTGTAACAAATAACTTGTACAATCGTTTTTAGACCTCAAAAAATACTACTGAAGGAAAATATAAACTACACAAACTAACAGCTTTATGCCGTTAGTTTGTGTAAACTTAGTTTATACGGAATGAGCATTCCGCTGCCAATCATCAGAAAAATTACTTCTTCTTATGACGGTTTTTTCTTAAACGTTTTTTACGCTTGTGAGTAGCTATTTTATGACGTTTTCTCTTTTTACCACAAGGCATAATTGATCTTTTTTGTGTTTAATAAATAATTTTTAAATAAATATTGTATTACTACAGTTCGTTATTTCAATGTTTTGATCCTTTCATCTACCTCTTCGGTATAATGTGGATTATTTATAAGCCGCTTACTTATATTGTACCATTTTACCGCATTTGCTTTATCTCCTTTACCGGCATAAGCATCGGCTAAATAGGCTACAGCTTCTCCATTTTGCGGTTGCGCTGCTACTACTTTTTTTAATCTCTCAATAGATTTGTCAAATTGCCCAGAAACCAAACCGCCAACTCCTAACATCATCTGGGCTTCCATATTAGCTGAATCTTTTCTAACTACAGATAAAAGCTGCTGAATTCCCTGCATTGTTTCTTCCGGATTTCCATTTCGGCCTTTGCCGTAAATGTAACTGCTGCCCAATCCTATCTTAAGTTCATCATTATCTGGATTGAGCTTTAAAGCTCTTTCAAATAAATCAATGGCTTCTGCAGTTTGCCAATTCAACTTTGCTTCGTCCTTTTCCCCTCTTAGGTTGTCTAAAAATATTCGGGCTGCAAAGGTGAGGTTTTTTTCTGAATTTACCAACTTAGATGCTGAGGAAGTATAAAATGCGTAAGGCTCAAACGATTTAACACTGTCCTTCCAAAACGCAGCCAGTGCTTCGTAGGCTTTAATTTGCTGGGAAGCAACATCGCCACGAGTAATATTATTCTCCAATTTGGAGAGTGTAATAGTCTGATTAGGAGTGAGTTTTGCTTTTTCTGAATTTATAAAATCTGCTACATCAAATGATTTTTGAGGCACGACTTCTTTACCAGTAACAGCAATATCTTTTTTATTGCTTACTGTTCTACCAAAAACAAAAATGATTATAATTAGAAAAATGCCAGAAAATACTAAGATAAATTGCTTCTTCAAGGTAAAAATTTTGAAAAGCAAAGGTACATTAGTCTTCTGTATCTGCCTCTACTTTTGGCTCCACTTTTATATCAGCATTTTTTATATCCTTCATAAATTCTTTTGAAGGTTTAAAAGCAGGTATAAAATGCTCAGGTATAGCTACAGCAATGTTTTTCTTAATGTTACGACCTATCTTTGCGGCACGTTTTTTAACTATAAAACTGCCAAAGCCACGAACATAAAGGTTTTCGCCAGAAGCGAGTGAAGATTTTATCTCCTTGAACATGGTTTCTAAAGTAACTAGTACATCAACTTTAGGGATACCTGTTTTATCAGAAATCTTATTAATTAGGTCTGCTTTTCTCATATAAAAATGGATGTTAAAATTGAAAGCTACGAATATATATTAAATAAAACAAAATATATGGCTATCATTTGTAGCTGTATAGAACAATTTTTTGCGAATATCTATGAAGAATACTAGAAACAAACAATTTTTTACAAATAATTTAATCTTATGGAACAAAGATTACAACAAAAGGGTGATGCCATGGAAAGGTGAAAAAGATCCATATAAAATATGGTTAAGCGAAGTTATTTTACAACAAACAAGAGTGGAGCAGGGTTTGGAATACTACAATAAGTTTATAAAAGCATATCCGAAAGTTAAGTTATTGGCAATTGCGGATGAAAATGAAGTTTTTAAATTATGGGAAGGGTTAGGTTATTATTCTAGATGCAAAAATTTAATAGCATCTGCTAGAATAATTGCATTTGAGTTAGATGGAATATTTCCAACTGCTTACGATGATATTCTAAAATTAAAAGGTGTTGGTCCTTACACAGCTGCAGCTATTTCTTCATTCGCCTTCAATTTACCGCATGCCGTAGTAGATGGAAATGTGCTAAGGGTTATTTCAAGATTTTTTGGGATTAGAACAGCCATTGATTCAACAAAAGGTAAAAAAGAATTTACAGAATTGGCTCAAAGTCTGATGGATACTACTTATCCTGCATTATACAACCAAGCCATCATGGATTTTGGTGCTACTATATGTAAACCACAATTACCATTATGCCCACAGTGTTTATTGCAACCATCTTGTACTGCTTTTAAAAATGATTTGATTAAAGAGCTTCCTGTGAAAGAGAAGAAATTAGAGAAAGCACAGCGATATTTTTACTATATAATAGCTGAATACGACAACAAAATTTATGTAAAAAAAAGAACTGATAATGATATTTGGCAGAACTTATGGGAATTTATATTGATAGAAAAAGGCGAAAAAATATCTGTTGAAAATCTTGTTGGAAGTGAAGATTTTAAAATTTTATTCAAGGAAAATAAAAAAAATATATTCACCACTATTTTTTACAAACAGCAACTCACACATCAAACAATTGAAGGCACATTTATTTATGTAAAATGCACCAAGCCTTTTAAAAATGATGAATATATTGGTGTAAACAAATCTAATGTTTCTACACTTGCATTTCCCCGTTTTATCACCAATTTTTTTGAAACAAACGATGATTTTAAACTGTAAATTTTTTTATAAAATAACTGTATCTTTAAAATTGAATTTTACAGGTTTGATATTAGTTTAAACAATAATAATTATGAGAGGAGTAAATAGGGTAATGCTAATAGGCAATTTAGGAAAAGACCCGGATATGCAGTTTTTAGAAGGGAATATTGCTGTAGCAAAATTTTCTTTGGCTACAACCGAAGCTTACAAAGACAGAAGTGGACGACTAATTTCTCAAACAGAATGGCATACTATCGTTTTATGGAGAGGCTTGGCAGAACTTGCACAGAAATATTTACACAAAGGGAGTTTGGTGTATGTAGAAGGGCGTTTAAAAACCCGTAGTTGGGAAGATAAAGAAGGCAACAAAAAATTTGCAACTGAAATAGTAGGAGATAATCTAATAATGTTGGATAAGAGAGCTGATGGTACAATGCCTGGTGGTGTGGATGAACCAAATTTTACGGAAGATGATGTACCACCACCATTGGATGAAACAGGAAACGAACGTCTTCCTTTCTAAAGAAAAATTTTTGTGCTTGCACTTAAATATTGTTTACATAAATAATTTGTTTTGGAATATCATTCGGTAATGGCAACTTTTAATTTGCCCCTACATTTTTTACAAATAGTGCCAGCTGTAACTGGTGTACTTATTTTTACAGCAATTGTATTATTTATACTTTCCTTTTTAGTAGCAGGAAGTGAGGTTGCTTTTTTTTCGCTTAACCAAAAAGATATAAACGTACTTAAAACCCGACAACAGCCTTCGTTTAGAAGAATAGTTACATTGCTGGAGCAGCCAAAAACTTTGTTGGCATCTATGCTTATTACCAATAGCCTGGTAAATATTGGTATCATACTTATTTCAAACATTTTAATAGATGACTGGCTCACTTTATATGCACTAGATTTTTGGCCAAAGTTTTTAATAAAAGTGGTTTCTGTTACTTTTTTAATTTTACTTTTTGCCGAAGTATTACCTAAGGTTTGGGCTACGCATAATAAAATATGGTTTGCCTCTACAGCCTCACTAATGGTTGAAATATTTAATAGTATTTTTTATAGATTAAGCAAAAGGTTGGTGAGGTTTAGCGACAAACTGGAAAAAAAATTATCGCCAGATAAAAACAATGATCCAGATGCTGGAAACTTAGACCATGCAATAGATTTATTACCAGATAATGAAGCTACCATAGAAGAGAAAAAAATATTGAAAGGCATAAGGAAATTTGGCGATACCCCCGTAAAACAAATAATGCGCACAAGGCTAGATGTAAATGGAATTGAATTTAATATTGGTGTAAAAGATCTTATTAAAACAATTGAAGATTTACATTATTCCAGGTTACCGGTTTATAAAAATAATTTAGATGAGATAGTGGGAATGTTTCACACCAAAGATTTACTACCACATATAGATGAGCCAGCAGACTACGACTGGCACATACTTACAAGACCAGCGTTTTTTGTACATGAACAAAAACTGATTGAAGATTTGTTGCAGGAATTTAGAACCAAAAGAATACATTTTGCGGTGGTTGTAGATGAATTTGGCGGTACAGCAGGTATTGTTACATTGGAAGATATTATGGAAGAAATAATTGGCGAAATAAAAGATGAATTTGATGATGAAGAAAGTGTAAACAAAAAAATAGATGAATACACTTATATTTTTGAAGGTAAGTTAATGATAAACGATGCATGCAAAGCAATGAATTTATCAACCGAAATTTTTGATAATGTAAGAGGAGAAAGCGATTCTGTGGCTGGGCTTGTATTGGAAATTGCCGGAGAGTTTCCGCAGGAAAATGAAGTGCTGGATATTGGTGATTTTTCATTCATCCCTTTACAGATAAATAAAAACAGAATTGACAGTGTAAAGATTTTGATAAAACAAAAAGTGAAAGAATAAAAAAAAGCTCTCAATAATAATTTCATACACCATCTTACCAAATGATGCACTATTTCTCTAAAAAAAACATGCTTTTCTTAATTGTTCTATTATTTATTATAACCGCTTGTAACAGTAATTATACTTCTAAAAAAACCGGATATTTTAAAATTGATTTGCCTAAAAAAGAATATACTTTATTTAATGAACCGGGCTATCCATATAGCTTTGAATACCCCGTTTATGCAAAAATTGTAAAAGACAGTACTTATTTTGATACCAACCCTGAAAATGATTTTTGGAGAAATATTGACTTTGTAAATTTTAATGCGAAAATATTTTTAAGCTATAAAATAATTGGAGGCAAAGCTTTATATAAAATTAAAAAAGCAGATGGATCTTATAAAGATTCTATTGGTGTAAATGCTTATGATAAAATGATAAATGATGCATTTAACCTTACTAATAAAAATGATGATGTAGCTACTTCAAAAAAAGACAGTCTATTTAAAACTGCCAATAATGTAGGTGGTTTGTTATTTAAACTTGGTGGAAATGCGGCTACCCAACGCCAGTTTTTTATGACAGATACCACTAAAAATTTTATTAGAGGCGCTCTATACTTTTACGCATCTCCCAATGCAGATTCTGTAAAACCGGTGGTTGATTTTATTCAACAAGATATAGATCATTTAATAAGTACATTTAAATGGAAACCGCTTTAATTACCAAAAAAGGAAATTTTCCTACTCACTTACCAGCTATCTAGTATTGTAATTTCATCTTATTTTTTAACACGTATTTTTGCAGCAATGATAGCAATTGACAATGTTTTATTGAGTGATCAAATTATTAACGACCAATTTGTGTGCGACCTCACAAGCTGTAAAGGGGCTTGCTGCGTAGATGGTGATGCAGGTGCACCATTAGATACAAAAGAACTTATGAAAGTAGATGAAGTTTTTTCAGCAGTACTTCCTTATTTGCGTAAAGAGGGTATTGATGAAATAAATAAGCAGGGAAGATATGTATATGATAAAGAATTTGGTTGGGTAACACCCACTATAAATAGTAAACTTTGTGTGTATGGAATATTTGATGCTAATGGAATAGTAAAGTGTGGAATAGAACAGGCATACCTGGATGGTAAAACGACTTGGAAAAAGCCGATTAGTTGTCATTTATTTCCGGTAATTGTAAAAAAAAGTAAGGATGGTATTACAGAATTTGCAAATTATGAACCTCGTGAAGATCATTGCAAAGCTGCATGTACATTGGGAAAAAAATTGAAAGTGCCTGTTTATAAATTTTTGAAAGAACCTCTGGTTAGAAAATTTGGAGAAAAGTTTTATGAAGCCTTGGAAGCAACAGCTGAACACATCAAAACAAAAAAATAATTTTATTAAAGTATTAATAAACTAACATGATACGAATTACATCCACACTATTACTCTCTATAATATTTATATCTTCCTGCTCTTTAAAAAAAGCTAAAATTGACAATGACTTAAAAAAATATTTTGATAGTAGAAATGTGGAAGGATGTTTTACCATGATGGACAACAGCAATGGTTCAATAACTGTTTATAATATGGCGATGGACACTACAAGATACACCCCAGCATCCACCTTTAAAATTGTAAACTCATTAATAGGTTTAGAAACAGGAAGAATTCTAGATGAAAATATGGTTATTAAATGGGATGGAGTAAAAAGATGGAATGCAGACTGGAATAAGGATATGGATATGAAAGAAGCCTTTAAAGTAAGTAACGTAGCATATTACCAAGAAGTGGCTCGCCGAATAGGAAGTGATACAATGAAAAGATACATTGATACGGTTTCTTATGGTAATAAAAATATAACCGGCGCTTTAGATTCATTTTGGTTAAACAATAAACTTAAAATTTCTCCCGATGAACAAATTGGATTAATGAAAAGATTGTACTTTGACCAGCTTCCTTTTAGAAAAAGTGTACAACAGACGGTGAGAGATGTAATGTTGCAGGAAGATAATACTGCATATAAATTGAGTTATAAAACAGGATGGGGTTTTGATGAGCAAAATAACGCTATAGGATGGATGGTAGGTTGGATTGAAGAAAATAGGCACGTTTATTTCTTTGCTACGCTTGTAAAGTCAAAAGAAAGGAATTTTGATATGAAACCTGTAAGAATTGGCATAACAAAAGACATTTTAAAGCACTATGGTTTTTTTGAAGGTAAAAGATAAAGCAGTTTATTATTTTTTTAACAACCCCTGCTTTTTCAATCATTAATTTGCAGGATACATGAGACTTCCATTTGAATATACATTTTTGCTGTGGTTATTACTGTTAATTCCTATCATTATCGGTATATACTTTTATGCAAGCCAAAAGAAAAAAAACGCCTTTAAAAAAATTGGCGACCCTGCCTTAGTAAAAGAACTTACCTCGCATTATATAACATCTTCTTTTCCCCAAAAATTTTTATTGGTGCTATTTTCTATGGCACTTATTTTACTAAGTTTAGCAAACTTTCGCAGTCCGCAAGGTTTATCACAAATAAAAAGGAACGGTATAGATGTAATGATAGCAATAGATGTAAGTAAGAGTATGCTTGCACAAGATATTTCTCCTAATAGGCTGGATAGAGCAAAACAACTTTTGAATAAACTGATAGATAAATTAAGTAATGATAGAGTAGGTATTATTGTTTTTGCCGGTAAAGCATATTTGCAAATGCCCTTAACTGCAGATCATTCTGCTGCAAAAATGTATTTATCTGCTGCTACGCCAGAAACGGTACCCACACAGGGAACAGTAATTGGAGATGCATTAAAAATGTGTTATGCATCTTTTAATACAAAAGAAAAAAAATATAAATCAGTTATTCTAATAAGTGATGGTGAAGACCATGATGAAAATGCCTTAAAAGTTGCGGAGCAAATGGCACAGCAAGGTGTTGTAATAAACACAGTTGGTATTGGCTCGCCACAAGGTGCTCCTATAATGGATGCAAGCACCAATGAATTAAAAAAGGACAATGAGGGCAATACGGTTATTACAAAATTAAATGAGCAAGCACTGCAAGATATTGCTGCTAAAGGAAATGGTGCGTACCAGCTTTTTACAAATACCGATGCAGTAGTTGCAGGATTATATGATAAACTATCCACCTTAGAAACAAGAAGCGTAAACGATGATTCTTTGGTAAATTATAAAAGCTGGTTTCAATATTTATTAGGAGCTGCTTTGTTATTGCTACTGGTAGAATTGTTTATTGCAGAAGTTAGAAAAAACAAGTTTTTAAAAATGAAGAAAGCTATTGCAATCCTATTATGTTTTGCTGGTTACTCAGCAAATGCACAATCTGAAAATGAAAATATTAAACTCGGAAATGATGCGTATAAAAAAACGGATTACAATACCGCTCTTAAAAATTATGATGTAGCTGTTAAAAAAAATGATGCAAATGCTACCGCACATTTTAATTTAGGAAATGCATTATACAAAACAGAGAAAAAAGAAGAAGCATTAAATGCTTACGAAAAAGCAAGTGCTACAATGAAATTGCCTGCTGAAAAAAGTAACGCAGCCTATAACAAAGGGGTAGTGCTTCAAAATGATAAAAAGCTGCAAGATTGCATTGTAAATTACAAAAATGCATTGAAGCTAGATCCTAATAATGTAGATGCAAGACATAATTTACAAATAGCCTTAAGAAAGCAAAAAGAAGAAAAACAAAAGCAGGACGAGCAAGATAAAAATAACAGCAAGGATAAAAATAAAAAGGATGACAATAAAGATAAAAATGATGAATCTCCTAAGCCCCAGCAAAGCAATCTAACCCAAAAAGATGCTGAACAAAAACTACAGGCATTAATGCAAAAAGAAAAAGATTTGCAGGATAAATTGCATAAGGTAAATGCTGCATCGCCAAATAAGCCTGAGAAGGATTGGTAGATAATATACCCAGCGCTGGGTATATGAATGGCAATTGCCCCATGTTATTTTTACATCAAAAAAAATAATCATGAAAGCATTATCTACAAAATTAGCCATTACACTAATGGCAATTACAGTTTTTAATTTTAACGCCAATGCAAAAATATGGCGAGTAAACAACAATGGTAATAATCCGGTACCAGCTATTGTTTCAGATTTTCCTTCAAGTACAACACTGCAACAAGTAAACGACAATGCTTCCGTTTTAAGTGGAGATACAATTCACCTGGAGCAAAGCCCCACCACTTACGGCAATTGCATTTTTACTAAACGGTTAATCGTTATTGGTGCAGGATATTTTCTCAATCAAAATCCAAATACTCAGGTTAACAACAGTTACGGTTCAAAGACAGGTGATCTTACTTTTTACAATGCCGCATCTGCTTCCTCTTTTGTATATGGATGCGAAGTGGGTAATGTAAATATGGGCGTAAACAATTTAACGGTAGCACGCTGTTATTTTGCTGCAACATCATGTTTAATTGGAAACAACACTGCGGGAAATATTGATGGAATGAGTTTGAGACAATGTGTTTTTGGTGGTAATATCGGGGGTATTTATATTATCAGAAATAACACCGGAACAGGTTTAGTTACAAACATGAATATGTACGGCAACATCATTGTGCCTACTTTTTATGGTGTTAATCTAGATAACAGGGTAAGTGGTATTTTTAAAAACAATGTTGTAAGTGTATTTTACAATCCAGTTAATCTTCAAGGTTTTTATGTAGTAAATAATTTAACACATAGTAGCCAAGGTGCCTATCCTAACGGTTTTACAAACTGCAATGTGGAATATAATTCCGGTACACAAGCAAATCATTTTGTAAGTGGTATGAGTGGTAGTGGTACAACTTACGGTACAGCAAATACAACTAAAACTATTGCGCAATTTGCATTTTTAGGGGGTGCATCATCAGATGGGTTTTACCAGCTTGGTGCTACTACAACTGTTGCCGGTATTGGTAAAGATGGAAACGACCTTGGCGCATTTTCAGGTGATTATCCTTATAAGTTAAGCGGTATAGCACCGGTGCCAAATATTTATGCTATAACAATTGCGCCTATAACAGCGGGTGCTGCCACTATCAGTGTAACCGTATCTGCAAAAGGAAATAATTAATTAATAGTAAAATTTAAGGGAGCAATAAAATATTTTGCTCCCTATTTTCCACTTTACAATTTTACTCATTATGAAAAGGATATTTTTACAATCAATCATTTGTATTCTTTTATTTATTTCTTTAAGTGTGAACAATTCTTTTGCGCAGGCAACTGAAAAAATTCATCATCTGGAATATTTTTTTGATACAGATCCCGGGTTTGGTCAGGCAACTCAGGTTACTGTTGCCGCCTCTGCTGTAAACATTAGCAATTTAAATTTTACACCAAATATTGCTGCACTGCCAAGAGGTTTGCACACGCTGCATGTAAGAGCAGTAGACAGTATATATCGTAGAAGTGTTACAACTTCACAGTTATTTTATAAAGAAACTGTAACAGCAAATACTATCTCAAATGTAGTAGCTGCAGAATATTTTTTCGATACAGATCCCGGTTTTGGATTAGCAACAATGGCTACAGTAACTGCTGGGCAAACTGTTGGTTTTAACTTTGCAGGAAATATATCTTCGCTTACAAATGGCTTGCACAATTTGTTTGTACGCACGTTTGATGCTACAGGCAAATGGAGCATTTCGTCACCTCAACTATTTTACAAACAGGCAGCTACTACAAACCCCGTTGTGAATATTACAGAGGCTGAATATTTTTTTGACACCGACCCTGGTTTTGGAGCTGCAACTTCAGCAACTATTACCTCTGGGCAAACTGTAACTTTTAGTTTTACCGGAAGCATTGCATCGCTTTCAAATGGGTTACATAATCTTTTTGTAAGAACAAAAGATGCTAACGGAAAGTGGAGTTTATCAACGCCCCAATTATTTTACAAGCAGGCTGTAATAAATAACTCAATACCAAATATTACATCAGCAGAATATTTCTTTGATACAGACCCAGGGTTTGGAAATGCAACTACAGCAAGTGTTACTGCAGGGCAAACTATCGCTTTTAATTTTGCAGGAAATATTTCTTCGCTTACAAACGGGCTACATAATTTATTTGTACGCACAAAAGATGCAAACGGCAACTGGAGTTTATCTGTACCCCAACTATTTTATAAAGAGGCAGTAATTAATAATCCTATACCAAACATTACATCTGCAGAATATTTTTTTGATACTGATCCGGGTTTTGGAGCCGCAACAGCCGCAACTGTTACAGCGGGGCAAACAATCACTTTTAATTTTGCAGGAAATATTACATCGCTTACAAATGGCTTACATAATTTATTTGTTCGTACAAGGGATGTAAACGGAAAATGGAGTTTATCTACCCCTCAATTATTTTACAAAGAAGCGGTATTGAATAATCCTGTTCCAAATATAACTTCTGCTGAATACTTTTTTGATATGGACCCCGGTTTTGGAAATGCAACAGCGGCAGTAGTTACTGCCGGGCAAAATATTAATTTTAATTTTTCCGGAAATATAACTGCACTTACAAACGGTTTACATTATCTGTATGTACGCACGAGGGATGCAAATGGAAAATGGAATTTATCAACGCCACAATTATTTTACAAGGAGCCGGTAATTAATAACCCAATCCCAAATATTGTTGCGGCAGAATATTATGTTGATAGCGATCCCGGTGTTGGATCAGGAACTGCATTTACCGTTTCGCCACAGGCGCAAACAATTATTCAGAATTTTAATTTTGCAGCAACATTACTACAAAGAGGTTTGCACAGATTATACATTCGTGTAAAGGACGCAAACGGAAAGTGGAGTTTAACCAACACTCATTTATTTTATTATGAAACTGTACTTCCTGTACCGCCAACCGATCAGTTTGTAAAACTGGAGTGGTTCTGGAATAATGATCCTGGTTTTGGTAATGCAAATAACGTTGCAGTGCCCGGCGGCAACAATGGACAGTTAACAAATTTTGCTTTTAGTGTACCGGTACCAAATAGTTTTTCTAGTACAAAACAAAATTTGTTTATAAGGGTATTGGATGACTGGAGTTTAACAACAGTAAGAATGGTAGATTTTACAAATATTGTATTGCCTGTTACCTTACTGGAATTTAGTGCTAAAGCACAGGAAAATTCAGTATTAACCAAATGGATTACTACGCAGGAAATTAACAGTGATTATTTTGAGGTGGAACATAGTACTGATGGAATACACTTTATTAAAATAGGAAAAGTTTCAGCAAAAGGACAAAGTAATACATTGGCTAATTATGAGTTTTTACATACAAATCCTGCAAACGGTGCAAATTATTATCGCTTAAAGCAAGTAGATAAAAATGGAGCTTATGAATACAGCGCAATTGTAAAAATTTTATTTAATGCAAAAGGTACCATTGTAACTTATCCTAATCCAGTTAAGGATAACCTGAATATTACGGTAGCTCAACCGATTCTTCAAAATACAAGATTGCTATTACAATTTTATGATACAAAAGGAGTAATGGTAATACAAAAATCAATTACTGAAAGAGTAAACTTGGTAAACATGATCCAGTTAGCAACAGGGAACTACAGTATGCGTATTGTGAATGAAAAGGGAGAAATTATAGATACTAGAATTATTGTAAAGCAGTAAGAGATTGCGCCTTATTTATATCCTGAATAGGTAACTGTTCAGGATTTTTTTTGCCCTTTATTTTTTACCTTTACCGCATAATAATCTTAATTTAAAGCAAATAGAAAATGTTAAGATTTGCTTTTAAAATTAACAATTATAACCACTCACTCTTTTTTGACTTAAATATTATGAATTCATATTGCGAATCTCTCTCAACATATAAGCGGTTAAAAACAAGAGAAGTAAAAGTAGGTAACCTTATTATTGGGGGTAATAATCCAATAAGGATACAAACTATGACCACCACTGACACGATGGATACAGTGGCCACTGTTGCACAAACCATACGCTGTATAGAAGCAGGTGCAGAGCTTGTTCGTATAACAGCACCATCTAAAAATGAAGCTGAAAATTTAGTTGTTATAAAAGATGAGATGCGCAGACTTGGCTACCACACTCCATTGGTTGCAGATATTCATTTTACCCCAAATGCTGCAGAAATTGCAGCAAAAATTGTGGAGAAAGTAAGGGTGAACCCAGGCAATTATGTAGATAAGAAAAAGTTTGAACAAATAGAATATACCGATTCTGAATATGCGGAGGAAATAGATAGAATAAAAGAACGTTTTACCCCATTGGTTTTAATTTGTAAAGAGCATGGAACAGCTATGCGAATAGGAACAAACCATGGTAGTCTTAGCGATAGAATAATGAGTCGTTATGGTGATACTGCTATTGGAATGGTGGAAAGTGCAATGGAGTTTTTAAGAATTGCACGAGGAGAAAATTACCATGAAATTATTCTTAGCATGAAGAGCAGTAATCCTCTGGTGATGGTGCAGGCTTACCGATTACTCATTACACATATGCTGGAAGAATTTGGTGAATGCTATCCTCTGCATTTAGGTGTAACGGAGGCTGGTGATGGGGAAGATGGAAGAATAAAATCTGCCATTGGAATTGGTAGTTTACTGGAAGATGGGATTGGTGATACGATAAGAGTGAGTTTAACAGAAGACCCAGAATTTGAAGTGCCTGTTTGTAAGGATTTGGTGGAGAGATACAGCCCCCTGACCCCCGAAGGGGGAACTTTAATGGAAGCTTTGATTGAAAAAGATAATTATTCTGATTTTAAGCTTTGTTATTCGCCTTTTGAATATGGACGGAGAAATACTTTGCCGGTAAATAATGTAGGGGGTAAAAATGTACCAATAGTAATGGCAGATTTTATGATGGCTAAAACCATTGCTGCTGTTGACTTAACGGTTATTGGATATAGGTATGATGGAGCTACAGATAAATGGAATATTGCCGATGCGGCTGCAGATTATATTTACACAGCAGATAAATTAATTGACTTTGCTTTGCCGGGTACATTAAATTTTATTTGCAATTCCAAAGTGTGGAATGTTGCAGTGACTGATGAAAAAAAATGTTTCCCTTTATTTACTCCATATGAATTTTTAGCTGCAGAAAAGAAACATGCAGTTTTAAATTTTATTTCTGTTTGTGTAGATGATGATAATGCAGCATTGATAAAAAAATTACAAGAAGAAAATAATGTGGTGCTGTGCATTTATTCAGCAAAGAAAAATGCTATGCAGCAAATGCGGATGTTTATAAATGAAATAACAAACCAAAAAATAAATTGTCCCATTGTAATTGCGGTGGAGAGCATGAAAAGTACCATTGATGCACAGTTGATAGAATTTAGTGCAACTGCCGGTGGTTTATTATTAGATGGTATGGGTGATGGAATATGGTTGATAAACGACCCATCTCAAATCGTAAATGACAAAGTAAGTGGCAGAACGTATTTAGCTGCAACAAACAACTATCAGTTTTTAAACAATACTTCTTTTTCAATTCTGCAGGCAGTGCGTACCCGCATATCTAAAACAGAATATATTAGTTGCCCAAGCTGTGGCAGAACTTTGTTTGACCTGCAAGAAACGACGAGTAAAATAAGAAACGTAACCAATCATTTAAAAGGGCTGAAGATTGCAGTGATGGGTTGTATTGTAAATGGTCCAGGGGAAATGGCTGATGCAGATTTTGGTTATGTGGGCAGCGGCGTAGGAAAAATAACTTTATACAGGGGTAAAGAAGTGGTGAAGAAAAATATAAACAGCGAAGTAGCAGTAGACGAATTGATAAATTTATTGAAAGAGAGTGGGGTGTGGATTGAGGCGGCGTCAATTAGCTAATGTGCTAATGTGCTAATGTGCTAATGTGCTAATGTGCTAATGTGCTAATGTGCTAATGTGCTAATTGGATAGTGTTTGAAGATACGAAAATGTAAAAATGGTTAGATTACTATTTGGAAATAATTTAAAAATTTTGATGTGTTTAACCTTAGTAGAAGCCAAAAATAAAAACATAAGGTAGCGCCTGCCGCAACAGAGCAGCAGATAAAAGTTGAAAGAAGATTTAATGATGAAGGGCTGCGGGTGACTAAGGGAAGTGTTTTTTATACAAATGCCAAAGGCATATTTGGATAAAAAATACCGTAGCCGAAGAAGCCCGAACAAATGTTGAGGAAGTAATCATTGCTCAAAGCCCCAAATGATCTCAAAAAAAATCTACAGAGATAAAAATATTATTACATGCAAACAGATATTCTTGTAATTGGTTCGGGTATAGCAGGGCTTACGTATGCGCTTAAAACTGCGCAGGAAATGCCTGATAAAAAAGTAACTATTCTTACCAAAACACAGAGCGATGAAACCAATACAAAATATGCACAAGGCGGTATTGCTGGTGTAACTGATTTTGACCATGATAGTTTTCAAAAACATATTGAAGATACTTTGATAGCAGGCGATGGGCTTTGTAACCCGCATGTGGTGGAGATTGTAGTGAAAGAAGGTGTGGAAAGAATAAATGAATTAATTGCTTGGGGCGCACAGTTTGACAGAGACCCGGAAGGCGATTATAAACTCGGCAAAGAAGGTGGGCACAGCGAAAACAGAATTTTGCACCACAAAGATGTTACGGGTAAAGAAATGGAGAGAGCTTTATTGGAAGCAATTAAAAAATGCAGCAATATTGAATTGATCAGTCATTGTTTTGTGTTGGATATTATTACACAACATCACCTCGGATATTTGGTTACAAAATCAACCCCAGATATTGAATGTTATGGTGTGTATGTTCTGAACCTTGGAAACAATAAAATTGAAAAAATAGTGGCTTCTATTACAATGCTGGCAACTGGCGGTAATGGACAGGTTTATAGAAGCACAACCAACCCTGCAATAGCTACGGGAGATGGAGTGGCAATGGTTTACAGAGCTAAAGGTAGAATAGAAAATATTGAGTTTATACAGTTTCACCCAACGGCTTTATATGAGGCTGGTGTGCGTGGACATTCGTTTTTAATAACAGAAGCGGTGAGAGGTGATGGTGGTATTTTGCGCAATGCAAATGGCGAGGCTTTTATGGAAAAATATGATGAAAGAAAAGACCTTGCACCAAGAGATATTGTAGCACGAGCCATAGATAATGAAATGAAAATAAACGGTACTGAATTCGTTTATCTTGATTGCAAGCACATGGACCAGAAAAAATTTAAAGAACATTTCCCCAATATTTATGCAAAATGTTTAAGCATAGGGGTGGATGTGGCAAAAGACATGATACCAGTTTCTCCTGCGGCGCATTATAGTTGTGGCGGTGTAAAAACAGATGATTTTGCACACACCTCTATTAAAAATTTATATGCTGCAGGAGAATGTGCAAGTACAGGTTTGCACGGCGCAAATAGGCTGGCAAGCAACTCACTTTTAGAAGCAATGGTTTTTGCTCACAGGGCATTTGTTGATACCGTTAAAGTATTTCAAACCCTTATCTCCCCTACGGGGGGCGGGGGGGCTTTTCCTGATTGGAATACGGCGGGAACAACAGCTCCCAAAGAGATGATTTTGATTACGCAGAGCTTAAAAGAAATGAAATTGCTAATGAGCGATTATGTTGGTATTGTACGAAACAATGAAAGATTACAAAGAGCAGATAGACGTATAGATTTATTGCATGAGGAAACAGAAAAGTTGTATGAGCAAACAGAGGTATCGCCACAATTGTGTGAACTTAGAAATATGATTACTGTGTCCTATTTAATTATTAAAAGTGCAGAACTTAGAAAAGAAAGCCGTGGGCTGCATTTTAATACAGATTACCCTCACAAACAGAAAATTTTACAGAATACCATTTTATAATATTTCATAATCTATAATTGTTACACTAAATTATCTTTGGGGTTTAATAAAAGCGCATGTATTATTTATTGTACGGCATATTGTATCTTTTTTCATTATTACCTTTTTTTATTTTATACGGTATAAGTAATTTTTTGTTTTTTATTCTTTACCATATTGTAGGGTATAGAAAAGAAATTGTAGCCGAAAATTTGCAATTTGCTTTCCCCAATAAGTCAGCGGAAGAAAGAGAATTAATTAGAAAAAATTTTTACCAGAACCTTATTGATAATTTTATTGAAACCATAAAATCTTTAAGCCTAAGTACAAAAACCTTTGATAAACGAGTTACTATAGAGTTTGAGGATGTACAAAAGCTAATTGATAAAGGTTTAAACATTCAGTTTCATAGTGGGCATCAGATAAACTGGGAGTTTGCGAGCCTGGCTATTTCTAAAAAACTTACTATACCATGGCTGGCGGTTTATATGCGCATTTCATCTCAACCACTGGAAAGATTATTTTTAAAAATAAGAACAAAATTTGGCGCCACCATGGTGGAAAGAAATAAGTACCAGAGCATGATGCCGCAATTAATGAAGAAGCAGTATGCATTGGGATTAATTGCAGACCAAAACCCTGATAATGTACAAAAAGGATATTGGTTAAATTTTTTAAACAGACCGGCACCATTTCAAACCGGGCCTGAAAAAGGAGCTATGCGATACAAAACTGCGGTAGTTTTTGTAAATATTATTAGGGTAAAAAGAGGTTATTATCATATTGCTTGCAAAGTGATAACAGAAAATGCAGCTACATTTAGCAACGGAGAAGTTACTCGGCTTTATAGAGATTTTTTAGAAGATTGCATTACCAAAAATCCATCAACATATTTATGGAGCCACCGTCGTTGGAAATTTGAATGGCAGGATATTTATAGTAAAAAATGGATAGATAATATTCCTCAACCATAAGCATAAAAAAACCGAATTTCAGATTCGGTTTTTAATTTTTAGTTAAGTACGCTTGGTTCTTTTTTAATTTCTATTCCTTCTTCCTCTTTTAATTTTGCCCAACCGCCCATTACATTTCGCACATTGTGTATGCCTTCTTTTTTAAGAATAGATAATGCAATTACACTTCTATAACCACCTGCGCAATGCACATAAATATTTTCATTTTCTTCAAACTGAGCCAGCAGTGCCACATCCGTCATATCGCTCAGTGGTAAATTAACAGCATCTTTTAAATGCCCATCGGCATATTCTGTTTCTCTACGCACATCTACCACAATTAAATTGGGGTCGTGTGGCATATCCATCACAAGTTCATCTGGCTCTACATCAATAATCATATCTACTTTTTCACCTGCATTTTTCCAAGCTTCAAAACTACCATCTAAATAACCACTCATTTTATCAAAACCAACTCTTGCAAGTCTTACTACTGTTTCTTCTTCTTTTCCAATGGGAGTAACTAAAATAATTTTTTTATCAAAAGGTAAAAGGCTTCCTGCCCATTCTGCAAAGCGACCTTCCAGCCCAATAAAAATTGAACCGGCAATAAAGCCTTCCGTAAATTCTGATGCCGGTCTTGTATCCAAAACAATTACATCATCCTGGCTTGAAAGTGTTTTAATTTGTTCTGTAGTCAATGCCACATTTGCTCTTGCTTTTACTTCTTCTAACGCATCGTATCCTTTTTGGTTTATAGCAGCATTGATAGCAAAATAAACAGGAGGAGTATTTAAACCGGTGGTTACAGATTTTATAAAATCTTCTTTACTCTGAGGCTGCAAAGCATGATTTGTTTTTCTTTCTTCACCCATAGTGCTAAAAGTATTTGGCCCTAAACTTTTTCCGCAACTGCTACCAGGGCCATGAGCTGGGTACACAATAATATCATCTGGTAAAGGGAGTATCTTTTCTTTTAGTGTATCGTACATTATTCCTGCAAGTTCTTCGCTGCTAAGGTCGCCACTGCTTAAATCGGGTCTTCCCACATCTCCTACAAATAAAGTATCGCCGGTAAAAATGGCATGTGGTTTATTGGTTTCATCATTTAATAAATAGCAAGTGCTTTCTAAAGTATGACCGGGTGTATGAATCACCTTTAAATTCAGTTTGCCAATAGTATAAATTTGCCCATCAACGGCATTCTCAATTTTAAAATTTGTTTTTGCGCCGGGGCCAAAAATGATGGGTGCACCTGTAGCATTACTAAGATCAATATGCCCACTTACAAAATCTGCATGAAAATGTGTTTCAAAAATATATTTTATAGTAGCATTCCGTTCTTTTGCCATTAATATATAAGCCTCAATATCTCGCAGCGGGTCTATGATTACAGCCTCGCCTTCACTTTCAATATAATAAGCTGCTTCGCTTAAACAGGTAGTATATAATTGTTTTATAAACATATTTTTAATTTTCTGGCTGCAATTTAAATCAATTGAAATTGTAAATCTTTCATTTCATACTATAACATGGTTAATGGTTATATAAATTATTTATTTTATTAATAGCTAACGGTACATAAAAAAATTAAGGAAAGAATAATCTTGAGGCATAAAAAAAACGTTCCGAAAATTTGGAACGTTTTAATGTTTTTGTTTTAAAACTAGGCTACTAAATCATCTACTAAACTTGTAATTTCATCTATACGTTTGTAATTAACAGTATAGTAAATAAATTTTCCATCACGCTGTGTACTTACAATTCCTGCTCTGCGTAAAATAGCTAAATGTTGCGATGCAACAGATTGCTCTAAACGCATGCGAACATAGATTTCAGTCACCGTAATTTTCTTTTCAGTTTCAACCAATGTAAGAATTTGTTGTCTCAACTTATGGTTCAGCGCTCTCAATACAAGTGCTGCTTTTTTTAAGTTGTGGTAATTAATTTTAAGGACATTGTCTGATGAGTCGAGAGCAGATTTAACCTGCCCTTCAGTTTGAGTTGCAATCATAACTTTACTTGGATTTTTTAAAATGCTTGAACAATTTGAACACTGCAAATATATGAATTGTTGTGCTTATAACTTAGTTCAAATATGTTAAAAGATTGATGAGTTATTTTTTACAAATTATAAAATTCTTTAGTATAAAGAGGCGATGATTTCACTATATCGGCAAAATTTTCCCCACAAAATTTGTCATACGATAGTAAATTTATTGCATCATTAATTGTATCAATACTAGTAAATATTGAATTGCCTGGAAGATGAATGTTTTTAAATTTTTGCATACCATTTCCGAAAAATAAAACTTTAGTATTCTTCAAATAATTAGAACAAAAATTTTCATTAATAATTTCAGCATGTGGGGCTATAATTTCCTTCAAATTATGATCATATAAGGATGTGTAAACTTCCATTCTTCTTGCATCAATCATGGGGCAAAAAAGAACATCTTTTTCCTTTCTAAAATCTGTAATACATGTTTTAGCCATTGCTTCTAAAGTTCCAATGGTAATGAGTGGTTTATTTAATGCATAACACAAACCCTTTGCTGCAGCAAGGCATACTCTTAAACCTGTATATGACCCAGGCCCAATAGTGGTAGCTATTGCATCAATATTCTTTATAGAAATATTTAATTTTAAAAGAAGGCTTTTAATAGCGGCATGCAAAAATGCAGCATGTTCTTTTTGAACATCATTATTTTGTTCCATTAAAATAATTCCATCTTTCGCCACACTAACGGATGCATTTTCTAAAGTACTATCTAGGTTAATTATAATTGCCATTATAGATTATTAATTTCATTTTTTAACCCTACAGCAGGCGTAAATCTTTTATCAGTTTCAGCCAATTTTTCCAATAAATCATACACTTTTTTCACGCCTATTTTTCTGCACCATTCAAAAGGACCGTAAGGATAATTTGTGCCAAGCTTCATGGCAATATCAATATCATTTTCGGTACTTACATTTTCATCTTTTGCAAAGTATGCTTCATTAATTATCATGGATATAATTCGTGGGCTCACAAAACCAGGTTCATCATTTACTGTAATATATTTTTTTTGTAAATTTTTTAAAACTGTAGCAGCTTCCATGTTTATTTCACCTGCAATTTCCCACAACTGTTTTTCTGCAAACCCTGGCCATAAATTTATTCTTATAATATTTTTACCTGCATTTAATGCTGATAATGTTTTTACCATACTGTTTACAAAAACAGGTTGTGTAACTGCGCTATAATCAACAGAACTGTTTTCGTTTAAATCAAAAAAAGCATCCCCATCTATATTGGAAAATAACGCTGTAATATTTTCTGCATACACCCAATTTATCTCAGGTAAATTACTCATTAACTCATTAAATATTTCATTATTACCAATTACAACATATTTCATTCTAAAATTTTGGGCAAAAATACGTGCTATAAAGAGGATATATTTGCTTAATAAAAAATAATTAGTAATGGATAAAGTAATAATTAAAACAGATAAAGCTCCGGCCCCCATTGGTCCATATAATCAAGCAATAAAAGCAGGCAATATGTTGTTTGTTTCAGGACAAATTGCCATCGATCCTTCCACCGGTGAATTGATGATGGAAAACATTGATCAGGAAGCAAATCAGGTGATGAAAAATATTGCAGCTATATTGGCTGAAGCAGGAGCAGGCTTTGAGCATATAGTAAAAACCACTATTTTTTTAAGCGATATGAGTTTGTTTGGAGAAGTGAATGAAATTTATGGTAAATATTTTTCATCTAATTTTCCTGCTAGAGAAACGGTAGCTGTAAAAGGATTACCCAAAAATGTGAATGTAGAAATAAGTGTAACTGCAATTATTTAATATGATTTTAATCACCGCAAATGTACATCCATACCTAATTGAAACTTTTGAAAAGCAAGGAGGTAAAGTATTGTACGACCCACAAATTACTTACGAATCCCTCTTAGAAAAGATAGGAGAGGTAAAAGGGTTGGTCGTAACTACTCGCCTAAAAATTGACAAAACAATTATTAATGCAGCTACTAATCTTAAATGGATTGGCAGGCTTGGTAGCGGGATGGAATTGATAGATACAGATTATGCTGCTTCTAAAAATATTGCGTGCATTAGTAGTCCGGAGGGAAATAGAAACGCAGTAGGCGAACATGCATTAGGCATGTTATTATCTCTTACCAATAAAATAATAAAAAGTTGCAATGAAGTAAAAAGCGGAGATTGGTTAAGAGATGAAAACAGAGGAATAGAAATAAGTGGTAAAACAATTGGGATTATTGGATACGGAAATACTGGAACTGCCTTTGCAAAACTATTATCCGGTTTTGATGTTACCATGCTTGGGTATGATACCAATAAGCTGGGCTTTGGCGGAAAATTTATACGAGAGGCAGATTTAGATCAAATTTGTAGATATGCAGACGTTATTAGTTTTCATGTACCATTGAGCGATGAAACGATGCATATGGCAAATGATGAATTTTTTGATAAGCTAAAAAATAAGCCCATCATAATCAACACTTCACGAGGTAATGTAATAGAAACGAATGCTTTAATAAATGCTTTAAAAGAAAATAAAATTAGTGGTGCTGCATTAGATGTTTTGGAGAATGAAAAAATGGAAACGTTTTCAGAAATTGAGAAAGCGCAAATGGAATACCTTTTGCAACAGAACAATGTACTTATAACGCCGCATATTGCCGGCTATAGTAAAGAAGCTTTTTTAAAGATGAGCGAGGTACTGATAGCTAAATTGGAAGCTTTAAAAATTGAGTAATAATAGATAATTATCTACATCAGTTTTCACTATATTTGTGTTTGTACAACGCTCCGCAAAAACAGAGCGTTGTATTTTTTTTAGTAAAACTCAAACCGTTTTTTATGTCAGAAACAAATTATGTAACACAGGAAAATTTTGATAGAATACAGGTAGAATTGCACCGTATGAAAACGGTGGATAGGCCTGCTGCCAGTGCTGCCATTGCCGAAGCTAGAGAAAAAGGTGATCTTAAAGAAAATGCAGAGTATGATGCTGCAAAAGAAGCACAAGGTTTATTGGAAGCAAGAATTAATAACTTGGAAGGTGTAATTTCTACTGCAAGAATTTTAGATGAAAGCACCATAGATACAAGCCGTGTAAGCATACTCACAAAAGTTACCCTTAAAAATTTAGGTACTAAAAAAACAGTCACTTACCAGATAGTTTCAGAAAATGAAGCAGATTTAAAACTGGGAAAAATTTCTGTAACATCACCTATTGGAAAAGGTTTATTGGGTAAAGTAAAAGGAGATATTGCAGAAGTAAACGTGCCTGCAGGAATATTAAAATTTGAAGTAGTAGATATTTCTATTTAAATAAAATTACTGAACTTACAACCCGTTGCTTCATTAAGTAGCGGGTTTTTTATTTCCATTAAAATTATTATCATGTCTATATTTTCAAAGATCATTTCCGGCGAAATACCATCTTACAAAATAAAAGAGAACGACTATTTTTTGGCTTTCTTAGATGTGTTTCCTTTGGTAAAAGGACATGTATTGGTGGTGCCTAAATTGGAGGTTGATAAATTGTTCAGTCTGCCCGATAATTATTTATCTGAAATATTATTGTTTTCAAAATCAATTGCAAGTGCCATCGAAAAGTCATTTGATTGTAAACGTTGTGGGATTAGTGTTATAGGGCTTGAAGTGCCACATGCACATGTTCATTTGGTACCTATGAATACAGCGGACGATTTAAACTTTACCAGAGAAAAATTGAAAGTGCCTGCAGAAGAAATGAAAGAAATACAGGAGAAAATTTTGCTAAACCTATAAGATTTTTAAAACCTTATAGGTTTGCGAAATCAAATTTTAATTTTCACCCTTCCCGGGTTATTAGCTATAAAACTTTTCCAGTCATTTTTACCGCCGCCCGCAGCAGCCAATACATTGCTTTGTTGAAAATGATGACACAAGGCCACTGCTAGTGCATCCGTAGCATCCAGCCAGGTGTGTTCTCCTTCAAATTTTAAAATAGACTGTAGCATTTTTGACACTTGTAGTTTATCTGCATTTCCGTTTCCGGTTATTGACTGCTTTACTTTTTTGGGAGAATATTCCGTAACCGTCAAACCTGCCTGCATAGCCGCAGCTATAGCAACACCCTGTGCCCTGCCAAGTTTAAGCATACTTTGTACATTTTTACCAAAAAAAGGAGCTTCAATGGCAAAGCATGTTGGTTTATATTCCAGTATAATAGAAGTTACTTTGCTATGTATTTTCTCCAGCCTTTGGTAGGCGTCTTCTTTAGATGATAATTTTAAAACACCCATATCTATCAACGACACTGTTTTTGCTTTTACTAAAATGATACCGTAGCCCATTACAATTGTACCCGGATCTATCCCTAAAATTATTTTTGTTGACTTTTGCAATACGGACGCTATTTTTACCAAAATTATTATCTGAGCAAAAGTATTAAAATATTATTCAACTGGTTTCTTGGTCCTTTAATATTCCTGTTTCTTTCATGGAGTTTGTATAAACAGATTGCCCACCAGCCAGATCTTGCAAACAGGTGGAACCAGATTAAAGGAAGTTTCTCTAACCCTGCACTGTGGTTTTCATTTTTATTAATGTTGTTAAACTGGGGTTTAGAAGCACGCAAATGGCAGTTACTTTTACAACCACTGGAAAGATTATCTTTTGCCAATGCTTTTAAAAGTGTTTTTGCCGGTTGCAGTATCACCATGCTCACACCAAACAGGGTAGGCGAGTATGGCGGTCGTATTTTGTATGTGAAAGAAGAAAACAGATTAGACGCTATTCCATTAACTATTCTTGGTAGTATAAGCCAGCTTTTTGTGACCGTATTAATGGGTACAGGTGGACTAATTTATTTAAAATATTTTAACCATAATGCGCAAATCTTCAATTCGCTACCGGCATACACTGCTGATATTTTATTGTACATAAGTGGCTCTGCTGCTGTGTTTCTTATACTTATTTATTTTAGGGTAGGGCTCATTGTAAAAGTTTTGAGCAATGTAAAATTTTTAAAAAAACTCTCCGCACATATCATATTGTTAAATACATTTTCACGTAAACAATTGTTAAGAATTTTGTTTTTATCATTTTTACGATACATGGTCTTTATTTTGCAATTCGTTCTGCTCTTGCAAATAATGCAGGTGCAGATAAGTTTTTTTACATGTTTTAGGCTATTAACGGTTTTTTATTTGGTAATGGCAATAGCGCCTACCATCGGCTTTACAGAACTACCAATAAGAGCCGCTGCAAGTTTAGAGATTTTGCAATTATACAGCAACAATCTCTTGGGCATACAGGCAGCATCTTTTGGCATCTGGATAATCAACTTAGTAATACCGGCAATTATAGGAAGCTTACTGATTTTAGGAATTAAAATTTTAAAAGACAAATGAGAAACTCTACAAAAAAAATTTACCTCTTCATTGCATGTTCATTTTTTACTGCTTTTTCGTTTGCACAAAAAGGCGAATTCTGTGGTATTAAAAACAAATCATTTTTGCCGGGCGAAAAATTAATAATGAAGGTTTATTACAATGCCATGGGTGCTTATATAGCTGCGGGAGAAGCAACATTTACTACAGCATTGCAACGCTTTAATGGTAAGCCCGTTTACCATTGTGTAGGCGAAGGAAAAACATATCCATTCTTTGATAACTTTTTTAAAGTGAGAGATCGTTATGAGAGTTACATTGATACTGCTACCATGTCTCCCATAAAATTTTTAAGAAATGTAGATGAAGGTGGGCATAAAATTTACAACAATGTCACCTTTAACCAAACGGCAAATACAGCTGTAAGTACCAATGGTGTTTTTAAAATTACCGATTGTATGCAGGATGTGGTGAGTGCTATGTATTATGCAAGAAACATTGACTGGAACAAATACAAACCCGGCGATAAAATTCCTTTTGATATGTTTTTAGACGATGAAATTTTTCACCTCTACATACGCTACATGGGTAAAGAAAAAATTAAAACCCAGTATGGAAAATTCAATGCCATAAAATTTAAACCATTGCTTATTAAAGGAACTATTTTTGAAGGTGGCGAAAAAATGACCGCATGGGTAAGCGACGATCCAAACCATGTAATATTAAGAGTAGAAAGCCCCATATCTGTTGGTACAATAAAGGTAGATATGATGGGTTATACAGGGTTAAGGTATCCGATGACTTCGTTGATATCGTTTAGGTAAATAAAAATTTGGGGCTTTGGGCTGAAGGAATTCTATTGATCATTTGTTGCGGCTGTCTGTAGTACTCCTCTCTCCGCTTCGCTCCGTTGTGGGGTACTCCTGCCCATCCGCCAGCCCTTCAGCAGAAAATCGTTTTTCAACTTTTATCGAAGCGGTTTAAGCGAATATGAGATGAATATTTTATTAGTTATTTGACGGTGATTAAAGCGAATGGTTCATGGAGACACGAACTAAGGCGAGGGGTTTTGTACATTATAGCAATGCTAACCCATTTACTTACTTTTATTAAATAATATTAAAAATGAAATATTTTATTATTTTCTATTTTTCGATATTAATTTATTCTTGCACATTTAATGTAAATAATTTTACTGCAAAGCCTCATAAAAAAGTGCAAAAAATGCCATTATCACCAATAAAGCTAAATGGTATGTATTTTCAAATTGCGGATTCTATTTCTCAAAGAAAAGTATTTGGTATTTATTATTTTTATGAAAATGGAGTTGTTCTAAAATATGTAACATACATAGTAGATGATTTTAAAAACATAACTAAAGAAATGCTTATTGACTCTGTATTTAAATGCATTAATGATGAAAACAAGTATTGGCCTAATAGAAAACATGCTGGTGGCTATAAGATTATTAATAAAAATATTGAAGTTCAAATTTTTTTACACCTAAGGGGTGGTGGGTTTAAAAACACAACTTTTAAAGGTGCAATTTTAAACGATACAACAATTTATATTAACAATTGTACGGTAAAAAAGGATAACGACTTATGCAGAAATTCAAATTTTTATTTACATTTTTTAAGTATGGCAAAGCCAGATTCTGCGCATCAATGGATGAAAAGAAACTGGTATTGGACAAAGTGAAAAATATTACATTAGAGAAGAAATAAAACCTTTTAAAATACTAAGATAGACTATGAGATATTTAGCCACAACAATTTTAATTCTTTTAGCATTGTCCGTAAATGGTCAGAAGTTCAAATTGCTTAACAAGCTAAGTTATAACAGTACCATAGGGCCGGGCAAGGCAATTATGTATGGTAATTTTATTCAGCGGCTAGGGTTTAGCAGCGGTGGTTTTGCGCAAGAGATACAAATTATTAATCTGGATACAGAAGAACTGTATAGTTTCACCGTAAAGCCTGCATTAAAATCGACAAAAGAAAATACGTTTATTTATTTCATTAAACCAGGCAACTATGCCATTTTAAATTATTGGTGGACACAAAGCAAATGGTATGGTGGTAAAATATTTACAGAACCAATTTATAAAGGTATTGCTTCAACGGCTGATTTAGATGAGAAAGTCAAATCAGGTCAAATCAGCAAAGATGAACTCAAGCAATTCACTTTTTCTGTAGCAGATAACTCACTAACTTATCTCGGCACTTGGCATTTTGATAAGGAGATTGTTGAATTTAACGATAAAAAATTAGACTTGGACACACCATTATCTAAACGATTTAAAAAACTTAATTTCTCAGAGGCAATAATAGAATTGCCTCATTAATTAATCCGTCCAAGATATTTTGGTATACTCGAAACACATTGACCTTAGCGAACGGTTCGTGTCTCCACGAACCGTTCGCTTCGACCGTTTCTTTTATTTCATCCACCACCGCTTACTAAATAAAAATAGCCTGAAATTAATCAGGCTCTTAATCCAGTGTTTTATGTATAAAATCTATTGTCTTAAATCCCGGCCCTTCGAAAGCAGAATTCTTTTCAACTTTTATTGAAGCGGTTTAGTCCCTTTTACTATAAAATTATAATATTAATTTACTGTTATTTGTGGAAATAAAACAAATATTAATCTTACGATTGTGGCCTAAATTATTTTCATATAAAAGCGAATTGAATTTAGACCGTACTAAAATTTTAATAAAATGAAATTATTACTCTTCTTAGTGCTGTTAAACATTACAAGCTGTTCAGAAAAAAATCTAAAATATGATAACATTGATTTAATAATAGAGGAATCTCAATCATATGAATATGATCTGAAGAAAGAAATGGTTACAATATTTTACATGAGTAAACCTAAATTGGAAATAAAATTTCAATTATCTGAGAAGGAAAAAGAAAGCATCACCCAATCATATTATGATTTAAAAATTCATAAGATCAAAAAAATTGATAATGAATCAGGTAATATTTACATAAAAGATGAATGTGAAATAATGCCAAAAATGTATACTATAATAAAAATTAAGACTGCATATACTTTTCAAGAAATTAAAATTGATGAAAGTTGTGATGACTTTTATCTTTCAAATTTTAATGAAGCTAAAAGAATAAAAAAGTTTACAAAATTTGTAATGTCCATTCTTCAATCTAAATCCGAAATTAAGAAAGCTCCAAAATCTGACATAATGTATTTGTAATCTTTTTCAGAAAAACGGTTGAAAATATTTCATCATAAATGTTGAAAAAAGAAAAAATGTTGAAAAGCGGGATAGAAACGGAAATCCTTTTTTGCATTCCGCTCCAGCGGTTGCTAAAAAGATTGAAGTGAATAGCCCGGACAAAAGTTGATTATTAAACTTCTTTTCACCGCACCAAATAAAAAAAACCCGAAATTAATCGGGCTCTAAATCTTGTGTCTTATATCTAAAATCTAAAATCTAATCTCTACACATCTATCTTCGCATACTTAGCATGGCTTTCAATAAACTCTCTGCGTGGTGGTACTTCATCGCCCATTAGCATGGAGAAAACACCATCTGCAGTGGTAAGACTATCAATAGTAACTTGCTTTAAAGTACGTGTAGCAGGGTTCATGGTTGTTTCCCATAACTGGTCTGCATTCATTTCTCCTAAGCCTTTGTAACGCTGTATGTTTACGCTATCATCTTTGCCACCACCAATTCTAATAGTTTCTGCTTTGCGTTCTGCATCGTCCCATGCGTAAGCTTGTTCTTTTCCTTTTTTAACTAGGTATAAAGGTGGCTGTGCAATATACACGTATCCATTTTCTACCAGCTCCTTCATGTAGCGGAAAATGAAAGTCATTATCAATGTGGCAATGTGGCTACCATCCACATCGGCATCCGTCATTATAATTAATTTGTGGTAACGAAGTTTGGAGATATCCAATGCTTTTGCATCTTCCAGCGTACCTATTTTTACACCAAGCGCAGTAAACATATTTCTTATCTCTTCATTGTCGTAAATTTTATGCTCCATGGCTTTTTCTACATTCAGAATTTTACCTCTCAATGGTAGAATTGCCTGAAAACTTCTGTCACGCCCTTGCTTTGCTGTTCCACCTGCCGAATCTCCTTCCACTAAAAATAATTCGCAGCGCCCAGGGTCTTTATCTGAGCAATCTGCTAGTTTACCCGGCAAACCACCACCTACCAAAACAGTTTTACGTTGCACCAATTCTCTTGCACGTTTGGCCGCTGCTCTTGCCTGTGCAGCCAATATTACTTTTTGTATAATGGTCTTGGCATCTTTTGGATTTTCTTCCAAATAATTTTCCAACACACGGCTCAATGTAGTATCTACAATACCCATTACTTCATTGTTGCCAAGCTTGCTTTTTGTTTGTCCTTCAAATTGCGGCTCCGGTACTTTCACTGAAATAATAGCTGAAATTCCTTCTCTAAAATCATCTCCTTCAATGGCTACTTTGGCTTTTTCGAACATGCCATTTTTTTCGCCATAGCTTTTAAATACACGGGTAATACTTCTTCTAAAACCTGCAACGTGTGTACCACCTTCTATGGTATTGATATTGTTTACATAACTGAATAAATGCTCGGAGTAGCCTGCATTATACGTCATGGCTACTTCTACCACCACATTGTTTTTTTCATCGTATCCATCGCAATAAATAACAATTGGTATAAGAGGACTACGACCAGCTTTTTTATCCAAATATTCTACAAACTCTACAATACCACCTTCGCTGTAAAATGTTTTGCAATAATATTTTCCATCCTCTTCTTTCTCTCTAAAATCATTGAGTATGATGTTGATTTTTTTGTTTAGAAAAGATAATTCTCTCAAACGTCCTTCTAAAATATCTCTCTTATATTCTGTTGTTAGAAATATACTTTTATCAGGCCAAAAATGTACGTGCGTACCTGTATGCTCGCTGGTGCCAATTTCTCTTACTGCATATTGCGGAACACCAATTTTATATTCCTGCTCAAACTTTTTACCGTCTCTGTTTACGGTAGCAATTAATTTTGTGCTAAGTGCATTTACGCAACTTACACCCACACCGTGCAAACCGCCAGAAACCTTGTAAGTATCTTTATCAAACTTACCACCTGCGTGCAAAACGGTCATTACAATTTCTAAGGCAGATTTATTTTCTTTTGTGTTAATACCGGTAGGAATACCACGTCCATCATCCTGTACCGAAATGGAATTATCTTCATGTATGGAAACGGTAATATTTTTACACCAGCCTGCAAGTGCTTCATCAATGGAGTTATCTACTACTTCATAAACAAGGTGGTGAAGGCCTTTTTCTCCTGTATCACCAATATACATACTTGGGCGTAGGCGAACGGCTTCTAAGCCTTCTAAAACCGTGATACTATCTGCGCCATAAACGGGCATTACGGGTTCTGTTAAAACTTCATTTTCTGTACTCATAAATAGTGGCAAACTTTAAAAATCGAATGCGTGCGAAGTTAAGGAAATTTACCTGTTTTTTCTAATGAAAATCGGTCTGTTTTTAACCACTTACCAACATAATTTCTTAATCAAAATTTCACAGTTTTAGTAAAGGTATATTTGCTAAAAACCATGTGTACGTTATGAAATATTTTCTATTATTTCTTTTAAATATTGGTGCCTTCGATATTGCTGCTCAAAAAACTGATTTTACCGTCACCAAAATTTCGTTACCCGCAGAAATTGCCTATTACGATAACCAATTTTCAGGGTTATACTTGCACGAAGAAAAATTGTACTTTATGAGCGAAAGCAGGATACAGGATAATGCAGAAGCAAAATTATATTCCATTTTAATTTCCGATTTACAACAAAAAATGCTTGATACCTCATTCATACTTCCCTATAAAAAAATACCTATCAAAAACCTGGATATTTTGCAGAAAAAAATGGATGCAATTGGTGATGAATATGAAGGTTTGGAAGCAATGGTTATTAAAGGAAACAATGTTTATTTAACGGTGGAAACCGCCACGCCTTCTGATAACTGTTATATACTAAAAGGGATACTTAATGATAACGAAGTATTACTAAATGATAAAGATATTATTCTGCAGCCGAAGCCTAAAACCCCTGTAGGTAACCACGTTTACAATGCCGGCTTTGAAGCACTAGCGCTTTCAAAAAACTTATTATTTTCTTTTTTTGAGTTTAATTATTTTCCGAAAGTGAACAAAGTAAACATGATTCAACTTAATTCATTTAACGGAGTAAGTTTATCAGATTTCAGCATAAAACAATTGCCATTTAGAATAACAGATATTACAGCAACAGGTAAAAATACCTTTACTGCAATTAATTTTTTTTATAAAGGGGATGGAAAAGATGAAGTTTATAGAATGCCAAATAATGATGTAGAAAACAATGCGCTAATTAAAGATTCTGCAGGTTATCGCAGCTATTGCAGGCTTGTAAAAATAAAGTACAAAAACAATTCTTTTACATGGGAACCTTTGTGGGATTTTCCTGTAGAATACATGAGCCATAACTGGGAGGGAATAGCAGCCCATGAGAAAGGCTATTTTGTAATTAATGATAAATACACAAAAGTAAAACCTTACAAATCTGTACTACTTTATTTAAGCCCAAAAAAATAGGATACAAAAATGACTTGATTGCAAGTATCATTCATTAATGTTGTAACATTAAGTGTGGAAAACTTTTAAAAAAAAATAAAACTAATGTTTGTTAGTCTAACTAATGTGTGTTAGTTTTACATCATTATGACAGTATTAGCACAAGATATATTTTCGCTTGCCCAAAGGCAACCGTTTATGCAGGAAGACTTAGAGCTTCTGCACGAAGTAGATCGTAATGTACCTGGCTCAATACATTACTCTATTAAAAGATACCGTAGACAACCACAATGGTCTATAGATGATACAGGTATTTTAGAATACATGTATATAACCAATGATGAAGTCTCCAACAGTCTTCAATTGAAATTTTGCTTAAGTGGCAATGTGTATTGTAACCAAAAACAGACAGAATGTGATGCCTGTAAAATGAGCGGTACAAAAAACTGCTCAGAAAAAGCAGAAAGCATAGATGTGTTAAGTTTTAGTTTTTCTCCATCTTATCTTCAGCAATTTGCTAAGACCAATAAGAGTCCACAAACCTTTAGCGAAAGTGTTTTAGCTTTTACCCATACCAATTCATTTAGTAAAATATTACCGCTGTGTGGTAAAACTCGTATGGCAATAGATGCATTGCTAAACCATACCTATTCAGATACACATGCCAATATTTTTGTAAATGCACAAATGCAAATTTTGCTTTTATATAGTATGGATTGTATGTTGGGTGAAAAAGAAGAAGCAACATTTAGCTGCAAATTTCTTTCGAACGAAGCAGATAGAGATAAAATATTAATGGCAAGAGAAATTTTATTGGAGCGAATTGGTGAACCCATTACTATTAAGGCACTCAGCCGAAAAGTTGCTATTAACGAATGCTATTTAAAGAAAGGTTTTAAAGAGATTTTTGGTACAACTATTTTTGATTTTTACCAGAGCCAAAGAATGGAGCATGCAAAATATTTGCTCTACGAAAAAGGTTTAAGTGTAACTGAAGTTTCGCATTTGTTAGGTTACTCTTCTATTTCTCATTTTAGTACTGCTTTTAAAAAGCAAACCGGTATTAAACCTTGTGAGTTGTTGATGCATTGATTATAAGGTGGATTAAAAACATTTGATTGATTAATTTTTAATCCACCTATTTAAAACTGCGTCATCGGCACTTATTTTTCCAATTATTTTATAGCTACTGTTTTGTAAAATAGTGCTCTCCACTGCATCTTCTTTTTGCACTTTTCCGTTTCCTATAAATGTGGAATGTATAAACCATATGTCCTGCTCATCTTTTAAAATGAAACCGGTGTGGTTATCTAAGCCAATTATATAAAGCCCTTTTTGGTTGTTTTGTAGGAATGAAATAAATGCTTTAAAACTGGCATTGCTAAAGCGCTTGATGTATTTTTCTCCTACCAGTTTTTTTATCATTTCTTCAGAAGCGCATTGTGCCAATTTTATTCTTGCCAAAGGCAAACCTGCATCTCTTAATACAGTAGTTACAAAATAACCACAAGCAATACTTCCTTTTTGAGGCACTTCAGTTGTACCACTGTACGCCCATTCTGTGCCTATCCATGCAGGTACAATTGTTTCTGTAATGGAAGCAGTAAAAATTTTCTCCTTTTCCTTCATAGGAATTGTACTCCAGCCGGTTTTATAGGCAGTTTTTATTGTATCAATTTTTCTTTTGCAAGAATCATAATTTATTGGAGCAATTACAGATATATTTTGAGAAATAACTTCTGATATCTTACTTGGTTTTTCTGATTTGCACGAATTAATGAACACAGCAATAATTAAAAATTTATACATCAATAATAAAATTTGCTGTTAGATGTATATATGGTTGTTTTCCATAAATACAGCTTAAAAAGCATATTAAAATACCAAATATCCTAATTATCTAATAATGTACCTTTGCACACAATTTTAAAAAATATTTTGATGAGTGTGGGATACCAAACATACGGACAGCTAAACCTTCCATCTATAAGTGAAGAAATATTGCAAAAATGGGAAGCTACAGAAGCTTTCAAAAAAAGTGTGGAGTTGCGGGAAGGCAATACACCCTTCGTTTTTTATGAAGGTCCACCTAGTGCAAATGGGATGCCCGGCATTCACCATGTAATAAGCCGTACTTTAAAAGATTTGGTATGCCGTTACAAAACCATGCAAGGTTTTCAGGTAAAACGCAAAGGTGGTTGGGATACTCATGGCTTACCCATTGAACTAGGTGTAGAAAAATTATTAGGCATTACCAAAGAAGATATTGGTAAAAAAATATCGGTAGAAGATTATAATAAAAAGTGCCGTGAAGTAGTAATGCAGTACAAGGATAAATGGGACGACATTACTCAAAAAATGGGATATTGGGTAGATTTGGATAATCCTTATGTAACTTTTGAAAACAGTTATATTGAAACGCTTTGGTGGTGCCTTAGCCAATTATATAAAAAAAAATATTTGTATGAGAGTGTGAGCATACAACCATACTCTCCTGCTGCAGGTACGGGTTTGAGTAGTCACGAACTTAACCAACCCGGTACATATAAGGATGTGAAGGATACGAGTGCGACTGTAATGTTCAAGGTTGAAAGTTCAAAGTTCGATGTTGACGGCGAGGTCTTTCTTATGGCATGGACAACCACTCCATGGACATTACCATCCAACCTTGGGTTAACAGTAGGGCCAAACATTGATTATGTATTGGTACAAACTTTTAATCCATATACCTATTTACCCAATAATATTATTCTTGCAAAAAACCTTGTTGGAAAATATTTAAAAGAAGAAGGAAAAGATGGAGATTTTGCCGGGTATGCTGAAAAAATAAAAGACTCTGAAATGTCAGGGACTAAAATCCCCCCTTCGGGGGGTGGGGGGGCTCCTTGGAAAATACTGGCAGAATTTAAAGGAAGTGAATTAGATGGTTTGCAATATGAGCAACTTTTGCCGACCGAGGCAAATACACTAGAAAAAATACAGGAAATAACTCCAGGTGCACAACCATTCAAAGTTATATTGGGTGATTTTGTTACCACAGAAGATGGAACAGGTATTGTACATACTGCGCCTGCTTTTGGTGCTGATGATTATCTTGTTGGTAAAAAAAATAACCTCGGCATTTTAACCTTGGTTGATAGGCAAGGAAAATTTATAGATGGTGTGGGCGAATTTAGCGGACGCTATGTAAAGAATTATAAAGATGAACCAGACTATGCAGATGTAAACGTTGATATTTCTGTAAAACTAAAATATGCCAACCGTGCATTTAAAGTAGAAAAGTACGACCATAGTTATCCGCATTGCTGGCGTACCGATAAGCCTATCATTTATTATCCTTTAGATGCATGGTTTATAAAAACCACTGCTGTAAAAGATAGAATGGTAGAATTGAATAAAACCATCAACTGGAAACCTGCAAGCACGGGTACTGGTCGCTTTGGTAACTGGTTAGAGAATATGGTTGATTGGAATTTAAGTCGTTCCCGCTTTTGGGGAACGCCCATGCCCATATGGAAAACGGAAGATGGGGAAGAAGAAATATGTATTGGTAGTATTGCTGAATTAAACAATGAAATAAAGAAAGCTGCAGAAGAGTTGGGTGGCGAAACCAATAAGCATTATTTACACGAAGGTATTTTAGACTTACACAAACCTTATGTAGATGATATCATTTTAGTTTCTCCCACAGGTAAACCGATGAAACGTGTGCCAGACTTAATTGATGTTTGGTTCGACAGCGGTGCCATGCCTTATGCACAATGGGGATTGCCCAATGCAAGTAGCAATGAATATGGTGAACTAAGCACTGAAAATTTTTGGAAATACCATACAAAAGATAAAAATTCTCCTTTGTTTGGTCAACCGGAAGATGCTGCTTTTCCGGCAGATTTTATAGCAGAAGGTGTGGACCAAACCCGTGGCTGGTTTTATACATTGCATGCTTTAGGTTCTTTGTTGTTTGATAGTGTGGCTTATAAAACGGTGGTAAGTAATGGATTGGTATTGGATAAGAATGGGGTTAAAATGAGTAAAAGATTGGGCAATATTGTTGATCCTTTTGCTACCATCAATTCTTATGGGGCAGATGCTACAAGGTGGTATCTAATTACAAATGCGTCTCCTTGGGATAGCCTTAAGTTTGATGAAGAAGGTATAAAAGAAATACAGCGTAAATTCTTTGGTACGCTTTATAATACTTATCAGTTTTTTGCTTTGTACGCCAATGTTGATGGTTTTACTTTTACGGAAGAATATATTCCATTGCGCAAAAGACCGGAGATAGACCAATGGATATTATCTTGTTTAAATACGTTGATAAAAACAGTTACAGAAAATTTTGATGCGTATGAGCCCACGCAAGCAGGTAGAGCAATTGAAGAATTTGTAGATACATTATTAAGCAACTGGTATGTTAGGCTATGTCGCCGCAGGTTTTGGAAGGGAGAATATGAGCATGATAAAATAGCTGCTTATCAAACCCTTTATGAATGTTTGGAAACCATCAGTAGATTGATAGCACCCATTGCTCCATTTTTTGCAGAATGGTTGTATCAAAATTTAAATAAGGCTACAAACAGAATGGAGCATGAAAGTGTACACCATAGTTTTTACCCTAAAGTTGAAGAGTCGGTTATTTATCCAGCATTGGAAAAGAGAATGCAATTAGCGCAGGATGCATCTTCTTTAGTGCTTTCTTTACGCAAAAAAGTAAATATTAAAGTAAGACAACCTTTGCAAAAAATATTTATTCCTGCTCAGGATAGTGAAATTGCAGCTAATATTAAATTGGTAGAAGGCATTATAAAATCTGAAACTAACATAAAAGAAATTGAGATACTGAACGCTGATAATGACTTTATTCGCAAAAAAGCAAAAGCAAATTTTAAAACTCTTGGTAAAAGATTAGGAGCTAAAATGAAATGGGCAGCTACCCAAATTGAGCAATTTGATAATACCGCTATTGAGAAAGTACTGGAAGGTAATTTTGCTTTAAATACAGATGAAGTAGCGAAAGATGAAGAACAAATTTTATTAAATGCAGAAGATATTGATGTTATAACTGATGAAATACCTGGATATGAAATTGCATCGAAGGGTACATTAACGGTGGCTTTAGACATAACTATTACTGAAACATTACAGAAAGAAGGAAATGCTAGGGAATTTGTGAATAGAATTCAAACAATAAGAAAAGACAATGCTTTTGAACTTACTGATAGAGTTGAAATAGTTGTGTCTGAAAATGAAGCCCTACAAGCGTCATTAATTGAATTTAAAGACTATATTTGCACGGAAATTTTGGCAGATAACTTGATTTTTGTCCCTGATTTACGAGAAGGCACTCAAATTGAAGTAAATGATGCCATATTACAAGTAAATGTTATAAAAAAATAGCAAGTATATATGGCGACCAAAAAAGCACCTGTAAAACCAGTAGCAAAAAAAACTGCACCTAAAGCGAAAGTTATAGCCGCACCAGCTAAAAAAGTTGTTCCAGCTAAAAAAACAGTTCCTGCAAAGAAGGCAACACCTGCCAAAAAAGCGGCACCTGCCAAAAAAGTTGCAGCTAAGCCTGTTGCTAAAAAGCCAGTTGCCAAACCTATTGCTAAAGTTGTTCCCAAAAAGGCAGTAAAACCGGTTTCTAAACTTGTAGCTAAAGTTGGCTCAAAAAATGCTGTAAAGTCTGCCTCAAGCAAAGCGGTTAAAACTGTTGTAAAGCCAGCAACGAAAGTTACCGTTCAATCCATTAATAAGAGTATTGCAAAAACATTGGCTAAAAATGCAGCTACTCAAAAACAACCAAGTAAATTGTCAAAAAAGATAGAAACAAAAAAAGCTGTTGTTAAACCGGTTGCACCAGTAAAAGCAGCGCCAGCAAAAGCCGCAGAAAAAGAGCCAGTGAAGGCGGTTACAAAAACCCCTCCAGCAAAACCCGTAGTTCAAAAACCTGTAGTATTACCTAAAATAAATACTAAAACATCCCGTAAATATGAGCCTGATTTTACAAAATCAGTATTGGATAAAGCTCCTGTAGACCCTGGTGCTCCAATTGTTATGTATAGTGATGCAGATTTAGTAGAATTTAAAGAACTAATACAACGTAAATTAGGTTCAGCTAAAAAAGAATTAGCCTATTTGCAGGGTTTAATTACCCGCAAAGATGATATGGGTGGAGATGAAGGAGATGGAAGATACATGACCATGGAAGATGGTAGCTTAAGTATGGAAAGAGAACAACTTAGCCAAATGGCAAGTCGCCAAATTACTTTTGTAGATCATTTGGAAAAAGCATTGATGCGTATTGAAAATAAAACTTATGGCGTATGCCGTGTTACAGGCAAATTAATTGATAAGGCAAGGTTACGTGCCGTACCACATGCAACACTTAGCATAGAAGCTAAAATGAGTGGAGGAAAATAATTTTCTTCTTTGATATATAAATAGGCTATCTCACAAAAGGGATAGCCTATTTTATTTTGAATGATCGCTGTAGATTATTTCTTAAATAATTATGAGATCTGCATTTTGTTTTGCCCACCCAAGACTTGAACAGTTGAACAGATTTTTTTTAAAAAGATTCTGCACATCATTCTCGTTTCATTTAATGCTTTCATTTTTACTTAAATGCTTTTATTGCATAAAATAAAAATGGCTGCATCTATTTTTGAGACAGCCATTTTTTACAAATTTTAATAAGCCTATTTTAAAGCATAAGCTTTAATAGTACTTCCAACTACAACGTACAATCTATCGGTAGCTTCATCTACTACATATTGTGGAGTTGTATCGCTAAAAGTTATTTTTTTAGATATTTCTCCTTTGTCTTTATTCCATACAAGCAAGCCATTTCCTTCGGGCATTTCGCTTAAGATATATAGGTTGTCTTTAGTTTTTTGGGTAGCCAAAAATCTTTTAGATGCCTGGTCGTATAACTCGTTTCCTGCTTCATTTAATTGTGCACCTGCTGCATATTGATTTACACCATTACTTAATTGTGAAGTGCTGCCAGTTCCTAAAAACGATGCCGTTCCCATCATAGTGTTTCCTAAACCACCCACCTGTGCAGCAGCGCCGCCTATGCTCATTGCAGCTCCTGCAAAACGCATTAATTTCTTTTTAGAATTACCTATGTCTTTAAAATAATTATTGTAAATCACCTTACCATCTGCAGATTGTATAGATGCTACATTTTGGTTGCTGCTTATAAAAACAACAGCGCCATTGTTACGCACATCTAATGTGGCACGTTCTTCTTCTTCTTTAAACTTTTTAAAATCTATATCTTCTGCTATCAATTTATAGTTTACATCATTAAAATTAAAAGAGTGCAATTTGCCTTTTGCAAAAGCATAAATGATTTTATTATTTTCATCTATTCCAAAATAAGGCATTCCTTTTATTTTAATATCCTTGTTCCAAACGTCTTTACCTTTTTCGAAGGTTAAAATATTTGCTCTCTCTGTTGTTACATACATTACTCCTTTTGATGTTGGTTCAGCTAATATTAAACCGCCGTCTATTTTTTCATGCCATTTGTCTTTGCCGTTATAATCTACCCAAGTAAAAATAGTTTCATCATCTTTTACAGCTTCAATAGCTACTATGCCAGCATCTGTAAATTTTACCTGTGTAATATTGCCAACGGTAGCATCTTTTTTCCATTTCATGTTTCCGTTTGCATCCATAATGTTGATACCCGCTTCGTTATATACAATGTAATCGCTGCCCATCGGTGTTAAGCCATTTAGAGCATCTTTCATTTTTATGGGTTCTTTTATCTGGCTGTTACCATCTGCAGTATTTAATTTATCAATGTATTTTTTGTAACCTATAAACAAAGATTTGTTATCTGAACTTACGTAAGCATCATCTACATTGTCATCAAATTCTTTTTTCCATGCAAGCGTACCTGCTTTATTTATACAGTAAATTTCTTTTTTGTTTACCAGCAATAAATTTCCATTAGCATCTACTTTAGGAGATATAGTAAAAGCAGAGTTTGTATAAGATTTAACGGCTCTTTTTAAAGCGCCAAGCCCAATACCACCAGCTTTCTCTTTTGCCAAAGGTACCGTCCATAATTCTTTAGCACTTGCAAAATCTATTAAACTAACAGATAAGAAACCATCTTTAACGCTTTCTACCAATAACCCTTTTAGTTCAGGAATGATAAGGGTATTACGAACTTTAATGCCTTCTTCTTTGCTGTCATATACAACTTTGCCATCTCTTGCCTGTATAATTAAGGTGTTTTTATTATTGCCAATGGCCAAGGTTTTTTGCCTTTCAATTTTAATAAAAGGGGTGCCTTCAATAACGGTAACATCATCTTCGGTAAGACCAAGCAAACTTTTGTTTTCCCATATAACGGTTTTTGTTTCAGGGTCAATACCCATTATTTTGGTATCGTTACCTGTAATTAATTCGCCGGTAGAAGCCTGTACCAAAAACTTGGTATTAGCTACAATGTTGCCTGCAGAAATTTCAAAAATGGGTTCGGTTTTTTGTGCTTTTGTGGTGGTAGCAGCAAAGAGTAATGCCACTAATGGGATAAATCTCATTTTCATTTTGGTAAGGTTTTTTGAGTTGCAAAAATATGGGTAAGAAATATTAACTGACATTATATATTTATGAATTCAGCCTTGTACTTAAATTTTTTTATAAATATTTTTTCTATAACGAAATATGTGTGGGATTATTTTAGTTTATTGTTTTATTTCATTTTACTTTTACGCTTTAAGGGAATATTATCGTTGCATATTAAAATTGTGGATAAAAAGTAGCAGGCTTTGTATATTGCTTAATTGAAATTATACTGTTGAATGGCTGCGGGATGGGCAGTAGTAGCTGACGCAAATGATAGACTCTAAATTATTATAGACTTTGCTGCGGCACTACTACAGACAGCCCGAACAACTGCTGAACTCTAGTATATGCCTACAGCCCCAAAAAAGAAAAAGAAAAATTGCACTTATAAATAAAAATTATCATGGTTGACGTTATTTTAGGGTTACAATGGGGCGATGAAGGAAAGGGTAAAATTGTAGATTTTTTTGCTAAAGATTATGATGTTATTGCCAGGTTTCAAGGTGGGCCAAATGCAGGACACACATTGTATGTGGATGATAAAAAAATTGTACTGCACCAAATACCAAGTGGTATTTTTCATGCAGATAAAATAAACCTGATTGGTAACGGTGTTGTGCTAGATGCTGTTACGCTTAAAAGAGAGTGCGAGGCAGTGGCAGCGTTTGGTGTTGACTATAAAAAAAACCTCTACATAAGTGAGCGTACTCATTTAATATTACCTACACACCGTGCGCTGGATAAAGCGAGTGAGCAAAGCAAGGGTTCAGAAAAGATAGGCAGCACACTAAAAGGAATTGGGCCAACTTACATGGATAAGACTGGTCGCAATGGCTTGCGTGTAGGAGATTTGCTTGATAAAAGTTTTACATCTCAATACATAAAACTACGCTTGAAGCACCAGCGTTTGTTGGATAATTTTAATTTTCAAGAAGATATTTCTGCATGGGAAGAAGAGTTTTTTGAAGCGCTGGAATTTTTAAAAGAACTAAATATTGTAAATGGCGAATATTTTTTAAACGAAAAAATAGCCGAAGGTAAAAGAGTGCTGGCAGAAGGTGCGCAGGGAAGTATGCTGGATGTAGATTTTGGGACATTTCCCTACGTAACAAGCAGCAGTACCATTACAGGTGGCGTATGCTCAGGGCTTGGAATAGCACCACAAAAAATAAAGGAGGTTATTGGTATTACAAAAGCATATTGTACAAGGGTTGGTAGTGGACCTTTTCCTACAGAATTGTTTGATGCTACCGGTGATTTTTTAAGAAACACTGGTAATGAATTTGGCAGTACAACCGGCAGACCAAGAAGATGTGGATGGATAGATTTGGTAGCCCTGCATTTTGCATGTATGATAAATGGCGTTACACAAATTGTAATGACAAAAGCCGATATATTGGATGGCTTGGAAGAGTTAAACGTTTGTACCTCTTACAATATAAATGGAGAGGCTGTAAGCAGAATTCCTTTTCAAATGAATAAGATGGTAATAGAAGCTACTTATAAATCGTTTAAGGGATGGAACACTGATATTACAAAAGCAAAAACTTTTGAAGATATGCCTGCAGAAATGGACACATATATAAAATACCTTAATGAGTTTTTAAACGTGCCTGTAAAATATATCAGCAATGGACCGGGAAGAGAGCAGTTGGTGAAGGTTTAAAAAAAATATTAAAAAAAACATCGAAAATATTTGGCTAATTAAAATTACAGTTTAAAATTTACATATCTAATTAAGACAAATAATGGCAATAAAAAAAGATATCCAAAAAAAAGCAGCTAAAGTAGCGGCACCTAAAGAAAGTACGAAATCTAAAGCATCTAAAAAAAATGATGACGATGAAGATGAAGATGATTTGGATGAAGATTTTGACGATGTAAAACCTGTAAAAGCAGCAAAGGGAAAATCTAAAAAAGCTGCGGATGATGATGACGATGATGATGATGTGGATGTAGCAGACGATTGGGAAAAAGGAGAGGAAGAAGAAGATTGGGATAAAGATTTTGACGAGTTTGATGTGCCTGCATCTAAAACAAAAAAAGTTGCCGGTAAAAAAGCAAAAGATGAAGATGATGATTTGAAGCTGGATGATGACTTTAAAGAATTTGATTTGTTTGATGACGATGATGATGATTTAGGTAGTAGTGGAAAAGGTGGTCGTTTTAACGATGATGATTATTAAATTGAATGAATAAAGACGAACAAAATTTTATAGATTTAAAAACGAAAATGTTGAATTGGGCTAACCAGTTCAACATTTTTTGTTTATTGGATAATAATGGGTACAACTTTGAGCAACCGGCATTTGAATGCCTGCTGGCGGTGGGTTGTGAGCGATCCTATACATTTACAGGTGAAAATGATTTTGCGGAATTGCAACATTTTTATGATGCAAAAACATCTTGGCTTTTTGGGCATTTAGGTTACAATGCCGCAAGTAATGGTTATGCAAAAACTACTGGTGCCAATGAAGATTTTGGCAAAGGTTTTTTCTTTGAGCCGGAAATAATTTTAAAACTAAATGGCAGCAATATTGAAGTACTAAAATGCAATAAAACGGTTAAAGTAATTTTAACAGAAATTGAAAATTTTAATGCTGGTATCCTAGAAGAAAATAATTCTTTACAAATAACCCTTGCTTTTTCCAGAGAAGAATATCTAAATAAAATAACCAGCTTACTACAGCATATAAAACGTGGCGACTGCTACGAAATAAATTTTTGCCAGCAATTTGTTGCAGACAATGCTTTTATAAATGTTGTAAAAACGTACCAAAAATTATCGGCTGTTTCTCCAGCACCATTTGGTTCATTGTATAAATTAAATAATAATTATTGTCTTTGTGCAAGCCCCGAAAGATTCTTACAGAAAAAAGGTAACCAACTAATATCTCAACCAATAAAAGGCACAAGTAGGAGAGAGGCTGATGCAGTAAAAGATGAAGCCAATAAAAATTATTTGATAGAAAGCACCAAAGAAAAAAGTGAAAATGTAATGGTGGTAGATTTGGTAAGAAATGATATGAGCATGATTTGCCAAAAAGGATCGGTGCACGTAAAAGAACTTTTTGGTATTTATAGTTTTCCGCAAGTGCACCAAATGATAAGTACCATACAAGGAACACTTCCGGCAGATAAAACTTTTACAAATGCTATTGAAGCCTGTTTTCCCATGGGGTCAATGACTGGCGCACCTAAAAAAAGGGTGATGGAATTAATAGAAAAATATGAAGAGGTTGACCGTGGTTTATTCTCTGGCTCTATTGGTTACATAACCCCCACTGCCGATTTTGATTTTAATGTAGTGATAAGAAGTATTTTTTATAATGAAACAAAAAAACAACTTTCATTTTTTGCAGGCAGCGGTATTACTTTTTATAGCAATGCAGCGCAGGAGTATGAAGAATGTATGTTGAAGGCTGCAGCAATAGTGAGTATTCTTACAGATAATAAAAATTAAAACTTCTTTCCTCCCTTATATTTTTTCTTAGTGCTCGCATCTCTAATTTCTTCCTGGCTTTTGCCGGTAGCATCACCCGGACAACCATACTTTTCTTTTTTTCTAAAAATAGCACAACTGCATAAAAAAGAAATGGCAACAAGAGAAAGTATAATTTTTTTCATATTGTAAATATAAATCTATTCCTCAATAAATTTAAGAGTACTAATCTTCGCTTTTATCTACCATGTTTCCTCCCCCTTCGGGGGAGATAGAGGGGGCTTTAAACCAACCGCTGTACATTACATAATTATCTGCAATCCTATTTATCTCTCCACTTATTAATGCCTCACTTACCATTTTTACTTTTTTAGCAGGCACACCAGCATATATGCTGCCTTTTTCAACAATGGTATTTTCTAAAACAACGGCCCCGGCAGCAATGATGCTGTTGCTTCCAACTTTTACATTATCCATAATAATGGCACCCATTCCTACAAGTACATTATCTTCCAGCGTACAACCATGCACAATGGCGTTGTGGCCAATGCTTACATTATTACCAATCAACGTTTTTGTTTTTTGATAAATGCAATGAATAACCGCACCATCTTGCACATTTACTTTGTTACCCATTTCAATGCTGTTTACATCACCACGAATAACGGCGTTGAACCATACACTACATTCATTGCCCATCTTCACATCTCCCACTATTGTTGCGTTTGGCGCTATAAAACAATCATTACCCATTTGCGGACTCACCCCATTTACCGGAAGAATTACTGCCATTTTAATTTTTTTTAGTGATGTAAAAATAACAATAAAGAGGCTTGTATCTAATGGCTAATATCTGATGTGTTTTTTTGAAGCATGAGCAGAATAACTTTTATGATTATTTGTATCCGGCTATTCGCTACAATCTTTTTTGCTCAAACCTGCCTGCCGGCAAAGGCAGGTGCAGCAAAAAAGTATTTCCGCTGCTATCCGGGCTACTGGCATCTATATATCTTTTTTTATCTTTTATGGAAGCGGAGATGGCGAGGTTCTTCAATCTCCCAATCAATTTCCCCGTACTCCTTAGCGCCTATAAAAGTTTAATAAAGATTAACCGCTTAGCGTAGCCAGAATAGGAGCGACACCGAATTCCGTGTTAGCAAACAAGGTGAGGAACGAACCGTAGTTTTGCGTTACACGAGATTAGGTACAGCGGTCAGGTACTGACTTAAAAACCAATTTTCAGCATAGCCTTCTCAGCTCATGCTACAGCCCATTACAAAAAATTAACCCCCACCGTAAACCCAATCCAACCCTTATCACTATCACCAATATTAAAATTTTTATAGCCTTGGCTTGTTAGTGGAAATTTATAGCCCTGCACTGCAGTTTGCTGATCGGTATGCAAATAAGAAAACGACGGCCCTGCATATACAGAAAACCGCTTAGCAACCTGCCATTTTAAATTTGCTGAAATTTTACTTTCCGAATTATAGTTATCCCAATTGCCTGCATAAATATAATTGGTAGTAAACTCAGTAGTTATTGATAATTGTTTTGACAATTTATTATCTCTACCAATGCCATAACCAATAGAAAATATTTTTTTATTGGCACTAAGGTTTGTGCCCGCTTGTAAGATGGAGTACAATTTTGGATTACCAGATTTGTATGCAATATTAAATTGTGTAACCTCATTTTTGCTTACACTTATTTTGTGGTAACCATGTTTAATGATATTTATAAGCCCAATGCTATATCCCTCGGATGTGTCTGTAATATTTATTAACCCTATTTGTACACCTTTTAATTTTTTGGTGTAATTTAAAAAGCCTGCTATCTGTACACCTTCCACGGTACGCTTGCTAAAATTTGCAATACCTGCTAGTTGCACACCTTTCATGGAGCCACTTACATGGTTGTATATACCCGCTACTTGCACGCCCCTAAATTTTTCTTTTACATAGTTGCTCACACCTGCTACCTGAAAACCATACACACTATCAAAAACCAAGTTTTGTACCCCAGCCATTTGCACACCTTTTACACTTCCACCAACGGTATTAACCAAACCTGCCGCTTGAAAATATTGCACATTCTTTTTATTAATATTAAACAAGCCACCCATTTCAAAAACCTTTACCCCTGCTGTGTATCCGCCTAGTACATTTAAAGAAAACTTATTGGTAACCTGCGTGCTTAGCCTGCCTTGTGTACTTAAACCAGGCGCTAATGATAATTGAAAAGTTCTTTTTGCAAAAAATTTTTTCAAATTTATAGATTGGACTTTTTGTTTTGATGATAACAAAAATTTTCCTATCCAAGATTTTTGCACTTTGATGGAATCCGTTTTTGTATAAATTAATTTTTCTCCCGATGGAGATTCTACCTCGACCGAATCGGGCAGCAAAAAATCTTCGAGTGTTACATTCACCATTGATGAAGTATCTTCTTCTCCTTGTATAGAAGTGCTTTCTTCTCTTTGTATAGAAATATAAATTGTTTGGTTAAGTTATGGTTCTACGAAAATGGTAGTGTCTTTATAAAAAAGTTTGCTCACTGTTACCGATGCTGTTTTATATTTTCTTTTTAATTTTATTTTAAAGAATCCATTTTCGTTAGATAAGTCAGATGCCAATTGTTTGGCCTCATACACACTTGCATCATTTATTTTTTCGCCAGTAGCTTCATCGATAATATAGCCTTTTACAACATAATTTTTCTCTTCGCTTACCACAGATTTTACTATTGTTTGTAGTGTAGGTACTGCAATAGGTTTTCTTCTTAGAATAATGTAGTTGCCGCTTTCAATGTATTCGTATCCTGTTTTAAAAATAAAATCCAATATTTCTTTTACCGGTTTGTTTACAAAATTGAGCGTAACCAAACTGTCTTTCTTTACAATTTTGCTATTGTACGAAAAATTAAAATTACCAGTATTACCAATTATATCTAGCACATTACTTAGTCGTTGGTTTTTTACTTGAATAGAAATATTTTTTTGCAAAGGCGTTTGTGCAAAACTTATGCATACAAAAACCAGTAAAATACATACTAGAAAATATGTTTTGTACTTATTCATTATTTTCATTATTGCAAAATAATTTGTCCTTCTTTTTTAATAATTTGGAGTTGAAAAGTAGTGGCAATAATATGCAAAATATTATCCAATGGCTCGTTTGCAAATGTAGTAGTGATAGATAAGTTTCTCAAATTTTTTCTACCTATAATAATCTCTGAATCGTATGCTACATTTAAAACCTCCACCAACCGCCATAGGGGCGTTTCTTCACACACAAACTCTTTTGTTTCGTAGTAATCAAACAATTTATCTTTGGTGGTTTCTTTAGCAAGTTCATTGTTATCTGCCTTTGTCAATATTTTTTGTTGCGGTGTAAGCAAAACCGTTTTACCATTTCTTGTCACTTGCACTATACCTGTTTTCACAATCACTTCTGTTTGCCCGTTTATTGTTTTTATATTAAACGATGTGCCTACTACTCTTACTTCCACATCATTTACTTTTATAATAAATGGTTTTTCTTTATTAGGCGTTACAGAAAAAAATGCTTCCCCTTTTAGTTTTATATTCCGTTGACTTCCCGTTGTAAATTTAGAATAGTATTCTATGCTAGAGTTTTTATTCAGCGTTACCACAGAGTTATCAGGCAAGGTATCTATCAAAACATTTTTTTTTGTTTGCACAAGCATTTGTTTGCCTACATCTTCTTTAGTAAAACTATTTTTTAAAAACCATCCGCCTACAGCAAGAACCAGCACTGCCGCTGCGGCACGCATCCAAGTATATTTTTTTATTGAAATTACTTTCGTTTCATGCTTTTGTGCGTTTAGTTTGTTTTTAAAATTTTGCCAAGCAATGTTTTCATCCACAGTATTTGTAGCAGTTATTTTTTTACTTTCGTCCCACAAAAATTTAAAATTTTCAAATGCTTTTTTGTTGGTATTGCTTTCTGCAACCCAATCATCTACTTGCGCTATTTCTATAGCAGTAGCTTCTTGCAGTAAATATTTTGCAATCAATTCATCCATGATGGTATGTATAGATTCTTTCAAATAATTTATTTTACAATATTTAAAAATAAAAAAACCAGTGGCAAATAATCTACCAACTTCATCCGCATTATTCTAAGTGCTTTTCCCATTTGTGCTTCCACTGTTTTAATAGAAATACCCAAAGTATCTGCAATTTGTTGGTATTTCAATTCTTCAAATCTACTCAGTTGAAAAACAGTTCTGCATTGCTCAGGCAAATCGTTTAATGCATTTTTTATACGCTCCTCTAATTCTGTCAGCATTACTTTTTTAGATGCCTTCTCAGTTGATATATCGCTCATGACATGTTTAGAATAATTTAAAAAACCTTGTTTTACTTTTTGGTGTTTGAGATAATTACAACTTTCGTTATATACTGCTCTGTACAAATATGCCTCTATGCTAGATTGGATATTTATTTTTTCACTCCTATCCCACAATTTAAAAAACACATTTTGCACCATTTCTTCCGCCACATTTTCATCGCTCACCATCGTAATTGCATAGCTCTGTAGTTTCTTAAAGTTGTCTTTAAAAACTTTTTCAAAGGCACTTTCATCCCTTTTAGTAAGCAACTCAATAAAATGCGTATTGTTCAATTCCATACTTACAATAACTCTTTCCTTTTACTTCTATACATTAATAACAACACAAGGTCTATCTACCCTTACGTTTACCCAATTTTTTTTAAAAATAAGAATTAACCTTAAGGTCGTAATAATTTGTTTGATTAAAAGCTGATAGTAAAAATTAAATTTTAAATAAAAACTCTTGCAAAAAAATAATTCAGAAAAATATGGTTCAACTTTATATTTTAAGCGAAAATTTGCATTTTGCCTTGTTGTATTTTCTTACTGGCACAACTGACTACTTGCCTAAAAATGTTTTCGATATCGCTGGCGCAGGGGGTATAATTTATCTGCATAATAGTAATTTAGCTTATGCCGAATCAATTTAGAAATATACACATTTTGCGAAAGCTAATATTTTTTGATAAAGCAAATCATCGAAAAATAAAATTGGCGATAATTTTTTTAAAAATATAGTAAAAACATGTAAATAATACAATGACTATCCGTAATTAGGAGCAAGGAAAAATAAAACTAAACCAAAATAAATTCAATATAATCGGTTTTAAGTTTCGTGTTAGTTCATAGCATTTAGTTTTGAAATTTTTTTATCTTCTGTATGCTTTTGTTTATAAGTTTGAAAAGTATATATTAAATCAGTGTTTCTATGTTCTCTCCCGTATTGAGGGACAAGTTGTGGCGATATTTTACCACTTAATCGCAGACAATTCAGCTAAAACATTTTAATTTATATTGTAAAAAAATAGAAAGCGCAGTTAATACATATTTTTTTGCACCAATTAGGGATAGCCTTTAATAATATGGGTAGTATTCTGTTATTAAAAGAATTATTTGTTTAAGAAAGATTCAACAAAAAACATTGGTTGAAAAAAATTATGTGAACTTTATAATTCACGCAATATTTTAAAATTGAACTTCCTCCTCATTAGTGCAAACGGCTATATCGGCCAACGATTAATTCCTGCTTTGTTGTGACTCCCCGTATTTCTTCTTATTGGCTATATTTTATAACATCTACCTCTTAACCTTTGGCTATTAATTTGGTAAACAGCATGAGGGTAAATGTAATTGCTAAACCTAATTTTTTTGCACAGGATTTAAACATACAACCTCTTTCATACAAAGACGCCGTAAAATTGCTTTTAAAAAAATTGAACAAAATTTGGCACTTAACAGTTGAAAAGATTCTTTTACTTTATCAAACGCAAACCAGCAATGGATGGGCCAAGGAGAAATACCAACATATGGTGCTACAAATTCTTAAATGGCGAGAGTTAAAACCTGAAAACATTGAAAAGATAATACATAATATATGGAGCATAGGAGGTGCTAAAGGTTGGTATTATGGCAATAGACTGTGGAAAGTAAGAGGGCTGATGGATAAATTTGTAAGGGCCCTATTAGCCAAATCCCCACTCTAAAACTCCACCCTATAATTAATAAACGGCAACAACCCAAGCTGATTAAATTTTACAATACTCCCTTTATTCGAATCATAATAAGAACCATATTCATTCTTTTTATTTATCACATTTTGTATATCTATGCTTATGGTATGTGTTGTTTTCTTTCTATTTGTTTTTAGGTTTAAACCAATATCTGCTCTAAAATAGGGTACTGCTTGTTTTGTGAAATATTTGCCAGGTACAAGTACTTGCTCCCCTGCAAGCCTCGATGCTGCTAAGTCTATCTCGGACTCTCTATTACCACCACTCGTTAATAATTTAGCATTAAAACCAAACGTTCTATTTTTTCTTCTGCTCACACTCCACTCTTTACCACCGACAAGGTTTAGCTGATAACTTTTATTAAATCTCGAATCGTATGTTTTATTATCAAACGTTGTGTAGGTACTTTTATATAATGATGCATTGGTAATAAAATAATATTTTCTGCTAAATGCTTTTTCCAAATTTATATCCACACCATAGTTTGTGCCTTTGCCCTCACTCACAAGTGGGTTGGTATTAAACAAATCATACACGCTAGATGCATTGAGTACAGAAAAACCACTACCCAGTTTTTTCTCTACAGGAATATTTTTTAGTGACTGATAATACAATTCCGTTTTCAAACGAATACCATTTTGAAAAGCCTTTTCATAACCCAATACCACATGCGTTGCATTCGTCATTTTCAAATTTTTGTTGCTGTTTAATCTTGGCGCACCAGCAACAGCCGTTTCATAATAATAGGTAGATAATTGCTGTGGCTTTGCATGTACACCCGCCGCCAGTGTAAAGGTTTGCGCATTACCTGCATTGTATGTAAGCGCTACACGAGGCTCTATACTACTCGTTTTATTCAACGTTAAATACGATGCATGTAAGCCCGTATTCAATGTAAGTTTTTCTGAAAGGCGATATTTTATTTGCGCATACCCTTGCAAGTAGTTTGAGTTGCCATCAATGGCAAGTAAATCTTTAAACCTAATTTCAGGCTGCGTGTATAAGTAACTATTCTTATAATTAAAATTCAATTGGCTAAAGATTGCACCAACCCTCAACGTACTTTTACTGCTTAGTTTATTGTTGTAGTAACTAGAAATCCTAATCGTTTCATCTGTATTTTTTTCTTTTGCTACGTTCACTGTTTTATAACTAAGGTAGGGCGTAAGTGTGTCTGAGTTTGATTCACTTGCATTTTTACTAGCAGCTACCACGGTTTTTATAAATGAATTCTTATTTAAAAATATTTGGTGGCTCAAGCCAACAACTACTGTAGAAGAATTCACTTTAAACGCTTCATTCGTTTCTTCATCGTTCCACTTTGCACTGTCTTTTTTAGGGTCTTGTTTAGTGCTATTTATACCTACCAAGCCAAACAAACCAAAAGTACCCGCACGCTTTGTTGGAAAATTAAATTTAAAATTTGCATCTTGGTATTTAGGTACTTGCGCACCCAGCTCTGCGAAACTACCTAGCAATGCAAGCGTGGAGTAACGATAATTTATTAAGTAAGAACTTTTACCGCCTTTCTTAAAAGGCCCTTCTGCACCCGCTTCCAAGCCAATTGTACCCACCATAAAAGCAAATTCTTTTTTATCTTTATTACCTGTTCTATAATTTAAATCAAATGCGCCCGACACTGCATTACCAAACTCCGCAGGAAAAGCGCCAGTATAAAAATCACTATTACCAATCGTACTGCTGCTAAGCATACTCACCGCACCACCCGTAGTACCAAGGCCTGCAAAGTGGTTGGGGCTAGGTATTTCTACACCTTCCAGCCTCCACAGCACACCCTGTGGCGAATTTCCCCTCACCACTATTTCGTTGCTACCATCCCCATCTGCCGATACACCAGCAAAGTTTTGCGCCATACGAGCAGGGTCGTTTACTGCAGCAGGATAGCGTTTTGTTTCCTGCATACTTATTGCTCTCGCACTCGCAGTAGCAAATTCATTAGCAGGTTTTACTTTACTTTTTTTAGACGTTACCACCACCGCCTCTTCTCTTTTTATCTTTTCTACAATTGCAATGTTTAGTGCTATTTCCTTACCACTAATCACAATAATATCCGGCACTATTTTTTGCTCAAAACCCATCATCGAAATTTCCAAACTTATCCTCCCCACCAACACATCTGCAAAACTAAAATTACCATCTGCATCTGTTACTGTAGCTGTGATGCTGTTTAATATCCGCACTGTAGCGCCTTGTAGCGGTTTTTTAGAGTCGTTATCTATTACCACACCCTTTACTTTTTGTTTAGGTGCATTCAATGTTTGCGCTTGCAATACCACACAGCCTATTAAAAAAAAGGTCACTATTAATAATTGTCTCATCTAAAATATTTTTTAATAATTGTAAATATTATTTGCTATGCATATATAACAACCAACTAAAAAGATACCCTTACGTATGATGAAAATTTTTTTCGGGTTTGGGAAAGTGTTAACAGAAAAGAGGCATAAAATTTTTGTGATGTCTCCAAACTTATAAGCAACAAAGTATTACTTGAAAACATTTTACTCCTACGGAGTTAACTATTGCATATTGTTAGTAAAGTAAAAAAGCAAAGTACAGATTAAACTACGTAGCAGCGACATGTTAAAGAAAGGTCTTACTATTTAATATTTTTTTGAAACATGAACACGATACCATTACTAAACATTTGTAATCCTGTCTCATTCTTATTTTTTTGCTCCAAGACATCAAAAAGAATATCCATTTCTATACAGGCTACAGGTATCAGTTTTTCTTTTTTCATCTTTTATCGAAGCGGAGATTGCAAAATTCTTTTCATACATTTATTCCTATAATGTACTTATTCATCTATTAATAAATCTCCACTTCATTCCTCTCCATTTTTGAAGAGGGAACAAACTGTCCGATTTTCGGAAAGGGTGAGGCTTCTCCCACATTTTATCCATCGGTTGCATCCATTGTTAAGCTAGGTTGAACGCCTTCGGGATTCATAGAAGCTGGAACACATTGAGAATAAATACTCTTGTCAATCTCCCAATCTATCTCCGTGTCCTCCCTCTCCACCCCGTGGAGAGGGACCGAGGGTGAGGTTTCTCCGCTTCCATCTTCGGGATTTTCTTCCCCTTCGGGGAAGATAGATGGGGCTTGTCTTTTCTTACCTTTGCCACATGACTAACCGCCAATTATTTTTAAACCATGTAGGCCAAACTTCCGATGCTCCACTTTGCTTAAATATTGTAAAAGCGGAAGGCTCTAAAATGTGGGATGCCGTTGGAAAGGAATACATAGATCTTATTGCAGGAATAAGTGTTTGCAATATTGGACACCGCCACCCAAAAGTTGTAGAAGCCATAAAACAACAAGCAGATAAATATTTGCACATTATGGTGTATGGTGAGTTGGTGGAAAATCCGCAAGTGGAATATGCGACATTGCTTACACAACATTTACCATCTACTTTAAATAGTGTTTTTTATACCGCTAGTGGCAGCGAAGCCACAGAGGGAGCCATGAAACTGGCTAAAAGATTTACAAACAGATCACAAATTATTTCTTTTAAAAACTCTTATCACGGAAGTACGCAAGGCGCATTAAGTGTAATGGGAAGCGAGTATTGGCAACAGGCATTTCGCCCATTACTACCAGATATTTTGCAAATGCGGTACAACAATTTTGAAGACCTTGAAAATATTACCGAACATACGGCTTGTGTAATTGCAGAAACAATACAGGCAGAAGCAGGCGTATTAAAACCACAAAATGGGTGGTTAAAAACATTGAGAGATAAATGCAATTCTACCGGCACTTTGTTGGTGCTAGATGAAATACAATGTGGCTTTGGTCGCAATGGTACTTTGTGGGCTTTTGAACAGTTTGATGTAGTACCAGATATTTTACTGCTTGGCAAAGCATTGGGTGGCGGAATGCCATTGGGTGCATTTGTAGCCGATAAAAAAATAATGGATTCGTTTACGCACAATCCGGTACTTGGGCATATCAATACCTTTGGTGGTCACCCTGTAAGTTGTGCAGCTGGTTTAGCAGCATTTAAAGTGTTGACAAAAGAAAAATTGTATGAAAACGTTTTTGCTAAAGAAAAACTATTTCATGCATCATTGCAACATTCATCTATAAAAAAAATCAGTAGCGCCGGGCTAATGATGGCAGTAGAATTTGATAGCTTTGAAACCAATAAAAAAATAATTGATACACTTATTGAGCAAGGCGTTTTTACAGATTGGTTTTTATTTTGTGCGCATGCATTTAGGATTTGTCCGCCTTTAAATATAAGTGAGGTGGAAATTGAGGAAGCTTGTAAACAAATTATTAAAGTGCTAAATGAACTTGCGTAGAAAAGTTTTTACCACTATTATTTCCTTCTATAACAACATTCCTTTACTCCTTAAATATATCCGTTTATAAAACATTTTTAATGAAATGATGCGTTTAAACCAAACCAAATTATATTGCATTTATTAAATATATTTTTTTGAAATAAATATTCGGTTTCATGATACAACTTCAACATGTTTCTAAACAATACAGCTTAAGCAAACAGCAGCAAAAAGAATTACAAACAAATGATGCGTCCGTGTATGCAGTAAATAAGGTAAGTTTTACCTGTACGCCAGGTAGGGTTTATTCTTTGCTTGGTGCCAATGGTGCAGGTAAAACAACTACGCTGCGTATGATTGCTACTATTTTAAAACCTACAGAAGGAAATATTATAGTTGGAGGAGAAAATGCATTGAATAACCCTGAAAAAGTAAGGCAAAAAATAGGGTTTTTAACTGGGTCTACTAATTTATACGATAGACTTACACCAGGTGAAATTGTTCAATATTTTGCAGACTTGCATGGTATGGATAAAACCTTATTTGCACAAAGAAAAGATATGCTTTTCACCCAACTCAATATTCACGAGTTTTCAAAAAAGAGAATAGCACAATTATCTACCGGTATGAAACAAAAAGTTTCTATTGCCCGCAGTATGATTCATGACCCGAGCATTGTAATTTTTGATGAACCTACTTCAGGTTTAGATGTTATAACTGCCTCCAGCATTATTGAACTTATTAAACAATGTAGGGCTGAAGGAAAAACGATTATTTTTTCTTCGCATATTATGAGTGAAGTAGATTTGCTATGCGATGATTTAGCCATTATTTCTAAAGGCAATTTAATTTATGCAGAAACCATGGAAACTTTTAGAAGCCAATACTCTCACCAATCATTAACAGAAGCATTTATAGATATTGTAAAAGAAGGCGGCAGAAGAATACTTGTATAAAATACAAATAATTAAATAAGGGGCAAACTCGTAATCCGCAACCCCTAACCCGAAACCATCAAACTAACTCTACATGAATACCATATTTACTGTTTTAAAAAAAGAACTGAAAGATACTTTAAGAGATAAACGTACACTCATTTCTGCTGTCATTATCCCTGCGCTTATTATTCCTATTTTATTAATTGGTGTAACAAAACTGCAAACTTCTTTAATGAAAAAAGAAGGCGATAAAAAATTGAAAATTGCATTAATTGGCAACCCTCAAAATTTTAGGACCCAATTGGAAGATTCAACGTTTAAAATGTATTCCAATTATACAATTGCTGATGCTAAAGAAGCTGTAGCAAAAGACAGCTTAGATGCAATAATAGAATTTCCGGCAGATTTTTTTACCAATGTGAATGATATGAGATCTGGTAAAATGAATTTGTATTATAAATCTACCAACTTAATGTTATACTCCCGAGTTTCAGAAAAATTGGAAATAATTAAAGCGAAACTTTTAGAAGATAGGATTGCAAAATTAAATATTTCTAAAGAAGCACTTGTACCTTTTGAAGTTGCCCGAGTAGATATTGCTACTGCTAAAGAACAATTGGGTAAATTGGTAGGTGGTTTTTTACCTTACATTTTTATCATCTTTTGTTTTACTGCATGTATGTATCCAGCAATAGATTTAATAACCGGCGAAAAAGAAAAGGGCACTATGGAAACATTGCTTTCTTCACCGGCTTCCCGTTTTGAAATATTGATTGGTAAAATACTTACCATATCTATTGTGGGTTTATCAGCAGCGTTAATGACGATTGTAGGAATGGTAGTAGGATTAAAATTTTTGCCCGATATACCTGCAGATTTTTTAGCTACCATAAACGACATGGTAAGCATAAAATTTATTGTGATGCTTTTTGCCATGCTTATACCGCTTAGTATATTTTTTGCAGGTTTACTTTCTGCAATTGTTATAAGAGCCAAGAGTTTTAAAGAAGCTCAAACAATGGTAACTCCTATGATGTTTGTAATTATTATTCCTGCAATGCTTGCATTAATACCCGGTGTTGTGTTAAACTGGCAAACAGCATTTATTCCTGTGTTAAATATTGCATTAGCCACAAAAGAAATTATTGCCGGCACAATTAATATGGCAATGTATGCTGCCATCGTTTTATCGCTAATCGGCTTTGCATTATTTGCTGCTTTTGTAAGTTATAAGCAATTTAGTAAGGAGAGTATGGTGTTAAAATGATTACCATGAATATACTTTTTAATAAAGAGGTTTTCTGGCTGCATGAAAAAAACTTGTGACTACAATGGTATTTTCCTTAATGAAATATATTATTTTATAAGGGAATTTATCCAGATGTATTCTTCTTTCTTTATCAGAAATGTTATAATAATATTGAGGATTATTGGTAATATCTAGAAAGCAAGATTCTGCTTTTTCTATTAGTTCAAAACCTAAACCGGGTTCCTGAGATTCATACCATTCAAATGCTTCCTGCATTTCCAATACAGCTAAATCCTCAAGGATGAGATTATACATTCATTCTGCCTTTGGTAATAATTAATTTTGCTTCATCCCAATTATAACTTTTAGATGCACCATTTAAATGATTTTCCCTTCTAATTTTAAATTCATTTAATTCTGCTTCAGTAAATTCATTTTCCTGTTCATTATTGTATTCCTTTGCAAGGGCGTACATAAGATGAAGTAATTTTTCGTCTCCAGATTCTACTACGTTATGAAGTTCTTCTTTAATAAGTAAAGCTTCCATTTTTTATTTAAAATTACCCATTTTTTATTAAAATAAAGAAAGGCTGAAATTATTTTGAATATTTTAATATATTTTCTTTTACTTTGTATTTCAAAGTGCTTTTTATGAATGAACAGCAACAACCTTTAGAAGACTTACAGCACATCAAAAAAATGATGGAGCGTAGCAGCAGATTTATTAGTCTAAGCGGGCTAAGTGGTATTAGTGCCGGCTTGTGCGCATTAATAGGAGCATGGGTAGCCAAGCCTTATGTATATGGACAAAAAGATTTTATAATAAATGCTGATTTGGCAATAGCACAAGCAACGAGTAATGATTATACAATCATTTTAAATACTTATTTATTTTGGATTGCTGCTGCAACATTTATCGGCGCATTTATTAGTGCATTCTTTTTCACCTATATTAAAAGTAAGAAAGAAGGCTCTGCAATATGGAGCAATACTTCTAAGCGGTTAATGATTAATGTAAGTATTCCGGTTTTGGTTGGCGGACTATTTCTTTTTAGAATGATACACTTTGGAACTTTTGGTTTGGTGGCACCTGGCTGTTTAATATTTTATGGTCTTGGTTTGGTAAATGCCAGTAAATATACTTTGGTTGAAATAAGATACTTAGGTTATGCACAAATATTGATTGGTATTATCAGTCTTTGGTTTGTGGGGTACGGACTGTATTTTTGGGCAGCAGGTTTTGGCGTAATGCATATTTTGTATGGTACTTATATGTGGAGTAAATACGAAAGAAAAAGTAGTTGATTGGGTGAATGGTTGATTATTCCTTTCTTTAATTAAAGTATTTTATAACAAAATATAATCCTCAAACAATTAATTTCAAATTATTTCAATCTCAGCCTGAGCCTGTCGAAGGCGGGTTTCTTATAATTCATCGGCTTCGAGAAGCTCAGCCTGACACTCTATTAGATGCGAACTTTATAATACTGTAAGGATAATGATCAATCCAATTAACAATCTTAATAAACTTTTCGACAGCCGTGTGCGGCTGGGAATTATGAGCGCCCTTATGGTAAACACAGAAGTAAATTTTAATGAACTAAAAGAATTGCTCGAGATAACTGATGGTAACCTTGCAAGTCACTTAAAAGCTTTGGAAGAAAACAATATTATAAAAGTGGAGAAAGGCTTTATTGGTAGAAAAACAAATACCACATACTCTATTACAAAAAATGGAGAAAAAGAATTTAAACTACACATTTCAGCGCTTGAAAAAATGATTAAATCAACAAAATAATTTTTTTAAACCTATACTTTGAAATACAAAGTGCTTTTAACATGAAAAAAATTTTACTACCTTCTATCCGTTTAAGTGCTCGAATTTGGTTCTTCACTTCTGCAGGCTTTGCAATAGCCATCATGTTTTATTTTGTGTCATTAAATTCAATTAGCAGCCCGTTGTTGTATTTGGCAATAGGGTTTGTATGTTCATTACTAGGAAGCATCCCGGCATTAATTTCCTTTTTTATTGCACTCCTACTATTAAAAAATTTAAAAGTAAAATGGCAAATTAAAATTTTTCTATTTATGGTTTTGATATTAATTATTGCGGCAGGTTATGCTGTGATAGTTAACTTCATAACCCATGGTTTTTTTAATGCAGATAGTGAATCTCCTACAAATTTTTTTCAAACAACCTTGCTGATCACTCTGGTATTATTTACATGTTCACTTACAGCTATTTTATTAAATCTTCAGCGTTTGGCTTTTTATTTATCTGATAGAAAAACCTCTACACTTTCCTATTCAACAATATTTCAACAACTATTTTCTATAACAAACATTAAAACAAATATTATGGATTACGAAACAACATCTCCAGCACAACCTCAGCAGGTGGTTACTTCTAGTGCAAACAAAATTTTAATAAAAGGATTAATTACCGGAGCGCTTATTCTATTAATGCTGGTACCCACCATTTTTATTATTAATTTAATCAGCGAAAGAGAAGCCAGACAAAAAGAAGTAGTAAAAGAAGTAAGCAGTAAATGGGCATCTGCGCAAACTTTATCTGCCCCCTTTATTACGGTACCATACACGGAAACTTTTACCAATGCTGAGGGAAAATTAGTACAATCAAAAACCCAGTTAATTGTATTGGCAGATAAACTTTTAGTGGATGGTAAAGTATTGCCGGAAGAGCGCCCACGTTCTATTTACAAAGTTTTATTATATAGAGCTGATGTAAATTTTTCAGGAACCTTTAAACCATCTTGGCCTGCGGATATTGATACAGCAAATATTGATTTTGCAAATGCAAAACTTTGTTTTAGCCTTAGCGATTTTAAAGGTATTGAAGAGGAAATAATGATAGATTTTAACAATCAAAAATTAATGCTTGATCCAGGCATGCCAGTAAACGATTTAGGCGAAGTAGGACTGAGTGTACCAATAAATATTTCTGCAGAAATAATAAAAGCTGGTGTTCCATTTAAGATGGATGTAAAACTAAAAGGGAGTGAGCAATTACATTTTATACCGATGAGTGTAAATAGTAAATTTTTGGTTGCATCAAAATGGCCTAATCCTTCTTTTGATGGCAATAGTTTGCCAACACAGCGCAACGTAAACGATAGTGGCTTTGCTGCACAATGGAGTTTTAACAGAGCCAATTTACCCTTTGGTACAGTTGTAAAAACCGGGGCATTAAAAATAGGTACTACAGCATTTGGTGTGAGCCTTGTACAACCTGCAGACCAGTATAATAAAACTACCAGGAGTGTAAAATATGCCATTCTACTTATTGGTTTAACCTTCGCATTATTTTTTATAATTGAGCTGATGCAAAAAAAGCCAATGCACCCTGTGCAGTATGTATTAGTTGGATTAGCTCTTGTAATATTTTATACTTTACTGCTTAGCATCAGTGAATATATTTTGTTTGATTATGCTTATCTAATAGCGGCCATTGCTACAATTGTATTGATAACATTATATGCTAAAAGCCATTTTAATACTTGGAAATCTGCGGCAATATTTGGTTCATTATTGAGTGCTTTGTACGGCTTTATATTTATTTTAATTAGCTTGGAAGATACGGCGTTGCTTGTTGGAAGTATTGGCTTGTTTATTATACTTGCTTTGGTAATGTATGGTAGTAGAAAAATAAATTGGTATGGTGGTAATGGGGTTGGAGTTGCGAAATAATTTGAGCATTATTCAAATTATTATAGTGTCAGCCTGAGCCTGTCGAAGGCGAGTTCATTTTAAGCACATCGTCTTCGACAAGCTGCTAATGACATGTATATTAAACGGCTAAGAAACAATTTTTTACAAAAATTGCATTTAGCCACCAAGACACTAAGACACAAAGGGAAAAATGCGTAGCATTTTTTCTACTTCGTGCCTTTGCGCCTTTGTGGCAAGCCTTATTTTTCGCAGCGAAGCTGCAGAAAAATTTTATCCATGACATTTGCAAAGAGCATAAATTTTTTTTATCCGCAGGATGCTGTGCATGAGTGCCTCAGACTGACACCCCAATTGAATCGAACTTTTTATTATTTGTAAAACATTTAAAATGCTTTTTTTAATTTTTAAACATGCATAAACACATCATCAAAATACGATCGCAAATTTTGGTTTTTCTCACACACAATATGGCTTTGCCATTTTTAAAATTTGTAAGAAAACCTTTACCATTTCCACATACCATGCATACGCTTTCGCAAATGAAACAGGGTACATTGGGTAATGATCTTTTTAAATTTCTTACCAATAAGAATTTAGCATTGTTGCCTTATTATGCCAAGCATGATATTAAACACATTCTATTGGAATACGATACTACCGATGAAGGTGAAGTTTGTTTACAATGTTTTATGCTTGGCAATAAACACCTTTCTTTTCCGGTAGCGGCAACGGTATTGTATGGTTTTTTAACCATGCCGGAGTATTGGAAAAAATTTATAGTTGCATACAAACGTGGAGCAACAGCTGCATCTTTAAAAGATTGTAAATGGTTTGAATTAGTTACTGAAGAAACATCGATACTGAAAACAAGAATAAACGCTCAATAAAATATTATGAAAAAAACTAAAAATGCATTTGTATTTGCACTACAAGGTTTGCAATATGCTTTTGTAAATGAAAGGAATTTTAAGATAGAATTATTTTGTGCAGTTGTTGTTTGCATTATCGGTTATGCCTTAAATATTTCATCAATAGAATGGTTGGTTGTAATAATGAACATCGGCTTTGTACTTTCTGCAGAACTTATAAATACTGCTATTGAAAAATTATGTGATGCTACTACAAAAGAAATAAACCCAACCATTAAAATAATTAAAGATGTAGCAGCGGCAGCCGTTTTATTGGCTGCTTTTGTCGCATTTATTTGTGCGCTCATCATATATGTTCCTGCAGTTTTAAAATTTATTAATCAATGAAAATAATATTTTCATCTTTTGCAAAATGGCTTTGCTGTTGCTTTTTATTTATAGCAGCCATGATAGCTGCAAGAATGTTATACGCTGGCAACAGCAGTTATTTATTTATGATTTGGAATTTGTTTCTTGCTTGGATTCCCTATGTAATAAGTATTGAGTTTAAGCATTTACAAGGAAGTAAGAAATTTATACAAGTGTTGATTTTTATGTGCTGGTTATTGTTTTTTCCCAATGCCTTGTACATAGTTACAGATATTATACACCTTGCCGATACACAGGCTGCACCTTTGTGGTACGATGCCGTGTTGCTTTTTGTATCATCTCTTACAGGATTGGTATTAGCATTTGCTTCTGTAATTAATACGGAGAAATACCTGCAAACCATTTTTATGAAAAAGTACGTAACTCCTATGGTTGTAATGCTACTTTTTGCAGGTTCTTTTGGCGTTTACTTGGGCAGATTTGAACGTTGGAATAGTTGGGATGTTTTGCACAATCCTTTAAGTATGGCAGCAGAAATTGCCAACAGATTTCTTTCACCTTTTGCACATACAAAAACATGGTCAGTAACTTTTTTGCTGACAGGTTTGTATTCCTTGTGCTGGTTTTTAATTAAATGTTTTCCGGGTTTTAGGGTTGAAGTAAAAAGTAAATGATAATGAAAATATTCTTAATTTCTATTGAAGTGTTCAAATTATTGTTCACCAAAGATTAAATGATGAAAGGCTGCCGGATGGGCAGTAGTAGCTGCCGCCAGAATGAAGTTTACATTATAATAAACTTTGTGGCGGCACTACTACATACAGCCGGGACAAAAGTTTAATTATTTTATGCTGACGAAAGCCCCAATATATTTCACAAAAAAAACGGATTTAACTTTTAAATTGCATCCGTTTTTTAATTGATAAGTTATTTATTAAAAATCCAATCCTAAAGAAAAATAGGTTTGTGGTTTACCTCTAAATACGCCATTCATTTGCCACGCTGCATCAAACTTTACAAAGTAGCCAAGCAATGTGCTGCGTAAGCCAAAACCATAACCACCCGCAAATGGACCAATACCTCCTGCTTTTACACGAACGTTTACCGCACCACCATTTGAGTAATTTATTTCGGGTCGTTTTATGCCTTGGTAACCGCCATTCCATGCAGTACCAAGATCTATAAATTGCGTAATCATGAAATTTCTAATAAAGGCATTGTTGATGGTTTTATCGAATAATGTAGTGAAAACCGGTAAGCGAAATTCACTATTAATTACCAGTGCATTATTGCCACTTGCTATGTTTTGAATATAACCACGCATGTTTACTGCAAGACTTTGAAATGCATAATCTTGATCGTTTGCAGGTGGATTATTGGTAGCAAAATATTTGTCCGTTCCATCTTTTCTGGTATTACCGCCAAACATTAACCAGTTATCAATACCGCCGAGGTAATAAATTAATTTTTGGTTGCCAAAACTAAAATCACCAGCTGCACGACCAGCCCAAATAAAGTTTTTATAAATTGGATAATAATAGCGTGCATCAAAACCAATATTGTACGTGTTGGGTCCTTCAGCAAATTGTACTTTATTTATCTGCCTATTAAAATCTCCATAAATTTTTGCTCTGGCGCCATTGTAAATATTCATGGCAGCCATCACACTGTTATCATATACAAATTCTAAATGACTGGTTTGATAAAGTGTGCGATCGTTTTCAAAAAGCAAGGTTTCCGGCAAGCGCTGTGAAGCATTTACCACCTGGTTATCTGAACGAATGCCGGTACTGAATCTTATGCTTTTTGTAACATCAAAAGGATACGAAATGTTTGCTTGGTATAGATTCGTAAATTGTTTACCCTCTAAAAAAATAGGTGGTGTAGTAGGAGATGTTTGAACAGAAAATCCTAAACTCTGGGTGTTTCTATAGTAAGTAAGTCCCCAATCAATTCTACGTTTTAGGTTTTGATAATTTAAAAGCCACTCGTTGTCTTTAAGGTTTGTTCCCATCTTTACTCCTCCTGTAATTTTTATATCTTCCATAAGGTCTGATGTACCCAAACGTAAAATACCATTTAAAGGAGTGCTACTGCCAAGCATTACCGGACCCGATCCACCTTGGTATGGTTGGTACCTGTTTATTAAAATAGTATTGGTAATGGCAGCGGCACCATAATCTGCAGAAAATTTCTTAGGCTTGTAAGTAAATAATTTTGCCCTTGCAAGTACATTTTCATTGTCCTTAAAATCTGTAGTTGGTGTTGTATTTACAATAATTTTTTTAGTAGTATCATTTGCAAATTCATTTTGAAAAAAGTCATCTTGTTTTTTTGCAGTATCTGCTGCAGGAGCTACAGGATTTACTTTGCCACTTGCAGCATTTACTTTGGTAAGCCTGCTTTCTCTCATTAGTTTCTTTGCATATTCTGTAGGTACAGCACTCACATTTCGCTGGCGCAAAGTATTCTCATCTATCTTCATTTTAAACAATACTTTTTCATCGCTTTGGCGGGTTACTTCGCTTAGCTGGTTATTATCGCCCGCTACCCTGCTTTCTGCCAATGAGCTTGGGTAATTACTTAATGGAAAAGTGTATGCAGAATCTGATGATACGGCTACAATAGCTACTGAATCTATATCTGTTTTTTTGTAAGCACGCAAGGTGCTGTCCACATCTTTTTGTGAAGGGTTGCGTAAGATATCATCGCCAATTAAAACTAGTGTATCTAAGCCTTCGGCTTTTGTAGTAAAGAAACCAGCATAGCGGTTGCCAATACCATTTTCATCGCTTACAAAAGTAAAGTGGTTGCTGTTGTATGGTGTAGGAAAACGAGCATCACCATATTTTAAATTGGTAAGTTGAGATATCTGATTTAGTTCTGGCTTATCACCAAAATTGGTAATTAAAAAAACATTAAATCGGTTATTGCTTGGTAAAACAGTATCGCTGCTTAAGGCAGAAGGCGATGGCCTGTTACTGCTATAAATAATACCTGTCTTGCCGGGGAACGAAACAAATGTTGCATCTAAATCATCATACACATCGTTGGTAATTTGTGTAACTTTTTCTTTTTCTATAGCAAAAGTGTAAATATCTGCATGTCCATTTTTTACAGCAGATAGTAAAAGTGTTCTGCTATTCAACATATATTTTACATCCTGTACCTGGTCAAATTTATCGGTAATATCAAATGTATATTGTTTAAGATCGCTCAATACATCATACACAAATAATTTCAACCTTCCTTCTGTTGAGTAAATTACAGAAATCCTTGTGCCCTTTGGGTCCCATGCTACTATTGGATAACTCGGGTTTACTTTCGCTTCATAAGATCTGTTACCATATTTAAGCAATGTTTTATTTTCATACCCACTGTTTAATATCAATCTTGTTATTCCTTTTTTAAATTGTGTAACCACATAATCGTTGTTCTTTTTATTAGGGTTCACATTAAAACGGTAATAATTTAAGCGCTTACTTATTTCAAAACCTTCTACATAATTTCCTTTAGGATATGCCTTGCGGCGAGCTATGTCTTTATAATATTTATCATCTTGATACTCCATAAACTCCGCCTGCAATTCTTTAAAACTAAGCTTGGTTATTTGCCTGCTGGCTTTGTTTAAATTTTTATAAATTCTTGCGAGGTAAAGGAAATAGGTAACGTTTTCTTTTTTATATTTTTCTTCTATATAATACCAAAATGCATGGCCTGCAAGCAAAGGTTTTTCAAAAGCAAATTTCGAAAACTTTGTATAGTTACTACTCAGTATCTCACTTTTCAATTCATCATCAAGGTCGGTACTCCAGTTTTCGCCAAGGTATGCCACGTAGCCATCAGTAAGCCATACAGGCAAATCAAGTAGTGTTTGGTTGCTTGCTACTTCTCCCAAATCATCGCCAAACAATACATTCTTTGTAATAATATCTGCAATGCCTTGCCTTAGTTGGCGTCTTAAGTTGTAATGATTAGCATCGTAATACACCACCATTTTATTATTCACCAGCCGGGTTACAGATCCTGTATTTAACAAATCAGTTTCCAACCCAATATTGGTTTGTTGCATATCTGCAAACTCATTGTATAAAATAACATTGGCCCTGCGTTGTAAACTATATTCTGCGGCAGCCTCTATTTGAGGCAATTCTTTTTCTGCCGCCTGTGCAGCAAATTTTGCCAGCTCTTGCCCACCCTCGTAAAAATAAACGTTGAAGTTTTGAGTTTGATAAAACTGCCATTTAAATTTTTTGTATTGCACCCTATTTTTACCAAACGTTACAGCGTTTACCTGCGCATAAGCAGAAATACCCGAAACAATGAAAATGAAAGAAATAAGAATTATTCTGCTGAACTTTGCCATACTTATCTGTTATATTAAGTCTTAAAATTAGTTTATTACACCTTACAATTAAAATCATTTTAAAATAGCCTGCATGCTTAAAATAAAATCTTTCCAATTTAGTCCAATTCAAGAAAATACATACTTACTTTATAATGAGTTTAACGACTGCATCATCATTGACCCCGGCTGCTATTTTGATGCCGAAAAAGAAGAATTAGCTGCATTTATATACGATAATAAACTGAAGCCGGTAATGTTGCTAAATACACATTGCCATCTAGACCATGTATTTGGCAATAAAATGGTGGCAGAAAAATACAACCTTACTTTACAAATACACGAAAAAGAAAAAGCGGTTCTCGCCTTTGCGCCTACCAGCGGACTGATGTATGATATGCCTTTTGATAATTATACAGGCGATGTTATTTTACTAAATGAAGGAGATACAATAAAGTTGGGCAACGATGAGTTAAAAATATTGCTCACACCAGGTCATAGCCCCGGCAGCTTAAGTTTTTATTGCCAACAAGATAAGTTTGTAATAAGTGGCGATGTACTGTTTAAAAACAGTGTTGGTCGTAGCGATTTACCCGGCGGCAACCACGAGCAACTCATAAAAAGCATTAAAGACCACTTATTAACCTTGCCTAATGATACCATTGTGTACAGTGGGCACGGGCCTGCAACAACGGTGGGTGAGGAGAGGAGGGAGAATCCGTATTTGATCTAGCCCCCTCGGTCCCCCGAAGGGGGAAGATGAGTCTCTGAAAATTTGAAGTAATTTTATATTTCCGAGGTGTGGCTTCTCCCTTTTGGATAACTTGTCTCGTTAACGGAAGGCGGGGGTGAGGTTTTAGTGGCTCAGCAAAACAAAGCACAATTCAACTTCTGTAGGGTTAGTTTTTATTATGCAATATCATTATGCAAAAGACCTCACCTAAATCCTCTCCAAAGGAGAGGACTTTAGACCATAATTATTTAAACATATTTTAAATTATTGGAGATTGGCTCCTCTCCTTCCGATAAATTGTTCCGATTTTTCTGAAGGCGGGAGTGAGGTTTTTCTGTAAAAAATTATGCATTATTTTAATTACAAAAATAATACGGCTGACTACTTCCCTTTTTCATTAGGAGAAACCGGTGCATTTGCATCTATAATTGTTTCCGCAATAGCTTCTTTTCTCATTTTTCGCATCATCCATATTTCACCCTTATGCCTTGTAGGTACGGTGTCACCTAATAGCTTACCCCATGGTCTCATTTCCGGTAAGCGATCGAAAATTATTTTAAGGATTGCCAAAAACGGAATGGATAAAAACATACCGGCTACACCCCACAAAGCACCGCCAAGCAATACAATTACCAAAGAGAAAAATGCATTTATTTTCACTCGAGATGATACAAGAAAGGGCACCAGAAAATTATTGTCAATAAACTGTATTAAAAGATAAGCACCAAAAATTAATAACTGTGTAGTAAAACCATCTTTGGTAACCGATGCAATAATAATAGGTAATGCTATGGCTACAATTCCACCGATGTAAGGAAGCATATTTAATAGTGCTCCCATTACGCCCAATAAAACGGCGTACTGCACACCTAAAATCAATAAAGCAGTAGTATTTAAAACCGCTACTACCAAAGCTTCCAGCAAGAGCCCCACCATATAACTTTGTATGGCCGATTTTGTTTCTATTAATACATCAGATACCTTTTCAGAATTTTCTTCTGCAAATATTTCATGAAAAAAATTGAGAATAAGTTTTTTATAAAGCAATAAAAGAAATACATAAATAGGAACCAGAAAAATTAAACCAAGTGTACCCAATGCACCACCCACCGCACTGCCTAAAAACGCTTTGCTGCTATTAAGTGTATCATTAATTGTTTCTTGTTGTTTGGCAATAGGTATATTAAAATGAGAGGAAACCCATAACTGCAATTGAAACAATTGTTGGTTAAATTTTACTTTTAATGCAGGAAGATTATCTCCAAAACTCATCACTTGAGTAGCTATAAAATAAAGGATTCCTCCTACAATTATCAACGCCAATAAAATAGCTAAAGCAATGGCCAGTAATTTTTTTAACCCTTTTTTTTGCAACTTATTTACCAAAGGGTTTAAAAGAATAGCAATAATGAGCGAAAAAGCAATGGGTGCTAAAATGCCTTTTAAATTAAAAAGTGCATAACACACTAATACTAAACCAAAAATGATAACCGTACTTTTTAAATAAAAAGGATATTGTTTTGTAGAAATGCTCATAAGTTAATCAGATGAAATGTGCATGAAGAAAATATTAATTAATGTTGAAGAAGAAGCAACATGAATGCCAAATGAGTAATTACTCAAACTATTCCGCCGTAAAACTTGCCTTTCCGTCATTTTAAACGAAATTGCACCCTATTTGCTTAGGCACCCTTTTATACAATTTACATTTCTTACAATAATTATCAATGAAAATATTATTAAAGTATTTGAAGCCGTACAAGTGGCTTATGATTTTCACCCTTTTTTTGGCCGCAATCAATATCAGCTTTTCCTTAATAGATCCTATTATACTTGGTAAGCTTGTAAACCTTGCAGGCGAGCATCAAAAACCAGGTAGTTCAATGACTGCTGATCAGTTTTTCTTTTCATTTTCAAAACCTTATTATGGCGTAGTAGCTTTATTAATTGCTTCTATTTCAGTAGCTATGATTAGTAGAATTGCAAAAGCATTTCAAGATTATTTTCTTACTACTATTACACAAAAGTTTGGTGCCACTGTATTTACAGATGGGTTGCAGCATGCCATGAAATTGCCTTATCAAGATTTTGAAGACCAGCGCAGCGGAGAAACTTTGAGCATTTTATCGAAAGTGAGAATTGATACAGAAAAATTTATTTCTGCATTTATTAATATTCTTTTTCCTGTTGTAGTGGGTATAATTATTGTAGCAGTTTATTCTACAAGAATAGATAGTAAACTTCCCTTCATATATTTTGGTGGTATATTTTTATTAATCATCATCACCAATCTTCTAAGCAAAAAAATAAAGTCTATTCAAAAAAGAATTGTTGCAGAAACTACTTCTCTTGCAGGAGCTACTACAGAATCTTTAAGAAATATTGAATTAGTAAAAAGCCTTGGTCTTACCGGGCAGGAAGTAAAACGTCTAAATAAAAACACTTTTAAAATACTTGGTCTTGAATTAAATAAAGTAAAACGTACCCGTACCATCAGTTTTATACAGGGAACATTTGTGAACACTTTACGGCAGGTAATTTTATTTATGTTGATGTACCTCATTTTTAAAAATGACATGAATGCAGGACAATTGGTAACGATGCAAGTGTTTTCATTTTTTGTTTTTGGTCCATTGCAGGAAATTGGTAACATCATCGTTTCTTACAGAGAAGCAGAAGCATCACTTCAAAACTTTGATGCTTTAATGCAGAAAGCTCCTGAACCAACATCAGCAAATCCTACCCACATTGGTTTTATAAATTCACTTCATTTTGATCATGTTGGCTTTAAGCACCAAACCGCTTCTGTAAAAGCAATTGATGATATTAGCTTTACCGCAAACACTGGAGAAACAGTAGCATTTGTTGGTCCATCCGGGAGTGGTAAATCTACCTTAATGAAATTGCTTGTAGGGTTATACAGACCACAAGATGGGAAAATATTGTACAATGGCATTGAAGAAAAAAATATAAGTTTTGAAGATTTAAGAAGCCAGGTTGGTTTTGTAACACAGGATACCAATTTGTTTAGTGGCAGCATCAGAGAAAATTTATTGTTTGTAAACCCAACAGCTACCGAAGCAGAAATGAATGAGGTGCTTGTAAAAGCAAGTGCTACTGCTTTATTAGCGAAAGCTGAAAAAGGTTTGGATACCATGTTAGGCGAAGGTGGCTTAAAATTAAGCGGTGGCGAAAAGCAAAGAATTTCTATAGCACGGGCTCTAATACGCAAACCAAAATTGCTCATTTTTGATGAAGCAACTTCTGCATTGGATTCTCTTACAGAAGAAGAAATTACCAATACGATCAGAGAGATTTCAGACTTAAAAGAACAGATAACTATTTTAATTGCACACAGGCTTAGCACCATTATGCATGCAGATAGAATTTATGTATTAGAAAAAGGGGAGGTGGTAGAAACCGGTACTCATGATTCTTTATTAAACGAAAAGGGTTTGTACTATGCCATGTGGCGCCAACAGATCGGGGAAAGAAAAAAAGTCGCCTCCACTAGTCCAACAGGAGGCGGTGAACTATTGAAAAAAATATAGAGACTAATTAATTAACATTATTTAACCCGAAATCTTTTACAATGACAGCAATACAAATTTTAGGTTTAGCTGCAGGCACTATAACATCGTTTACATTTATACCACAGGTAATACAAATTTGGAAAACAAAATCTGCAAAAGATTTATCTCTAGTAATGTTATTGTTACTAATTGTAGGAGTATCAATGTGGCTGGCCTATGGCATACTCGTAAAAGATCCGGCCATAATTTATACTAATAGCATGGTACTTGCCATGAGTCTAATGATGCTATTTTTTAAATTTAAGTTTAAGCAATAGTAAAAATGATGTTATGAAAGAAGAAAAACAATTACCTACGCCAAATGCACTATGGAGTATGATTACAATGAAATGCCCAAGGTGTAGGCGTGGAGAAATGTTTAGCACTAGCAGTGCCTACAAAAAACTTTCATTAAAACATATTTTTGCCATGCCAGATAATTGCCCTGTGTGCGGCCAAAAATATGATATGGAGCCAGGCTTTTGGTATGGTACAAGTTATGTGAGTTATGCACTTACAGTTGCATTATCTGTAGCAACTTTTGTAGCTTGGGTGGTATTGATTGGAGTATCTGTAAAGGAAGGTGATAACAGAATTTTTTGGTGGCTTGGCATCAATGCGCTTATATTAATTGTGGCACAACCATGGCTTATGCGCTTTAGCCGTGTTTTATATATTCGTTTTTTTGTGAGTTATGATAAGGATTATGAAAAAACGAGGCCGAAGGAATTTGAATGATTTTGTGAATGGTGGATGGTAAGTTGTGAAAGGTTCTTCAATTATCCTACTTCCTTCTTAATATTGAAAATTTAAAACTACAAAATATTAGTAACTCAATAGTGGAGTTCAGCGTGCAATTCATAATTGACAATTCACCATTGACATCTTCACCATCCTATTTTTTCTTCACATTAAAAACCAGCGGCACATTCACTTTTACACTAAAATTTCTTCCCATATTAAATACGCCATTTCTTCCGGTAACTATATTTTCCGCAGCATATTTTAACCTGCTCAAATGGTTTTGGTAGGCAATATTTCCAATATTATTTGCCGAAAAATTTATAGTAAATAAAGTTTTACCATTGTTGCAATTTACATCAGTACCAAAACCTGCATTAAATAAAGTGTACGCTGCTGTTGGGGTCTCTGTATCAAATGCTGTAAATGCTTTTGATTGTTTAAATGTATTGTCCATCTCTATTTTTGCATATAGGTTAGCAATGGATTTGCCTGTCTTTTTAAAATCACCTCTTAACTCAGTAAGCAATTTTGGTGCTGGTATAAATGGTAAATTATTGGTGCCTTCTATTTCATCTTTCAACCTTCCACGCACATACGAAAATGTATTTTGAAAATGCAGCCAGTCAATGGGATGAGGATGCACATCAAGCGTAGCTTCTATTCCTGCAAGTACGGCCTTGCGCTGTTCAAAATTAAAAGCAGCAAGGTCTTCGCCATTTACATTTACAGTAGAATCTCCTCCGGAAACGGTAGCTAATTTTTTATAAAAAATAAAATTGCTAAAGCTGTTTACATAACCTGCCAAATTAAAAGATACGTGTTCATTATTTAATTCTACAGATACATCTATTTGTGTACTTAGTTCACTTTTTAAATTGTTGTTTCCATATTCATAACGAATGGTTCCCTCGTGTGCACCATTGCTTGCAAGCTCGGGTATGCTGGGCGCACGAAAAGCTCGGGCTATATTTAATTTTAAATTTATATTTTTATTTGCCGCATATGCAGCACCTATACTACCAGAAAAATTACTGAATTGTTTATTAAAAGCATTTCCTTTTACAGCGCCATTTTCATCAATTAAATTGCTCACTTTAATGTTTCTATTATCAAATCTAGCTCCGCCACTAATGGTTAATTTGTTAAGATCTTTTTCTGTAAAAATAAAAATACCGGCATCATTTAAAATATAATTGGGTATTAATTGTTCCAACCCACGGTTGGTATTTTTTTGGTTCATTCCACTTACGCCTACAGAAGGTTTCCACCCATTTCTTTCTTTTATATGAAATTGTGAAGTAATGGTTTTTGTTTCTAGATCAAAAAATAATCCTTGTTGGTTTGGGTTAGCCGCATCACCAAATTCTTCTCGTTGGTTTTGTTGGTAAGCCATGTTAAGCGTTAGATTATTGACACCTATTTTAAAACTATTATCTGTGGCTATTTTAAAATGACGAATGTGTTGGTATGGAATAAATGGAGTGGTTTTAGTAAAATCATCTTCAGTAGCTACAACCTCATCGCCACTGCTGTTTGCTCTTACAAACCTTCCGAGCGAATCTCTGTCGCCTTCTATTAAACCGGCTTTTAAATTAAAATTACTTACCAATAAATGGCTGAAACCCCAATTGCCATTGTATCCTACATAGCCGCCCGCATTTTTCTCAACAAATTTTGAATTAAAAACATTGCCGTCAAATTTATTTTTATAATCTTCCGCACCCTTTGTGGTACCGTAAATATTCCAGTTAAATCCATTAATATTTCCTGCTACGTTCCCATACAAACTTCTGAGTTTATTGTTGGTTTGATAATTTGATCCAATATTTGCTTTAATGGTATTGATGGTAGTAGGTACATTGGTGATGATATTGATAACACCTGCCATGGCATCGCTGCCATATACCAACGAAGCCGGACCCTTTAATATTTCAATTTTATTTACGCTTGCTTCATCAATTTCTATCCCGTGTTCATCGCCCCATTGTTGACCTTCCTGGCGTACACCATCATTGATGGTAAGCACCCGGTTATAGCCAAGTCCTCGAATAACTGGTTTAGAAATTGCCGGACCTGTAGCCAAAGATGACACACCGGCTTTTCTTGTAATAGCGTCAATAATATTGGTAGAGGTGGTTTGTTGCAATTCTTCTTTGCGCATTACTGCTACTTGAAAAGGAACCTTTTTTAATTGTGAAGCACGAGAAACACCCGTTACAACTACCGCATTATTTTCAACAACAGATTCACTTAGTACAATATCTTTTTTGGTATCTCCTTTAATTGTTATTTGCAGTGCCAGGGTATTAAAACCAATATGCGAAAACTCTATTAAATGATTTCCTTCAGGAATATTATCAATGAAATATTCTCCATTGCTATTAGTGTGGGTACCCGTTCTTGTATCTGAAATGTAAACTGCTACACCTTGTATAGGTCTGCCAGTAGCGGCATCGGTTATTATGCCTGAAAAACTTCCTTTTAAAATATTTGTTGTTTTAGCTGCAAAAGAAATACCTGAAATAAGTATTAAGGCTACTGTAAGTAATTTTTTCATAATAATATATTTGAAACAATGTTGCAAATATAGTAAATGCAATAATGTTGCAAAAATAAATTTATAAGGTTTTTACCATTATTTTTTTTGCTACATCTCAATTTTATAAATTTAAAATATAATATGTAAATTTATTTATGATAAAAACCAATCTAATCTGCATCTGTATTTTAACCACATTATTTATGAGTTGCAAAAAAACAGATATAGGTACTGCTCCTGTAACGCCGCCAGTAGTCGATGTATGTGCTAATGTTACAATAGTACCGGTTGCTACAGTTTCACACAGCATTACCGGGCAAGCAGTAGGAACCATCACTGTTTCATCACCCATAGGTTCCGGATTTTTATACAGTATTAATGGTACTGTTTTTCAAGGATCGGTAAACTTTTTTAACCTTGCTCCCGGCAATTATACAGTTACTGCTAAAAATGCAAATGGTTGTATTGGCACTACAACAGTAACATTAAATGGATATGGTCCTAAATTTTTTAATGTACGAACTATCGTTAATGGCTATTGCGGCTCCTGCCATTTAAGTGGTAATATGATGGGCGGAAAAAACTTTGATGCTGATGCATCTATCGTTGCATCATGGGACAGAATAAAAATACGTTCCGTTGATGGGCTTCCTACTTTTATGCCACAGGGCGGGCAGTTAACTGCTTTGGATAAACAAAAAATTGTAGACTGGGTAAATGCAGGGCATAGAATTACTGATTAAATGTAAAAAAAATTGCTCTTAAAAAAAAGGGTAATGTACTGAAAAATAGTTGGTGATTTTTTACTTTAAAACCCTTTAATTGCGTTCACCAACTTTAAGATGAAGCAAGCTCTGCTGGAGAGCAACTTGTCAGCAATAAAGTTGGTGCTATTACGATAAATAAAAAGAGGCTGTCTTGCACAGTCTCTTTTTATTTATCGGGTAGCTTTATGGCTAAAAAAACTCAAAGCTTGGATTTATTTCTGAAGAAGATGTACCACTTAATAAAGTTGATCCTATGCTCCTTGGTTAAACCTCTATGCAAGTCCAAATGATTTTTAAGATGCCCAAAATAAGATTCTATTCCATTGGTTGTTTTGGGTATTTTCTCATTATCTAAGTACCAAAACATATTAGGTATTGCTCTTTTTATTGTAAGAAAGGAACGTCTTATAAATTTATGTTTGTACCAATACCTGCCTGTTTCTATTTTGTAAGATTTTTCACTTATAAATTTTTTATATTTTAATTCCCATTGTTCTAACTGATTAATAAAATAGTTTTTATCATTATGGGTTTTTATTAAATGAATGTACCCCGCCAATGACCTTAACTCTTTACCTGCCTCATAAGTAGGATTGGCTGTAAGCCACAACAGGCACATTCTCTGGATATGAACCAGACATCGCTGAACCAACACTTTTGGCATTACTTTTTTAATAGCTTTTAGCGTTGCTTTGTGCCCATCGGTAGTAATACTGTCTATTTGCAAACCAAGTTTTAAAAGGTTGGTTAAATCCTCTTTAATCTCTTCGTATCGTTCTGCATCAGAGAACCGGAATAGTTGCGTATAGCTTAAAATATCATCCTGATAACATACTACACAAAAACGTTTAAAGTAAGTAGCATCTACTCTTAAATAAACATTATCGTGATGAACAATAGGTGTTAAAGGCGCTTGGTTTAAAAAATGATAAAAGGTTCTTTGTAAAGTGTCTTTCGATAAACCACTATCTCTTTGTAAGGTCTTGTAGGTCTGCCTTTCCAATACCCATTTTTTGAACCATACAAAACGATTTTTAATAGTCTGTAACTTATCATTATTAGTAAATAAAATGCCGCAGTTTTTGCATTTAAAACGCTGTTTATTTTGTTGCTTTCCCCAACCAATTACTGATAAAGATTGACAACTCCAGCATCGCTTTTTTTTAACTTTTGCATAAACAAAAAAAGTTTAGTGAAACGACTTTCACTAAACTTCTTTCAAGACCGATATAAACATTGAGTTCTGGAGGATTCTACCAACTATTTTTCAGTATTATACCAAAAAAAGCATCTTTACTTTTTCAAATAAAGATGCTTCAATTATTACTAAAATATTTCCTACCTCACTTTCATCATTGCCCTCACCTGTTGTATGGCGCCATTTTGCAGCCTTGCATAATAAATACCATTGGCTAAATGTGACGCATTAAATGTAATTATTTGTTTAGATCTTACTCCTACGGGATAATCTTTCTCCAATAAATTTGCAATCATTTTTCCCGTGCTGTCCATAATTTGAATTAATGTATGGCCACCTTCTGTTGTAAATTCTATACTGGTAGAATTTGTAAACGGGTTAGGGTAATTTGTAATTAAACTACTGCCAGATGTATTGGGTGTTGCATTGGTACAACTTCCATCTTTTACCAGTGGTAAATCCTGCAATGTTCCATTAATATTTTGTGGAAATAAATTTTGTACAGTAGCTTTTGGTATGCAAAACCATTTTTCTAACAAGGTAGAATATACACTTCTAAAATCGTATTGCATCGGTACATTATCATTTACTGTAGCTACTGGTAAAATGGTTGGGTTGTTGCCTAACACGCCGCCCTGTACCGGTTTGCCAAATACAAACATGGGGGCCGCGGCTCCATGATCTGTACCTGTGCTGCTATTACTTTTTATACGACGTCCAAACTCACTAAAAGTCATTCCCACCACTCTATCTTCTATACCTAAATATTTTAAATCATCTTGAAATGCTTTGATGGCATCACTCACTCTTCCCAACAATACCGCATGGTTTCCCACGGTTGTATCTGCTACGGTTGTTTGCAAACTGTGTGTATCAAACCCACCAAAACTTACCATGTAAATTCTTGTTTGCAAACCTCCTTTAATTAACCTGGCAACAATTTTTAATTGGTCTGCAAGGCTATTACCCGTAGGGTAAGGATTTTGTACAGTCACCCTTGCAGCAGCCGCAGTAATGGTACTTGCATATTGTTGTGTTTGTTTTGCAACGTTGCGTATATAGCTAAGTTCCTTACCGGCTTTTGTAGCAGGCACAGGATCGCTGGTGCCATTTATTAATTGATAAAATGAAGTGGCGCTTGTAATACTCATGGCCATATTTACTGTAGGCCCTTGCGTGGTAAGAGTGGCTGTAGAACCTATTTGAATAGCCAACGGATCTTTCATTTTTGCATTTGGATAACCATTGGGGAAATTAGGATATTCATAATTTAAATACCTGCCTGCCCAACCGGTATAAACTTCTTGCGTACTGTTGCTGGCACTCATCCAAATATCTGTAGCTCTAAAATGAGAAAAATTTGGCTGAGGATAACCTACTGCCTGAATTATTTTTAATTTGGTCTCATTGTACATGGTTTGCAAGCCCGTCATGCTTGGGTGCAATCCTGTATTTGCATAACCGCTTAGAGGGAGAATTCTATTTTCGGGTATGGCAATATTTGTACGGGCCGCATTGTATAAGTTGTAAGTGTTTATTGGTATCACCATATTTAACCCATCGTTGCCACCAGATAATTGTACTATTACAAGTACATGATCCGTTTCGGTATTGGTATCCATCAATGCTTTTACCAGCGGAGAATCTTCTGTAAAAGCTTTTACAGAATAACCGCTTAAAATTGCCGGTAATGTTACCGCCATTGATTTACCTAAAAATTCTCTCCTTTTCATGTTGATATTTTAATTATCAAATTGTAATAAGTGCTCATTCTTTTTTTGCTTCGCAAAGTGTTTTGCCGGCAAGACGATAAGTCGTTTTATAAACCAAAAAGTTCTTTAAACTTTAAGACGGAAGTTATTTTGCTGCGCAAAATTTCTAACTTCAAGCACTGTAAAAACTTCTATCTTCCAAAAACCTTCAACTTTGAATCTTCAACTTTAAACTTCCCAACCCTCAACTCAACTGGTACTCACTTAAATTCATTAAGTATTTAAATAAATCTTTCAATCTATTATTTATGATGGTAAAATTTGCTGTGTTAGGATTGGCTATGTAAGCATCCCAGGCATTGGTCCAGTAATAATCATATTGTTGGTTGCTTAACAAAAGTTGTGTTTTTGTCTGTTGCTTTACCTGAGGGGATAAACTCATACGGTATAAGTATTTTAGCGCATCATCAATAAGATCATTGGGATTACCAGGGTTTGATAATGTTTTTACATACGCTACAAAATCAAATTGCATCCGAAAATTATTTCGAGCATATCCTGTAGCTGTCATAACATCAGTAAACTGGTTACGCTTTGGCAACGAATCCGCAGTTATCCAGATCTCATGAAAAAGTGGCTCTTGGTAATATGCCGGCATGCCCGCAACATTTGGAGGATCGTGCAGGTTAAGCCCAAGGTTTACCATAAAAGTATAAAGCGTATTCCAATGACCATAACTGGTATCCCAATCTGTAGCTGCCGGCATGTTCACATTATATTCTCGCATGCTGCCTATTACAATATCTGCCGGTGTTTTAATGATACAACTTTGGTTAAGTACATCAAAGAAATGCTCACTTTTAAACAATGCAGAAAGTACAGGTTTGATATTGTAATTGTTGTTTCTAAATATATCTGCCAGCGGTATAATTACATTTGTTTCGGTAGCCGCATCAATATCATAATACACAAACCAACGATACAGTTTTCTTACAATATATTTAGCCACTTCTGGCTGTGCAAAAATCATATTTAGCAAATCCGTCAGTTCTAAGTCACCTGCTGTAGCGCCCGTTCTACCGGTAATAACCGTATTATTATAAAAGGATGAAAACTGTTTATTTACAGAACTATGTCTGCTGTTATTAAAAACACTTTGATAAGTTGTACCGTTTATTTGCCAGCCTGTTAACACTTTAGAAGCTTCTTTTACATCAGCTTCTGTGTAGCCACTCCCCTGTCCGGTTCCTAAAGTGAAGAGTTCCTGCAACTCTCTTCCAAAATTTTCATCTGGTGCAGCGGCAGTATTTAAATAACCGTTTAAGTAGCGCAACATGGCCACATCAGTAGTGATGAGCTTTAGCAATTGTTTATAATTGCCTAAGCAATTTTGCCTAATGGTATCATGCTGTTTGTAAATCCAATTGGCGTTACCTACATCGCTGGCTTCGTTTCCAAAATGATCAGTCCATAAAAAAATCATTTTTTCTCTTATACTTCTATCCTGATTAATTAGAACACCCGTCCACCATTTTTTGTAAGAGGCTCTGCGCTGGCTTTGTACAGTACCATCGCTGTTTATATCATTTACCCAAGTAGTGCCCTGCAATATGTTTGGGTCTGGCACTACACCTAGCGTGGTAGCTGTTACATATTCTTTAAGCGGCGGTTGCGGATTGGGTGCTGTAGGGTTTAGCAATTCATCTACCGTTTGGGTAAGCGATAGGTTTGAAAAATAATCTACATCCGTTTTTTTTGCGCCAAACATGGCACGTTTTAATAAATGGATTACTTCATTTTTGCCCCATACACCGGTGTAAGGATTAATCCCACTTGTTGTTCTTGCAGGATGTACTTGTTGGGTACTTACAAAAGATTTTTTGGAAGTTTTGCCGGCAGTAAGAAAATCTCTTCTATCCATAGCAGTTAATTTGTAATTATTTTTAAGACTTACTTGTTGTTATGAAAGTTTAATGCAGTCGTTTAATAAAATTTCTTGCTACTAAGATAACAAAAATATATTACGATATGAATCAATATGAACAGAAAAAAAATCACCTATCTTAAAACGAGGGAAATTAATTTTCATTATTTACTGAAAGTTCAATAATAAAGACTACTTTTATAATATGAAATTGGAAGAAGCAAAACAACAATTTATAAATAGCTGGGGGGCATTTGGTACGCAGTGGGGCATTAATCGTACGATGGCTCAAATACATGCATTGTTGCTTATAAGTACAGCACCTATAACGCAAGATGATATTATGGAGCAGTTAACGATTAGCAGAGGCAATGTAAATATGAATATTAGAGATTTAATTGGTTGGGGATTGGTAGAAAGGGTGATAGTATCTGGCGAGCGAAAAGAATATTTTACTGCAGATAAAAATATTTGGAAAGTAGCTACTCAAATTATTAAAGAAAGAAAAAAGCGTGAGTTGGATCCCATGCTTAAACTATTAGGTCAACTGGAAAATATTGATGATAAAAAAGAGGAGGGAGCAAAAGAATTTTTAACTGTGGTAAGTGATATTAAAAAATTGGGTGGGCAGGCAGATAGTTTATTAGATATCATGATAAAGGCAGAAGAGAATAAATTTATAAGTGGTGTGTTGAAGATTTTTAAATAGGGGGTTGGTTGATTAGTTGAATGGTTGATTGAGAAATGCTTTTAAAAGTCGAAATATTTTCGACTTTATTTTGAGATTTTATTTTCACAATTTTATGAAAATTTAAAATATACAAAATGAAACTGTTTAAGACAATTGATTTTTGGATGAGTGTAATATTAATTGTTGCATCTGTAGTATTCGTATTAGTAAAAAGGAATGTTGAGATTGGATTTATTTACTGTTATTTTATTGTTGGAGGTTGGCAGGTGATAAGTATGATAACACATGCTGTAAAGGGCTGGTGTGTTGGAAAAAAAATGATAAGATTCTATTATCATTTGTTTACTTTATTGGCAATACTAACAATGCCCCTAGGGTCAATCTTCCTGTTACTTTACATTGCTCCGCTATTAGCAATTATATACACCTTAATTTGTGGGGATGAGTTATTTCGTAAAATGAAAAGACCACTTGACGTTTTAAAATGAAAACAACATTTTTAAATATATTTCTATGCATTATCTGCATCCTAACAACTGCATTTACTTTAAACAAATATGCAAATCTCATCCAACATTTACTTTCTATAAAATACAATTGGTTGTTTGAATTGATAATGATTGTTGGAATGATACTTTTTCAACTCTTATTTATTTACAAAAAAAATAGGGTGAAAATATTTAATTATTTTTCAAAAATGTTGTTGGTATCATTGATTGGTTCAATATTACTTTGGCCGTTGCTTATCATAAATAACTACAACCATTTATCTGATGTAATAAATGTAGGGTATTTCTTTTTCGTAGTTACCATTATGTTTTTTATTCATAAAAAAATTGTGACCAACATGCAACTTCCTTTCTACTTATCTTATACATACATTGTATATCGATTTATTATTTTACTTTTTATAATCTAATCATGAAAAAGAAAATTGTTATTGCCGGTGGTTCAGGTTTTATTGGAAATTATCTTCAACAAAATTTTGAAGCACTTGGTTATGATGTGAAAATAATTTCTCGCCAAAAAAATAATATACAATGGCATGATGAAGCAACCATTGCAACTGCTTTAGAAAATGCCGCCATGCTTATAAACCTTGCAGGTAAATCTGTTGATTGCAGATACAACGAAAAAAATAAAAAAGAAATCTACGACTCACGCATCAATACAACAAAGCAACTAGGCGAAGCAATATTAAAATGTGAAACACCACCTCCACTTTGGATAAACTCCAGCACCGCCACCATATACCGCCACGCAGAAGATAGACCGATGACTGAAACAAATGGAGAAATTGGTACCGGCTTTTCTGTAGGTATAGCCACAGCCTGGGAAAAAAGTTTCTTTGATTTTAATTTTAAACATACCAGGCAAGTGGCCCTACGTATGGCCATTGTTTTAGGTAAAGATGGGGGCGTAATACATCCATTAAAAAACCTTGTTCGGTTTGGACTTGGGGGTAAGAGTGGCAAGGGCAATCAAATGTTTAGTTGGATACATATTGAAGATGTATGGAACATTATTTTGTACATACAACAGCATGAAAACCTACAGGGTGCTATTAATACTGCCGCACCAAACCCTGAAACGAATATAAGCTTCATGAAAAAATTTCGAAAATGCATGAACATGCCCATTGGTTTACCCACGCCCAAATGGTTATTAGAAATAGGCGCTGTAATGATAAATACTGAAACCGAATTAATTTTAAAAAGCAGATGGGTAATTCCTGAAACATTAGTACAAGCAGGATATGTATTTAAGTACCCAACCTTAGATGGAGCGCTAAAAGATATTTTAAACAATTAATTTTGTAAAAATTTAAATGAATCAACATTCTATAATATTATTTGATGGGGTTTGTAACTTATGCAATGGCGCCGTACAATTTGTAATAAAACATGATAAACAAAAGCATTTTATGTTTGCTTCCTTACAATCAGATGCAGGACAACAATTATTAAAGCAACATCAACTACCTCAACAAAATTTTAATTCGTTTATTTTAATAGAAAACAACAAAGCATTTATTAAATCTACTGCTGCATTAATGGTGGCAAAACAACTTAGTGGAATTATAAAATTATTATATGGCTTTATTATTGTACCTCCATTTATAAGAAATTCAGTTTATAATTTTATTGCAAAAAACAGGTATAAATGGTTTGGCAAAAAAGATACTTGTATGATGCCAACGCAAAATTTAACATCAAGATTTTTAAACTAAAAAAAATAATGGAAAAGAAAACATTGGTGCTCGGTGCATCTGAAAAAGCTGATAGATACAGCAACATGGCTGTAAAAAAATTAGTAGCACATAAGCATGATGTAATTGCTATTGGTAACAAAGAAGCTGCAATAAATGATATTAAAATAATAAAAGATAAACCTGCAATAACCGGTGTAGATACTGTAACACTTTATTTAAACCCTACCAACCAAAAACCTTATTACGATTACATATTATCGCTGAACCCAAAGCGCATAATATTTAACCCCGGTACCGAAAACGAAGAGCTAGAAAAACTGGCAGCAGATAAAGGAATTAAAACAATGGAAGCATGCACGCTGGTTTTACTTTCTACCAATCAATATTGATTTTCAAAAAAATAAAATAATGTTTATGTAATAAATATTTCAGCACGGCGTTTATGTTGTAGAAACTATCCAAGTATCTTTTTAAAAATTCAACAATGAAAATGCTAAGCAAGTATTTGTTCGTCGTACTTTTATCAGTAATTTGTACCCACTCTTTTGCACAAGTAAATGATACAAGGCCAAGCTTGTATGCTGCACAACCTTCTACTATTAATATCGAAAAAAATTCTTTAGATAATATACTATCTAATAAGCCCGGCACACTAGTATCTATACCACTTACAGCAGACTTTACTTTTGAAGGAACAGTAATTAGTAATATTACGAAGTACAATACCATGCATACGGTAATGTTACGCTCTGTTCAAAATCCTCAATCTGTGTTTCAGATTACTAAAATTGAAAACAAAGAAAAAGCAGCTACATATACAGGTCGCATACTTAATAATAATGTAGCCGATGGTTATGAAATTAAAAATAATAATGGCGAATATTTTTTACAAAAATTTGAAACAGCAAAAATTTTAGAGACCTGTAAATAAATATTTTTCAAAAAAGATACTGCTGATTGATCCAATATCCCAATCGCATATATCCTAGCACCTAATATATCCAAAAATGAAAAACCTTACACAAAAGCTTTGCTTATTAGCATTGCTATTCACTTCATTTAATGCCTACTGCCAAGTACCTAAACTAAGCAGTAACAGCGATAGTTTACCAACCATATTTTTAGATTTTGATGGGCAAACCGTTCAATCGGGAGCTTGGCAAGGTGGTAATGCATTTATTTGCAATCCTGCTGTTTTAACTGTGGCACAAATAACAGAAATATTCAACAGGGTAAGCGAAGATTATCGTCCCTTTAATATTAATGTTACCACGGATTCTTCTAAATATTTTATGGCGCCATTTACACAACGTACCCGCATTATTGTAACATCTACAAGCGCTTGGTATCCTGGAGCAGGTGGCGTGGCTTACACAGGTTCTTTTACTTGGGGCGATGATACACCGGCTTTTGTATTTGCAGATAAACTTGGGAATGTAACAAAGTATGTTGCGGAATGTTGTACACACGAAGGTGGTCATACTGTGGGTCTTTCTCACCAGTCAACTTACGATGCAAATTGTAACATGACAGAACCTTACGCAACGGGTAGTGGAGCTAACCAAACAGAAACATCTTGGGCACCGGTTATGGGCAACAGTTATTACAAAAATATGACTGGCTGGAACAATGGTCCTACACAATATGGCTGCACACAACCGCAGGATAACTTAACTATTATTACTACTCAAAACGGATTTACATATCGTGTAGATGATTATAATGATGTTGTAAACGCAAGCACAACGGTACTAAACGAAGTGTCGTTTAATAAAACAGGAATCATTACAACACCACAAGATAATGATCCTTTTAAGCTAACAATTACGCAGGCTGGTAATGTGCATTTTGAAGTGACTCCATTTAATATTGGTGCTAATAATTTAGGAGCAAATTTAGATGCGACGATACTTTTGTACAACAGCTCAAATGTTTTAATTCGTACTTACAATCCATTAACCACCATGAAAGTAGTAGTAGATACCAACCTAAATATTGGAACATATTATTTAGTAGTGGCAGGAGCTGGCAACAATAATACTACTAATTATGGCAGCCTTGGATCTTACACACTTACAGGCTTTAAAGGTGCCTTGCCAATACACAGCGTAGCGTTGCAGGGTAGTAACGAAGGTAATAGCCACAAGCTTGTATGGGATATAATTGCAGACGAACCCATCACCCATCAATTGCTGGAAGTATCTACAAATGGTACAAATTTTAAAACAATTTTAAACGATGTAACAGGCATAAACAAATACATTTATACCCCAACTGAAAAAGGCACTCAATATTACAGGTTAAAAGCTACCAACACTTTAGGACAAAGTATGTATTCAAATATAGTAGCTGTAAAATCAAATAGTGGTGGAGATAATTTATTTTCAGTTTCTACGTTAGTACAACAAACAATTAAAGTAGCAGCACCCAATAATTTTACTTATCAATTGTATGATGCAAATGCACGTTTAATAGCAACCGGAACACAACAAAAAGGAATTACAAATATTAATGTACAAAGCCTTACTAAGGGAATGTATATCCTCCAAATGATGAGCGATAATTATAAGCAAACAGAAAGAATTATAAAACAGTAAGGTAGATTCATGTGTAAAAGCAAGGGAGTCGGCGTTAGGGGCCGGCTCTCTTTTTATTTTAATAACATTCTTCTATTTATTTTTTATTATTTACCATTCACACTTATCATCTCGCCCTTTTTATCATCCATTTTTTTTAGAAGAAGTAGGAGCATGATCAAAAAATACAATTGAACATTTGTATCCGGTTATCCGTTATTACCCTGCCTGCCGGTAGGCAAGTCCGCCACAAAGCCGCCGCACAAAGCTTCAGCGTGGTAGCCACTAATACCCGGCCTATACTTATCATTTTTTCTTTTTTCAACTTTTATTAATATTATCTCAAAAAAAATCTTGAGATAAAATCTCAAGACAGCCGGTGTAGCATTATAAATGGATTGATATTATTTATAAATTATTCAATCTCGTTTTGCTGGTCATTCTCTCGCTTATAAAACTTTTTCAACACAAGAAAAGTAATTATAAATCCAGCAATGCAAATCCCAAAAAATATTAATATTTTTTCGAGCAGATACCACATTATACCGAAAATATCCCATTCCATATTTCCTTAACATATTTACGTATCATACAATATTGCACTTTACAATTCACCATTCACATTTGCCTATTCACTTCTCCATCAACTCATCATTATTCTCCCCAATAAAATCTAATAATTTTTGCTTGCCAGCTTTTTTTACAGCACTTGTTACAAAATGACGAGGAAGAAACTGCCATGTTTTTTTCATAGCATTTAAAAAGTCTTTTACATTTTTACTTACTATGCGCTGATTCTCTTTATCGCTTTTGGTAAAGGCCAGGCTAAAAGCAATATTCCAAGTTTTTAAATTTTCTAAAAACTCCAGGTCAATTTTTTGTGGACTATGTCTTGCATCTATCAGCACAAAAAGATGCGATAAGTTTTCTCTTTTGCGTAAATAGTTTTCAATCATCTGTTCCCATTTTCTCCTGCTTCTAATACTTACTTTGGCAAAGCCGTAACCGGGCAAATCTACCAGGTACCATTTTTTGTCCAGCACTAGTTTTTTTCCTTCTTCTCCGTTGTTGCTTGTTATTTCAAAATGATTAATTAACTGGGTTTTGCCCGGCGAGCCCGATGTTTTGGCCAGTTTATCATTATCGCAAAGCATATTAATTAAAGATGATTTACCTACATTACTTCTGCCAATAAATGCATATTCGGGTCTGTCTGGGGCAGGGCATTTTTCAAATTCGGGACTGCTTATTACGTAAGTAGCTTTTTTAATTCGCATTATTTCTATTTAGATATACGCAAATTTAACTTTATTATGTGCATCAAAACTAAACTGTTGTTTTCTTTGGCTGTTTTAAACAACTTATATTTGCAACAGACATGGCAAATTTTGAACACGACAATATAGTTCCTAATAAAGAATCGGAACTTAGCAAAACTACGCAGGTAGCCCATATGTTTGATAGCATAGCACACCGCTACGATTTTTTAAACAGATTTTTAAGTGCAGGAATAGATGTAAGGTGGCGCAAAAAAGCTATTGGTTACTTAAAAGACATTCAGCCAAAAAATATTTTGGATGTAGCCACAGGTACTGCAGATGTAGCATTGATGACGGAGAAAATTTTAAAGCCATCTTCTATTATTGGCATAGATATTAGTGATGGTATGTTGGAAATTGGCAGAAAAAAAATAAAAGAAACCGGGGTAGAGCAAACAATAAAACTGTACAATGGTGACAGTGCAGATATTAAATACAACGATAATACATTTGATGCAGTAACGGTGGCTTTTGGTGTAAGAAATTTTCAGCAACTGGAAAAAGGATTGTCAGAAATTTTAAGGGTGTTAAAGCCAGGAGGAAAATTAGTGGTGTTGGAATTTAGCCGACCAAAAAATACAATTATAAAAGGGTTTTATAATTTTTACATGAAATCCATATCACCTAACATAGCAAAACTTTTTTCAAAAAATAAATCTGCATACGCCTATTTGGATGAATCTATACAAAAATTTCCTGAGGGAAAAAACTTTACCGGCATTTTACAAAATGTAGGGTATAAAAATATTGTAAACAAACCACTCAGCCTAGGTATATGCAGCATCTATTGCGGAACAAAATAATTTATTTCTTTCTTATTATTTCTGTGCTTCCTACTACGGTAAAAGCACAGTTACGAAACGAACTAAATCAGCTGGAGCATGACGACCAGCGTTTTCATTTTGGTATAAACTTAGGAGTAAACAGATCTCACTACAACATTTTACATAGCCAAAAATTTTTACAATTTGATAGTGTAAATGTTATTGAAAGTATTAACAGCACCGGTATAAACCTTGCCGGTTTGGTAAACATGCGCCTTAGCAACCACTTCGATTTACGTACCTATCCTATTAATTTAATATTTACTGAAAAGGCATTTCAATACACTTTAAAAACACCAGATAGAGTGAGATTGGAAGATACCACCATGATAAAAAAGGTACAGGGCATCACACTTGCATTACCATTACAAATTAAATTTACCAGCGATCGTATTGCTAATTTAAAAGTTTTTATGATGGCCGGTGCAAGAGTAGATTATGATTTGGCAGCCAATGCAGGAAAAAAAACTACCGATGATGTAATTACTTTACAAAAGCTGGATTATGCTGCAGAAGCAGGTATTGGATTTCATATTTATTTTCCGGTATTTGTACTTACACCTGAGGTTAAAATAACTTATGGCCTGCGCAATGTTTTGCAAAGAAACGATGCTTTAAAATACTCCAATACGATTGATAAAATAAATTCTCGTTCACTTACTTTTTCTTTAACGGTGGAATAAAAAAAGGCAATCAATTTTATTTGATTGCCTTTTTTGAAGAAAATTACGATAAGGTATTTATTGCATAATCTATTGCATAATTAAAGCTAAATAGATAGTTGAAGATGAAATGTGCGACGCCACCGAAGCCCCATATTGCTGTTGCTTTGTTGGGCTAAAAATATTTTGAAAAAATTTTTTTAGCCCAAGAGTTCACCATTCACCAAAGGTGAATGGTGAACTACGAACATCACCCCCGCCTTCCGAAAAATTGGAACAAGTTATCCGAAGGAGAGGAGCCAGTCTCCAATATTTTAAAAATCATACACCCTCTTAAACATATTCAACCTGATACCCGCAGTAACAAGTGTGGTATTACTCTGCCCGGTTTGGTTGGCTATTTTATACGTTCTGTGTTGTAATGAAGCATCTAAAAATAAATTTTGTCTTAGCTCATACGATACAAGCATGGTCCCGTTAAAACATGTTGCTTTGGCACCACTTCCTACTTTATAACCTAAGTCTCCAACACGTGTTGTATTAAGTTTAAAAATGTTGCCACCAAAATTTCTGCCTGTACTATCAAGCCCTTGATTATAATAAATAGCACGAGCATCTATCGTCCATTTTGGTGCAGGCTGGTAATGCGCTATACCAATAAACTCTTGAAAATTTGCCCCCAATGGATGTGCCAATGGCTGGTTATAATGTGTATAATTGGAAATACTATCATTATGAGAATAAGTAAATGGTCTTACCCTATTCATCTCTCCTTGCAGGTCAAGATTTTTTACACCAAATGCATCTACATATTTAAAGCCGGCTTGTATGGAAAATTTATTTACCCAGCTTGTAGGCGTATTTTTTACTGCAGATAAAATAAATTCATCTAACAAAAACTGTCCGTAAAATTGTACCCTGTGTGCAACGTTCGCTTTAAAATCTAACCCTGCAACTGCATTATCTGGGCTACCAATCGTTCCTTCAATATGTCTGTAAAAAATAACTGGGTTTAAATATTGAAAATCAAATCTGTTTTTTCTGCCAAAAATTACACCTTCAAATAAACCAACATTTAGCCATTTTGTTACGTTCATACTTAAATGATGCATGGCAGCATATTTTCTGTCAAGCAAAGTATCGCCACTTTTTTTAAATTGCGGCATTAGCTCCATAAAAATATTTTGGTAATTAAACTTCCACACTTTGGTATTTATTTTTGCAAACAAATAACTGTTTCCCCAATCGCTTAAAAACATGCTTCTATATCCGTTACCAATAAAATTTTTATCATAACCAACTTGAAAGTCGATAAACTTTGCCGCATTAAAAGTTATATAACCCCGGGCATCAAAATAATCTACACCGGTTTTTTTAAATGTTTTGTAAAAGCCATTACCTGGAACGGCTTTAAATTTATTTACCTGCTCCTGAAAAAAACGAGGGCCTCTTTCCTGGTTATCAGTAATGTAAGAAGAGAAACCAACTTTTTTACCCAGTAAGCCACGCACATTTATACCACGGCTGTTTAAGAAAATACCTTCATCATAGCCGGGTTCTATTGCCTGGTGAATTTGTAGCACCGGGTTAATGGCAAGAAAAATATCTTTGTTATTTACTTCAAAAAAGTTTGCTTTGGTTTTATAAAAAGATTTTAAAACAGGTTTTTTACTCATAAAGTCTTCTCTAGGAGTAGTAACCCATTCGCTGTTGTTCATTAATAAACTTTGCAGGTTGTATTCATCTACATCGGTAAGGTCAAGGTCTGTCCATTCTTTATATTTATCTACGCCGGTAGAATCTCTGTAACCCATGCGGGCACTGTCTAAAAAAGTAGCTTCTCTTACAATGTATTTTCTGTTAAATGGGCGAAGCGTAGAAAAATTAAGGTCAGTATTTGTTTGCTGTTTAATTTCCATTCTATCAATAAAACGAGCTTCTTTGCTACCCTGGTTGAGGTAAGTAGATTGTGCAGCTGCAGTTATGGGTAAAATAAAAACAAGCAGTTTGACAAAGCTTTTAATAATTTGCATTTGGATTAATATTTTTTTTAAACTTAACGTATAATTGAATGCAAAAGTATCTTTTTAAGGACATACTTATCGTAAATGAAGGAAAAATTGCTTGCACAGATGTATTGGTGAAAGATGAGCGTATTGAAAATATAGGTTCATCTATTAATGAAAAAGGAAAAGTAACAGAGATATTTGGCCAAAACATGCATCTTTTCCCTGGTTTGATAGACGATCAAGTACATTTTAGAGAACCGGGGCTTACCCATAAAGCAACTATTGCAACAGAAAGCGCAGCCGCTGTGGCAGGCGGTGTTACAAGTTTTATGGAAATGCCCAATACCATTCCAAACGTACTCTCATTATCACTACTGCAAGATAAATATGATATAGCTGAACAGCGTTCCCATGCAAATTATTCTTTCTTCATGGGTGTGAGCAACGACAATGCTGAGCAAGCATTACGAGCCAACGATTTAAAAAATAGCATTGCAGGGCTTAAAATATTTATGGGTAGCAGTACCGGAAATATGCTGGTAAATAACCATGCAACCCTCGATAAAATTTTTAGCGGCAGCGAATTATTGATAGCCACCCACTGCGAAGATGAGAGAATAATAAAGCAACAATACGAACACATCAAAAGTATTAAACCAAATTTAGATGCGGCTGATCATCCTCTCATTCGCAATGAAGATGCTTGCTACGAATCATCTTTAACAGCTATACAGTTTGCAAAAAAGTACAATAGTCGTTTGCATATTCTGCATATTTCTACCGAAAGAGAATTGCAACTGTTTACCAATATGTTTCCATTAAAAGATAAAAGAATTACTGCAGAAGTTTGTGTGCATCATCTTCATTTTACTGCAGATGATTATGACAGGCTGGGATATAAAATAAAATGCAACCCTGCCATAAAAGCTCCTCATAATAAAAAAGCATTGTGGGAAGCTTTGTTAGATGATAGGCTTGATGTAATAGCTACCGACCATGCGCCACATTTGTTATCAGAAAAAGAACCACCTTACGAGCATGCGCACGCAGGACTGCCCTTGGTGCAACACCCTTTATTGATGATGTTACATTATTATAACGAAGGAAAAATAACTTTAGAAAAAATTGCCGAAAAAACAAGCCATGCGGTAGCAGAATGTTTTCAAATAAAAGAAAGGGGATATATTAGAGAAGGATATTTTGCAGATTTGGTGATGGTAGATTTAAATAAAAAATATACCGTTACAAAAGAAAATATTTTATACAAATGTGGATGGAGCCCGCTAGAGAACACCACTTTCAATGCAACAATAGAAAAAACCATGGTAAATGGAAACATCGTTTATGAAAACGGAATGGTGAATGCATCTCACAGGGGGAAGAGGATGGAATATAAAAGGTAAGGCCCCCTCGGTCCCCCGAAGGGGGAAGATGAGTCTCTGAAATTTTAAAGAAATTTTAAATTATCAAGTTGTGGCTTCTCTCCTTTCGAGAGGGATTTGGGTAAAGTCTAAAATAATGAAGTCTATGTCTTATGTCTAACATCTAATAATCTAACATCTAGTAAATGGAAATTGATAAAACCACCCTTGCCGATCTTGTGATATTTGACAGAGATGAAGAGTTTTCTGTTTTTAATAAAATAAATTTTACCGTTACTTCTCGTGGCAAAGAACAACTGAGAAAAAATATTCTTACACCATTGGCAGATGTGGATGCTATAAAAAATGTACAACAAACATTACAGTTCATTATAAAAAATAAAGAAGCTTGGCCCACCATCATTAGCAACGGTACCATCATGGTAGTAGAAAGATTTTATGAAACCAATGTAGATTTAATTCCTGCCAAACCCACTGCACTGGATGCGTTCAGTTATAAAATTTTGCATAGCCACGATTTTTCGTTGGTAAAATATTCTATAAGGCATTGTTTTGATTTTATAAAAGGAATGAAGAAAGCAGTAACATTTTTTTTAAAAGATGAAACACCAGTTCCTTTAAAAAAACAACTGGAGGAAGCTCAAAAGATGCTGGATAAAACCGCACTCACTATTATTGCAGAAAACAAGATGGCTTCGGATCTTTCTCCAGCGCAAATGCTACAGCTTGCACATTTTTTAAAGTACAAGTTTAAAAATAACATGCTGGATTTGTTAACCATTTTTGGGAGGTTAGATGCTTGGTACGGTATGGGAGAAGCTATACAAAAATATAAGCTAAGCATGCCAAATTTTGTTCAAACAGATTTACCAAATATAGCGGCTAAGGGCTTGTGTCATTTAATGCTGGAGAATCCTGTATCGTATGATGTAACGCTAAATGAAGCCACCAATTTCTTATTTCTTACTGGTGCAAATATGGCTGGTAAAAGTACTTTTATAAAAGCATGCGGCACGGCAGTATATTTAGCCCATACCGGCATGGGTGTACCTGCTCAACATATGCAGCTTAGTTTTTTTGATGGCATACTCAGCAATATCAATGTGATAGATAATATAGCAAAAGGTGAAAGCTATTTCTTTAATGAAGTGCAACGCATAAAAGCAACGGTACAAAAAGTAAGCGATGGCAAAAAATGGCTTATTTTGATAGATGAATTATTTAAAGGTACCAATGTACAGGACGCTATGAAGTGTAGCAGCACTGTAATTGAAGGCCTATTAAAAATTAAAAATTCCATTTTTATTCTCTCCACACACCTATATGAAATTGGTGAAGATTTAAAAAGATACCCAAATATTACTTTTAACTATTTTGAAACAGCAGTGGAAGATGATCAATTGAGTTTTAGTTATCAATTAAAGCCAGGCATAAGTAATGATAGACTCGGTTACCTCATTTTAAAAAAAGAAGGTGTGGTAAAAATGTTGGAGGCGATATAAATAATTATTCAATTATTTTTTCGATGTGTAAGAGTTTGCCATCTTCCTGTATACCTTCTATTACAATTTTAAATTTTTTAGCATTGTCGTTATTATAAAAGGAGAAATTAATTTTGTTTTTTGTTTCATTTGTATTCAAATAAGGATTCCAATACAAAGTAGTTCTTTCATCACTTAAAATATCTCCACTTGTTTCTAACGAATAATCAGGGGAAAAGAATTCTTTATCTGCAGAAAACCCTTCCACTTGAATTTCTATAGTATTTTCTAAAATATTATTTACAGCAAAACTGCGATCTTTCTTAGTATATATGGCAAGAGAACCACCTGCGTCTGGTGAAAGTGAATTAGAAAAAACTTTTACCATGGCAACATCAGATACTTTTAAAGTTGCTACATCGCTAGGCCTTACTTGCATCTCATCCAAAAAAACACTCATCTGAATTGGACCACTCATTAAACTCCTTGTATTTCTATAATTAATAGAATACTCTATTGGTCCGCCTGTAATATTAACTCCATTTAGCCTGCTTTTTAAATAATCTAATATATTAGCTGCAGATTTTACTGGTTCAGTTAAAAAGTCTAATTCTTTGTTTGCAAACCCTCCTAATCTACCTGTTGTATATTTTTTTTCATACAATTCTTTTTCTGTTTTAGCACGAGCCACTACCTTTATTTCGTCTAACGTAATCCCATAACTATTGATGTCTTTCTTTGAATTAAACAACGTTTTAATATCTCTATAAGTCTTTTCATCGGGGTTATAAAAGCTAAAATTGGGTATTGAAACATTTGGGCTAAAAAAAATATTTTTTAAGGGAGGTGATTTAAAATTGACGTATACTTTACCTTGCTTGCCTTCTTTATTTTTAAAATTCATCTTAGCTGTATCAGAAAATATTAAACCGGGTAATTTTATTTCTCCTTTATCGTCAGTATCAATTGAAAGAACATCAAATAATTTACCACTTGTTTTAACGTAAATAGATAGTGGCTTGTTTAAAATTGGCTTATTTGATATTGGATCATTAACTAATGCTTCAAGAGTAATATAGTTTGGATCTTTAAAAGACATTGAAGGAAATTTATTCGATAATATTTCATTCCAAGTGTATCTTCTCCAACCATTGGTGAGCATTATGTAATCAAGATTATCTGCGTGTACCATGTCATTCTTTTCAAAATAATACTTTGCATTAAATACATACCCTTTAATATCATCTGTTAATAAAAAGCGTGATACTATATCTTCTTCATCATGAGATGTTATATCATTCGTAACTACAGAAACTGCATAAGTACCTTGCAGAGTATCGAGAAAATTGAGGGAAAATACATTTTTACTTCTTGCCTTAAAATTTATTGTATCAGTAAGTAATGAACCTTTGGCAATATAATCTCCTGAATTAATAAAAACCAATCTTTCAGCAAGTGGTTGATTAAATTTGTTAAAAATGGTTATCTGCAATATTCCCGTTGGAAGTTGTTGAGAAGGAATTGAACCAATTATTTTTTTGCCTTGGTATGACAATGGCACTTTAAACGCAACAAGGTTTTCCTGAACTCCCAACATATATTCTGGTATTTGGGAGTCGTTGTTAGTTGAATTCATCTCAACTGAAAACTTGATATTGGTTTCATTTCGTTTTATTTGAAGTACCACACCTTCTGTCTTAACAATGGGTAAATCCTTTACCAAATTTTCATTTGTTTGTAGAGTAGATATTGACGTATAAGTTTCTCCAAGTTTAGGGATGAAAACAAATTTGCCCATACCATTATGAACACTTTTAAAAATAATTACCTCTTTACCTTTTGAATCAAAGATCTTTCCTTCAATATTTTCAGGTACGCCACTTTGATCTGTACATTTAAAAGCGACTACATTTTCAACATCTGCAATTAAATTGCCTCCTTCAGGAAAAAAATAAAGGGAAAACTTTCTATTTATAGGAGCGATCGTCTTTTTTAAATTCGGATTAAAAACATGTAAAGGGTGTGTATAAAATTTGTCGGTACCAAAATTCATAGCTCTTCTTGTATAAGCTCTTATAGTATAAATGCCTTCGTATAAACTCTTAGATAAATCAAAGTTACCTATTGCAGCACTACCAACTATTGGAAGTATTTTTTTGTCAATAAGTTTACCGCTGTCGTTAAACATTTCTACTGCAAGTACTGTACTTTTGGTTGCAGGCATATACCCCTCTAGTAGGTAGGCTTTAAACCATATTGCATCTCCAGCCAAATAGTTTGATTTGTCAAATTGAATATAAATTTTCTCAGGAGTATATTCAGCGTTAACTTTTTCAAGTAACTTCTCAGGAGTTTGGGCATTAGAAATAATAGAAACAATAATCAGTAGAGTAGTATAAAATATTTTCATAATCTTTTTTTCTTTTAAAATAATTTTCCTTGAACAGGGTATAGATTTAAATGCTTGTAACCAATAATACTTTTGGTGGCCTTAGTATCAAATACAATTACCTCCATCTCTTCATATCTACTCGCCACTTTTACTTTAATTGCACCCGCATTTTTTTCAAACATTTCCTGCACCAATTTTGGGCAGTTGTTATCTTTAGATAAATGAGCTAAAAACAAGTGGCTCATAAATGGCGGTTTATGTTTTGTAAAAATATCCAATGCCTGTGTGTTACTTAAATGCCCTACACCTCCTGTTATCCTGTTTTTTAAAAAATGAGGGTATGAACCGTTGCTTAACATTTCTTCATCATAATTGGCTTCTAAAAAAGCAGCATGGCATTTCTTAAAATGAGTAATGATATGTTTGCAAGGTGCACCAATATCTGTAAATACGCCTACTGTAATGCCATTGCAGGTTACATTAAAACTATGTGGATCAGCTGCATCATGAAATTTTGGGAAACCAGTAATACTTAATGAGCCAATGTTTACAGGCTCATATGCAGAAAAAATAACAGCGCACTCCTGCCTTAAATGATAGCAACCTTTTCTTGTAGCATCTGTAACATACACGGGCATACCATATTTATCTGCCAGCCCTGCTAGCCCACGTACATGATCTATATGTTCGTGAGAAACAAAAATTGCTTTTACTTTTTGCATGTTTAAACCCAAGCGATTCATGCGTCTTTCGGTTTCTCTGCAACTAAGTCCAGCATCTATAAGCACGGCTTCGCTTTCATTACCTATGTAATAACAATTGCCGTTACTGCCGCTGTTGAGAGATGAAATATAAAGGGCCATGATGAAAATAATTCACAAATACTAAGGTAAAGGTTGGCCAACGGCCACTTTACAATCGTGCCCTGGTTGCCCGTGTGCAGGATTAACTTTGCCAGTAAAAGCAGCCGCAGGCTTAGTGGCTGGTGTGGTGAGGGAAGTATTTTGTAATGCAGGCACAACCGGCGAATTTTGGGTTGGCGTTGCCATGGGTGTAATGTTTGCAGTAGCATTATTAGTAGTAGCAGGCTTTGCTGCTGTAGTTGGAGCTGAGTTTAACGGTGCGCCAACAGATATATCGCATCTGTGCCCAGGTTGTCCATGAGCCGGATTCATACCTTTTTGTGTGACAGTTGTTGCTGCCGGTGCTGCCGTTTTTGCAACAGGTTGTGGCGCTGAAACTATTTGCGGATTGTTTGCTACTGGTTGAGTAGCCACCCTTGCTGGTGCAGTACTTAAGGGCGCACCATCTTTTACATCGCAACGGTGACCCGGTTGCCCATGCGGAGGGTTCATGCCAGGTGCTGTTGTGGTAGATGTAACTACATTTTGCGGCATACTTGTACTGGTTTGCGGCATAACAGCAGTAGGATTGGCTGGCATTTGCACAGGTAAATTATTTACAGATGAACTTGTAGCTGTAGCATTGCTATCTTTTATTGTTGTAGTTAATGGTACTATGCTTAAATCTTTTTCGGCTTTATCATCTTTGCAAGAAAAAAGTATAAAAGAAATGGAAAGTAATAGTAATGCATGTCTCATAATTGCAACAATTTTATTGGTAATGTTAAGTTTCCAAAGCTAATAAATGTATGGCAGAATAAAATCTTAAAATTTTAAAATATTATTGCTGAAAATATTCTGGATTATAAAGTTTGTTAAGAATATAATTTTCTGAACGATTACTCACCGGGATGATACTTTCTTTCTATATGTTGCAACACATCTTCTTTATAAAATAATACGTCTTTAAAAATACCTTTCGTGTACATCAATAACTGGTCAGTAAAATGGGGGGAAGCAACATTTCCACTATTGCCACCTGCCAGTAATGATTTTGCTTTTACCTTTTTTCCAAACTCTACTGCACAAACAAAGCTGTTGCCTGCTACACCATATCTTTTCTTAGTTTCACCAAAGTAACGGCTGTCATAAGAGGGAAGCATTCCCCACATAGCCGAAGCAAACGGTACAGGGTAACTTATTTCATCATCATTATAAACCTGATTGATATCGCTGCTTATTCTTTGATACCGGTTAATTGTTCCCCAAGGTATTTTCCAATTGCTGTATTTTTTTTCAAGCGTTTTAATTGCTTTTGCCAATGGCATCAATAACTCATTTGCTGTAGCAATTTGTGCAAACTTTTTGGTGGTAGTTACTTGGTCCCGCTCATTTTCATCTACATAAACTTTTCTTATATTTTCACTTAACAATTGCGCCCACTCTATAGCAACAGTAGTAGCTATACTATTTTCATCTACTTCGTTATTCCATTTTTTTAAAGTATCTATTGCTTCTTTTAAAACATAAAGGCTATCATTTACAGTAATATTTTTTTCAAACATATTTACCAATGCAGGTACCAATATTTCGAAGGCAGCTAATTTTTTATTATAACCGGTTTCAATCATTTTATCAATGGTAAACTTGTTTTCGTTATCTAATAAACGCACGGCATTGATAGCTCTAAAATTTTCACCATCTGGCGCCATATATGTTGGATAGTTTTTTTTGAGAGGGCTATTTGTACCACTTACTGAAAATGGGGTGGAGTTACAATTTTGAATAAATCCATTTGTAGGATTTATCATTTGCACAATATCTTTTACTGAGTGAGTGCCTTGCCATTCTGTTTTTTTTATAGATCCATCTACAGGTTTGCTCCAATTAAATGCTGTATTTCGTAGCGGCACATAATTGCCATGCCAATAAGCAATGTTTCCGCTATTATCTGCAAACACTGTACTATTGCTTGTGTTGCCTTTCAAATTCATGGTGTTTGTATAATCAGCTAAGCCTTTACTCTTGGTGCGCTGCCAGCTTTGAATAAGCCCATTCATCATTCTGTTACTGCTTTTTACTGATATGTATTGGCTGTTTCGTTCTGCCATTACAGGACCGTGATGAGTGTACAATGCGTTGATTTTTTTCTGCTCCAGTAAGTTTCCCTTTTTATAATTAATTACAATATTTTTTGTTTGTACGTTTTTAATTTTGCCATCATATTCATATTGTAAATTATTAGTTGGCCCCAATATTTTTTCAGCATACATATCTGCTACATCTGTGGTAATGCTGGTATGCATCCATCCACATTGCTCATTAAAACCCTGGTAAATGAAAAACTGCCCCCAAGTAACAGCACCATATGCATTTAATCCTTCTTTGCTTACCATGTGTACTTCGGGTCTAAAATAAAAGGTAACATGCGGATTGATGTACAGTATTGCATTACCATTTTTTGTTTTAGATGGTGATACAGCAAAACCGTTAGAACCGGTACTCATTTCTTCAAAAGGTTTGGGATGATAATATGTAGATAATTTATTTCCGGTGTAAAAATTTTTTACTTCATCTACTGTAACACCACCAGCGCTGATGGCTCCAATGCTTCCATCGGTCCACATTAAGGGATACCAGGGTTGGAAACGTGTAAGTAAAACGGGAACTGTATTTTTATTTTTGTACAAATAATAATTGATGCCATCAGCATAAGCAACCAATAATTTTTTCAACCATGCAGGTGCATTTTTATAATCTTTTATAGCATCGGTACTATCTATGAGCAACCTAATATATAAATCGCTGTATAAGGCTGACTCACCTTTTACTTCTGCAAGCCTGCCCAGTTTTTCAATATAATTCATTTCCACTCTCTTAAAATCATCTTCACACTGGGCATATAATAAACCAAAAACTGCATCAGCATCTGTATTGCCATAAATATGTGGAATGCCATAATTATCTCTAATTATTTCAACATTATTTGCCTGGGCCTGCCATCTTTTTATTTCGACAGAGGTGGGTTGTGCAACCGTTATAACAGGTAACAAAAAAATGAGTAGTATAGTTTTTAGCATACACTAAAGTTACAGTATTTCCATTTTTATCATTACAAGCTTTTATAAAAAATTGAACCAAGTAAGGAGAAAATAAAATTACAGTAAAGTATGGGGATTAATTTGTGGAGGTTCTTTTTTTGGTGGAGCACCATTAGGATACATCATATTTTGTATTCGCTGTTCCATCAATTTTTCATCTTCAAATTTATTTGACCAGAACACTTCGTAGTAAGCCTTAATAATACCGGTGAGTGGGGTAGCTAATAAAATGCCTATAAAACCAAAGGCAGCGCCCATAGCTAATACCGCAAATAAAATAGCTACTGGATGTATTTTCATGGTGGCAGATCGTACATGTGGCATAATGAAATCTGCCATCAACTCATCTACCGCCAAATAAAAAACTGCTACCCAAATTGCTGTGGTTCCATTTATAGAAAGTGCAATAAGCACCGGCGGTATTGCTTTTATAAAAAAACCAATACGTGGAATAAACTCTGTAAAAAATGCCAATGCTCCCCAAACAAAAGCTCCTGGTACACCCATAATTTGTAAGAATATGGTAACCGCTAAAGCATTGATGGTTCCACCAATCAACAATGATTTCATCCATCCTCTTATCATAAATGATATGCGGTTAAATGCCACAGTAGCTTTATCTCTTTTTGCTGTGGGAAAGGCAAGCAGGTAAGATTGAAAAAGTGGTCGTGGATTTCCAACTGTATAACCAACCATACTTATAAATACAATTACAATTAATACTTGCGATAAAATAGATAAAGAAAATGAACCCACCTGCATCAATGTTTTAGGAATAGATGGTAATAAAGAGGATAGTTTTGATGGATCTATTTTTATTTCTTTTTGCAGATCAGGATATTTACTGAACCAGCTACTTACGGTGTTGGAAGCGCTTGTAGCATATTCAGGCAAGTTGCTAATTAATAAAGAAATTTGGGTGTTAATTTTTGGACCAATAAAAATAATGATGGCCGCAAAACAAATAAATATGATTAAAAATACTATCGTTGCAGCCCATCCTCTTTTAATATTTCTTTTTTCAAGATTGGTAACAGGCCCATTGATTGCCACGGCTAATATTAAAGCAAACAACAGCAATAATACAACACTTACCATTTTATAAATTAACCATAACAACATTACCAAACCGGCTGCCAAAAAAATAGCCTTTGCAAGTTGTCGGTATAAACGGTTCTGTTTTAAATCTTCCACTAAAGTTTATTATTTATAACTCATAAACAATGCCGATTTTAATTGGTTAAAATATTTAAACTTTTACTCTTACACATTCACCATTCTGAATGTAAGATTAATTCTTGCTGTAAAAACTTTTTTGGTAGTAGGAAGCCGGTGCAGCCAATGCGTTTGGGTTTCATCTTTCATTAAAAGTAAGCTACCGTTTTCTAATTGTACTTCTACCATTTCTTTGGTTTGTTTGTGCCTAAATAAAAATTTGCGTTGTGCGCCTAAACTGATAGATGCTATGGCTCCGTTTTTCTTCAATTCTTTTTCTGCATCGCTGTGCCAGCCCATTCCTTCCTCCCCGTTGTGGTACAAATTGAGAAGGCAGGAGTTAAAAACTTCGCCGGTTGTGGTTTCAACTATCTTTTTTATGGCCAATAATTCTTTGGTAAATGGCAATGCCTTTTTTGTAATGCCGGAGTATTTGTATTCAAAATTATTATCTGCATACCATGCTACTTTTCTTTTGGTGGTAATTAGTTTTCCATAAATAAAACTTTCATCATTTTTCCAATCTATTGTTTGTAGAAGTGTAGCTAAATAATTATTTGCTTCTTCGTTTGAAAAGATTTTTCCGTAATAAATTACTGTACCGTCTTTTGGTAATAAATTTTTTAATGCGCTGTAACCACCAAACAAATCCATAATAATTATTTAAAAAATAATAAAAACAGTAAATCCCATTTGCTAAAATTCAAAATTAAGCTACAAAAAAAAGCTACCCATATTTATTGGATAGCTCTTTTAAAAATATTCTAAAAACTATTTTATGATTTGTTGGCTTCCGATCATTTTTCCATTTACTGTTAATGTAGCCACATATACAGATTTTGGTAAATTACTTAGACCATCAATTTGAATATTGTTGAATCCTTTATTTATAATTATGTTTCTGGTAAGAACAACCTGACCTGATACATTTGAAATTTTCACCTGCGCCATTGTTTTTTCATTGCTGTTAAACCTTGCTATAATACTTTCTGTAAAAGGGTTTGGTGATACCTGAATTTCAGTTTTGTTGGTTGCTTTTAAACGCACCGTAATAACATTACTGTAGTTAAATTTTCCATTAATGTCAATTTGTTTTAAACGATAATATACAATTTCCTTCTCGGCTATTTCTGCAGCATTATCTTTAAAACTATATTCTTTGTCTGTTCCGTTTTCCAAGCCATCTAATACGATACCAATAGTAGAAAAATCTTTTCCTGTAAAAGAACGTTCTACTTCAAAATTACTATGGTTAATTTCTTTTTGAGTAACCCAAGATAATAAAACTGCCTTACTTACTACGTTAGCATTAAATGACAAATATTTTACTGGTAAGGTTGAAACTGTATAGTTAAAGCCTTTAAAATAGATACCTTTTTGTCTCGTAATTGAGAAATTATTACCATTGTTTACCCCTGCTTTGTATATAAAGTTGGTTATATTTTTATTTGTAACTGTAAACATAACTTGTTTTGCAGCCGTATCAACACCCGTATATTCCATCCCTCCAATATTGGTAGCAGTATATTGATTACCTGCTTGCACCACATTTATTTGTAAGCCAGAAGTAAAATAGGATAGAGTAGCACCTGCACCTAAGTTTAACGCATCTACTTCTCTTATTAATCCACTGCCATCAATATCCATAGCAGTAGCTCTTAAAGTATCAAGCCTCTTTACATTACCGTTGGCTTTAAAATAACTTATTTTAAATTCAACCAAACCGTTACTATTAGCAGGAACAGATATTTGTGGGGAAAATGCTTCAGGTTTTGTTAGCGTATTATCATCTAATATAGCAACAGATGCACCACCTGTAGCACTAAGTATGGTAACCTCTGCATATACATTTTGCGCAACATTTAGAAACTTATATTTTGCGCCAACGCCTAAAGCCGGACCATTCAACATTATAGGGGAAGTAATAAAGGATACATTGTAATTACCAGTTTGCTCATCATCATCATCATCATTGTTACCACTTTGAGCGGTTATATTTTGGGTAAAACAAAGACATGCAGCAATAATTGTAATAAATACTTTCATTTTTTGTGGTTTTATTTTTAGCATTCAAAAACTTATTCTACTAATTAAACAATTTATAAATTAGTAAAAATTAATTCTTGTTTTTGTAAGACGGAATAGCAGAGGTAATTGTCATTCACATTTACAAAACAAAATTAGGAAACTTTCGCTAACCGCCAAAAAAAAATACCGTAAAATTACTGTATATTATTGTACTAATACTCTGTAACAAAGTGGAATCACTATTATATATTTTTTTTCTATTATTGTAAAGAATAGGAAACTAATATTTTACAGCTTAATTATGTAAATATTTTAATTTTTACATTCATTTGTGAAATTTCAAAAAAATTTCAAAAAAATTTCAAAAATAATAAAATAGGTTCTTGTAATTACTCGTTAACAATTTAATGAGCAATGAATCATTTTTAATAATGCAATAGAATTGAGAGATGGGATAAGATAATCTAAAATTTTTATTTAAACTTTTTCAAATTGTCTATTTATAAATGCGTAAGCTAAAAAAAGTATGAAAAATTATTTACACTTAAATGTTACTTAACTATAGCAATTTTATTCTGCTACGCCAATAACTCTCCATCTATTCATAATGCCATCATATATTAATGTGGCTCCACCATATCCGCCAATTTCAGTGTTTACAAATGGGCCGTTTCTACCAAGTATTTTATTGTTTGCATTTGGTTCACTTGCCGATTCGCTAGATAAGATAAAATTGTTTAGTCCACCTAATTGGTACGTTACTACTATATGTAAGATCATACCATCTACTCCACCTGCAATACCAGTAACAATTGTGGAGCCTGTTGGAGCAGAAAAATATAAGATAGATGCCCCTTGTCTATCTAAGCTGCTAAGCACGCCAGTAGAAGTAATTACTAATTTTTTCATAGCCATATCTCCATTCACATCCAATGTAGCCCGTGGGGTAATATTAATACCAACTTTGGTTGTTGTATTACCTAATATAACATTTCCATTAGGAATGTCATTAATAAATACATTGCTACCATCTTTACCGCCACGTATGTAGGTATCTTCATTTGCACTGAAATGAAAAATGGAAGGATGCCCTGTTCCTGCCAAATATAACGAACCTGTAGAATTGTTAACTTTTGGTACATATAGTGTAATATTACTTATTGCTTCATCTCTTATACCAATATTTCCATTGTTAGCAATTGTTAGAGCCCTTCTACCAATTGAAGTAAAACCATCTTTTACACCAAGGTCGTACATATCAAATTTTATTTTGCCATTGGCTACCTCTTGCGCAAGTATCCCCGCAAAGCCATTAGCAAAATGCTTTCCTTGTGAGTTTGCAATGGTTAAATCTCTGTAATGGTTAAAACCAATGATAGGCCCAAGCACATCTTTCTGTATAGATAAACCTGCCCCATCTGTACCAAATGCTGCAACTGTGGTACCAGCACCTGCTACTCCTTTTATTTCTAATTTTCCCAGCGTTGGATTTGTAGTACCAATACCCACATTTTGCGCATAGGAATTATGTATTGCTGCTAAGCAAATAATAAATAATGAAATATTTTTCATGTTTGATTTTTTGATAGTTTATTGCTTATTTTTTTTCTTACATTCAAATTCACTCATGTCTATTTTTATTTCTTTAAAACCATCATACCAATGTATGGGTGATAGGTTCCAAAAAAATACCTTTACTTTTATATAAGTAATTTTTAAAAAAGTTTTTTTCTTCTTTGTTGAATTGCTAACTGTTTCTTTTATCATTTCTGCCGAAGAAATATCCTCTTGAAAGCCATTGAGCGAATGTGTGTGCAGTACCATACCATAAAATTTTAGGTTACTTTTTATAATACACAAATGTTGCTTTTTATATATTTTAACCAGCTACCGTAAAGGCGTGATTTTTTTGGGAATATTAGGAAGGCAATTAAAAAGGTTGATATTTTACATTACTAAATAACCAATTACATGAGGCAATTACAAAAGGTTTTCACATTATTCAGCTTCGCTTTTAGTATGTTTTCTATGCCATGTATTTCTCAAACAATTAATAATTTAGATAGTCTGGAAAAGGTCTTAAAAAAAGAAAATACAGATACGGCAACTTTTAAAATCTACTTAAAAAAATTAACCGATTTAAAAAATGATGATATAGAAGCGAAGGAAATTATTGCTGATTGGATTATTAAAAACAGCTACAATAAAATAAATTTACCAATACATGCAAAAGCCCATCAATTATTGGCATCAAGCAATGTAAGAGTAGGTAATTATGAAAAGGCCACAGATTTGTATAATAAAGCAATATCCATTTCTGAGAAAAATAATTTTAATGATGTGCTATCACTTTCATTTAATGGACTAGGCAATGTTTACGATAATTTAGACCAAAGACCATTAGCTATAACTTATTACAAAAAAGGCTTAGAAATAGCTGAGAAAAACAATTTTAAAGATGGCATTGCCATCAATAAATTTGAATTGGGAAGTACTGTTAGAGTATTAAAAATTTCCTCAGATCTTTCAACAATGAACAAAGATTCTTTGGAGAAAAAATTTAAATATTTTAATGAAGCTATTAAACTTTGGGAAACTTTGGGTGATACAATAAAAATGATAAAATCGAATATTCAAACCGGAGAATCTTATGCTAATTATGAATTGTTTGATTCTGCATTTTCTAAAATGGCCAATGCAAAAAATTATTTAAGTAATGCAAATTTTGCACGTTACTTATTAGATTATTATTTTTCTTCAGGAAAAGTTTTTGTAAGAAAAGCAACCGCAAACAATAACAACCGAGCAGATTTATTGCAGGCAATTGATTATTTAAATTTAAGTTATCCGCTAGCAATAAAATACAATGAAACTAATTACAGAATGTGGTATTATAGTTGGATGAGCAGCAGCTATAAAAGATTAAACGATTATAAAACTGCATACGATTACAGAATACAATACGATGATTTAGATGACTCACTTACCGGCGAAGAAAACTTTAAAAAGATTGCAGATGTGCAACATAAGTTTGATAACGAAAAAAAGGAGAATGAACTCTTAAATACGAAAGCAGAAAACAAACAAAAATCTACCCTCAATAAAATATTAATTGGTTCAGGTATTGGCTTACTATTAATTAGTTTATTAGGCTACCGCAATTTTAAAAACAAACAAAAAGTTTTTTCGCAGCAGCAACAAATTCAACAACACAAAATAGCCGAGCTGGAAAAAGATAAACAACTGCAAGCGGTAGATGCTATGCTGCGTGGGCAAGAAGAAGAACGCAGCCGAATTGCAAAAGACTTACACGATGGACTAGGCGGTATGCTTAGCGGTACAAAATTATCTTTTGAAAACATGAAAGAAAACCTCATCTTAACTCCAGAAAATGCTATACTGTTTAATAAATCGCTCACTATGCTTGATAATACCATTGCCGATTTACGCAAAGTGGCACATAATTTAATGCCTGAAGTTTTGGTGAAATTTGGCTTGCAGGAAGCGGTAAAAGATTTTTGTAATTCCATACAATCTGCTTGTGCGGTAAACATAATTTACCAGCCGGTTGGTGTCTTTCAACCATTAAATAATACAGCAGAAGTATTTACCTATCGCATTATACAAGAGCTAGTAAATAATGCAATAAAACATGCCAACGCTACACAAATAATTGTACAACTCACAGCCAATAATAATAAAATAAGTATAGCTGTAGAAGATGATGGTAAAGGATTTGATGTAAATGCGCTTACCAACAGTAAAGGTGCAGGCATGGATAATATCAAATACCGTGTGCAATATTTTAATGGAACAATAGATACGGTAACATCGGCAGGGAATGGTACATCGGTGAATGTGGAATTGAAGGTTGCGGGTTAGAAGTTTCGGGTTATGGGTTGGTGGTTGCGAGTTTACGGGTTGGGAGTTTATTAAGATTAAAACTTTATTAAAATGCGCAGCATTTTTCTTTCCGACTTTATGCTTTTAAAATAGCTTAAAATAAAAACGGCTTTCCGTATTACCGGCAAAAAATCAAAATACTTTAAGCTTTAAAAATTATGATAAAAGTTTACATAGTAGAAGATCATTCAGTAGTGGTAGAAGGAATTTATTCTTTACTGCAAAATGAAAATGGAATAGAAATAGTAGGCAATGCCTGCAACGCAGCTGAATGTTTACAATATTTCACAACACATGTAGCAGATATAATTTTAATGGATATTGGTTTGCCAGATATGAGTGGTATTGATTTATGTGCGCTTATAAAAAAGAGATATCCAGGTATAATGGTGATTGCATTGAGCACATTTAACCAAGGGAGTTACATTAACAAAATGATGCAGGCAGGTGTAAGCGGTTATCTTTTAAAAAACACTGGTAAGGCAGAATTATTAGAAGCCATAAAAACTGCAGCAGCAGGCAAAACATACCTCAGTTTTGAAGTAGGAAAAGAAATGAAGTTGAATAAAGAAATACCCAAGAATATTCCTTTATTAACCAAAAGAGAAAAAGAAATTCTACAACTTATTGCTGAAGGATTAACCAATAATCAAATAGCTGAAAAACTTTTTATAAGTATTGATACTGTGGATACACACCGTAAAAATTTGCACAACAAATTAAATGTAAAAAATACTGCTACATTAATAAGATTTGCTGTGGAGCATCAACTTTTGTAAATCTTACTTTGCCTTACCCAATGGCAAATTATTAAAAAACATTATCTGAAACTGGTTTCTATTTACCAATTGCAGGGTTTGTGCCATAAAGCCCAATTCCGCTCTAAAGCTTTTATTAAATACATATCCAACGCCACCGTACACACGATTTCTATCGAAGTAAGTATTTTGGGCATTTATAAATATTTCATTGTAGGCAGATGCATAAAATGTATTTGCTGCCATTATTTTTTTACCAAGAGGAATATTTGCTGAAACAAAATATCGAAACCTCATTTGAAAATCATCTTTTAAAAAACGTTCTTCAATTCTATATCGATGTTGTAAAAATACTTTTCCAAAATTTTGGCGTGTTAAAAATTGTTGGTAAATTCTATGTTCGTTGTTGCTTACCTTATCTTTTTTATTGGGTAAGTAATTTTGAGAATGTATGTAGCCATAACCCAATAAAATATTATTGTTGTTCTCTGTAAGGTTATAGCCAATACCCGTTCGCAAAAGCAATTGCTGCAAATCTCCTATGGCATCGTAGTTTCGATATTGTACTTCATTGTGCCAGTTAAATTTTTTGTTGATGGCTTGATTGCCAAAATAAATAAACCAGTTTCCAATATCGGATTTTTGGGCTTGGGTATTAGAAATAATTGCTATAAATATAAAGAAAGAGAGGAAGGATTTTTTCATTTAATAATGAATCTTTTTAATGTTTTTGAAAAGAAAAGTATGAGCGAAAATAAAAATAAAATTAATCCTGAAGCAAATAAAACTAAAGAGATATTACTAGATATTTTATTAAAAATAGAAAACGTAAAACCCTTAATCATTTCTCCACGGATGCCCAAAAAACCGATAACATAAATCGTTATTAATATTAAAACAGAATTTATCCAACCCCATTTATTTTTTAAACTTATTACAAGAGAAATTATAAAGGCAACTATTAATCCTACTGTTCCAATTATAGCAGTTTTATAGGCAAAAGAAAGAACATCAGTTTGCATTAAATTAGGATCTATAGAGGTATCAGAATTTTTATAAATTGTTTTTTCAAATAAAGGCACATTTATTAGAAAGGCTAGAATATTAAAGGATAGCATAAGGGAAAATGCTGCTAAAAAGTGTATTAGTATTTGTCTCCAATTTAATTTCATCATTTTCTATTTGTATTCACTCCACTTCAATCTTTTTGCCGATAAATGCTAAATTAATATTCTCCCGCCAAACCAGCTGCCGGATGGGCAGTAGTAGCTGCCGCAAAGAAAATATTTTAAATTATTATAAAAATTGTTGCGGCACTACTACCGACAGCCGGGACAAATATTCGATAAAGCTTTACTGTTCACAGCCCCAAAAATTAGATATTAGAAAATGATATATTAGACGTTAAAGAATGCCTATTTAAAAACTACTTCGAACTAAACAAACCTTGAACCATCAACCATCAACTTTCCACCCTTTCCTGACACAACTCCACCAACACCCCATTCGTACCTTTTGGATGCAAAAAGCAAACAAGTTTATTATCTGCACCAAGTTTGGGTACTTCGTTTAACAATACAAAGCCTTCCGTTTGCAGCCGTTTCATTTCGGCCACCATATCGCTTACTTCAAAAGCAATATGGTGTATCCCTTCGCCTTTGCGCTCAATAAATTTGGCAATAACACCATCGGCTGTGGCACTCTCCAGTAATTCTATTTTTGTTTGTCCGGTTTTAAAAAATGCCGTGTTTACTTGTTCACTTTCTACCGTTTCTGTCTTGTAACACTGACTATTCAGCAGTTTTTCAAACAAAGGAATAGATATTGATAATTCTTTAACAGCAATACCTATATGCTCAGGTTGTAACATGGTTATAATTTCTTTAATGGTAACGCTAAAGTAGTTTGATTGTAGTAAATTTGCATATAATTTAAAAAAAGACACATGTTGAAATTGCCGATATATTTAGATAACAATGCCACGACTCCAATGGATCCTCGTGTATTGGAAGCTATGACTCCCTATTTTTTAGAAGATTTTGGAAACGCAGCCAGCAGAAACCATCCATTTGGCTGGAAAGCAGAAGAAGCAGTTGATTATGCTCGTGAGCAGGTGGCAAGATTGATAGGTGCTGACCCTAAAGAAATAATTTTTACCAGTGGCGCTACTGAAGGTGATAACCTTGGTATTAAAGGTGTATTTGAAATGTATGCTCAAAAAGGCAATCATATTATTACAGCAACTACTGAGCATAAAGCGGTGTTGGATACTTGTAAGCACATTGAAAAATTGGGTGGAGAAGTAACTTATTTGCAGGTGAAAGCTGATGGGTTGATAGACTTGAAAGAATTGGAAGCGGCTATTCGTCCTACAACAATTTTGATTTCTATTATGTGGGCCAACAATGAAATTGGTACGGTAATGCCGGTGAGAGAAATAAGCGCTATTGCTAAAAAGCATGGTGTATTATTTTTTACAGATGCTACACAAGCAGTTGGTAAAATACCGGTAGATGTAAATAAAGACGGCATTGATTTAATGGCTTTCACGGCTCATAAAATGTATGGTCCAAAAGGAGTGGGTGCTTTATATGTACGCAGAAAAAACCCACGTGTAAAAGTAACTGCACAAATGGATGGCGGTGGCCATGAGCGTGGCATGCGCAGCGGCACACTTAATGTACCTGGTATTGTAGGTTTGGGTAAAGCCTGTGAATTGTGTATGTTGGATATGGAAGCTGATACAAAACGTATTAGTAAAATGAGGGATAAATTGGAAAATGCTTTGTTGTTATTGGAAGAAGCTTATGTAAATGGAAGCACAGAACATCGTTTACCGCATGTTACTAATATTTCTTTCAAACATGTAGAAGGCGAAGGGTTGTTGATGGGCTTTAATAAAAACATTGCGTTGAGTTCAGGTTCTGCTTGTACATCTGCATCGTTAGAGCCTTCATATGTACTAAAAGCATTGGGTTTAGGAGATGACTTGGCACATAGTTCGTTGCGTTTTGGTTTGGGTAGATTTACAACAGATGAGCAAATTGATTATACCGTAAAAGCCATCAGCGAAACGGTTATAAAGCTAAGAGAAATGAGTCCGCTTTGGGAAATGTATAAAGAAGGAATTGATTTGAATAGTATTGAGTGGGCAGCTCATTAATTAGCTAATTTGATAATGTGCTAATTTGCTAATGTGAACTTTATAGAAATTAAAAACAGTTTGAAAATAGAATAGATTAACAATTTTAAAAAATTAGCACATTAGCAAATCAGCTAATTGGCTCATTTAAAAACAGAACTTCATTAAATTTAAAGCTATGGCTTACTCAGAAAAATTAATAGACCATTATCAAAATCCTAAAAACGTAGGAACGCTTGATAAAGCAGATAAAAACGTAGGAACAGGATTGGTAGGTGCACCGGAGTGTGGTGATGTTATGCGTCTTCAAATACAGGTAGATGATGCAACAGGCATTATTACCGATGCAAAATTTAAAACCTTTGGTTGCGGTTCAGCCATTGCATCTTCTTCTTTAGCTACAGAATGGCTTAAAGGCAAAAGTGTAGATGAAGCACTTACCGTAGATAATATGGATTTTGTAGAAGAATTAAATTTGCCTCCAGTAAAAATTCACTGTTCTGTTTTAGCAGAAGATGCTATAAAGGCAGCAATAAACGATTACCGTGTAAAAAATGGTATGGAGCAAATTAAGTTTGAAGAGAGTGTGGTGCATTAAAATAATAATTTGATAATTAGCCAATGTGCTAATTTGCTAATTTATTAAGAGCGTTGCTTTTCTATTAGCATATTAGCATATTAGCACATCAGCACATTAATATGGTAGCGACAGAAAATTCCAATTCAATATACATCTCCGATAAAGCAAAGCAAAAAGTATTAAACTTAATGCAGGAGAGCGGCGTGGCCGATGATGATACATACTTTCTTCGTGTGGGAGTTGTAGGTGGCGGTTGTAGTGGTTTAAGTTATAAAATGGATTTTGATAATGAAGTAAAACCAATGGACCAGGTATTTGAAGACAAGGGTGTAAAAATTGTATGTGACTTAAAAAGCTTTTTATACCTCGTAAATACCGAGCTTGAATTTAGCGATGGTTTAAATGGAAAAGGCTTTTATTTTGATAACCCAAATGCTAGTAGAAGTTGTGGTTGTGGGGAAAGTTTTGCGGTGTAATTAATATAAAAATATAAACGAAAGCCTCTCAAATTTGGGAGGCTTTTTTTATATAACTAAAAAGCGGAAAGTTTTCACCTTCCGCTTTTTTATAAAATATTATTTTTTATTATGGTTGTGCAAAAGAATTTCTGCCACCACCTGCTGCAAATGTAGCATTCATGCGGGTTTTTTGCCCAGCACTAAACATATACATACACAGATCATCTGTATAATCCATGTAGTTCATGGTCATCATAACAGGTGTGCCTGTACATGTGCTACGAATATTTGCCGCAGGACAACCATAGTTTGCACCATTATGCAAAGGCGTATCGGTTACAAAGTCATTGCCACAATTTGCATCTCCCCAAATATGGCGAAGATTTAACCAGTGACCAACCTCATGCGTAGCAGTACGGCCTTTATTATAAGGAGCTCCTGCAGACGTTACACCAAAGGCACTGTATAAAATTACAACTCCATCTGTAGCAGTTGCACCACCGGGAAACTGTGCATAGCCTAAAATGCCATTGCTTAAATTACAACTCCAAATATTTAATTTGGTAGTAGGACTTGTAGGGGCAATACCACCACCTGAAGCTTTTTTCATTCCATCATTGGTAGTAAAACTTGTTTTTTTGGTGTTGAATCTAATTACTCGGTCAAGCACAAATCTTACCCCCACATCTCCAGATTGAACTCCTTGAAAAACACTAGGAATACTTGAAATATCTAAATTTGTTGCAGCAAAATCATTGTTTAAAACATCTATCTGAGATTGTATTTGCGCTGCAGAAATATTTTGTGCAGCAGTTTTATAAACTACATTTACTACCACAGGTATTTCAATCATACCATTAGCTAATATTCTGTAAGAAGAAGGGTTTTGCTGATAACGACTTGTAAATTCTTCAATAGCATTCATACGTGCTGCCAAGGTAGGATCAGCATTTAACTGTGCATCTAAAACTTCTTGCGATGCACAAGCCCTATGAGTAATGGGAGCACTAATTGCTTCATCATTAGCATTCAGGTTTTCATCATCGTTAATGGAAGTTTTTGTACAACCTACTGCTAAAATCACATAGCAAGAAAATAAACCAAGAAGTTTTTTCATAATAAGAATTTTAAAGTTTTTTCGAATAATTTTAAACAAACTATAACATTTTTATTGTTATACAAAATATTTTACGCTATAAAAGGGAGGAAAAATATACAAATCAATGTATAATAAATAAAATATTTTTTAAAGATTTGATTAAGTAATACTTATTTCGTGGATGTAAATTGTTTTACAAAAAAAAATCCCCCACTTTAAAAAAGCAGGGGACGAGCAGTTAGTGTTGGTAAACACTACAATCTAAACATAATTTTTCGATACTGTACGATTGCATATCAAAAAATGCTATAAACTATTCAAAATGTCATTAATCACTTAAGTCACAATGTAATGACCATTGTATTATCATATATGCTGCTTTAGAATTCTATTATTTCTAATACTTATACTTTTCTATACAGCATTAGCTATCTAACACTTAAATTGCAGCAATTTTAAAAACTATATGTATAGCATCTGTATAAAAGAATTAAACAGGTTTTTTAGCAATCTTACCGGCTACATAGCTATAATACTTTTTATGCTCGTTTGCGGTATATTTTTATTTATGCTAAAAGACAGCAGCATACTTAATAATAACTATGCTTCTCTTTCTGCTTTTTTTGAATTAGCACCTTGGGTTTTTCTATTTCTTGTACCCGCCATTACCATGCACGCTTTTTCAGAAGAATTTAAAACAGGCACTTTTGAACTCCTTAAAACAAAACCTGTAACCGCTTGGCATATTGTGTTGGGTAAATACTTTGCTATATTATTGGTATTGGTTTTTGTGATTGTACCCACTTTCATTTATATCATTTCTATAAAAACATTAAGTACACAGGCAGGTATAGATGGTGGTGGCATTGCAGGAAGTTATATAGGATTGTTTTTATTGGCAGCAGTTTTTGCAGCAGTAAGTATTTGTTGTAGCAGTTTTACAAACAATGCAGTAGTTGCTTTTTTAATTAGTGCATTTGTATGTCTTGTTTTGTATTTTGGTTTTAATGCAGTAAGTAAATTGCCTTTTTTTACAAGTGGTGCAGATTATTATATAGAAATGCTTGGGATTGATTTTCATTATAAGAGTATTAGCAGGGGCGTAATTGACACCCGGGATGTTGTATATTTCTTCTCCCTCATCTTTCTTTCATTATTGATAACCGTAAAAAAAATCAGTAAAAAATAATGATAAGAAAAGTTTTTAATAATAAATTTTGGTTGCCTATTATTATTGTTTGCCTGGTTATTGTAAACTGGGCTGCATCTCTATTTCATACCCGTGTAGATCTTACAAACGAAAAACGTTTTACTCTAAGTAATGCTACAAAAAAATTATTAAAAAAAATAGAGGAGCCTATTACGATAGATGTATTTTTAAAAGGCAATTATCCCTCAGGCTTCAGGCAATTATCATCTTCTACCAACGATATTTTAAAAGAATTTAAAGAAGTAGCTGGTAATAAAATACTGTACAATTTTATTAGTCCAGATGAGTTGATGCCCGGCACAGAAATTAAATTTGCCGATACATTAAGCGGCATGGGGCTTTACCCCATAAACCTTACCAGCCAGGTAAAAGAAGGGCAACAGCAACAATTTGTTTACCCTTTTGCATTGGTACATCATCAAGAAAAAACATTGGCAGTAGAATTATATAAAGGTAAAACGCCGCTTATAAATTTTACAGAACTCAATAGTGCAGAAGCTTTATTGGAATATAGATTGGCAGATGCCATTTCAAAAATAACTGAAGTAGAAAAGCCCATTATTGGTTATGCAGTTGGCAATGGCGAACCGGAGATTCGCCGGTTTAATACATACGATTTAGTAGAAAATGTTTTAAGACCCAATTACAATCTTTTTACATTTGACCTTAGTTCCCCACAATTTTTGCCAAAAGAAATGAAGGTTTTAATTATAGTAAAACCCACAACATCATTTACCGATGAGCAAAAATTAAAATTAGACCAGTATGTAATGAATGGCGGAAGGTTATTGGTATTTGCAGATAGATTAAATGCCGAAATGGATAGCCTGCAAATTATCAATAAGGTTACGGCATTTGACAGAGATTTAAAATGGAACGATTTATTTTTTAATTATGGTGTAAGAATAAATGCAGATTTAGTGATGGATTTGCAATGCGATTACCTGCCATTTGTTGTAAATGGAAATGGACAGTTTGAATTGCTGCCATGGAATTATTTTCCGGTAATGGAATCTAAAAATAATCACCCTATTAATAAAGGATTGGGCTTTGTTTCAGGCAGGTTTGTAAATTCATTAGATACCGTGGAAGCTGAGGGTATTAAAAAAACAGTTTTACTAAGCTCATCTGCAAATGCTCGTACACTTGGCGCCCCCGCAGTTATCAGTGGAGCAGAAAATGTAAATGCCCCGGAAGATGCAAAATATAAACGACCAAATATTCCTGTAGCAATGTTGTTGGAGGGGAAATTTAAATCAATGTTTGCCAACCGCCTTTCTCAAGCCATGAGCGATAGTTTACAAAGTAACAATGCAGCATTTGTACCCCAAAATATTGCAGAAAATAAAATGATTATAGTAGGCGATGGCGATATTATTTTAAACAACGTTGTAAAAGGAAACCCGATACCAATGGGTATGAATGTTTACACCTACGATACACAGGCTCAAATACCTTTTGCCAACAAAGATTTTTTGCAAAATTGTTTAGATTATCTCATAAACGAAAATGGGTTAAGCGAAGCAAAAGCAAAAGATTATGTGGTAAGATTATTGGATAATAAAAAGACAGAAGAGCAAAAATCATTATGGCAGATAATGAATATTGCTGTTCCCATCATCATAGTTCTTTTGTTTGCATTTATTTTTCAATGGCTGCGCAAAAGAAAATACACAAAATAAAAAATGGACAAACAACAGATTATATACCTTGTTTTTGGAATTGTAGTAGTAGTGGCACTTATTTTTGACCTAGGCTTACTCAGTAAAAAAAATCAAAAAATAGGACTTAAGACTGCGCTTATTCAAACCTTTTTTTGGGTAGCATTGTCGTTTGCATTTTGCGCATTTATTTGGTGGGAAGATGATGGCGGCAATGGCAAAAAAGATGCTATATCTTATATTTCTGCTTATCTGTTAGAATGGTCGCTTTCTATAGATAATATATTTGTATTCATTATTATCTTTTCTTTTTTTAGGGTGAAGGAAATAAATTTTTCAAGGGTTTTACTGCTGGGTATTTTAATGGCCATTGTATTTAGAATAATATTTATAGCCATTGGCAGCGAGCTTGTAGCAAGGTTTGGATGGATCATGTACATTTTTGGTATCTTCTTAATTTTTACTGGTATAAAAATGTTTAGCAGCAATGAAGACGATGAATTTAACCCCGAAACAAACTGGGCATATAAGTTTTTAAAGAAAATAATGCGCACTACCAACGAAGAACCAAATGGTAGATTTGTTATTACTAAAAATGGCAAAAAATATTTTACTACATTGGCAATGGTAGTGGTAATGCTTGGGCTAATTGATATTGTTTTTGCTATAGATTCTATCCCTGCGGTTTTTTCTGTAATACCAGATCCGTCAAAAAAAATGTTGATTTATTCTTCTAATATTTTTGCAGTATTAGGCCTAAGAAGTTTGTTCTTTTTACTGAGGGGTGCTGCAAGTAAATTTGATTATTTACAGGAAGGAATTGCCATTGTATTACTATTTATTGGGGTAAAAATGTTGTTGCCAATGCTTGGTTATGTGGGGGTAGATGAAAAATATCTTCATTTGCCTGAGTGGGCTTCGTTGGCCGTAATTGTAGTATGCATTACCGGAAGTATCATTTATTCTATCTACAATAAAAAGGAGGGTTCACCCGAAGATGCTGCTGAGCAGGAAGAATCATTATAATAAGTTTGCATAAAAATTATACGTGAGTTATACCGTTTCACAAATTGCCAACATTACAAATGCAACCATTTTGCAGGCAGGCAATGATGTACTTATAGATAACTTATTAACCGATAGCCGTAAATTATTGTTTGCAGAATCATCGTTGTTTTTTGCACTGAATGGAATTGGTAGAAATGGTATTTCTTTTATTAAAACTTTGTATGAAAAAGGGGTGAAAAATTTTGTAGTAGATGAAAATTTTACACAGCAAGAAGTTTTACAATACCCGAATGCGTATTTTTTACAGGTGGCTGATGTGCTTGCAGCTTTGCAAAAATTAGTAGCATTTCACCGACATACATTTCATTATCCCGTTATAGGTATTACCGGCAGCAATGGTAAAACAATTGTAAAAGAGTGGCTTTCACAATTACTGGGCGATGCATATAATATTGTAAGAAATATTAAAAGTTACAATTCTCAAATTGGTGTACCGCTTAGTATTTGGCGTATGAATGAAGGGTATTCATTGGGCATATTTGAAAGTGGAATTTCGCAGCCAAATGAAATGGGCTTTCTTCAAAAAATAATTGATCCACAAATTGGGATTGTTACTTTTATTGGCAGCGCACATGCCGAAGGTTTTACATCTCTTCAACAAAAAATACAGGAAAAACTACAGCTTTTCACCCATAGCAACATGCTTATTTATTGTGTAGATGATGAAATGCTTTCTGCAGAAATAAATCATTTTATAAAAAATACCAACAACCCATTACAAGTTTTTGAATGGAGCAAAAAGAAACCTGCTACCCTTTTTGCTAAACAGATTATTAAGGAACAAACATCTACAAGCATTACTTGTAAGTTTAATAATACTGAATTTACATTCGCTATACCTTTTACTGATGAAGCTTCCATAAACAATGCCATAACTTGTTGCTGCACCTTGCTATACTTAAAAGTAAGTGTAGAAAATATTATTCAAAAAATGAATGGTTTACGCCCTGTAGAAATGCGTTTGGAACTTAAGCAGGGAATAAACAATTGTTCTATTATAAATGATGCATACAGTGCCGATATACAATCGTTGGGAATAGCCCTCGATTTTTTGGCACAACAAAACCAGCATGAAAAACGTACGGTTATTTTAAGTGATGTTTTGCAAACCGGCAAAGAAGCAACTGAATTATACAGCAAAATTGCCCAATTGCTTTCGCAAAAAAATATTCATCAATTAATAGGAATTGGAAAAGAAATTTCTTCGCATGCCCAATTATTTTCTTCCATAAAATCTGTACATTTTTATGAAAACACAGAAGCATTTTTAAGCAACATTACAAGTCATCCTTTTCACAATGAAATTATTTTGCTAAAAGGCGCACGTATTTTTCACTTCGAAAAAATTAGCAATGCGCTGGAACAAAAATTTCATGAAACCAGCATGGACGTTAACTTAAATGCGCTCCGACATAATTTAAATGTGTACAGATCGATGCTGCAACCTGCCGTAAAAATGATGGCAATGGTAAAAGCTTTTAGTTATGGTAGTGGTAGTTTTGAAATTGCTAATGTGCTGCAACATGCAGGCGTAGATTACCTCGCCGTTGCTTATACCGATGAGGGAGTTGATTTACGAAATGCAGGAATCACTTTACCCATTATGGTGATGAACTGCGAGCCATCGGGCTTTGAAAATATGGTAAAGCATTCACTGGAACCGGAACTATATTCCTTTAAAATTTTAAACGCTTTCATTTCTTTTCTTGCAGAAAAAAATAGGCAACATTATCCGGTACATATAAAAATAGATACCGGAATGCACCGCCTCGGTTTTGAAGAAAACGATGTAGAAACGCTTGGGAATATTTTAAAAGAAAATAATACATTAAAAGTAAGTGCTGTTTTTTCTCACTTGGCAGGTAGTGATGCTGCAGACCATGATGAGTTTACTGAACAACAAACCAACTTGTTTTTAAAGGCTGCTGATAAAATTGAAAGTATGATTGGTTATTCTTTCATCAGGCATATTTCTAACTCATCTGCCATTTACAGGCATCCACATTTACAAATGAATATGGTAAGGCTTGGTATAGGTTTGTACGGAGTAGATTCAACAGCAGAAGTACAACATCGGTTGCAACATGTTACTACTTTAAAAACTACAATTTCTCAAATTAAACATTTAAAAAAAGGAGAAACAATTGGGTATAGCCGAAAAGGAATTGCTACAAAAGATATGCGAACCGCAACCGTAAAAATTGGGTATGCTGATGGGTATCCCCGAATATTAAGCAACGGAAAAGGTAAAATGATGATTAACGGAAACCCTGCGCCGGTTATAGGAAATATTTGTATGGATATGACAATGCTGGATGTTACAGAGATAGAAGCAAACGAAGGCGATGAGGTAATTGTTTTTGGAGAAGAACCCTCGGTATCCAATGTGGCAAAATGGGCTGATACCATTTCGTATGAAATACTAACTAATATATCTCAAAGGGTAAAAAGGGTTTATTTTGAGGAGTGATGGAAATTTCTCGCAAAGCAAAAAAGGAGCAAAGCTGAAAAAAAGTATTTTCTTAGCGCCTTTATAACTTTTCATTCTTTGCGAGGAATAAAGATTTTATAAAATTTCTCGCAAAGCAAAAAAGGAGCAAAGCTGAAAAAAAGTATTTTCTTAGCGCTTTATAACTTTTCATTCTTTGCGAGGAATAAAGATTTTATAAAATTTCACGCAAAGCAAAAAAGGAGCAAAGCTGAAAAAAAGTATTTTCTTAGCGCCTTTATAACTTTTCATTCTTTGCGAGGAATAGAAGATTTAATAAAATTTCTCGCAAAGCAAATAAGAAGTAAATACGCAAACAAGTAATTCCTTAGCGCCTTTATAACTTTTCATTCTTTGCGAGATAAAAATCTAATCTCTATATTTGCCATTCTTATATGAAAAAAATACATCTTGTCGTAATAGTGTTGCTGGTACTTATAGCAGACCAAGCACTCAAAATTTATGTAAAAACCACGTTTCCTCTTAATACTTCTAAAGAAATTGCCGGTAGTTGGTTTCAATTATATTTTGTTGAAAACCCAGGTATGGCGTATGGTTGGAAGTTTGGTGGCAATTGGGGTAAAATGGCGCTTACTATTTTTAGAATGGGAGCAGTAGTTTTTGGTACTTGGTATTTAGGTAGTATTATTAAAAAAGGATACAGCAAAGGATTTATCATTTGTGCGTCTTTAATTTACGCAGGGGCACTTGGAAACTTAATTGATAGCTGCCTTTATGGAATGATTTTTGACAAAGGAATGCTTTTTAACAAAGAAATAAATGACTATACAAATTACAGTGGTTTAGCCAAATTTGGAACACCGGGTTATTCCTCTTTTTTGCATGGCAACGTAGTTGATATGCTTTATTTCCCCGTTATACATGGCACTTTCCCTAAGTGGTTTCCTTTTTGGGGAGGAGAACCATTCGAATTTTTTAGACCAATATTTAATATTGCAGATGCAGCAATAAGTACTGGAGTAATCAGTATTTTATTGTTTCAAAAAAGATTTTTTAAGCAACGAAATACAGTACAAGAGAATCATACGGTTGAAACAGTATCTTTAACAGACGATGCATCTCAGATGTCATAAAAACTTTACCCATAAAAATTAAGCTCAACATGAAATATCTACGTTCCTTTTTGCTGTTTTTAAGTGCAGCATTTATCATTTCTTCTTGCCAAAAAGAATTAAGTTTTGAAGAAGGTACTGCCCGAGGTACTTTAAAGCAGGCATCGGGTGATTGTACACCTGTTATGTTATCTGGTACATACAAAAAAGACACACTTTTAAATGCAACCAATTTTGTAGATATACAGGTTGATATTGCACAAACAGGTACTTACATTATTAAAACCGATACTTTAAATGGTTATTCTTTTAGTGCTACAGGCATTGCAGCAGTAGAAGGTTTAAACACCATTCGTTTATTAGGTTCAGGCAGACCGGTAGCTGCATCTTTGGATGTGTTTACTGTAAAATTTGATACAAGCTCTTGCGAAATAAATATTGTAGTATCAGGTACAGGTGGCGGTGGTGGTACTGCAGCTGTTTATACTCTGGCAGGTTCGCCCACTGCTTGTACGGGTGCTACGCAAAATGGTAATTACAATGTTGGATTACCTACAAGTTCTTCTAATACTATAACAATTAATGCAAATGTTAGTACAGCAGGAACGTACAATATTAACACCGGAGCTTTAATTAATGGAGTTTCTTTTTCTGGATCAGGAACACTTGCTCAAGGTAATCAGATCATTACCCTTACAGCAAATGGCGGCACACCAGCGGTTGCAGACACATTTTCATACCCATTAAATAATGGAACAAGCAATTGTAGTTTTGATGTGATATACGGGGCTGCCGTTGCTCCGGCTAGTTATACATTTAATTGTGCTTCAGCCAATGTTCAAGGTACGTATCAGGCCAATACGGCTATGACTCCTGCAAACAGAATAACTATAGATTTAAATGTGACAACAGCAGGATCTTACAGCATTACATCTACAGCAAATAGCGTTACATTTTCCGGATCTGGCATACTGACTGCCACACCTACTGTTCAAACCATTACTTTAAATGCTACAGGAACTGCGGGTGCCACTGTTGGTCCTGAGAATTATATTTTAACAGGAGGAGGTGGACCTAATTGTTCAGTGCCTGTAACGTTTACTGCAGGACCAACAACTAACGGAACATTGTCTTTCCAAATAGGACCTGTTACTAAAACTTTTAATTTTGTCAATGGTGCTGATACTTCGGTTCAGTCAGCTCCGCCGCCATTACCACCGGGAAATTTTTTCGTTCTATCAATAGGAGGTGATGCCGCACCGCCATCTCAAGAATCATTTTTTTTAGATGTTTATAAACAAGCACCATATTTTACCAATAGTTCAACTTATACAGTAAACCAACTTGCACAATTTATAATACTTGATGTTGGGTACACTGATAATACAGGAGATGATTATACTGCTACTACTGCTATGACTACACAAACTCCTGGCTTTAGTGTTACAATAACTACCATCACTCCAACGAATGTAACCGGGACCTTTTCAGGCACTTTAAAAAATTCCGCAGGTGCTACTTTACAAGTTAATAATGGGGCTTTCAATTTACCACTACAATAGAATTTTATTATAAATTAATTTTTCCCGGCTATACAAATAGTCGGGATTTTTTTTGTGTGGGAATGAGCACAATAGATATTTTATTCTTTATTGGATGGAGCAAAAAACAAAAACATACATTGAAAATATTTTAATGACGAAACCAAGCATTTGCTTCAGGCTACCATAAAATACATACAGCTCTCCACCATAATGAATAAACATATTAAACTCATCAACAGCAGTTTTATAAAATTTGCAGATAAATAAAAGTAGTCTACGCCGCTGCTTGGTCTGTGACCAGCGGCGTATCAATGCAACCCCAAACATGAACACAATGATTTTTCGCATTGTTCAAATAAGCAAGTATAAAAATCTTATAAAATAAATTTTAAGGTTTAAAAGAGCCGGAATAAACTTGCGACATTCCGTATTCAAAAATCGAAATAAGAAACTGGATGTAAAAAACCTTCCAAAATAAATTGAAAGGGTTTAAAAACTGTCGAAGAGTAAGAATAAAAAATTGTTTAGTATTTAATAATCAAATGCACAATTTTACCAGTTAGAAATACTTATAAAATTTCTTTTAATAATATATCTCCGCTGTTTCTAACTAATTTTATATTTAAGAAGTTGATAATATTTACAACAATTTAAAAACAACATTACCAATTTATCCTGTAAAAAATAAAGCTAACAAGATTTGAAATAACTTAGTTGTTACGCTATGCCATCTCACAATCCTGTTAACTTTTGTAAAACTTACTTTTTACTTTTTGGGTATGAACACAATAGATGTTTAATTCTTTATTGGAAAAGCAAAAAACAAAAACATACATTGAAAATATTTTAATGACGAAACCAAGGATTTGCTGCAGGCTACCCTAAAATACATACTGCTCACCACCATAATGAGTAAACATTTTAAAACTCATCAACAGCAGTTTTATAAAATTTGCATATAAATAAAAGTAATCTTCACTATTATCTTATAAGGAAGCTTTCAAAGTTGAAATCTGCATCTTGCCGTCACTTGTTGTGTAATCAATGGCATAGAACTACTATCTCAAATGGTTACTTTTTTTGCATTGCTTATTTCAAACGTTTCTTTGTTTTGAATAAAGGCAACAACCATATAATCTTCTTTTACAAAATTTGCTGGCAGGTTAAAAGTAGCAGTGCCATTACTTTCCATCTTTTCTATAATCTCCTGTACTATGTTTATGTGGCTCAAAGTAGCCCCGCTGTTTTCTCCTCGTTTCACTTGCGTGGTTGCATTTTTAAGTACCAGTTCCAACATTACATTTTCATTTTTTTGCAATAAAGCATAATTGTATTTTACTTTCAACTGTTTATTGTTTACAAGTGCTGTTTCAATTTCAATAAAACTATTGCCTGAAATTTTGTAACTATTAATAGCATTCCACAGAGCAGATTTATTAGAACCTACAAATTCATTTTGTCCATTTACAATTGCCTGCGGTGTGTAAACAGATTCGAGGTTCAAGTGTTGTGCGTACGCTCGCTGCCTGTCAGAAAAAATGCTTTTGCTAAAAGGATCTTTCCACCCCAGTCTGTCCCAATAATCAACATGGTAACTCAGCACAATAGTATTTTCATTAAATTCTTTTTGTGCCAATGCTACTAGCTTATCTGCCGATGGGCAGCTTGAGCAACCTTCTGATGTAAATAACTCCACAATAGATGGAACCTTATTGTTAGATTGTTGTAGCAAAGGCATTGATTTTTTTGCAGGAAATCCTAGTTTCATAATCTTCATATCTGCTATCCTAGTAGCAGAATAAATAAGTAAGCCTGCAGAAACTATTGTGTAAACTTTAATGGTGTAAGTAATATTCAGTAGTTTATATTTTGAAAAATGCATGGTCTTAATAATAAAAAATGTAAAATATTATTTTAAAAATTTTGTCCAAGATGCATCAGCCTTTTGTTTCAAATTAGCTTCGTCTTTGTTCCATTTGGTGAGTGTATTATTTGTCCATGAATGGAAAAAAAGATAAAGCTTGCCGCACACTATTTTAAATGTTTCTGGATCTATTTCTACTTTCTCTCCTTTTGCCCCCAAAGCATACGCACACCATCCGCCATATTGTGGTTCATATTTTTTGTAATCTTTTTTAAACAGTTCTTTATTTTCTGCTGTTGAAAAATAGTAAGAAATACCTTCTGCTGCTACTGCTAATTCCTTCTTACCTTTTACAGCATTATTTTGTGTAAAATAAGCTACCGGGTCGTAGCCTTGTAATGCTACGTTTTTTTCAATATTAAATTGTGCCACACGAGTAGCTTGTTGTGCAAAGCCGTTGCTGTTTAAAATTAAAACTGCAAACAGGGTTGCTGCAATTGTTAAGATCTTTTTCATTTACTTTTTTAAATTTTTATGAATTATATATTTGTTTATTGAAGTCGAATTATAGAAAATGGATTTTTATATATTCAGCATTTTACTAGTATATCTTCTTCGAATAAATAGTCGGAGATAACGTTATATTCCTTACAGAAGAAAAAAAATATTTTAAATAAAATTGATGAAATTACTTAAGGGGTTGGTTAGTATTTTTAAACAATACAGTATGCAATATTTAGAATGCATTTGTAAGAAAATAATAAAAGTGAAATAGAGTATTTTATACTACACCACACAACTTTATAATAAAATCTTTATAAAGCTTTTGCAGAAATCATATCATTAATTAGATATAAATCTCAAAAAAAAGTAAATAAAACTCACTTTAAACAAGATGGAGATTATTTAAAATAAAATTAGTTAGCGGCAATATATTCTTTGTATAAATAAAATAAACTGGATAGGTAGTGTTTCATATCATACTGAGATAAATGGTAACAAAACGGTTATTTTAATTGTTCTTTCATCCGAATTTTGAAATCATCAGAAACCTTTACCGGAGGATTATTGCTGATATCTTTAAAGTAAGCCCTCATAGATTCATCAATCATAGGAGACTGTTTTGCAAAATTTTTGCAACATTTACAAAATAAAATATGAAATTTCATTTCAAATTTTTGCCTAAATGTAAGCTTCTCTTCCTCGTTTTTTAAAGCGAGGGTAGAGGCTTCAACACAATTATGTAATATTCTTTTAAAGTATCCCATTTTTAATTTAATACACCTTTCTTTTCAAGGCAGGTACGCAATATTGTTTTTGACCTAAATATGATTACCCAATAGTTAGACGGTGTAATATCATATTCCTTACAAATATCTTCGGTTTTTTCATCTTCTAAGTATTTTGAAACAAAAACGGCTTTTAATTTGGAAGGCATTTTTTCTAGGCAAATACTCAAATATCTTTGAAACTCTTTACTAATAAGGTAACCATCGGCCGATTTAGAAAAATAATTCTCATTAATATCTTCTGCCCACCTACTATGGTTATCAAGGTTAAAAAATGAATTTTGAAAAGAGTCTTCCGTTTGGTCTAAATAGTTGGATAAACTATCTGTAATTTTCGGCTTGCGGTAATAATCAATTATTTTATTTTTTAAAATCGCCATCAGCCAAGTTTTTTCTGAGGCAGTACCATTGTAGGTTTCTCTGCCTTTATAAGCAGATAAAAATGTTTCTTGTACAATATCTTCAGCTTCTTCTTTTTTGTTTACTTTAAAAAAAGCAAAGTTGAATAAATAATCTGTATAATTTTCTACCCAGCCATCAATATTTAAAGTATTTACTTGCATGTTTGTATATCTCTTTATCCTTTACAATTTAAAATGAAATATACACAAAAAAAAATATTTGTATTTTTCAGAAAATATTATTTCACATAATTAATACTAAAAACTGTAATTCATCCCCAGATTAACACCTGCACTTTGCGGCACAAACCTGCATACTCCACCCACACAAATTAACCCACCTCTTTGCCTGCCATAGCCAGCCTGTACCCTGTAAGCTCCCTTGTTAAAAGAAGCACCAACATTATAATAGTGCAATCTATCGGCGGCAATACTATTTCCATAATTATATAAATCAAATACAAATACTGACCATACAGCATTAAAATTATACTCAAGTTGTGAAGCCACCCAATTTTTAAAACCAGCATCTGCCCACTGGTGTTGCAATTCCAGCCGAATAGATGCCGATTTTTTTAAACGAAGTGTATTATCAAAGACTAATGTGTTTGTATTTACTTGGCCACTTGCTTCCTCTACATAACGGGCATTGTAAAATTGATTGAGATAAGTAAAAACTGATGACCACTTCTTGTTCCATTTTTTTCTTATTTCTACACTTGCATCCCGATAATATTTTTGCCCAAACGTTATTTTTTCAGCCGCATATTTTCTTTGTGCAGCATCGTACCTTCCTTTAAGCCCATGCCATTGTGCATAATTTATAGATACGTTGGTTCCATATTTTCCACCAAGAGGTGTTTCTTTTTTAAATTGATAAAACAATCCAAGTTGCCCGCCAATTTCGCCGGCTTTATTTCGGTTAGGCTCAAAACCAATGTTGGGTTGAGCAGCATATACATAAATATTTGTAAGGCTGTAATCGTATTGCTTTGTAAGTGCAGGCACATAATTTAATATGGCCTCATTATAAACATTGCCGGCAGATTTTCTTTGAGAATAAAATCCAAAATTTTCTAACCGCCTAAAATTTGCAGTAACACCAAAACCATTTTTTGTATAACCCAAATTAAGCAGATAAGCATCCCCATCAAATTGTAATTCAGGCCTTATGTTATTAAACTCCACCAGTGCATCTTTCGATTTAAAAGCATATTCAACATCAGCGGTAAAGGCACCTACAGAAAAATCAGCCCTTACCGATGTGAGATAAGTATTTTTTTTTAAGCCTTCAAATACTTGCTTTTGTTCGTTTCGGTTTACATAGCTGAGCCCTATTCCAAATTTTACTTTTTTTGTTTTTAATAAAGAAGAAAGCTCTACATCTGTATTTAATCCTGCAATGGTACCATCAGTAAAATAAAATCCCAAACCATTTCTTTGTTTACCATACAATGCAGTAAAATGTATTGACTCCAATGGAGAATATTTTACCATGCCACCAGCAATAGAATTGGCTATTCCCAATTGCCTGTCTTCCCAGGTTCTTAAAACCATACCACTGCCAAACTGCTCATAAAAATGCCCGGCAGTTGCCTCTAAACCCAACTTATCGTTTTTATATTTTACGTAATAAGTTCCAAGATTTGTTTTGTTTAAATTGGGTGAATAATTTAATAATGCTTTTGGTTCGTAACCCTCTATTTGAGCACCAACAGTAAAATTTTTCAGTTTATAATCAAGCCGGAGGTAATTGTTGGAGCGCAAACGTTGCCTTGCTTCTATTTGTTCCAATTTTATTTTGTCATCATCAATATACAATGCGGAGTTAGATTCAATGCCGCCCGTCAACTGTGCTTTTACATTAATTGAAAATAAAACAAGCGCAACAAATAGTAATTTTTTCAGAATCATATTATTGGTTTTCTTTTATTATTTTATACAATTCATTTTCATTGCCAGCAACATATCCTGCCTGCCGATAAATTATTTTACCATTTTTAATTACCATGGTGTAAGGAATATTCATCAGGTTCAGTTCCCGCTTCAAATCCTGGTTTTTATCCAGTAACACATTAAATGCCCAACCCTTGCCATTTACCAAAGCAGGTACTCTTTTAACGGTACGGCTATCATCTTCTGATACGGCAAAAAAATCAAATTTTGATTCTTTTTTCCATTCATCCAAGTTATCGTTTATAGCAGTAAGCTCGTTTAGGCAGGGAATACACCAAGTAGCCCAAAATGACAATACCACAGGCTTTCCTACAATTTCATTTAATTGTTGTGTTTGAAAATTAGCACCAGCTAGGGTAGTTAATTTAATATTGGGAACTGCCTGTGCATTTGCTCCCAATTGCAGCAAAGTAAAAAGAATTATAAAAACATACATCTTAACCATGATAATTTATTTTATAAATAACCAGACGTAGATTTTTTAGTTTCATTACAAAAAAATATTTTCTTTTTTGTGTAAGGTTTGGTTTGCACTACCGTATAATTTTAAAAAAATAGTATGAAATATTTATTAAATATCTCAGTATTAATTGCAGGCATTTTATTGTTACAATCCTGTACCAAAACAGAATCAGATTTTACAGAAGTACCGCCAGAAACAATCACTGTAAATGCGAGTACCTTAAATGTTACAACTGGTACAGCCGTTTCATTTTTGGTTTTATCTTCTATAAACAGTAGCAATGTAACCGCTGAAAGTAAAATTTATGTAAACGGTAACTTAATTGCAGGTACCAGTTTCACTTTTGCGGCAGCAGGAAATTTTGCAGTGTATGCTACTAAAGGATTATTAACCTCCAATGTGATAACCGTAAATGTTAGTACCATTACAGGCGGAGCCGGTTACAGGCACCGTGTATTGGTGGAAGAGTATTCTGGTAACTGGTGTGGAAATTGCCCCAGAATTTTGTATGGAGTGGATCTATTGCAGCAGCAAACAAATAAAGCTACTGTAGTGAGCACACATTTGTTTGGTGGCGATCCTTTTATTAGCACCGATGGAAATAACCTTGCAGCACAGCAAGGAGTAAGCGGTGTACCGCAGGGGTTTATTAATAGAACAATTGGCTGGACGGGACCGCAATATGAAAATGTAGCACAAGTAATAAATGCAATACAAGCATCTGCAACGGCAGGCATTGCAATTAATTCTTCTATAACTAATAATAATTTATCAGTAACTGTAGCGGCGGGTTATACTCAACCATTAAATGGTGCTGCAAAAATTACGGTGTATTTAGTAGAAGATAAATTATTTTCTACGCAAAGAAATTACTCAGCTAATCTTTATGGCGGGCAGGCAAGTATTCCAAATTTTGAATACAATGGCGTTTTAAGAAAAGTAGTGAGCTCCTTAAGTGGTGATGCTATTGGCTCATCAGGAAGTTTAAACGAAAAAACATATTCATTAACGGTACCATTAAATGTTACTAATATAAGCAATGCAAAAATTGTAGCTTTTATTACCAATTCAAATGGTATGGTAGTAAATGTGCAAGAAGCGAAAGTGGGCCAACAAAAAATGTTTGAAATATTGTAAAAACCAGCGTTGTTTCGTTAATCTGCTCATATATTACTTTGGTATATTGAGCAGATTTTTTTTATGCTAAGCAGGAAATATTTGTAGGATAATCATATGGTCGAACTCATATTTTGAAGATCAAATTATTATTACAACTTTTAAAAAGCTGTCACCTATATTTTGAGGTTATTGCAAATTTTAGTTCAACTATTTTATAAGGAGTTTGTACTTGTAAATACTAATTCAATAAAATAAGTAAATAAGAAAAGAAAAATAATTATTTATGACGGACAATAATAAAAAAGTTACGAAGAATATATGTGTATACAGAGAAAGATTATAATACAAACAAGTTATTATGCGATGATGCTCAAATAACACTTACATTTAAACGGTATTCTTTTTCTAATTTTTGCGTATTTTTAAATGCCTTGTAAGACATATAATCATAGCCTCTTTTTTTATTTTCTTTTGCTGCATTGTACATCATTTTAAAATGACGGGCAATGATTAATTGTCCTTTAAAAAAAGAAAAACCTGGTTCGTAAATATGCGCAGGTTCTGCGCCGGCACCATTTACTTCGAGGATAGAAAAGTTTTTTCCCATTTTTAAATCTTCTATGCTGGCACAGCGTAAATCGTATCTACCAAAATAAAATTTATCAATTCTTTTGCTAATGGTATTTATTGTATCGGTTAACTGTTCATCTATAACATGGTTGTAATTTAAAAAAGTAGCACCCAATACATGGTTGCCATAAGGAACCAATACAAGTTGCTCCCCATTAGGGAGTACATACCCAAAATCAATTTTATTTTGCTTTTTTAGTTTATCATATTGTAAAAAACAACGATCGTTATTTAATACCAAATCTTTTATGGTAGATGTGCCGTTGCCATTTACTGTAAGTAATTTTTTTAGCGTTACAGATGTTACTATCCCTTTTTCTTCCTTTGGATGGCGATAATAAAAAACACTCATTTCTACAGGATAATTAATATACGATTGTATTAAGAAGGAAACATTTAATGCCATTCTGTAGCTATCAAGTTCTTCAATATTAGTTATTTTTTTTACACACCATCCTCGTTCGCCCCTATCTGGCTTTGCAATTATAGGGAACTCAATACCTACATAATTCATTCTTTGTTCAATGCTACCAATATCTTCGCCGCCTTCAACTAAAATGGTGGTAGGATAATATTCTTTTGGTACCAGTTGAAATATTTTCCATTTGCTTTCAAAAAACATTCCCCCTGTTTCAATGGTTGGATTGGATGCCGAAAAGAAAAAAAATGACCTTGCCCTAATGGATAGGTACAAAAAATAAAACCCTACTGGAAAATAAACCATCCACACAGGCCAGTACTCCCAGCTAAAAGTTTTAATGTACAGCCTTCGTATTTTAAAATAGATTGACTTGTTTTTCATAAGTATTTAGTTACCTAATCTTTTTTAAAAACTGGAAAGAAAAATATTCAGAAATAATGCCTGCAATACATTCCATTATTTAAGCCCTTAATAATATTTATTGTATTTAATGTTACTAATTTGTATTAAATTTTAAATTGGCAGGTATTAAACAATCTTTCATTTCACTTTTTAATAGCAAGGATTTATTACAATAGGTATAGGTAGAAAAATCATAATAACTCATAACAGCATCATTGTTGTGGTTTAGTTCGATAAAAGAAAAACTAAGCGTCTTTGTTATTTCGTTCCTGTTCATTATAAAACCATTTTCAGCATCTTTATAAGACTTAAAAAAATTGAACAATGACAGTTTTGAAACAGGTGGATCCATAACAATCCAGTTTTGAAACAGTTCTTCTCTTTTTGCCCTTATGTGTAAATTGTACAAGGTAGTTGATGACCATAAATAAGGCAGTTTTGTATCTAACAGCATTCTGTGCCGCTCCACTCCATCCCATACCAATTGAATTAAATTATTATCGCTCCAAACAATTAAAGTAAAAGGTTCTACATCTTGCATATCGCACAAATTCCATTCAATAACTGGTATTTCAGTAGCTAATAATTCAGCAACAATTAACCCTCTACTTTTTTTATAGTGTTGTTTTTTTTCGTGGTTTTCAAAGCCACCATTTAATAATACAATTACATTGCCTACATCTGTTACTCCAATCCATGTACCCCCGGCAACAGGATCTGTAGGAGCCAAAAAAGCTGTTTCGCCATTTATATAAATTTCCGGCATCATTGCTTTTGGGCGGCTGGGACTTTCGTCTCTTAGGGAGCCAAAAAAACACTTTTTATTACCTGGTATAAAAACTACAGTACACATAATTATTGAAATTTAACTTTAAAAACCAAACCTGGTACCAAGTAAAAATGAAAATGCTTTTGGCTTGTTTCCCTGCACTTTTATATTTGCCGACCAGTATGATGCATCAAAATATAGAGTCTGCAGCACTTTCGATTTTGTATTATATGCAATTCTTCCGCCACCTCTTCCAAATATGCCTTGCATTCTTGTTACCTGCTGGTTTATGATGCCATTAACTGTATTTACTATTAACCTTGGCTCACCAATATTTGCATAGCCAAGTCCTGCATAAGGAGATACAAATAAATTACCCGATGCAATTAAAGGAAAATTTCTGCCTGCATTAAATCCTGCTAAAAAAACGGAACTACTTGTGTTTTGAAACAGATAATCTGAGTTGCCATCTTTTACTTGCTGGCTGTATTTTACAGCATTAAAATCCAATACAAATTGTACAAAATAATGCTTGCTAAATTTATATTCCACACCTGAATTTAATGCCAATGAATTTTTATAAGCATCGGAAAAAGAAGCCACAGGGTTAAGTAACCCAACCGCAGTAGTAAAAAATATTTTTGCAGTATCCTGAGCTTTTATGGAGGCAGGTATTACAATCATAAATACAAATGTTATGATGAAAAAGATCCTTATTTTCTTCATGTTTTAATTTTTTGTAAGTGAAGCCTGGTATTTAATGGTTGAATAAGCAATGCCAAATTCATCATCAATTATATTCAGTTTCATTTCTATAATGGCTACTTTTATTAATGCTAGGTGATGTATACAGTGTTCAGTATTATATGTTACTTCTCTAAAATATGTGGTGGTAACTGTTGGCACATTTATACTGCCTTCTATTTGTTCAACGGCTAAATCCAATTGCTTATCAGAAAGTTTCATTGTGCTGTCAAGCAACTCTATTGTTAATTGAGCAAACAACTTGTCTTTTTCCAATAAAAGATTCCTTGAACGGTTTACATAATCTACTTCACCGGAACTGTATCCTGTAATGGCGCATTGCAACAGCTCTATCACATGCCTTGTGTGCCCGCCAATACTTGAGTTACCCAAGTGTGCCACTTTTTTTTGGTATTGTTCATCTGTTAACTTCTGCAGTAATTTACTGAGAGATTGCAGTTGCCGGGAAAGTTGTAAAAAAATCATCTTAGTTTTTTTAAAACAAGAATTATTAATTGATTGAAAAATTTGTTTTACTATTTCTAAATTTTTTTATAAGTTCTACTCCTTTACGCTTATAAAAAAACATGATGATAATAGAACAGAGCCAAACGACTATTGCAAGTATAAATAATTGCCCACCATCGTTTTTTGATTCAATACCAATTACAGTTAAATGAGAAAGGATAGCGCCTGACATTAATCCAAACGCTACAAATGCACCAATAAATATGGTGGATGGAAGAAGCAATAGAATACTAGCTACCAATTCTATAACGCCTGTACCAATTCTGCCCCAAGGTTCTACACCCATTTTTGTAAATAATTCAACTGATTCAGGGTGGCCTGTAAACTTAAAGTAAAGTGTTTGTAAAAGAATACCTGCGGCAACTAATCTTAATACAAATGAGATGATAATTTTTACTGACATGGCAATTGGTTTTGATTGTTTTTAAATTATTTTGTTCTAATAATACAACAGTCGAAAACAATTTGAAAACCTTACAAATGAGGCGCTGCTATTTTATTACAGCTTTGCTTTTTTACTTATTAAGTAATGGCCAAAATGCATCTGCTGCTTTAATGCGGCTGCTTGTATCATTTATCCATACTTTTTTTACATTCATATTATAATTCAAATACAATTTATTATTCACAATTGTCCATGCCTCAGGGTCGGTGGGAGATAGGTGGTTTTCGCTGGTGCCATAAGCGCAGAAGCCACCATATTGTGGTGCATATTTTTCTGGTGCAACTTTAAAACTATCAAGGTTTGCTTGCGATGCAAAGTTCCATTTACTGCCGCTCCAATCTATGCTGTATTTGTAATTTCCCTCCACCGCTTTTTGCTGTTTAAAATAAGCAACAGGATCGTAACCTTTAATGGCCACACCGTCTTTACTGGTAAACTTAGATGATTGTGCAAAAACGCCTGTGGTGAGTAAAATTGCAAAGCATGTTATGATTTCTATTTTCATCTCCGTTTATTTGTACTTTTAAATTGTTATTTTAAGAATACAAAAATGCCATCCATTATGATGGCATCAAATACATATCGTTCCCGAAGAGTTGTACATATATCCCTATTTATTGGGTTTAGTTAGTTTTTTAAGCTCTGAAGGACTTTGCGACGTGCAGTTTTTAAAGAACTTACTAAAATGCGCCACCTCATTAAAACCAAGCATATCTGCTATTTCTTTTACAGATTTATCGGTGTAATAAAACAGCCGTTTAGCTTCTGCAATAATCCTTTCCTGTATTACTTGTGTGGGTGTTTTTTTGCTATAGAGCGAGAATATATTTGAGATTGTTTTGGGAGATTTATTGAGCAAATTTGCATAAAACTGCACCTGGTGTTCTTTTCTATAATGAATCTCAACCTGCAAATTAAACTGCCTTATAATATTAAATTTATCATCAAAAGCTGTGTTGGTACCCAGATATTGCTTTTTGGCAAGCCGGGTTATCTGAATAATGAGCCTCACCAACAACATTCGAAGCATTTCCGCTTTTATATCTTCATTGGATAAAAATTCTTCTTCAAATAAAACAAATAAGCGGTTCATTGTTTCTTTATGTTCTTTCTCTAATTGTACAAACATTGTTGGAGATGGACCATAAAATACAAACCCTACACAACCCACTTCTGCATCATGGTTTGCTATACAATAAAACTCCTGGTTAAACTGCCATGAAATAATATCTAAAGGATGTTCAAATCTAAAAGACTGGCTCATCATAATTGGCAAAACTGCATTAGCCTCAAATTCGTACTCTATATTATCTATAATTACTTTTTGTTTATCCCCTTTGTTCCAAACTATAGTGTATAATTTACTCTCATTATTAGTATCACTAAAATAATCCTGAAATTTTTCTTCCTCTTTTTTTAATATAAGTTGTCCACTATCCTTATTATTTCTAAAAATATATTCCATTATTTTAATGCTTAGTTAGTTTAGTTACAAATTATTTTGCTATAAAGATTTGCAGAAATCACTCAAAAGCAGATTAACGATAAAATATAACAAGACATGAAATAAAAAAATGAAGAACTTATTTATAGTAGCCGTCAAAAATATTATTACGTTTACCCTTTTTAAAATCCAATCCTTTCTGTGTGTAACTGTATTGATGTAAAAATGGTTAGAAATAATATTCATCTTCATTGCTATGTTTTGTTTAACAATGAAGATGTATAAAAGAGACTGTAAAAAACAACTAGACAGCATGTTTTTACTCGGTTAAGTGCCGGAGATAAAATAGGATATTTAAAAATACCATTACCATTTTATCCTGTAAAAAAGAAAGGTAACAAGATATGAAATAGCTTAGTTGTTACGCTATGCCATCTCACAATCATGTTACCTTTTGTAAAACTTACTTTTTACTTTTAAATGGTATTATCATCCAACTTATTTACTGCTTAATAAATTTTATAGCAGGTATTTGATTATTGTCAGAGCAAATAACTTTAAGCAAATATATTCCGCTGCCAAGCGTTGATACATTAACTGGAATAACGTTTGCTCCTTCCTGTATGTTTACCTTTTGCTGTAGTATCATTCTTCCCATCATATCCAACACTTGTAAATGAACAAGATTTTTAGAAGGGCTGCTGATGCTTGTAATTAAACTGTTTTGTACAGGATTTGGTGCAATTCCATCAATAGTAAATACGGTAGATTGTTCACCTTTTATTTTTACAATAGCGCTGAATTTACTTTGGTTGTTGTTATCTACCTGGCGCAGCTTATAATACTGTATTGCACCTTTTTCTATATTGTTATCTTTAAAATCGTAAGTTAGATTGCTGGTGCTGCCACCGGGTGCCTGCGTATTTACAAATCCAATGCTGGTAAAATTTTGCCCGTCTTTTGATCGCAGTATTTCAAACCCGAGGTTATTTTGTTCATTGCCTGTTATCCATGTAAGCTTGTTATAATTACCAACTCTGCTACCAGAAAAATTTACAAAACTTACCGGTAATATCGATAAATCGCTTGTAATACCAAATGGAGAAAATGTAGTAAAACCAGTACCTGTTGCTATCGTACCAGCTACTGATCCATTGCCGTAATAAGGCCCAGTTCCATTACAATCTACAATCTTAGCCGTTGCAGCCGAATAAGCACCACCGGTTGCTGCACCAGTATAATCTAAAGAAATGGTACAATTGGAACCACCTGTTGTTTCTTCTGTAATGTTCCATCTTGCTGTTACACTGGCAGCAGGGTCGCCACATGGTGGAGCTACAGCAGATACATTTACCGAGAAGTTATCTGATGTACCACTATTATTCAAAGTAGCAGGGTGATAAGCTGCAGCACTAGGCCCTACAGGAAAAGTTTTAGTAGTTGCACCAACGCCATTAATTTTTAAAGATCCCGTGCCATTGGTTACTATATGACTTGATAAGCTTCCTCCACTAATAGTACCTGCTGCAGTAATTGTATTGGTACCTAGTAAAATGTTACCAGCATTTAAACTTAAAGTACCATTAACCGTTAAAGGTGAATTGAGTGTAAGGTTATTGGTACCCGCACCGGCTGAGTTAAAATTAAAGTCATTTAGTACTTGACCTCCTGTTGCAAAACGAGCAGTACCAATTGCACTTGCTCCAACCGTTTTATTTATAATTAAATTGGAGGTGCTTGTTCCACTAATTGAACCCTGATTTGTTCCCAAAAATGAAGATCCTCCACCCATGGTAAGGGTTCTGCCATTCAAAGAAAGGTTATGCAATGGTTGTTGTAAATTAATACCACCAGCTGTTGTAGTTCCGGTTAGTAAATTGGTATTAGCCCCTAATACAATGTCTAACGCAAATGCAGGAACTGTTGAAGATACTGCCTGAGTTCTTAACTGACCTACATAAAAATCGCCACCACTTAAGGTTTGTGTAGCTACTCCGCCTAAATTTAAATTAATTCTATTCGCATCTGCAAATGCATCTGTATCAAAAAATGAATTAGTCATTGTTATGTTACCTCTTACAAGAATACTGGCAGATCCATTTCCTGTTCCATTTAGACCTACTACATTGGTAATGTCTAAAGTGCCATTAGCAAATGCAAAACCAGATGATAAATATTTAAGTCCATTAACTAGTTTTAAGTTGCCAAATGTTTCTGCAGGAATACGCACAGTATCTGTTACATCTGTGCCATTCCAAGTATATTCAACTGTACTATTATTGTCCATTACTCCAAAATATGGAAAAGGCGTTTTACTTAAATCTCCAGGACCAGTAGTGCGATAGATTTTATTTGCAATTTCTAGTGTTGCATTGTTTCTTATATCAACCTTGTGGTCAACATCATTAAGTATTGTAAAGTCTTGAGGTAACTTAAGATTTATTGGGTCTGTGCCATTTCCAATTACGACTTTTGAACCTAAACCAAATACCTGAAAGTTGTCATCTAATGTATGAGTAGCTCTATTGGTAATTGTAAAAATTTGGTTATCGGTTATAAAATCAAGTGGTGCAGTACCTGTACCATCTGATGCTGTACCCCATGTACCAACAACATGAAGGCTACCTGTAGGTTTACTATAAAATGGTGTTGCAGCCGAGGCATTTACAGTTACCAAAGGTGGCATTGCTACACCACCACCACTTATGGTTAAGTTAACAGTTGCTGCAGCAGCAGTAGCCGATGAAAAACGAACATAAACTGCCGTTGCTGCAAGAGTAGGAGTTGTATTGGGAATGTTAATAGAACTGCTAAAAGTATTATTATCGCTAGACACCTGAAAATCAGGATTAGACGAAGCAACTGTAATAATACCTGGTGCTGGTGTAAGGAAACTACCTGCAAGGTTAAAGGATACAGAAGCTGAGGTTGTATTTACAGGCACTGCTCCGATGATAAGAGGAGTTGATGGGGTTACTGTAAGTGTTGGGACTGCTATAGGAGTAACATGCGACCAAGTAAGCCCAGCTCTTATTGCGTCTATTTCGAAATTTGGTGCACCTGTGCCTCTAGGGTTAATTACAGGGCCTATAAGTGGATTACCTGCATCGGTACCAAGCGTTGTAGAAAAGTTTGAAGTTGTTTCAGCACCGCCTAATGTTGGGTTTATCCAAATATCAACAACATCGTCAGTAGTACTTGTAGTAGTTACTGTGTATTTAACTACTACTAAATATGTTTGGTTAAAATTTCGCACCGTACTTTCATAAGATACATTCGGTAAAGCAATAGCTGATTTGCCAATGCCAAAACTAAATCCAGCTCCATTTTGCCTAACTAAAACTCTTGAGCTTACGCCAGAACTACTACTAATTGAATTAATCATTAACCCAATAAAATTAAACCCATTAGTGGAATTGCCACTTAAACTACTAACATTTATTAAAAAAGACATGTAGCAAACCGATCCGTTAGTATTACTGTGCCCCAATAAGGCAGATTTTGCCGTTACTGCTTGTCCAGCTGATACATTTACTCCAAAACCTACGCCTGTTGATGGTGAGTTGGGGTAACTTAACCCATTGCTGTTGACAAAAAGCGTAGGTAAGACAGATGTAAATTGCGTCCAACCATTAGCTCCAATAATTGCGCTACCTGTGGAATAATTAAAATCCTCTACAAATTGCCCCAAGCTAATTGTAGCTAGAAGGCAGGAAACAATAAATAAGTTAATTTTCTTCATGTGTATATTTTTTATTTTGTTATAGGGGTGTTAGGTAAATGATATTATCTAACATTTATTTTTTTTGATTATCTAAAGGGGTTACGGCATTCCATGTTGTGCCTGTTCTTATTCCATCTATTTGTAAGGTTGGTGCTAAAGCCGCAGTTCTTTGTATAATGCATGGGCCGGTAAGTCCCATTTTAGCATCATTCACTCCCGCTCCCATAGAAAGTTGAGGAGTAGTTTCTGCAGCTCCTAAAACTGGATTCACCCACATATCTACCATATCATCCGTTTCACTTCCGCTATTAAAGCTGTACTTTAATACCACCAAATAAGTAGTACCAAATGTTCTTAAAGTGGTTTCGTAAGGAATACCAGTAATGCCTGATTTGCCTACACCAAAAACAAACCCTTTTCCACTACTTTTTATAAATGCCCTTGCGGCTACACCGGGGTTTGGTGCTGGACCGTTCATTATTCCTGCAAAATTATCGCCTGCTTGTGCAGCATTTACGTTCACCAAAAACGACATGTAAATACTTCCCGTTGAAATGGGTGGGAAAAATTTTCCAACATCTTGGCCACTAGTTGTTATGTTTACGCCAAACCCAATAGCAGAAGATGACGAACCTGGATATGTTAACCCCGTACTATTTACAGTCACTGCATTTTCAATGCTCTTACTAAAAATAATATTCCATCCATTCTCTGTAAGGGTTGATCCTGTTTTGTAATTGAAATCATCTAAAAATGTTTGTCCCCAACTCAGAGATGTGAGAAGGGCGCAAACAATAAATAGTTTAATTTTCTTCATTTGTATATTTTTTTAATTTGTTGTTTCAATTTATTTTTTTGATGATATTCTTATAAAATATTTATTAACCACTATCAAAGTTTTTCTTTACTTTTTCCAGTAGCTCTTTTAATTCTTTTGTTCGTTCAATTTCTTTTTCTGTAATATTATTTTTTTCACTGGGGTCGTTTTTTAAGTCGTAAAGCTGCGGTAGCTTTGAGTTCCCTAATTCAGTATTGGTATTTTTATTAATTGCCGAACCGTTAGAGGGTTCAATATATTTCCATTCACCAACAATTATAGAAAGCGTATTATTGATGGATTGCTCAATAACATATTCCCTAGGTTTATCAGACTTATTTAAAAAACTTGCTAAATAATTTCTGCTATCTGGTGCATTGCCTGCTTTTATGGTTTGCCCAGTTAGTGCCGCTAAAGAAGCATATAAATCAACCTGACTTAATAATGTATTTGCTGTTTTGCCTTTACTTACTTTTCCTTTCCAAGATAAAATAAAAGGTACCCGAGTTCCGCCTTCAAATGCACTGTACTTACCTCCTCTAAATATTCCGTTGGGTTTATGATTGCCCAATTTTTCAACGGCACTGTCTTTGTATCCATCATCAATCACAGCACCATTGTCGCTGGTAAAAATGATGATGGTATTTTCGAGCAACTTTCTTTTTTTAAGTGCATCAACTATTGCTCCTACTGTAAAATCTAATTGCACAATTGCATCACCCCTTGGTCCCATACCACTTTTGTTTTTAAAACGTGAGTGTGGCATACGAGGTACATGAATATCATGCGTAGCTAAATAAAGAAAAAAGGGTTTTTGAATATTGTTGTCAATAAACTTGATTGATTTATCTATTAATACATCAGCTATTTCCTCATCAATCCATAAAGCAGATTTTCCTCCTGTCATATATCCTATTCGGCTTACCCCATTTACAATACTCATATTATGCCCATGCGATGGCTGCATTTTTAATAATTCAGGATTTTTTTTACCGGTTGCATCATCAGTATTAATGGGTGCGGTATAGCTTACAGTGATAGGGTCACTTTTATCTAGATTAAAGACTTTTTGATTTTCAACAAATACACAAGGAACTCTATCACCTGTTGCAGGTAATAAAAATGAATAATTAAATCCGATTTCTTTTGGGCCGGGTTTTATGTCGTTGTTCCAATCGGGACCACCTTTCGGTCCAAGACCTAAATGCCATTTTCCTACAACAGCGGTTGTGTAGCCGGCATTTTGCAACATGCGGGGAAGTGTTTCTTTATCTGTTGGAATAATTAACGCTGCATCACCAGGTGCAATACCAGTACCTTGTTTGCGCCATGCATAAGAACCTGTAAGCAATGAAAACCTGGATGGGGTGCAGGTGGCAGATGTTGTATGTACATTTTCAAAATTTACACCACTCGCAGCAAGTTTATCAATATTGGGCGTATTAATTTTTGATGTGCCATTGCAGCTTATATCTCCAAAGCCAACATCATCTGCATAAATTAAAACAATATTTGGCTTTGCAATTTTTGTAACCTGGCTTTTCACATTGGTTGAAAACAATAGCGTACACAATAATGAGTTTACAAGAAAAACGAATTTCATCTTCTGGTTTACAAAGAAGTTCTGCCTTTTATATGGTTGTTGTTTGTTCAATATTTTCTTATTAATTAATTTATTAGTTTGAGAGTTTACCTGTAATACTAAAATCTGATCCTACATCAGAAGGGCCGGCCCCAAAATAAAACACACCTGCTCCGCTGGCATTGTAAGGTGTAATCCTAAATGTTACTGTTGATGTGGGAGGTACATTTTGTAAGGAAGCAATTCCAGATAGATCAAGAGAGTTGAGGGTGTAATTACCTGTAACAGCTGTTGGACCTGTTAATATTCCTGCAAGCATAAATGCACCGGCATTAATTTGATAATCTACTTGATAAGCAATAGGTCCATCCGAAGCAATCCTTATTTTAAAACTATCTATAGAATTGTAGCTAACATTTTTTCCGTTGGTAGATTGTAATTGAAATGTTAGAAATTTATTAGCTGTAATACCAGCTGCTGCTGTGGTTGTAGAAAAACTATTTGCTCCCCAAAAACCATTAGAAATTGAACCTGCAGACAATGTAGTTCCCGATCCTCTTGTTAAACCTGTAACTGCTGAAAGGTCTGCTGCCATTGATGTAGGCATGAAGTTAGTTACTGACTGTCCACCTCCTGTAATTGCAGAAGTATTCCAAGAAACAAGTTCAGAGAAAGGGCTTCTAGTATCTACCAAATTTGTAGTAATGGCAGGTGTTGATACATGGTCTTTATAAAACTGCCCTAGTGTTGTTAATACACCACCAACGCTTTCAGGCGAATCATCTTCAAAAAAATAAGAATATCGTTCTACCTGCGGATTGGTTTCTAACCATGGTAAAGCTAATTCCATGAAAGCTTGGTGAACTGCAGTTGGTCTGTTCACATTGCAATTAAATTCGGTAATCCATATTGGTTTCTTATGTAAATTATAAGCCGCATTTATGTAGCTTTTAAACCTATTAAATACTGTATTTACATTTGGATTAACCTGAAAACCATCAGAAAACCATCCACCCCAATCGTACCAATGAACGGCTACATAATCTACACGTAAAGAGTCACGTTTTGCTCTATTCATAAATTGAACTAACCAGGTGTTGTATCCCCCTTCTTTTCCTGCGGGTGAGCCCATTCTATAGCCGGTACGTAATAATTTTTTATAAAGAGAAGCGCCATTATACCATGTAATATTTGCTTGTCCAATTCCATCAGGTTCATTAAAAGTAAGTAAAGAGGTAATATTAGGTTTAGCTATTAGCGCATCTATTTTAGTTTCTGTATCCAGCCAATTTTCATCCCATGCCATCAATGTATATTCTCTGCCTGCAGCGGAGTTATCATTTACACCCCAGTCGTAAAACCAAGGTACATTTAATAACGCTGGGTTTAAATCAACTTGGGTGCAAGCCCCTTTCTTATTTACACTTGTAATGGGTAAAACACGTATAAAGGAAATTTTATCTTGCAATGCTAGTGCAAGGTTTACGGTTACATTGCTTGTTGTAGCCCTGTAACAAAAACTCTCTCCAGATCCATCTTCATTAACAGCCAATACTGCTTGGAAACCCTGACTGAGTGTGATAGATTTTATACCATCATTTAACCCACTTGGAATAGTAGCCCCTTTGTAAATAGTACTGGCTAAACATGTAGCATTGGTGCCTGTTTGGTCATAGTTTTGATGTATGACTAATTGTGCATTAAGCTGATTGCTCAAGAACAGCATCGTAAGGAATTGCAGAACTTTTTTCATTCTTTTTATTTATTTTTTTTTAAATACTTTCTTATATATACTAATTTTTAAAATGATTGGTAGAAAGATTTCTCAACATTGTTGCTGCTACTTCCGCTGTAATATCTCTCTGCGGATTTGCCAACATTTCATAACCCACCATAAATTTTTTTACACTTGCACTACGTAACAATGGCGGGTAAAAGTGTATGTGCCAATGCCACTCATCATGTGCTCCATCATTTACCGGTGCCTGGTGCATACCTGCGGAATATGGAAATGAAATTGTAAATAGGTTATCGTATTTGGTAGTGAGTTCTTTTAATATTAATGCGAAAGATTTTTTTTCCTCTTCTGAAAACTGAAGCATATTTTGAATATGCCGCTTGCTAATGATCATGGTTTCAAAAGGCCATACTGCCCAAAAAGGAACTAGTGCAACGAAGTGTTCATTCTCTAAAATGATGCGTTCCTGCAACTGCAATTCGAGTTTTAAATAATTGCTTAATAAACTTGTATTGTTTTTTTCAAAATATTTTTTCTGTTCGTTGGTTTCTTTGGCGAGTTCCAAAGGAATGGAAGAAGAAGCCCATATTTGTCCATGCGGATGTGGATTGCTACAACCCATTATTTCGCCTTTGTTTTCAAAAATCTGTATATACTTTATGGTTGGAATGCTGGATAGATCACTGAATTCTTTTTGCCAGAGTTCTATAACTTTTATGACTGACTCATCATCCATTAATGGTAAAGTGTGACTATGATCTGGCGAAAAGCATATTACCCTGCAAATACCGCTTTCGCTTTTTGCCACGAGTAAATCATTCACATTTACATCTCCATCAAACGTATCGCTAAGCAATGCTGAAAAATCATTCGTAAAGACAAATGAATTTTCATAGGCAGGGTTTACAGTTCCGTCAGAACGTTTATTGCTAGGGCATAAATTACAAGTAGGCTCATACGAAGGACGTTCATCGTTTGGCAAATCTTCAACCTTACCCTGCCAGGGGCGCTTCATGCGGTGTGGCGAAACCAAAATCCAATCACCCGTTAAAATATTTTTTCTCGTATGAGAATGTTCTTTTAAATCAAACATATTACTGAATTATTTCTGTACCATTTTCAATGGATGCTATGTAATAACTTAACGGCAAACCCATAGCTTGTTCATAAGCAGGTTCTATTTTTTTAATGAGTTCTTCTATGTATTCTTCTTTTACTAAACTGATGGTGCAACCGCCAAAACCTCCACCCATCATTCTGCTGCCAAGCACATTTTCATTATTACGCACAGCATCTACCAGCCAGTCAAGTTCTTTGCAGCTTACTGAATACATGTTGCTCAATCCATCATGTGTGGCAAACATCTTTTGCCCTAAAGCAACAATATTTCCTTGCTGTAAATCTTCACATCCTTTTTGCAGCCTGTTTATTTCCTGTACAACAAACCTTGCTCTTTTGTCTATCAATTCATTTTTTGGCAATACATAATTATCCAGCATTTCTTCTGTTACATTGCGTAAAGAATTTATTTCAGGTATATGCTCCTTAATCCATTCAACTGCTTGTGTGCACTCATTTCTGCGGGTGTTGTATTCAGATGATGCCAACGAATGTTTTACGTTTGTATTCAGTAACAAAATTTTTATTCCTTCTAAATTAAAAGGCACATATTCATATTCCAATGTGCGACAATCAAGTTTAATAACATGATTTGCTTTGCCCATCATTGATGCAAACTGGTCCATAATGCCGCACATAACGCCTGCATATTCATGCTCTGCTTTTTGTGCCATTTTTACCATTTCTATTTTATCTAAACCTGCATGCAGTAATTCATTTAATGCAAAAACCATTGCACATTCTACTGCGGCAGATGAAGACATTCCTGCACCTATCGGTACATTACTCGTAAGAATTGCATTGAAACCTTTTAAAGGAATATCTTTCTTTAAAAATTGTGCAGCAGCTCCTAAAATGTAATTCGGCCAACTAATATCGCCTACAGGTTTTGATGCGTCAACTGTTGTTGTAAATTTTTCATTTAAATCCAATGCTGTTAAATGAATTTCATTATCCTCACGTAAGCTTACAGCTAGATATGCGGCCTTGTCAATTGCTGCTGGTAAAACAAACCCTTCGTTATAATCTGTATGCTCACCAATAATATTTACACGCCCCGGAGATTTTACAATCAAGGGTTCTGATGAATACATTTCAACAAACTTTTTTTTAAGTGACTTAATCATTTCCGCAGCCATACTTACTTCTTTTTTTTATTAGTTTACTTCTGTGTTTGTTTTATTCGTTCAATTTTTTTTCTTACTTCTATATCTATATATTTTCAATTTGCTATTCTTCGCTTTTACTTGTTGCAGCAATTACTGCATTTGGGTTGTAAACAGGATTAGTTACAGGAAATTTTGCATTGTTTTCTTTTAACCATTTTTCTAGATTCTTTTTATAATCCATTGCCATATTTTTATTTGTAGCTGCAATGGTATTGCGCTCACTAATGTCATTTTTAAGGTTGTAAAACTCAATGCTATTATCCTCGTAATTTAGAATAAGCTTAAAGCCATTTTTTAGCATAGCGGCACCAGGCTTACCTCCTTGGTTGCTATAATGTGGGTAATGCCAAAACATTACTCTGCCCTTATTCTTTTTTTCATTTGCTACTAAGCCAATAATATCTGTTCCATCAATTGCTTTATTCTTTACATCATTTTTGTAAATAGCTTTATAAAGTGTAGGAAAAATATCAACGGAACTAACAGGGATTTCTGAAACTTGACTCGCAGTTATTTTACCTGGCCATTTTATAATAAGTGGCACTCTTAGTCCCCCTTCATACAGCCAGCCTTTACCAGCCCTTAATGCACCGTTGTTGGTGGGACTTCCTTCAGCAGTACTCAATCCTCCATTGTCAGATGTAAAAATGATGATGGTATTTTCTGTCAACCCTAAAGAGTCAATTTTATTTAGTAGCCTGCCAATATTTTCATCCATGTTTTCAATCATGGCTGCATAAACCGGATTGTCTTGTACTGTCCTTCGTTTCCAACCTTTTTCAAATTTCATCCATGGCTCATCTTTTCTAAAACGAGCACTATCGGGTATTCCCAAAACCTGTTTTTTTGTTTGATATTTTTTTATCAACTCAGCAGGGGCTTGCATAGGATTGTGTACAGCATACAATGAGTACATAAGAAAGAAAGGAGCATTTTTATTTTCTTCTATAAATGAAATACACTCATTGGTTAATCTATTGGTAAGGTATTCCCCTTTTGGTCCATCAGTTAATCTTGGATTATTGTAAGGAGTAAAAAATCCACCTGTGCTATCATTTTTATATCCAGCTGGTGAGCCTTTGCTAAAACCGCCTTTGTTTATTTGAAACCCATTTGCTTCAGGCCAGTTTTTTTCATCTTCACCCAAATGCCATTTACCGGCGATAAATGTTTTATAATTATTTTTTAGAGCTGCTTCTCCTATTGTTTCTTCATTTGGTTTAAGGAAATAATTAAAAGGTTGTGCAACCATTTTTTCATAAGCTGCTCCTTTGCCATTGCTTTGCCTTCCTACAATCCAATCTGTAACACCTGTTTTTATTGGATACTTTCCGGTAAGTAAACTTGCTCTGGTTGGGCTGCATACAGGGCTAGATGCATAAGCATTTGTAAAACGAATTCCTCTTGCTGCCAGTCTATCTAAATTAGGTGTTTCATAAAATGTACTTCCATAACACTGTAAATCTGCCCAGCCCAAATCATCAGCCAATATCAAAATAATATTGGGTGACTTAGAAACTTGTTGTGCTCTGCTAGAATTCATCAACAAAACTAGAAGGGTAATATGTAATGTTATTTTAAACATTATTTAATATTAGTAGTATTTATTTTTATTTTTTGTGCCTGCAACAAACCTCCCGAAACTTGCATTGTTATTTCTCCTGCATCCAACCCAGGTTCTACAACAGCTACCATTTTTCCATTAAACACTTTCATGTAACTTGAAACAAAAGCAGTTTGATCCGCAGCATCGCCATTACAAAGCGCTCTTAATCTACCTGCGCCTTCTACTTTAAAAAATAAAAAGTTGTTGGCTCTAGGACAAATATTTCCTTTCTTGTCCAATATTTCTACTGTTACAAAAACCAAGTCTTTACCATCTGCTTTTACGGTATTTTTATCGGCAGTTAATTTTATTGAAAAAGGCTCACCGGCAGTTTTTATGATCTGTTCGGCAACAGGTTTGTCGTTTGCATCATAGGCGACAACTTTTATTTCACCTGGTTCATAAATCACATCTTTCCAAAACATGCGGTAACGAGTATATTTATTGCTCTTATCTTTTTGTCGTACACCCATGCTTTTGCCATTTACAAAAAGCTCCGCTTTGGGATAATTAGTATAACAATAAATTGGAACGTTTTGTCCGATTCTATCAGGCCATGTCCAGTGAGGTAAAATGTGCAACATGGGTTTGTTACTCCATTTGCTTTGGTATAAATAATACCTGTCTTTAGGAATGCCCGCTAAATCAACCATTCCGAAATAGGAACTTCTTGCTGGGGTGCCTTCGTTGTAAGGAGTTGGCTCGCCTAAGTAATCAATACCTGTCCAAACAAATTCACCTGAAATAAATTCTAAATCATCTTGCTTTTCAAATTCGGTATCGGGTGTAGTAGCCCAAGGCGGACATTCCAAATCGTAACTGGAAACCTGGTAATCGCTGTGCCATGGTTTTTTTGTTTCTTTTACAGGAAATTTATAAACACCTCTTGAGCTAACGGTGGAAGATGTTTCGCTACCATAAATAGTTAAGTTTGAATACAGTTTGTGTTTTGCTTCATAATCTTCGGGCTTATAATTAAACCCTACTAAATCTACTTCGTCTGCCAAGCCATTTTTTAATGCGCCATTGTGGTTATTAAAGCCTGCAGAAACCGGTCTGGTAGAATCCAGCTTGTGACAGATTTGCGTTAAAAATCTTGCCATCTCTTTCCCAGATGCCATACCCTGTTCTCTTATTTCATTGCCAATGCTCCACATAATTACGGAGGGGTGATTTCTATCTCTACGGATCATTGCACTTAAATCTTTTTCGGCCCATGCATCAAAAAACTCCCCATAACCATTTGCATTTTTTCCGTTTTTCCATTCATCAAATGCTTCTACTTGTACCATTAAACCTAAGCTGTCGCAAATGGCCAACAACTCCGGTGATGGTGGATTATGAGACGTGCGTATGGCATTACAACCCACCTCTTTCATCATTACCAGCTGCCGTTCTGTAGCACGAAAATTAACGGCAGCGCCAATGGGGCCTAAATCATGATGCAAACAAACTCCTTTAAATTTTAATGGCTGACCGTTTAAAAAAAAGCCTTTGTCTTTGTCAAAACGAATGGTTCTAAAACCGAAAATAGTTTTGTATTCATCTGTTTGTTCTTTGCCTACAAATAATGTTGAAATGGCCGTGTATAATACAGGTGTGTTTACGCTCCACAACTTTGGTTGCTTAACTTTTATGGTTTGGTTAAAAAGTAATGCCCCATCTTTTTTATTGTTAGATGAAATGCTGCCTACTTTATTTCCAGCTGCATCAAACAATTCTGTAACCAATGTAATATTTAATGAATTGATTGCATCGGTATTAATGGTTGTTTTGATATTAACCTCACCAACTTTTTCTGTGATGGTAGGTGTTGTTATAAAAGTGCCCCATTGAGCAATATGTGCAGGAGCAGTTTTAACCAACCGTACATTCCTGTATATTCCTGCGCCGGAATACCATCTTGAAGATTCGGGTTTATTTTCCAGCCTTACAGAAATTATATTGTCCTTACCAAACTGTATGAATTTAGAAAGCTCAAATGAGAAAGACGAATATCCATACGGCCACTCACCAATATATTTGTCATTTAAATAAACTTTTGAGCGACTCATTGCCCCATCAAATTCTATAAAAATTCGTTTGCCAACATCAGCCTTTGTTATTGGTAAAAGCTTGCGGTACCAACCAATGCCAAAACATGGCAAAGCGCCGGTTCGTCCTGTTCTTAATTGGGTTGTTTTTTCGCCATCTTCTACAACCTGCACTTTTTGTATATCAATGTTCATGTCAAAGTTTTGTACCACTGCCCAGTCGTGCGGAACGGTAATTTTTTGCCATGAAGCATCATTTAACTGTGATTGGGTAGATGTGCTTATGTCAGTATTTATAAAACGCCAGCCTGTATCAAGCAACAATACATTTCTTTTTTGCGCTTGTGTTTGAAAACAAAAACAAAAATGAAAAAGACTAACAATAAAAATTAATTTATGCATGATGCACATTTAAATATTTAAATAAAAATCAGATGGTTTTGCCACATAATTGCTCATTTTTCTCGTTCCCAATTATCTGTTCTAAATGACGAAACTGGTAATCCGTTTGTCCCAAATAAATCGCCTACCACAAATGATTTAAAACCATATCTAACAGCCACAGGCAACAATACCGCAGCAGATTTCACAGTTACACCATCTCTTGTTATTACTGCCGTTGCAGGATGAAAAACTTTATCTGCACCAGCCATTTCAAAACAGGATAATTCCTTACCAAAAGAATTCAATCCATTTGGTGCATCGCTAAATGTAATTTTTGCTGTTTCCTTCGTGAATGTTACAGCTTTATATTTCGGGCTTAAACCATTAATTCCTTTTATTTGATACGTTTGTGATAAGGCTAAATACGCCAATCGATTTGATCCAATTTCCTTGTTGGCAGGATGCACTAAGTTTTGTTCTCCAATATCTAAAATGCAAGCCATGCCTACATTTGGTAAGGCTGTGGATGCTTTAAGTTGTGCTTCCCGCAAGAAAGCTGAATTAGGCGGATTCTCATTTTTGCCCACAGGGGCAATTTGCATGTAGTAAAATGGAAAGTCTCCAATTTGCCATTTTGTGCGCCAGTTATTTATTAAACCGGGCATCATCTTTTCATAATTTTCAGGCTCTACTCTGTTTGATTCGCCTTGGTACCAGATTGCACCTTTTATTCCATAACCTACAATTGGGTTTACCATTGCATTGAATAAAATTGAAGGTTTACTAGGTGGATTTTTTGCGGTAGAAGTGTCTTTAATAAAATCAAATGCTTTACAACCATCTTCGCTCATCCAAGGTTGTATGGCTGTTCCTCCCCAACTTGAATGAATTAATCCGACAGGTACATTAAGTGTTTTCTGCAACATTCTGCCAAAGAAAAAAGCGGTAGCGCTAAACTCTGGAGCGGTTTCGCTGTTGCAAATTTGCCAACTGCCTTTGCAAGTGTCAAGTGGGTTAGCACTTGTAGCTTTAACGGTTGTAAAAAAACGCATGTTAAAAGCTGCTGCATTTACAGTAGCTTCTAAAGAACCAATTACAGGCTGGTTCATATATCCTTTCAGTGGCATTTCCATATTTGACTGGCCTGAACAAAACCATACTTCGCCAATCAAAATATTTTCGAGTTTCATCTGCTTACCATCGTTCAAGGTAATAGAGTAGGGGCCGCTGGCTTTGGGTGTAGCAATTTTTAGTTTCCAACGCCCATCAGCGCCAGCTTTGGTTGTGTAGTTTTTACTATTCCAAGATGTAAGCACTTTAACGGTAGAATTTTCCTGAGCAGTTCCCCAAATTGCCACATCTGTTTGTTGCTGCAATACCATATTGTTACCAAAAATAGCGGGCAGTTTTATTGTTGCAAATAAATTACAGCTGAAAGAAATACAAGCAATAAATAACCCCAGTGATAGAACAATTTTTTTACTCATTTTTTATTACTTTAATTATTTAGGTCTTTTCTAAATTTGATTAAAAAATTTATTTGTTTAATGATTGCTGCAGTTTTGTAATGCCTCCAAATTTTAGCAGCAACCAACCTGCCGGATGCAGAAATGCTATTATTAAAAACCAGCTTGCGTAACCTGTTCCTTGTACTAAATTTAAAATTGGAGAGAGTACTGCATGAAAGGCTTTATCAAGAAAACCACCTGCGCTTGAAGTAGGACCAGATACCATTGCTTTTACAATCATATTCATGATGATACCACCAATAGTACTGCCAGCAGCCACAATACTAAACACAGTGCCTAACGAATGATTGGGTACAATATCAACCACGATTGAACTAAGATTTATCAACCAAGCCAGAGAGGCCAATACAATAACCGATGAAATAATTAAAGAGAGATTTAGCCCCGTAACCAAACTAATTAAAGGAGCCATGGGCATAAGACATGCACAAAAAAGCATTATTATCATTCTACTATTTACCGGCAATCGACCCTTTTTTATAAGCCTACCGGAAAGCCATCCTCCAAACAAACTGCCTACTCCTGCTGCTGCATAAATTACCCAGGTAATTTTTAAATCATCTTGCGATAAATTTCTTTCTGATGATAAATATTTTGGAAACCAAAATTGAAAAAAATACCAAACCGGATCCGTAAGTAAACGTGCAAACAACAACAACCAGGTACCTCTAAATGTCAACACTTTTTTCCATGACCAGCTCTCTGTTTTTTCAGCAGTTTTATTTTCAGTTGCTTCTCCATCTTGTTCAATATATGCTAACTCTTGCTCTGTAATAAGCTTGCTATTTTGAGGTTTTCTGTATAGCAAAAGCCAGGGAACTATCCAAAGTAATCCTGCAAAGCCTGTAATAATAAAAGCAAGTCGCCAACCAGTACCTTGCCCCAACCAACTTGCAACAGCAGGTAATTTATCTACATACGCATACGTAGCTAAGGGTATTACAATATAAGGAGCAACGGTTGCACCAATTGTTGCACCCATTGTATACAAACCAATTGCAAATGCTCTTTGCTTTGCCGGAAACCATTCTGACACTGCTTTTGAAGCTGCGGGCCAAATACCTGCTTCACCCAAGCCAAGCATAAAACGATAAGCTCCAAGAGATGACATTCCCCTTGCTGCAGCAGTAAGCATGTTAGATATTGACCACCATATTACAAAAATTAATGTACCGGTTCTTGTTCCAACTTTATCAATAATTCTTCCCGAAATAATATAACCAATGGTATAAGCAATCAGAAAAATATTTACAATGTTGGCATAGTCACCATCATCCATATCCAAATCTTTCTGAATGGTAGGAGCTAATGCTGAAAGGGTTTGCCTGTCAATATAATTAAGTACAGCTGCTGTAAACAACAACCCTACAATCCACCAGCGCAATCCTTTAATTTTTGAATTCATACATCGTAATTATAATATTCAATGATTGTACATCAAAGTCGTTAAGACGCTGCGTATAAAATACCCACAACGTAGGAGAGCAGTTGCGAATCCCCATTCGCCACTTTATAATCTCCTTAACTTAACGGCAGTGAATTGTAAACACTTTATTATTATTTTTTTTATTTCATTTACAACAAACTGTCGTATATCATCATCCCTCCTTTATTTTCTATAACAACTCTGGTATTAGATCCTGTTTTTTTGGTAATAATTTCTATCCTTTCTCCTGGTTTTATTTCTGGTATTGGATAACTATTGCTCACTCTATCACCTTCCATAATTTTTAAAATGTGGTTGCTGATTGTATAAGAGGGGAAGCCTGATTTTGCAGTTACGATTATTTTATTTTTTAGAATTGAAATTGTAACAGGCGACAATTCTTTTTTGAAAGCAGTGTACAATGCTCTCGGTTTACGGTTGGCATCAACTATACCCCATGGTCTGTAACCATCTTTATTGGTACCGGAAAAACGACTGAGATAATCATTAAAACTCCAGTAAGAAAATCCAACTACATAAGGATGCTTATTAATTACATCTACCACTCCTTTTAAATGATCAATCCTTACCTGCTCATTCTTTACCTCATCTGAACGCATGCCTGTTTCACTAATAAATATTGGCTTATCAGGATATTTTGCATGCAAGGCAATGATATTTTTTTCCAAACCTTCCACGGCAGAATAGTTGTTGAAATTTAAAAAATCACAATACCTAAATGCGTCGTGTGGTAACTTGAGATTAGCTGGATTTACTGCTGTGCCAATTGCAACAAATGTTAACAACCTTGTAGTATCAAGTAATCTATATTGTTCAAATTGATCCTTTGTAAATTCATCTCCTTCTGGAGTCCAACTGGCATATTCATTACCAGTGCTGTATGCAACAACAGATGGACTGTTCCAAAATGCTTCTACCATTTCTTTTAACTGAGATTGAAAATCATCTTTCACTTTTTGGCTAGCCATTAATACAGGACTTATCTGCCAGTTGGGTGTTTCAGAAATCAGTAAATATCCATGCTCATCGGCCCATTTAAAAAAATGTTTGCTTACTGGAGTATGATTCATTCTTGCAAAAATCATATTGCCATTACGCTGCAATTCCATATCGGTTTTGGCAAGTATGGCAGGTTCTGTTGAACCATAAATTGGATGATCTGAATGACGGTTACTGCCTGCCACTCTTATTGGATTTCCGTTTAAAAGCAATTGTGTTCCTTTTGCTTTAAACTCCCTTATACCAAAATAAGTTTCATATTTATTTATTTTTTTATTTGCTGCTTCAATAGTAGTGCTAACATCGTAAAGGTTTGGATTATCAAAGTCCCACAACAATACTTCGCTTGCAGACAAATCATATTGCTGAATTATTTTTTCAGTAGTGAATGCTTTTAAGTTGATTGATTTTGCCAATGTATTTTCATTGGAAATTTGTTTTGAAGTTGTTCTATTTGTTATCAAAGGTTTTAAAGAAATAGAAGCATCTGCCAACGATCTGTTTTCAACCCATGTAATAATTTTTATTTGAGCTGTACCTGTTTTTAAATCTGGTATTGATTCTATTTTTTGATTTTTGATGTACACTTTTTCTGTAATCAATAAACTTACATCTCTGGTGATACCTCCATACTCATACCATGGAAAAAATTGTGCTGATGGATTATCACCCATTCTTGCACCGGGTACCGTTAATTCAGTCCATGAATTATCTACTTCAACTGCAATAAAATTTACGGCATTGTGTTTTGTATATTTTGTAATATTTACGGTGAAAGGTGTGTAACCGCCCACATGAAAAGCTGCCAACTCGCCATTGATAAAGATGCGGCATTTGTAAAAAACTGCTTCAAAACGCATTCTGACTAATTTATCTTTTGCATCATCCCCAAGTTTGAAAGCCTTTCTATACCAACCTTTGCCCACAAAATTGTAGCGTATATCTGTACTCCAACAATGAGGCACGGTAACCTTATCAAATTTATCAGGCGAAAATGTACTGTCCTTTTCATTATATTTCCATGGCTGGTCCCAACCCATAGCTTCACCTCTGGCTAAAGGGTCTAACGCAAAACTCCATTCACCATTCATGGAAATTTCCTGTGACTTTGCACTGAATGTTGCAACAATTAAAATGAACGAGAATATGAGTTTATTTAATTTCATTTTTATATTTAATAGCATCTTACTTCAAACAATGAAACCGGTGCATTTTTATCTGAGTTAGAAATATTGATTTTTAATTCTGTTACTTGTACCGGTTTGTCCAATATAACAGTACGCTGTGCCAAATAATTTCCTGTAATTTTTCCTACCATTTCATCATTACAATTATACACTTCTATACTGTCTGCGCAGGTAGGCATTTTTTGCTCAGGATTGTGCAAGAGAACTGATTCTAAAGGATGATCATCATCAGCATCAAAATGCAAAACAACTTTACTAACAGTTTGTACTTCTTTCCAAATTATTTTAAGTCTCACGTTTTCATTATCATAATCTGCTACCCACGCATTGGTACTTTTCACAGGTCTTTGTATTCCATTTCTTAAATTTTCTGGTGAAAATGCCTGCAATGCTGGTTCAATCTTCATTGCTATATTTTTACCATTGGGTCTTCGCTGCGGACACCAAAATTCAAATGCATCTACTCCAATATCTCCAGTAGGTTCTTGCTTTCCGTAATTTGAAACAGCCACATTTATCGAATTGTAAACGGATAGTATACCAGAAATTCTTTTTTCACTTACTGATAGTTCCACTTCTTCATTACTCATAAAACATACAAATGCATATTGCATTTCATCAAAAGAATGATTAAAATCAACAGTATATTCATTGGCACCGGGTAGTATCGTTAATGCTGTGGTAGTAAGGGTTACATCGGGTGTGTGGTTAAATGGTTTGCTGCTTACACGTAATTCTACAGAAAGCGTTGTTTGTTTCTGTGCTTTTGCCCAAAACTTTAATGTGGGCATTTTATGATTACCTACAGGCAGCATTTGCGCTGTTGAATACTGCAATTGTTGCCATTCGCCAGATTGCGGAATGTCAGAAAGTGATAAAGTTGAAGTAGCTTCAATACGGAGTGCTTTTTGCACAAGGTCATTGGAGTCATTTAAATGTAATCCCGGAATGTGCTGACCAGTTTTCATCAACTCTGTTTGCAATTCGTTGATATATTGTTCTCCAATATTTTTAGGAAGTGCATTGTATTTTTTACACAAGCTTGCAGCAATAGCAACGGCTTGCCCACCATGTGCACAAGTTGCCATTACCCTAGTAGAACCAAAGGCAACATGGGTTGCACTGATTATACGCCCAGCCAAGAAAAGATTGCTGATGTTGCGGCTATAATAACAGCGATAAGGAATACCATAAACACCTTTTGAGTGCCATTGATTGCATCCTTTCATTTCACTAAATACGCCATCTGCAGGGTGAAGATCTACACTCCATCCGCCAAATGCCACCGCATCTTCAAATGCAGTTTGTTCAATAACATCTTGTTGTTTTATAATGTAATCCCCTTCAAATCTTCTGCTCTCTCTTTTACCAGGCACATGGCCAACCCACTCCAGCGTAAGGTTTTCTGCCTCAGGAAAATTACCTGAGTTTTTAATATAATCCCATACTCCATACACCACTTTCCACAATTGCCATTTAATTTCTTCTGTTTCATGCACAGTATCCAATCTGCCACCATATTCAATCCACCATAAGCGGCAGCCGATATCTTTTGTATTAAAACTTTTGTAACGGGGAATTTCTTTTGAAACATCTATAGCAAAGGAAGGTGCAACGTATTTTACTTTTTTGCCAGTATCTTTTGAATAGAAATACATGGAATGTCCAAGTAATTCTCCATACTCGACTGATGGAGCAAATTTTTCTCCAAATTCATCTTTCGATTCAGCCCCCATTCTAAAAGCTGCACCGGCAAGAAAGCCAACAATACCATCGCCTGATGCATCACAAAATAATGGAGCACTTAAAATGTACGAAATGGAGTTCTGGGAGCAAAATGCTTTTACCAACTCTATCGTATCAGCATCTTTCTTTTCGATATCGTACACTGCTGTGTTTAATAACAAGCTGATGTTTTTTTCCAATACCACTTTTTCAAGCAATATGGTATCAAATATCAATGCATTTCCTTCAGAGTTTCTGTATGCATTTTCTAATAATATTTCGTTAATTACGCCACCTTCTCTTGCCCATCTGTTATTATTTCCCATGTGAGATGTTGCTCCTAAAATCCATAAACGAACTTCGCTGGATGCATTGCCACCGAGTACAGGTCTATCTTGTACCAATACAACTTTCATATTTGCTCTAGCCGCAGTTATAGCACAACAAGTGCCCGAAAGGCCACCACCAATTATTATAAGGTCCGCCTGTTTATTTTCAGTTTTTAATGCTCTTTTTAACGCTGGAGATGCTGTAATCATATAGATAAACCGATTATTATTTTACAAACTAAAAACCTGGGTTTTGTGTAACATTTGGGTTATTTGCAATTTCTTGAATTGGAATTGGCAAAACCTTGTAACGATTAGGATCTGGATTATCTATAAAATCATAATCAGATAGAGGCTTATTATAATAATCTGCGAGCGAAGCTTTAATGGTAGGAATAAGAATATTCCAGCGCTTTAAATCAAACCAGCGCATGCATTCAAATGCAAATTCTCTGCGGCGCTCCTGTCTTAATTTTGTTCGTAAATCATCTTGGTCGGTATAAGTAAGTGCAGGTAATATAGTACCACCATGTGTTCTTCTTACATTATTAATAGTTGCCAATGCTGTATTAAAATTAGCAGCACCACCAATTTCTATTTGTGCTTCAGCTGTCATCATTAATACATCGGCATAACGCAATAATAAAAGATCATCACTGGCATCATCGTTATTAGTAGAATTATATTTACTAACCAATGAAGCACCGAAATTTGCCAAAGCGAAATTACTTACTGTCACATTTCTTCTTGAATCTCCGGTTTCGTAAACCCTGCGTGCAAGCACTGCATCAGTGGCAAAATCTTTTGATGGAGTAGTGTATCTAAAGGTTCTAAACGTCCATCCCATGCGTGTAAAAGCCTGTAAGCTATTTGCCAAACCATTGGTACCTCTTATGAAATAAATGCGTTCTTTATCTACTTGCTTTGTACCAAGAATAGGTGTGAATATATTGGCAAAAATCGGGTTAAGGTCAATGTTATATCGGGCTTTATTGTCAATAAGATCTTTTAATTCATCTATTGCTTTTTGATTGCCAGTAGGGTCGTTTAATGGATAGCCCGCCATGGTTAAATAAACTTTGCCAAGTAAAGCCTTAGCAGCCGCTACAGTAACTCGCCCGCCGTTGCTACCGGTGTATGCATAGCTGCTGTCTAAATTAGCTTTAGCATATATTAAATCATTAATTACAGAATCGTACACTATTCTGGTGGCTGTTCGGCTAGGCGTAATGTTGCCTAACGATACATCTGATGGCTGCATCATTAATGGTACATCACCAAAAATTTGCACCAACCTAAAGTGATAAAAAGCTCTGAAAAATCTTGCCTGTGCCTGTGCCAATCTAATTGGTTTGGTGCCGATTTTAGCGCTGTCCACAGCATATTTAATTACGTTATTGGCCCGGTTAATTACCGTGTATGACCTGCTCCACATACCACCTATTACTGAATTGGCAGATGTAAAAGTTAAGATATCCAACTGTGAACGCTCTGCTACAAAATTGGTGTTGGTAGAGTAAGCGCCATCGTCTGAAATTTGCTCCAGCGGAAACATGATTGGTAACCCACTACTTGCTTCAAATCTGGCAGCATTATAAATACCATCTACGCTTGCTTCAATATCGCCTTCAGTAGCATAAAAGGTAGAATTTGTAACTTGATCTTTCGGAACTTCTTCTAAAAACTTTTTGCACGAGGTAATGCTCATTGCAATTACCAATGCTAAAAAAATATATTTTTTCATGATCAATATTTTTTAATAGTTAAAGTGTTACAGTAAAACCAAAACGATAGGCTCTTGACAAAGGTGCAGCACCATTATCCATACCTCTTGCAAACCCACGACCAGATGATGCACCTATTTCAGGATTAAAACCTGTGTATTTGGTAATGATAAAAAGATTTTGAACATTTCCATAAATCTGAACATCTTGCAGTTTTAGCTTTTTGCTGATTTTTGCAGGTATTTTATAAGACATACTTACATCTCTGCAACGGAAAAAATTTGCTTTCTCTATAAAATGATCGGTAGATTCTCTTTGGTCAGCAGTAGTACCTGCTACAACGGTTGTTGCTCTTTTATTACTCTCCCGAATTTCTTCTGCAGTCTTTGGATCGGTACCGGGAAAAACATATCTGTACCGCCTGTTGTAAGTATCTTCTCTCACATTATTTAATCCGGTCATTGTTCCCCAGTTTATTTCAAACTGGTTAAATATTTGGTGACCGTATGCGTAACTGAAAAATGCGGTTAGTTCAAAATTTTTGTAGCTAATGGTGGTATTTACTCCGCCAAAAGCTGTTGGTAATGCAGAGCCAAGCCAGGTTCTATCCATGTCGTTTAGCAAACCATCTCCATTTAAATCAGCAAATCTTCTTTCACCTTCTCGGGCATTACCTCTAAGGCCTACCGGCGCACTGGCAATGCCGGCACTATCCCATAACCCCAAAGATTTTAGGCCATAAAAAGCACCTACAGCCCTACCTGCAGCAACTCTTAATGTAGGAACATTATTGGTTAAGTTGCCAGCAGTATAAAATTCATTCGGGTTATCTGTGCGAAGCTTTTCAACTAAATTTCTATTAAAGTTGATGTTTCCTTCAACCCGCCATTTAAATTTTCTGTTATTAATAATTTTTACGCCAAGCGTCATTTCTAACCCTTCATTAAGCAATGTCCCTATATTATCGAATGTGGTTGAAAAACCGGAGGAAGGTGAAGTTTGTACCTGAAATAAAAGATTTTTTGTTCTTCTTTTATACACTTCAACGGTAGCATTAACCCTGTTTTTAAAAAATCCAAGATCCACCGCAAGATTGGTATTACTGGTTGTTTCCCAGGTTAAGTTAGGATTGCCCAACCTAGCAGGTGAAAACCCAATAGTTTGAAAATTGTTACCCCACACAGAAAAATTAGGCACTAATGTTGACTGTGTTTCATAAGCAGAAATGGCCTGGTTACCTACTAAGCCCCAACTTGCTCTTAGTTTAGCTTCGTTTACAACTTTTTTAATTGACTTAAACCAATTTTCCTGTTCCAATTTCCAGGCTACGCTGGCAGCAGGGAATAAACCAAACTGTTTACCTTCTGCAAATTTAGAAACACCATCGTAACGTGAAGACAGGTTAACAACGATACTTTTTTTATACAAATAATTAAATTGAACAATACTTCCTACTAACTGGTTACCAGTATAATTTGAAGTGATTGATTGAGGTATTGCGGCACCTAAATTATTAAACCCTGTAATGTTGTTATTGAAATTACCTACTACAGACCGCTGAGAAGTTTGAACAAATTTTTCAGCAGAAAAAACCAGTGCAGTATTAATAGAATGATTTGCATTGAATTTTTTTCTATAATTAAAATTAACCTGATATAACACACTACCATTTTGAGAATTACCGGCATTTGCCTCGCCTCTGTAATTGGTAAATGGCAATGGTATGTTTATGGGAATATAAGTTTGTAGTAACGATTTAAATTGAATGTAACTGAATTTACCCTGTACACTAAATTTGTCGTTAAACTTGTAATTAAGCCCCGCTGTAGCTGATGTTTGCGAAGAGGTATTTGAATTGCGGACACCTCTATCTGAAGTTATAAGCAATGGATTAAGCCTGCTTTGGCTAGCTTCCACATCTGCTAAACCAGCATTAATTTCAGCTGCTGTAAACCTGCCATTGTAAAATATTGTTCCAAATCGTGGATCAACAAAACTGGCGTTACCTACCCCATATCTATAGTCCCAAAGGTAATTAAAATCACCATCTGGGTTTATTAATGGAGATGTAGGCGACCAGTTTAAAGCTCTTGAAGTTAATGTTTGTGTGGGTGTGCCAAAACGGTCAGTTGTAGTAACACCCAAATTTACATTGAGGGTTAGTTTAGGCGTAATGGGCATTTCATAATTTATTCTGCCGCTGTAACGCTTTAAGAAAGTACCTGTAATAACACCTTGTTGATCGAAATATTGACCTGATACAAAATATTTGGCACCACCAATAGCACCACCACTAATGCTAAGTGCTGCATCTCTTGTTACTGAATTACCTTCCAATGCTTTTTGATGGTCGTAATTTTGTAAACCTGCAATTTCACTTTTCAAGAAAGGTGTATCAGCAGTTGCAGTAGCAATACCCCTCAATTTTCTTAACGACCAAGCTTCATTTGCATAGGCTGCAAATTCTTGCGCATCCAAAACATTTACTCTTTTTTGCGGGGTGTTTATAGACTGGTTATAGTTGAAGGTAATTTTTGGCTTCCCTATTTTTCCGGTTTTAGTTGTAATTACCACTACACCGTTAGCTCCCCTTGAGCCATATAAAGATGTAGCAGCTGCATCTTTTAATATTTCTATATTATCAATATCGTTGGGGTTCAACATCGATAAAGGATTTGCTGTAAGGTTATTGCCAAATAAAGTACTTATCTGCCCACTGCCATTTAAATTTAAATCAGGCTGTTCAATAGGTACACCATCAATTACATATAATGGCTGTGTAGAACCACTTATAGAACTCACACCTCTTATTTCAATATTTATTCCACCACCAGGTTCTGAATTATTTTCCATCACATTTACGCCGGCAGCTCTACCTCCTAAAATCTGTTGAAAATTTGAATAAGCCCCTTTGTCAGCATTTTTGGGAGATACAGTAGAAATTGCTGTAGAAACATCAGGCTTTTTTTGTTGTAAATATCCAATAACAACTACTTCATCACTTTCATTAATCTTAATTTCCAAAACAACATTAATAGGGTTGTTATCCCTTATCACTGTTGAAAATTCGCTGTAACCAATAGAAGTAAAGATTAAGGTTTGGCCAACAACTGCATTTATTTTAAAAGCTCCTTTATTATCCGTAACCACTTGAACTTTGGTTTTTTTATTGGTTACAGTTACTCCTATAATTGGGTCTCCACCTACATTTTTTACGTTTCCGCTTACTTCAATGTTCTGTGCTTTTACATCAGCAACTAATAAAATAAATGCAAGCGTTGGTATTAGATAATTTAGTTTGGGTAATAAAGAGCCATTTCTTTTAACTAACCTTAAATTGTTTTTAACCAACCGTATTATATCAATGCTAACATTTTTGAGAAGAGTAGCAGTTTTAGACAAGTGCGAAAGTGGCGTATTAAAGCGTAAATACAGGAAGCAGAATTTTTCCGGTTTCATACAATCGTTTTTTTAATAGTTAAAGCAATTTGCAGACATGTAACATTTTAGCTACGTCCAAATTAATAGGTTGAACTTTAAGAAACAAGCATGCATTTCAATAATTCAATCGATTGAAATATTTTTCAATCGATTGAATGAAATTAACATTAATTTTACTATTTCCAAATTTATTTTATATTTTTTTATAAATATGTTTAAAAAATCAACATTAAAGGATATAGCAAAAGAGTTAAATATTACTGTTTCAGCAGTTTCAAAAGCACTAAGTAATAACTCAGCAATGAGTGATATCACAAAAGATTTAGTAAAAAAAACCGCTGATAAACTCGGGTATCAACAAAACAGGATTGCGCTATCACTAAAAACAGGCAAAAGCCATATTATCGGGGTGATGATTCCCAGCGCTGATAAATTGTTTTTTGGCTCAGTAGTGCATGGCATTGAAAAAATAATTAATCCTCTGGGTTTTAATTTACTGTTGTTTCAAACAAATGAATTACCCGAATATGAGATAAAAGGTATTGATACTTTTTTGCAGGCAAATGTAGATTGCATCATTGCTTCCATAGCAAAAGAAACTACCCATTATGAGCATTATGCAGAAGTAAAAAAACGCAATATTCCCTTGATTTTATTTGACCGAGCAGAAGAATCTTTAGGTGTACATTCTGTAACAATTGATGATTATTGGGGAGGTTATATGGCTACAGAGCATCTCATAAAAAAAGGATATGCTCGAGTTGGTCACATTGCAGGAATACAACATGTACAAATTTTTAAAGATCGTTTTAGAGGGTATAAAGATGCGTTGCAGGCAAACAAAATGGTTTATGATGAAAGCATGATATTTTATGGAAAAAACTCGATAGAAAGCGGCGCAGAAGGGATGAATCATTTACTAAATAATGATAGTAAAGTTGATGCGGTTTTTTGTGTAGAAGATTTTACAGCATTGGGTGCTATGCAGGTTTTAAAAGAGCAGCATAAAAAAATTCCGAAAGAAATGGGCATTGTAGGCTTTGCAAACGAATCTTTTGGTAAATATATTTCGCCCACGCTCACCACCATAGATCAGCAAACAATACATATGGGTGAAGAAGCAGCTAAACTTTTTATTAAACTAATGGATAGAGATAATATTTACGGCGAAATTGAATCAGTTGTGCTGCAGCCAATAATTGTTGAAAGAGAATCTACAAAAAGAAAGTAAGGTGTATTAATTATTTTAAGATTTTCAGTTTTTTTCAAAGTAATTATTACAGAACAAATATTTGCAAATACTATTAAAATATATATTTATTCACTTTAAATGATATGCTAAAATGAAAATTATTTTTCTATTAATGATTAGTTTAACCATCAACATTATTAACCATCAAAAATGTTTAGCTCAGCAAAAAACAAAAAAATTTGCAGATAAAAAAACACCAAAAGATGCGGTTCCTTTTATAAACTATGACAGCGTTTCAAAAGAAAGTCTCAAAAATATTTGGAAGGTAGAATTTTCAGATGAGTTTAACGATAATGAGATTGATACTACTAAATGGAATGTTGAAACATCTATAAAAAAACGTGTAGATGTAACATTATATGCCGATAAAAATCAGCTGGAAGAAAAAGATGGCAACATGTATATCTTTTACCGAAAATCAAATATTAGTGACACTGCTTATAATGTAGGCAGGTTTACATCTAAAGGAAAATATGCGCCCACTTATGGTTTTTTAGAATGCCGAATGCATGTGGTAAAACCCAATGGTCATCAAACAGCATTTTGGATGATGCCGGAAGGTAAAGGAATGAGCAACGAAGGTAAAGACAGTTTTGCAAATGATGGTGCCGAAATTGATATTGTAGAAGCTACAAAAGCAAATGCCTTTTCTTTGGGCTTGCATTGGGATGGGTATGCAAAACCTGCACATAAATCGAATGGCAGGTTAATGAAAGCTCCCAATATGCATGATACTGAATATCATATTTATGGCTTTGAATGGACGCCAACTTTTCTTAAATTTTATTTTGATGGAAAAGTTGTAGCCACCATGACCGACCCAAAACTGATACCTCATGTAGCGGAGTTTATTTATTTTTCAGGAAGTTGTTTTGGAGAAAATAATTGGGTAGATGGTGACATTCGCAATAATGAATTTATTCAAAAAGGCAATACCGATAAGGCTTACATTGATTATATAAGAGTTTATAAAAACAAAAATTTATAAGTTGTACATATAGGCTGTAAATATAAAGCACATTGTATTTTTAAACTTTATGGATGGCTTTAGACAACATTAGAAAGCTTTCATTTTTACTCATAAAAGAATTGCTTTGACAAACGTGCATCTTTATATTACTTCTTTACTTCAGAAAAAATATTACATGAAAATTGAAAAATATTTATTCGTTGTTTGTTTAATGTTTTGCTTTTTTGCAAATGCACAGCAACCAAATGCTGATTTTAAAAAAGATGTAAATGTATTGATAGAAGGCAGTCAGGCAGGTGCTATGCCTTTACTGTTTAATGTACAAAACAAATATGCTTTAAAAGAGATCGACGAATTCAAATCAGACAAAGAATTTTTTTTGCGTGATGGGTTACCTAATTTTTTCAGAAAAATAAATCAAAATAAATCAACAGTAAATATTGCTTTTTTAGGTGGAAGCATTACAAAAGCTGAAGATCAATATCGTAATCAAACGCTTACTTTTATACAATCATTAAACCCTGCGGCAAATATAAAAGGAATTAATGCAGGCGTTTCCGGTACAGGAACAGAGCTTGGAGCTTGTCGTGTAAATGAGCAGGTTTTAAAATATAAGCCTGATCTTATTTTTGTAGAATTTGCTGTAAACGGTGGCAGCAATCAAGCCATGGAGGGCATTGTACGGCAAATCATTAAAAATAATCCGAAAACAGATATTTGCTTTATTTATACAATTGCCGGTGACCAATATCAACAATATGCAAAAAATGAAATCCCCGCAAAAATAAATGGTTTTGAAAAAGTAGCGGAGCATTATAAAATACCTTCTATTCATCTTGGCCTGTATCCATCAGTATTGGCTTCTCAAGGTAAATTGGTTTGGAAAAGCAGTTCAGATATTGCAGACAAAATAGTTTTTTCAAAAGATGGAACGCATCCTGCAAAAGCCGGCGGCGATTTATATGCACAAGCTATTGCAAGAGCATTTCAAATATTTAAAACTGAAACAACGGTTAGCAATCACGAATTAATGAACCCCTTGTATGTAGATAATTGGGATGATGCCGGCATGTATTCCCCTTTAGAAATGGCAACTTTTAGTAAAGGTTGGACAACAATAAATCCATTGAACTATGGTCATTTGAAAACATTTGCACCCTGGTTTTCTACCCTTTCAAAAACGGTGGAAGCTAATGCAACTTGTACTTTTAATTTTAAAGGAACTGTTTTTGGTTTCTTTGATATTGGAGGGCCAGAAGTTGGTCAGGTACTAGTAGAAATAGACGGCCAATGTGTGGAATTAAAAAGAAAAGCCGGTAATGCATCTGTAAAAATCCCAAATGAAACTGGCTTTCAATGCCTCGTTAATCGGTTTAATACAAATTGTAATAATCGTTACAGAGGTCAGTTTGAAATGTTTGAAGTACCGGATGGAATGCACGAAGTAAAAATTTCTTTATCACCCATTAAGGCAAATAAGGTAGCTATTTTACAAGGGCAGGATTTATATGATATAGAACAAAACCCTGATAAATATAACCAGAAGGTTTTTTATTTGGGAAAAATACTTTTAAAAGGAATTGTATTATAGAAATAATCTTAAAATTTTTCTCAATTAAAATATTAGTAAAAATTGGAAAATTTTAAGTTGATAATTAGTTGCTTAATTTTTAAACAATGATTTCATTTTTATGCGGTACCTCATTTTAATCTTTATAACTTTTGTTGGCAGTTTTCAAACACAAATAAGTGTAGCGCAAAATATTTATGAACAACCATCAAAAGATCAACTATCACAAATTTCCCGTGGTTATGGCATGTTTATTCACTTTGGCATAAATACATTTAATGAAGTTGAATGGTCAAAGGGGGATTTGCCTGCACTTTCTTTTAACCCAACAAATTTAAATTGTGACCAATGGATACGAACTGCAAAAGATGCAGGGTTTAGGTATGTAATTCTAGTTACCAAACACCACGATGGTTTTTGCTTATGGGATAGTAAACACACCAATTATGATATTTCATCTGCTTCCGTAAAAACAGATATTGTAAAAGCAGTAAGCAAAGCCTGTAAAAAATACGGATTACAATTCGGTTTATATTATTCGCTTTGGGATAGGCATGAGCCTACCCACAATTATAAAAACCCGCAGCTGTATGTTGATTATATGAAAAATCAAATCACTGAATTGTTAACCAAATATGGTAAAATTTGTGAGCTTTGGTTTGATGGTGGTTGGGCAAAAAAAGATAGCGCATGGCATTTGGAAGAAGTATATAAACATATAAAAAAGTTACAACCAAATTGTTTGGTTACCGTAAATCACACCATAAAAATGGCCGGGCAAAACAAAGCAATGCTGCCTACCAATATGCAGGTTGGTGATTCAATAAGATACTATCCTGTAGATTTTAGAACCAAAGATCCTAATATGGCAAGGTGGGATGATCCTAAATTATTTCTGTACAAAGACAGCTTACGATACCTAGCTTTTGAACACACAATTTGTTTATCCAATCGTTGGAATTGGTTTCAAAAAAAAGCAAACTTACCTGTTCGCAGTCTCGATGAGTTGGAAGAACTTTTTTATTTAGGAACAGCCAACAACAATGTGTTAATTATAAACGTACCGCCAGATCAAACAGGACAACTAAGACAGCACGAAATTAACCAGATACTAATGTTAGCTGATCGCTTAGGTATTAGGGGTGGCAAAAAAAAATTACCTACTGCTCCAGAAAATTTATCTTTTGCTAAGCCAATTTTTGCGAGTAATACATATGAGAAGAATGTGGCTTCCTTAGCCAATGATTACAGTGTAGAAACATATTGGATGGCAGAAAAAGACACGGCCAGTTTAACCATAAATTTTGAAAACGAAGTATCTTTTAATCGTATTTCACTATTCGAATTTTTTAAGGAAATAAAGTTAGGCGATGGTTTTTCCGTGCTGCACAATTTTGCAATACAGGAATATAGTGTAGATATATTTGATGGGGCAAAGTGGACCTCTATTTTTATGGGCGATGAAATAGGTGCTTGTAAAATTTTTAATTTACCAACTTTACACACATCAAAAAATATCAGGCTACAAATTTTGAAAGCAAAATTTCCTCCTGGTATATTTCATTTTTCAATATCGAATGTAACAAATAAATAAAATAAGATTAGTTGTAGTTTGGTACATTTTTAAATTTATAATTGATCTTTTTGTGATGCATAGAATTGGGAACAGAACGTAGCGGCAATCAATGAATAAATGCAATATTAATTTTTATATTTTTTAAGTAAACCAAAGTAAACAAACCAAAACTAACTCATGAACAGTTTAGCAACCGCAGATTATATTGTCTTCATTTTTTACTTTTTATTGGTATCTTCTTACGGGGTTTGGATATATAAGAAAAAGAAGAAAAAAGAAACAGACACAAAAGATTTTTTCTTGGCCGAAGGTTCGCTCACATGGTGGGCAATTGGTGCATCACTCATTGCATCAAACATTTCTGCTGAGCAATTTATAGGCATGAGTGGTGCAGGTTTTACCATGGGTATAGCCATTGCAGCTTACGAATGGATAGCAGCCATAGCGCTTATCATCATTGCAATATGGTTTATGCCAATATACCTTAAGAACAAAATATTTACCATGCCGCAATTTTTAAAACAGCGGTACAACGAATCTGTAAGTTTAATAATGGCAATATTTTGGTTATTTCTTTATGTATTTGTAAACCTCACATCTATTCTTTTTCTTGGTGCACTGGCCATTAATAATTTAAGCGGTGGAGATCATTTTCATCTGATCATGATTGCATTGGCATGCTTTGCACTGATCATAACATTAGGCGGTATGAAGGTGATTGGATACACAGATGTTATACAGGTGGTGGTATTAATTATAGGAGGTTTGGTAACATCGTATGTTGCCCTCACTTTGGTGAGCGAGCAGTTTGGAATGGGAAAAAATATATTGGCGGGTTTTAATAAACTGATGGAAGATGCACCCGAGCATTTTAGAATGATATTTGATAAGCCCGGTGAAAAATCTACCCAAGCCGAGGTAAATAATTATCTGGCACTGCCCGGCATAGCCATGTATGCTGCAGGGCAATGGATAGCCAATTTAAATTACTGGGGCTGTAACCAGTACATAACGCAAAGGGCGCTCGGTGCTGATTTAAAAACTGCCCGTACAGGAATTTTCTTTGCAGGTTTCTTAAAAATATTAATGCCTGTTATAGTGATGTTACCAGGTATTGCAGCGTATGTTTTACACAAGAATGGCGCACTTCAATCGGAGATGATGACCAACGGAAAAGTGAGTGCTGATAATGCCTACCCGGCAATTTTAGCATACTTACCAAGTGGCTTAAAAGGCTTATCAATAGCTGCACTTACTGCTGCCATCGTTGCATCTTTAGCAGGAAAAGTAAACAGTATCTCTACCATTTTCACACTCGATATATATAAAAAATATATTAACAAAGAAGCCACTGAAAAAAAGATGGTGTGGCTTGGAAGAATTGTTATTGCTCTTGCCATGATGATTGCCATTGCGTTTACATGGAACGATCTACTTGGTATAAGTAGTGAAGGCGGTTTTACTTTTATACAAAAATATACAGGGTTAATTAGCCCCGGTGTATTTGCAATGTTCATACTGGGCTTTTTCTGGAAACGTACCACAGGCGCTGCAGCCATAGCAGGTTTGCTGTGCGGATTTTTATTTTCTTTATTCTTTTTGAATTATGCACCTGCTGTATTTGGAAATGAAACATGGCTATATATTGCCTTTAAAAATAGCGACGGCGTTTATGAAATACCTTTCTTACTAAATATGGGTTATAGTTTCTTTTTTACTGTAGCCATAATGGTAGTGATTAGTTTATTTGGTCCGAAGATTAATCCAAAAGGGTTAGAAATTGATAGCAGCATGTTTAAAATAAAACCTTTACACACGGTGCTTATAGTTGTCATTCTTTTAATGATAACTTTGATCTATGCAAAATTTTGGTAGTGCACTGAGCTTTTAAAATCTTGAAATAAATCATGTATGTTAGGGTTAAAAAATTTTAAGGGTGAACTTAATGGTAAGGAGATAAATATTTACTTCATAAAAAATAAAACCATTTCTGTTGCTATAACAAATTATGGCGCATAAAACCCTTCCAAAATAAAATAAAAGGTTTTTAAAAGTGTCGGGACGAACTTACCCACCTTCCCGATCTAACATCGGGACGAGAAAACCGGAAAAAAAACCCTTCAAAAAAATGAAGGGCTTGAGTTGTAGTCGGGAGTAAACGATCCTCACTTGCTGACCTTCCCGATCAAAAATTGGGACGAGAAAACTGTGCACAAAAAAACCCTTCAAAAAATTGAAGGGCTTGAGTTGTAGTCGGGATGGCAAGATTCGAACTTGCGACCTCCTGGTCCCAAACCAGGCGCGATAACCGGGCTACGCTACATCCCGAACTTAAAATTAAACTACCGTAGCATAAGTTTAATTTCCTTTAAAAGAGATCTGCGGAGAGACAGGGATTCGAACCCTGGGTACAGTGTAACCCGTACGACGATTTAGCAAACCGTTCCTTTCGGCCACTCAGGCATCTCTCCTTTGGTTAAGGGCAGCAAAAATACACATCCTATATTTAATACCCAAATGAAATTTGATTTATTTTATTTTATTTTTAAAAGCTGTTTATTTCTACTTTCATTTATCTGTAATTTCAATTTGTTTTTTTAATACATTACAATCAAAATTCAAGTATGAACTTATACACTAATCATTTAAATATTATAATTTCATATGTGCAATAAATTGTTTAGAATAACGTTGTACATAAGTTATATACCATTTGAAAACATTTAATAAACACTGCCATGGTAGCTTTTGAAAAAAATATTGATAGAGACTTCTTAAATAATTACTACAAAGAAATGGTGGACGAAATCGGCGATATATTTCAATTGTTCATTGAAGAAATACCCTATGACATTAAAAGGGTGAAACAGGGTTTAACTTCGGGTAATTACAATGAGGCTTCAGAAATACTTCATAAAATAGCTCCTTCTTTTTATAATATAGGATTGCCAGTTTTAACAGCTAAAATTCAACCCATAGAAAGTTTTATTGAGCAGAACAATTTTACTAAAGCTCTAAACGAAATAATCTTATTTGAAGAAGATTTAAACAGCTATATGCCTGCAGTAATAATGGAGTGCGAAAGATTAAAAGCTTTACAAACAGATTAATTGTAACCCAACATTAAAGAGCATTAGTAGTATGCTTGTTTCGCTTTAATTGTATATTTATTTCTTTACCTAATGCTACACTAAAATTGGTAGTGTAATTTCTTTGGGTAGCTTCTATTATTGCTTTGTTGGTATAATGATAAAATTCGCCAGTTACTGTGGCATAAAAATTTTTGAATCGATGAGATATTTCTGCTTTTCCTCCTACATATAATAGCCCATTTACATCTGCATAATAGTAAGTATTACTAAATTTATTATTGCAAAAACTAATGCCCGTTTGAATGTCAATATCATTTTTATGAATAGTATAATTCCATTTTATACCGCTGTAATTATACAAACTGCCTTTGTAAGATCCAATATCTAATACGGTTTCGCTATATGCTGTAAATGTTTTTGAAATAGGATATTCGAGTACTGTGGCAGCTTCAAATGTATTGGGCGTATTTAATTGGTTAAAATAGAAATAGCCATCTGCTCTTACCAAATAAGCTATTTTCTTGAAGGTGTTGGCATAATAAATCTCAACATCCTGCTCATCATACACTACATTTTTTTTATAATTTTCTTTGGGTAAATTTTTTGGTATATAATTTAAATTTGCAGAGAGAGTTACCCCAAAATTTTTATAACCTATATCTATTATTGGTTGAGAAACATCATCGTTACCAAACAATGTGCCACGCCATAAATAATGCCTCATGTAATTAGCCTCCAGAGTAAGTGTTATTTTTTCTTCTCTAGTTTTAGCAGCACTGTCAATTAATGGTTCTTGCATTATTTGAGATTGTGCTTTGTAAAAACAACACAAATAAAGTAGAGAAAATATAATCTTAATTTTCATGGTAATATTTCTTCAATAATTTAAATAAATTATCTGGGTTAAAAGGTTTACTTATATAGTTTGTAAATCCGTTATTAAGTAATTTATTTTGAGTATCAGATGATGCATTTGCGGTAAGTGCAATAATGGGTATGGAATTTATTCTTTTATCTATATTGCTTCTTATAAGTTTTGTAGCATCTTCTCCATCCATTTCTGGCATGTGTAAATCCATTAATATTAAATCGAACGCTTCGTTTTTTATAAGATTAATAGCTTCTGTGCCTGTGGTACCTATCTTGTAGGAGATACCCCATTTTTCTAAAAATCTTTTTATAACTAAAATATTTATATTATTATCTTCTGCTACCAACACTTTCATTCCGCTCAATACATTGGACTTATTATTTGGTATTTTTATTTCGGTATTCATAGCCGTAAAAGCATGTTTTTCAAAACTGATGTAAAAAGTAAATTCTGCACCTTTGCCAAATTCGCTCACCACATTTATTTTACCACCCTGTAGTTCTACCAGTTTCTTACATATCGTTAACCCCAAACCAGTACCGCCAAAATCTTTTGATATATTTTTATTTGCCTGAGAAAAACCCGCAAATACTTTTTGTTGTTCGTTTTGTATAATGCCTATACCTGTGTCTTTAATTTTAAATTCTATAGTACAGTTATTGGCAGTTTCTGCCAGCACATTATAAGAAAATGTAACACTCCCTTTGTTGGTAAACTTTATAGCATTTCCTATTAAATTGGTAAGTACCTGGTTAAGCCTTACATGATCTCCATAAATGGATTGTTTTAGTGTAAGATCTGGTACATAATTAAATTGTAGTTTTTTTTCATCAGCATTTAGTTTATGTAACTGATAAACTGCAGTGCAAATTCTGTTTAAATCAAATGAATTTTTATCAAAATCTACATTCCCGCTTTCAATTTTTGAAAAATCCAGAATATCTGATACAAGCGATAGGAGGTGCGTGGCAGAAAAATGTAATACATCTACATATTCTTTTTGTTGGCCGGTAAGTTTTTCATCTTTTAATAAATTTGCTATTCCAATTACACCATTTATTGGAGTACGAATTTCGTGGCTCATGGTAGAGAGAAATTCTGTTTTTGCCGCTTCAGATTCTTCGGCTTTAATTTTATCTATAGTTGTCTTTTGTACATCTTCTAATGCAAGCCTAAGTTCATGCTCCGATTTTTTTCTCTGTAAAATTTCATTTTGAAGAACTACATTCTGTTTAAAATATTTTACAATTAGTTTAGCAATACTACCAAGATCTGTATTTTTTTCTTTTATGTTTTTTAATGGTTCAGATGAATGTAGTTCTAATGCATTCGTAACTTTTTTAAGAGGATTAAAAAAATATTTTATGAAATAACCAAAAATGAGGCTTATCAAAATTGCTACAATAAGCATGTAGGAGAGTAAGGAATATCTAACATAATTTCTATACAGTTTTATCTCTGGTAAAGTGCTACTTACTTCTATATTTAAACTGTCGTTTGAAGAAGTTTTAATTTTTTTTACAAAACTTATGGTTGCATTTTCTAAATCAACATTGTCGTTAAGGTCATTATTTTTTTTTGTAAAAGAATAAGTAAATGATGAATTTAATTCTGCTAGATGTTGTAGATAATTACTGTCTATTACTTTTCCTACAATTAAGTAACCTAATGGTTTTGTCTTTCTAGAGAAATCGTTACTCGGTACGATAGAGGCAGCGGTTATTTGTGTAAAATATTTTCCATTATGAATATTATGTACACTTATGATTTTTGATTTTATGCTATCAAATATAGATTGGTGTGTTTTAAAATTTATTTTAAAATCTTTAATTGGACTATCTATAATTTTAAAATAAACGGTTTCCCCGTTATTGTCTACCATCCACAAATAATCTGCATGGTACCTTGGCGATGATAAAGGCGAAACCATATTTTCTTCTATCCAATTTGAATCTTTTAGTGTGAAAGCATTGCAAAGTTCATCCCAATATGAACTTTCCTGTACATAGCTGTATGCACTTCCCGCTTCTAACAAAACAAGTTTTTCTACTTCATTTTTATTCTCTTGTATTCTTTTTTCTAAGAGATTTTTTATTCTACTTGATATTACTTTATCTAGGGTTATTCCTAAGATAAAAAATAAGCCTACGCAAAAGCACAGAATCAAAAACAACCTTTTTTTTGTCTTCATCGGAAAATCGGGTATAAAATATTCGTAACATGTACATTAACGTAATATTATTTTATTAATTGTTTAAAAATCAACTGTATGATAGATTTTAGCGAATATATATATCGTATTACTTAATTATATATGAAACTATAACCAACAAAATGTAAAGTTTTAAATATTTATAAAAACGCTAGTAAAAATGATAATGAAAAATTTTTTTTCAATTTGGCTGCTAAGCAAAAAATTTATACATTCGCAATCCTTTTATAAGGATACTTAACAATATTTGTTCACAACCAAAAAATTTCTATTTTATGGCTGTAAAAATGAGATTACAACGACATGGGTCTAAAAAAAGACCATTTTACTTCATCGTAATTGCGGATGGCCGCAGCCCACGTGATGGGAAATTTATCCAAAAATTAGGTTCTTACAATCCTTTAACGGTTCCTGCCACCATACAGATCGATCGTCAAAAAGCATTGGATTGGTTACAGAAAGGTGCTCAACCTACCGATACTGTACGCCGTATTCTTTCTTTTAAAGGGGTGTTGTACCTTAAGCATTTACTTCGTGGTGTAGGCCTTGGCTTATTTGACGAAGCAGCTGCAATGGAAAAGTTTACCCAGTGGAGCAGCGAGCACGATGCCCATGTAGCAAAGCGCCAGGGTGCTGATAAAAAAGCACGCCAGGATAAACGTTATGTACCAGTAGTTAAAAAAGTAGAAGAAGTAGCAGCACCGGTAGCAACAGCAACCGCTGAAGAAGCACCTGCCGTTGAAGAAACGCCAGTAGCTGAAACACCTGCAACTGACGAAACTAAAACTGCTGAATAACTTTTAAAAAGTTTAAGCAAACTAATTGAGTCTCGCATTTTTGCGAGACTTTTTTATTGGTGTAATATATAAAATAGAAAGTGGCTTATAAAAAAAAATCTGCCTGCAAATATTAGCGTAGAGAGGAATTGTTCATGGATTTTTCCAATTGCCCAATTTTTTGCCAATGAGGATCTGGCTGAAGTGTTACTGAAAAATAAATCCCATCTTTTGTTTGATGATTTGTAGCAGTTGATTTGGTTAACTCCACAGTTACATCTTTTGGAGAAAGACTGTACATGCTGCCAGATGCAGCATCTACTACAATACCAATGATACCGCCCAACAAAATATTTCCAAAAATCCAACCATCAAGTTTTCTTTTTAAAGTAGTTTCGTAAGTTTGATAACCTTCCATTTCTATTCTTACAAAATGGGTTCTGTTTCTTGCAATTCTTGCTAAGTGTGGTGTAAACCCTGCTAATTTTTCATCAACATAAATGGAAGCTTTTCTGGGCTCTGATACAAAAGTGATATTTTATTTTGACCCATGTATAATTGTTGCACAGCCAGTAATTAATATTGCACCAAACACGAAGATGGATAGGTATAAATTTTTGCGCATAATTTTTTTTAATTGTTATATGATAACTGTTTAAAGTTTTTAAAGTAATAAACCCACTCCGGATTAAAATAAATTCTAAATTTTCTTATTCATAATATAAAGTCAAATAAAAAGTAATCAAGTAATTCTAAAGTAAAGGAGATGGTTTAAATTACTTCATATTTTTTTTAAAAAAGAGAAGTGATATTTTTAATGGAATTCACAATTATTACTTTTCAAGAGAAACAATTCCATTTAAAAATTCTTCATATATCTCTCTATATTTTAAAAACTTATCTTGACTATTAGATACAGTAACATAAACTGCTCCCTTTTCATTTATATAGGTGTACATAAGAAACTCTGCTTTATAATTGTCGAAGGTGCCAATAATATCTGTGCACAATACCTTTAGCCCATTTATAATTCTGTATTCACAATTTTTAATTATTGCATCAGGCATTATTTTTCTGGCGCCACGTAAATTATTTTCTCTAAATTTTTCTAATGACAATCCATCTGTAGCTTCAATATCCATATATGCATAAGCGTCGTCTATTTTGTTGAAAAAATAGTATTCGCTGGATTCGTTTTTTTCTCCTCTTCTTACCCCCCAATATTTATTATTTAAGTAAAAACCAACAGGTATTTTTTTACTTTTAATTAAATGGGTTGCATTAGAGGATTTCGAAAAAATATTTTCATTTTGCGGAATCATCGAATGATGCTTTGATGAGAACGGTAAACTATGAATAGTTATTTCACTAGTATCTATTTGTTTCCATGTGCCATTACTGTTTAATATTACATGGTCCCCGCTTTCTGTAACAGCAAATACCTGAGCCAGTAAAAAATTATTATTGCCAATTAAAATAGCAAACAAGCATAAAATTTTATAATAAATATTTTTCATTTCCTATTTTTTTTCATTTTCTGTAATTACAAACCCATTTAAAAACGACTCATAAATGAATCTATATTTTTTTAAAATTTTAGCGGCAATTGCTAAACTTATTTGTGTTATTCCGTCTGAGCCTTTATAAAAGTAATGTAGAATTCTTGCTTTACGTTTTTTCACTTTTATACTTATTTCAACAAATAAAATTTTATTTGCGTTTACGGTTCTATATTCTGCTTTAAAAATTTCTGCATCAAAATATATTGTTCTGGCGCTATTCAATGCCAAGTTAACTATATCTTGTAGCTTAAATGATGTATCTGCAACAGTAAAGAAACGAGCTTTACTAAATCCTGAATTGTCTTTAAAATAAAATTCTTCTTCGGAATTTATGGAACTTGTTTTCTTTTTCCAGATGGTTGGGTCTACAAAAATGGCAACTTTTAATTTATTGCTTCGATATAATTTTTGCTCATCATGAAAATTTCTTTTGAAAAGAATTGGATTGGTTGGTAACGTATCAATATTTATTTGGTGTGGTAAAAATAGAATTTCATCTTCTTCCATTTCTGCATTAATATTTTGCACACTATCGGCTACTACCTTTTTTGCTGGTAACTGCGCTTTTACACAACATGAATAGAAAAGAATGAAAAACAAAATATATTTTGACATTGCTTTATTCACTTAGTTAGAAATGATATTCTAAGATAATGGTTATTACAAACTAAAATATATTTTATAAAATGAGATGTGTTGTTTGAAGGAATATTTCTTTAAGGTTGATTGAAAATTAAACAGGCTTTTCCACTCCGCTTCCATAAAAGTTGAAAAAAGATTCCCAGCTCATTGTAGCCCTGATAGAAGCGGCTACCACGCTGAAGCCCTGTGCGTGGGTTTTGTGGCGGAGTAATAGCGTATAGCAGGATGCGGATGTTGAATAAAGTTCTTCAGACCATGCTCCTCAATATGCAAAGAGGTATTCAATTATTTTAAATAAGCAACAACATCTGCTAATGTAACCGCCGCTTTTTTATCATCAACTTCTATAACGATTAAATAACCATATGGGCCGCCAGCTTTTTGAATGGCTTGTGTAAGCAATAATTGATCGCTTGTTTGTAAGTAACCGGTTTTGCTGTTCCATATTTCTTTGGTGCAAAGGCAACCTGCGCTTGGTGTATAGGGCGCATAAGTTTGGTTTGTGTAAAACGCTGTATCTATGGTGGTGCCGTGCGCAATAATTTCTGTACGACCTGCCTTACCTGCGTAAAAGGTGCCGTACATGGGATGATAATTTTTAAAATTATAGGGCAATAAATCTTTGTATTGTTGCAACGACCAGGTGGTATCTATCAACTTTTGGTTTACTACAAATGGATGATACTCGTGCGGCATGGAGAGTTGAATATTTGTGGTGGGACCAATAAAAAAACTCTTGGAAGTATCGAACCCATTCATTTTAAAAAAGCCTTGTGGCGTGTTGCCATTGGTTATGTAACCGGGCATATTGCTTGCGCTACGGGCTAGCTGACCTACAGCAAAATAAGTACTGTCAGCATTTTTTATAAAATTACCATCAATGTTTCGTACCATGGCAAGCCCAGGGTAATTTCTATCTTTTCTTTGAAAACTAAAAACCAATACTTGACCGGGTAAATAATTTTTTGAAAAAAATGTTTTGATGGATGGCGTTGCTGTTTTTTTGCCGTAGTTTTTTAATTGCTGGCTTAGCTCAAAAAGAATTGCATTATCTGGCTCTGCAGCATGTGCAGTTAATGTTTGCTGCAGCATTATTTTTACATCAGCAGGGGTAGCAGTGGGCAATAAATAATTTGCTGCCATTGCCATTAATTTTGCATCATTTACAGCGGTTTTAAAAACGGGTTTTATGTATGCCGCATATTTTTTTGGATAGTCGCTGTTTATTAAATTGAGCAAAGCTTTTTTATAATCATTGCTTCGGTTGATAATGTTTTTTACAGCACTATCTATTTTATTATTTACAAAACTGGTTTTATATTTTACCAATCCAATATTATAAAACGCACTGCTAAGGGCTTCTTCGTTTTCAGCGGTAGCGGGGAGCAATAAATTTTTATTAATGCCATTTACAATTTGCTTGTAAAACGCTGTACGTTTTTCTTGTAAGGCATCTTTAAAGTATGGACCTTTATTTTGTGCGTATAAAGAAACCACTGCAACAAATAAGAGTGCAGCAGTTAAGATGATTTTTGAAAATATTTTAGGGTACATATTGTGCAAGAAATGCCTGTATTTTATCGAATGAATCTATAAGATTTGCGCCCCCCCAACCGTGCCCTTCTGTTGGGTAAAAAACATACTGGTTAGGAACTGCACTCATTAAAAGTTTAGCTCTTAATGCCGTTGCCTGGTTTACGCCAACGACCAAATCAGTGCCGCCATGAAAAAAGATGGTAGGAGAAGATTGTATGTTGATATAATTTATAGGACTGCTTTGTGCATAGCGTAATGAATCTGTAGTGGGAGTTGCACCATTAAATAATTGGGATATGGCGGATGCTGGTGCAAATATGGATGCAGGGTTCGTGTACATAGTGGTCATATTGTTAGGCCCAAAAAAATTAATTACTGCTTGTATTTTTACAGGGCTACTATATTTATACGATTGCAACATGGCCAAATGAGCACCTGCACTTACACCAAGCATTACAAATTTATCTGAAATAAGATACTCGTTTCTTTTACTATAAATAAATTCGACAGCAGCTTTTACATCATTTTCCTGTGTTGGAAAAAAATTAGAGGTATTGGTAACAAGTCTATAATTTATATTAATAATGGCATAGGTCGGAAGCCTTTTGCGCATGGTATCTACATATTGAGTAAGGTCTGTTTTATCCATTGAGTTCCATCCGCCGCCGTGAATCATTATCAATAATTTAGTACTGCCCGTTGATCTGCTCGGCGGTAAATAGATGTCCATCTTTTGTAACGGATCTGTACCGTATGCTACATTAAGTTGTGTACTTGCTGCAATTGGGGGTACGGGATCATTTGATATTAAATCTACATTACTTTTTTTACAGGAGAAAAACAAGAGTGTAGTGATGGTTATTAAGACAAGCCGCTTCATATTAATTGTTTTAGGTAAGTTAAGATAAAAATGAAAAATAAATTAAAAATGATTAGACTAATTTTTGAGATTAATAATTGTTACATTTCTAAATGAATAGACGATAAAATATCATTTTCATTGTTTTCAATATCTAACACTTTCAATTGAGCATTTTTAGAAATTAGTTTTTTTAGCTTGAGGGATTGTATGAGGATGTAAAAAATTGAAAACATAAAAAGAGTCATCCCGATTAGTACATCTAATCCTGTTTCATCCTTTATTCCATTTTTATAACTTGCGATTGTCTCATAAATATGATAAAAATACAAAGCAGTTGTAATTAATGCAGTTAAACAATAAAAAACCAGCAACGTATTATACAAATCTAATTTAGCAACTGATAAATTTTTATCCGGATAATTTTTCTTAAGCAAATTAAAATTTATTAAAGCAAATAAGATTATACTCACAAACAAAATGATAACGGTAACAATACCTATAACATTTACTTTTTGTAATCTTTCAAATCTTTCAATAAATGTATAACCTAAGCCAGCAATCATCAGAAAACTTAAGATGATTAGTAATATTAAATTCAATTTTAAAAATATCCATTTCTTAATCATGCATAACTAATCTAAATAAAAAATAGTTGCCGCTGTATATATAATATCAAAAAAATTCTCTGCGAAAACTCTTTCCCCTCTTTTCCCTCAGGTGAATAAAAACTATTTCAAATCCAACTTTATCTGCAACTCCTCAAACTGCTTATCATCAATCGTACTTGGTGCATCTATCATCACATCTCTACCGCTGTTGTTTTTAGGGAAGGCAATAAAATCACGAATGCTTTCGCTGCCGCCCAAAATCGCACAGAGTCTATCAAAACCAAACGCCAGCCCACCATGTGGCGGAGCGCCATATTCGAATGCACCTAATAAGAAACCAAATTTATGTTGCTGTTCTGCATCATCCATACCAAGTGCAGCAAACATTTTTTGCTGTAATTCTTTTTGAAAAATACGAATACTGCCACCGCCAATTTCATTACCATTTAACACCATATCATAGGCATTTGCTTTAATGTTTGCATAAGGGTGTTTAAGGTATTCAGCAGCGTTGGTAATATTGGGATCGTTGTTTATCATAGTATCAATATCGCTCGGCTTTGGCGATGTAAAAGGATGATGTCTTGCTACCCATCTGTTATCTTCTTCTGCATATTCAAACAATGGAAAATCCAATACCCACAATAATTTAAAATCTTCTGCCCTGCGCAATCCTAGGTTTGTGCCCATGTGCATACGCAGGTCGCTCGCAGCTTTTCTGGTTTTTTCTTCTGCACCTGCCAATATCAAAATTAAATCTCCTGCTACTGCATGGCAGGTTGTTGCAATTGCTTTTAATTGTTCTTCTGTATAAAATTTATCTACACTGCTTTTAAAAGTACCATCTGTATTGCACTTTATAAAAGCTAAACCTTTCATACCAATTTGTGGGCGCTTTACCCATTCTACCAATTCATCGGTTTGTTTGCGGCTGTAATTGCTTGCATCAGGCACGCAAATAGCCACAACTGTTTCTGCTTCGTTAAATACTGCAAAGTCGCCGGCTATTATAGATGATATATCTTCTTTGCTGGTGAAAGTATGCGAAGGAAATTTCAAATTGTTCAACTTCATTCCAAAACGAATATCCGGTTTATCATTCCCAAATTGCCACATCGCTTCTTCCCAAGTCATTCTCTCAATTACTTGGGTGTAGTCAATATTTTTTACATCTTTAAAAATACGTCTCACCAATCCTTCAAACATTTGCAAAATATCTTCCTGTTCTACAAAGCACATTTCACAATCTATTTGTGTAAACTCCGGTTGCCTGTCTGCACGCAAATCTTCATCTCTAAAACATTTTACAATCTGGTAATAACGGTCGTAGCCGCTCACCATAAGCAATTGCTTAAATGTTTGTGGCGATTGTGGTAGCGCATAAAATTGTCCGCCATTCATGCGGCTTGGCACTACAAAATCTCTTGCACCTTCGGGCGTACTTTTTATTAAAAAAGGCGTTTCAATATCCATGAAATTATTTTCATGCAAATAATTTCTTGTGCTTCTGCCCACTGCATATCGTAGCTCTAAATTTTTCTTTACTGCATTTCTGCGAAGATCTAGATAGCGATATTTCATCCGCAATTCATCGCCACCATCAGTATCATCCTGTATGGTAAAAGGTGGCGTGATAGATTTATTTAAGATCGTAAAACTCACCACTGCAATCTCAATATCGCCTGTGGCAATGTTGGCATTTTTGCTGCTGCGTTCGCTCACTTTTCCGGTAACCTGCAATACAAACTCACGTCCTAGCGGATTTTTATCCAGTACCTCATTCAAACTTTCATTAAAAAGCAATTGGGTTATACCATACCTATCTCTTAAATCTACAAACGTAATACTGCCAAATTTGCGCACTGTTTGTACCCATCCGGCAAGGGTTACTTCTTTATTTACATCGGCCATCTTCAACTCGCCGCAGGTGTGAGAACGAAACATATTTTAATATTTGTGCGAAGATAATAAAAGCCCCCCTTAATCCCCCCCAAGAGGGGGAAATTGCAAACGCTGTAATTAAATGCAACGATTTTTTATTGTATTTTTTGTGACCTCTATTTTTTGGGGATGTCATCAGTGAATATGTATGTAGCATTTGTTCGGTCTCCTTCCCTGTACCGTACCTGTATGTATGCATTTGCAGCCGCTGGCTGCATGCATACATACAGGTACCTCGGTCAGTCCACCGCAGCCATTGGGCGAGAGAATATTTATTTAGCTTTTATATTTGCTGTTGAATTTAAGCCAGTTCTTATTAAGGATATACAGCCGAAGTCATCGGCATTGGGCGAGCAGAATCCATTACAGGAAAATTACAATCACAATTTTTAGGCTTTAACTTTCTCAGACTATCAGTTTGTTTATCTGCTTGTATAATACCTTCAGAATTTTTGCTACTATTAACTTTCATTTTCACATCTTTTAAATCCAATGACGATAATTCTTTTAACATTTCTTCTTTAGTAACTATTTTTGTATTTATAAAGATTGTTTGTTTTAAAGTTGCATTGAAGGAAGTTTTGCCAAAAAGGAATTGATCTTTATATTGAGCAAATGCAACTACATAGCATTCTATATTTTGTGGCAAAGGAATTTTACCTTTTGTTTCATAGAAACCATAGTGAGTATTATTATCCAGCTTTCCACCTTCCACAAAAACTTTCATGTTTGGAATTATTAAATTCACATTATAGTCAATATCTTCTCCATTTATTTTTACCAACAACTCACTCTCTTTACAGTTATCAATTCCTTTCATTAATCCATCAATATTGTACCATCCAAAAGCTTCGATATTGATAGTATAGTAAGTTGCTTTCACAGAGGTTGGAGTAATATATTTTTTTTCTATTAATTCTTCTGTAGGAAAAGCCGTCACCTGACCATTAAAAGGAACAGTGATGCTTCTGTCTAAATTGAAAAAATCTTCATTTTCTTCGATTAATGAATCTCGTTTTTTGGAAATTTTCTTTAAAGCAGATTTATAATCATAACAACTATCGCAACATGTTTTTTCATATTTAACATCACCAAAACCTCTCTTATCTGTTTCTGCTTTTATATAACCATATAAACTATCTAAAACCTCATCACTCAAATTTGGAAAAGCCATCATAACCGTCGGTTTCCATTGGTTAAATAATTCACTACTTGTACAATCACTACCAATCATTTTTGAAGGGTTTCTGGTAAAATCATACAGCCATTTCTTTGGCCTTCTGTATGTGACACCCAATAATGAAGGCCCTGCATAATCCATATCTATTTTATGACAATTGCTACAAATTGATTTAAATAATTGTTCACCTGCACTTATACTTTTTGTTGTTACATCTTCTGGTAAATCTTTTGGATTTTGCCAGTCTATTTTCCCACTCTCTTCTTCTTTTCCTTTGTAAACCTGCATGTCAGCATTGAATGTTTTTGAAGGAATTAAAACCTCAATACTTTTCTTAATAGAAGCTTTATACCCGTCTGCTAAATTTATATAAATCATACCTGCACTACTGAGTGTATTCTTTCCGTTTTTTGTTGTAAGTCCACCTAGCAAAATATCTTTTAAACTAATTGCTTCTTTTATATTTAGTTTTAAGATTTTAGTTTCACTTTCCAAAGTTCTTGCAGGTATATTTATTACACATCCACTTTTAGTTATTAAAGTTGTATCCCTATCAATATTTATACTAAAACTTTGTAGCTGTAAATTTTTTTGGTTTAGAATTTCACTAAATGTGGTAGTCGCTTTTTTATTGCAAGAAAATAACAAAATTAATATCAATGAAAAACTAAAGGTTAAAAATTTCATACATTTTGTTTAAAGTTTTTTAATTAATATCATTACTATCTATGCGTTCCTCCACCCCCTTATTCCTCGGTTGCCACCACCCGTAAAACCAAGCAAGAATAACAATACCAATTACAAATGGAATTACTGCTAAATGTTTATAGGTATATGTTCCGAAAATTAATTTTGTATCAAAGCCTAAAAATTCACTGATCATCCAGTAAGAGTTGGCGCTTATCCAAAATACGATGGCAACGTTGTGCGCCAATTCACTTACATACTGTCGGTTTCTGTAGGCAATTACTACAGCAATGATAAGCGTAGGGAATATCATTACAATACCCAATGGTTTCCACATCATACACCAACTTAAATCTTTTAATAACCAAAATACAATGTGTAAATTTTCCATTTTTCTGTAACGTAATGGAATGCTGTAATGTTGGGCTTCGGGCATGCAGGTAGTTTTTATTTTTAAAAAAAATAAATATAATAAAAAATAACCGGCAAAATATTTATCACGTATGCTCTAAAGTTTCTTCTATAAATTTGATTGGCTAAATATGAGAACCATTTATTTTCGCTTATATAAAACATAAGCGTATGAGTGTTGCAAAATAGACTAAGAAATTAAATGAGGTACAAACCTGCTTTTATTGTCTGTAATTAAATTGTTCGCTTCTCTAATGCCGATGCCGGCTGCTTCTTGTCCAATAATCCAGCTGCCTATTACCGGGTAATTATCATCAAAATCAGGCAGTTCAAATAGTTGTTGGTACACAAATCCTTCCTGCCCATATTCGCCTGTTGTTTGTTGAATGGTGCCGTAATGTTTTACCATTTCTATGTTTGCACCTTCACGGGAGAGGATAGGTTTTTTTACATAATCCTTCATGCCGTTGTCATCAAAATAAGAGGGTAATAAATACTCGCATGTTGGATTGAGTTCCCACAAAATTGGAAGGATCGCTTTATTAGATAAAAGCATTTTCCATGAAGGTTCAATCCAAAAAACTTTATTGGTATGTTCTAAAATATTTGTACCAAATTGTTCGCCTGCCAACCACTCCCAAGGGTATAATTTAAAAATGTTTTTTATGGGCTCATCTTCTAAATCTAAAAACTGTTTGCTGTCTTCATCCCAGCCAATATCATCAATAAAAACAAGTTTGGTTTCTATTCCTGCTTGTATGGCACAGTCACGCATGTATTCTGTGTTGGTAAGGTCTTCGAGCGTTTCTTTCAAACAAGTAAAATGTAATTTACCTGGTTGTAAATACACTTTTAAATATTTCCAGTAGGCAATTAATTTTTCGTGAATGCTGTTCAACTGGTCTTTATTTTTATCAAAATCTTGCAGCCAAAACCATTGTACAATCGCAGCTTCGTACAAACTTGTGGGAGTATCTCCATTAAACTCCAGCATTTTTATTTTCCCGTTTTTAAAACAAAAATCGAACCTGCCATAAATAGAAGGATGTTCTTCGTTCCATGTTTTTTCTATGTAAGGAATATAATTTTCGGGTATGTGAAATTTGCTGTATAGTTTATTATCTATTACATGTTGTACAGCTTTTAAACTAAGTTCCCACAAAGTATTGGTGGCTTTTTCTATTTGTTCTACTTCTGCCAAACTAAAACTGTAGTAAGCTGTTTCATCCCAATAAGGCACATCTGTTGTATGAAAACCAAAGCCAAGTTTTTCTACTGATGCCTGCCAGTTATTTCGGGGAGAAGTTTTTATGCGATCCATTAAAAGAAGAAATTTATCATTTATCATTTACTATTTATGATTAGTCTTAAATTATTAGAGACCATTCACAATTGACAATTCACTATTCACAACCTAGCTTCCCACACTATACCCACCTCTTCCAAAACCACCTCTTGTTACATTTCCTTTATAACCATTTGTTCCAATGTTAGAGCCGGTAGGTATTGCACGAGAGTAATAACCCGCACGGCTGTAAGTACCATTGTTATAATTACCATAAGGCCTGAATGCATAAAACCACAATGCTGCAGTAGCTAAGCCCATACCGCCGTGGTGTGTGCGTGCATAAGGTGCAGTACTATCGCCACGTACATAAGTTTTATTCCCACCACCCCATTCTGGTTCTTTCTTCTTTTCCTGACAACTTGCAAGCGCTGCTGTTATTAAAATAAGTTGTATTGTTTTTGACTTTTTCATTTTTTAGTATTTTCAATTCACCATTCACAATTGACAATTCACATTATCACTTCACCGTTATAAAAATCTCATAATCCTTTTTTACCTCTACTGTTTTTGTATCACCTTCACTGTTTTCTGCAGTTTTATTTTCGCTGCCAAGTGATGGTACTGTATCTCTGTATTCAATATCTTTTAACTTAGTTCCTTTCACCCAAACAGCATGTTTGGTAATCAAAACATCGTTCATATTATCTAAATGATCTACGGTAACGCTGCTTTCTACAGAGCCGTTTTTATTTACTTCATTGGTAATATCTTCCTGCTGTTTTTCTTCGCATGAAACAAATGCTATTGCTGCAATAACAACCAAGCCGAATGTAAAAATTCTTTTCATTTTATAGAAATTTATGGTAGTAAAATTACAATAAGAAATGCAGATTTTTTGTATAAGTATTTTGAATGGTAAATGGTGATTGTAAATTTTACAAACCCAAGATATCGTCCATAAAAGTTAAATAGATATTCAACTGCTGAAGGGCTGGCGGATAGAAGTGAAAATCTTTTTTGCTGCCTTTGAGCAAAAAGATTGCAACGGATAGCCGCATATTAGTTTATTTTATATTCTAAAGATGAAAGCCCCAAAATTTATTACAAAAGAAATTATAAAAAAACGGACATCAGTTTTTAAAAGTTGATATCCGTTTTATAATGAAAAATTTATTGCCCTCCTACAACCTGAACCCACTTACCATTTGTAGCTGCAGAAATAGTATTATCGTACATAGCCCTGCAATCTGTAGCGGCTAAAAAATACCTGCCGGGGTACGATGCATTTAGTTGCACATAATAAGTAAGCGTTTCGCCCTTGCGAATATTGAAATAGGTGTAAACCCGGTCGTCACGCACATCTTGATAAGTACTGGCTGATGATTTAAATGCACCTTCACCATCATTCATACGTGGATTAAGTATTTCCCAACCGCTTGGAAAAACCTGTGACAATGCCATATTTGAATAATATTTATTGCCAGTATTTTTCACAGTAACCTTTGCAATAAAATCGGTACCCTGCTGTAACTGTACAAAATTTACAGCTGTTTTATTTTGAGAAATATACTCAACATTCATACTTAATGCGCCCGAATTATTTGCAGTTTTTATAGTATCGCCGGTAAGTGGTTGGCCTTGTGTTACTACTTTTACATACAAAATATTTGTGCCTTTATTTGTGATAGAAACGCCGTTGCTGCCATCTTTGAGTATGATGGGCAATTGCTTTAAATAAGAAGCTGCATTAATATCTGTTGCTTTGCCAGCAAGGTTTGCAGTGGCAATAATTTTTGCACCGCTTGCATTTTTACCACAATATTTTGCAATTGCCAATAGACTGTACGCAGTGGTTTGTGTGCTGTACCAACTATCTTCTGAAAGTTTTGCTGCCACATTATTTAATACAGTTGCTGCCTGGTTTTTTCTGCCAAGAAGTGTAAGCGTTTCCAGCACCATTGCTTCATCTCTTAAATTAGAACCATACGTAAAACCATAATTGGTTACGGGAGGAAAAGTGACCGGCAAACCTGCAATTAAATCCACGGCTATGTTATCTTGTCCAGCCAATTTGTAAGCTGCAGCCAAGCGCCATTTTGCTTCGGCAGATATATATGTAAACTCTCGTAACCTGTTCATAGCGCCCATCTCCGCAGATTTTGCCAATGCTAAAGTGTAGAGTCTGTAAGCTTGAGCAAGGTCTCCACCATAAAAATTTGTGGTGCTAGGTACCCATGCATTTGCCTTGCCCCGCTGAAAGTTTTTCCATTGGTTTAATAAATTATCGCTCACCACATAACCATTATTTTGTGCTTCTATTAAAAAATGACCAGCATAAGTTGTTCCCCAATCATCGCTTTCATTTGCGCCTTGCCAGTAGCCAAAACCACCGTCTGGTCTTTGATAATTTTGAATTTTTGCAATAGCCATTTTTATATTTCTATCAACACTTGCTTTTTGAAAATCAGTTAAATCGGTTAGCTGATTTAATACCAATTGCGGAAAAGCAGCAGAGGTAGTTTGCTCAATACAACCATGCGGATAATCAATTAAATAACTCAACCGCTTTTGTAAATTCATAGATGGAATGCTGGAAACTTCCATTACACTTTTACTTGCAGATACAATGCCAATAGGTGATACAGTAGCATCCCATTGTTGACCAGGCTGTAAAGTTATTTGTTGAACACTTGTTATTGTGGGGTTAGGGTTGCGTACATCCAACTCTATTTCATCTGTTGCTTTTTCTGCGCCGCTGCTTACATTCACTTTCATTTTACCAATGCCGGTAGCATTTTTTACCAGTACATCAAAGTAAGCTAACTGCTCGCCGGGTTTATCAAAAATTAGTGTTTGGGTAGAAGAGCCAACAACCTCCATAAAATTATTTGGCTGCATAAAAACAGTAACATTTTTAATATTATTTTCCATAGCAAAAACAGTAACCGGCAATTTAATTGTTTCGCCGGGCGCCAATACACGAGGCATGGTTGCTAGTACCATTAAAGGTTTTTTTACTGTCACGGTTTTTTCAGCAAAGCCATAGCTGCCGTTGTGTGCAGCTACCACCATGGTTCTTACAGAGCCAATATAATTTGGCATCATAAAAGTTTGGGTTTGTGTTTGTCCACTCCGCAATTTAAAGGGGCCAATATATTTAACCACCGGTTTAAAACGGTTGGCTGTTTTTTGTTTTACAGGCCCTGCATCTTCATCACCACCAATGGTAAGTATCCTTTCTAAATCTCCGCCCCATGCGCCTATAACTTCATCGAACATATCAAAGCTTTTTACACCCAATGCTTCTCTTGCATAAAATGCAGCGTGAGGATCCGGTGTTTTAAAACCGGTAAGATCAAGCAAACCATCATCTACAACGGCAATGCAATAGGTCATTTCTTTTCCGTTTTTTTCACTGACGCTTACGCTTACATTTGTTTCGGGCCGTACACTTGCAGGCATGTTTATCTGCGGCGTAAGTACCGTATTTTTATCTTCAATAAACAGCGGAATGGAGCCATACATACGGATGGGCAAATCATTCACCGTTTGTGCATGTGGCTGTAGTAAACTGATGGTAGCATAAATATTAGGCGCCATGGTAGCATCTGCTTTAAATTTTACTACGGTTTGGCCTTGGGTAGTTTCCTGCCAAAAAGTTTTTAAAACTTTGCTGCCACTTTCTAAGCTTACCAGCATTCTTCCACCTTTTGCTGATGGAACTTTTAAACTTATTTCATCGCCTACATTGTAGTTATCTCTATCACTGCTAAAAGATAACATACTTGCGGCAGATTGATCTTCATTACCCGAGCGACTTTGCCAACCGGGTTCATCAATATAAATAGTACTGCCGGTTATATGCCCACTCAGTTTATCTTTTACTAAAATTAAATAACGGCCCCACTCATTTGCACCGGTTTTAAAACTCCACGAACCCTTGCCATTGCTCAGTGTAACATCATCTCTTTTAATAAGCTTATTGTATTCATCTTGTGTAAAATTGCTGAGGTTGTCGCTGCCTTCATCCCACCACCAACGCCATTGTATTTTGTAAAATTGTATTTCCACTTCCTGTGAACCACTTAGTAAATTCCCTTTTGTATCAACATTTACCAATTGTACAATATGCTCTTTTCCTGTTAATAAATAATTAAAAGGTTTTTCACCAGAAGGTAATTTTAAGCCTGCATACGATTTGTATGGACTGTATTGCACACTCAAATTATCTATACTAAAACTGCCACCTGGTTCAAACACTTTGGTAAGCAAATTTGCTGTAAGCATACCCGGTGCAGCACCATCAATTTGAAAATCGGGCTTAATGGTTGCGTTGCCGTTTTCATCTAATGTGCCATCAAATATTGTTTTGGTTTGTGTACTGTAATTAGAAGTAGGATTATCAAAATTAAAATCTGGAAACTTTGAAAAAACTGTTTTGCGTGCATACAAAGACGCATCAATTTTTGCTTTCAAGTTTTTGCCCGGGCTACCAAATAACCACATAGAATTTAATGTGCCAGTATTGGTACTGTTCACACCAAGAATAGCGTCTTTTCCAAAATCAATATTTATTTTTAAACGGTTGGGCATTACTGTTTCAATCTTAATTCTTTTTTCAAAAACAGCACCGCCAACTTTTACACGTACAACCCAGTTACCTGTGGGAGATGATTGCTCTGTAATAGTTTTAAAAACATTGAAACCATCACTACCATTGGTTTGTACTAATTTTTTATAGAGCTGTCCTTGCGGTGAAAAGAGGTTAAACTCCACAGGCATATTTTTAGGAAGGTTGCCGGTTTTATCTTCTAAAATACAGTTAATAAATAGACTGTCGCCAGGGCGCCAAACACCACGTTCACCAAAAATAAATCCTTTAATACCATTCTTTATTTCTTCGCCGCTTACATCAAATCTGCTAAGTGCAAGTGCGCTTCCATCGTCTAATTTTAAATAACCTCTTTCGTTGCCTTTTTTTGCAATAAGTAAGTATGGTTTTTTCTTTACATCAATTGTTGCAAAACCATCACTGGTACTGTTTCCTTTTCCAATCACCTGGTTTTGATAATCCATCACAATTAAATCTACACCGCTCATTGGCTCTGTGGTAAGTATGCTGCTCACTGCTACCATTAATGAGTTATCGTTTCCTCGCTTTGACGTTAAGCCAATGTTGCTTGCTAAAATATTTCGGGTAGCCCAGCGGTCTTTGTTGTAATAGGATTTGCTAGTTGGATCATCTTTACGTTCCCAATTATATCCGTTGGGATAAAAATTATCATAACTGCTCCAAAATGCATCGTCCTCATCATTTCCATTAGAATTTCCATAACCATATTCATCATTATAACCTTCCCCATATTCATTGTTATTCTCTTCAGTAGATAATGTATCGGTACTCATTTTTGTGTACAGAGAGTAGGAGGGACGAAAGCCAATGGTAACCCTGTAAATAGCGCCTGGCTCGGTTTTCAGAAACTTATCAATATCTAAAGAGAAGCGTTGTTTTACATGAAGATCCAAAGTTTTGTCATCATCTAACCTCAATGTTTTTTCTACAATTGGTTTTGCTACACGGCGTATTTCTTGGTCTCCGCCCATATCATTTTGCTGAAGAAACTGGGGCACATTGTTTTCAAATATTTTAATGATACTGATGTCAACAGCATTTAAATTAACTGCATCAAAAGGCAAAACAAGTTTACCTGAGTTTGGTAATATATTCCCTTTACCTAAAATTTTTACAGATGGTTTTCTGTTTTCAAAAACTACGTTAGAAGTAAAACCGGATTGTAACGATGCACCAAAATTATTTTTAATACCTGCATTTACATTCACAGTATAATTGCCTTCCAGTGGCTTGCCCGAAAATAATTTTATTTCGCTGCCGGTAATGGTATAAACCACATCTGGTTCATTGCTGATGGTTACAAGCCCTATAAGATCTTGCCCTACCGCAATAGGGTCGCTCAATTGAACAGATGCATATTGTTGAGCATCGTTTACAGGCATTACATTTAATACTTTAAAATCGCCAACGGCAGGTACAGCAAGTGTTTGCTCACCTTCAACTTTAATATCCATACTATTGCCATTCCATTTTAATTGTAACGGTGTTTCGGTATTGCTTCGTTGAATGTTGTTGATGCTGTAATTGTGTGTTCTACCTGCATTGGCATGTTGCCAGATAATAGTATAATTTTTACTGTTTTGCTTTGCGGATAATAACTTTTCAATTGCCTTACCATCTTCGGCATCAGCCGTAACAACTTCACCATTTAAAAACATTTTATCTTTTGAGCCATCGCTGCGTAAACCATTATTGGTTACTTTAAAAGATGGTTTTACTGTTTGAAAATTAAATTTTAATTTGTCAAATTTGGATGGCACTTTAGTAGCTTTTCCAAGGTTAAAATTTACGGTGTATAATTGATCTGGTTCTAAATTCTTTTCTGGTTTAAATTCAATTGTTCTGGCATCAATCCATGTAGCTTTTCCTCTAACTGACGGTGAGAGTTCAAACATGTTATCATTTACTGGTTGCCCTACGGTATGTGTGGTAGCTGCATCTGCCGCAAGTTGTACCCTTACACTACTGGTTTTAGAAACTACACCGGTTGTATATGCTTCTACATATTTTGCAAAAGCAGGGTCCACATCTATCCATTTTTGATTGTTATTTTTTTTACAGGAGTTAACAATGAAAATAATGGCAACAAGGCATAAAAATACCTGCGCAAAATGATTGCGAAACTTTAAAAAAGAATGCGATAACATGGTGGTTTATTTATGAAGGGTGAAAGCAAAATTAATTGCTTACCTAAATGTTGTATTAATTTTTGATATGGGCAAAAGATTTTTTATGTACAACTTTATTTAAGAAAGTATTGTGTTTTATCTAAACCCAATTCTAACCCTGTCTTCCTATTTGCGTTGTGCTGCTTTTTCATCGAGCAGATTTTCCATGGCATCGTAAATTTGATTTAGCTGTGCATCATGTTCACCCAAATGGTCTTTTTTTTCTTTAAGTTGTTCTTTCAAATCAGTTTGTTTTATCAAAACTTTTCGGACATCTTCAAAAGCACGCATAATGGCAATGTTCATATCTATGGCTTTATCAGAATTGATTATACCACTTAACATAGCTACACCGTGTTCGGTAAATGCATAAGGTAAGTAACGGGTTCCCCCTCTTCCTTTTGAGGTTTCATTTTGCAACCTCAAACCGTTATTGTGTTCTGAGGTTTCAATTTGCAACCTCAAGCTGTCATATTCTTCCTTGCTAAGTTGAAACATAAAATCAGCCGGAAACCTTCTAATATTTCGCTTAACTGAGAGGTTTAAAGACTTAGTTTCAATTTCGTATAGTTTTGCCAAATCCCTATCCAACATCTTTCTCCTCTTAACGCATAAATTCTGTTTTGAATACTTTGAATAATCTGCATATTAAAATATATTATTAAAAACAGAAATATAATATGAAATAAGATCACAACAAAATTTAAAAAAAAGCCCCGAAATATTTTCGAGGCATTATAAAAATTTTATTCAGAAAATTATATCTCCTGTCCCCTCAACAAATCTTCAAACACTTCTCTTCTTCTAATAATTCTAGCATCGCCGTTTTCAATTAAAATTTCTGCAGGTTTTAGGCGACTGTTAAAGTTGGATGACATTTCAAAACCATATGCACCTGCATTATAAAAAACCAGGTAATCGCCTTCACGTACTTCAGGTAATGCACGGTCCCATGCAAAGGTGTCTGTCTCGCAGATGTTGCCTACAATCGTGTATATACGAGAGGTTCCATTGCTGTTGCTTACATTTTCAATATGGTGATAAGCATCGTACATCATTGGGCGAATGAGGTGGTTAAAGCCACTATCTACACCAACAAAAACCGCAGAAGTTGTTTGCTTAATTACATTTGCTTTTACAATAAGATAACCGCATTGGCTTACCAAATATTTACCCGGTTCAAACCAAACTTCTAAATGTTTTCCTGTTTCTGCTTCAAAAACTTTAAAGGCTTCGGCTACTTTTTCACCCAATAAATTTACATCTGTTTCTTTATCGCCGGGTTGGTAGGGCACTTTAAAACCGCTGCCTAAATCAATATATTTTAATTCAGGAAAATGAGTGGCCATACTAAACATTACATCTAGTCCTTCTAAAAAAACATTGATGTCTTTTATCTCACTACCGGTATGCATGTGTATGCCCTCTACATGCAGGCCTGTGGCTTTTACAATGCGTTCGATGTGGCGAAGTTGGTGTATGGAAATACCAAATTTGCTATCAATATGCCCTGTAGAAATTTTATAATTTCCACCTGCTAAAATATGTGGATTTAAGCGTATACAAATTGGGTAGCTACTGCCAAATTTATTTCCAAATTGTTCAAGGATGGAAATGTTATCAATGTTAATATTCACACCTAATTCTTTTGCTTCTAATATTTCTTCAAAGTCAACACAATTGGGCGTGTACAAAATATTTTCTTTTTCAAAACCTGCCATTAAACCAAGTTTTACTTCGTTTATGCTTACACAATCAAGCGAAGCGCCTAAACTATGAATATATCGGAGCACATTTATGTTGGTAAGCGATTTACAGGCATAGAACATTTTTGCATTACAGTTACTAAATGCATGAGTAAGTTTTTCATATTGCTGTTTTATACTTTCTGCATAATACACATATAATGGCGAACCGTATTGGTCTGCTAGATTTCTTAAAGATTCATGTGTTAACTGTTGATTCATTTTTTAAAAATTGAATGGTTAAATGTTCGGTTTAGTATTTATAAAAAAAAGCATTTCCTTCGGAGAAATGCTTTCTGTAAAAATCTTTTATACAATGATATTTTAAGACGCTTCCTCTGTGTCAGTTTCCTTCTGTTTATCCTGTTTTATTTCTGTTGTTTCTTTCATATCATTTTCTTCCAAAACTTCTGTAAGTTCTGCAACCTCTAATTCTTCAGTTATTGTTTCGTGGTTTGTTTCTGCATGAATATGAGTAGGCACTTCGTTTTCTATAATATGCAATTCTCCCATTTCGCCACCAGATAATTCATGTTCATGTGGTATTTCTACACCCTCCTGCTCCAACCTGTTCATTTCTGTAGCTTTTACCACTTCTTCTAAATATACTTCATTTATTTTAGGTAACTCATCGGCACTGTTTATACCAAAGTAATCCATAAATGATTTCGATGTAGAATAGATCAATGGTTTACCCACTGCATCTTCATTTCGTCCGCTGATGATTACTAAATCTTTTTCCAATAATTTCTGTACTGCATAATCGCAGTTTACGCCACGTATGCTTTCTATCTCACTTTTTGTTATTGGTTGCTTATAGGCAATAATGCTAAGCGTTTCAAGTGATGCAGTAGATAATCTTTTTATAAATTTATCTCCATTAATCAATGCAACTGTTTTATGAAAAGCAGGCTTCGTAAGAAATTGCCAACCGCCACCACTTTGCTTTAATTCAAATGCATAAAATTCAGAATCATACTTTTCCTTTATACCATTTATGGCAGCTTCTACCTGTTCAGTATCTGCACGGTCTTCAATAAAACCGAGGGCTGTATTTATAAGCTCCGTAATTTCTGCTGCCGACAATGCTTTATCGCTCGCAAAAATTAATGCTTCTATGTGTGGTATGATTTGGGAGATTTCCATTTTAGTTAATTAGCTAATTTGCTGATGTGCTAATTAGCTAATGGGGACTCTAATTATATAAAGAGTATTTAAAACTTAAAAAAAATTATAAAAATATAAAAAAAATAAACCAACCTATTTGTAAAAGAAGCTTGAACTGAAAACATTAGCACATCAGCACATTATCGAATTAGCTAATTAACCATTCAACGCCGCTGCTCCACTCACAATCTCACTTAATTCTGTTGTAATGGCTGCTTGCCTTGCTCTGTTATAACTAATCTTCAATGATTTCAATAGTTCGTTTGCATTATCGCTTGCCTTATCCATAGCTGTCATACGGGCACCATGCTCACTCGCATTTCCATCAAGCACTGCTTTATACAATTGTGTATTTAATATTTTCGGCATTAATTCAGCCACCAATACTTCCTTACTAGGTTCAAAAATAAAATCGGCATTTACTTTAGATACCGTTTCAGATGTTTTTCTTACCGGTAAAAATTGCTCTGCAATATATTGTTGTGTAGCAGCATTTTTAAATTCGCTGAAAACAAGTTCCACTCTATCAAACTCACCATTTGCAAATGCATCCATTGCATATTGCGCAGCGCCTTGTACTTTTTCAAAACTTAAACCTGTGAAAATATCCCAGTAGTTATTTACAACCTTATAGCCATTTTTTGTAAAATGCTCATATCCTTTTTTACCGATAGGCAAAATACTCACATTACCACTTGCTTGTTGCGCAGCATATTTTTCTTTAATAACTGTTTTTGCCAGTTTTATTAGGTTACTATTATAACCACCACACAAACCTCTATCGCTTGTTACAATGATAACCAATACTTTTTCTGCAAAACGCTCAGTTGCTAACGCCATACCAAGTTCACCCTCGCTGCTGCTCACAATATTGCCCAAAACCTCTTGTAGTTTTTGAGCGTATGGACGCATTTGAGTAATGGCATCTTGTGCACGCCTAAGTTTGGCTGCACTAACCATTTTCATGGCTTTTGTAATTTGTTGGGTACTTTGTACGCTTTTAATTCTGGTTCTTACCTCTTTTAATGCACCGCTCATGCTATAATTTTTTTATTATATGAGTATCTCGTTTTAAGGGCGCAAAAGTACGGAAAAAGGGTTGGATTTTATACTTGAAAATCTTGCATAAAATTTTATAAAGTGAATTTCAAGTAAAATCAAGAGATTATTTTGTTTCTTTAATAAATCTTATGAGTTCCTTCTCACTAATGTTTGATTTCTCAGATTTATCGTAAATATCAAGTAAATAAATAGCTTTAGAAGCTTGAATTACCATAGTAATGACTCTACCACCACCACTTTTACCTTTGCCTTTTGAGGATATTGAAATGCGTATTTTGTAACAATTATTTCCAATTGGTGTACCTAAGGTAGGGTTTTCAGTAAGTTCATCCAATAAAACAACATACTCATCTTTTAATGATTGGAACTTTTTTACTAAACGCTTAAATTCTTTTTTGAAGTTTGGAGTTGCAATTATATTATAATTCATTTATTAAATCTCTTGCGTTTGTGCCTTTAAGTTTCCCTTTAGTAATTAGATTTACTTCTTTTATAGCTTGTTTTAGCCCTGCTAAAATTTGTTCTTTACTTCTTACTTCTTCAACTTCCTCTTCTTCCTCAATTTTTTTAATAAAATCGATGCTTTTGGCAAACTCAATAAAGAGTGGATATTTGTTATTAGGTATATGTAATGTAACCTGTTTCATTTTTATTATTTTGATAAAGGTCGTATTTATAACAATAAAAACCATCATTCGTTAAGTTCAAACATATTTAAACAGGCAATATGCTTTAAACTTTCAAAAAAACTTATTTGTACATTTGCAGCCCTTGGTTATAAAAGGATTATTGCTGTCATTTTGGCTAATTATCATTATAAGCACCATATTTGACAAATCAAAAAAAACAAACACTGTAATTATTACAATAAAACATATTTATGCTCTCTTTTATTTCAAAAATATTTGGCGGTAACAAAAGTGAAAAGGATGTAAAAAAAATTGCACCTGATGTAGAAAAAACCAATCGCTTTTTTGCTGAATATGCTTCTTTAAGCAACGATGCACTTCGCAATAAAACGGTAGAATTTAAAGCCCGTATTAAAGAACACCTCGCTGCCACAGATGCCAGCATAGAAACTAAAAAAGCCAGTGCTGAAGAATTACCCGTGGCTGATATTGATGGACGTGATGGCATATATAAAGAAATAGATGCACTCAAAAAAGAGCGTGACGAAAAGATTGAAGAAATTTTGCAACAAATATTACCCGAAGCTTTTGCCGTGGTAAAAGAAGCCAGCCGCAGGTTTAAAGAAAATGAAACTTTAAGATCTACCGCTACAGATTTTGACAGAGACCTTGCCACTAAAAAAAGCAATGTAACTATTGAAGGCAACGAAGCCATTCATGCAAATAGCTGGACGGCAGCAGGCAGTTTGGTAAAGTGGAATATGGTGCATTACGATGTACAGCTTATTGGTGGTGCGGTTTTACACTCAGGTAAAATTGCAGAAATGGCAACCGGTGAGGGTAAAACTTTGGTTAGTACTTTACCTGCATATTTAAATGCCTTGGCTGGCGAAGGTGTACATATTGTAACAGTAAACGATTATTTGGCAAAAAGAGATAGTGAGTGGAACGGTCCAATTTTCGAATGGCTTGGGCTTAGAGTAGATTGTATTGACAAGCATGAACCAAACAGCGATGCCCGCAGAAATGCTTACAATGCTGATATAACTTATGGCACCAACAATGAATTTGGTTTCGATTACCTGAGAGATAATATGGTGCATTCTCCGGATGAAATGGTACAACGCAAACACCATTATGCAATGGTAGATGAGGTAGATAGTGTCTTAATTGATGATGCCCGTACGCCACTTATCATTAGCGGTCCTATTGGCCACAGCGATAATACCCAACAATTTTTTGATTTAAAACCACGCATTGAAAAGCTGGTAGAAACACAAAGAAAAGCCGTAAACTCTTTCTTAATAGAAGCAAAGAAAAAAATAGCAGAAGGCAACGATGATCCTAAAGATGGAGGATTGGCTTTAATGCGTGCACACCGTGGCTTACCAAAAAACGGCGCACTTATTAAATTTTTAAGCGAGCCGGGCAACAGGGTAAAATTGCAAAAAAGTGAGAACTATTATTTGGCAGACCAACAAAAGCAAATGCCTAAGGTAGATGAAGAATTGTACTTTAGCATAGATGAAAAAAACAACCAGGTAGAGCTTACAGATAATGGTTTGAATTTAATTACAAGAAACGGTGAAGACCCTGAATTTTTTATTATACCTGACATTTCTACAAAAATTGCAGAGATAGAAAAAACTGATTTATCGCCTGAAGAAAAACTGCAGCGCAAAGATAATTTGCTTACAGAATATTCTACAAAGTCAGAGCGTATTCACACCATACAACAGTTGCTAAAAGCTTACACTTTATTTGATAAAGATGTGGAGTATGTGGTGATAGAAGATGAGGTAAAAATTGTAGATGAACAAACGGGTCGTATCATGGAAGGTCGCCGTTATTCAGATGGATTACACCAGGCATTGGAAGCAAAAGAAAATGTAAAAATTGAAGCATCAACTCAAACGTATGCTACGGTAACGCTTCAAAATTATTTCCGTATGTACCACAAACTTGCGGGCATGACGGGTACTGCCGAAACAGAAGCAGCAGAGTTGTGGAGCATTTACAAATTGGATGTAGTAAGCATACCAACAAACGTAAAAGCTATAAGAATAGATGGCGAAGATTATGTGTATAAAACCACCAGAGAAAAATACAAAGCAGTAATAGATGAAGTAGAAAAAAACAGGGCTGCAGGCAGACCAACATTGGTTGGTACAACTTCAGTAGATGTGAGTGAGTTAATCAGCAGAACGCTTCGCCAGCGTGGCATTCCGCACAATGTATTAAATGCAAAACAACATAGTAAAGAAGCGCAGGTAGTAGCAGAAGCAGGACTTGCAGGTGCAGTTACCATTGCAACAAACATGGCTGGTAGAGGTACAGATATTAAGCTTGGCCCCGGCGTAAAAGAAGCAGGTGGTTTAGCAATTGTAGGCACGGAGCGCCATGAAAGTCGTCGTGTAGATAGACAGCTTCGTGGGCGTGCAGGCAGACAAGGTGACCCGGGAAGTTCTATATTTTTTGTATCGCTGGAAGATAGTTTAATGCGCATGTTTGGCTCTGAAAGAATTGCAGGTTTGATGGATAGAATGGGGTACAAAGAAGGTGAAGTTATACAGCACAGCATGATTACAAAAAGTATTGAGCGTGCACAAAAAAAGGTGGAAGAAAATAACTTTGGTACTCGTAAAAGATTGCTCGAATATGATGATGTGATGAACAAGCAACGTAACGTAGTTTACGGAAAAAGAAACCATGCATTGTTTGGAGAAAGATTGGCATTGGATTTAGATAATTCATTTTATTCTGTAGCCGAAGGATTGATATATTCTTTTAAAGAAGCCAACGATTTTGAAGGTTTCAAATTAGCAGTTATCATGAATTTTGGAATGGATACCTCCATTACCGAACAAGAATTAGAAAAGACTGCGGTTAATGTTTTAGCAGAAAAAATGTACAACGAAGCTATTACACATTACAGCAAAAAGAAAGCTGCTTTGGGTGAACAAACAATGCCCATTATTAGTGCTATTAGAAAAGAACAAGGCAACCATATTGAAAATGTAGCTGTGCCTTTTACAGATGGTAAAAGAGGTATTCAGGCATTGGCTAATTTGGATAAATATTTAGCTACAAATGGTGCAGAATTGGGCAATGCTTTAGAAAGAAGCATTACACTTAGCACCATTGATGATGCATGGAAAGAACACCTACGTGAGATGGACGATTTGAAACACAGAATTAATACAACGGTGCATTTGGAGCAAAAAGATCCATTGGTAATTTATAAGATTGAAGCCTTTGCAGAGTTTAAAAAAATGGACGATAAAGTGAATGGCGATATTGTAAGTTTTTTAAGCCATGCCGGTATTCCGATGGAGCAAACAAATGCCGGACAAATAAAAGAAGGCAGAGAGCAAAAAACCGATATGCGCAAAATGAATATGAACAAAGCGCAGATTGATGTAGCCGGTGATGATTATGCCGCAAATGAAAAAGATTATTACGACCCAAGTGCAGCAGTTTCCGATGTAAAGCAAATGCCTATTACAAGAGAAGAACCAAAAATTAGCCGCAATGCACCATGCCCATGTGGTAGTGGTAAAAAATTTAAAAATTGCCACGGCGCAGGAGCGTAGAAGAAGATTTTAGATGTTAGACATAAGACACAAGAATGAGGAATAGCTGAAAAGTTATTCCTCTTTTTTATTTTGGGGCTTTCGGCGGTGATATTTTTTTCAACTTTTGTTCGTGCTGTCTGTAGTAGCCTTGCACGCAGGTTGTTTTATACTTTAAAGTTTATTATGTGCAAGGGCTACTACTGCCCATCACGCAGCCTTTGATCAGAATATCTTTTTTCAACTTTTATTATGGAGTAGATTGTAGTGGAGATTTAGTAATGATATTCAACAAGGTTAGGGAGTAAATTTTTATTTTGTTTTGTTGGGTTGCGTATATTTGAGTATTGGCTGTAAGTTTGAGGACGACGACATTTATAATGAAACACTTCATCAATGAAAGCAATAACAATTTTGACAATTTTATTTTTGAAGCTTAGCTTAATTTCTTTTGGACAAACTACAGAAAACAAATCTTCAAAGACAGAATTCAAAGCATTGGCAAGACTTATTTCGGAAGGAGAAGGCTCGAAGATTTACATCGCTAAATATAAAATCATAAAGGACTTTACAGACACAACTTTTGCAGACACAATAAATGTTGGATACTACTTTTGTAAGGATAACATAAAACAATTTGACACCGTTCTTTTAACCTTGAGAAAGTATGAAGGACAAACCACTTTTGAAAATTATTTTATTTGCCCAGACTATGACGCAAAATTAGGAATACAAAAAGCTAAAATAAATTTTATAGACTTTAACTATTGGGAAGCCTGCGAAACAGGAAAAGAGACATGCAAACCTTTAAATTTTACAAGAACAATACACGATAAGAATTGGTATTTGATTATGCCTTGTGGTGGGACAGAAACTTCAATAAATATTTCAAATTTGAGCAAAACGTTTTTAAAAAAACAAAATTTATATCACGATAAATGTCCGCCATATTTAGAATTGACAGACTTGAAAGATGGAAAATATTTTGCAAATATGATGGCTTGTGGACTTGGTGGTGGAGTAGAATTTAATTTAAAAACAATAGATTAACTAAGAAGAAAACCTTCGCCTTGGATCGTGGCACAAAAAACAACTAAGACTGTATTGATAAAAAATAGTTTCACGCCCCTAGAAGATATGGAGCCGAGCAAAGGTGCGGAAGGGTATCATTTTCTGCATTAGAAGTATGGCGGATGAAATACAAATCCTTACTTTACTAAAAATTGGTTAGCTAACTTCAATACTAAATGACCACTTTCACAAAACCAGGCACTTTTATTCTTATTTTATTTGGGCTACTAATTGTACCAATAATAATGTATGCCTTTTATCGAATATCATTACCCTTCCTCAACTTTTTCGCAAATGATGTTTTACTATTTGTAGCAATACCGATAATAATAAGTGTGCTTATTTCTTACTTTATTGATTTCAAGTTGAAGACTAAATTCAAACGATATAGTATTCTTGCCGGCATACTTTTTATTTGCTGCCTACTAATATTTCCAAAATTGAAATCATATATTATTAGAGACACAGAAATTAAAGCTGAAAAAATGGTTGAAGAAATTCAGCGTTACAAAGAAAAAAATGGGTACTGGCCAAAATCATTAGAAGATTCTCATTTTAACAATCTCTCCAAAACGGCCATAATTCAAAGACCATTTTATTATCAACTTGATAAAGTTGTTGATGGTGACACTAGTATCTACTTCTATTTTTATTCGTTTCATGGGCTAAAAGCAGGATTTAGAATGAATACAAAAAAAATCGTGAACAAACCAATTGAGTGGAGTTACACAGATTAGTATTTTTCATAAATATTAGTTAGTTTGGTATAATCGAAACTGTATCAGCAAAAATTTTTTTTAAGTATTCAGTCATTGCTTACTATTAGTTTTATATTTTAACTTTAGCATGTGCTAAAATAGCAGCGAGTTGGCGTAGCAGATTTTCAAATCTGCCCTATTTCATGTGGCAATAAAAATTTATAACATAGTCGTCAATATGAAAAATAAAATATTTTTATTTTGCTTTGTTATTTTGTCTAATTCTATGTTTGGGCAGAAGAATAAATTATTGAAACCGCCCACTCGACCATTCACACAAAAAGAAATTGAGGCAGAGGAATCGAACCATGGGTGCATAAAGAAAAATTTTTTAACCTTTGCAAATAGAGTGAAGAAATATCCTTTTAATGTATCTGCTCAAATTCAATTTGTTTCTTTTAACGGAGGCGTTTATTTAACTGACAGAGATATTTTAAATACAGATAGCTTCCCAAGAATTAATAACTCTAATCTCTTTGCTAAACTATCCCAAGTAAAAACACTTACTTTTTCAGAAGTAGATAAATTAAGCGATATTTTTTTTAATTATGGTTATAAAGGCCCAACATTTGCAATCCAAGACGCAAGTTGTTATGTACCTAGAAATGGAATACTTTTTTTAGACAAACATAATAAGGTTGTTGATTTCATTGAAATTTGTTTTCAATGCCAAAAGATAAGTGCGAGTTCCAAAAATATTTCGATGGGAGAAATGTGTGAACAGAAATTGGATATGATATTTCAATTTTTTAAAAAAGTAGGCATAGAATACGGTATTACAAAAGGTGTAAATCCAAGTGAATAGAAGAATTTTCTTTATTTTAATTCATGGGAATCAAAATTAACATCGCTGGAAAATTACTAAAAAAATATTCGAAATTGTTTTATGATAACACAGCAACATATCTGCGAATTTAGTAAATCGTTGAGCATTATATTAATTGCAGAAATAAAACTTGGGAATGAAATTGTAGAAACATCAAAAGGTTGGCCTACTGAAAATACCATTATTGTTTTTCTCAAAATGCCTTTTTTTGGAATGTACGAAATTGAGAAAATTGATTATTGTAACATTGATGATATTCATTATTGGAAAGCTGAATATAGAGATACTTTAACTAATCATGTTTTAGCATGTAAATTCTCTGCCCTCGTGGGTTCTCTATAAATAATTGGTATCCTATTCCGCATTCACCAAGGCTTGGTTTTCCACTCTCCGCCCAAGTCCACACTATCCGTAGAGTTTAGTGAAGCGTCTCTACGGATGGAAAAGGAGAAAAAGACTTTATGTCTTTAAAATAAACCACCCCGCCTGCGGGCACCCCTCCGAAGGAGGGGAATTTACCCTCGCAATTTTTTACAACTTGCTAAAGAAGTATACACCTCAAATTATTGCCGACCAAAGAACCAATGCCGAAAGGCGCAAGGATGGGCAGCACTACCCCGCAGTGCTGCCGCAGGCGGTATGAGGAGCCTGCCTACCGGACAGGCAGGTAGTGCAGACAGCCTGTTCCAAATGCCCATTTCTGTATGCCCTTCACCGCCCCAAAACCACTTGTAACGTTGTAATATTGGCTGTATATTTTCTTCGTATTTATAATTGTTTTCATTTTACATTTGCAACGGTTTTTTAATACCGCTATAAGGCAGTATTTTTTTGTACTCTAAATTTTTATTTCGTGGGTAAACACATCAACAAAGTATCTGCCGCCGGGTTACTTATTGCTTTAGGAATTATTTACGGAGATATAGGTACATCCCCACTTTACGTTTACAATGCTATTATTAGTAACAGGTTAGTTTCTGATATATTAATTATTGGCAGCCTTTCCTGTATTATCTGGACAATTACTTTGCAAACCACGTTGAAATACGTAATAATGATATTACGTGCAGATAACAGGGGCGAAGGTGGAACATTTGCTTTGTATGCTTTAGTTAGGCGAAGGTATAAGTGGCTTGTTTATCCGGCTATGATTGGTGGTGCAGCATTACTTGC
>JANNMO010000042.1:0-4958 GCA_031398005.1 Ferruginibacter sp.
GTTTCCCACTTCTGCAATACTTTTCATAAAGGTCTCCAGATCGTCTTCATTAAAATCCAAGCCTTTTACATGCGTTACCGCTTTCGATAATTTAAACGTGAACTTAAAATAATCAGGTACAGAAGCGCTCCACTTTGCAACGGTAGCAGGTTTGGGTGTTTTGTAAAACGAACTGTTTATTTCTATGCTATTAAAAAGGTGCGCATAATATTCAAGCCTACTTTTGCCCTGAAACGCTGGCGGGTAAGTAGCTTGTGGGCCCGGCAGTACCAACCCAGATAAACCGGTAAATATTTTTGTAGGATCAATTTTCATTTAGCTCTTAGAAACAAAAACTTTACCGAATTGAACAGGCAGGTAATTATTGTACAATGTTGCATCATTTTTTCGAACCACCATATTTGCTTTAGTTTAAAAAACTTTATAATAACTAGTTTTAGCATCTTTCCTATGTGATTGGGCAGGCGTTCCTATCTTTATGCAAATGAAAAATTCCGAAGAAAAACCTTCAGAGATACATATTTTTTTCAGCAGCCTCTTTCCATCGTTAAAACTGCTGCGCCAAAATGATCCATTGCGGCTTGCAGGGGCCACGGCATTTTTTACCACATTTGCATTGCCACCTATTGTATTTATTTTGGCGCAATTATTTGGGCTGCTTACTGCCCCAAAAATGATAGGCAGAGGACTTTTAAGTAACCTTGGTGAAAGCCTTGGAGAACAGGGTGCAGAGCAAATTAGAGAAGTTATTGGAAGTATAAGAGGTTTTAGCAACAGCAATTATGTAATTATTCCCGGCTTTGTTTTTTTGTTATTTGTATCTACCACATTGTTTAGTGTTATCAGAAGTTCGCTGGAACAGATTTGGGAAATTAAAGACAAAGAAAAAAGCAATATTGCTTCAAAACTTGGTAGCAGACTAAAATCATTTGCTGTTATTTTACTGGTTGGTATATTGTTTTTTGCAGAACTTTTTTTGAGGAGTATTGAAACAATTGGGGGAGATTATTTTCAAAGAATATTTGGCGGTGGCAGTTTTGTTTTTAAACTAATATTCAGCGAAGTCACTGCCACCATTATTATTTCGTGTTGGTTTATTATTTTATTTCGTTTTCTTACACATGCAAAGCCAAGGTGGAAGGCTTGTATTATTGGCGGATTGCTTACCGGGGTATTTTTTATAGCAGGTAGAGTTCTTTTACGCACCCTCTTACTGAAAGGAAATGTGGGAACACTTTATGGTACATCTGGTTCGTTTGTGCTCGTACTATTGTTTGTATTTTACACCTCCTTCATTTTATATTTTGGTGCATGTTTTATAAAAATTTATTCCGATAAAAAAGGTTGGCTTATTGCACTCATAAATAAGTAACGGCTATTAAGAGTATGTTGAATGGACTTAATACAGCTTTTTAATTTCACCCTTTTTTACATCCACTATTCCTTTTAAAACTTCTTTGGCATTAAGCGCCGTTACCACTTTTTTACCTGTTTTAGCTTCCAGTTCTTTCATAGCAACTTTGGCCACATTGCCACCTTGTTTTGCTACAAGTTTGCTTTCTTCAAAATTTTCAGGATTGGTAGCTGCAGAAATTTCTTTTGTAGAAGCTTCTGCCAGCATATTTAAAATGAGCTCTGTATTGGTCATATTATCTCGCAGGTTTTCCTTTTTAAGTCCTTTTAGTACTTTGTATTCTTTGGTTGTTTTGCCTGCCCATGCCTTAGTAATGATATCTGTCAAAGTTGCAAATTCCTGCCCATCCTTTAATCCTCTTGCTCGCCATTCATCGGTAAGTTCTTTTCTTATTTCTATACTTTTTAAGCGTTGATTAATCCAGCTTTCAGAATAACCCATTTGTAAATATTGCTCTAAAGCCCTATCAATACTCAGTTCAGGATCCTGCATTTCGTTTAATCTTTCCGCTGCTACTTTTGCCAGCCACAATTTAAAAGGCTCTGCCTTCGGCGATGGTATAGATTGTATAAGCCGAAAAAGTTGTTCGGTATCGGCAACATCAGTCATACGCATTTTACCATCTTCGGCTTGTAATTTCAACTGGTTACAATTTGTAACCGTTTCATTTCCTTCTTTTATAAGTCTGTGTTTTAATACTTTCCAATAATTTCTTGCTCCTTGATAATCGTTTTGGTCCGTTAAAACCGCTATCACATCCACAATAGATAAATACCATTTTTCCTCCTCGGCATTCCAAAGTGTGCGTACCTTTTTATCATCAAATATTTTTATATCGTTTGCTTTTTCCATTAAAATCTTTTTATAAACTATGTGTAAATATAAGAAACATATACTAAATAATTTAGTTTTATGGATGTGCTTTAAAAAATAAATGTGATGATCTCGGGCAATCATTTACCCATCAATAAATTTTTCTATCGGCACAATTACGGAACAACATTTGATTCAATTATTTGCATTTTAGTTGTTTACCCTTCACTAAAACAATTACTATTTTTTCTAACAAAAAAACAAAAATTACGCATGAAAAACAACAGCAAAAAAACAGCTGGGGGCGAAACGCACCAAACAACTGACCAATCACATCCAATACTTACCACCAACCAGGGCATACACATTTCAGACAATCAAAACAGTTTAAAAGCAAGCGCACGAGGCCCCGTTTTGTTGGAAGATTTTGTACTTCGTGAAAAGATTTTTCATTTTGATCATGAGCGCATTCCTGAAAGAATTGTACATGCTCGTGGCTCGGCCGCACATGGTTTTTTTGAATTGTACGAATCGTTAGCAGACATTACCAAGGCAGATATTTTTCAAAGAGCAGGCGAAAAAACGCCTTTGTTTACAAGGTTTTCCACAGTAGCCGGCGGCGCAGGTTCTGTAGATACACCCAGAGATGTTCGTGGCTTTGCCGTAAAATTTTACACCAAAGAAGGCAACTGGGATCTGGTAGGTAACAACATTCCGGTATTTTTTATACAGGATGCCATTAAGTTTCCAGATCTGGTACATGCCGTAAAAATGGAAGCCAATACCGGTTATCCGCAGGCGGGAAGTGCACACGATACTTTTTGGGATTTTGTATCGCTGATGCCTGAAACATCGCACATGATTATGTGGGCCATGAGTGACCGTACCATCCCACGTTCGTTGCGTACCATGGAAGGTTTTGGTGTGCATACTTTTCGATTAATAAATGCAAAAGGAAAATCAACTTTTGTAAAGTTTCACTGGAAACCAAAACTGGGTTTACAAAGCACCGTGTGGGATGAAGCATTAAAATTACAGGCGGCAGACAACGATTACCACCGCAGAGATTTACATGAATCCATAGAACGTGGCGATTTTCCTGAGTGGGAACTGGGCATGCAATTGTTTGATCAAAAGAAAGCAGACTCATTACCATTTGATGTGCTGGACCCTACCAAATTGATACCCGAAGAATTAATACCGGTGCGTATTGTAGGGCGCATGGTGCTGGATAGAAACCCCGATAACTTTTTTGCAGAAACAGAACAGGTGGCTTACAGTCCGGGTAATGTACCTGCGGGAATTGACTTTAGCAACGACCCATTATTGCAGGGCAGGTTGTTCAGTTATTTAGATACACAAAAATCCAGATTGGGCACTACCAACTTTCACCAGATACCTATTAATGCACCAAAATGCCCGTTTCATAATTTTCAAAGAGATGGAATGATGCAGATGGAAGTACCAAAAGGAAGAGCAAATTACGAACCCAATAGCTTGGATGTAGCTGGCGAAGATGCCGGTGTAAGAGAGAGCCCGGTAACAGGTTTTAGCAGCTTTAGAGGCAGAGCAGAAATGGATGAGCAGGGAGATAAATTGCGCATTCGCCCCGAATCATTTGCCGACCATTACAGCCAGGCAAGAATGTTTTTTAATTCTCAAACGGCGAATGAGCAGGCACATATTGCATCGTCACTGGTGTTTGAATTATCGAAGGTTACGTTGCCGCATGTACAGCAAAAAGTGATTGCTAATATCAGAAATATTTCAGATGAACTTGCAGCACGTGTGGCAAAGGGGTTGGGTATTTCGGTTCCATCAAAATCAGCATCGGCCGCACCTGTGCAGGATTTTAAACAATCGCCGGCGCTATCTATACAAAAAAATATGAAGCATACTTTGCAGGGAAGATGTGTGGGTATTTTAATAGCCGATGGCAGCAATGCAGCCGCCATTGACAAATTAAAAAAAGATATTAAAAAAGCCGGTGGCACATTTAAAGTGGTAGCACCAAAATTAAATGGCATTGTACTAAACGATAAAACGGTTGTAAAGGCAGACGGACAATTAGCAGGTACACCATCTCAATTATTTGATGCGGTAGCCATTATTTTATCTGATGCAGGCACAGCTATGTTGCTGAAAGAAGGAGCCGCTGTGCAATTTGCCATGGATGCTTTTGGCCACTTAAAAGCCATAGCACACAGCAAAGAAGCACAGCCATTGTTGGATAAAGCAGGTGTGGTACCAGATGAAGGAGTGATGGAACTGGGTAATGGATTTGTGGCTGCAGCAAGTAAAAGATATTTTGACAGAGAGCCAAGTGTGAGAACGCTGGCCTAGGGTTGATAAGGAATGAATAAAAGGCTGCCTTGTTATTGGGGCAGTCTTTTTTGTTAGAAATAATTTGTTTGCTTTTACAACGCATTATAGTGCAAAGTACAAATGGTGAATTTATAATAGGATTCTAGTATATTTGCAATGCTAAAAAGTTTTAAACCTGCATATCTCATCCCATGATGGGTGTTGCCAGTATTGGTACGGGGGTTTTTAAGATTTTTTGGCTTTTTTATTTATATATTTTCTTCGAATAAATGTATTACGGTTTCAAATTTCTCTTGTAAGGCATCAAAATACCGACTCTCATTTTTTAATAATTTTCTTTGCACCGACCATATTAGATAGTCTATGATACTTAATTCCGGCATTTCTTTACTAGGAACTATTTCCA
>JANNMO010000021.1:0-5565 GCA_031398005.1 Ferruginibacter sp.
AAATCCTAATGCCCTAACTTAAATATTTTGTCCTAAAAGAATAATCGCCAAAACAAAAAGTGGTTTTACAGAAAAAAACTTCAAAAAATTAAAGAAAAGTTTAAGGCAAAAAAATTACTTTGTAATTACAGGAATACCCTATTTATACAGTGTTGGCATCTTCCAACACATTATTTATTCTAGCTTTTAATGTTTCATAATCAGTATAGCCACGAGCAACCATATTAAATTTTGTTTCGTTGGTTTGTACAAATACACATGGGTAGCCTGTTACTTGCAATTGCTTCATCAGCGAAAATTCGTAGTAAGCCATTTCTTTGTATTCCCCGCTTTTCAGTTTTTCATAAAAAATTTCTGGCTGTATGCTATACTTTTCCAGCAAATGCCTGTATGCTTCATCATCTGTTAAATCTCTTCCTTCAATATACAATGAATGTTGTAAATCTGCCGCAAATTCTACTGCACGTTCCGGATAAAATTCTTTAAAAATACACATTGCAATGGCGGGTTTTTCTGAATGCGGGTGCCAGTCGCTGTCGTCTGCATTTTTTAAATGCCACAAATAATCTTCGCCAAATTTTACTCCGGTTAGTTCTTCTACATTTTTGTAAGCTCCCAAAATATAATTTGCTGAAGCACTTATATGGGTTGGCATTTCAGGCAACACCATTCCACCGCTCAATACTTCTGTAGGCATAATGGCTTTAAATTCCTCTGCTATTTTTTTAATAACATTGCTAAATCCAAAACACCAACCACAGTATGCATCGTAACAATATATAATTTCCATTTTAAAGTTTTAGCATATAAAAAGAGGCTGTATCAAAATTCAAAAGATTGTCAAATTGAGCCTGCCTTTGTCGGCAGACAGGCTTGTCGAAATTGATAATTTTTTGAATTTTGAAGTAGAAGTAATGTTTCGACAAGCTCAACATGACATCTACTTCAAAATTTTGATACCGCCTCTTCAAAAATAACTCATTACTATTTTCTTGTAAACTTAATTTCCATTGTTTTATATTCTTTTCCATCTTTTCCATTGCAATACATTTCCATCACATGGTTTTTATCGTCAATTACTTTGTAAGTCTCTCTTACATCTAATTCATTTGCATTGCCTGCACTTGGGTCAACCATTTTACCTTTCAGTGTAATTGTTTTGGTAGCTTCATCCCATGGACCTTCCATAATCATAGTACCGGTTCCCATATTATCTACCCATGTATTTGTAAAAACTTTCTTTGCATTGTCATACCCCATCATACTTCTTCCTTCAAAAGGCATACCCATCATATTTCCTGTGTGAGATGATTCTTGATATCTGCCACCGAGAATCATTTTATTTACAGCAATGGTTTTGCTGGTTTGCGGAGGAGCATCTGGTGTTTGCCACATGGTTACATCACCACTCCAGTTTCCGTTCCATGCTGCCATTATTTTGTGTGCATCTGATGGGGTCATGTACGTTTCCCAGTTTTTCGTCATAGTAACACTATCCAAGGGTGCGGTAGTGGCAGTTTCTTTTTTAGGTTCTTCTTTTACAGATGTATCTGTTGCAGAAACAGTAGTAGAATTAGAAGCTGCATTGTCGTTGCACGCAACCATAAAAATAGCTGCTGCTGCATAAATAATTACTTTTTTCATGATGTTAGTTTTAGTGTATAAATCTACAAAAAAACCAAGTTTTTTCAAAAAATATATACTACCTGATGTAACGAAATTTAAAATAATAAACCAAAGTCTATCATCCGTGGTCCATTGTCTGTCGTCCGTTGTCTTTCCTCCTAATGCGCTTCCAACCAATTTTGTCCACTGCCCAATTCTGCTTCTACGGGCACTTCATTCTCTAATACCAATGCCGCTTTCATATTCTCCAATATTAGAGGTTTAATTGCTTCTAATTCTTCTTTCAACACATCAAAAACCAATTCATCATGTACCTGTAAAATCATTTTACTTCTAAAATTTCCTTCTTTCAGTGCATCACTTATTTTTATCATGGCCAGTTTTATCATATCTGCCGCTGTGCCTTGTATGGGTGAATTGATGGCGTTTCTTTCAGCAAAACCACGTACCGTAAAGTTGGCACTGTTAATATCTTTCAACCATCTTTTTCTGCCCATCAATGTTTCTACATAACCGTTTTCCTTACAAAAATTAATGGTATCATCCATGTACTTCTGTATGCCCGGAAATTCCTTTTTATAATTATCAATAATCTCTTTTGCTTCAGCTCTTGGTATAGATAAATTTTCTGAAAGTCCAAATGCACCTTGTCCGTAAATGATTCCAAAGTTTACACTTTTTGCTTTGTAACGCATTTCTTTTGTTACCTCACTTTCTTCTACCCCAAAAACTTTAGCCGCAGTGGCGGTATGAATATCTTTCCCGGTTTTAAAAGCCTCGCACATATTTACATCACCGCTAATAGCCGCTACTACTCTTAATTCTATCTGCGAATAATCTGCTGAAACCAATACATGATTTTCATCTCTCGGTATAAATGCTTTGCGTATTTCTCTTCCTTTTTCTGTACGAATAGGAATGTTTTGCAGGTTGGGGTTTGTACTGCTCAGCCTGCCTGTAACAGCAACCGCCTGTGCATAGTTAGTATGTACTCTGCCCGTACGTGCATTCATCAATACCGGAAAAGCATCTACATAAGTGCTGCGGAGTTTGGTTAGTTCTCTAAAGCTTAAGATCTGATCACAAATAGGATTGTTGTTTGCCAGTTTTGCTAAAATATCTTCACCAGTTGCATACTGACCGGTCTTGGTTTTTTTTGCTTTAGGATCAAGTTTCATTTTTTCAAAAAGCACTTCACCTAATTGTTTTGGGCTAGCCAAATTAAAACGAACACCAGCCAGTTCATACACTTTTTCTTCTGCTATTTTTGCTTCAGTATCCAGTTCTTTGGAGTATGATTTTAAAAAGTCCATGTCAATCCGCACGCCTTCAAATTCCATATCTGTCAATACCCTCACCAATGGATTTTCCACTTCGTAAAAAACCCTTTCAACTTCTTTTGTTTTTAATGATGGAAGAAATGTGTGCTTTAATTGCAACGTAATATCAGCATCTTCCACTGCATATTCTTTGGCATCTTCAATAGCAACATCTCTCATGGTGCCTTGTGTTTTGCCCTTTTTACCAATGAGAGAAGTAATACTGACTGGTGTGTAGCCAAGATACTTTGCACTGAGCAAATCCATGTTGCGTTTGCCATCCGGCTCGGTAACATAATGTGCCAGCATGGTATCAAAAATATTTCCTTTTAATGCAAAGCCGTACCATTTAAGCATGAGCATATCATACTTTAAATTTTGTCCAACCCATGTTTTGCTCTTATCTTCAAAAAGGGATGTAAACTTTTCAAGAATAGCCAAAGTTTCTTCTTTGCTTTCCGGACAAGGGACATACCAACCTTCGGTAGGTGTTACCGCAAAACTAAGCCCCACAAGGTCTGCACAGTTTGCATCTATATGCGTAGTCTCAGTATCAAAACTTATTTCATCGTATTTATTTAATTCAACTAATAGGTCTTTTATCTCTTCGTCTGTTTGTACAAGTTTATAATTGTGCGGTGTGTTTTCAATGTTTTTATCTGCTACCAACGGTAAATCTTCTTCAGTTGTTTCTTCAGCATAAACCACTGCTTCTGGGGCTACATTTCCAAACAAATCCATTTGTCCAGTTTTTACTATCGGAGTTGTTGTCTGTTGTCTGTTGTCTGTGGTCGATATTACTTTTGTACCTAGTATCCTTTCCCCCATTGTTTTAAATTCCAGCTCGGTAAATACTTCCAACAGCACTTCTTTGTTCATGGGGTCCAGCTGAAAATCTTCTTCATGAAAAACCACCGGCACATCTAAAATAATAGTGGCCAGTTGCTTGCTCATAATGGCATTTTCTTTTCCGTTACGGATCTTTTCTCCCAAGGCTCCTTTTATGTTATCAGCATTTGCTAAAATGTTTTCTATGTTATCATATTCCTTTAATAATTTGGCAGCAGTTTTTTCACCCACACCTGCAATACCGGGAATATTATCTACCGCATCGCCCATTAATCCTAAAATGTCAATTACCTGGTCCACCCTTTCAATTCCCCATTTTGCACATACTTCTTTTGGTCCCATTATTTCTACACTGCCACCTTGGTAACCAGGCTTGTAAATTTTTATTTTTTCTGAAACCAATTGACCATAATCTTTATCTGGCGTTACCATAAACACTTCGTAGCCTGCTTTTTCTGCTTGCTTTGCAAGCGCACCAATTATATCATCTGCTTCGTAACCATCCAACTCAATACAAGGAATATTAAATCCTTTTATGATTCTTTTTATATCCGGCACTGCTGATAAAATATCTTCAGGGGTTTCTTGTCGGTTGGCTTTATAATCTGCAAAACTGGTATGACGTTCTGTGGGTGCATGCGTATCAAAACAAACTGCAATATGCGTAGGTTTTTGGTTGTTTATAAGTTCTGCAAGGGTATTGGTAAAACCAAATTGTGCATTGGTATTGCGACCTTTACTCGTAATGCGTGGACTGCGTACAAGTGAATAATATGCACGAAAAACCAGCGCCATTGCATCTAATAAAAAGAGTTTTTTTTCTTCCATGCGGTAAAGATAATTATTGCGGCAGGTTTAATAAAATGAAATGCGGCCGCAAATTGCAGCCGCATAAATAATGTAAGATTGATATAGTAAATGAACTTATTTTAAAGATATCTTAGGAAGTCCTACTGTTCTCAACATTTCATTAGCCTTATCTACCTTATCTTGAAATAAGGGCATGAATTTATATTTTTCCAACGATTGATCAATGCGAATAATTGGAATTTTTTTCTCGGTTAATTGCTAATAGTTTTCATATTTCTATAAGTTTAAACAATTTGTTGTTTATTATGTTACAAATTACTAAATAAGCACAAAAACCTCATCCCAACCCTTCTCCAAAGGAGAAGGAACTCGAAGATTTTAGCTAATAACATGCAAAAATAGCAATAAAGATTTTCTCCCCTATTTTTAAATAAACAACAAATAACAATAAATTATTTTAAGTAAATTGATTTGGATCATCAAAACTTCGTCTCCAAATACAATGGCAACATTGCTCTCCATGTAGGCCAATCATGTTTCCATTCTGTACCCCAAATAGATGCATCATGTTCAATACCTTTTGCATGCAATATTTCAGAAATTTTAGCGGTGCCAGATGGGTCTTCATAATCGCCACTGCCGGTAAGAATATGAATGTGTTTGCTTTTGCGAATATTATTTAAATACCATTCATCTGTAAGGTTTGGTACATAATGCACAGGGGAGTTGTAGTAAACCTGTTCATCCCAATAACCATCAGTATATTCTGTAAGATCATACACACCACTCATGGCAATTACGCCATCAATTAAATCTGGTCGCTTCAAAAATAAATTTAAACTATGCAAACCACCAAACGATGCTCCTGCAACAATGATGGGTGTTTCCTGTGATGTGTTTGTTTTAATAAACGGTATTACTTCATTAAAAATATAATTGTTAAACTGGTTATGGCGAATGG
>JANNMO010000033.1:0-151224 GCA_031398005.1 Ferruginibacter sp.
TACACGGTAGGATGGGCAGTAGTAGCTGCCGCAATAATAAACCTTAAAGTATAAAAAAAATTTGTGGCGGCACTACTACAGATAGCCGGGAACCAATGCTTATAGATGTTTCAACTGCTCATGCTCCTCAACACATTCTTATTTATAAATTTCATTAAAAACGCCTGCTAAATGCACACCACCTTACTGTACAGGCGAGGTTTTCGCAGCATTCACTTTAAAGTATTAAAAACATTGTACGAAACCCCGAAACATGAATAGACTTGCAACATTATAAACTCAAGCTTCATTTAATTTGAACGTTGGCATAGCTATAACTAAAAGTAAATTATTCGTCGGGGTTTCACGGAAGGTATATTTTAATTCTAAGGTTGTAAAGTGAAAACCCCGCCGTTACGTTAAGGTTGAAAATCATTCAATGTTGAATCAAATTAATCCCAAAAAAAGTAAGAATATTTGTGAAACATTTTTAAACTTAAACTGAGTTCATCAGGCATAATAATAATTTTTTCTAATAACATTCCTTTGTTATTATATGTATAATATTTACTAGCTACAGCATCACTTATTTTACTTTTAAGGTCTCCATTCTTGTCATAACTAAATGTGATATTTCCTTGGTTTTGTAAAAGCTTGTTGTCAATTCTCTCCACAACTTTTATTATTTTATCATTTTTATATTCTATTGTCCTATCTGACATCCATTGAATAATAGAATCTTTGCTCACATTTAAAATTTGATCTGTAACATGTGTTTTTCTGCTGATTTTATCATAAAAATATTTAACTATTCTCCATTTTAATATTTTACTACCATCATAATATGGGTTTTCACTTCTAATCTTTCTATTCTTTTCGTCGTAATAATGATAAACAGATATATTAGAATATGGTAAGGTTTCCTTCACAACATTATTGCCAATATAATCTTTGTAAACGTGCATTGTATCTGCAGGTGGAGTAATCATCATTACTAAATCTCCATTATCATTAAAATGAAAAATCTGTGCGGTGTTTTCAAACCCATCTTTATTTATTGTATTTCTTTTTTCTAAGATTCCCTTTTTATTAAAGTAGAATATACTGGTAGATGATTTTTGGTCATCAATGTAATAGTCTTCTATAACTGCTTTAATGTTGTTGGAAATAATATAATTTTTGTTGTAAGAACCAGATAAGAAACTCTCACCATCATTCACATGACTGAATGTAGCTGTGCATAAAAATATTAATGAAATGATAAAAAAGAATTTCAAAATTTACATTGATTTTGGTGATTATATAATAAAAGTTCAATAAAGATCCCCAGCTCAACTTAGCCCCGATAGACAGTAGTAGCTGCCGCAATAATAAACCTTAAAGTATAACAAACCTTGTGGCGGCACTACTACAGATAGCGGGAAACACATGCTTATAAATTTTTCAACTGCTCATGCTCCTCAACACATTCTTATTTAAAAATATCATTAAAGACGCCTGCCAAATGCACACCGCCTTTTACTAACTGGTCGTTAAGCGGAGCTATGAATTTATAGTTGTATAAATAATCTAAACGCTCATCTGCTTTGGTGCCTGCATACACTTTTTCGGTGAGGGTGTAAGTATCATAAATCCATTGTGGGAGTGTTTGTGCCTGCCATTTTTTTCTTTGTGCAAGCGTAGTAAAATTGATGGCTGCGGCATATTCAGTATAACTTAATTGCTGAAACTCTATTAGATTTGAATCCCACACAGAGTGCAGGTTTTCTTCCTGACTAAACCATTTTACTTTCACAGCATTTCCGCCTCTGTCTTCTGGCCTTCCAAGGTGCATTGGCTGGTGAATATCTCCAATAATATGTATCAACAATCTTACATACAATTGTTTTGTTTCTGTAGGTAAAAGCCTGTTGGTTTTTAATTCTCTTACAATAAAATTAATTTTTGTATAAGCATCTGTTGCAGTATCTGCGGTAAGAAAACTATTTACTTGCTCAAAAGATAATCCACTACTGAGGTTTACATAATGCCATGTAGAAAGATATTTGTAAGCAGGATCGCTCTTAATAAAATCGGGCCAGTTACTAGCCATTGCAATACTTTCAAATCCCAGTATTTTTTGTATTTCCTGCTTAGCTTTTTTGGTAAGGTAACTGTCTGCAATTTGTCCTACAATGCGGTGACCAAGCACTCCCCATGCGCTGCTGCTAAATGGCAGGTATAAAAAAATAGCTACAATAATTACTTTTTGAAAAACCTTCATATACTTAAATATTTTAAGAGGCAAATGTAAGTTAATTACCAAAGTATAAGTTGGCAAAATGCGAAACAAATATTATTGAATGGCGACATGTTTTAATAACTGTTGGCTTAACATTTGTAACATTTACAAAAAATATATTATGCCAAATGTAGTACGAAATGATGAACATCTTAAAGATGAAAGCAAGCAAAACAATAATGAAAATATACCGGTAAAAAATAAAGCTACCGATGACGTAAAAAACACAGCTGAAGAAATTGGACTAAACCAAGAAAGGGTAGAAAAAAACGATTTAGAACCCGGGACTGAAATAGCAGATGATGAATAACAAATTGATGTTAGTCATAATTTGGTAAATGAATACACTAATTATTGCCAGGTATTGATTTGTTATAACTTTGCCATCTAAAATAAAATAAGATGAGCGAATTAGTAAATGAGTTTAATGATTACCGCACCAAGATGAATGAGGTAATTTTGAGCAAAGAAAACTTGGTAATAAAAAGATTGTGGAATTTGGATACCAACACTTATGCTGCAGGTGCGTTGGATGTAAAAACAAAAGAGTTATTAGGCCTTGTAGCAAGTATGGTTTTACGCTGCGATGATTGTATAAAATATCACCTTGGTAAATCGCATGAGTTAAATGTGAGTACTGCCGAAATGTATGAATTATTTGCTGTTGCAAATATTGTAGGTGGTACTATTGTAATTCCTCATACAAGACGGGCTGCGGAATACTGGGAAGAATTAAATGGGCGTTTATAAAATGATTTTTATTTTATATTTATTGTTTTTATAAAAATGAAAATATTATTTTCTTAATGCACAGGCAGGTTGGTTATTCGTAAATTACAGGTTCAAATTAAATTTATGAAAATCATAAGCTTGTGCATTTTTCTTTTATTTTCTGCCTGCAGTTTTAGCCAAACATTTCAACAATTAAAGAAGCAGCAAATAATGCTTCCCAATGGATGGAGCCTTTCTCCCGTTGGTAAAAGTTTACCTCTTGGCGATTTGCCGTTAAACATTGCTGTAAGCAAATCACAAAAATATTTTGCTGTAACCAACAACGGACAAAGCACACAAAGCATTCAATTATTTGATGCTAAAAATGAAAAAGAACTGGACAATGTAACTATTGCAAAGTCGTGGTATGGTTTAAAATTTTCGGCAGATGAAAAATATTTATTTGCAAGCGGAGGTAATGATAACTGGATATTGCAATACAAAATTGTAAACAACAAATTGTTGTTGGCAGATAGTTTTGTATTGGGCGTAAAAATGAAAGAAATGATTTCGCCAGCAGGTATTGAAATTGATGATGCTGCGCAAATGATGTATGTGGTTACCAAAGAAAATAATTCGCTGTACATTGTTAATTTAAAAACCAAAGAAGTTTTACCAAAAATAAAACTGGAGGCAGAAGCTTACACCTGCTTACTCTCGAAAAATAAAAAAACACTTTACATTAGTTGCTGGGGTGCAGATAAAATTTTGATGTTCGATACAAAATTGAAAACCTTTGCCCAGCCAATAAACGTAGGTGATAACCCCAATGAAATTATTGTTAATAAAAAAGAGTCGTTACTTTTTGTAGCAAATGCAAATGATAACAGTGTTTCGATAATTGATGTTGCTACAAAAAAAGTTATTGAAACACTAAACGCCGCCTTGTATCCTAATGCGCCCAGCGGCAGTACTACCAATGGTTTAGCGCTGAGTGCCGATGAAAAAACATTGTACATAGCCAATGCAGATAATAATTGTTTATCAGTATTTGATGTGAGTAAAAAAGCAACAAGTAAAAGCAAAGGTTTTATTCCTGTGGGCTGGTATCCAACAAATGTAAAAGTTATTGGTAATAAAATTTTGGTTGCAAATGGTAAAGGTTTTTCATCTATGGCAAATCCTTATGGCCCTAATCCTTACCGTAGCCGAGAAGCGGTAATATACCAACAAGGCGATACTGCAAAGCCAATTGGAGTTCAATATATTGGTGGTTTGTTTAAAGGTACTATGACAATTTTTTCTACGCCTTCTACAAAACAATTAGAAGATTTTTCAAAAGCAGTTTATGCAAATACACCCTACAGTAAAATAAAAGAAACAAATGCTGATGGCTTAAAGGGTAACCCCATACCACAAAAAGTAGGAGATAAATCGCCGATTAAACATGTGTTTTATGTTATCAAAGAAAACAGAACTTATGACCAAGTGTTGGGAGATATGCCAAAAGGAAATGGAGATACAAGTCTTGTTTTGTTTGGTAAAAATATAACACCCAACCAACATAATTTGGCAGATGAATTTGTATTGCTCGATAATTTTTATGTAGATGCAGAAGTAAGTGCAGATGGCCACAACTGGAGCATGGGCGCCTACTCTACCGATTACCTGGAAAAAACATGGCCAACAAATTATGGTGGGCGTGGTGGTAGGTATGATGCCGAGGGAAACCGTGAAATTGCAAATAATAAAGCAGGTTTTATTTGGGATCATTGTAAAAGAAATAAGGTGAGTTATAGAACCTATGGCGAATTTGCCGATGATGGAAAAGCAAATATTCCTTCTCTGAAAAATAATATGTGTAATTATTATACTGGCTACAATATGTCTGTAAAAGATTCTACCCGTTTTTTTCAATGGAAACGAGATTTTGATTCATTGCTGGCAATAAATGCAGTGCCACAATTAAATACGGTACGTTTTGGTAATGACCACACAGAAGGTTTACGCAAAGGCAAACCAACACCCAATGCGCATGTTGCAGATAATGATTTGGCAGTAGGAATGTTCATTGAATATTTAAGAAAATCGCCCATCTGGAATGAGACTGCCGTTTTTATTTTAGAAGACGATGCACAAAACGGCGCAGACCATGTAGATGCTCACCGAAGCACTGCATATATAGCTGGAGGTTTTGTAAAAAGAAATTTTGTAGATCATACTATGTACTCCACATCATCTATGTTGCGCACCATAGAATTAATTTTGGGCATGCCACCCATGACACAGTACGATGCAGCTGCAATGCCCATGTGGCGCTGTTTTGATAATAAAGCAACTGCATCAAACTTTACTACTGTAAAAAATAATATTGATTTAAATGATAAAAATATTGCTGTAAACAAATGGCAAAAAAGATCGGAGGAATTTAATTTTGCTGAGGTAGATGCAGTACCAGATCTTGAAATGAATGAAATTATTTGGGTAGCTGTAAAAGGAGAAAAAATTCCTTTTCCTGGGCCAAGAAGAGCAGCATTTGTAAAGTTGGAAAATAAAAATGATGAGGATGATTAAGCCATAATAAAATAAAAAAATTGTAGCTAGACTGTCAGCTTTTTATTGCAAATTATTTATATAATTTTTTGTAAAAAGCTGTCATTATTTTTTATTGATAGCCGTAAAATAAATGGAGAAAAGATCTAAAATATTTTATTTTTTTTATTCTTAAAACCTAATAAAAAAAGCAAATAAAAACGTTGTTATTTTATCACAAAAAAACTTTTTTAAAAATTTATTTGGTAGTTTCAAAAAAATAAATTCATCTTTGCACTGCAAATAAATTTTAACAAAACAAAAAACATGTTACGCATAACACTACATATTGAAAAAGCAAATTGTTTTAGTTCGCCGATGGCGGATTACAATTGCGGGGCATGTTATGCTGATGAATAGTACTAAAACTAATTCGCTATAACACAAGCCCCGCCTATAACAGCGGGGTTTTTTATTTTAAGTATTTGGCAACTGAATCATAAAAATTATTTGAAACAAGATTATTAATTAAAAACAAAAAATGAAATCGCTTCAACATAACAACCAAAAATTAAATGGTAAAAATATTTTTTTAAGGCTTGCAGGTATAGAAATATTTATGCCGAAACCAACATTTAGTTTTTGCAGTTATGATGTAAATGATGACGATAAAATACGATTGTGTGCATTACAAAAAATGGAATAACCTTTTCATTTTTTCAGTAAAGCCCAATCGTAATAATCAAAAACGGTTGGGCTTTTTTGTTGGATAAAAATAGAGAAAATGAAATTTATTGTAATTGTAATTGCTATTTATAAAATGGTTGAATGGCTAATTGAAAAAGACAGGTTTTAAAATTATTAAGCAGGAGGAGGAATGAGAGCGTTCCCTGTGAGATGCAACAGGGGCGCTTCTTTTAAAACTGATTTTAAAAAAATGATCCGTTCTTCTAATGGTTAGGATATCAAGCTTTCTACTTGATGATACGAGTTCGAGCCTCGTACGGGTTACAAAACATAGTAGTATTCCGGTTGGTCGGATACTCCATTTGGATTGGAGAGGTTGCAGGTTCTCCCGCCGAATGCGGGATGTCTACTATACAAAAAAGGTTCGTTGGTGTAACGGCTAACATTACAGATTGTCTATCTGACGATAAGGGTTCGATTCCCTTACGAACCGCAAAATTGTTTGGTAGTGCAACGGCAGCATGTCAGATTTTGATTCTGAAGATATTGGTTCGAGTCCAATCCGAACATCAGATGTTGTTTATCTCGCTTATACTGCGGGAATGGCAAAGCGCTACTCTGTGAAAGTAGAGAACAGGGTTCGATACCCGTAAACAACCTGTAAAGAGAATGCGATTTGGTGTGTAGGTAACATGTTATTTTGCCTTTCTTTCTGAAAGGAAAATATCAAAAGAGTGTATTCAGTTCGAATCTGAAAGTCGCACAAATATTGGCTCATACCTGCCTGCCGGTAGGCAGGGTTCAACGGATGAGAATGCTTCATTATGGATGAAGTGATGAAAAGTTTGTCCGCCGAAGGAGGAGTCGAATCTTTTTGAGCCAACAAAATAATATTGTGACTTGGTGTAATGGTAACATGTCGGTCTCATAAGCCGAGCGTTGTAAGTTCGAATCTTATGGTCGCAACAAAAAATAAAACTTGGCTTGTAGCTCAATGGTGAGAGCAGGAACCTTATACGTTTAAGGTTAACAGTTCGAATCTGTTCAGGCCGACAAATAAAAATAATGATTTAGCTCAACGGCAGAGCATCCCGATTTTACGTCGGGAAGATTGAAAGCCTGCCTGCCGGCAGAGGCAGGTTCGAATCTTTCAGTCATTACTAAAATTGGCTCGTAACTCAACGGTTAGAGTTCTGGACTTTTAATTCGGGGGTTATGAGTTCTCCCGCTTAATGCGGGATCATCGGGCCAACAAAAGGATGAATAGCTCAACGGCAGAGCGGAGACTTGTTAAGTCTAAGGTTAAAAGCCTGCCGGCCGGCAAAGGCAGGTTCGAATCTTTTTTCATCCTCTAAATAAAATGTGAGTGCTGCAGTGATGGTGAATTGTACCTGTCTGTAACACCGATTCTCGAAAGAGATAAATAGGTTCGAATCCTATCACTCACACAAAAATGGAGAGTTGACAGAAAGGTATTGTGCGGGCTTGCTAAGCTTAGTCATCGTTAACTCGGTATAGGGGTTCGAATCCTCTACTCTCCGCAAAAGATGTATTGGCAGACATGGCGTATGCACTCGACTGCAAATCGAGGGAACAAAGTTCGAATCTTTGATACATCTCTTTTTACGGACAAATAACTCAACGGTAGAGTGCTGTGTTGAAGCCGCAGTAGTACAAGTTCGAATCTTGTTTTGTCCACAATACGGAAAATTATGTGGAAAGCACATATTAAAAAATAGTGAACAATAAAAAACAAAAATTAAAAGAGTTAAATTACTAACCAAAATACAATTCATAAAAACTAAATCAAATGGAACAACAACATCGGTGGAGAAAATTGAGCGGACTGTTGATAGAAGGTTCAATTGAAGATGAAGTAAGAAAAACGGTACTTAGAGAAAAAGAAGATGGTAACGAATTAAAAGTTTGCATTGGCACAGATAGCCAAGTGAAAGCTTTTACCGAAAAAAATGCCAGAGGTAAAGAAACTGAATTTGCAACCGTAATTGTATTTGTAAGAAAAGGAAAAGGAGGTTTTATGTACATACACAACGAAGTAACCAGGCAGAAAATGAGTATTAAAGAAAGAATGTTACTGGAGGTGGCAAAAAGTATTGAAATAGCTTATGCATTGTGTAACATTTTTACCATGTATGGTGTAGATATGGAAGTGCATGCAGATATAAACACCAATCCAAATTTTAAAAGTAACGATGCTTTAAAAGAAGCTATGGGTTATATACAAGGAATGGGTTTTGCATTTAAAGCTAAGCCGGAAGCTTTTGCTAGCAGCAGCTGTGCGAATAAGGTGGTGCAGTAACGTGTTTTACTTGAGCATTGAAAATTGAGTGTTGTTAGTTGAGCATTTTAGTTGTAAAATACAAATGTTCAATAATCAATTTTCAATGCTCAAATTTCAAATATTAAAACCAACGCTTCAATATTTTTTCTTGGGCCATTAAGAAAAATTATTATTTACAAAAAAATTAAAGAATTCAATAATACTCTTATCTAAGGGTTAGGGGAGGCTTTATCAAAAAATTAAAAATGGAAAATTTATACAAGCAAAAATCTTTTAGCGGGCATAACATGTTTGATGGAAACTTTTTATGTGCAAAGGCTTTGTTTCTGCATTGCTTTAATGCATTGCCAAGTATTCATTTTATAAACCAAATAGATGGTGAGAAAGCATTTGCCTGCTTCAATGAACAGTTTGAAACACAAATTAAAAATGTGCATCAATACCGTTGGTATAAAACCAACAAAAAGAAATACCAGTTTGATAAAACATTAGTGATCTTAAAAAATAATTGTTTGGTAGAGTTTGATGATGACTATTGCGAAATATTACATCACGGAAGTGATGAATTGTTTTTAGAGGAAGTTACTGTGCTGGTTAATAAGTTTAAAGAAAGGCAAAAAAGACAGCCGCAAGAAATTAACCTTATTGTACAAAACAAGCAAGGGCTTGATTTAAAGGCAATGGAAATTAAAAGAACAAAATTAGATATTAATTTATTTTATGAAGATGACTTTATAGAAACGGATGATATTATTACCAAGCGCCTTAATAAAAATAATGACAAAGGAATTATTTTATTGCATGGTTTGCCAGGTACCGGTAAAACAACTTACCTACGTTACTTAATTGGCAAAATTAAAAAGAGAGTATTGTTTTTATCGCCAAGTGTTGCAGGTAATTTAATGAACCCAGATTTTATAGAATTGCTTATTGATAATCCTAATACTGTTTTAATTATTGAAGATGCAGAAAACATTATTATGGATAGAAAGTATGAAAGCAGTTCATCGGTATCCAATTTATTAAATATATCGGATGGATTATTAGCAGATTTTTTAAACGTACAATTAATATGCACCTTCAATAGTTCGCTCACCATGGTGGATAGCGCACTTATGAGAAAAGGTAGATTAATTGCCAAACATGAATTTGGAAAATTGAATGCTGAAAAAGCACAACGATTATCAACACATTTAGGTTTTAATAAAATCATTGATAAACCAATGACTATTGCAGAAATAGCCAACCCTAATGAGAAAGAATATACAACTGAAAAAGTGAGGGTAATGGGTTTTAGAAGAGAAGAAGTAACGGCGAATTAAAATATTATTCATAGCAATATGAAACAAAAGCTTGTTTTACAACAAGAAGGGTATTTGTTTATAAACAGTAACTATATGCGTGTTTGCAAAAAGCACGGTAGTGCAGACGTAGTAACTATCTGTATGCTGATACTTAAATATGCAATGCCCTACGAACTTAGCGGTCAGAGGTTTGACTCCTCTACTCGACAAAATCGGGTTAACTCAGTGATAGAGTACTAAGCCAAAATCGGGTTCGAATCCCATCTTCACACAAGCGAAGAATAGCATAATTGGTAATGCAATGCACTTGAAATGCAATTCAGGAGAAGTGCAGCACTTCTATAAAAATGCTGACATCAATAAAAGTAGAAATTGTTTTCCGGCTTTCGTTTTTTACAATTTGTAAATAACAGAAAGCAAATTCAGTAAACACTTGCACACAAAAAATAAGCAAATAGCCATTAGCAGCTTCAATGTTTTACGCTTATCAAAATAGTTGGCAAGCAACAGCAAAGCACCTGCTAATAAAAATTTGAAAACAATTTGTTTCCGTGATTACAGAATGGAAAACAGTTTCAACTTTTTTAAAAAAGTAAAAACAATTATGCTGTCAGGCTGAGCTTGTCGAAGACGGGTTAATTTCAAAAAGAGTATTAAAAACTTTAAAATAGAAACAATGAAAAGAGTAACAGTAAATGAATACCAAATAGGTTTGGTATTTAAGAAAGGCGTTTACCAGCGCCTGATTACAGCAGGTAATTATTGGTTGTGGGCAGAAGATTATATTGTTTATGATATAAATAAACCATTTATTGCGCCAATAGAATTAAACATTTTATTGCAGGATGCCGCATTGGCAAATGCTTTACAGGTAATAGAAGTAAGCGATAACGAAATTGTATTACAATACGTGAATGGATTAATTACACAAGTTTTGACAGCGGGCAGATATGCCTTTTGGAAAAATGTATTAAAGTATGAATTTGTAAAAGCAGATATTAGCAAAATTGAAATTACAGAAAATATAAACCGTACTACTTTGTTGAACAAATTGGTGTTGCCTTATGTGCGTACATATACGGTAGAAAACTTTGAAAAAGCAGTATTGTTTATTGATGGAAAATTTGCGCAAACATTGCCAAGCGGCGTTTACTATTGGTGGAAAAATAATATCAGCATTGTAGTGGGCAAAGTTGATACTCGTATGCAGCAGTTAGAAATTAATGGGCAGGAGATTTTGACTAAAGACAAAGCTGCATTGCGTATAAATGCTTGGGCACAATACAAAGTAATTGATATTGAAAAAGCCATTTTGGAAAACAAGGAGTACGATAAACAATTGTACATCGTTTTTCAGTTAGCATTGCGTGAGTACATTGCAGGGTATGGTTTTGATGAAATGTTGGAGAAAAAAGATGCGATAGCACCATTTATTTTGCAACATGTAAATGAAAAAGCCGCAGCCTTGGGTGTAGCAGTTACCAGCTTTGGTATAAGAGATATTATATTGCCAGGAGATGTAAAAGAAATTATGAACAAAGTATTGGTAGCCGAAAAAAATGCGCAGGCAAATACTATTATGCGTAGAGAAGAAACTGCCAGCACAAGAAGTTTGTTGAACACAGCAAAATTAATGGAAGACAATGCCATGTTGTGGAAATTGAAAGAGATGGAATACGTTGAAAAAATTGCTGAAAAAATAAGCAACATCAGCGTAAGCGGTAATGGCGCATTGGTAGAGCAGTTGAAACAGATTTTTGTACCGATGAAGTAAGATTGGGGCAACAACTAATTTTGAAAGGGGTTAGTTGTTGTTTTTTAGGATTTGGTTTAAGAGCATTTGTTTTTCATGGCAGCATCGTTGTGTCACTCATTTGGGCGGCATACCTTTAGGGAACTTTTGTGAGTTTAGTAAAATTATATTATGGCAAGAATTTATTTTGATAGTAATGTTTATAGCAACTTAAGAAATAATAGAGTTAAAAAATTTATTGCTTTAAATCAAGCTTTAGAAAAGTATAAAAATAATTTATTGTTTGTTTTCTCACATGCACATATTCGAGACAAGATTAGTGATTTGTCAGATTTTAAATATTTGGATTTTGAGTTTATGAAAACGTTCGTGAATGACAATTATTTAAGTTATCATGCTTTTAAAAAAAGAACGTCGTTTTATTTAGCTAGCCCTTTAGAAGTATTTGAGACTAATGATTCTTTGAGCAGTATAGATTTTGTTATGAATATTGCAGGTGGGAATTATAAGGAGATAAGAAAATTGATTAAATCAGGAGGAGATGAAATTCTATATTCAATAAATAATAATAAATATGATTTAAATCAGTTGTTTAAGAATGATAGGATAGGAGATAAATTTTATGATTTTATAAAAGATTCTTTGTATCACAAAGACAAGGATAATATCCCTTATTATGACTTCTATTTACATGCATATTCAATTTTGGATATTTTAGGATTTAGTAAGGATAAGCTAAATTCGAAAAATTCTTTTAACAATATCTTTAATGACTCTTTGCATTCATATTATTCGAGATACTGTGATTATTTAATAACAGATGATGAGGGGTTAAGGAAAAAATCAAGATTGTTATATGATGAATATGAAGTTTTAACTAAGATTATGTCGGTTGAACAGTTTTTAATTCAAATAGATAATATTGCTAGAAAAACTGAATTTTCTATTACTGATTTTTTTAGAAAGTTACACGCAAATTTAAATATTGATAAGATAAATGGAAAATACGAAGGAGATGGTTATGTTAATTACAGTGTTATAATCGAGGAATTGTATTTCAATTTTTTTGATAGTTTGACCGTAATGAAATCTGAACCTAACGAAATCTATGTTTATTTGAATAAAAAAGAAAACCATTTACTTTCAAAACCAAACTACAGAGAATGTGAACTGATAACTAATAATATGATTTCTATCTTTGGAAATGATTTAAATGGTTATTCAAAATTTGATTTTAAAAAAGAAATTGAGGAGATTAGAAATGAAATTTGGCTTGGAAGATATTGGGATTTTGGTGATACCAGAATTCATCTTGCAGTATTAAAAAGTTCTAAGGAATTTTGTGTTCAAATAGGCCCTTTAACACAATGGGATGCAGTTTCAAAGTTTTAATTTATCCAAAACTTTAATAATTTTTTCTATTATTCGAACTACAAACTTTTGAGTGAATAAATAAAAAAAAGCTTGTTTTTCAAATAGCCCCGGCTTCGACAAGCTCAGCCTGACATCATAAAATTTAAACTAAAAGAAATGAAACAAATCCAAAACATATTAACCCAAATATCCAAAGAAAAAGATATTGAAATATTATATGCTTGCGAAACGGGTAGCAGGGCTTGGGGTTTTCCTTCGCCAGATAGTGATTATGACATACGCTTTATATACATGCACAAACGAGATTGGTATTTAAACCTAAACGAACAAAAAGATACGATTGAGCAAATGGTTGGTGACTTTGATGTTTCAGGTTGGGATATAAGAAAATGCCTCGGCCTGCTTAAAAAATCGAATGCGCCTTTGATAGAGCGTTTTCAATCGCCAATAGAATACATGAGTGAGGTGAGTTTTAGAGATGCGTTTAAAAATTTAATAGCACAATATTATTCGCCCATAGCAGTTTTTTACAATCACTATTCTTTGGCTAATAATTTTTGGGAAGACCTAAAAGACAAAGAAGAGATAAAACTGAAAAGTTTTTTCTACTTAATACGTTCATTGCTTTCTTGTAATTGGATAATAAACGATGATACCGTTTTGCCAATGCAAATAGAAGGCTTGTTTAAATACATAGACGATGATTTAAAAAACAGATTTAGAGAACTCATTAAACTAAAGGCTACAGTTGGGGAAAAATATTTGCATAAAGCAGATGCAGATTTATTTGATTGGATAAAAACCATGTTTGAAAAATTGGCTTTGGCAAAAAACAATATCAAAGTAAACAATGAAAGCATGGATTCAATTAATGATTTTTTTATAAAACTTTTTTATGCAAAAGCTAACAATTGAATATATTAAAGATAATGGGCTGCTGATTTTTGAATCAATTAGTGGCAGCAAATCTTATGGCTTAGATACTGCTACATCGGATACTGATATTAAGGGCGTATTTATTTTGCCAAAAAATATGTTTTATGGTTTGGAATATACAGGGCAGGTAAACAATGAAACGAATGATATTGTTTATTATGAGTTGAAAAAGTTTATTGAATTGTTGTCTAAAAACAATCCAAACATTTTGGAAATGCTAAATGTGCCAGTGGATTGTGTTTTGTATAAGCATCCGATAATGGAAATGATAAAACCTGAAATGTTTCTTTCAAAACTATGCGAACGCACTTTTGCCAACTATGCTTTTACACAAATAAAAAAGGCTTATGGTTTAGAAAAGAAAATCGTAAACCCTGTAGAAGAAGAAAGGAAATCAGTATTGGATTTTTGCTATGTGCATACAAATAAAGATGCAGTGTCATTAAAAGTATTTTTGGAAGAAAATAATATGGTGCAAATGGAGTTAGGCTTATCGTCTATAACGCATTTAAGAGATTGTTATAATTTGTATTATTCAACCACAGAAAATTATGCAGGCATATCAAAAAAAGAAAATGCCAACGATGTAAACCTTAGCAGTATTCCGAAAGAAGAAATGCCGATTGGTATTTTATATTTCAACAAAGATGGCTACTCTACTTATTGCAAGCGCTACAAAGATTATTGGGATTGGGTTGCAAAGCGAAATGATGAGCGTTTTAACACAACCATGAGTCATGGTAAAAATTATGATTCTAAAAATATGATGCATGTATTCAGATTATTGTTTATGGCAAAAGAAATAGCTATAGAAGGAAAAATAAATGTACATAGAAATGACAGAGAATTTTTACTCTCAATAAAAGAAGGAAAATTTGAGTACGATGACTTGGTAAGGCAGGCGGAAGGAATGAAAGAAGAGTTGCCATTGTTGTATGAAAAATCTACATTAATAGATGCGCCAGATCTTGAAAAAGTAAATGAGTTATTAATTATAATGAGAGAGGGGTATTATGCTTTATAAAATTACTTATTCGCTTCAATAGAAAGAATAAAACACTTCGATTCATTTCCTTTCAATAATTATACTGTCAACCTGAGCTTGTCGAAGGCGGTTGAATAAACAAAAAGGGCTTGTATTCAAAATAGCCCCGGCTTCGACAAGCTCAGCCTGACAAACTTTAAATTCTAACTTTAAATTTAAAAAATTCGAAGTAATTAAAAACAATAAAAAACAAAACCCCTTTGTGCACTTAACAAAAACCTTTGTGCCTTTGTGGTTCAAACAAATAAAATGAGCAAATTAAAATTAACAGGAAAACAAATAAGAGCTATTGGTTACGAAGAAGGGCCTGTAGTAAGTGTGGCCATGCATACCATGAGTGTGCATTTTAAACACAGTACAGAAGAAGAGGCTTTGCAAATATTAGCCGATGTATTGGCTACGCCTGAAAATTATTTAGCAGATGAAGTACTTGGTAAAATTGCAGAAAAATTGATCGAAGAAGTTTACGAAGAAGCCAAGGAAATTCCGCTAAACGAAAAGGGAATTGACTACAATATTTTTGGTGCAAAGCATATTGAAGAAGGTGCATTAAAGCAAATGGAGATAGCAGCAAAATTGCCAGTGGCTGTTGCGGGTGCGTTGATGCCAGATGCACATCAGGGATATGGATTGCCTATTGGTGGTGTGCTCGCAACAAACAATGCAATTATACCATACGCCGTAGGTGTAGATATTGGCTGCCGTATGTGCCTAAGTATTTTTGCTATTGAGCCAAGCGAATTAAAAAAACGTGAAGCATATTTTCAAAGAGAGTTGGTGGCAAATACATTGTTTGGTGCAGGGAGAGAATTTGCAGAAAAAACCGAGCATGAAGTATTGGACAGAAAAGAATTTAGTGATATACCAATGCTAAAAATATTGCAACAAAAAGCAGTAAGACAATTAGGTTCCAGCGGTAGTGGAAATCATTTTGTAGAGTTTGGTAAAATAGAAATTACCGATGCACAAAATCCGATGGGCGTGCCTGTGGGTGAGTATGTAGGTTTGCTTACACATAGCGGTAGCAGAGGCTTGGGCGCAAACATTGCCAACCACTATACTCAGATTGCTATGCAAACAACGCCTCTACCAAAAGAAGCAAAACATTTGGCTTGGCTAGATTTACATACGGAAGCAGGTAATGAATATTGGTTGGCCATGAACCTTGCTGGGGATTATGCAAGTGCATGTCATCATACCATACATAAAAAAATTGCAACAGCTATTGGCGAAAAACCATTAGCTATGGTGGAGAACCACCACAACTTTGCATGGAAAGAAATGTATGTAGATCCCGCCTTTGGCGGTGAAGCCAGAGAAGTAATCGTACATCGTAAAGGTGCAACACCCGCAGGTAAAAATGTATTGGGAATTATACCGGGCAGCATGACAGCACCGGGTTTTATTGTAAAAGGAAAAGGAAATACCGCAGCCATTAATTCTGCAAGCCATGGTGCAGGACGAAAAATGAGCCGTAGCAAAGCATTGGCAAATATTACGCATGAAGCGCTTAGAAAGGAGTTGAAAGACTTTGGTGTAAAGCTTATTGGCGGCGGATTAGATGAAGCGCCTTTTGCGTACAAAGACATACATGAAGTAATGCAAAGCCAAACATCGTTGGTAGATGTGGTAGGAAAATTTTATCCTGCTATTGTACAAATGGATGGAAGTGACCCGAGAAAATTGAGAAAAAGAAAAGTAGAATTGGTGGGGGAGTAAGTAAGGTATTTTGTAACTTTAAACAAAATTCTAATCATGTCAACAATAGAACTTAAGGAACGATTAATTGATAAAATTAATCATACTGAAGATGAAAATATTTTAGCTGAATTAACCAGGCTTTTAAATTTAGATACCGAAAGCGAGGATATCCATAATTTTAATGAGAAGGAAATTCAAAAAATAGAAGAAGCACAATTACAAATTAAGAATGGAGATTTTCTTACTCATGATGAAGCTAATTAAGAAACTGAAGAATGGCTAGGAAAATAGTTTTGTCTAGAGAGTCGCAAAATGACAAGAAAGATATTTTTACATATTGGAATGATAGAAATAAGTCTAAACTCTATAGTAGAAAATTAAATAAACTATTTATTGCTGCTGTAGAATTTGTAGCAGAATTTCCATTAGTAGGTAAGAAATCAAATATTGAAAATGTGATAATGAATTGGTAAGAGACTATTTGATATTTTATGAATTTAGTGACGAATATATTTCTATTTTAAGAGTTTGGAGTACTCAACAAAATCCGGGAAGAATTAAAGGGATACTGGGTTAATTTTTTACTAGAATATACTGCTCCCATTACAAATAGTAGTGGGAGTTTTTCATTTATCTTCATCGTATGAAAACAATTGGCTTTATTGGGGGGCTTACATGGCTTTCTTCTGTTGATTATTATACATTGCTAAACAAGCTTACTAATGAAAAAATTGGTGGCGCAAGCTCCTGCAAAATATTAATGTACTCCGTAAATTTTGAAGAAATAAAAGCACTTACGGTTGCAAATGATTGGGATGGCTTAGCAACGATGTTAAGTAGCATTGCACAAACATTAGAAAAAGCCGGTGCCGATTGTTTACTTATTGGTGCTAACACCATGCACAATGTTGCAGACAAAGTACAAGCTGCCATAAACATTCCATTGATACATATTGTAGATGCTACAGCGAAAGAAATAACCAAACAACAAATAAAAAAAGTAGCCTTGCTTGGTACAAAATATACCATGCATTTAGATTTTTTTAAAAATAAATTGGCTCAACAAAATATTGAAACGATTATTCCCAACGATGCAGATATTGAATACATAAACGATTGTATTTACAACGAAATGAGCAAAGGTATTTTTTTACCCGAGCGTAAAGCGGGCTTTTTGAAAATTATACAAAGTTTACAAGCACAAGGCGCTGAAGGAATCATTTTAGGTTGTACAGAAATACCAATTCTTATAAAGCAGGAAGATATTGGTGTGCCAGTATTTGATACTACACTTTTGCATGTGAGGGCTGCGGTGGAATTGGCGGTGTGAATCATTAGAATAATGTAATTAATTTTAAGGAGAATGACAAATAATGAAAATTCTGACTTAGAAACTTATAGCCCATTATACCGAAATTCATCCCTTTATATAATGTTGATTTGTGGAGTAATTATTATTTTAATTGGCTTAATTTTTTTCTTTTTTGATTTACATGCTCAAGGACCATCTAGGTTTAGCAATCCTACAATGGGGAAAGTTGTCATAAATGGATGGGCCGCTATATTTATTGGAGCTGGTATCTCGGTATTTCCTTTTTTCAATTTAGTAAAACAATATTTTGAAAAGAAAAAGTTTACAAAAGATGTTCTGATAAAATAATCATCTACTCCATAATAAAGTTGAAAAAGATATACTGATGATCGGCTGCGAGATAGAAGTGGATATCCTTTTTTGCCTGCCTTTGAGGCAAAAAAAATAGGAACGCATAGCCCGTTTAAATGCCCAACAAAGTTCTTCTGCCCACAGCACCCAAAAACCCTACACCCTTCCAAAATTACTAGAAATGCGCAAACAATTTAAGTCTCCGCAGTTTCTGACACCTATTAATAATCTAATAATTTGAAAACAACTTTCAGGTATCTGACACATTTATCAAAGAGCTATAATAAATTTTAAAAATAGCAGTTATCTTTTGAATGTGTCAGACACCTTATAAACATTCTCCAAAAAATGAGCTATATTTTAAAGGTGTCAAATATGAATTTTGATGAAATTTGTTTTCACATAGAAAAATTTAAAGAAAAAAGAATTCACAATGAACGATAAGGTAGAAAAAATAAAATCTAAATATTATCCCCCCATACCCTCATTTCCCCTTTATGGATTAATAGTTTGTGGTATTATGCTAATCCTTATTGGGGTTTATTTACAAATAAATAATATTGAATTTATAGGGGAAACTGGAGGTGAATCTTATGGAGTAAATGGCCCTACTTCAATAGTCTTTGGCATTGTGGTATTAATATTTCCAATTTATACGCTTGTTAAACAGAATAGGGAAAAGAAAAAGTATGACAAAAATCTGTTTTAAAATACCATCTCTTTAATTTTCATTCCTTTTGTCTAAATAGTTTTCAATATTCAAGTGCAAGATTATCTAAACTACAAAGTTTATCCTACACCCTTCCATTTCTTATTTCCGCCACCACATCAGGATCAAGCAATGTTGTAATGTCACCTAAATTTTCAGTTTCGCCCTCGGCAATTTTTCTAAGTATGCGGCGCATAATTTTTCCGCTGCGGGTTTTTGGTAAGCCTTTTACAAATTGTATTTTATCTGGTTTTGCAATTGCACCAATTATTTTTGCGACGGTTGCACTTATATCTTGTCGCCTAAGGTTTTCGTCTCCATGGTGCCCATTATAAATTACAAAAGCATAAATGCCTTGTCCTTTAATATCGTGCGGATAGCCTACCACAGCGCTTTCCACCACACCTGAGTGCATGTTAATGGCGTTCTCCACTTCGGCAGTTCCTATTCGGTGACCGCTAATATTTAGCACATCATCTACCCTTCCGGTAATTCTAAAATTGCCATCAGCATCTTTCAATGCACCATCGCCGGTGAAATATAAATTGGGGTAAGTTGCAAAATAATTTACCCTGCATCTTTCATGATCGCCATAGGTTGTTCTTAAGATACCCGGCCATGGCGCTTTAATACAGAGGTTGCCTTTCAGCATCCCATGCTCATCTACTTCGGTTACTTCATTCCCTTTTTCATCTACGATAATTGGTTGCACTCCAGGCATTGGAAGTGTTGCCCAACCTGGTTTTGCAGGAGTAATGCCTGCAAGGTTTGTAATGAGCGTTCCGCCGGTTTCTGTTTGCCACCAAGTATCAATAATGGGGCATTTATTTTTTCCAATATTATCGTCGTACCAATGCCATGCTTCTTCATTTATTGGTTCGCCTACTGTGCCCAAAGTTTTTAACGACGATAAATTTTTTCCTAATAAATGCGCATCACCAAAACTCATTAAACTCCTTAGCGCAGTTGGTGCTGTGTATAAAATATTTACTTGGTGCTTGTCTATAATATCCCAAAACCTACCTGCGTTAGGGAAAGTAGGAATACCCTCAAACATAAGACTCGTGCCACCTGCAGCCAAAGGGCCGTACACAATATAACTATGCCCTGTTATCCATCCAATATCTGCCGTGCAAAAATGTATATCTCCTGGGTTGTATTGAAACATATTTACAAAAGTGTAAGTAGCCCAAATCATATAGCCTGCGCAAGTATGCACTACACCTTTTGGTTTGCCTGTACTGCCGCTTGTATATAATATAAAAAGCGGGTCTTCTGCATCCATTTCTTCGGCAGGAAAAGAGACCACGCCATTTTTTTCTATTTGGTCTTCTGCAATGTCCATTTCATCTTCCCACCAAATATCCCTGCCTTTTATCATGCTCACCGGTGTTCTTGTTCTTGTATAAACAATTACTTTTTTTATGGTTTTATTTCCAATCAACGCATCATCAATCACTGCTTTTAGCGGAATTATTTTATCGCCTCGGTACGAACCATCGCATGTTACAATAAAAGTCGCTTGTGCATCTTCCAATCTATCTGCAATACTTTGTGCACTAAAACCACCAAATATTACAGAATGTATAGCACCAATTCTTGCACAGCCAAGTACTGCATAAGCAAGCTCGGGCACCATGCCCATGTATATACAAACACGGTCACCTTTTTTTACACCATTGTTTTTTAGCACCTGTGCAAACTGGCAAACCCGTTTGTGTAAGCGTGCGTAAGTAACGGTTCTCACTCGTTCTTCGGGGTTATTGGGTTCCCAAATAATAGCGGGTTTATCTGCCATGGTTGGCAAATGCCTATCAATACAATTTTCAGTAATGTTTAATTTGCCGCCTCTAAACCATTCAATTTTTGGCTTAGTAAAATTCCACTCCAATACTTTATCATACTTTTTTCTCCAGTAAAAATTATCTGCTACTGCTGCCCAAAAACCTTCAGGGACATCAACAGATTTTTTGTAATCGGTGTGGTATTGCTCAATTGATTTTATTTGAAAAGGATAACTCATAATATTTTTTTATTTTTTATTTTGGGTTTTCACTTAAGAAAATTTTTTGTTCATTTGTTAGGGCTTTTCCCGTCCGAACGGTGTTCATCCGGGCGGGCGTTCCTATCTTTTTTGTTCGCCAATTGGTGTCCAAAAAGGATATCCACTTCTATCCCGCACTGTGTCCCGCACATTTTTGTCGGCAGCCCTTGAACATTTTTTCTTTTTTCATTTTTTATTGATGGGTAGATTGATAAATATTTTTCATTAGTTATAATATAGAAATATCACTTTTATTTACCCCCAACTAAATTGTGTCTACACTGCGGACACAATTGCGAACGTATTGTATTCGCAAATACAAATACATCGTTTTCGTAAATTAAAATAAATCCTTCCCCGCCAAATTAATATATTTATACTAAATCTGTTACAGAAAGAATTACATCATACTTTAAAATTATTTAAATGGCGGAAGTCTCCACTAAAGGAATTGGTAAGGTAATATTTTCTTCATCGCTGGGAACATTAATTGAGTGGTACGACTTTTATATTTTTGGAATGTTGGCCAAAACTATCTCTGCACAGTTTTTTCCTGAAGGCAATGATACAGCTGCATTACTAAGTACACTTGCAATATTTGCTGCAGGGTTTTTAGTACGCCCATTTGGTGCATTGTTTTTTGGCAGGTTGGGAGATATGATTGGCAGAAAATATACGTTTTTATTAACGCTGGTTTTAATGGGCGGCTCTACTTTTTTAATTGGCTTGGTACCCAGTTATAAAAGTATAGGCATTACAGCACCTTTATTGGTTTTATTATTACGATTGGTACAAGGGCTTGCACTTGGTGGGGAGTATGGCGGCGCTGCAACATATGTAGCAGAACATGCGCCACCTCATAGACGAGGTTATTTTACTGCGTGGATACAAACCACGGCCACACTAGGTTTGTTTGTAGCATTGGGTGTAATTATGTTGGTAAAAAATAATATGTCTGATGCAGCTTTTAATGCAGAATGGGGTGGATGGCGTTATCCTTTTTGGATTTCCATTTTACTCGTGGGCGTATCAATTTACATAAGATTGCGGATGAACGAATCCCCTGTATTTGCCAAACTAAAAGCAGAGAAAAAAACATCTACCAATCCGCTAAAAGAAAGCTTTGGTAAGAAGGAAAATTTTAAAATGGTTTTGCTTGCATTGTTTGGAGCAGTAATGGGGCAAGGCGTTATTTGGTACACGGGACAGTTTTATGCACAAAGTTTTTTAGAGAATACTGTAAAAATTGAGTTTGTACAAAATAGAGAAATACTGCTTTGGGCAATTGGTTTGGCTACACCATTCTTTTTAGTGTTTGGTTGGCTTAGCGATAAGATTGGCAGAAAATGGATAATGCTTACTGGTATGTTGTTGGGAGTAATTTTTTACAGGCCAATATTTGGTGAGTTGTTGAGGAGTGCGGATGCGAAGGAGTGGGTGAAGGATACAGCAAATTCTTCATTAAAAAGCGAAAAAATAAAATCAGCAATTGATGAATTTAAAAAAGGAGATTCTGTTTTTATGGTTTTAAAAAATGAGACTTTATTTCATTATGAAAATAATTCTTTTTTAGAAAAAAGAAATGATACAGGCTCCAAAAAAGTTGTCGCAATAACTTATCCACCTCTTAGTGGAATTGATTATACACCTGAATTTCTTTTTGAAGAATATACAAGTTTTTCTCAAATTCCTCAAGTTCAAAAAACAAAACCTTCCTATTCCGACGTCATCCTCTCCACTCCACTCAAACTAAAATTCATATTCCTCATTTGGATTATGATAATTTTTGTAACCATGGTGTACGGACCGGTAGCAGCATTTTTGGTAGAATTATTTCCAACCAAAATAAGATATACCAGCATGAGTTTGCCATATCATATTGGTAATGGAGTGTTTGGTGGATTGGTACCATTTATTGCAACACTTTTATCTGCCACTTTTACTTCAGACCCATTAGTGGGACTTTGGTATCCAATTGGCGTGGCGGCATTATGTTTTGTAATTGGGGCTTTGTATTTAAGTAACATAAAAGATGAAGATGTGAGTGATTAAGGGCCTCCCTAAATCCCTCCCGAGAGGCACTTTTGCGGAGATTGTAGCGAGGATATGTTCGAAAATAAATAAACCATTCGTGAAAATTAGTGCCATTCGTGGCAAAAAAATAATTCACTTCGTAAAACAATTAGCCACTAATAACACAAATGAACACGAATAAAACCACTCATTAATAATAGTTCCATTCGTGGCAACAAAAAAATAACATATGAATCAACTAAAAAAAATAATGGGTTTCGTTTGGATACTCATTGCACCCATCATCATTTTCTTTTTAATCTCCGGCGCCATCAACAATATTGGGGAAGGCACAAAAGATATTAATAAACCCATCCCATGGATAATCATCATTTCTATTTTTACTCCGATAGCTGGAGGGCTAATGATTTTTGGTTGGTATGCAATAAAAGGAGAATACGATAAGGGTTAGATGTTAGACATTAGATGATGGATATTAGACAATACATTGAAGCACGAAGCTTTAACCCGCAACTCGTAACTACTAAACCCGTAACTTATGCTATATCCCCGCAAGTTGTAACCCTGCGCTTCGTAACTTTGCCCTAATGGCAGAACCGAAAAAGAAACTCAATGTATCTGTACTCAAAAGAGTATTTGCATTTGCAGCACCCTACAAAAAGAAATTTTATCTCTCCATATTCTTATCTATTTTTTTAGCAGTTATAGCACCTGTAAGGCCATTACTTATTCAACTTACCATTAATACCGGTATAAAAAATAGTACTATCGGCCATTTTATTGATGGACCCGGCGGGTTCATTATAGAAATTACCATCATCCAAATTGCGCTATTATTAATAGAAACCACCTGCAGGTTTTTCTTCACTTTTACCACCGCATCATTAGGACAAAGCGTTGTAAAAGATTTGCGAATTACTACCTATAATAAAATTGTTCATCTTAATCTTTCGCAGTTTGATAAAACGCCGATTGGCACACTCACTACAAGAACCATTAACGATATAGAATCTGTAAACGATATTTTTAGCGATGGTTTAGTTCCCATCATTGCAGATATGCTTTCCATTATTTCTATTCTTACTTATATGTTTATTGCAGATTGGCGGCTTACATTAGTTTGCTTGGCGCCATTTCCTGTACTCATTTTAGCTACTTATTATTTTAAAGAAAGTGTAAACAAATCTTTTATAAAAGTACGAAACGCAGTTGCAGCGCTTAATGCGTATGTGCAGGAACACATAACAGGCATGGGCATTGTACAGGCATTTGCAGCAGAAGAAAGAGAGCAAAAAAAATTTAGCGATATCAATAAAGAGCATCGTAATGCAAATATTAAAAGCATTTTTGCTTACTCTGTTTTCTTTCCGGTGGTGGAGTTGGTATCGGCGGTTTCCATTGGCTTATTGGTTTGGTGGGCAGGTATGCAAGCGGGCATTTCTACAGATAAAGCTGCACAGGCTGGCGGTATCATTACCTCGTTTATTCTTTGTTTAAATTTATTGTTTCGTCCGCTTCGTGTAATTGCAGATAAATTTAATGTGCTGCAAATGGGCGTTATTGCCAGCGAAAGAGTGTTTAAAATATTAGACAATGAAGATGTGTCTGACAGAGCAGGAAATTATCAACCACCAACCATAAAAGGCGATGTAAGTTTTGAGCATGTTTGGTTTTCTTACATCGAAGAACGATATGTGTTGAAGGATATAAACTTTACTATAAAAGCGGGCGAAACGTTGGCTATTGTTGGGCATACCGGAAGCGGCAAAACATCCATCATCAGTTTAATAAACAGGTTATACCAAATACAAAAAGGCACCATAAAAATAGATGACAAAAATATTGATTCGTACGATCTCGATTTTTTGCGCAGCAAAATAGGTATTGTATTGCAAGATGTATTTTTGTTTAGCGGCAGCGTAATGGATAATGTAACGCTCCGCAATACCGATATAAAAAGAGAAGAAGTTATTCAAGCAGCAAAGCTAATTGGGCTGCACGAATTTATAGAAATGTTGCCCGGCGGTTACGATTATAATGTGATGGAACGTGGTGCCACACTGTCTCTTGGGCAGCGTCAATTGCTTTCTTTTGTGCGTGCATTGTTGTACGATCCTGCCATTCTTATTTTAGATGAAGCCACTTCTTCAGTTGACAGCGAAAGCGAAGCACTCATACAACATGCCATCGATAAATTAATTGCCAACCGCACATCTATTGTTATTGCACATCGTTTAAGCACCATTCGCAAGGCAGATAAAATATTAGTGTTAGACGCCGGCGAAGTAAAAGAAATGGGTACACACAATGAGCTCATGGCAAAGCAAGGCCACTATTACCAGTTGCACAAAATGCAATTTGAAAAGCAGGTGGAAGTATTGTAAATGAAAATAATTTTGGCGGTGAACATATGATTCTTTTCTCAACTTTTGCCCGGGCTAACCGTTCCTATCTTTTTTGCTCAAAGGCAGCAAAAAAGGATATCCACTTCTATCCCGCATTCTATGTTTAAAAACAAATAATATGTTGTATTTTTTTATGAAGCCATTTTAAATTTTTTAATATTTACAAAAGGAGTTTTTCTGTTAATAACAGCGAAAGCTCTACTAACGACCTTACATCTTACAGCATTTAAAACGGACATTTTATTTTTGCCTTCTTTTAATTTTCGCTGATAATATTCTTTTATTTCAGGATCATATCTTTTGGCAGAAACAGCTGCTATGCTTAATAATGTTTTCATTTTTTTGTTAGCAATGTGACTCACTTTTGTTCTACCCTTTACACTTGTGCCGGAATTATATTTAAAAGGAGCAATGACACAATAGCAAGCAAATTTTCGCCAGTTTTTAAATGAAGTAAAACCATTTGTTACAGCAATCATATATGCGGCAGTTTGTACGCCAATGCCTTTTATACTTAGCAATAAAGTTTGCTGACTTTTAAAAGTAGCGTTGCTATCAATTAATTGTTGAATTAATTTTTCTATGGCATCTAATTGTGTTTGTAAACCTGCTGTGGTTTTTTTGTTATGGGCTAAAACTTTTTTTAAAATTTCTTTTGGCAGAAAACCTTTATTTTCATTTGTGGTTTTAAAAGCATTAATAGCTTTAACGAGTTTCTCTCTTTCAGTCAATAGCAGCTTGAGTTCTAAGAAATCATTTTCGGGCAATAATGTAGGTGTGTATAGGTGTGCATGTGCTACGGCATACAATGCAATTAACTTTGCATCTGCCTTATCATTTTTCCCCCTATTAATACCTGCTGATCTTTTAATTTGCAACGCATCCTCTGACCAATAATTTTCCTTACCTGCTTGCAGCCAGTAACAAAGTGGCATACTGTACACACCTGTATTTTCTAAACAATACAAAGTGTCCACAAAATTAGTATTGATTTTTTTTACAAGAGCAATGAGCTGCTTAATGCCTTTTTCATTATTAGTAACGATGCCAAATTGATGTTTTGTAGCTGTCGTATCTGTTACAATACAATAGTCTAATTTGTCTTTAGAAACATCAATACCAATAAAAATTTGATAATATTTTTTCATAAATTTGATTTAAGAAAACAATAAAAAGTTGAATTGTATTAAAGCCTTTAATAGACCTAAAAGTCTAGCATTCTATTTGATACTTTCAACCAAAATGCAAAGGGATAGGCAGGGGACTAATGCGGGATATGGTTATTATAACTAGCCGCTCATTATAGTTCACCTCTGCTTTTCCTTTTGAAAATTTACTCCTATTTTATTAAAATACAAAGTAAAGGCCGCTCGTTAAGAGTACATCTTTATTCAACTTTTATGATGCAATATGATTGACTGCAATTTTCTCATTTTGTAGATAAAATCTCATTTCATAATTGGCTATAAGTGGTAAAAAAAATGAGTTATAGCCAAATATAATTTTTAAAAATCATTTTATTTTTTTAAAAAATACAATCATATTTGGCTATAACTACAAAAATTATACCTTTATAGCCAAATATGATTTATGGAAATAATAGGCAGAGATAGTGAAAAGAATGAATTTGATAATATTCTCCGTTCAGGCAAATCGGAGTTTGTAGCTGTTTACGGAAGAAGAAGAGTTGGTAAAACATTTTTGATAAGAGAGTACCTTTTAAAAGAAACTATTTTTCATATAACTGGAATAGCAAACGTAACTACAGAAATACAGCTAACAAATTTTAGAATTGCTTTAGAAAAATTTGCCAATACAAAAAGTAAAACTTCATGTCCCGCAGACTGGTTTGAAGCATTTCAACAGCTTATAAATTATGCAGAAAAAAATAAATTAAAACGCAAGGTTATTTTTATTGACGAGCTTCCATGGCTAGATACGCCAAAATCAAATTTCATCCCCGCTTTAGAACATTTTTGGAATAGCTGGGCGGCATCAAGAACGGATATTATATTAATAGTGTGTGGTTCTGCGGCAGCTTGGATGATAAATAAATTAATAAACAATCGAGGTGGACTACATAATAGGGTAACAAGCCATATTCAGCTAAACCCATTTACTTTAAAAGAGTGTGAGGCTTTTTTTCAATATAAAAATATTGTTTTTAACCGTTATCAGATAGTGCAGATTTATATGTGCTTAGGTGGAATTCCTTATTATTTAGATTTAATAAAAAAAGGAAAAAGTACAGCACAGATAATAAATGACCTTTGTTTTGCCGCCAATGGAAAATTAAAAAATGAATTTGAAAATTTGTATGGTTCTCTGTTTAAAAAACAAGAGAATTACATTAAAATAGTAGAAACGCTTGCTGCAAAAAATATTGGCTTAAGCAGAGAAGACATAATAAAATTTTCTAAACTACCCAATGGCGGAGGCACCTCTCGAATGCTGGACGAATTGGAGCAAAGTGGATTTATAAGAAAATATTCTGGTTATGGTAAATCTATAAGAAATTCTTTGTATCAGCTCTCTGATTTCTTTTCTATGTTTTATATAAAATTTATGAAAAAGGCGTCAGCATCCGATACGCAATTTTGGCTTAATAGTGACGATAGTGCTGCATATAGAAACTGGGCAGGTTATGCCTTTGAAAAAGTATGTATTTACCATGTAAGAGAAATAAAAAAAGCAATTGGTATAGCAGCAGTGCAAACACAAACGTATGCTTGGCAGGCAAATGGCGCACAAATAGATTTGGTAATAGAAAGGAGGGATGGTATAATAAATATTTTTGAAATTAAATTTTCTATAAATGAATTTTTAATAGATAAAAAATATGATGCTATATTAAGAAATAAAGTTGGTGTATTTAAACAAGTAACAAATACAAAAAAAGCAGTTCATCTCGTAATGATTACTACTTATGGTATTAAGCAAAATGAATATGCAAACACTGTATCACAAAACAGTGTTACAATAAATCAGTTGTTTAAATAATTTAACAAATTAAACTTTCTCCTTCACAAAAAATCCAACATAAACAACTACCATAAAAACCATTACTGCAGATAATAAAAAAGTAGCTTCACTCCCAAATTTATACCAAATAAAACCTGCCAAACTGCTGGCAAGCATCGTACAAATACTTTGAAATGCTGAGTAAGTTCCAATGGCAGTTGCAGTATTTTCTTTTGTAGAAATATTGCTTATCCATGCTTTGGAAATACCTTCTGTAGCGGCTGCATACAAACCATATAAGAAAAACAAACCGTAAAAATGTATTGGTAAATTTGAATATGCCATACCTGCATATACAATAACAAAAACACAAAGTCCCGCAATAAATATTTTCTTCAAACCAATTTTATCAGCCAGTATTCCTAATGGAAATGCAAAGATGGCATACACTAAATTGTAAAAAATATAAATGGTAATAATATTGGTATCATCCAGCCCTGCTTCCTTTGCACGAAGCAATAAAAAAATATCTGAACTATTAAACAACGTGAAAACAAGTAAGCCGGTCAAAAGTTTTCGGTATAATGCTGGGCTCTGTTTCCAATAATGTAAAAAAGAAAAGAAGGAAGTTTTTGTGATTAATTTTTTGGGCAGCACATTTTTATCCTTTAGCAACAGTGTACATATGGTTGCCAGTACACCAGGTGCCATTGCAATAAAGAAAAGTGTTTTATAATCTTCGGGGTACCATTGTAAATACAGCAATGCTATCAGTGGACCAAGCACTGCACCCAAAGTATCCATTGAACGGTGAAACCCAAAAACTTTTCCTTTTGTTTCCTGTGTAGCTTCATCTGAAAGTACAGCATCTCTTGCACCGGTCCGTAAACCTTTTCCAAGTCTGTCAATTGTTCTTACAAAAAATACCCATAATGGCACTATAAAAAATGCCATCATTGGTTTCGATAATGCACTCAATGCATAACCCCATTGAACAAAAGGCATTCGCCTGCCCGTACTGTCAGATAATTTTCCAAAATATCCTTTACTTAACCCCGCAATTGCTTCTGCCACACCTTCCAATATCCCAATAAGTTCAATGGAAAACCCAATGCTTTTTAAATACAATGGCATTATCGGATACAGCATTTCGCTTGCAGTATCGGTAAATAAACTTACCAGCGATAATATCCAAACTGTTCGGGTTATTACTTTCATTGAATGGGAAAATGAAATGTAATATTAACCAATGTTTATTATTCTATTTCCATTTTAAACCGTTTTGCCTGTGCTCTTATTATTTTTTCAACTTCTGTTTCCAGTGTTGCTGAAGGATTTTTAGTGCTAGCATTTTTTGCTTTTTCGGCATTTATAAATGCTTCTCTTTTTGTGGTAGCCTGCGCTATTTCTTTTTGAATAATGGTACGCTCTTTACTTTTTTCGTCAACTAATTTTTCCAGCTCTGCTGTAGTTTTATTTTGTAAACTATCTGGTAATACTTTTTTATCCATTTTTTTAAAGACTTCTTTATCCTTCATTTTTGCATCTATTAAATCCCACTGTGCATTGCTGTAAACCTTGCTGCTCTTGGCTTGTATTCTTTTTATGCCGGCAGATTTACTTACTGTTACATTTGCAAGATCCATTTGCACCTGCTTTCCTTTACTCATGTATCCGTTTGCACCATAAGCAATATAAGTATTGTTTAATCTGTCGTTTAAGCTGTACATAATACTATCGTACGGTGTAGGTATGTCCTCTGTTTTTGCATCTTGATTTATGTTTGTAAAACTTCCATTACCACATTCCCCAGCAAGGTTCCAGTGTTCTCTTATGCCATCCATTTTATTACCACAATAAATGGTATTCACTATCACTCCTTTTTGTTTTGCCAGGCTACAGGCTTTTGTATAAATTACGTCACCCTGTAAAAAATCTTCGTTGCCTGCAATAAAAATTACTTTGTAGTTTTCTGGTGCTTCATCCCATTGCAATTCATTTAAGGAGCTGTAAATAACATGGCCACAAAATTCATCTCCGCCATTCGTTTTTAAACTAAACAGATTTTGAGATAAAGAATCCAAATCATTTATAAAACCATTTATCTTTTTTACATATCCTTCTCTGGCATTGTTGGTTGTTCTGCCATATTCATACAAAGCAATCTCAATTTGTGGAGATACATCGTTGGCGCATTTTGCTTTACCCATGGTATTTACCATATTCCATAATTGCGATTTTGCCTGTTCTATCAATCCATCCATGCTGCCACTTACATCTAACAAAATAGCTACTTGTATTTTGGGCTGAAATGTTTTCTTATTTGGTTTATTGCTTGAGGAGAGTAAGAAAAATGTAGAAAAAATAATAACGCTGAGTGTGAAAAATTTGATGGAGTATTTCATAAATGTTAGTTTTTAAAACTCTGATGCAATTTTTCTCCCCATTACATAATTACCACTCGTTAAAAAATATATAATAAAAATTTACCATGTTAAATTACTGTATATTAAAAGTTTGTAACAAGCAAAAAATCCAATTATCTTTATCTATCCTAATTTGTGCTCCCTACCAAAATGAAAATATTTGTACTCGTTTTATTTCTTCAATGTAGTATTTATGCCATTGCGCAGCAAAAAAAGCTGGATAGTCTATTAAGTGTAAATACCAATTATCTTAAGCAGGATTCTCAAAAAGTGAGGCACCTTACGAGCATCTTCAGGCAATATGCTAGGCTTAATAATTTACCGAAGATGGAACAGTATGCCGGAATGGCTATTGAAGTTTCAAAACAAATAGCGAATCCAAACTTGGAGGCCTATGTTTATGAAAGACTAGGTTTATGTTACCATGGAAAAGCAATGTATGTACAGGCAATTAATGCATACACAAACGGTATTGAAGCAGCAACCAGAGGTAATGATAAGGATGAAGTAGCAGGATTGTATTTAAACCTTGGCGCCTTATATTCCTCCATTCCAGATTGGGCAAAGGCATTACAAAGTAACCAGCTTGCAGTTAATTTATACAACGAACTTGGAGATCAGGATCAGATAAGCAGTTGCTACATGAATATTGGAGTTATATATAAAAATATACAGCAGCCCCAAAAAGCAATTGAATACATAAATAAAGCACTTACCATTTTTAAAACTCAATCTAAAGGGATTAATTATGGTGTAGCATTGGCTTACGAGCAAATCGGAAATATCTATGCAGATGTTTCAGATGCCGAACTGATAAGCCTTGGAATAAAACCTACAGACAGATTTGGTGTTGCCATGAAAAATTTACAAAATGGTTTAGCAGTAGCCAATGCAAGTAATGATGCAGAATCTTTGGCAGCATCAATAACAATTAGTATTGGTAACCTCTACGAAAAAGCCGGCAACAAGTCGTTAGCGCTTACACAATATGAAAAGGGATTAGAAAGTAGGGAAGCAGATGATAACCCTGAAGACCTGGCCAATATTTATTTAACACTTGGCAATTTTTATGAAAAAAACAATGAAGTACCAAAGAGTATAACATTGTTGCAAAAGAGTGTAGAGATAAGTAAGAAATTAGGATTGTTAGAAACACAGCAGGAAGCTTACAAAACAATGAGTAATGCTTATGAAAAAACTGGAGTATTCGATTCGGCAATTATTTTTTATAAGAAATTTATTGAGGTAAGAGACAGTATTTTTAATGCAGAAAAAGAAAAGGAAATAACCCGTAAACAGTTAACCCTCGATTTTACCGTTAAAGAAAATGATTACAAGCTTGTACAACAAATAACAGCCGGTAAACTGCAGCAGCAGGTGCTACTTGCAAAACAACAACAGCAAAACTTACAATTAAAGCAGCAGCAACTTCAGCTTGCCAATAAAGAAAAAGATTTGCAACGGTTAACCTATTTAAAAAAGCAGGGGGAATTGCAAAATGAAAAACAACTACAAGCATCTTTATTGCAAAAAAACAGCATGCAGGCTAAATACGATAATGAAGTAAATGGAAAACAAATAGCCAAACAAAAACTACAAATAACTTATGATGAAAAAGTAAAAATTTTTTTAGGTATTGCCATTGCGTTGGCTTTAATGGTAACAGGTTTTATTTTTTACAGCCAGAGAAAAACTGCTCGGTTAAACAGAATAATAAGCGAGCAAAAGACAGCATTAGAGCAACTAGGCAATGTAAAAGATAAAATTTTTAGTGTGGTGAGTCATGATATGCGTGCACCGGTAAATTCATTAATATCGTTTATAGATATTTTAGAAGAAGGAAAAATTCCTCAGGAAAAATTGACGCTGTATGCAAAAGATTTAAAGCAAAATTTAACTTACACATCAGCCTTAATGAATAACCTGCTTAACTGGGCTGCATCTCAAATGCAGGGTTTTAAACCAGTAAAAGAATCTTTCGATTTATCATTATTGGTAACTGAAATTTCCAATACACTACAACATCATATTCAACAAAAAAAAGTACTTATTGGTAATCAAATTCCATTAAATACTATTGTACATACAGACCGTAATATGATGGCTGCTATAATAAGAAACCTTGTAAGCAATGCTGTAAAATTTTCTTACAAAGACGGAAATATAAAAATTGCTGTAGCCACTTCTACTAAAGGCTATAATATTTTAATTACTGATGAGGGCACAGGTATGCAAGATGACCAATTGTTACATTTTAATAAAAATACCCAACAGCCTACAGAGAGTAAGAGAGGAACTGCCAATGAAAAAGGTACCGGCCTTGGTTTGTTATTATGCAAAACTTTTGCAAATCAAATGGGAGGAAAAATAAGTGCTGTTAAAAATGAAAAAGGGATGACATTTTTAATAGCAATGCCTCAATAATTATCTGGCTAAAATATTTTTATTTATAATATCCATCAACTCGGGCTTGTGGTTATTACTTAGTGGCACTGCATGGCCGCCAGTTAAAATTACTTCGCCATTTGATGCCAAAGAAACAATGTGCTTAAGGTTTATGATGTACTGCTTATGTACCCTCATAAAATTTTGAGTAGCTAAATAAGCTTCAATATTTTTTAAACTTACTAAGGTTACGTGCTTTTTATTTTCAATGGTATGCAGGCGGCTAAAGTTTCCCATGCTCTCAATATATAACACATCTGCATGAGCAATTTTTATATAATCATAATTTTCTTTAATGTAAAAATGATCAGTAAAATGTAATGGATCTAAGGTTCTTTTCTCTGCATTTTGTGCGCTTTCTAAATTTGTATTTATTGAATTGTTTTCAATTTTTTTCTTTAATTCAATGTATTCAATTGCTTTATTAGCCGCTTTCATAAGTCTGGATAGGGTTACCGGTTTTACAATAAAATCTATAACATCCATATTGTAACTTTCGGCAGCATACTCAGCATAAGAACTAATGAAAACGAAAACCGGTGCTTTTTTTAAACTCTGCAGTAATTCCATCCCTGTAAGGTTTGGCATATCAATATCACTAAAAACAATATCAATTTCCTGTTGTTGTAATGCAGCAGCAGCATGAAGACCATCAGCGCAAATAGCTTCAATTTTTAATGACTCTATTTTTGATATGTACATTTCGAGTACATCACGGTCCAGCAGGTTATCATCTGCAATGAGGCATTTATATTGTAGGGGCATATTCAATTTAAAATTAGTAAATTAAGTGCATAACTGTTCAAATATTAGTTATTAATAAAGTAAATTTTCAATTCCAAAAACCATTGTATCTTAGTTTTTCTTAATTTTTATTTGGATGAAATATATTAGGCTGGCATTTATCTACTGCATAATTATAATTGGTTGTAATAACCAAAAAGGTAATCCAAATAATGTGACTACAGTTTTAACCACCGGTGCTAAAACACCTATTTTAGGAAGTTGGAGATTGTCTGACATTACTGAAACCGGCATAGTAAAAAACCAAGATCCGTTACTGGCATCTGCCAAATATAAAAAAACCGTACAGGAAGGTTTGATTTTTTCATTCTACCCAAATGGGATTTATACAACAATAACCGGCACAGGACAATATGAATATGGAAAGTGGAATTTTGTAAACAATAAAAAGGGAGTTTATATTGTATCTAACACAACCAAGGATACGCTTTCATTAAAATTAGACAATGAAAATGAGCGGTCCTTATTATATGTAACACCAAAAAGTAAAAATGTAAAGCAAACTTTTTCAAGGCAAAATGATTTGGAAATACAAAGCGATTTTGAGTTAGATCCATATTATCCAGATAACAATGCTTGGCGCATTAAGCCTACAAGAGCAGAGAATCCTCAGCAAATTCAAGATAGGCTTGGAAATTACATGAAGCACCTGGCTTACATTTTAAAACAAGCGAGCGATCAAAAATTGAGATCAGTATCTTTCGAGTTTTCTCAAGGCATCATTAAAATATACAATGGCGGCATAGGGATACACCCAATTGCAATTGTACCTACCACCTGGATAAATACCTATTATTCTAAAGAACAAGCTTTGCTGTCGTATAAAATGTTTGAATCATATTTGCGCAGCAGCAACAGTTACAAGGGTGCATCAACCGGAGAATGGTATAAAGATGATTATAACATACTCACCAGTATTTATCGCGATTTAAAAGAAGGCAAATTTCCATTGGCGGTTGAAAACAAGTAGAACTATATTTTAATATAAAAATGGGCAATATTAAAACTATTACTGTCAATCTGTTATATTTCTTGTAATACTAAATTATAAAAGCGTAATCATTTTTATAAAAAAATCATTCATTGAAAAATATTTTATAAACGTATTTTAGCTAACTCTGTTTCTACAAAATGTTTTAAACTTTCATTCTCTTTATATGTGGGGAAAAACACTTTTTTCTTTGAAATAAGTTGTGCGACTTTTTGATAATATTCTGTGCCGCCTGCATCATTTGTACAGTCTAATGTAAAACCTTGCTTTCTTAAATATTGATTTAGTGTGTCACAACAATTTGTTGTTTTTCTTTTGTGAGAAATTGTAGTTGCAAAAAAAGGTAATAACCAGCATTCAATCATATTTATACAAATTGCAAAAATTATTTTATCTTTTACAGTTTCATAATATGGCTCGGTTATACTGCTGATTATTCTGTTTTTTATTGCTGCCAAAAGTTCTTCGGTATTTTTATAATCAAATACGCCGTACTCTTCATGTGCATCTGAATCTATTTGAATAATAATATATTCATTAAAATCAAAAGCGCTTTTAAAGTTTTCACTTTCACAGTATTTTAAAACTTTCACCCAGCCACTTGGCTCTTTTTCTTTAGGATGAATAGGGTTTAAAAACACATCGGTATCAATAAACTTCTTTGAAAAATATGCATTAATTGTCGCTTCAATAATAGGTTTGTCTGTAATTCCTTCGCTTATGAGTGCTATTTGCATACTAAAAATTATTTGGTAATCCCCCGAGTAATCCACTCATCCAAGCTTCTGATAATGGTATGGTAAGTTTTTGCTTTGGTTGTACTCTGTTTATTACAGTTTCTCCATTCAGGTTTCTACGAACTACAAATAATCTTTGTTTTTCATCTTCAATATCTAACCCGTCTAATATATACGGATTGTGGGTTGTAAATAATACCTGCTTATTATTTTCAATTGCTAGTTTAGTAAGAGCTTCCATTAATTTAATACACATCTTAGGGTTAAATGAAGCTTCAATATTATCTATTGCAAAAAACTTTGGCGTTTTTTCACTTATAAAAAGTGTTAAATAAAACAGCAGAAAAAGAAACCCTTCGTTTGTACTTCGTTGGTCTATGTATTGTATTTTGCTATTTAAAAATTTATCTTTTAAAAGAAGTTTTTTTTCGCCAATAAAACTATCTCTATCTATTTCCATTCCGTCAAACCAATCAATTAATTTTAAATTATTAATTATTTGATTTATTTTCTTAGGTGATTTTAAGTTGTATAGTCTTTTTAATTCGTTAAATAAACCTTCTCCATTAATTCCTAAAGGTGATACTTGTGCTTCATCATAAAAATTACGAAGAGCTTTTACTTCTGGTGAGAAAATTAAAAAAGCTTCTAAATAAGAAGTAAACTCATTTTCTTCTAATGCCAATTTTTTAAGCAAAGTTTTGATGCTAACAATTGAAACAGCTTTATTTTTTAAGGCTTGTAATATTTCCTCATTTTCCAAGGGTTCACTTTGTTTTGAATACTTTTCTATAAATCCTGAATTATGATAAACATAAAAACCCCTATTTTTTGTGAAACCTATTTCAATTTTATGTTTTTCTTTAAAAAAGCCCCAAAATTCTAAATTTATAAGTCTTGTTCTTATATTAAATATTTCACCTTCATCCGTAATTCTAACACCCCGAGAAAATAAAAACTCTTTAGCAATTAAATTTGCAGCAGCAGCTCCACCCAAAGCAATCCCTTCCAAAATATTAGATTTACCACTTCCATTCTCACCAATGATTACATTTATCTGACCAGTGTCAAATTCAATACTTTTTATTGATTTGAAATTTTTAATTGAAATTTTTTGAATCATCATTTCAAAAATACAATATTAATGATGCAAATAATACTTTACCAACTATTCCTTGTTCTTAAAAACAATTGCTAATAAAAATCTGAATAATCTTGTATCTTTTTACCCTCAAATTTCAACATTTTCTCCTCTCAAATTTCTCATTTACCCTTTCTGCCCTTATCTTTGCGGCAAAATTGAGGGTGAATATGGCAACAAATCGCATCAAATCGTTTATGGTATTGGCTTTCAGCCTTTTTCTTACCGTGTTTTCAACTGTATCTTATGCGCAGGAAGCTACTCATGCAGAAGCAGGTGAGCACAAAGAAGAAAAACTTGATCCGGCCAAAATTATTATGGATCACATAAAGGATGCACATGAGTTTCATTTTTTTACAGCAGGTGATTTTCATGCAACTATTCCACTACCTGTAATATTATATTCTCCTACAAAAGGTTTATCTACTTTTTCTTCCAGCCGTTTTGGTCATGAAGGTGAAGCTAGCTACAATGGTTATAAATTTAACGAACACAAAGAAATTGTAGCGGAAGATGGTTCTAAAGTATATGATTTTTCTCTTACCAAAAATGTAGTGCAAATGATTATAGCACTTAGTTTATTGGTATTGGTAATGACGAGTATTGCTAAAAAATATAAGAATGGTTTTGGTGTAACATCGGCACCCAAGGGTTGGCAAAATGTATTGGAGCCGGTTATTACTTTTGTAAGAGATGATGTAGCTAAACCAAACCTTGGTAAAAAATGGCAAAAATATTTACCTTATTTATTAACTGTTTTCTTCTTTATATTAATCAACAATATTTTTGGATTAATACCGGGTTCGGCAAACGTTACCGGTAACACTGCATTCACTGCAGTTCTTGGGCTTATTTCATTGGTAGTTATTTTATTTAGTACCAATTCTCATTTTTGGGGTCACATCTTCTGGCCTCCGGGCGTACCCATTTTGGTAAAAATTATTTTAATACCGGTAGAAGTGGCGGGTGTTTTAATTATTAAACCGGCAGCATTAATTATTCGTCTTTTTGCAAACATGGTTGCAGGGCATATTATTATATTAAGTTTTGTATCGTTGATATTTATTTTTGGTGCTATGAACAAAGGCGCAGGCTGGGGCTTTTCTCCGGTTTCTGTATTGTTTACAGTATTTATTTACTTTATCGAAATATTGGTGGCATTTATTCAGGCATTCATTTTTACTAATTTAACAGCGGTATTTATTGGTCAGTCGTTTGAAGGTGGGGATCATGATGTGGACGGCCATAAACATGAGGTGATACCAACAATCTAGACTTAAGATTTTTAGACATTAGACACAAGAAAGGAATTGCGATTTTGGTTATCTAATGTCTAGCATCTAATATCTTGAATCTAATTTTTGTATTCTTTTTTTCATTTATAAAACACAAGTATCATGAGTTTAATGACAACTTTGTTAGAGGTTCAAATCGGTTTTTCACACATGGGTGGAGCTATTGGTGCAGGTCTTGCAGCTATAGGAGCCGGTATTGGTATCGGTCAGATTGGTAAAGGTGCGGTAGAAGCTATTGCTCGCCAGCCCGAAGCATCTAACGACATTCGTGCAAACATGATCCTGACTGCTGCATTTGTTGAGGGTGTTGCCCTTTTCGCAGTTATCGCAGGTTTATTGGCTGTATTAAAAAGCTAATTGCACACAAAGCTTTACTGCATCTAAAGCAAAGGGCGGCGGATGCAGTATTTTAAAGACTCAAGAATTTTAGATCTTAGACATTAGACAAACTTCAATATCAGTTCTCTAATATTTAAAGTCTAACATCAAAATAATAACATTCAATACTAAATACTATAAAATGGATTTATTACTCCCTCACCTCGGTCTCATTGTTTGGACGCTTCTTGCGTTTTTAATAGTATTATTTATTCTTAAAAAATTCGCTTGGGTGCCAATTTTAAAAGGATTGAATGACAGAGAAACAAATATTGCAGAATCTATTGCATCTGCAGAAAGAGTAAAGCTGGAAATGGCACAAATGAAGAATGAAAATGAAGCCATTCTTACAGCTGCACGTGAAGAAAGAGCTACCATGATTAAGGAAGCAAAAATTACAAAAGATAAAATGATTGCTGATGCCAAAGAAGAGGCAAAAGTGCAGGCTACCAAAATCATTACTGAAGCAAATGCCGCTATTCAACAACAAAAAATGGCAGCCATCACAGATATTAAAAACCAGGTAGGTAAATTGGTTGTAGAAGTAAGTGAAAAAGTATTGAGAAGAGAATTGGCAAACAAATCAGAACAGGAAAATTTTATTAATCAATTGGCTCAGGAAATTAAGCTTAATTAGATTTTAGACATTAGATTTTAGAATAAACTGCTAAGCTGTTTAATGTTTACCATTAGCAAATTAGCAGATTAGCAAATTAGCAAATTATGCAAAACCCACGTTTAGCAACACGATACGCAAAGAGTTTATTGGATCTTTCTATAGAGCAGAATGGTTTGGAAGAAGTGTATGCAGATATGAAATTTTTGCAGCAGATCAATAAATCGAACCCTGATTTTGTAGCGTTGTTACGCAGCCCTATCATTACATCTGATAAAAAAGATAAAATAATTGAAGCAGTAGTTGGCAGCAAAGTAAGTAAACTTACCACCCTATTTATTCATTTGCTTACAGCAAAAACAAGAGAAAGCAACTTGCCTGAAATTGTGACTGCATTTATAACACAGTACAATAAATTAAAAAATATACAAACCGTAAAGCTTACAACTGCTACCCCAATAAGCGACGAATTAAAAAATAGCATTGTAGCTAAAATTAAAAGTACAGTAACCGGTGAGGTGGAAATTGAAACCTCTGTAAAAGATGAATTGATTGGCGGGTTTAAATTAGAAATGGGCGGTACATTAATTGATGCATCTATTTTAAGAGATTTGAATGATGTAAAAAAGCAATTTTTAAACAATGAATACATTCATAATATTCGTTAATTGAATTACATAAATAATTTAAAAAGCAAGATTAATTCTTGCTTTTTTTATGCTTGTTAAATACGAAATTGAAGGTTGAATAATAACCTTGGGAGGTAATAAAGGTTTATTTTTGCCACATAAAAATTTTAAATGAATAATACATTTGCAAGCCGCATAGGCAATGAAGTAGCTGAAATAAAGGACGCCGGTTTATTTAAAACTGAACGGATAATTACAAGTGAACAAGGTGCAGAAATAACCGTAAACGGAAAACAGGTATTAAATTTTTGTGCAAATAATTATCTCGGCTTATCTGCCCACCCAAAAGTAATTGAAGCCGCAAAAAAAACAATTGATGAGCATGGATATGGTATGAGCAGTGTGCGTTTTATTTGCGGCACGCAGGATATTCATAAAGAATTGGAGCAAAAACTTTCTACCTTTTTAGGTACAGAAGATACTATTTTATATGCCGCAGCTTTTGATGCAAACGGTGGTGTTTTTGAACCATTGTTTAATGAGCAAGATGCCATCATAAGCGATTCGCTAAACCATGCCAGCATTATTGATGGTGTACGCTTATGCAAAGCACAACGTTACCGTTATGAGCATAATAACATGGAAGATTTAGAAGAAAAATTAAAAGAATCTTCCAACTTGAGAAGCCGCATAATAGTTACCGACGGTTCTTTCAGCATGGATGGCACCATTGCGCAGCTAGATAAAATATGTGACCTCGCAGATAAATACGATGCCATTGTAATGATAGATGAATGTCATTCATCTGGCTTTTTGGGCAAAACCGGCAGAGGTGCACATGAACATAGAAATGTTGTAGGCAGAATTGATATTATTACAGGAACATTGGGCAAAGCTTTGGGCGGTGCAAGTGGTGGTTTTACAAGTGGTACAAAAGAAGTGATAGAAATGCTAAGGCAGCGCAGCAGACCATATCTTTTCTCCAATACACTTGCACCAAGTATTGTAGGTGCATCTATTGCTGTACTTGATATGCTGAGTGAAACAACCGAATTGAGAGATAAACTGGAATACAATACTACTTATTTTAGAGAGAAAATGACCGCAGCAGGTTTTGATATTAAGCCAGGCGAACACCCCATTGTACCCATCATGTTATACGATGCGGTAATAGCACAAAACTTTGCAGCCAAATTACTGGAAGAAGGAATTTACGTTATCGGGTTTTTCTTTCCGGTAGTAGCAAAAGGACAAGCTCGCATAAGAGTACAATTAAGTGCTGCACACGAGCAACAGCACTTGGATAAAGCCATTGAAGCTTTTATAAAAGTGGGTAAGGAATTGGGAGTGGTGAAATAAGGGGAATGGGATTTGATTAGTATCATTATGATTTGCTGTAACTTTAAAAATTAGCTTTAAAAAAGAAATTCGTTTAAAAAATAACCATGTCTGAAACATCTAATTTATTCATAGAAAAAAGTACTTCTAAAGCAGCGGATTTAGACCATCGTAAAAAAATCAATTTCAATATTGGTCGATATAATGCAGTGGTGCCAAAAGGTAAAGAACAATTTATTGATGAACACCTGGCTAGAGAGCGTGCAAAAAACACTAAGTGGCGTGCTATAGAAACACTTGACCAGACATTGGAACAATTTGAAACAAATTTTACCAACCGTGGCGGCAAAGTTTTGTGGGCAGAAAATGCAGAGCAAGCCATGGCGGAAATCATTAAAATTTGCGAAGCCAAAAATTGCAAAACACTGGTGAAAAGTAAAAGCATGGTTACGGAGGAAATTCATCTGAATGATAACCTGGAAAAGCATGGCATAGAAAGTATTGAAACAGATTTGGGAGAATACATACAACAATTGGATGGTGAAACTGCGTATCATATTGTAACACCAGCCATGCATAAAAGCAAGGAAGATGTTGCAAAATTATTTCATGAAAAATTGGGTACACCAATAGATCTTACACCGGAGCAACTTACCTTAAAAGCAAGAGAAATTCTTCGTGAAAAATATGTAGAAGCAGAAGTGGGGGTGACCGGCGCAAACTTTATCATCAGCGATATTGGGGCCATTGCTGTTACAGAAAACGAAGGCAACGGTAGGTTGAGTTGTGCATTTCCAAAAACACACATTGTAATAGTTGGTATAGAAAAAGTAATTCCTTCTCTTACAGATTTAGGATTGTTTTGGCCGCTGCTAAGTACATTTGGTACAGGGCAAAAAATCACCGTTTACAACAGCATCATTGCCGGGCCAAGACAAGCAAATGAAGTGGATGGTCCCGAAGAAATGTATGTAATATTATTAGACAATGGGCGTACCAATATTTTAAAAAATCCCAAACAAAGAGAAAGCCTTTATTGTATAAGATGTGGTGCATGTTTAAATGCTTGTCCGGTGTATAAAAACATTGGCGGCTTTAGTTATGGTACTACTTATAGCGGACCAATTGGGAGTGTAATTACGCCGCACTTGCAAGGCATGGAAGATTTTAAACACCTTAGCCATGCATCCTCGCTCTGTGGAAACTGTACAGAAGTATGTGCGGTGAAAATTAACCTACACGAGTTACTGCTTGATAATAGAAAAGAAGCTGCGGAAGATGGATTAACAAGCTTTGGTGAAAAAGCCGCCTGGAAGTTGTGGAAGTTTAGCAGTATGCACCGTGGTATTATGAATATGGGTAATGGTCCATTAAAAAATACATTTGTAAATGGTATTTTTAAGCAGTGGACTAAACACAGAGGCGATTTAAATTTTAGCAAGAAAACCTTTAATGAAATGTGGAAAGAGAAAAATAAAAATTAATGAAAAATTAAAAACATGGGAGCATTAGCAATAAGACAAAAACTGCATGAGTACATACGTATAGCAGATGATAAAAAGGTTAAAGCAATTTATACAATGATTGAGAGTGATCTTGATAAAGCTCAATGGTATAATGACGAAACCTTGTTAGACGAATGGGATAATGATTACGAAAAATATAAATCCGGAAAAGAAAAGGGCTATACTTTAGCAGAAGTGAAAAAGCATTTTGAAAAGAAGGGCAAAATCTTAACTACTAAATGATTGCCCATATTATATTATCGAAAAGAGCTTTATCAGAGCTAGATAAAATTTATGAATATTATGAAAAAGCTGAAGAGGGTCTAGGAAGTAAATTTTTAAAAAAATTATACAAAAAATATAATCAACTAAGTTTTTTCCCAAATAGTGGTGTTGAGAAGAAAAGAACTTATAGAGAATCCTATCTAGAAGTATTTCCTTATGCAGTTATTTACAGATTTAATTCAAAACAAAATGAAATTTTTATTACATCAATATTTCATTTTAGAAGAAATCCATCAAAGAAATATAAAAAATAAATGCTCCTCATCTACACCCCACAATCCACCACACGCCTGCAATACATTTGCAAGTTTATATTTGAGGAAGTACTTGCAACAGGCTACAGTTTAACTACAGATAAAGAAAATTTCCAAAAATATAATGGTTCAAAAATAAATTATAGTACTACCAATTTTGAAGATACTTTTCAAGTAATACCACACAGCCTACTTTTTGAAACAAGCATAAAATCACAACAAATAGATTGCATTAACGAAGGAGAAAACCTTTTCTTTTTTAAAACTGAAAGTACTGATTATCCTTTTGATATTTTTGCAGCAAGTTTTTATTTACTTAGCCGTTATGAGGAATACCTGCCACATACAAAAGATATGTATGGCAGATATGCTCACGAAAATTCATTAGCATACAAAGAGAAGTTTTTACAACTTCCTCTAATTAATATATGGCTACAGCATTTTAAAGAAGTGTTGATTAGTCATTTCTCAACAATAAATTTTACCCCAAAACCATTTTCATTTACACCAACTTACGATATTGATATTGCTTGGTCATATAAACAAAAAGGGTTACTGAGAAATATTGGAGGTTTTTTAAAAAGCCCTTCCATTGACAGATTAACAACTTTATTCGGTAAAAAAAATGACCCATTTGATAGTTATGATTTTCTACATTCCACTCATCAAACATATCATTTAAAACCCTTGTATTTTTTTCTTGTGGCAAAACAAAATGGCGTGTATGATAAAAATATTTTGCCAAGTAATGTAACTATGCAACAGCTTATCAAAACACATTCGGCTAAATATGAAATCGGCTTACATCCATCTTGGAGCAGTTTCCATAAAAAAGAAATTATAGAGGAGGAAAAAAATACACTTCAACATATTGCTAAAAAAACAATCAATATATCCAGGCAGCATTATATAAAACTCACGCTGCCTCAAACGTATCAGGAATTAATTAGCGTTGGATTTACAGATGATTACAGCATGGGTTATGGTAGCATAAATGGTTTTAAGGCTTCTACTGCATCAAGTTTTAACTGGTACGATTTATCTACCGAAAAAATTACCGCTCTACGCATTCATCCTTTTTGTTTTATGGATGGCAATTGTTATTACGAAGAAAAATTATCGTTACAAACATCAGCTATAGCACTGATGGAGTATTATCAAATTTGTAAAAAAGTAAACGGAAATTTCATTACAATTTTTCACAACGATTTTTTAGGGACAGACCCAAAATTTGCTGGCTGGAAGGAAATGTATATTGATTTTCTATCTAAAATCTCTTGATAATCTCTTTTCTCACTTTCATTCAAAAAAAAATTTCACTTCGTTTGTAACTTTTTTTTAGCCTGTACCGTTAAACTAATAAATGAACAACTTGCAATAACTTTACAACACATCTTTTAACCACTGCATGACTGAAAAGGAATATAACGAATGTGTGAAACTCTACGCAGACAATGTGTATCGTTTTATCCTGAAAAATCTTCGAAATGAAGAAGATGCAAAGGATGTGGTGCAGGGTGCTTATGAAAAAATGTGGATTAAAAGGGCGCAGGTGGACAATACAAAATGCAGAAGTTTTTTATTTACGGTAGCTTATAATAATATGATAGATCATATTCGTAAACATAAAAGAATAGTACTGAAAGATGATTTTAGTGAAGCGGCACTTGGCTCGGGCGGACAACAACAAAATGCCAAAAGGGTTTTGCAGGAGGCACTCAGTAAGCTAAGCGAAACACAAAGAAGCCTGGTAATGCTGAAAGATTATGAAGGATATAATTACGCAGAAATTGGAGAAATAACGGGCTTAAACGAAAGCCAGGTAAAAGTTTACTTGCATCGTGCAAGGCTTTTATTGAGAGAATATATTGTGAAACCAGAAAATGTAATTTAAAAAAAAAAAAAACGCTCTCGGCGGTTTCTTTACCCCCGTTAGCGGTCAAAAAAATATAAAATGCTCATTAACCGCCATAATTATGAAACTTTTTTTCTGCTGTATGCAGATGATGAGTTGCGTGCAGATGAACGCAAAGCGGTGGAAGAATTTGTAAACGAAAACGAAGATTTAAAACCCGAGTTGCAAATGCTGATGGCAGCTATTTTGCCGGCAGAAGAAATTGTATTTGCAGACAAAACTTTTTTATACAAGGATATTGTTTTTGATGCAGCACTGCAGGAAAAACTTCTATTGAAAATGGATGATGAACTTTCTGCAACAGAACTGGAAAAGGTAAATAATGTACTTGCTACCAACAAAGCAGCGCAACAAGAATACAATATTTTGCTTGGCACTAAATTAAATGCAGCAGATAAAATTATTTTTGAAGAAAAGCAATTGCTTTATAAAAAAGAAAGAGACAATGTTATTGCTTTTAGGTTAGTAAGATGGGCTGCAGCGGCTGCATTAATTGGGTTTGGTTTGTTTTTAGGTATATCGCTGTATAATACAAATGAGGAAGTAATTAATCCGGTAGCGGTTAAAAAACCTACACAACATAACGATACAAAAAAACCTACACCAATTATAGAAGATGTTCAAAAAAACACAGCAGTAATAACTCCGATTAAAACAAAAACAACCAACAAAAGCGCTGTAGTTATTCAAAATATAGAAAATGAAAATATTGTTGTAATTAAGAAAGAAAAAACAGAAAACACTTCCAAAGAAAAAAATATAAATAATTATACTCAAAATAAAGAAGAACTGATAGCAGTAAATAAAACAACTGAAAAAACTTTACCTCTTCAAAAAACAATTATAAAAGAAGAACCGGCGCAGGCTATAGCTACATTAAAAAATAGCATTAAAAATAAAACGGTTTTAATGGATGAGAATATTGTACCGCTAGAAACTACTTATGCAAAAGCCGCTTCGTTTACCGATGAAGAAAAAAGTGAGAATAAAATATTTTATATGGATGAAGATGAAGTGAAAAGATCTAAAGTAGGTGGCTTCTTTAAAAAAGTAAAAAGATTAGTAGAACGTACAGCAAAAATAAAAACAGGAAACTCCATAAGCATTGCAGGCTTTGAAATAGCCTCAAAATAAATCAACCATAACTTTTAAAACTAAACATCATGAAAAGACTTTACTTTTTAGCAGCACTTTGTGTGCTCACTGCAACAAGTTTTGCGCAAACAGAACCTACAAAAAAAGATACCACCTACAACCCGGCATACAACGATACTATTAGAGTGGGGAGTATATTAATAATTAAAAAAAATAAAAAAGCCAAAGGCGATTCTACAATTATCATTACAGATAATAGAAAAAGAAATCCACGCAAAAGTACCAACTATATCATTTTCGATTTGGGTTTTGCCAACCTTAACGACAATACAAACTATGGCAATACTGCGGGCTACACCGTAAGCAAACCCGGCGCACAGGCATTTAACGAAGCTGATTTAAAATTAAAAGGTGGCAAAAGTCTCAACTTAAACTTTTGGTTTTTTATGCAAAAATATTCGCTCGTAAAAAACAATGTAAACCTTAAATATGGTTTGGGTTTAGAACTAAACAATTACAGGTTTAAATCTCCCATCAGCTTCAGAGAAAATGGCATTAAGCCTTATGGTGGCGCACAATCAAACAGTGCTTTTGTTTTTAGAGATTCTATTACTTTCTCTAAAAATAAACTGGCAGCAGATTATTTAACTGTGCCGCTTATGCTCAACTTTGCTACCACTAAAAAAACAGGTAAGCCTAGTTTAAGCGCAAGTGTAGGGGTAAGTGCAGGTTATTTATACAGCCAGCGCAATAAGCAGGAAAGCGGCGAAAGAGGCAAACAAAAAAACAAAGGCGAGTACGATATGGAGCGTTTTAAACTTAGCTACATAGCAGAGCTTGGCCTAGGCCCAGTAAGGTTTTACGGTTCTTACAGCCCACAATCTATTTTTGAAAGAGGCTTAGATTTAAAGCCATATAATATTGGTATTAGGTTTAGCAACTGGTAATTAAATGTTTCAATTTTAAAGCCGTTTATATTTAGCTGAGGGGTCTAAGTATAAACGGCTTTTTATTTGATGTATCTAAAAAAATTAAACGCTTAAGTTCATTGCACAGCAATAATTAAAAGGTTTTCTCAGCTTTGCTGTTAATGTAAAGTTGCCACAAAGCCACAAAGGCACGAAGCAGAAAAAATCCTACGCATTTTTCCTTTGTGTCTTAGTGCCTTTGTGGCCATATTCAATTTTTGTAAAAAATTATTTCTTACTCTTTTACAGTAATCTTATAAGCAGGTAAAATCCCCCGCATCTCACAATATTTTTACTATTTACATTTTAATAACAAATTTGCATTTTACATTTTGCTATATTCATGTTTGTAAAATTTAAGGCATTTAAAGCCCTTTTATCCGAAGGTGTAAAACTAAAAAAATGAAACTCTATTTTGTGCGATGCATGGCTGCATTAATATTTATAAGTGGCAGCTTGGCTTTTTCTAACGCAGGTGGCAAATTTCGTACATACGAAAAAAGAACTGCCAAAAAGCAGTTCCAAATATTAACTAAAAATCCTTACTATATTGTCGTTTCCAAAAAAGATTATGAACTAAAAGTGTTTGACGATGAAGGCTGGTACGCCACTTACCCCATTGTATTTGGCAGCCGAGATTTAAGCGATAAAATGCGGGAAGGTGATAGACGCACACCAACAGGTTCCTTTAAAATTGTACTAAAAAAAATACACAATAAATGGGGGCCGGAGCTCTTGCTCGATTACCCCAATGCAGAAAGTTACCGCCGTTTTAATGAGCGCAAATCAAAAGGATTGTTACCCGCAAATGCCCGCATTGGCGATGGTATTGCCATACATGCCACCCGCCCCGAAGAAGAGTGGACGGTAGATAATTTTTACAACTGGACCGACGGCTGCGTATCTGTAAAATATACCGAAATGAAAGATTTGTACAGCTACATTCCTGTAGGCACGCCGGTTACCATAAAGCCGTAGAAGATTAAAATTAAAAAATATCTATTGAATGTTTCTGTAAAGGACTGGTTCCCCGAAATGGAGGAGCATGAGCATTTAAAACATTTTTCAACATTAGTTTCCTGCTGTTAGTAGTAGTGCCGCTACAAAGTTTATTATACTTTAAAGGTTAATTTGCGGCAGCTACTACTGCCCATCAGGGCTACTTTGAGCAGATGATCTTTATTGAACTTTTATTGGTGGCAAATTAAATATTTAAGATAATATAAGGTGAGGTAAAGTATTCACAGGAAATTTATTATCCCCAGTATAGTCTATAAAAGTTACATTTACTCTTATGAATACAAAAATATTTTTCACCATTTTCGCTTTAAATATTTTACTATCATGTAAGACAATAAAAATTAGCGAATATTTCAAAGTGCAAGAAAATCAAGTACAACAATATAATAGTAGTTGGGTAATTGGAAATGAAAAAATCACAAGAAAGGTGTCCGCCCAAAAACCAATAGATAATATGCCCGCCCCAATGCTATTTGACAAAACAGATACAGTAAAAGAATTATTTAATGTTATTTACAAAAGTGTTTTTGTGGATAATCATAAAATAGTTTATGCAATTGATCCAAAAGACACATTACAAAATAATCCAAGCATTGGACAGAATCATTTTTTATTCTCAGCTATGAATTTTCAAGGCGATACTACTTATTTAGCCCCAATCTATAAATTAAATGAAATTGGAAAACTTAAATTTTCTGATTTCAAAAATTATATACCTCCAACAATTTCAAAAAATGATAGTATAATAATAAGGGAGAGAAAAAAAACAACAATACTTTCTGACTTTAAAATTAAATCTATAGTAATTAATAATTTAACCTACGATAAATGTTTAACTTTTATCGTAAAAGAAGATTGGCCAGAGATAATTTATTACGGAGAAATTTGGATTAGTAAGAAAGATGGCATTGTAAAATGGGTAAGAACAACAGGTAGAACTGAAATAAGAAAGCTATAAAACTTTACCTCTCGGCAGGGTTTTCACAATACCATTTTAAATTAAAATTACTCTCTGTGAAATCCCGACACACAATGGTGTCTAAATTATTAAAACCGTATTCTTAAATTTAAACTATGTTTGAGATTAAGATATTTTAAGATTACTTCATTTGGCGGGGTTTCGCACAATGTTTTAGTGGCTTTAAAGGATATACTTGCGAAAACCCCGCCAGTACAGTAAGTCGTATTTCTGCTACCCAACCACCACCCAAAAAAAATTTTAGTCATGCCCGCCAATACAGTATAATATTCTGCGCCGCTGACTTAAAAAAATAAGTCCGCTGCCTTTAGTAAGAATAGAATTATGTATTAAAGCAGGGATTAAATTTGCTTGAAAATTTCCGTTGTTAAGCTGACCGGCTTATAATAAAAACAAATTAATCATATCTTAAATTTATGAGTAGTATCAAATTATTTGAAAGTAAAACAGTTCGTTCTATTTATATTGAAAAAGAAAGTAGATGGTATTTTTCTGTAATTGATGTTATACAAGTTTTAACTGACAGCATTAACCCTCGAGATTACTGGTTTAAAATGAAAACAAGGGTTAAAACCGAAGATGGGCTTGAACTGTCGACAATTTGTCGACAGTTGAAATTAAAAGCAACGGATGGTAAAATGAGAGAAACGGATGTAGCAGATACAGAAGTTATTCTTCGAATCATTCAATCCATACCTTCACCAAAGGCAGAACCATTTAAGCAATGGCTAGCAAGTGTGGGCGCAGAAAGAATAGCAGAAATAGAAAACCCAGAATTAGCTCAACAACGCATACGTGACACTTACAAAGCTAAAGGCTATAGTGATGCTTGGATAGAAAAACGAATAAGAGGAATTGTTGTAAGAGATGAACTAACCAGCCAATGGAAACAAAGAGGAGTAAAAGAAGGAATGGAATATGCCATACTTACCGCAGAAATTAGTAAAGCAACTTTTGGTATTGTACCAAGCGATTATAAAAAATTAAAAGGTCTTTCAAAAGCAAATGAAAACCTGCGAGACCACATGACAGATTTAGAGTTGATATTTGTAATGTTGGGTGAAGCCTCTACCACAGAAATTGCTAAAAATAAAAATGCGCAAGGATTTGTACAAAACGAAATGGCTGCAAAAGCGGGTGGTAGTGTTGCAGGAAAAGCAAGAAAAGATTTAGAGGAAAAATCAGGTAAGAAAATTGTTAGCTCTCAAAATTATAAAGGGTTAATTGAGAATACAAAAAGAAAAGGTATTAAATAAATAAACCGATACGAGTCAGCGAATTTTTTTCTGCATAATTGCGGTGCGCCATGCAACGTACGCTAAGTTAAGTTGCACAATTAAAGATGAATAATGGTATGCCGTATCCCGAAAGCTTTCGGGAAGTGACACAACGATGCCGCCCATAGCTGCTTCTTTGTTTGGACAAAAAAACTATTTTTCCTCCCCAACCTCCACCAAAAAATCTTTAATACCCGCTACAATTTTATCTGCCATTTTTTGTTGAAATGCAGGGTCGAGTATTAATTCTTCCTCAGCAAGGTTGCTTAAGAACAATGTTTCTACCAACGCATTTGGGTATTCAGTAGGACTGTTCAACATAAAATTAAACGAACCAATATTGCCATATTCTCTTAAGCCTAATTGCAACATTCTTTTGTTGATGGCGGCACTCAAATTTCTAAACCCAACATATCTATACAATGAACTTGTACCACCTGCACGAAAAGGATCTGCGGAAGAATTTAAATGAATACTTATTAAAAGATCTGGTTGGTTATCCCGATAAATAAGGATTCGATCTTTGTTATCAACAAACTTTTCAGTGGTACGTGTCATGATGGTTTTAGCCCCTTCATTTTGCAAAGCCTGTTGTAATTTTAATGAAACCGCAAGCGCTATTTCTTTTTCTGAAACGCCTGTAGCTCCGCCGGCACCTGTGTTGCTGCCGCCGTGCCCTGCATCTATTGCAATGGTTAAATTTCGTAATGACAAACTTTTTGGCTGTTGCTTAATTCTTACCACAAGGCTGTTGCCTTTGTAATAAATACTATGTCCCCAATGTTGTTGGTGCTTAAGAAAAATTGTTATGCGAAAAATACCATCTTGTATTTGCTCGTATGTTACATTTTTTATTTCCTGTACATTTTGCAATTGTGTTATCCAGTTGGTATTATTGGTTGCACCAAAAACATCTACCACAATTTTTGACGGATCAATTTCCTGCATAGACTGGTAAGGAAGTTTTGCTGTGAGGCCAACCGTTACATAATCATACACACTATCGCCATACACTTGCCAGCGATCAGTAAGTGCATAACCCGCAAAACTGCCTTTAGGCGCAAGCATTACTACATCATCTGGTATGTATGCCGTGCGGTTGGGCGACAATAAAACTTTAAAACTATTCCCCACTTTTCCAATAATTTTTAATGGAATCAAACTATCCAGATAACCAATTTTTGCACCGCCAAGTCGGTCTTCGCCTAAACCGTATTCTAAATGTGCCAACCTTCCTTTTGTGATGGCCACATCAGAACTTAGGGGAGACATTACTGAAAAACTGTTGCTGGTTTCTTTGGTAACTTTTGTTCCATCTGCACCGGTAATTGTTACAGGAATTTTTAATGTTGAAAAATTATCTGTGGGCTTCACAATGTATTCGCCTTGGTAAATACCTGCCATACCTTTTGTTTGCGACACTGGCATTTCATACAAAGTGGTATTATTAAAAGCTTGCACGTTGGCTGCTGGCAAGGCTTTTACTTTAAACTGTATTTTATCTCCAGCCATTAAGGTTAAATTTCCTTCGGGGTAAGTTTGAATATTTTCTATGCCTAATGTTTTTACCGGCTCTGCAGGTTTGGGTATTGTGTAGGAAAAATTGACTGTTTTGGTATTTGTTTTACCTGCAGTATTGGTAGCAGTTATTACAAAACTGCTATCGCCTTCTTTTAAATTTAATTCAAATGCCATAGCGCCGGTTGAATAAACTTTTACTGGAGTAGTATTAATATTTATGGTGCAGGTTTTACAGGTGCTGCCAATAATAAATTGACGGGCAGTTGTAACATTGTTATTAACCTTGGTGGGATTTACAAGTTTTATAAAAGGCGTTTCTTGCGCAAAAGTATTTGCAGAAAATAATAAGAATAGAGCCAGCTTTATTAGTTTGTACATACGTTACTTTCAATTAAAAAAATCTATTTTGTAAATATAAATTTATCATAAATTTTATAGTAAAACTCAACAGATATAAGGTTGACTTTTTTTATTTAATGCGCATATTAAAAAAGTTCATTCCTATAATTTCCCGGAAAAGTCGAGGTAGGGTGTGCCATTGGTGGCAACAAAAATACAACAACAATTCGCCAAGGGCAAAGGGCTACGAAATCGCCATTCGCCAAAGGCGAATGGCTACTCACTTAACTCCAGCCATCGCATTTCCTTTACATCCAATGCCGCAATAATTTCATTAACCCTCAACGATAGTTTTTGTATTTCATCGTAAGAAATATTGCTGCTCATTTTTATTTCCAGTTCTTCTTTTTCTTTTTGTAAAGCAGGTATTTCTTTGTCTAAACTTTCGAGTTCTGTTTTTTCTTTGTAAGATAATTTTTTAGGTGCAGTGGAGTTTGAAGTGGCTGTTGCAACTTGTTTCTGCTCTGCCTTTTCACCCACACTGCCCATAATCATTTTGCCATCATCTTTTCTGGTGCCTGCTTCAATTTCTTTTACGTAGGCTCTGTATTGTGTATAGTTTCCTGGGTAATCTTTTATAACACCATCGCCTTCAAAAGCAAATAAATGCTCCACCATTCTATCCATAAAATATCGATCGTGGCTCACAATTAAAATACAACCGGGATACTCCAATAAAAATTCTTCCAGTGTACGCAGCGTTTGTAAATCCAAATCATTGGTAGGCTCATCGAGTATTAAAAAGTTGGGGTTTAAAAACAATACACTCATTAAATGCAACCTTCTTTTTTCACCACCACTTAGTTTACTTAATGGTGTAAACTGTTGCTGCGCATTAAAACCAAATTTTTCCATAAACATGCTGGCACTCAATTTTGTGCCATCTGCCAGTGGAAAATATTCTGCCATATCTTTTACATATTCAATGGCACGTTTATCTTCTTTGTACGATAAACCTTCTTGGTTAAAGTTGCCAAACACTACGGTATCGCCATGGGTTATTTTACCACTGTCAGGCTTTTCCTGCTGCAAAGCAATTTTTAAGAAGGTAGATTTCCCCACACCGTTTTTACCAACTACGCCAATACGTTCACCCCTTTTAAATGTATAATCAAAACCTTTCATGATAACTTTATCACCAAACGATTTGTTTACTTTTTTCATTTCCAAAATCTTGCCACCAAGTCTTGTCATTTTCACCTGCAGGCTTACTTCTGCATCTTCTTTTTTCACTGATACTCTTTCTTCTACATCTTTAAAAGCATCTTGCCTGCTTTTGCTTTTGGTGGTACGGGCTTTTGGTTGCTTGCGCATCCACTCCAGTTCTTTTCTAAAAATATTTTTATCTTTTTGAAATTCACTCGCCTCAATTTCTTGTCGTAAACTTTTCTGCTCTAAAAAATAATCGTAGTCACCTTTATAAATAAATAATTTTTCTTCATCCATTTCTATGATCTCGTTGCAAACGGCATCTAAAAAATAGCGATCATGCGTCACCAGCAAAATGGTCATTTTATGTGTGCTTAAAAAATCTTCCAGCCACTCAATCATACTTACATCTAAATGGTTGGTAGGTTCATCTAATATAAGCAAACACCTTCCTTCATGCAATTGTGCTTCTATTAAAGATTGCGCCAATGCAACTCTTTTTCTTTGCCCACCACTAAGCGTATTCATCTTTGCTTCTATATCGTGCAAATTCAATTTGCCCAATATCTGTTTCATTTCGCTTTCAAAACCCCAGGCATTCAACTCTTCCATTTTACCCATAATATCGGTAAGCAAGTCCATATCTTCTTTGTCTTCATCTAAATATTCTTCGTAAGCGCTTACTGTTTTGATGGTTTCGTTATCTAACCTCAGCACATTTTCCCTGATACTTTTTTCTTCCATAAAGGGAGTATCCTGCTGCAGCATGATCACTTTAACATCTTTATGTACCCAAAGTGTACCATCATCTGCAGTATCCAACCCTGCAAAAATTTTAAGAAGTGTAGATTTTCCTGTACCATTTCGGGCAACAAAGGCAATTTTATCCCCTTCTTCCACATAAAAGGATATATTTTTAAACAAAGTTCTTATTCCATAAGACTTACTAATATTTTCAACTGAAGCGTAATGCATATGGGGCAAAGATAGTTTAGGATTGTTGGTAAATGAATTGTTACAAATAATTGTAATGGGTTTAGTGCCGAAAGACAATACTGATCTGCGTTGTAGCGATTTGATATTGTTAAAGATTCAAACCCCGTTTTGGTTTTTTATCTAAAATTGAGTAATTTTGCTACTCAATTTATGTTAGAAACACTTATTCCATCTAAAACAAGAATCAAACTATTGCTGAAATTCTTTTTGAACAGCAGTACAACAGGTTATTTGCGTAATCTGGAAGAAGAATTTGGTGAAAGTACAAATGCAATAAGGTTGGAGTTGAATAAGATGGAGAAAGCTGGTTTGTTGCAAGCAAACGTGGAAGGGAATAAAAAGATTTTTAAAGCAAATAGTAAACATCCTCTTTTTCCTGATGTGCAGCAAATTATTAGAAAACATGTGGGCATAGATACTATTGTAGAGAATGTAATAAAAAAACTGGGGGATGTGAGCAAAGTGTATTTAACGGGTAATTATGCAAAAGGTATTGGAGGAGATGTGATAGACTTAACTTTTATAGGCAACGTTAATCAAAACTATTTGATAGAATTGATAAATAAAGCTGAAAAATTGATAGGAAAAAAAGTACGATATATTATTTATAGCGATGAAGATGGTGAAAATGTTTTTTCATTAAAAGAAGAGCAAGAGAGTTTACTGATGTGGCATAAATAATGGCGTTCAGCATTTTTTTAAAATCAGGCATGGGACTGACGGGGCGAAGCCATGTAAAACACAAGCAAATGTGGTATGTAGTTTATACAAAACCGAGGTGCGAAAAAAAGGTATATCAGCTTTTTTTAGAAAAAAAGTATGAAAGTTATTGCCCAATGCAAATTGTAGAAAAGCAATGGTCTGACCGGATAAAAAATGTAGAGGTTCCATTGTTTTCATCTTACGTTTTTGTACGAGCTAAAAAAGAAGAATTAAAAAATATTAGATATATCAATGGTGTAGTCAATTTTGTATACTGGTTGGGGAGCCCTGCAGAAATAAGAGATAATGAAATAGCAACGCTCAAAGATTTTTTAGAAAACAACGAATCTAGTTTGATTCAAGTATCTGCTCTTAAAATTGATGATAAAATAAAAATTAAAAATGGTGCTTTTAAAGATAAAGTTGGGGTAGTTACTAAGATATTAAAAAATAAAACCATTTTATTTGTAGAAAGTTTAGGAATACAAATAATAGTACCATCAAAAAAAATAAAAGAATAAATTTTGCTTATGAATATTTTGATTACAGGTGGCGCAGGTTTTATTGGCTCTCATCTTACAAGATTATTTATAAATAATTATCCTTCCTATAATATAGTAAATTTAGATGCCCTTACTTATGCAGGCAACCTTGCAAATTTAAAAGACATTGAAAATAAAGCTAATTACACATTTATTAAGGGTGATATCACAGATGCATCACTTATACAAAAGTTGTTTGAAAAATACAATTTTAATGCAGTACTACATTGTGCTGCAGAAAGCCATGTAGATAGAAGTATAACAAATCCATTAGCATTTATAAATACCAATGTAGTGGGAACCGCCACATTGTTACATGAAGCTAAAACAAGATGGCATGGTAATTACGAAGGAAAATTATTTTACCATATAAGTACCGATGAGGTATATGGTAGCTTGGGCGAAACAGGTTTTTTTACAGAGGAAACCGCTTATGATCCACGCAGTCCTTACAGTTCAAGTAAAGCAAGTAGCGATCATATTGTAAGAGCCTTTTATCATACATACGGTTTACCTATCAAAATCAGTAACTGTAGCAACAATTATGGACCCTTTCATTTTCCGGAAAAACTAATACCGCTTTGTATCAATAATATTATTAATAAAAGACCTTTGCCTATATATGGTAAAGGAGAAAATGTACGTGATTGGCTTTTTGTTGAAGATCATGCAAGGGCAATTGATGTTATTTTTCATAAAGGAAAAATTGGAGAAACCTATAATATAGGTGGCCATAATGAATGGACCAATATTTCGCTGGTAAAAGAATTGTGCAGGCAAATGGATAGTAAACTTGGAAGAGAAAATGGGGAGTCAGAAAAATTAATTACCTATGTTACAGATAGAGCTGGTCATGATTTAAGGTATGCAATAGATGCCACAAAATTAAAAGATGAATTGGGTTGGTTGCCATCTTTACAATTTGAGGAAGGGTTAAGTAAAACGATTGATTGGTACCTGCAAAATACAGAATGGCTCAATAATGTAACGAATGGGGAGTATCAAAATTATTACGACGCACAATATAAAAAATAAACATACATCATGAAAGGCATCATACTTGCAGGGGGGAGTGGCACAAGGCTTTACCCCATTACAAAAGGAATAAGTAAGCAATTGATGCCCATTTATGATAAGCCTATGATTTATTATCCGCTAAGTACCCTAATGCTGGCAGGTATAAATGAAATTTTAATTATTACTACTCCAGAGGACAGCGACCAATTTAAAAGATTGCTTGGAGATGGGAATCAATGGGGCTGTAAATTTGAATATGCTATGCAAGAAGTACCAAATGGACTTGCACAGGCATTTGTGATTGGGGAAAAATTTATTGGTACAGATAAAGTAGCCTTGGTTTTGGGAGATAATATTTTTTATGGTAGTGGTTTTAGTTTGTTATTACAAAACTCAGCTGCAAATACTGGAGCTACCATATTTGCTTATCAAGTTACAGACCCTGAAAGGTATGGTGTAGTAGAATTTGACGAAAATAAAAATGCAATTAGTTTAGAAGAAAAACCTTTGCATCCAAAAAGTAACTACGCAGTACCGGGTTTATATTTTTATGACAATAGTGTAGTAAAAATTGCGAAGGAACTAAAACCAAGTGCAAGAGGAGAATATGAAATAACAGATGTAAATAAAATATACCTGCAAAATAAATTACTAAAGGTAAGTGTGTTTGATAGAGGTTTTGCATGGCTAGACACTGGTACTTTTGACAGCTTGCACGATGCAAGTGAATATGTAAGAGTAATTGAAAAAAGACAAGGGTTGAAAATTGGATGCCTGGAAGAAATAGCATACAGAATGAAATATATATCCAGAGAACAACTTGATGAACTTGCAGAGGGTTTACAAAAAAGTGGCTATGGAGAATATTTAAAAAATATAAAATAATGAATAAGGATTTTTTTGTGCATGAATCGTCTTATGTAGATGAAAGTTGTGAAATTGGAAGCGGAACAAAAATTTGGCATTTTAGCCATGTTATGAAAGGCGCTACCCTTGGCCAAAATTGTAATATCGGTCAGAATGTGGTTGTGTCTCCAAAAGTAGTTTTAGGAAATAATGTAAGGGTACAAAACAATGTAAGCATTTACGAAGGTGTAATATGTGAGGATGATGTATTTCTAGGTCCTAGTATGGTACTTACCAATGTTATTAATCCACGAAGTGCAGTATCAAGAAAAAATGAATACAAAACAACATTAATAAAAAAAGGTACTTCTATTGGTGCAAATGCAACCATTGTATGTGGAGTTACTTTAGGTGAGTATTGTTTTATTGGTGCAGGTGCAGTGGTTACGAAAGATGTACCAGCATTTGCATTGGTGGTGGGTAACCCTGCAAGGCAAAAAGGATGGATGAGTGAATTTGGGCATAAATTAAATTTTGATGAAAGTGGCCTGGCAATATGTAAAGAAAGTAATCAGGAATATACATTAGAACAAGGATTAGTAAAACGAAGTAAATAAGCAATGAAGAATTTTATTTTAATTGGTGCAGGTGGCTATATTGCACCACGCCATATGAAGGCAATAAAAGACACCGGAAACAACATGTTGGCTGCAATAGATAAGCATGATTCAGTAGGTATATTAGACAGCTATTTTCCCGACGCAGATTTTTTTATTGAGTTTGAACGTTTTGATAGGCATATCGATAAATTAAAAAGACAGGGTTTACAACTTGATTATGTTTCAGTATGTTCTCCCAATTATTTGCATGATTCTCACATACGTTTTGGTTTAAAAAATGGTGCTGATGTTATTTGTGAAAAGCCTATTGTTTTAAACCCCTGGAATATAGATGCACTGATGGAATTGGAGCAAGAAACTGGTAAAAATATTTATACCATATTACAATTAAGACTACACCCAGCCATTATTGCTCTCAAAGAAAAAATTGATGCAGATACTTCTGGTACAAAACATACAATTGATTTAAAATATATAACATCGAGAGGTAATTGGTATAATACAAGCTGGAAGGGTGATATGAATAAAAGTGGTGGTGTTGCTACTAATATTGGAGTACACTTTTTCGATATGCTTATGTGGATTTTTGGCGAGGTAGAAAAAAATGAAGTGTTTGAACATGGCAACCACACAGCATCTGGCAAGCTTACCTTGCAAAAAGCCAACGTAGAATGGATGTTAAGCATTGATGCCAACACTCTGCCTCCTGAAATTGCAGCAGCAGGTAAAAGAACATTTAGAACCCTCGATATTGATGGAGAAGCATTTGAATTTAGCGAAGGATTTACTGAATTGCATACAAAGTCGTACGAAGAAATATTAAACGGAAATGGATTTAGAATAGCAGAAACAAAAAGAGCTATTCAATTGGTACACGATATTAGAAATTTTAAAAAATAAAAAATAAGAAGTATGAATTTAGAAAATTCAAAATGTTTAGTAATTGGTGGCGCAGGTTTTATTGGTAGCTATGTAGTGAGCGAACTGTTAAAAGAAAATGTGGGAGAAGTTGTAGTGTATGACAATTATGCAAGAGGTAAAAAAGAATACTTAACAGAATCGTTACAAGATCCTCGCTGTACAATTTACCCAATTGGCGGTGATATCAGAGAAATTGATATTTTAAACGAGGCCATGAAAGGAAAAGATTATGTTTTTTGTTTGGCTGCAATGTGGTTACTGCATTGTAAAGATTTTCCCCGCACTGCTTTTGATGTAAACATAGCAGGTACATTTAATGTATTAGAAGCTTGTGTAAAAAACAACATTAAAAAATTAATATGGTCTTCATCAGCTTCAGTGTATGGAGATGCAGTTGAATTACCTATGACGGAGGCGCATCCATACAACAACAAAAACTTTTATGGCGCCAGCAAAATTGCAGGCGAAGCCATGGCCACAGCATTTAATGATAGATATGGCTTACAGGTTATTGGATTAAGATATATGAATGTATATGGCCCTAATCAAGATCAAACAGCGGCATATACAGGTGTAGTGCCTATTATGCTTAATAAAATAGAAGCCAACGAAGCGCCGGTTATTAATGGCGATGGTAGCCAGGCATACGATTTTATTTATGTGGAAGATGTAGCAAGATGTAATGTGCAGGCATTAAAATCTGATACTCAATTTGGATTTTATAATGTAGGTACAGAAGTACAAACCTCCATTAAAGAACTTTGTGATACGATATTGGATCTTAAAAAATCTGACCTAAAGGTTACTTACAAACCATACAGTGCAGATGATGCACGGGCATTGGTACAAAATAGAATTGGAAGCAAAGTTAAAGCTGAAAATGAACTTGGCTTTTTATACAAATATAATTTAGTAGAAGGGTTACAAAAACTCATCGCATGGAGAATTGATACAGGTTTAGATAAAGGTTAATTAATAAAATATACATAATGGAAAAAAGAAACATTCCCATTGGCTTGCCAAGTATGGGTTTAGAAGAATGGGAAGCTACCAAAGAATCTATCATGAGTGGATGGATTACACAAGGCCCCAAAGTAAGAGAGTTTGAAAAATTATTTGCAGAAAGACACAATGTAAAACATGCCTATGCAGTAAGTAATTGTACTACTGCATTACACCTGGCACTAGTAGCTTGTGGTGTAGGTGTGGGTGATGAGGTGATAGTGCCGGCATTTACTTGGGTAAGCACCGCTAATGCAGTAAAATATTGCGGAGCTACTCCTATTTTTATCGATATAGATATCAATACTTTTAACATTGATGTAAATCAAATAAAAGATAAGATCACATCAAAAACAAAAGCAATTATTCCTGTGCATCTTTTTGGATTGTGTGCAGATATTGATTTTATAAAGACTAATTTCCCCGATTTAAAAATTGTGGAAGATGGTGCATGTGCAGCCGGTGCCGCATTAAATGGTACACCTGCCGGTGGCTTAGGAGATATTGGTTGTTTTAGTTTTCACCCACGTAAATCAGTAACTACTGGCGAAGGTGGAATGGTAACTACAAACAACGACGAGCTGGCCACACATATGGACAGATTGCGAAATCATGGAGCTTCTATTTCGGAAGAGCAAAGACACCATGGCCCTAAACCATACATTTTATCTGCCTTTGAAATAGTAGGGTATAATTATCGTATGACAGATATTCAAGGTGCAATAGGCGTAGTGCAATTGAAAAAATTAGATACGTTTATAGATGAAAGGCAAGAATGGGCGGACTATTATAAAGAAAATTTAAAAGATATTCCATGGCTTAAAATGCCGGATGTACCTGCAGGGTATAAGCACGGATGGCAGAGTTTTGTAACTTTTGTTGACGAAAGTATTGCTCCAATGAAGCGCAACGATATGATGGAAATACTGCAGCAAAATGGTATCAGCACAAGGCCAGGTACGCATGCTGTACATATGTTAGATGTATATGCAAAAATGTACAACATTCAACCCCAAGATTTCCCCAATGCATTTAAAGCAGATCAATATTCTATGAGTATTCCTTTGCACAATAAAATGGTAAAAGAAGATTTTGATTATATCATTGCGGCATTAAAAGCTATTTAATTTATGTGTGGTATAACAGGAGTATTTCATTTAAATAATAAACCGGTAGCCCATCAAACTATTAAGGTAATGACAGATGCTTTAGCGCATAGGGGTCCAGATGGTGAAGGTATTTTTATTGAAGATAATGTAGCACTAGGTCACAGAAGATTGTCTATTTTAGATGTAAGCTCCAAAGGTGCCCAACCAATGGTATCTCACAATGGCGATTGGATCATTGTTTTTAATGGTTGCATTTATAATTTTAGAGAATTAAAAGTTGATCTACAAAGTAAAGGGCACGAATTTTATTCAACAAGCGATACAGAAGTAATTACCGAAGGGCTTGCAGAATATGGTGTATCTTTTTTTGAAAGAATGGATGGAATGTTTGCTATTGGTGCTTATCAAAAATCAACTAAAAACTTATGGTTAAGCAGAGATAGATATGGTGTAAAACCACTGTACTATTGGTTTAATGGGGAAACGCTTTTATTTGCTTCAGAAATAAAAGCCATCATTAAATATACCGGCTTTAAAATAGAAGTAGATCTTCATGCCTTGAATGAATATTTTACTTTTCAAAATGTGTTTTCTTACAATACTTTATTTAAGGGTGTAACCATGTTGCCCCCCGCCAATACAGTTGTTATAAATACCAGCACCAAAGTGGTACTTCATAACTCGTGGTGGGATTTTGATTTTACAAAGCCTGATTATAATATGACGGCAGATGAGGCAAGATTGGAAACCGAAAGGCTGTTAGAAAACGCTGTAGCAAAACAAATGGTGGCCGATGTGCCTGTAGGCAGTTATTTAAGTGGCGGTATGGACAGTGGCTCATTAAGTGTACTTGCAAGCAAGCATGTGGAGCGGCTATTTACTTTTACTGCAGGTTTTGAAATGAGCGAAGTGGAAGGAAATGAATCGGGTTTTGATGAAAGAATAGACGCAGAATTAACTGCCAACTTTATAAAAAGTGAGCACTATGAACAAGTGCTCAATGCAGGTGACATACGAAGAAGTTTACCCAATGTAATATGGCATCTGGAAGATTTACGGGTGGGTATGAGCTATCCTAACTATAACATAAGTAGACTTGCCAGCAAATTTGTAAAAGTATGCTTGCAAGGCACGGGTGGCGATGAATTATATGGCGGTTACCCATGGCGTTATTACAGGGTATTTCAATCGCTGGACCAAAAAGATTTTTTTAATAATTATTATGGCTTTTGGCAGCGTTTGGTAAACGATGATGACAAGCAAAATTTGTTTCAGACAGAAGTGTTTGGCCAAATGGATATTGATGAACCCCGAAAAGTTTTTGAAAGAGTTTTTACTTTTAATAAAAACTTAAAATATGCTACCCCAGAAGAGCATATTCAAAACAGCCTGTATTTTGAAATTAAAACATTTTTACCCGGATTGTTATTAGTGGGCGATAAGTTAGCCATGGCAAATGGCTTGGAAGAAAGATTCCCCTTTTTAGATAATGAACTGGTAGATTTTGCGCAAAAAATTCCTGTAAAGCATAAGCTGGGGAACCTCGAAAATATGAAACGTATTGACGAGAATACTGCTGGCAACAAGAAAGCACAGTTTTTAGCGTATGATGACGGTAAAAATGTTTTGCGAAAAGCCATGGCAGATATTTTACCTGAAAGAATTGTAAACAGAAAAAAGCAAGGCTTTAGTGCACCTGACGAAAGTTGGTACAGGGGAGAAAATGCTGCTTATGTAAAAGAGTTACTGTTAGGGAAAAACATCAGAAGCCATGAATTTATAAATCCTGATTACATAGAAAAAATTATTTATGAACATTGCGAATTGCGCATTAATCATAGATTGCTGATATGGAGCTTTATGAGTTTTGAATGGTGGTGTAGGATATTTTTACATGGGGAAAAAATATAAATAAATCTACATAGCTTAAAAAATATGTGTAACACCATTATATATTTTGTATGAATTTAGCAGCAGTATTCAGAAGATTTTTTTTTATAAAGAGAAATAATATTAAACTAAAATTTAATCGGGTACTTCCATTAAATGAACTCCTAACGGATCGCTGGGAAAAAGCAAAATATCTTGGTTTTGGAAAAGGAACAAGTATATATGACAGCAGCTTGGTTATTGGAGAAGTAAAGGTTGGTGAAAATACTTGGATTGGCCCCTTTACTGTGTTGGACGGCAGTGGAAAATTAGAAATTGGTAGCAATTGTAGTATATCTGCAGGTGTTCAAATCTATACGCACGATACAGTACAGTGGGCAATAACTGGTGGCAAAGAACCCTATGAATATGCAAAAACTATTATTGGGAATAATTGTTATGTAGCTCCAAATTGTATAATATCTAAAGGAGTTATTTTAGGAGATGGATGTATAGTAGGTGCAAATAGTTTTGTAAATAAATCATTTTCTGAAGGAAGTAAAATAGCAGGAAATCCAGCTAAAGAAATATAGAAAGATAAGGGGGAATCATCTTACCTCAACTATCGTAATATCCAGTATAAATTATAATAAAAAAGAAAACCTAATCAAATGATTTTTTAAGAGTTCATATAACTTTTAACAAATACAAGATTGTAAAATTTATTATATATAAGCTGCTTTTTGAATAAATATTAAAAACAAGTAAACATTAGGAGTTGTTTCTCCAATTGTAGTAAAAAAGTTAAAATGAAAGTGCACCTTTATGGTAATACATTAAACAATGCTTACAACCTTACCATTTTTTTAAGAAAATTGGGTATTGATGCAGAATGCTTTTTAGACGATCATTCATCTGCAAGTCAAGATTACCCATGGTGGGAAGACAAAGATTTATCTCCCACAAATTTACCAGCTTGGATTCATTATTATCCTACCAAGCCATTCTTTCTTTTTCCAAGTAAGAATACAAAAAAAATGATTAAAGATTTTGGGAAATGTGATGTAGCATTGGTTTCCTGCTTTGGCCCTATAGTGGCCATGAAAGCAAATGTTCCATTTGTATTTTATACAGTAGGAGGCGATTTGAATTGTATAGATGTAAAGGAAGAATTGATTTCAGTGTTTAGAACTCAATCAAGCTTAAAAGCTAAATTTTTACGACTGGTTAAAATTCTAACTTATACCCCTCTTCAAAAAAAGGCTATCATAAATTATGCTGACAAAATAATGGTCCTAATGGGTTACCAGATTAATCCCTATATCAAAAAATTCAATTTAGAATCAAAAACCATAAAAGCAAGGCTGGCATGGGACATCAATAAATATTCCATAGAACCTGATACCATATTGTATGAAAAATATAAAACCTTTGACATAGTATTTTTTATGATTGCACGCCATGCATTTTCTTCTATTTGGCTAGATGTAAAAGGTAATGATAAATTTTTGAGGGCTTTTGCATCCTTTGTGACAAACGGAAACAAAAACGTAAAATTGATTTTGGTAAACAAAGGAGTTGATGTGCATTTAAGCAAAAAAATAATTTCAGATTTTGGTATAGATAAATATGTGGAGTGGGTAGAACAAATGGATAAAGATGGAGTACGAGCTTACGAGTCTATGCCAAATTGTGTAGTGGTTGATCAATTTTGGCACGATGACTTAGCCATTAGATACCCATTAGATAAAGGGAACCTCAAAATGGGGTTTGGTTCAGGCGCTATAGAGGCATTGGCAGCATCAAAACCACTTATTACTGCTTTTACTGAAAAAGCTTTTTATGAAGAAAACATGCCTCCAATTTTATACGCATTTACTGAAAAAGAAATTGAAGGCCGTTTGCATGAGGTATATAATATGACTAATGAAGAAAAAGAAGCGATGGGTAAAAAAGGATTTGAATTTATTTACAAATGGCATGATTATACCAACGTTTTAAATTTATATATAAACGCACTTAAAGACGTATTAAGTAAAAGAAGCATTCAAAAAAGCTAACTGAAAATTTATTTTGAGCAATTTAAAAGATGTGGCAAATGGATTTAAGCAGTCAACAAAACTGAGAAAAATGCCCGATTTGTTTAAAGAAGGGGCAATTGTAAGTTTTACAGAATATTTAATGCTTGGGGCTTTATTTGGAATAAACATTATTCTTAATAGATATTATAATACAGCAGCACTTGGCACTTTTACATTTGCCTATACTATTGCACAAATTTCAATGATTGGAATAGGCGGTGCATTAACGCCTTTACTAAGAAGAGAAATTATTACCCAATCAGACGGCGTAACAAATTTTATCATAAATGTATTGCAACTTAAAGTAATTCTCTTAGTTTCATTTTTACTGATTTGTTTAAGTATTTCATTTTTTTTGAGTAATGAAGATGTTACAATTTCTTATTTTGTAATGGCCATGATTTTTGTAAAAGGGTTGGATTCACTTTCTGAAACATTTTATACATCTTATCAGTCAATTAGCAATTATAAGATATATGCATATATAAAAACATCCAATGCTATAGCAAACATTGTATTAATATTTTTATTTGCATATTTAAAATACCCGGTCCAAACTGTCTATTATGTTTTAATTTTTGTAGCACTATTCTTTATTTTAATTAATGTTTTAGTTTCTAAAAACCTTTTTAAAATTGGAACCAATATTTTTCAAGAATTTGGTATAAACAATACCAAAAAATATTTTTTTAAGGAAGCATGGCCACTGATTGTTAATTCTATATTTTTCCAAATCAGTTCTAGAATAAGTGTAATATTTGTTTTTGCAATTTCTGGTAAAATTGTAAGTGGTGTTTTTTCAGGAGCGGTTATGATGGTTACTGTTTTTACAGCATTTGCAAATGCTTTGGGGGTGGTGTTTTTTTCCAGACTAACCATATTATTTAATACGAATAAAGCAGCATTTTTTGTTTATTTGAAAAAAATGAGTGTTACAATATTTTTTATGGGATTGGGATTACTTGCAGTTTTTTTTATAACGCTTCCTATACAATTTAAGATCTTTGGAACTATGCCTGAATATGCACGCAACATTTTTTTGATTGCTGGCTGTAGTATTCCATTTGCTATTCTATCCGGTGTTTTGGGTAACATATTTGTAGTTATGCGTAAGCAGAAACTTGGAATGTATATATCATTCATATTGCTTATCATAAATTCTATTCTCTACTATATTGCTCCAACTTTACAAAAAACCATGGGAGTATCCATAGCATATTTAATGTCAAACATATTTATTGTAACTGTTTTTTTATTTTTTATTAGTAAGGTTTATAAAGAAACAAATTTTACAAAAGAACCCTCCATAATTTCATAATTCTAACTATTACTTTTTGTACAATATATCTATTTATTGGTATGATTTTGTTTTAGCTTTCATCTTTGCTATCACATCTGTGATATTGCTAAAGATATTTTACAAACCCGATAAACAGTTGTCGAAAGTTTTTTTTAGGGCATTATATTATAAATACTTTTTTTGTTTGCTATTTTGTTTGGTTATAGTATTCCTATATGGTGCAGTTGGTGATAGTATTAGTTTTTTTGCGGAATCTATAGAAGCAAGACATGAAGTGGAAACCGGACAATTAGGGTTTTTTGAATATTTAAATTTTAAAAGCGAAGATTTTAGAGATCATGGTTGGTATAACCACGGTGCCCCTTCAGGAGCATTTTTAGAAAAAATTTCTTTTCTATTATCTTATCCGGGTCTTAAAAGTTTTTTACTTACCTCACTATTGTTTGCATTTGTTTCATTTTTCGGAGTATGGAAGTTGTATGTAACTACTTTAAAAGCATTCCCCTATAACTCAAAAATATTGCAATTAGGAATTCTTTTTTTTCCTTCAGTTTGTTTTTATAGTTCGAGTATATTTAAAGATACCATCAGTTTTAGTGCATTAGGTTGGTTTGTTTATGCCTTGTATGAGTTATCGAAAGGATCTTTTAAAAACTTAAAAATATGGCTTATTTTTTCCATTTCGCTTTACATGATTTACGTAGTAAGGTCATATGTTTTTTATTCAATTGTATTATCATTGGTTTTTATGCTTTATGTGCGGATGTTAAATACAAGCAAATTGGTGAAATTTAAATATTTTCTAAATTTTACTTTTGTCCTAACTGTTGCAATACTCTTTTATGTCTTTTACTCGTATATAGAAGAAGAGCTGTTAGGTGATTTTATAAGTGAAATTTTATCTAATAAAGTATTATATGATTCTATAGGCGGGGGCTCTAACTATAATATTATATCAAGTGAGTCATTTACATTGTCTGATTTAATTACGACTATACCAGTAGCCATATTTACAACACTTTTTAGACCATTCTTATGGGAGAGCAATTCTCTTCTTATGCTAGTCAGCAGTTTTGAAAATACCATTTTATTTATCTATTTCCTGTACAGTATTTTTAAACATGGGTTAAAAAACTTTAAATATAATATGAAGCATGATATTCTTACACCATTTGTACTGGTATATGTAATTGCCTTCTCAGGACTGGTTTCTATTTATACTTCAAATTTTGGCACATTAACTCGATATAGAATTTCGGCCATGCCTTTATTAATAATTATCATTGTAAGTATCCAACTTAAAACTGTCATTCAACCAAGGAAAACTAAACCTTAAAATTATTCTAATACCTTAAGTGCCAATTTATACAATGTAGGCAAATTTGTTATTTCTTTAAATTTTTGAATTGGAGAGTTGGAGACCATGCTACTCCAACATAGTATTGTCAAAATATTGTAGAGTGCAAGAAGCCCTAACTCAACTATTAGAAATGTTTACGCAATATCAAATTCAAGGAAACTTTTCAACAGTAGTTTTTAATTTTTGGAAAATAAAGATGAATTATTAAAAAGTCTGCCAGGTTTATTACCTCAATAAATAGATGAAAATTTATTTCTTTAACATGCAAAAAATCTTTAGAATATTTTTTAAAATGCTTAAAACACACTAAAAAATCGTATCCTAACATGTAAAAGTTTCAAAATTAAAAGCAAAGTGTAAGAAAGTAAAAAAATAATCGAACGGTTTTATGATTTGCTGTAATAAAATTTTATCTACCAAGTTCACATTTTGATAAAGAAGAAAGAAGCAACAAAGGCATCGGTTCTCCATAAACATCAATTACATGATGATAACTGGATTTTGGCTTTAATATATTACCCGATAATGCAGCGTCAATAATTTCTTTTTTTGTTATTATTCCTTCAGTTAAATGAGTTACAATATCTGCATGGCTGTAATTAATAAAAGTAACTGGTGCTTCTTTTACTCCTAATTCTTTTAAAGCCCAGCAACGGTGATGCCCATCAATAATAGTATTTGTTTGATTACATATAAGAATAGAAGGAATGACAACATAGTTTTCAATACTTCTTAGGTACTTGACCAAAGAGCTTGCCCTTTCTTCCACAACTTCTTCATGATTCCTTAACAAGTCAATATTTATATATCCAAATCCTTTGTAAATGTTGTGTTTAAACTCAATTGAATGCACGTCAGAAAATTTAATTGTTATAGCATTTGCATCTATGGCAAAGCATTTGTTTGTTATATTTGCAAAATTATCTAAAAAAACCTTACCACAGGTTATCATTATAAAAGCAGTAAATGAGCAGTAATACAGTTTTAATAAATACAAAACAGCAAATAGCCGATAAAATAAAAGAACTTAAAGCGGTATCAGGCACACATTCCCCCAGTATTGAAACTGTTTTAAAACAACTCCCTCAAGTTAAGATAGAGGTTGACGCATGCTTTTTATCTAACCCATATGCTACAGATTTATTTTTGGAGCATCTTAATAAAGATTTGATTGAAACCAATCTGCTTCGTCGTACCCTAGAATTTTATCCCCCACAAAATCATGATGTGGCCGATTCCATCTCTACAGTAACCGGCATACCTGCAAAAAATATCTTTGCCGGCAATGGCGCAATAGAAGCAATACAAGCAGTATTACATAATTTTTTAGCAAAAAAAATTGTGGTTATTATTCCTACATTTTCTTCTTATTACGAATTTGTGGGCGAAAATGCAGAGGTGGTTTTTTACAAATTAAAAAAGAGTGAGGATTATAAACTTAATGTAGAAGATTATATTGAATTCGTAAAAAACGAAAAACCAGATACTATTGTTTTAATTAATCCTAATAACCCTAATGGAGGTTATATTTTACAAAGTGATGTAAATAGAATTATTACAGAATTAAATTTTGTAAGCAATCTTATTATTGATGAGAGTTTTATACATTTTGCACATGAGAGTGAAGCAATGGAAGAAGTAAGTTGTGGTAGTTTAATTGCTGCAAACCCAAATCTTATTATTGTAAAAAGTATGTCGAAAGATTTTGGTATTGCAGGACTACGTGCAGGTTATGCCATTATGAATGAAAACCGTGTAGCTAAGTTATTAAAGAACGGATATTTATGGAATGTATCTGGTCTTGCAGATTATTTTTTTAAATTATATGCCAACGATTATTTTAGAAAAGAATATGATGTAGTTCGAAAAAAATACATTGTAGAAACGGCCACATTTTTAAAGGATCTTCAATCTATTGACGGCATAAAAACATATCCTTCTAAAGCAAACTTTGCATTAGTAGAATTTTTAAATGAAACTACATCTTTTGATTTTACAATTTCATTGCTGGCAGACAATGGTATTTATGTAAGAGATTGCTCAGATAAAATTGGATTGGAAGGCCAGTTTGTAAGAGTAGCGTCCCGAACGCTGTTAGAAAACAAATTAATTACTGCAGCATTTAGAGGAAAATTTCAGTAAAAATGAAAAGAATACTGAAACGCATTTTTTCAGGAGTAGTAGATAAAAAATTTACTGCTTTTGCAAATAAAAAAATGAATCTCTTACCAAAAGGAAGTACTATATATATTTTCGATATAGATAATACCATTGCAAATACTTATGGGCAAAAATACCTTACCGCCGTAAACGATTTTCCTGAAATGATAAAGTTGGTGAAGGAAAAAAGAAAAGAAGGAATGGTTTATTTTCTTTCTGCAAGAAATATTATTACCTATTCTTCAACAAAGCAATGGCTACAAAAAAGAGGTTTTAATACACCTGAATACGAACTTATTTTTGTAACAGAGCCTTCAAAAAAAATAAAAATATTAACTGATGCAATTAATAAAGGTTTGCAAGTAGAATATTATGATGACTTGTGTTACAACCATGAAAATGGAAACATCAAAAAATATGACAATGTTATAAAAGCAGTGTTAGAACTAAAATTAAAATACAAAGGCATAAATGACTTTGGGCATCTTCAACAATAAATTATGTATAAATATTTAAATCAATTTTTGGGTCTGGGGTATCTTTTTTTCGTTAAATTAAACTGGGTGAAAGCAATTAAGCTTCACAATAAAAAAGCAAGCTTAGTGGTATGGGTCTGGCCTAATTATCCGCATCAAAAGCTTGAATATTTTGGGCGTTCAATAATAATTGCAGAATTAGCGAACTTAATAGCAGTTGTAAATGCAGGTCTTCCTTATAGGTTGATAATTGGCAGAAAAATTGGCAAAATAAAAGATTCTAAAATTATTTATCAAGTATCGCATGAGTTTTTAAATATTTTTAAATTTATACACTATCCCCCTTTTTTATTGGGGGTAGCTAAAGCGCTGGAATCTCAAAATAATACCATTTTCTTAAATTCTAAAGAAGTAGCATTTTGGGAAAACAAAGATTATATGCAGGAAATGTTTTTGAAACTGAATATATCCCATCCAAAAACTTTTGTATTGGATACAATGAAAGATTTAAAATCGTTTGCTTCATTATCATACCCATATATTATTAAGGAGGTAAACTCACAAGGTAGCAAAGGTCTCCATAAGATTGTAGATTATAATAATTTAATAGAAACAACAAATGATTTATTGCATAGAGGAGAAGCAACTGTGATAGCACAGCAGATTGTAAAAATGACTAAAGATATACGAGTAACGATTGTTGGCGATGAGGTTATACTATATTATTGGCGTATAAATAATGATAAAGAATGGAGGCCTACATCTACTAACCGTGGAAGTAGTGTTGATTTTGGAAATTTCCCGGAAAAATGGAGACATTATTTTATTGATATTACAAAACGTATGGAACTATCTACAGCCGCTTATGATGTGTGCTGGGAAAATGACGATGTAGAAACGCAACCAATGATTTTGGAAGTAAGCCCATCTTTTCAACCAAATCCTACTTTGCCATCACATCTTAATACGCTTCCATATAAAGATTATAAGACATTGTATTTTACAAAAAAACCATATTTTAAAGAAAGGATTAATGTATTAGTGATGGTGGCTGAAAAAAAACTTGCATATTATATTACTTCGGGTAAAATAAACAACGAATTAAAAATAAAGTAAAATACCCTTACGGTTGTTAAAATAGTTAGATCCGCTTAAAATGAATTTCAATCAACTTAAAAAAAATTTAAAAAAAGATTTTACTGGTTTTAAACCTGTAAAGATTGCTTTGCTGGGCGATACTGCTACACAATTGCTATCTATGGCAATACGTGGGCAAGGTTTTGAAGCTGGGCTTGATATTGAGATTTATGAAACTGATTATGATCTTATTTATGAAACAATAATTAATAGTGCAGATAAACTTTATACTGAACAATACGAGTACATTTTTATTTTTCAAAGTACCCAAAAACTGCAAAGTAATTTTTACAAATTACCCTTAGAACAAAGGAAAACTTTTGCAATAGATCAAAAAAACTATCTGGAAAATCTTATTAATATCTTTAGTAAAAAAAGTGGTGCCAAAGTAATTAGTTTTAATTTTCCAGAAATTAATGATGGTGTTTTTGGAAGTTATGCGACAAAAACGGAATCTTCTTTCTTATTTCAATTAAGAAAAATAAATGTAGAGTTGCAACATATTGCGCAAGCAAATAAAAATATATTTATTGCAGATGTTCTTTCGGCAGTGAACAATATCGGGCAACAAAAAGCTATGTCTGCAAAATGGTATATAACATCCCAAAATGTTTTTCAGCTCGAATTTTTACCCATTGTTGCAAAAATTTGTGTAGACATTTTATTAGCTTTTACGGGCAAATTTAAAAAATGCCTAATAATGGATTTAGATAATACAATGTGGGGAGGTATTATTGGCGATGATGGTCTGGAGAATATCGAAATTGGCGATCTCGGCATTGGAAAGGCATTTACCCAATTACAGTACTGGGCAAAGGAATTGAAGCATAGAGGAATTTTAATTGCAGTTTGTAGCAAGAATGATGAACATATTGCTAAAGAGGTTTTTGAGAAACATCCAGATATGGTTTTGAGAATGGAAGATATTTCTATTTTTGTAGCAAACTGGAGCAATAAAGGAGATAATATAAAATACATACAGGAAGTATTAAATATTGGAATGGACTCATTGGTTTTTATTGATGATAATCCATTTGAAAGAAATTTAGTAAAGACCATGTTACCCGATGTAACAGTACCGGAGTTACCGGAGGATCCTGCTGAATATTTACCATTTTTGCAATCTTTAAATTTGTTTGAAACAGTTTCATTTACAGAAGAAGATACCATTCGTACAAAACAATATCAAGAAGAAAGCAAGCGGGTAATAATGCAACAGTCTTTTGAATCTGTAGATGAATACCTTGGCAGTTTACAAATGGAGGCAACTGTAGAATCTATCAACAATTTTAACCTTGCTAGGTGTGCTCAACTAACACAACGCAGCAACCAATTTAATCTTACCACAATAAGATATACTGAAAAACAGTTGCAAGAATTTTTAGCAAACGGAAGATCTGCCATATGTATTTCTTTAAAAGATAAGTTTGGTGACTATGGTTTAATAAGTTTAATATTATTGGAGAAGAAGGAAAACGTTGTCGAAGTGAATACATGGATTATGAGTTGCCGTGTATTAAAACGTGGGGTGGAAGAATTAGCAGTAAATGAAATTGTAGCTGCATCAAAACAAATGAATTGTGATAAAATAATAGGAAAGTATTTACCTACCCCTAAAAACGGTATGGTAAAAGAGTTATATAAAAATATGGGATTTATTAGTGATAATGAAAATGAAAGTACATTACTTCTTAGCAGTTTTAACCCTTTTAAAACACATATAAAAATAAACAAATGACTTACGAAGAAATTTTGAATAATGTACAGAAAATTTTCATTGAGATTACTGATAATCAAAATATTGTTTTAATGTCTCAGACTACAAGTAATGATATTGAAGAATGGGATAGTCTCACTCATATACAACTTATAGTGGAAATTGAAAATTATTTTAAAATAAACTTTACATCGGAAGAAATAGGTGGTTATGAAAACGTAGGTGAAATGTGTAGCGGAATTGAAAAAAAATTATATTAAAACAATTACATCGAGCATATTAACAAAATAATAATCAAAACAAAATCTTTAGTATCACTCATTTATTTTTTTAATTAGTGGTTGAATTTACAGGTTCCAATAAAGAAGAAATTTATGAAAGCTACCTGTAAAATAAAAACCCAAAATAAATAAAGCTTAATATTTTATAATATACTCTATATGGCATTTATGTATATGAAACTAAGTAATATTTATTTTCAAATTGTAAAATATGAGCTCCATAGAATTTAATATATATACAACTAGCCAATTGGGAGACAAATTACATCTGCTCACAAAAAGTTTTAATGAGGTTTTTAAAAAAAATATTAATATACTTTATTTTAAAACTTATTATACTTCAAATCCTAATGGTGAATCGTACCACAGTTTAATGGAGCATAACGGTGAAGTAGTGGGTGCTATTACCGCAATTCCCTATCAATATTCTTACCATGGAAAAAAAGAAACATTTGCATATCTCGGAGGGTTATTTATAAAAGAAGCCTATCGAAAAGATGCACTGGCAATGTTTAAAATGTACAGAAATTTAAAATCATTCCTGCAACAAAAAAATGTGTCAGTAATGATGGCAGTGCCCAACGACTTGTCATATCCGTATTTTAAACATGCTTTAAAATGGAAAGAAGTTGCAAATCTTCCATATTATGCGTTACCTGTTAAAGCAGGCAATGTGCTCAAAAAAAACACTTTACTAAATGTGCCTTCGGCTGTATTTTCTAAATTAAGTGCAGCAGTACATGGTGCGGGAAGCAGTATAAAAAATGCTGTTGCAAATAATTTTCCTATTCATATACATCCCAACGAACCTTTAATGGAAACGCATCGGTTTACCGATGCGCATCAAAAAATTAAAACTGACCAATACTCTTTTTTCTACAGAATGGAAAATGAAGATGGGGTGAATACTGCCTACCTAATCGATTTTTACAACACAGAAAACAAAAAGGATCTTAAAACCCTAACTACTGCAGTTAAACATATTTTAAAATATGAAAATGCTGATCTCATTCTATTTATAGGAACATTAGGCTTCAAACAGTCATTGCTTATAAAAATTCCAAAATCTAAAGAACCGAGAATACTGCATTTTTGTGCGGAAATTATAAATAAAGAAAATATAAAAGAAGATGTTTACGATTATCAAAATTGGGATTTCGGTTTGTATAATTTTGATGTGAGGTAATGATCATGTGCAAAAGAAATAAAAGATGAAAAAAATTGTTGTTCTTGAAAATAATTTTACAGCGAGTGTTACGATAAGAAGTGCACTCATGAGTGCTTTGGCAGCAAATAATTTTGAGGTATTTATTCTGTCTTATGGGAAAAATCAGTTTAAGCAACAACTACAAACTATAAAAGCAACCTGCATAGATATTGGCACAAGCAATACAAACCCTATTGAAATTGTAAAATATCTGCGCAGAATACAAAAAACTATAAAGCAAATTAATCCTGATGTTTGCCTCACATTTACACCACGGCAAAATATTTACGGAAATATAGTTTGCAAAACGTTGGGTGTGCCGGTGCTTTCAAACATTACAGGGACAGGAGTTCCATTTCACATAAAAGGATTGGTGTATGGTTTTGGCAGATTATTATACCGCATGGTTTTAAAAAACCCTACAACGGTTTTCTTTCAAAATATGGATGATTTTGAACACCTTGTTGGCGAAGGGTATGTAAAAAAAGAGCAAGCAGTTTTAATACCAGGCTCCGGTATTGAAACGGAAAAATTTTTACCACAGCCAAAAGAATTGACCAATAAATTTGTATTTCTTTTTGTAGGCCGATTGGTAAAAATTAAAGGTATAGAAGAACTGGTAGTAGCTGCAAAAAATATACTGAAAGATTATAAAGATTGCGAATTTTGGATAGTTGGACCACTGTGGTTACAAAATACAGCCAAGCTTACCATCACTCAAAATGATTTGGATAATTGGAAAAAGGATGGAATTATTTATAAAGGAGAAACAAAAGATGTTAGACCTTTTATAGCTCAATGTGATTGCTTTGTGTTGCCTTCTTACAGAGAAGGATTATCTAACTCTTTGCTGGAAGCTGCCAGTATGGAAAAACCTATTGTAACAACAAATGTAACGGGTTGTAAAGATGTAGTAACCGATGGCTTGAACGGTATTTTATGCGAACCCAAAAATGCTGCATCTTTAGAAGCTGGGTTAAGAAAAATGCTGGAACTAACGCAGGAACAAAGAATAGAGATGGGTAAACAAGGTAGAATTAAAGTAAAAAAGGAATACGAAAAGTCTATAGTGGTAGATAAATATATTGAACAAATAAAGAAAGCAATTAAATAATGGCCAACTCAACCATATCAATTGACTGGGAAGATTTTGGCCAGCAATATGGAAAATATCATTTTGGAAAACTAACTGAACCTGTAAAGGGAGCTATAGAGAGGCAAACTCATATAATGCTAGATTTGTTGGATGAAACCAACACAAAAGCTACCTTTTTTATTTTAGGTCACCTTGCATCTTACCGCACAAACTTAGTAAAAGATATAGCTGCTCGTGGCCACGAAATTGGCTTACACAGCCAAAACCACGAGCCCATGTTTACTCTTTCGCCAGAGCAAGCTAGACAGGATGTAGCCACTTCTCAAAAAATTGTAACAGATATTATCGGCGAAGCTGTTTATGGTTTTAGAGCACCTTATTTCTCCATAAAAAAAGAAAATCTTTGGTTGTTGGAAATTCTTGCTGACCTTGGTTTAACATACGACAGCAGCATTTTTCCGGTGGAATTGCCAAGGTATGGCATTGCCAATTTTTCGCCAGAGGATACTTTGTATAAATTACCAAGTGGCAATGAAATAGTAGAACTACCGATGACCACCGCAACATTTATGAAGCGAGCATGGCCTGTATCGGGTGGTGGATATATCAGACTAATGCCTGAACTTTTGATTAAAAAAGTTTTTAAAAATTTTGAAAATAGCCAAACCGATTCCATGATTTACATGCATCCCTATGAGTTTGATTCACAAAAAATTGAAGTGACATCAAACTATCCCAAAGGAGCAAAATATTCAAAATTAAAAGTGGAAGCACTAAATTTAAAATGGAATATGTTTCGGCCATCTGTAACAGGAAAAATTAGAACACTTTTGCAATCACATCAATTTATGACTTGTTTACAAAAAGCAGTAATGATTAAAAAAAACAAAAGTGCTATTCCCTTGCAAATTGAACAATACGAGGGAGTGAAACAAACGGCTTCATCGTTAAAACAAATTTAAATTTGCAAAATGATTTTATTACTACTAAGCGATATTCACGGAAACCTACCAGCTCTTGAAACAATTTTAGAGAAGGAAAAAGGCAATTACGACAGTATTCTTAGCTTAGGAGATGTAGTAAATTATGCACCGTGGAGTAACGAATGTGTACAGCTTTTAAATGAGCAACCAAATAAAACCTTGCTTATTGGTAACCACGAAGAATATTTTTTAAAAGGAAATTATTCAAACCCTGGAAAAGTATCTGAGGTTTTTTTTTCAGTTTGTTATTCTGAATTTAGTCAACAACAAATGATAGCTGATTATAAAAAATCAATTGAAATAAATGATGTTTGTTTTGTACACACCATTAATGACAAATATATATTTAGAGATACAGAAATAGTGACAGATAAAAAATATTGTATTGGGCACTCTCATCAACAATATGTAAATGAATTAAATGAATTTACTATAATAAATCCTGGAAGTGTAGGACAAAACAGGGCTGCCATAAATATAATATCGTATGGGTTTTATAATGTAGAAAAAAATACATTTGCTTTTAAAGAAATAAAATACAATGTAGATGTTGTTATTAATGAAATGATTTCAAAAAAATATCCGCAGGAATGTATTGATTATTATAAAAATAAAAACAGGGTTTAATGCTAACAATAGGAGTTACAGGTACAGGAAGTTTGGTAGGGCAGGCAATTATCAAATGCTTAAAAAAATCTACTTTTTATAAAGATAGTTTTGTAATTGGTTTTGATTATGTAGGAGAAACAGTAGGTAGTTATTGGGTGAATGAAAATATAATTTTGCCAGATATTACCAAGGCTGAAATTTCTTACGAGATGGCTGTAGATGCCATGATTGAACATCTTAAAGCAAAAAAAATTGATATTCTTTTTATTGGGATAGATTTTGATTTGCCGATGTATGCTAAATATAAAAGTAAAATAGAGGCAGCGGTAAAAACAAAGATTATCGTAAATGATGAAAACCTTATTTCAATTGCCGATGATAAACACAAAACATTTCAATTTTTAAAAGACAATGGTTTTACATATCCTCAATCTTATTTTCCGCAGGATGTACCTGCAGGTTTTAATTTTCCAGCAATTATAAAACCTTGTACAGGCGCCAGTAGTATTGGCGTAAGCATTGTAAAAAATATGACTGAGGTAAATGAAAGAGCAGCAACCCTTCAAAAACCCGTTGTGCAGGAATTGATAGGTACTGCTGATGATGAATACACTTGTGGCGTGGTTTATATTGATGGACAAATGATAGATTCCATCGTGTTGAAAAGGAAATTAAAAAAGGGCGATACTTTTAAGGCCATGCATAGAAACGATTTTCCTGAAATAATATATACTTATATAAATAATTTAAGCGCAGCATTAGAACCAAATGGTGTATGTAATTTTCAATTGAGATTAGACAGCGAGGGAGTTCCTAAAATGTTTGAAATAAATGCGAGACATTCTGGCACCACCTATTTCCGTTGCCTGTTTAATTACAACGAGATTGAAATGATATTAAATTATTATTTTCCTTTAAAAGATTATGTGAAACCTACCAAAACATTTGGAATGGCCATGCGTTATTTTGAAGAAAATATTGTAGAAACCTATTAACATGAACGTATTAATATCTGGTATAAATGGATTTATTGGTGGAGATCTAATGCATCTCCTTACTGACAGCACTGGCTATAGTGCCTACGGAATAAGTAGAAATACAACCAATGATGCCAATGATAATATTTTTGCTGTTGACCTTGCTGATGATGAATCCGTAAATATTTTTATACAAAAAAACAAAGGAGATCAAATACATATTGATGTTTTTGTACACTGTGCTTCAATTTTAGCTGATGCTACAAACAACCGTGCATTCTCTCTTTTTACAGATAATAATAAAATAACCCACAACGTAGTTAAAATTGTAAATGAGTTAAATATCCAAACACTCATTAATTTATCTACCATTGGTGTGTATCCAAATGCAGATGGTACGTATGATGAAACTACTGCAATAGACCCTTCCAAAAATTTTGAATGTTTATATTCTCTTTCTAAGTTTTGTTCTGAACAATTGTTTAATTTCTATTTATTGCCTTCCATAAATGTGGTAAACTTAAGGTTATCTCAGGTATATGGTGAAAGAATGCGAGCGGATAGAATTTACAAAATAATGGAAAATGAAATGAAACAAAGTAACGAAATTACGGTATGGTCAAATGGTGAAAGAGTAAGCAATTTTGTTGAAATTGATTATGTATTAAAAACCATTTTACATTTTATGCATAAGCCTTCCAGTGGATTGTTTAATGTAGGAGGAGAAAATTTATCTTATAAAGAGCTTGCAGAAAAAGTAAAAAATTCAAACAATAATGTAGATGCCGAGATTAAGCTTGTTAATAAAGGTGTAATCTCAAAAGTGTATATTAATAGCGATAAATTGAAAAAAGAATTAAGCAATCCTATTTAATCCTTCTACACCTCCTCCCTAAAATAAACTTTATAAAAGTTCATTTTCTTACTCTCATCATATCCCTTTTCTATCAATTCGTTGTTGCCATGAATGTATATGTGAAAATTTTTATCGAGTTTTAAAACACTTTTAAATACCCTTGCCTGTTTTTTTACAGCAGCATTGTTTATGTTGAAAGAATCTGGTATTTCGGTGTCAAATTCCTGTTCATAATTTTCCTTATAAGCCTTAAAAGATTCAATTCCTTTTTCATTATTTATTACTTCGTAGCTAAAACTATCGAGGTTAAATTGTTCATTTTCTTTAAAATATTTTATAGAGCGATTTAGCAAATCAATCTTATCAGTTTTACCCATATCAAAATCTGCGTCCATTTCATTTTTTACAAAATCTTTGTAAATATTAAGTACAGTGTTGGTTTGGTTGAATGCTGTATTGCAAATTTTAAGTTGTAAAAAATCATCTATCCAATAAGCGGCTTCGGTTTTATTTGTTTGATCTATTACCGATACCTTATAACCTTCACCTTCATCTGTATTAAAAATGATACAACCCTTGTCCAGTTTTTTTATATTGATGGCTTCTTCTTCATACCCAAGTTCAAATTGCTGCTCTGTATTATTTATAGTAATATAAGATTCTTTGCTCTCACTCTTAAAAATGCCTATCGCATTTACCATACTTCCTTCCAGCGGCAGTTTTTCAAAATAACCGCAGTAAATTTCTCCCCCTTTTATTTTGGGATGATTGGCTACATTGTATAAATGTGTGGCAATATTCTTTGTGTGCTCGTGAAACTTTGTTGGATCTTCAAATATTAATTTAGAAAAATGAAATACTTCATTAAGATTTCTTTCTCCCGTGGAATGAGATAAATTATACAAATCATTTGTTTTTTCAAATGGAAGGAGGAAATATTGCAACAATAAGTTTTGAAGAACTTCATCATTAATAACGGTTGGTTGCTTAGACAGTGTAAGTGGTTCGTCTAATAATTTATTACCGGTTTTATGTATGGATAGATGGGAAATAGCTGCGTCAAAAAAAGATATCATCCTGCGAAAATAGGAGAAAAAAACTTTTGGGCTATTAGAAGATAGGAATAATAGCAAGTGGTTTTATGTAGGCTTTCATTTTTAAAATCAGTTAATTCATTCACCCTTTAATTTGTGGACAAACATTTGATATGTTTTTACAAATAATTAAAACCTTTTATTATGACAGACAAAAATGATAAGCCAATATTACAGAATGAAAAAAGTGATGAGGCTTTAAAACCAGATCCAAAAACGTTAAATACTACAGATCCTCAAGATGAAATGGAAGGCCCAATTTCATCATTGGTGCAAGGTGCCAAAGAAGGATTAGAAAATGATAAAACAAAAGAGGAAGCAGATAAAGAGAAGGACAGTAAAATGTAATTTATTTATGTAGAGATTTGTAGAGCGTACTTAAATATACCCTAAAATGGGTATATGCAGAAAGTTTATATTTCATCATATTTACATTATTAAATAATTTTTAGGAATTATATAAAAGATGAGAATATGACGGACACTAACTACATCAGCCTTACAACCTATTACGGTAAAGAACTTATTCCTTTAAGCACAATTTTAAGAATAGAAGCTATTAGCAATTACAGTAAATTATATTTTGCTGATGGTAAAACGCTTGTAGTATCTAAAGTATTACAGTGGTTTGAAGAACAATTGGTGAATGATTTTTTTATAAGAGTGCATCGAAGTCACTTAATAAACACCGTCTATATAAGTGAGTATAATAAAAAGGGAAAACAGACGATCGTTTTAAAAGATAATAGCTTTTTTCAAGTTGCAAGGCGTAAACAAAGCGTAGTAAGGAGATTGTTAGAAAATGCTATGACAGCTTAAAATTAATTCGTTTTAATCTTTAGATTTATGCTATATGGCTACTTAACTTAACAGCCCTCACTACATTTAGGGATGAGAGAATATCAATTATGCTAAAGCATAAAAAAAGCGAAGAAATCACTCTTCGCTTTTTTCATAAATGTGAGTTCATAACTTATGCATCCAAAGTTACTTTTGTCATTTTATCACCGCCTTGTATGCTGTCTAAAAATTCAATGCCTTCGGTAATTCTACCAAAACAAGTATGCACACCATCTAAATGTTGAGTTCCTGGTCTGTTATGGCAGATAAAAAATTGTGACCCACCAGTATCTTTTCCTCTATGTGCCATGCTCATAACTCCACGATCGTGAAATTGTTTTTCGCCACCAGTTTCGCATTTTATGCTATAACCTGGTCCACCGGCACCTGTTCCATCAGGGCAGCCTGTTTGCACCATAAAATTAGGTATTACTCTGTGAAAACTTAAACCGTCGTAGTAACCTTTGGCTACCAGTTTTTTAAAGTTTTCTACTGCTATTGGCGCCGCATCATCGTATAATTCAAAAGCAAGTGTGCCTTTGTTTGATTCTATTTTTCCTGTTGTACTCATGGTATTTAATTTAGGTGGCGAAGGTATGGCAGTTATAGTTTAATCACAAAGTTCAATAATAAAAATTAGAGGAGTCTGTCTCAAAATTTTGAAGTGTATGTCATGTTGAGGCACTCAGAAAAAGTTTTTTAAGTTCTTTTCAAATGACAAAAGTTCGCTACTGTTACGGTGTCAAGCTGAGCTTGTCGAAGCTGGTCTATATAATCAAACCCGTCTTCGACAGGCTCAGGCTGACCTGCTTATTAACTTGAAAGTAAGCGTCTTGCATTATGTGTCATTAGCAGCTTGTCGAAACATTAAATACACTTCAAAATTCAAAAGCTCATCAATTTCGACAGGCTCAATTTGACAATCTTTTGAATTTTGATGCAGCCTCCTCTCATTTTTAAAGCCAGTGGTTTTTAATTTTATTTAGCCCTCACCTTCCAAATAACCCTTGATGCATCATCTGCCACTAACATAGATCCATCTTGTAAAACAGTAACGCCAACCGGCCTGCCACGCACTTCATCTTTGCTTTGATCTGCAATAAATCCGGTTAAAAAATCTTCAGGTTTCCCACTTGGTTTTCCATTTGCAAATGGAATGAATACTACTTTATACCCGGAGAATGATTTTCTGTTCCAAGAACCATGTTGGCCAACAAATAAACCTCCCTGATATTTTGCCGGAAATTTATTTTTAGTATAAAATGCTAATCCTAAAGATGCGGTATGTGCACCTAAAACTACATCAGGCACAATGGTTTTATTTACCAATTCCGGGTGTGGGTCATCTTTCATGCGAGGGTCTGCATTGGCACCAAAATATGCATAAGGCCATCCGTAAAACCCTCCATCTTTTACACTTGTTGTATAATCAGGTACCAATTCATCTCCTAGTTCATCTCTTTCATTTACTGCTGTCCAAATCATATTTGTTACAGGTTCCAATCCAATACCAACAGGGTTTCTAAGCCCGAATGCATATATTCTTTCACCAGTTCCATCAGGATTTATCTCTAAAATATTTGCACGGCGCACTTCTTTGTCCATTCCATTTTCCCCATTGTTACTGCCAGATCCTACAGTGATAAATATTTTTGTTCCTTCTTTATTTGCAATAATATTTCTTGTCCAATGGTTGTTATATCCACCCGCCGGCAATGCCACTATTCTTTTCTTTTGTGTAGGCAAAACGGTATCGCCGGTTGTGTAATCATACATATCTAACCCATCAGTATTAGCCACATAAAAATGATTGTTGAGTACTAACATGCCCAAAGGCTGGTTAAGGTTTTCAGCAAATACGCTTACCGTTTCAAAACTGCCATTTTTATCTTCGTCTCTAAACATCCTTATTCTGTTGGCGCTTTCACCATAGTTTTGTGTTTTTATTTTTCGGGAAATGCCTGCACCAAATTTTTTAAGACCAGATAAAATCGTATTTGTTTCTGCAATAAAAATATCTCCATTGGGTGCCTGGTATATCCATCTCGGGTTATCTAAACCCTTAGAAAACATACTAACATCAAAACCTGCCGGTGCTGTAGGCTTTTCACCATCTTTCCATCCAATTACTTTACTGTAATTTTTACTTGATTTTGTAGCAAAGGGTGCAGGCAAACTATCACCTATGGGGATAGCAGCAGCAGATTGATTCACTTTTTGCTGCGGTGCTGCACAAGCGGCTAATAAAAATGTAGCAATTATTATTGCTGTATATAAACGTATCATGTTATTATTTTATTTTTAAAATGGAATAATTGTGCCAACAATAATGAGGTGCAATTTTTAAATTTAATCAAAATCAAAATTTAATTTCTAAAAACATAGTAGCCTGTTTAAATAATTGCTGCACTTTTGCACTTATCTTTTTAATTATGAACAAGAAAGCAGCCCTTGGATTTATTTTTTTTACATTGGTGTTAGATGTAACCGGTTTGGGTTTAATAATACCTGTATTGCCAAAACTTATTGAGCAATTGATAGATGGGGATGTGAGCCAAGCTGCAAAATGGGGAGGTTACTTAACGGCTGCTTATGCGGTAATGCAATTTTTATTTGCACCTGTGCTTGGTGGCTTAAGCGATAAATTTGGCAGAAGACCTGTTCTACTATTTTCATTATTTGGTTTTGGACTTGATTATCTGTTTCTATCTTTTGCACCTACCATTGGATGGTTATTTGTGGCCGTGCAGTTGCTGGTATTACTGGTGCAAGCTTTACAACAGCTACAGCATACATAGCCGATATTAGTACCGATGAAAACCGATCTCAAAACTTTGGAATGGTTGGTGCAGCCTTTGGAATAGGGTTTATTATTGGACCAGTAATTGGCGGTTTGCTGGGTTCGTTTGGCCCACGAATTCCTTTTATGGTAGCCGCAGGTTTAAGTTTGCTTAATTGTATTTATGGTTATTTTGTATTGCCAGAATCGTTGAGTAAAGAAAACCGCAGAGCATTTGATATAAAGCGTGCAAATCCTTTAGGTTCGCTACTTCAGCTAAAAAAATATCCAGCCTTAGGCGGACTAATTATTGCTTTCTTTCTTATTTATATTGCCTCACATTCTGTACAAAGTAACTGGGGTTTTTTTGGTATAGAAAGACTTGGGTGGGATGAGAAAATGATTGGTATTTCTTTAGGAGTAGTTGGAGCTTTAATAGCAATAGTGCAAGGAGGTTTAATTAGGTACATCAATCCAAAAATTGGAAATGAAAAAAGTATTTATTATGGCTTATTGTTGTATGCTGTAGGTTTATTATTATTTGCATTTGCCTCACAAACCTGGATGATGTTTGCCATACTTGTTCCATATTGCCTGGGTGGTATTTGTGGCCCGGCATTGCAATCAGTAATATCAGGCAATGTTCCGCCAAATGAACAAGGCGAATTACAGGGTGCACTCACCAGTTTAATCAGTATCACTTCTATTTTTGGCCCAATGCTTATGACGGGTTTGTTCTCTTATTTTACCGGACCTACAGCGCCATTTCATTTTTCGGGAATTTCATTTGCATTGGCATCTTTATTAATGTTGATAAGCGCCATCATTGCTTACAAAGCATTGCATCCTGCAAAAAACACTGTGGTGGTTATAAAGTAAATTTTAAATGGCAAGGTCATAACTTGTATTTCTGCCACCACCAACCTGTGCAAGTTTAAGGATATTATTTTCTAGTAAATATTGTAAATCTCTTGTAGCAGTGGCTTTAGAAATTTTAGTGATACCAACATATTTTGATGCATTCATGCCTCCCTTAAAACCTTTGTAACCTTCATCAAACATTTTATTGATAACTTTTAAATGTCGCTCATTTAATTGCTGTTTAAATCTATCAAAAAACTGTACTTTTTTTAAAGTAAAGTTTATTTGTTCACCTGCTTCTATCTGTGCATCTAAAACGGTTTGTATAAAATAATTTATCCATTCAGTAATTTCATTTTTGCGTTGCCCATTTTCAAGAGCTTGGTAATATTGTTTTTTGTTGGCTTCAATGGTTCGAGATAAACTAAGCATTACAGGTCTGTATATGCCCTGAGATAATGCTTTTTCTGCAATGGCTCTCCCCATTCTACCATTACCATCCTCAAATGGATGCAATGATTCAAAGTAAAGATGTGCAACTGCTGCACGCAATGGTGGTATATTTATTTCTTTTTTAGAACCGGTGCAGTTTCATTAAACCATTTTATAAACAGGTCCATTTGCTTTGGAATAGTTTTAGAAGGAGGTGCTTCAAAATGAAGTTTTTCTTTTCCGGCTGCGCCAGATATTACCTGCATTGGTTCTATGTGCGTTCGCCATGCACCTATTTTTATATTTTCATTATCACCCATTAGCATTGTATGCCATTCAAAAAGTTTTTGCTTATTTAATTCTTCTTTAAAAGTTTTCCTTACATCAATCATTAACTCACCAATTCCTTCTGCATTTTTATTTTTTATTTTTACATTTTTAAGAAAACCAAAGTTCTTCTTTATAGATGACATAACATCTTCCCTGCTAAAAAATTCACCTTCAATTTCAGATGTTTTTATAGCCTCGGCTACTATAATATCTATTAATGCTTCGGTTTGAATAGTTTCAGGAATAGCCTTTAACATACCTGTAGTATGCCCAACCATTTCAGTAAAAGCAGATATGTTTTTTTCTGATTTTGTAAGGTTGTAAGTAAAATTTGGCCAGTCATTTTGCTCCCAATTAAAACGTATCATGAGCCGAATATACGAATTATTCGGCTCACAAATCACCTAGTTCATGAGCCGAGTAATATGTTTAATCGGCTCATGAAGTGGCCGAAAAGATCATTTTATCAGCAAAGCTATATCAGGATCTCCCTGCAAATTGTTCATTTGTCGTACAATATTTCCTGCACGGGCAGCTACATATTTACTTAAAGGCTTTATGGTAAACCTAACGGGATTGGGTAAAGCGGCGGCTATTTGCGCAGCTTCTAGTCGTACAAGCGAAGCAGCATTTTTATTAAAATAATTTTTGGCTGCAGCCTGTATTCCAAAAACACCTCTACCCATTTCAGCTACATTTAAATACATCTGCAATATTCTTTCTTTACTCCAAAATGTTTCAATCATAAAAGTAAAATATACCTCCAATCCTTTTCTGAAAAAACCACCGCCTTGCCATAAAAAAACATTCTTTGCCACCTGTTGGCTAATGGTACTTGCACCTCTAACTTTTGTGGGATGTTTCTCGTTGTACTTTACTGCTTTTTTTATGGCTTTTACATCAAAGCCATTATGGTCTGGAAACAACTGGTCTTCACCCGCCATAACCGCCAATTTTGCATGACTGCTCATTTCATTAAAAGAAATATAATCTCGTTTAAGTCCATTACCTTTTACCAAACTTACTATTTGGGTTACTGTAAAAGGAGGGTTTACCCAGCGTAAAATAATGATGTATAGAAATTGTAAAACGAACAGCCATAAAAAAATCCGTTTCGTTTTTTGCCACCAGTTTTTCTTCTCTTTATTTTTCATTTTTGAGAAACATTGGTATTCATATATTGAAGCCGGTAATGATTTTTACCTATGGTAATTCCTTTACGAGCAGACTTGTTCATTAAATAACCTAAGCCTGCTAAGCCAATGGCAGAAAGCATTAACGCCGGACTAAAGTTTTTTCGGTCTGCTACATACACCACTCCACTTGCCAGTGTAAGCAAGGTGCCACCACCCATTAAAGCAGCACCACTACCGCCCACATTAAACTTTTTATTTACTTTGCCAAAGTAGGCTATTTGCTTATAGCTGTAATCAAAATGATAACTACCAATGGTATCAACTACATAAAAACCTAGGGTAGTTGGTATGCGGCTTATGAGGTATTCTTTTAAAAATATACTGTCGTTTTTTATTTTAGTAATCACTGCATTTCTGTAAGCTCCAGTGTTGGTTACAAATTCAATATTAGACCCTTCATAAAACATTTTTACTGTTTTATTTTTCTTTTTTAAAATAATAAAATCTGCGGATTGTGCAATAATATAATGCGGTAATAAAAACAAAATGGTTACAATATATATTATGCGCATGGTTAAAAGGCTAGTTTAAGTTTGGCGTACCATACACCAAAAATAAGTGCTACACCGAATAACAAAAACATAGAGCCCGATATTTTGTTTACAATTGTGATATTTTTATCATTTAGCTTATTACGTAATTTGCCGGCAAGGTTTATTTTAAAAAAATCTGCAGCTATATTCATAGATAAGCATATTGAAAACGTAACAATTTTTTCTTCCAACGTACTGCTGATAGATTTGGTGGCAGCCGCAAGCCATAGCGCAATAACACCCGGATTAAGCGTATTAATTAAAAAGCCGGTAATAAACAAACGTGCGTGCGTGGCATTCCCAATTTTTACCCCTTCATCTAATTCTTTTTTTGAATGGTATTTTTTAAAAAACAAATAATACAACCCAAGTGAAATAAGAAAAATGCCACCTACGGTTCCTATTTGTACTTTATAAATTTGTAAACTTTCTAATAATGTGCTGAAAACATTTGCGGTAACTACCCATAGCAAATCGCTTAACCAAACACCTCCTATAAAATAAAATGCACTGCTTAAACCATAATTAATACGAAGTTTAATGATCGTAAAAATTACTGGTCCCACTGAAAAAACCAGTGCCAAACCTAACAGTAATCCTGCTATAATAGCTTCCGTCATGTATAATTTTTTCTAAAAAAATTTTATTACTTAATGGCATTTGTTTTTGTAAGAAATGCTTTCCATTCGTTCAGCATTTCACCTTTTAACACTCGTGGAAATTTATGTTGCCCACCCATTTTCCCCTTCAATTTTAAAAAGTCCATAAAAACACTTTCGGGTAAAACATTTACGGTTACTGCTTTTAATGCATGCATACGTTCCACTTCATAATCATCATTCAAACTTTTTATTTTTTCATCCAGCAAAGCGGCAAACTTTTCTGCATCAACTTTATCATCTGTACCAATATACCATTCGTGTGCAAAGAAATTCCCATGAGGCACACCAGCCACCGTAAACTCTGGTATGATAAGATTCATTTCCTCTGCTGCAAGTTCTATTCCATTGTTCATATTATCTACACTCAAATGCTCACCCACAAGGCTAAGAAAATGTTTGGTTCTACCGGTAATAATAATCTCGTTTCTTTCTTTATCTATCAATTTTACTGTATCGCCAATTGCATAACGCCAAGTGCCGGCATTGGTACTTATTAAAATTGCATAATCTTTATCCTCTTCAATTTCATGTATCATATATACATCAGCATCTTCCACCATGTTTCCTTCAGTATCAAAATTTTTATCGTCAAAAGGTACAAATTCAAAAAAGATATTGTTGCTTAATACCAATTGCATTCCTCTTGTGTGCTGCCTGTTTTGATAAGCTAAAAACCCTTCACTTGCAAGGTATGTTTCTACATAGGTTATAGGTTTACCCAATAATTTTTCAAAACCTTTTTTATACGGCTCCATAGCCACACCACCATGCACATAAAATGCAAGATTGGGCCACATTTCGTGAATGTTGTTTAGGTTATATCTTTCTATAATTTTTTCTAAACAAATTTGTAACCATGCTGGCACACCTACAATAAATCCAATATCCCAATTAGGTGCATTTTCTACCACCTCTTCTAGTTTTTTTGACCAGTCTTTTTCTCTTGCTATTTTTTTACCAGGTTTGTATAAGCCCATGCCCCTAAACCATAAGGGTAGATTTTTTTGTTGTATTCCGCTTAAGTCGCCGGCATAATAAGTAGCTCCTTTTTGTAATTGTGTGCTACCACCAATCATTAACCAACCTTTACCAATAGAGCTTTTAGGAATATTATCATATTTAGCTAAACTAAATAAATGCTTAATACTGGTAATGGTATTACTTCTAATTAACTCTTTTGTAATAGGGATGTATTTGCTGGATGCCTCGCTAGTGCCGCTGCTAAGTGCAAAATATTTTATAACGCCGGGCCAACAAACATCTGGTATTCCTTCTAAGGTTTTATACCACCATTCGTTGTAAATTTTTGTGTAATTATAGGTAGGAACATTTTGCTGAAACTTTTTGCCGGGATGCCTGCTCAACAATATTTCATCAAATTTATATAGCTGACCAAACTGTGTAAAGCGTGCTTTTCTTAGTAGTTTTTTTAGCACTTTTAATTGTTGCCTTCTGGCATCGCTCACAGGTAAGTTTAATGCCTTTGCTATATATGCAGGAAGCTTAATATCGAAAATGGCCATTAATACTAGATTGTTGTGTGCTACAAATATAGTTAATGAAGCCGATGAATAAAATCCAATAAGGCTTTGTATATAAATGTGTTAAAAATGGCTGTAGAATTATTTGTTGTTTAGCTAAAATTATTCTACAAAATATAAATATGATGGGCTACAATATGTAATATTCTTTTATTTGATATTCACATCTCCAAATATCCTAATAGAAAGCCAATCCAGTATCCTAGATTAAGTCTACAAACAAGTCAGAATTTTAAAATGCCCTTCATAAGGGCATTTTTATTTAATAGATGTATATTTTATTGCACTAACAACCGCCAGCCAGCAACCTAAATAACATAATTACCACCCAAAGTACCCACCAATAATTTGTGCCAGATGAAGTGGTAACTCCTGTACCTGTATAAACTTTATGATTATTCATTATAAGATCTTCATACTCCGCCGCTATGTCTGTAACACATGTCAGTTCTCTACTAATATTTTTACAATCTTGTTTATTGGTTTTTTGAATACGTACGGTAAGATTTATCAGGTAAAGTACAATATCATTTTTGGTTGCATAAAATTCATGTGGAAGATTGTTCAATAAATCGCTGCCACCAGGTTTTAGCCAGTGCTCTATTTGTGGTCTTATGGTTTGATAGTTAGCAGAATTAATATTTTTTAATAACCGTACATTATCTTCTAAAAAAATCCTAAGTGTTCTAAAGGCTTCTTCACGGTCTTCTCCCTGTAAAAAATCTTCGAATAATAGCCATGCACCTACATCGCTTAATCGTTTTGCATTTAAATAATTTCTTAATATAAGATTAAATGGAACTGCAAAGTAGGGGGAGAAAAATGCATCAAAACTTACATCGTTTGCAAAAGTTTTTATCTGATCTCTTAGTTCATACAAACGCAACTCGTTGTCTTCTAAAATAGAAAGTACGGCTTTATTTTCCCATATTCTTTTATGGTAATGCAAACGTTGTAAAAAATCTTCTCTAGCTAGTTCTTCCAGCAAATCGTTTTTGCTGTAACTATATCCATCTACAACAATAAAACCATCTTTAGCAAAATCAAATTCTGCAGTAAGCTGTTTTTTTATACGAGGCACATTAATGTCTGTATCATTTATAGATACATCGCTGTGTAAGAAAAGCCGTATGATAGATGTGTATTGTTTACTAGCCAATGCCTGTGCCTTTAAAATCTACATTATTATTTAGTTTGGTTTTGTGTAACAGGGCCGATATATTAAAAACATGCTGCCTAAATTCAGGATATTTTTCTTGTTCTAAAGCATTATCGCCCATTTTAAAAATTGATTTGGCTGCATTGTAATCTTTAAAATCTACCGCATCGTAACTTTTAAATTCAATAAATTTTGCAATTAAAAAACTAATGGTGTTACTTAATCCTTTCCAATATACTTCATTTAACTGTGCTATTTTATTATCTATTACCGATACATTTTTAGAGCGCATAAATGATGGCTCAGCAGATTCAATTTTTTGGAACTGTTTTTTCAACTCGTCCTTATTAAAATCTGCCATGTTTATTATTTCCAATGTTTCTTCTTTGTGTTGAAGATAATCATCTAATAATTGAGCAATTCTTTCATTGCCACCAAGCTTATCTGCATCTTGAGAAATACGAGATACTTTTTCTGCCATCACATATTTTTCATCTGATGTATCGTTAGTTTTTATTTTTAATAATCTTGGTTTTAATGCTTGTAATTCTTCTAAAAAACCGGTTGCTTTTATTTCCCAAATTTTATCATCATTATATTGAAACCCTTTCACGGATTCTGATATGGCAGCTTCCAGTGTAAAAAATTGCTCTTTTAATCTGTCTATATTTACCTGTTTTTCAGAAATAGAAAATACATTTTTAAATTCCTGCTGCGTCATTACCAAAAAAACGGTCGTGTTTAAAACCCTCGAATCTGTTAAGTGAATTTGTATTTCAATATCAGAACCCTTTATTAAATCGCTTTGTAAATCTTTGCCTGCAATAACTATACATCCAATGGTGAGGTTAGAAGAAGCTCTTGCATTTTTATCTCCTTCCAAAATGTTTATAATAATTTGATCGGAACTGCCTTTTTTTATTGTCTTAGAAATTTCTCTGTACAATGTGCGCTTTTGAGGCAGTAAACTATTGCGTTCAAAAATGGCCTCAAGCCGGGTGGTTTTATTTTCTACATCATCAATTTCAATTGATATATCGTGGGGCAAAGGTTGCCCATCTATATTATAAAAACCCTGCGTAATATTTATTTGTTGTGAAAGTTTTTTTAATTCATTTTTTTGGTCATCATAAATATGTAAAATAAAAAGGTTATTATTTTCTGGCAACAGCGGTAAAAATTCTGTTTTCTTTGCACGAAGATTAATGATGCCAGTATCAAAACCACCATCCGCTCTGGTAATACGATAATATTTGTTGAAGTATTCTCCACTACATGCCATAAGTACTACTTCCTCTTTATCTCTGCTGGAACGGTTGTATTGCACATCAATTTTTACATTTACCTCATCAAAATCAATACTGGCAATTAAATCATCTGCTATTTTTTCGTTAGATGCCGCGGGCAGTTCCGTTGCGGGTTCATAATATTTATTGGCGGCATAATATGCCGCACCGGCTGCAATAGCTGTAGTTGGATCAATAGTGTAATTTATATTTATACCTGTTTGGGCTACAAGCTCCTGCTTTACCTGTGGTAAAAAAGTGGAGCCACCAACCAAAATTATTTCATTAATATCTCCTGCAGAAAGGTTGTTATTTTCCAGTATTTTTTTTAATAAAACAATGGTATCATTTATAATTGGAAAAAATATTTCAGCTACTTTCTCTTTGGAAATGAGGATATAAAAATCATATTTTTTTCCATTTATTTCAGCACTAAATTCAATATCGGTAGAGGGATTTCTGGAAAGTTCTTTTTTAGCTTCTTCAGCATAATACATAATTTGGTAATACAGCATTTCGTATTTACCATGTTTCTGTCTTACTTCATCTTCAAAATTTTCTATGCCTGTTTCCGCAATAATGGTCGGAATAATTATTTTATCAATGATGGCAAAATCAAAATCCATACCGCCTAAAAAATTGTTGCCTTCATGGTCTATTACCTTTAATTCTTCTGCAGACGATTTTACCAATGCCACATCAAAAGTTCCACCACCAAAATCATACACAAGCCAATATCCTTCTTCACTTTTTTTGGAAATCTCCGAAGCATTAAAAAAAGCAAGACTAGCCGCTATAGGTTCCTGTAATAAAAATACATGCTTAAAACCTGCTTCCTGCCCGGCTTTAAGGGTTGCATTACTTTGCATACTGTCAAACGATGCCGGTATTGTTATAACACATGCTTCAGGTATTTCTTCTTCTTGTACAAAGTTTTTTAGTTCTTTTAAAATAAGAGAAGACAATTCTACCGGTGTTACATTTTCATCTAGGTTTACCACATAATACTTTTCATCTGTGCCCATTTTCCTTTTAAAACCCCCAAACACATTTACGGCATCTTTGGTTAGATATTCACGTGCTTTATCTCCTATCAATATCCTGTCTTTGCGATAGGCTACATAAGAAGCCAATGTTTCTTTTTGACCCACAGGATTTTTAAATACCCTTACCTTATTGTTTTCAAACTTTGCAATAAGGGAGTTTGTAGTACCTAAATCAATTCCAATATTTACGGCTCTCATTGCTCAGTTTTAAATTTTCTCTACTATTACTACAGCTTTTTGTTGCAATTGAATATTGCCCTGCAGCTTTTGATAAATGATAGGCTTTAATGTTTTTGTAATTTTCATTTTAGATGAAGGATTGCCTAAAATACTGGCTTCGCAGTCTGTTCTGGATGCTTCATAGTTTTCATTGGTAGGATCTTGTATGATATAACCCTCTTCTTCAAAAATAGCATACAACCTATTCATGTTTCTTTCAAAAGATGCGGCTTCACCTAGCCCTTGTACCTTATTTTTTATTTCAAATATTTGATTAATAATTTGGAGCATAGTTACCATTATTTATTAATTCCTAAAAATAATGGTTTTCATTGTCTTAAAAAGTTTGATTTGGTTTATTTAAAAATCTTTTGAATTTTCAAGGAAAGCATAACTGCTTATTGAACCTGCAATTTATGAGCAATAATAAAATCACTGAAGATTTATAAAAATATCTTACTCATAATTCATGGATACCATGCTTATTGTAAACTATCTCTCTCCGCTTGCTTTTGCATAATATCTGGTAAATATGAAGAAGCTGTTTTTTCAAGATCAGTTTCCGAAATTGTCAATGCATTTGGATTTTGAGCAAGTGCAAGCCATGGTTTTGAACTACCAAAAGGATAACTACCAAATACGACTACTGGTGTACCGTGTGCTATAATATCATCAGTACCTTTTATCGTCCATTGATCTGCCCATTCATACAAATACTTTGCATCTTTTTCAGTTAATCTTAGGCATGAATGAGATGCTGGGTAGCCAGGCATTTCATATTGATGAAAACCTACACCCAATTTATTTTCGATATTAAAATTCCATTTAAGTTCCCATTCATCGTTAAAAGTGCTGATAGTTTCTTCTGCTTTCCAATTGGTATAAAAAAGTCCTGTTGGTGTCATGTCTGCTTTTCTACCCATACTTGTAGGACCAGTGTAAACCAACACACCATTTTCGAAAGCTGCAAAAGCCTGTGCAGGGTATGAAAAGAAAATAATCTTCTTCACATCTTTTAAAAATGCTGCATAAAAAGGAAATGGAAAATACTGTTGTACTTTTTGTTTTTTATCAATGGGTACTATAATGCTATCAAATTTTTTCAGGTTTGCTTTATCTGCTCTGTTAATATTTGCTACAAGTTCTACCTCTGCCTCGCTCAATAATTTTAAATAATTTTTTATACTGTCTTTAGAATAAAGTAATTCATAAGAAACAGCCATTTTTTTATCAATATCAATTTTTTTTGGTGGAGTTACAGTCGGTTCTGATTGGTTGCTTGTACAGCTCGTAAATAGTAGAAAAGAACAAAGAATTGTAAATGTAGATTTTAGCATGAAAAGTTTACATCTGTATTTAGAAAGATTGTGCCAAATACAAATAATAAAACATTAAATTTTTGAAGTAGAATATTTTTTTAATAATTATCCGGCTAACAAAATATTTATTTTGATAATATATAAACTAAATACTTACCATGCGTTAGAATAAATAATAACCTGCTGTAGAAGTTATTCTACAATTTATTCATATAATCTACCTAATTTAAAATTACTTTTTTCATGTAATCAATTAAAATACAACAATAAACACAGGCCTATAAAAAAACTATCAATTTAAAATAAACGTGTAAACTGTTGTAAATCACAAAAAATTACTGCATATTTGTATAGAATTTTTGAAAAGAGTAAAAAAATATATAGAGTTGTCTAATTTTTTCTCATGCTTGAACAATATCCCGTCCTGATTCTTCAGGAGGGGATTTTTTATTTTAATAAAAAATCTGTTGTAGAAGTTGTTCTACACATGAACTTTCTGATTATAGTTATTTAGCTGTTTTAGTTTTGTGTTCATAATAACAAACCATAATGGTGGAACCATTGCAAGCAACATTGAGCCAGGGTAGCCCGTGGGCAATTGGGGTGCATTATCGTGATGCTTCAATATTTGATATTTTCTGCTGGCTAAATAATGATGATCGCTGTGCCTGCTTAATTCAAAAAGTAGTAACCTTCCAATAACATGATTACTGTTCCAACTATGGTGGGGCATTGTTCTTTCATATTTATTGTCATTTGTAAGTTTGCGTTGTAATCCATAATGCTCAATGTAGTTTACCGTTTCTAACAATAAAATTCCCATAAAAGCTGCTGCTACAAAATAGAGTGTAACCCATCCTCCAAAAAATATATAAATAGCAATTATAAAAAATAGTTGAATAAGTTGGGCTTGCAGCATTTCATTATTAATGCTAAATGGCGATAGCCCTTTCTTTTTCATTTCATGGTTGGCTATATGCCAGGCAGATAAATAAGAATAAATTATTGTTCTAAAATAAAACATATACACCCACTCATTATAGCGTGCACTGCTTGGGTCGTTTGGCGTGGCTACATTTTTATGATGTCCTTTATTATGTTCAATAAAAAAATGCATGTATAAACTACTGAGCAAAGATATTTTTGCAAGCACTTGCTCAAACTTATTTTTTCTATGGCCAAGTTCGTGGGCTACATTTATACCAAAGCTGCCGCAAAGCATTCCCATGGCGGTTATGCGGCCAATAATATCTAACGTATTTAAATGAATATCTTTGAAAGAGTATAAGAAAAAAACCAGCGTGGGTATTTGTAATAATACAATCAGGTAGAGTATATAATCGTACAGTCTGTCATTTTTTGATAATTCTTCTTCGGCAGCAGCCATGTTTTTTGTACTGGGTTTTATAAACAATTCCAGCATTGGAATAAAAACCCATGAATATATTAATACCAACCAACACAATACACCCGTATTGGTAAAACTAATAAAAGCCAGTGCATATATTATTAATGGATTTAAATATTTGATGTATTTAAACATGCATGATAATTTATTGTAAATTAACAAAAATGCATATTTTATTCAACAATAATTTTATTGATATAATCTTGATCCTTTTTTACCTTCTAAATAATCTACTTGTTGCACAGAACCTAATCTAAATTTGAAAGGAATTTTTGTAATCTTCTCAAATTTTATTTCCTGTCTGCAAAAAAAAGCAAGGTTACAACTGTAAAAAGATGGGGACACCAGCATAGAGGGCGAAATAGTTAATTTGCTTGATTTAACTGTATCTGCCTTAGAAATTTTAAAATAAGATGTTTGTATAATGAAGGGTGTTTTAGTTTGGCTGTACGTAGTGAAAACTACAAAAAACATGCAAAACAATAAAGTTATAAATTTGCTTTTCATTTGTAATGATGAATGAATGTAAATTTACGAACTTATCAATACTTTCGTTTTACAACTTTCATTAATAAATGACTTATTAAACAATATTATTCTTTACATTTTTTCGCATGGCATTACATCAGAGCTTACAGCAAAAACTATTACAAAAACTTTCTCCGCAACAGATACAGTTAATGAAATTATTGCAGGTACCAACTGCAATTTTAGATGAGCGTATAAAAGAAGAAATGGAAGAAAATCCTGCATTGGAACAAGCAGATGAAGATAGCCATGATGATGAATTTGAAAAGGATGAATTTACCGAACCCGGGGAAGAAGAGTATAAAACGGAAGGCACAGAAGAAGAATATGATAACATTGATATAAGTGATTATGTACATGAAGGGGATGATGATGTGGGAGATTATAAAATGAGGGATGAAAATTATCCTGAAAAAGATGATAATAGGGTAATACCACATAAAGTAGAAACCAGCTTTATGGAAATAATGCTGCAGCAATTGGGATTGTTGAAACTGAGCGATAAGCAAATGAAAATAGCGGAGCAGTTGGTGGGCAGTTTAGACGATGATGGATATTTAAGAAGAGAAATAAGTGCCATAATTGATGACCTTGCTTTTAGGCAAAATATAGATACTGATGAAGTAGAGATAGAACAACTGTTGTTGCAAATACAACAGTTTGACCCGCCTGGTGTGGGTGCCCGAAACCTGCAGGAATGTTTGCTATTGCAATTACAACGCAAGGTAGATCAAGGTAAAATAATTGAAGTGGCCATTAAAGTATTAGAAAAATACTTTGATGAATTTACAAAAAAACATTACGAAAAAATACAGCGTGCGCTTACCCTTAGCGATGAACAACTAAGAGAAATAATAAGCCAGATTGTAAAGCTAAATCCCAAGCCAGGCGGTACTGCTGGAGATACCGGTAAAAATACCAATTATGTAATACCCGATTTTTTTATTGCCAATAATGTGGGCAAACTGGAGCTGAGTTTGAACAGTAAAAACGCACCCGATTTACGGATAAGCGAAGGCTATAGAGATATGCTGAAAGATTATGATAAAGGAACCAAAAAAGATAAACAGCAAAAAGAAGCGGTGCTCTTTATTAAGCAAAAAATAGATAGTGCAAAATGGTTTATTGATGCTATTAAGCAACGGCAAAATACTTTGTTGAATACCATGGAAGCCATTATGAATTACCAGCACGATTTTTTTGTAACTGGAGATGAAACGGAACTAAGGCCAATGATCTTAAAAGATATTGCCGAGCGTACCAACCTGGATATATCTACTGTGAGCCGTGTGGCAAACAGCAAATTTGTACAAACAGAATTTGGAACTTACCGTTTAAAATTCTTTTTTAGCGAGAGCTTACAAACAGATAGTGGCGAAGAAGTAAGCACCCGAGAAGTAAAGAAAATATTGATGGATTTAATTGGAGAAGAAACAAAAAAGCATCCATACAGCGATGAAAAACTAACCGAAATGCTGCAGGAAAAAGGGTACAACATTGCAAGAAGAACGGTAGCAAAATACAGAGAGCAATTAAATATTCCGGTGGCGAGATTAAGAAAAATATTGTAAGATGGAATCTATATTTAAGGCAGAAATAGTACCGGAAAAAAAATATGTACACCCGGCTTTAAAATGGCCTGCGTCGTTTTTGTCGTATATTTTTCATCCTATTTTTGTGCCTTTGTATGCCATTGCGTTTTTGGTTTATATACACCCATCGTACTTCACTGGTTTTTCTGAAAGAAGAAAATTATTCACCATTTTAATAAGTGCTTACAACCTTATATTTTACCCTTTACTAAGTATTGTATTATTAAAAGCGGTTGGTTTTATAGATTCTGTTTTTTTGCGGACAAGAAAAGATCGCATTATACCATACATGGCCTGTGGAATATTTTTCTTTTGGGCCTATACTGTATTTAAAAAGCAGGAAATGTATCCGCCAATAATGGCTTCTTTTATATTAGGTGTTTTTTTGGCTGCCAGTGCAGGGCTTATTGCAAATATCTATTATAAAATAAGCATGCATGCCATTGGTATGGGCGGCTGGCTAGGTTTATTTTGGGTAGTGGCACTAAGCAATACTATGCTTATGACATGGCCCTTGGCCCTAGTGCTTTTATGTACCGGTATTGTATGCACAGCTCGGTTAATTTTAACTGACCACACAGAAAAAGATATTTACTCAGGATTAATTATTGGTTTTTTGTGCCAATGGGTTGCATCCATTGTGTAGTATATATTCGTTTTTAAACTTATTTTTACTGTATCCGTTTGCCTTTTAACAAATCCCGTTTTGTTAATGGCAGTAAACTTGCATATAATCCTACAATAAATTTTACATTATGAAAACACTATTTATATTATTAATTGCTGCTGTTACTTTAGGCTCCTGCGAAACCATTCAACAAGTAGCCAATGCTGCTGGGGCGGGAACAGGAATAGGAATTTCTAATACAGAAGCTGCGGCAGGTATTAAAGAGGCATTAGGCCAAGGAATAACAAAATCAGTTTTACAACTAAACACTACGGATGGTTTTTTTAAAAACGCCTTGTATAAAGTTTTACTTCCGCCAGAGGCGAAAAAAATAGAAAATACTTTGCGAGACCTTGGTTTTAACAGCATGGTTGATAAAGCTATTTTACAAATAAACCGTGGTGCCGAAGATGCTGCAGGATATGCAAAACCAATTTTTGTAGATGCCATCAGAAGCATGACATTAAATGACGCCATTGGATTGATTAGAAATGGTGATACCAGCGCAACGCATTTTTTTAGGGTAAAAACTACTGAAAAATTGTTAGCAGCTTTTCGTCCGGTAATTGCATCATCGTTAGATAAGGTAGATGCTACAAAGTATTACGGAGATTTAATTACAAAATATAATAATTTTCCTACCACGTTTAAAAAGCTTAATCCAGATCTTGCCAGTTATGTTACACAAAGAGCTACGGATGCATTGTTTAATTTAATAGCAAAAGAAGAAATAAATATCAGAACAAATTTTGCTGCAAGAACTACAGATCTTTTAAGAAGAGTATTTGGTGGAGCTTATAAATAAGTAAAACGGTAAAATTTTAAAACTGTACTGGCGGGGTTTTCGCAAGCACAAAATTTATGTTATCATAAAGATTGTGCGAAACCCCGACACTCGGAATAACTTTGAAAATTACAAACTCAAACACTTCAAATACTTAAAGGTTGGCTTTCTAAATATCTAAAATTCTTTTGTGTGTCGGGGTTTCACGGGGGTTTATTTATATTAAAAATTTACAAAGTGAAAACCCCGCCATGACGGAAAGCTGCGAATTATTTTTAATTCGCAGCTTTTTTATTTGCCTAAGGTTTCTTCCTGTTTCTGTATTTCAAAAAATTGCTTCGCACCAGCCATTCCATTTTGATATAACATTTTTCTGTTCTTAACACTAACTTTTTTCACTTTAGAATGAGTGTTTCCGTAGTCTACAAAAATTGTTCTGCCTTTTTCATTCTCAAGCCCAGGATATTTTCTTGCCATTGTTTCCATCATCAAATTAGAAAATGCGCTTAAGTAATCACCTATTTTTTTGGGATTAAATTCAGGTATTTCAATGGAGTTTTTTAAGAAAGAACTTATTTGTTCTTTGCGTTCTAACTTTATACCAATTGTTTCTTTATTAAATGCAAGATCGTTGCACAAAAGCGGGTGATGGCCATGGGTACAGCTGTCAAACATACTTATTGGATAATTACAAAGCATGCCTCCATCTACATAATAATTAATGTATGAACTGGTATCTCCAACTTTTATTTTATGCAAAGAATCATCTAACACTACAGGCGTAAAATACAATGGAACACCACCACTAATTCTTACTGCAGTTGCAATAGAAAAATCAGGAGTGCTGTTGTAAGAAAATACTTCCAACCTTTGTTTGCTAATATTTGTGCCGGTACAAAAAAGATCTTTATAAACATTGCTCTGCAATTTCATTTGATGTAATTGCTTAAAAGTGAGAGCTTCATTTCCTGTTTTAATAAAAAGCATTTCCCTTAACCATTTTTCATACCTGTCACCTTTATATATTCCAAAATTCTTGCGTATTCTTTTATATTTTCCTATTAACCCACCTTTGCCATCATTAAATTGTTGAAAACGTAAAGACATTAATATGCTATCAATCTCGTTGGATTTGTAACCAATGGCAATCATCATTCCTGCAATAGCACCGGCAGAAGATCCTGCTACATTTTCTATGCCTTGCATGGTACCATTATCCTCTAAAACTTTAAAAGCGCCTGCGTAAGCAATGCCACGTAAGCCACCGCCTTCTAGCGAAAGATTTTTATAAATCGGAGATTGGCAAAAAGATATAACCGGTAATAGTAAAACCAATAATATTTTCATAGTTGTAAAAATATTGATGTAAAAATGTATGACTGTGTTTAAAAAGTTAAATCACATCATTGCCTAGCAAAACTTGCCAGGCATCATCAACATTTCCACCATTCAATAATGATGCCGCCAGTTTATGGGTTTCGGTTTCCATCTCTTTGGGATCAAGATTATAATACTGTACAATTTGTTTTAGATGGTCGTTTTCAAATGCAGGATTTATTGTAGGAAGATGATTCACATTTGCCAATTGACCTAAATGGTTTCCCGTAAGTATGTCACTGTTTCTTATTGCATCTGGTAATGCATCTACACCTATACCAATTTTTATATTGGGTTTAGCTACTTTAAAGAGGTTAGTGTTATCTACTTTGCAATACCAATCGCCGCCCAACCTTGCTATGGCATTAAATTTTGTTTGATCTATCTTTTTATTTTCATCTAAAATACTTTCATCAATATGCATGGCGAGCACTTCACAAATAACTAAATTACCTGCGCCACCTTCGGTACCAAGTGGTTTTACTTCCAGCACCTTACACTCCAGTTTTATCTTGCTTTCTTTTACCATTGGTGCTGTAACAATGGTTGCTTTTTGTTCTGTAAAACCAGCTTTAATAAATTCATTTTCTTGTTTTGCAAAGTCGCAACTTGCAAGGCTTACTTGCTGCACCATATCATAATCCACCATATTGATAACTACCTCGGGCACTTCCAGTACATTTTGTAATGTATGCTTGGTGGTATTATCTCTCACACGCCTAGCGGGTGAAAAAATTACAACCGGTGGGTTGGATGAGAATAAATTGAAAAAGCTAAATGGAGAAAGATTTACGTTTCCTTCTTTATCTATAGTAGATGCAAAACATATTGGTCGTGGTGCAATGGCATGCTGAAGATAATTTTGTACATCAGCGGGAGAGAGGGTGGAAAGATTGAGGGATAGCATAATTTTATTTTAAGTTTTCACCGCAGAGAACGAGAGTGATAGAGTTTTCGCAGAGAGATTAAAAATTATTTACAATTCTTTTAAATCCATCTTTTAAAAGAGGGACATTAAAATTTATTAGATAGCCTAATTTTTTATTATACAATTTTAAATAAGTAATTACTTGAAAAATAAATATGGGAGTTATACTTTCGCAAGATTTATTTTCGATTATAATTTCACCTTCTACAAGCAAATCAATTTCATAAGCCTTGCCTAAAGGAACATCCTTGTAAACTAATTCAACGGGCACCCTCGCCATAACAACTAAATCTCTCAATTCAAGTTCTCTTTTAAGTGCATATTGGTAAGCAGATTCCAATAAACCAGCACCAAGTTCTCTATGGACTGTAATCGCTGCGTCAAGAATAATTCCCCCAATCTCATTTAATCTTTGATTGTCCATTTTATATGTTTTTATATAAAAAATCTCAGCGAAACTCTTTTAACTCTCGTTCTCTGCGGTGAATTATTTTTTCAAAGCCAGTATCGAAAAATCACTCTCCTCCGCCACAATGTTGTTAGTCAAAATTCCTAACCCATCAATTTCCATTTCTACCACATCGCCATGATGCAGCCATTGCTCTGTATAGTTTGGATCGTTAAATTTTCCTGTACCATTGAGCTCTAAAAAGCAACCTGTGCCTACCGTTCCGCTGCCTATAACATCTCCTGCATACATATTTACACCATATGCACAACGCTCCAATATTTCTGCAAACGTCCAGTCCATATCTGCAAGGTTTCCTTCGCTTACCTGTATGCCGTTTACTTTACAGGTCATTTTTAAATTCCAGCTTTTACCGGTGTGCCCTTCTTTGCAAGGCACTTCAAATTGTTCCAATTCATCTAAGGTTACTAGCATGGGCCCAATGGCAGTAGAAAAATCTTTTCCTTTTGCAGGACCAAGATTTAACAGCATTTCTTCCATTTGCAAACGGCGGGCGCTCATATCGTTCATTATCATTAAACCGGCAATGTATTCATCTGCTTCCGCTGCTTTGATATTTCTGCAATGTTTGCTTACAACGATAGCTGCTTCCAATTCAAAATCAAGCTTTTCAAAATGATCGGGCATGCAAACAATATCGCCAGGCCCTTGAATGCTATTGTGATTGGTAAAATAAAATATTGGGTACTGGTCAAATTCAGAAATCATATCAACTTTTCGGTTTCGCCTGGCAGCTGCCACATGTTGCCTAAAAGCATAACCATCTCTGCAGCTTGTGGGGTTTGGTACAGGGGCAATAATTTCTGCATCATCATAATTTCTGGAAGATTTATTTTCATAACCACCTTCTTTAACTTTTTGTTCAGCTGCTTTGGCCAAAGGGAAAACATCATCCCAGTAATTTAAAAACATAGCCATGCTTATTGGTAAATCGGGGTGTAATTTATCAGTATCATATATTTTACCATCTATAACAAGCGCTAGTTGCTCATGGTCATTTTTCAAATATGTTATTAATTTCATGTGAATTTTTCTTTTGAATTAAAAAATGGAACTAAAATTGTAAGATGTAGAATTAATTATATAGAAATACAAATTTAGACTTACAAAATCTTTAAAAAAAGGATTTTGTATATTTGCATCATATTAATTTAATACATGGAATTTCAAAAAATACATAATAAAGGACAGGCACAAATATTCAGAAACGGTTACCTTGAATATCTTACAAAAACGCATCCATTGGTTATTTGGGGAATGTATTTGCCTGTTTTAATTTTTTTACCTTACTATTCAATAAATGTTTTAGAGTTTTCTGGATTAAACGTTTTTCTTATTTTTTTAGGGGGGATTTTCTTTTGGACACTAACTGAATATATTTTACACCGATTTGCATTTCACCATCACCCAGAAACCGAAAGAGGTAAGAGGATAAACTATGTGATGCATGGTAATCACCACGAATATCCTAGAGATAGAGAAAGGCTTTTTATGCCTGCAGCCCCTAGTTTAATAATAGCGTCATTTTTCTTTTTTACTTTTTATTTAATACTTGGAAAAAACGTGTTTGCATTTTTCCCTGGTTTTATGTTAGGTTATCTTGTTTATGGTACCATGCATTTTGCCATACATGCTTGGAACCCACCATTTAAATGGATGAAAGGTTTGTGGAGAAATCATCATTTACATCATTACAAACACAGCGATATGGGTTTTGGTGTTAGCAGTACTTTGTGGGATCATGTTTTTGGAACCATGTTCGATCTTAAAAAAGAAAAAGAAGATAAAGAGAAAGTAAAGGAATTGATGTTTACGAAGAAGACGGCATAAGTTTTTACGCCTCACTATTGTCAAAAATTACATTTCTATAAAAATCTTTAATTAAAATTTCAAGGTCAATAGAATTGATTTTTAATAAATCATTTTCCGTTTTATATTCTTCAAATAACCATTTCCCATCTGCTTGCTTTTCATATTTTTCAACTTGTGTTTGAAAACTTGAAATAAGTATGTATTCTTTTAAAGATGGAATATCTCTGTATAATTTAAACTTCCCACCACGGTCATAATCTTCTGTAGATTTTGATAAAACTTCAATCAATACAGATGGGTTTGTAACCACGCTTTTATTTTTTCCTAAAGTTTCAATTTCGCCACATATAATAGAAAGATCTGGATAAGTATAAAGAGAATTTCCAAGACTATGAATTTTTAAATCGCTTGGAAATACTTGGCATTTTCCTGATTTTTTTAGGAATTCATCTATCGTTGAAAGTGCATTACGGGTTATCTGATTATGCGGTATCGAGGCGCCAGCCATAGCAAAAATTTCTCCTTTATAAAACTCATGCTTTTCCAATGACTTTTCTTCCAACTCCAAATATTCTTCTTCAGTATATTTTAAAACAGGTAAGGTATTCATATAATTTGTTTCTGTAAATGTACAAAAACTATCTGCAAGATTATTAACTCCGCACTTTGTCAATAGTATAAATTTCTCCCTTATAAAACGCATGCTTTTCCAATAACTTCTCTTCCAACTCTACATATTCTTCTTCAGTATATTTCATCATTTATTATATACTATTACCATCTTTCTTCCTCATCTATATCTGGATACAAAGAATTGTTTTCTTCCCTCGATTTTATTTTTTCTAATTGTCGTTGAATAAACAATGCAGCAATAATTTTTCCTGCATCTTCCTTTTTATTTTCGGCTAACAACTTGTTTAACTTTGTTTCATTTATATCTGCTCTATACAAAATATAAATGAGTTTATTAAAATCGTGAACGATTAGGTAGTTGATTTTTTCTGTAAGAAAAGTTACTAAATTGCTTTCGGTAGCTTGTAAATTAAATGATTGGTTTACAACTTGTACAATTTCATTTTTCATAATTAGAATTTTTCCAGTACACCTAAAGCAAATAAAGCGAAATCATATTTTGCGGGGTCATTTTTATCCAACCTTTTCATAGCTTCTGTAAGTTCAAGTGCAGCTAACCAATTTGTAGGTTTTCTTTTTAAAAGATTAAAATGCCGGGCTACTCTGGCAACATGCATATCTAAAGGTATTACTAATTGAGAAGGAGAAATATTTTTCCATAAACCAAAATCAACTCCATTATTATCGCTCCTCACCATCCAGCGCAAGTACATGCTTAACCTTTTGCAGGTAGCTTTTTTTGCAGGAGATGCAATGTGTTTTAGTGTGCGCTTAGGTACATGCTCTAAAGAAAAAAAGTAATTATAAAACCCGTTCAATCCGTTTTCAATATTTGTATCATCCTTTTTCATTGAACGGGTAAATGCAGTTTCCAAAGAATTACTTTCGGTGTAATGTTGTTTAAAAAAGTCGATGAAATATAAAAGATCTGTAGGATTAAAAGTGCGGTGTTTAAAATTTAATAATTTTTTGAGATCATTCTCTGTATGCTCCAAACAAAATTGATGGGGAGCGTTATCCATCAATTGCATTAACTCTTTACTTTTATTTATGATGGTGGTTCGGTTTCCCCACGCAAAAATGGCAGCAAAAAAACCAGCTATCTCTATATCTTGTTTTTTAGAAAATAAATGTGGAATGCAAATGGGATCGGGTATAATAAAAAAAGGTTGATTATATTCATCAACCTTTTTATTAAGAAAATCTATTAGTTTTTTATCGATCATTTATTTCAAAATTATAAGAGACTTTAAATTATCATCAACTAAAGTCCCCCTTCGGGGGATTTAGGGGGCCTCAATAGCCACTCTCAAATCTTCCACTAAATCATCTGCGTCTTCAATCCCCACACTTAATCGGATCAATCCATCTGCAAGGCCGTTCTTAATTCTTTCTTCTCTTGGTATACTAGCATGCGTCATGCTTGCAGGATGATTAATTAAAGATTCTACACCACCCAAGCTTTCTGCCAATGCAAATAATTTGGTAGAGGTAAGTACTTTATTTGCGGCCGCAATACTGTCATCTTTCAGCACAAAACTCATCATACCGCCAAAGCCACGCATCTGCGCTTTTGCAATATCGTAATTTGGATGATCTTCAAAACCGCACCAATATACTCTTTCTACTTTTGGATGATTGCGTAAAAAGTTTGCTACTACAATCCCATTTTCGCAATGTGCCTTCATACGCACGTGCAATGTTTTTATACCACGCAATACTAAAAAACAATCCATGGGCCCCGGTACTGCACCACAACTTTTTTGGATAAAAAATAATTGATCTCTTAAAGCATCATCATTCATTATTAATGCACCTTGTATAACATCGCTATGGCCACCAAGGTATTTTGTGGCAGAATGCATAACAATATCTGCGCCCAAATCTAAAGGGTTTTGTAAATAAGGAGATGCAAAAGTATTATCTACACACAACCATGAACCCGCCTGTTTTGAAATAGCAGCAACAGCTTTTATATCAGTAATATTCATTAATGGATTGGTAGGTGTTTCAATCCAAATCAATTTTGTTTTGGCTGTTACAACTGCTTTAATGTTTTCTACATTGGTTGTATCTACATAAATAAATTTGATACCGTATTTTTCAAATATTTTAGTAAATAACCTGTAAGTGCCGCCATACATATCATTGGCACAAATAACTTCATCGCCTGGGTTTAATAATTTTATTACTGCATCTGTAGCTGCAACTCCGCTGCCAAAAGCTAGCCCATGTTTACCGTTTTCAATAGTAGCCAATGCATCTTCCAAAGCTTTTCTTGTAGGGTTTTGGCTGCGTGCATATTCATATCCTTTATTTACGCCAGGCGCTTCCTGCACGTAAGTACTTGTTTGGTAAATGGGTGTCATTATTGCACCGGTACTTGGGTCAGGTACTGTGCCTGCATGTATAAATTTAGTGCCTAATTTATGCGAAGAATTGTTCATGTTTTTTTAATTTATGTGCGGCAAATTTAGTTTAAAATATGGGTAAGATAGCAAATTCAACTATTGTAATTATTGCAGCAAGGGTTAAGTAATTTTTCAATCCCGAAGGGATGTTATTATTATAGAAAATAAAATTACACTTCTTAAAACCCCGTAGAGGTGGCATATCACCCCTACGGGGTTCTGTGTAGTCTAAAAGATATTTTCTATAATAATATCAGCCTTAAAGGCTTTATAAATTTTTATAAAAAGTTGTTTTACTTATGCCATTAAAGTTTATTTTTTACAAAAATGCAGCAAGATTTAAATACCTCCAATCCATGTTTTCGGCATCGTGCGCATGCTTGGGCTTTATTTTATGTTGAAGCACTGTTGGCTTAATAATTTTTTCCTTTACTAATTTTTCTTTTGCGTTTATAATTTTTTCAACAAATGTTTTATTTTCCATCCAGCTTTTTTGCGGTGTTTCAAAACCAATTTTTTTGCTGTTCCATAAAATATTATCAGGTATTTTATACTGCATTGTTTTTCTTAAAATACTTTTTGTAAACCCTTCCTTTATTTTAAAGGATGATGGTAACGAAAAAATAAATTTAACGAGTTCGTAATTTAAAAATGGTAAACGAACTTCTGTACTATGTGCCATACTGTTTCTATCTGCATAGCGAAGTAATTCTTCTAAGCCATGTTGCATGGTGTTATAATAAAGTATATCATTCAGTTTTGTAACTACCGGTTTAGAAATACCTACCCATTCGTTTCCTTTTATAGAATTAAGTAAAGTAATATTTATTTCATTGCTGTCTATAATTTTATTGTACTCCCTTTTTTCCAATGCCATGGCTGTGTGAGATGGTAAGTAAGCAGCTATTGTATTTTTTATATCCCATTTAAAATGAATGTTGTTTTTTTTGAAAAACAATCTTTCTTTTTTTGCTTTATTAAACTTTGCATGCCCAGTAAGCTCTTGCAAATACCAGTGTAAATATTTTGTATAACCCGCCAGCGTTTCATCTGCGCCCTGGCCATCTAACAATACTTTAATGTTGTAAGTCGCAGCAAGTTCATACACTTTATACTGGGCATAAATACTGGATGATGTAAACGGTTCTTCCTGATGATAACACAATTTGTCAAAATCATTTACCAAACCTTCAGCAGATGGTGTAATGGTATAATTTTGAAAATGAAATTTTTCTGACAATTCTTTTATAAAAACACTTTCATCATTGTCGAAGCCGGGAAATACAGCCGAAAAAGTTTTAAAGTTTCCTTCTTTATTTCTTGTGTTTTCTTGTTGTATTAAATAAGCAATAGAAGAACTATCAATGCCACCACTAAGGCTGGAACCTACTGCTACATCACTTCTTAACCGATGCTTTACAGATTTCGTTAGTAAAAATTCTAATTGTTCAATAGCATCTTCTTCCGATATTTTTATGAAGTGCTCTTTATTAATATCTCGGTATTTGCTTAGTGTGAAATGCATTTCATTTATAGTAAGCAAACCAGTATGAGCAGATGATAAGGAATAAATATTTTTATAAAACGTGTGAGATTTATTGGAAGCATTTTGTACCTGACCAATAGCCAGATAATTCACCATCATTTTTTCTTCTATGTTTTTATCAATGCCTATTGACCACAACGCCTTCATTTCGCTGGCAAAAACAAACACATCTTTATCAATAAAATAATAGAAAGGTTTTTCACCAAAAATATCTCTTGCGCAAAAAAGTGTTTGGGTAACTTCATCCCAAATGGCAAAAGAAAACATACCATCAAAATATTTTACACAATCGTTTTTATAAAAATCATAGGCTGCTAAAATAACTTCCGTATCACTTTCTGTTGTAAAATAGTACCCTGCTTTTTGAAGATCTGATCTTATTTCTTTGTAATTATAAATTTCTCCATTATACACAATACTGTACCTATTTAAATAATGCATAGGCTGTGCAGCAGCATCTGTTAAATCAATAATGGCAAGTCTTCTATGAGATAACCCTATTGTATTATTTTCATTAATCCACATGCCTTCACCATCTGGTCCACGATGGGCAAGGGTGTCAGACATCGTTTTTAGCGACCGTTTATTTATCAGCGATTTATTGAGAGAAATTATACCAGCTATACCGCACATGTTGTAAATATAAATACTTATGTGCTAAACCCTATATCGTGCAATTAAATTGCTTATTCAAAGTTGATTGCTCCGTTATATTTATTTAATTATTGAAGTGTTTTGGAGAATATGATTGGTAAGCTTGTTTTTACATTATCCCATGCCATTACTAAGTTAGCACCACTATCTGTATCTTCAAAAACCATGGTAAAATCTTCCAGAGAAGGGGTTTGATTTAAAACAGGAATATCAGTTTTAAAAACATCTTTCGTTTCATTTATGTGAAGACCCCAAGTATTTAAATGGCTGTTTAAAATAATGGTCCATCTGTCTGCATAAGGCACACAATACATTACATACCTGCCTTCGTCTATATTTTTTCCGGCAATATTTACATTTTCAAAAAATTCTATTTCGGTTGCTTCATTGGCGCCCAGCCTCCAAGGATTACCATACATACATAGGCTTTCTTTTGTATCACCAAAAAGTTGTCTTCCTTTTTTATGAGGGCGACTGTAAATTAGTTTTGCTATTAATTTTAAGGAGTCATTGCCCTTCATTTTTTCTACAGGATAATCTGTAGGGCACCAGCTCATGTCCATGGGGGATTGGTCCATGTTTAGATAAGGATTATTTTTCGCTTTTGCAGAATCTGCAGTTTTATCAGCAAAGGTATCTTTAGGCGTAACAGTGTTGCATGAATAAATATTAAACAAACACAGTATTGATAATACAACAAAAAATTGTTTCATGGTTTACATTGATATTGGTAAAGATATTTTTACATCGTCCCAGCCGGCATTCATTGAAAAACCATTTTGAAATTTATCTAAATAAATATAAAATGCTTCTGCTATTTCTGTTGATTTTTGTGTAGGTACATCTACTCTTAAAACATCTTTGCTTGCTTCATATTTAAACGAACCCCAACTGTTTAAATCTTTGTTAATGATGATGGTCCATTTATCTTTTGTAGGTATAGCAAACAAAGAATACTTACCTTTTTTTATTTTTGTTTTATTGATGGTAACATCTTTAAAAAATTCAATTTCCGTATTTTCATTTGCCCCAAAACGCCACACTGTATTGTACTCCAGCAAATCTCCAAAAATAACTCGGTTGTTTTTTAATGGTCTGCTATAAATAACTCTGGCTACCAACGGCTCTTTAGCTTTATCCTGTATTTTTAATAAGGGATAACCTGCAGGATAGGTGCACATATCCATCGGTGATTTATCTATTGCAGGAATAGGAATGCTGCTCGTTTGGGCATGTGCATTTACCAACAGAAAAACATTGAATACAACAACAGAAAATATACATTTCATAAAATGATTTGTTCAAAGATAAATAATCAACTGTTTAATAATAGCGCAGCTTTATGGGCGGCAAATAATTTAACATGAGGGAAGAAAATATTATACCAAGCTCTTATAGAATCTTTATTGGCTAAAAATATTTGATAAGCGGTATCTGTTTCCGATATGTATTTTGCACGCCTTGCAAGCCCCCCAAAACTTTTTTGCATGCCATCATTAAACTGGTAATTGTACAACCAATCTTGTGACTGCATGTACGGAAACATAGCAGCAAATTTTGGTGGAAAATTGCTCGATTGCGGCTGCAATGTTGCATAAGTTTTTTGTGTAAATATTTTTAAACTTTTATCGCTGGCAAACTCGTTGGTATCGTTGGCTAAAAAATAATCATACCCCACATCCGCAAATGTACCGGCATATAAACGATACGTTTCTTTAAAATATTTTTTTATTTCAATAGTGGCTTCATGCGTATCTGTAAAATCATCAATAGCCCTGTGTAGCTTAATGCCAGCCTGAATGCCCTTTGTATATTCGTATTGTTTTTTGCCTTTTACATAATCGCTTATCATATTGCCCACCAGCAAGTCAGTATTGTTAAACGATAAATAGGCATGGGCAAGATAATTCATGCTTAATTTTTTTTGATAAACATAATTATTTCTTCTGCAAGACCTGGCATTAAAGGCAAGTTTGCATTGCTATAGGTGGCTATGTTTTTGGCTCTATCTAAAGGAGATTGTTTTAAAATATGATTCATGCCATCTATCAATTTGTAGGAAGCCGAAAGTTTGCATGCCTTCAACATTTCGGCTTGTTTAATTTGTACCTGTATATCTGTACTGCCTTGTATTATTAAAACAGGTATGGTCAATTTTTTAATTTCTTCACATGGGTTGTGGCTTATCCATGCTTTTATATAAGGTTGTAATGAAGGTCTAAAAATGCTGAGTAGATATGGCGGAACGTTTTCTATTTTTTCATTTGCTTTCATTCTTTTAAACAAAGAATCTACCACGATTGCTGCCTTCGGTAATTGCTGTTCATATTGCCATACAATTATTTTGTCAATACTTTCTCCTGCACCAGCTATAGAAATGTAACCATTTACTTTTTCTTTTTGTGCTGCAATCATTCCCACAAGCGAACCTTCACTATGCCCTGCAATAAATATTTTACTTATTCTTTTATCTTTTTTTATAAATCGAACCCAAGCAGCTAAATCATCTGCATAATCATCAAAAATTAAGGAGGCTTCATCTTTAATAGCTTTCATGCTGCCTGCAACACCTCTTTTATCTACTAATAAGGTGGCAATGTTTTTAGCAGCCAATGCTTCAGCAATTAATTTGTATGAGTTTGCAGTTACATCTTTGCCGCTGTTGCCGTTTCTATCAGTTGGCCCACTGCCCGGTTGTATAATAACGAGTTTAAAATTTTTTTTGTTGGTAGGAATTATGAGCGATCCTTTTAATTCTCCGGTGCTGGTAGTAAGCGTTTTTTCTTCCATTAAAAACTGCCCAGTGCCCATTAAATAAAGAAGGGTAAATATAAGAGTGAAAACTACTCGCATTTTTATTGTAAAGATAAGGTATCAATTTACCAAGAATATTACTATGATAAAAGATGATTATTTGTACTAACTACTCTATTACTTTATATTTGCAGCCACAGCATTTTTAATAAGCTAAACATTTCATTTAGTTTATAAATTTAATTAACATGACAACTGAAAAACTGAACCTTCGTTTTGGAATATTAACAGGTATTATTTTGCTGGCAGCTGCTAGCAGATTATTGCCAATGCATAATTTTTCGCCACTTGGTGCTATTGCCATATTTGGTGCTGCACATTTTAGTAAAAAATGGCAAGCAATAATGATTCCTTTAGCAGCTACATGGTTGAGCGATTTGTTTATCAATAATGTTATATATGCTAAATTCTTTCCAACCTTTACTTGGTTTTACCAAGGCTTTTACTGGCAGTACGCAGCATATTTACTAATTGCTGTTGTAGGGTTTTTTATTATGAAAAAAGTAAATACCAAAACGGTTTTAATTGGTGCACTGGCATCATCCACCATATTTTTTTTGGTTAGCAATTTTGGTGTATGGGTTGGTAGTGCATACCCACAAAACTTTAGTGGTCTTATGCTATGTTACACCGCCGGTTTACCTTTTGTAGGCGGCACATTATTGGGCGATTTATTTTATAGTGCAGCCATGTTTGGTGGCTTTGCTTTTATACAAAATCAAATGCCTGCGCTGCGTACAGCAAATGCATAAACCCGAAGAAAAATACTGCCCTAAATGCAATGAATTATTTATTTGTAATGCGGGAGATATTGACAATTGCCAATGCAGTACTATTTCTTTAAATGATGATGTACGCCATTTTTTAGCTAAAACTAATTTTGATTGTTTGTGCAACAATTGCCTAAAAAAAATTAGTGCAACTGTTGAAGCTACCAAAGGCTTATCATTTCCTACTGAAAAAGAAATGTTTGTAGAAGGAGTACATTATTACCTGGAAAATGGCAACTGGGTTTTTACCGAATTATATCATTTACTAAGAGGCTATTGCTGCAAAAGTGGCTGCAGGCATTGTGTGTATGGGTTTAAGAAAAATTAGGTTGCGGGTTAAGAGTTTGGGGTTACGAGTTACGAGTTGCGGGTTATGGGTTAAGAGTTAAGGTTATATATGATTATTACATTTTAAGCATGAGTATAAATTTAGAAGAACAAATTAAGCTAAGCGAAACACGCATATTTAAAGCGGTGTTTCCAAACACAACCAATCATTACGATACTTTATTTGGTGGTACCGCTATGCATTTAATGGATGAAGTGGCTTTTATAACTGCTACTCGTTTTACAAGAAAAAGATGTGTAACGGTTTCCAGCGACAAGATAGATTTTAAAATGCCGATACCTGCGGGAACCATTATAGAGTTGGTTGGTAAGGTTTCTAAAATAGGTACTACAAGCCTGGATGTAAAAGTGGAAATTTATATAGAGCAGATGTATGAAAATAAAAGAGAGAAAGCTATAACAGGCTCTTTTACTTTTGTAGCTATTGATGATGATAAAAAACCTACAAAAATATTATCTTAAGTTTCATAAGAAAAGTTGAAACCTGATTTTCTGCTGACGAGCGGCGGGATTGAAGTGGAAAGCCCACAGACAAACCTTTGGCTTGGCGAGGACTTGTAACGTAAAGCCCGAACAACTGCTGCCAAATGCTTTATGTTCACCGCACAAATCTTCTTTATTTTATCTCCACTTATACTCAATAAAAGAGGTTATTTTTGCCCCGAAAATTTTATAACTACAAATACATTTTTATGAGCAAAGGACCGGTTTCAAATTTTATAGAACATCATTACAGGCATTTTAATGCAGCGGCTTTAATGGATGCTGCAAAAGGTTATGTAACACATTTGGAAGAGGGTGGTAAAATGATGATAACACTTGCCGGCGCTATGAGTACGGCGGAGCTTGGGCTTAGTTTGGCAGAAATGATACGCCAAGATAAAGTGGCCATTATTAGTTGCACTGGCGCAAACCTTGAAGAAGATATTATGAATTTGGTGGCGCATAGTCATTACAAGCGTGTGCCTAATTATAGAGATTTGAGCCCGCAAGATGAGTGGGATTTATTGGAAAACCATTACAACCGTGTTACTGATACTTGCATCCCAGAAGAAGAAGCGTTTAGAAGATTGCAAAAACATATTGTAAAAATATGGATGGATGCAGAGGCTGCAGGTGAGCGTTATTTTCCGCATGAGTACATGTACAAAATGTTGCTAAGCGGTGTGCTGGAACAGTATTATGAAATAGATCCTAAAAACAGTTGGATGCTTGCTGCGGCAGAAAAAAATATTCCGATTGTAGTGCCGGGCTGGGAAGATAGTACCATGGGAAATATTTTTGCATCGTACATTATTAAAAACGAAATGAAGGCGAGTACCATGAAAAGTGGTATTGAATATATGGTGTGGTTGGCTGATTGGTATAAAAATAATTCATCCGGAAAAGGCGTGGGCTTTTTTCAGATTGGTGGTGGTATTGCCGGCGATTTTCCTATTTGTGTAGTGCCGATGATGTACCAGGATTTGGAAATGCATGACGTGCCTTTTTGGAGTTATTTCTGCCAGATATCTGACTCTACCACATCTTACGGATCCTACAGTGGCGCTGTACCAAACGAAAAAATTACTTGGGGTAAACTGGATATTGCTACACCAAAATTTATTGTAGAGAGTGATGCTACGATTGTGGCGCCGTTGATGTTTGCGTGGGTGTTGGGGTGGTAAGCCCCCCTAAATCCCCCCCGAAGGGGGACTTTAGTCTCCGATACTTTAACGAACATTATAGTATTAGGGAGTGGTTCCTCTCCTTTGGAGAGGCGGGGGTGAGGTTTTTAATTTTGGGACAAAAGCTATGCTTTTGTCCAAGCTAAAACAGCAGTCCCGCACGGCTGCGGGATCATCATCGTTGTGTCACTCACTTGTACCGCATACCTTTATTGATCTTTAATTGTGCAATAGATTACAACCATAGAATTAAAAACAATTTATAAACTTTAAACAATATCGGAGCCAGCTCCTCTCCTTCGGAGAGGCGGGGGTGAGGTAAAAAAAATCATGGAAAAAGTAAAACTAACCGTTAACAACAACGGCTCATTAAAAGTAGAAGGCGATTTTGAAATTGTAGATCGTAATGGAGATGTGTACGACCTTGGCGGAAGAACCGTTATAGGGATTTGCCGTTGCGGACTATCTAAAAACAAGCCTTTTTGCGATGGTGCACATAACGGACATTTTGAGCATGAGGCGGTAGCTTTTGCATTGCCACCGAAGAAAACTGTTTAAAAAAATTATAAACAGAATATCAAAATTTAAATAGTTGCCAAGTTGTGGAACTCATACGCTAGCATTCTGTATAAAAAGTTTTAATTTCTTTGCACATACAATGGGTTCGACACAATTGAGATGTCAGGGTGAGCCTGTCGAACCCGTTGCTATGAATGAACCCGCCTCCGACAAGCTCAGGCTGACAATATTATAATTTGAACTTGAATAGTTTGCGCTTCATTACATTATCAACTTGTCGAAATTGATGGTTCTTTTAAATTTTGAAGTGTCTGTAATGTTTCGACAGGCCTGTCTGCCGATAGGGAGGCTCAAAATTACAGGCACTTCAAAATTTTGGGTTTTTACACAATCCCCTTCCACCTCATTAGGCCTGCACTGCCTACAACCGCAATACCCAATAAAATAAAACCTGCGGGTATATTTTTTTCTTTGTCGTTCTCATTAGTTATTTCAGGAATGATGGCTGCATACTGTGCAGATGCTATCTCTACTTCCTCATTTTTTGCATTGGCATCATCTTGCCAGTTATTTATATTGGTACCGGTAAGTGCAGTTAATTCTCTCAGTTCTTTTTTGCGGCGTTGTTTTAAATCCTGTAAATATTTTTTGCCTGCTTCGCAATTAAAGTCGCCGGTGGCCGGGTGCGTAATAATATAACGAGCCTGAAAAGTAGCAGTGTTTGGTGTTACCTGAAACATTAAATCTTGCGGAAATGATTTTCTGTTATACCTAAAATGCAACCTTGTAAAATGTACATTTTTATTTGGATTTTCTATTTCGTCATCATCACTGTAATCGCTCCAGTCTTTATTCCCAAGCCACCAAACGCCACTCTGTACAAGATCTTGCGCTGTTGGGGGATTACCAATACAAGGGTCGCACTTCATTTGGTTGATGGGAGTTACACTCCATGCATATTCTAAAAAGGAGACTGCTTTATTTTCGTTACTCCATTGCTGCGTAAATAAATTGCCATAAAAACTGCCAAAGTTTTTTTGTACAAAAAGTGGAATATTTTTATCAGTATAAACTTCAGCGTTTCTATAATTGGTACATTCAATTCTGCCTTTGCGGGTAAATGCGTACACCAGTAAATCTTGGTCGCCATCAGCATTTGCCATACCAAGTCTTATTGGTAACATAAATTTGGGAGAACTAAAATTGATTTGTATTGGACGAAGAAAATTGTTGTTAAGGTTATTTTTTTCTTTCTCATTTACTTTAACCACAAAAAATTTAAGGTTGCTTTTTATGTAAGGGTCCAATACTTCTTCTGCATCTTCGGGTATTTTATAACCATTGCTGGTAAGCCATTCTTTTAAGCCACCACTTTCTTTAGCACTTAAAATTAAAATATCATATTCTCCCACTAAATATTTAGCTTCTATTTTTACACCAAGGTCTTTTTTACGCATAATCCCGTTTGCAGTTACCGTTACAGAAGATAATTCTGCTTTTGGAGAAAAAACTTTGTCTTCCATTTCGTAGGTATTACAAGGGTTTTGATCCCAATACTCAACCAACCTTGGTGCACTATAATCATTTAATTTTTGAAAAATACTTTGATCTACCACTTTAATATCATCTTTTCTTAGCACCACAGGCACGGGTACCACCATGGCAAAATCTTTTGTATTGCCTTTAAAATCGTTGTACATGGTTAGGCTGGTTTTGTTGCCATCACGTACCAAAATTACCTGGCTTGTTTTGTTTTTTAATGTGCCATCTGCTTTGCTTACATAAAAACCGCAGAAGGAAAATAATAATGGCGATACTGCCATGAATGCAGCAATAAAAAATAGTTTGCGTTTCATAATGTATTTTTTTTGGTTAATTAATTCAATTGTTGGTTGTGTAGAAATGGATTAAGGGAATACTCATTTTTTGATGGGTGAAGTTTTGTATGAAGCCATTCAAATCTGTTGGCTTTAAAAAAATAATCGAGCAGTGGTACAAATAATTGGGCAACAACCAATACAAATATGGGTGCACCGTTTATAAATTTAAAAGTGGCTAAGTAGAATGAAATGGCTGCTATAATTACACACCAAACAATTCTTGCCACTACATGGTTAGGAATAGTTTTAGGATCAGTTATCATAAAAAAAGAAAACAACAACAAACTGCCGGTACTGATAGATTGTAAAAAGAAATCCATTGGCCAACCGAGAAAAATACTTTGTCTCATAAAAAGCAGTCCGGCAAATACACCGAAAAAGGAAAGGCTAACAGAAAGTTTTTGAACTTTTGTAACCACTATAAACCCAAGGCAACAAACAGCAAAAAGCAACACCATACCACTTCCCCATTGCCCAGGGCTTATCCATGCTTTGCCTGTGATAAATACCGCTGCCACAATACCTAAGGCAGATGGATTGAAAATGTGCTTGCCATTTACACGAATAACATATTTAGAAATAATAGAGATTACTGCCGCAAAAACTGCTACCCAAAAAAGGTTTGTTTTTAATAAAAGACTTAGTCCAAAAGAAGAAATTAAAACAGAAGGAATACTGTTTTTAATGCGTTGGGAGTAGTTGATGCTTTTATTGCCTGCCACATATTCGCATATAATTTGGGTGGCAATACTTACCGTAAAGTAAGTTAAGTAAAGCCATTGTTCGTTTTGCCAATGCAAAAAGAAAATACCATAGCTTAAAAATATACTTTGAAAAAGTATTTGAAAATAGCGGGCATCTTTAAAAAGGCTTTGTAACAACATAAAAGTGCATTTGTAAAAAAGATGCAACCGTTTTGTTAATTACATAAAAGAAAATGAAAAAAAATATTTATGGAAAATGAAACGTGCAGAATCGTTCTATTTAAATTTAAAATTTCCCCATAAAAAAAACGCACCCGAAAGTGCGTTTTTTTTAAACTTGTATTTACTTTTTTTAAATTGGTTCTATAGAAAGCTTTGTATAGCGTTCGGTATAATTATTTTCAATTACCAATATATGTCCCTCTTTTGCAGGCGCTATTGTTTGATAACTTTTACCATCTTTAATCGGTATTTTTCTACCTACTTTTTTTGTTTTGATGTTGTATAAATTATTGTTTGTGCCATCTGAATAAACAAGATAATCAGCTTTTGAATTAGGGTCGTAAATGCTGTAATAACTATTTGTAACACCAGCGTATGGTAATTTGCTAAAGTAATATCTCGATTTTTTTGTTTGCAACACTCGCTCTTCCATTAAACCGCCTTTGGTAGATTGTTTAATTACAACACCTTCTTCTGATCTGTATTTTCCTGAACCTTTCATTAAATAAATAAGTGGTGGTAAAAGGAGCGGCGAAAAAATAACTGAAGTTATAGCCCCGCCAATTCTTGTTTTTCTTCTTATGTAATCTCCTGCAAAATGCATATTGCCTTCAGCATCTTGCGAAGCATCATCATATAAAGTAAAATATTTGGTATCTAATTTTTTGCCTTTTTTATCGTACTGGTCACTCATATCGCTGTAAAAAGAATAATTTTTTACCACATCCTTTTTACCGGTGCCATTAATGCTATAAGAATAAACTCCTTTCATTCTACCTTTTTTTAGCGTAGCAAAATTGTAATAACCGGGACTTTTAAATTTATTTTTTACCATGTAACCAGCTATGTATGGGTTATTGGTATGAGGGTTTAATTCAAAATTTAAAACAGATAAAGTAGCGCCTCTGTCTGTTTCAATAGGCATTTCACCAGTTGCCTTACCATCTTCTATCATATAATTGTTAAGTACATAATCTCCAACTGATTTGTAGGTATCAATTTTAGAAAGTACATAAACACCTTTACTGTTGGTAAGCATAATATTTACCGGATATTTTGTCATTGTTTTTTTCCATAATAATTCTCCTTTAGTGTCGTATAGCATTACTTCTCCTTTGCTGTTATCTGCATACATAAACGCAAAGCCTTTATTTGCTACGTTTTTTACAGTACCATTAGTAGTTATTTGGCTGGAGATTGACCTGCTGTTTCTTACACTGTTATCTATGTACATGCTAGCATCTACATTGATAATTTGTGTTTTTATGATCTTGCCTTCAAGCGTCATAAATTTATTGTTGATGGTGTTTATTGCATTTTCTTTGGCATCACGTACAGATTTTTTGGTTTTAAAACTCTCATCTTCTACCGAGCTACTAAAAAAAGAAAGGCAAAGTACATCACTTTCAAACCCTGCACTTGAAAGAGAAAGATTTACATCTCTCAGTGTTTGCTCACCAATGTTATTGAGGTTTTCATCCATGATGGTAAGCTTATAATTAAAACTGTCTTTAGAGGCTTTCTCTAATTTTGTAAATGCTACATAACCTACCACAGCATTGTCTTGAAAAATGGTTTTGGTTGTAGTGCTTACGCCTTCGGCTACTTGTTTAAAAATGCGTGATTGCGCATTGATGGTTTGCATACCAAGCAGCAGCAATAGAAAAGTAAACGTTTTTTTCATGTTTTTGTGGGTTGATTTTTTAATAAATAAGCACTATAAAATTTTTTCGATAAGCTCCCTAAGTGGACTGGCTGGATAATTTTTTTGAAAATCTACTTTGAGAGTTTTAATTTCTTTTGGGGAAAGTTGATCTGTAAAATTGATGGTTCTCAAAATTGTTTTGAGCGATTTGGTATCGGCCTTGGCATCTTGCCAATAAGGTTTGTTTAATTCTTCGCTACAAATAAGTTCCAGTTTATCTCGTGGAATTTGCTCAAACAAAGTTTGCAAATCATAATATTTAGAAGAGATTAATTCTTTTTTCTCTACGTTTATAGCATTAGATCGTTCAAACTTTTTATCAGCATTGTACAGTTTGTTTAATACCAACGATGCCATGTTTTCGTAAAAGGGTTTGTTGTTGCCTTTATCCTGTTCTAAAAAAATACGATACATAGATGCGGTAAGATTATTATTTACCACATTCCACCAAATGATACATTCGTTGGCATTGTTTACCATATTTACCGGTAATAAAGTTTCGCTAGGTTTTACGCCATTGGATTTACTAATTAAAAATTTATATCGATCTATACAATCAGGGTGAGTTTTTAATGAGTCATTTAAAGTAAGGTCTTTAAAATTATATTTTTTGGTAGATAAACCCCTCCCACCTTTTTTTAACCACATTTCTTCTACGGTAATGCCTGCTTTGGTAAAGTAATCGCTTACATTTTTTTGAAGATCTTTTTTATAAGTAAAATCGGCACTGTCTAACCTAAGAAAAATTTTAGGATCGTAAGCCATTTTACTATTAGTGAGTAATACCTGCGCCATTGAATCTGCTTCTTCTTCGTGATAGCGATTGTGCTTGGCACGACTAAAACTATACCCTTCCAATATTTTTGTAAGCTTGCTGTACCTGCCATAAGTGCTTTTAGCAATTTCTGCAAGTTCATCTTTGTACTTATCAGAGGTAAGCAATTCAGCTCTTTCAATCATTGAGTTTTCAGGATGCTTCAATGCATTGTGCGCAAGCTCGTGCGCCAGTACAAGGGCAAGTTCTTCTTTTGTTTGTGCAAATGCCAGCAAACCAATATTTACTGCAATAATATTATTACCCATGGCATATGCATTTACAAAACTGCTGCGGTCTATTAAAAGAAACGGCGCCTGGGGAAATAATTTTTTGTTACCGCTTATAATTTCTGCTAAAATTTTATAAGTGTAATTGTACATTTCAGGCTGCGCCAGGTATTGATTGTCGCCAATAGATTCAAACAAATAAGCAGTGCGACTTTCCCAAATTTCTTTAAATTTTTTTTGTGTTTCTTTTTTTGAGAATTGCTCAGGGCATTTAAAACTAGCTTTTAAAGAATCTTTTTTTGGCAAATAAAAGTTAGATGATAAATCGTTGTAGGTAGATGAATTTTGGGCTACACCTATTGATGGAAATAATAAATATGTACTTAATGAAAGTACATAAAATGACAAAACTCTAATAGTTTTCATACATGCAGTAGTTGGTAAGGTGGAATGGTAAGTTCCTTAAAAGACTATAAATCTATGAGTAATTAAGTAAAAGAGGAAATAATTATAGATATATTTATTTTTAATGTACGGGCTATATTAAAGTAAGTTAAAATAAAGGTTATCATACTTAGAACCTGCTTTCAATAAAATATACCTTCTATAAATTAAAATGAAAAATTAAGCCCAAATTTAAAAGCCCAGTTGTCTATTGGTTTATCTAATTGATAATATCCATATCTATAAAAAAAGCCGGCTCCTATTCCCAGATAAAATGTATTAAGTATATTTTTTTTGTAAATATTTTTTATCATTATTCCACTTTCATATAACCCTTTGCTCGGGCTTTTTACATTGATAAGTTTATGCAAGGATGCATTTTTTAGATTGCCAAAACCAATACTTTGAATAAATAAAACATTAGGTCTAAATAAAAAATTTTTTGGCTTAAAAAGCAAACTTGCAAAATCGTTTTGCAGAAATAAACTGGCAGTTTGGGTGCTTACAAATTCATATAATCCTACTGTTTGAAAAGTATTAGGAATAAAAACAGTTGATTTTTTTTCTGACGAACTCGATTTGGTATTAAACAAATAAGAATAAGGAAGGTTTCCCCATATTTGTCCGGCTTCTATTTGAATATTTGTTTGCCCAAATGTTTTTGAATTGATGATACGGTTTACCTGTACAGCTAGTTTTGTATAGTCAAAATCTCCTTTCCATACATCATTTAAGCCTTTTGAAATTTGCAGTAAATATTGTGCAGTAGCAGGTTTGTTCAAAATTTTTGCCCTACCTAATTTAATATATTTTTCACCCTTCGTGTACCTAAATCCAAGTCCAATCTCAGTGTTTCTAAATTCACTCACATCTTCTCCTTTTTTATTTTCAAATAAATAATTATAACCGGCAGGGTTACGGTTTTCGTTTTGTATCCAAATATTTGTTTGAAGAGAAGGAGTGACCTTGGATGTAAAATCTATTTTAAATTGTTTAATACTATCCATTCTTGAGGCTAAAAACTTTCTAAATGATTGATTAAAAAGTACCGAAGATTTGTTAAAGAAATAATCTACATTGCCGGGCTCTGAGAGGTTTTGTTCGTAGCTAAATGTAATGTTGGTTACGGTTCTTTCTTTTAAAAGTAACTGTATGTTACCTCCATATTTCCATGCGTTATCTTTTACACCATACCCAGCAAAAGCACCTAAAGAAAAATATTTATTAAATGTTGGGTTTGTTTGCAAACCACCTCCAATTCTAAACCCTTCATACTTATTTATTCCATTAATAAAATATTTAAAAGGAATATCTACTTTGCCCCGTGGAATAGCATTTAATGATAACGCAGTAACAAACTTATTTAATGCATTAAATTTATTAAGGGTTTTTGCAGGTAAATCCTCATACGTTTTGTAAGTGGCTTTTTCTCTAATGGTTAAACTATCCAATCTAATTTTCTTCCATTCATTCTCTTTTATTTTCCCTGCTTCTACATTAAATACTTGCTCAACATCCGAAAAAATTGATAAAGGAAAAACATCGCCGATGCTCGTGTTTGTTAAATAACTACGAGAATCCCAGTTGAATAATGTTGAATCTGAATTGATAGTTTTCTGGGAAATGTGTGTATTTAATTGTTTCGGAAACCATTTGCCATTTATTCTTTCGTATTGTTGTTGTATTTTAAAATCAAATGCTGCTCCTTTTTTCTCCGCCGCACTTGCAATAACATTTTCAATTGCATAGCCATCAGAATTAATATAAAGAAGGCCTTTTAATCCTTTAAAATTTTTATTTTTTCGGGGCTCAAATTGAATAATAAAACTTGTGTCGTTTGTATTAATTAATGTTTCTTTAAGCTTAAAATTATATAAAGAAATACTTCCCTTTACTAATGGACTTATATAATTATCAATACCAATTTGAAGAAACTCTTTATAAAAACCAAATGGTTGAAAACTGGATGTGGTAATAGCAAATGGAGCTTGCTTTAAACCGGAAACTTTAGAGGCTAACACCGTTTCTTTTGATCTGTTTGGATAACGAAACTTGCGTTCAACATATGATTCCGTAACCATTAAAAAATTATCTGTAAATTTTTTAATCTTTTCTAAAGCAATGCTATCACTTTTTATTTCTTTAGCGGAAGCTGTTTTTTTAGTTTTTTTAGATGTATCAACGGTTGCCATAGCAGCAAAGGCATTGCCTACACCAATAGTAGATATAGTATAAGCATTGTATTTAAATGAAGGTAATAATGCTGGGTTATTTTTATTTTTATTTTCCAGCAATAATTTGATTATTCTATGAGCAGGGTTTTCTCCATTGCCAATAATAACAGCTTCTAAATTTTTATTCTCGGGTACTAATTCTATAATAACATTTGAATCACTCTTGTTTATAACCAACTCCTTTGAAGCATAGCCAATATAGCTAATTTTTAAAGTGCATTTTTCCGGCGTCTTTAAAAAAGAAAACTTTCCATCAATATCAGTTACTCTTCCTACATTAGTTTCTATAATGACCACTGTTACAAAAGCTAAAGGGTTTTTTGAACTAGCATCATATATTGTTCCAAGCAATTTGCCATTTTGAGCATAAGATAAATTACAGCAAATGATCAAAGAAAAAAGAAGTAGGATTTTTATTTGCATTAATTTTTAAAAATGAGCAATTGTTATTGTTAAATATAAAGTATTAATAAAGTTCGGTCTTATATACAGAAAAATGCCATCTAGTTCAATTAAACTTGATGGCATTTTTTATTTTAAATTATTTTTTCTTGGATTTACCTCGTAGCCGTAGGCAAAGGTTTATCTCTATTCAACATGTCATTTCTATTAGCTATTTCCCATGCTGTATGAAATATCATCCGAACTCTTTTTTCGTATAATTCAAAATTAATTTTATCAACCGTATCTGTGGGTTTATGGTAATCTGATTTTAGCATACCATCATAAAAGAATAAAACCGGTACACCTTTGCGGGCAAAATTATAATGATCGCTTCTAAAATATATGCGGTTAGGATCGTTGGGGTCATCAAATTTATAATCCAACACCAGGTTGGTATATTTTGTGTTTGCCGCCTCGTTTATTAAAGGCATTTCGCTGCTTATTTTATCATGACCAACCACATACACATAATTTAATGTATCAGCAGTTTTACGTTCTGTGTCTGTTCTGCCGACCATATCAGTATTTAAATCTACGGTTGTTTTTTCTAAAGGATAAATAGGATGATCGCTGTAATATTCACTTCCCCATAAGCCTTTTTCTTCGCCACTCACCGCCATAAATACTATGGTGCGGCGTGGTCTGTTGCCTTCAGCTGCTGCTTTAGCAAATGCTTCTGCCATGGCAATTACACCGCAGGTTCCACTACCATCATCATCAGCACCATAATAAATTTTACCATCACGCTTGCCCAAATGGTCGTAATGGGCCGTAAGAAAAACATACTCATCTTTTTTATCAGTACCTTCTATTATACCAATTACGTTGCTTGCATTAATGATGTTTCTTTTCTTTGTAAAAAAATAAGAAGTAGCAATTTTACCTTCAGTTGGCTGTGGAGAAAATGTATTTTTTGATTTTGCAATTGCTACTGCAGAATCAAACGGTACCGGAAAAATATTTTTAGCATATGCATGAGAAAGCAATGCATAATTTAAGAGGCGCTCATTTTTATTTGTTTCTGGCAAGCTTTCAAAATTTACACCTCCACTCATATTATTATCAACTTGACGCTTGTTAAATATTTCAGCATTTGGGTTCACAATTAAAACGCCCACTGCACCTCTTTGTTTTGCTGCAATTAATTTTTTACTAATACCCGGAAAAGTCCATGCAGATGTTTTACCATTTGCATCAATAAAATATTTACCATCTTTTTTTGGTTCGCCTAAAAAAATAACCACTACTTTACCTTTTACATTTATTGCTGCATAATCGTTGTATGCCGCATCATCTATTCCATACCCTGCAAAAACCAGTTTGTTAGATTTAAATTTTGCGTTGTCGTTTGCAGATAATGGTATTAAAAAATCTTTTCCATTTTCACCTGCAATACCATTTACCGAAAGCATGGGTGTTACAGCCACACTATCTTGCGTAAGCGGATAAAACTGCTGGTAACTGTTCATTCCCGCTGGTTTTTTAAGACCCATGCGAATAAATTCATTTTCAATATAAGCTGCAGCTTTTCTTTGTCCTACAGTACCGGTTTCTCTACCTTCAAACTCATCGCCGGCAATAATGGTTAGATGCTTTCGTAGTTCTGTACCCGTAATTACACCTGCATATTTTGTTTGCACATCTGTTTGTGCAAATGATTGCATGCAGATAATAGCAAGTGGTAAAAAGAATAATTTCTTCATTTGTAAAATTGTTTTAAAGCAATTTAAAGAAAGTTATTTTCTGGTAGATAAAAAATGTACGGGTGGTAAAATTTAAAGAAGTGAATATTATTTATTATTAAGTTTCTAGATATAAATTTTTCCAATTGTATTATAATAGATTAAATGTGATGAAGACAATATTATACGGAGTAATTTTGATTATTTTTATATTAAGCTGATTAAGCATTGCACATCTTAAATACATTTTAAACAATCATGATGAATTTAATTTTAAAACTAATGGGTATATCCATTCTAGTTTTTATGGGTGTTTTAGCCAATGGTCAATCACCCAAAAATGATGATGGGCGAGAAAGTGCTTTGAAAACGAAAATCATCAAAATGCCGAAATATCCGATAGCAGATTTCCCAAAAAAATCCGCACCTGTTGCAGATATTCAGGTTATACAATTTGTAAGAGATAGTGTAAGACTGGGCTATGTATTAAAAGGGATTGCAAATCAGGTAGCGTATATACAACCTGAAAAACACCTTACAATTTTATTGCAGGATCATATTGAGAAAATGTATAAAACCGATTACAAAAAAGAGGGTAGTAAAATGCTTTGGGTTATAAAGGAACTTCGTATAGGAGAACGAACAGGATTTACTGAATTTTCCTATTTAAAATTGAAGGCTGATTCCTATATATCTATGGCTAATAATAAGTATGCATTATTTTATACATTAGATACTGTTTTAGCAACTGAAAGTGGTGGCGATGTTACCGCATGGCATGGGCAAGAATTAGAAGATGGTCTGAAATTGCTTTTAAAAGAAACGCTTAAAAAAACAAGAAATTTAAATTCAGATTCAGTTGGATTTTCTATGGAAGAGATAATTAAGATGTCAATGCCTGAAATTAATTATCCCATTTTAAATAATACAGTTTATGCTGAAGGTGCATACAAAAATTTTGAAGAATTTCTTCAAAACAAACCTTCTATTACTGATTACTCGCCTGTGACTGTAAAAAAGAAAAAAAACATAAGCATTACCGGGTTTAAAAGTAACAATGGCGATAGTATCAAAATTTGGGGGTTATGCAAGAATGGAGAAATATACAAATTTGTAGAAGATCAGCTAGTACCAATAGAAAAAAATGAGGACGGTTTTATAGTTTCCTATTATGTAGCAAAAGCAAATCTGCGAAACAATGGAATATTTATAGGATCACTATTAGGGGGACTTGCCGGGGGGTTAATTAGCATGTGGATAGCAGATAAAGCGCCCCAGGTAAAATCTATTCCACATTTAACAAAATCTAAAAAGCAACCTGATGCAACAATAATTGATATGGAGACAGGTGAGCTTAGTTTTTAATGTAAAGCGTTTCAGAAATTAGTAACCAGTAGTAAATTATAATTTATTCCTTCTCATCCCCAATTTGCACTACTGCAATCTTATCAACCCTCAACGCATGCCTACCACCTTCAAATGCAGTAGCTAAAAAAGTATCTATTATTTGTTTCGCAACTTCCAATGTTACAAACCTTGCAGGTATGCAAAGCACATTGGCGTTGTTGTGCATGCGTGCAAGCGATGCAATTTCATTTTCCCATGCAATGGCCGCACGTATATGTTGGTGTTTATTTGCAGATATGGCTACACCGTTTGCACTGCCGCACAGTAAAATTCCACAACAATATTCTTCACTTTCTACTGCATTGGCTACAGGATGTGCAAAATCTGGATAGTCTACAGAATCGGCACTATACGTACCAAAATCACGGAATGCAATTCCTTTTTCATCACGTAAATAATTTACCAGTTTTGCCTTGTATTCAAAGCCTGCGTGGTCGCTGCCAATAGCTAGGGGTTTTGTAAGATCAAAATGCATATAAGTTAATTAATAATTTATAATGAATAATTAATAATGTTTTAAGATCAAACTTTATTTGTTTTTTTGAAGTTTATTTGTTTTAAAAGATACCGCAAACAAAAAAAATTAAATCATTTATTCATTAAATATAAATAAAATTGAATTTTATAAAGAACAACAAAGTTTAAAAAATTAGCACATTAGCACATTAGCAAATTTGTGCACTAACTCCATTCCTTCTCCTCTTTCTCTTTTTGCTTGTCTATCCTAGCACAAATCATTATACTTATTTCATATAAAAGTAATAAAGGAACTGATACAATTATCTGGCTTGTCCAATCTGGCGAGGGGGTAATGATAGCAGATAAAACCAGTATCACCACAAATGCATATTTACGGTGCTTTCTTAAAAATCCTGCTGTTATCAATCCTATTTTACCCAACACATACGCCATTACCGGAAGTTCAAAAGCAATACCACAGCCTAAAATAATATTGTTTAATGTATCTATATAATCATCTAATGTGGGCCTGTAAATGTAAGCCCCTGTTGTGCCCAATTTAAAACTCCCTAAAAAATTAAAAGTAAAAGGCGCTAATAAAAAATAGCCAAACGCAACACCAAGAAAAAAACAGAGAGACACAAAAAATATACTTCCACGGGAATATTTTTTTTCTTTTTCTGAAAGAGCAGGTTTTATAAAACGCCACAATTCCCAAAATAAATAGGGAAAAGCAATGATGAGACCGCCTATAACTGAAATGGAGATAGCAGACATAAAAGGACCGCTAATCGTGTTTCCTTGTAATTCTATATTTACTGCAGGCATACACAAGGCTTCACCTAAATGGGTCCAGTGGCTAAAATCGCACAAGGCTCGGTAACTTATAAATGTAGACCTGGCAGGGGCGTAAACAATGTTATCAAACACCCAATCTATTTGTGTAAAAATAGCAATTACCGCCACCAGCCACACCAACATTGCTCTTACAAGGTGCCAACGCAATGCTTCTAAATGATCTATAAAGCTCATTTCTATTCCCGCCTCATTCCCCAGTTTTTTAAAAAATGAAGTTTTATTCTCTGATGTTTCAGCCACTGATCTCTTAATTTTAATGATTGCCGTAAAGATAATACAGAACCTTCTATTGAATTATTGTTTATATGGCTGTATTAAGATTTGTATAGCAAACAAAAATAAAACCATAAAAAGAAGCCCCCGTAGAAACGGGGGCTGTTTACCAAAACTAACTGCTTATGAGAAATTTAAATTTTTTGTTGTTGTATAATACTATTTGCAAATTAGGTGCCAAGAATTTTGAGGTGTTGTTAAATAAATGTGAACTGATTTATTATTAGAATTTTAAATTTATTTATTGAACTAGTTGTACAATTGGAGACAAAAAAAAGCCGCAAAACTTGCGGCTAATAATAAAATTATTTTTGAGAGGTTAATTTCTCTGCATTTTCTGCAAATTGCAAAGCCTCAATAAATTCTCCTACTTCCCCGTTCAATACTGCATCCAGGTTATAAACTGTCATGCCTATTCTATGGTCTGTTACCCGCCCCTGAGGAAAATTGTATGTTCTTATTTTGGCACTTCTATCCCCGGTACTTACCAAACTTTTGCGCATGTGGGAAATTGCTTCCTCAGCTTTTCTTACTTCCTCATCATATAATCTCGTTCTCAGCATTTCCATCGCTTTTAGTTTATTTCCTAATTGCGATCTATCCGTTTGGCACATTACCACAATGCCCGTGGGTTTATGCGTAAGAAATACTTTTGTTTCTACTTTGTTTACATTTTGCCCACCTGCACCACCACTTCGGGCTGTTTCCATTTTTACATCACTTTCTTTCAATTCAAAGTCTATTTCTTCCGCCTCAGGCATTACTGCAATAGTAACCGCACTTGTGTGTACTCTACCGCTTCCCTCCGTATCTGGAACACGCTGTACCCTGTGTACACCACTTTCAAATTTCATTAATCCATATACATCATCGCCGGTTATTTCTACCTGAACCTCTTTATAACCACCAACTGTACCTTCACTTTCGCTCAATAGAGTTGCTTTCCATCCTTTCTTTTCAAAATATTTTAAATACATGCGCAACAAATCACCACAAAATAAAGAAGCTTCATCACCGCCTGTACCGGCTCTTATTTCTAAAATGGCATTCTTTTCATCGTAAGGGTCTTTTGGTATAAGCATATTGCGAAGCGCTTTTTCTTCTGCTTCTTTTCTCTCCTCTAACTCAGGCAGTTCAAGTTTGGCCATCTCTCTCATTTCAGCATCATCACTGTTCAACACCTCTTTGTTAAACTCAATATCTTCAATGGTTTTTATATATTGATTGCGTGCATTCACAATTTTTTCCAGACTTCTGTATTCTTTGCTTAATGCAACATAGCGCTTGTTATCACCTACTACTTCGGGGTTGGTAAGCGCAACGCTGAGGTCATCAAACTTTGCTTTTATAGCATTTAATTTTTCTAACATTAATAAGTATTTAGTATTGAGTATTTAGATAAATACACAAATGCATCATTTTTAAAATTGAATAAAATTCTTTATGCAACTTTGCAACGAATGGTTATTCATTCACAGAAATCTGCGGCTGCGAAATTACGTTTTATCAATTTACCATGTTATATAGAAAAATAAAAGGAAGTAAAATTTTTACCGGTTACCATTTTGCGGCAGCGGATGATGTACTTATTATACAGGAAGATGGAACTGTGGAAGCAATCGTACATGAAAAAGATGCAGGGGCGGGTATTGAAGATTTTGATGGAATTATTTGTCCGGGGTTTATAAATGCCCATTGCCATATTGAATTGAGCCATTTAAAAAATAAAATACCTACGCAAACCGGGCTTGTAAATTTTGTGCAACAGGTAATGAGTAATAGAGCTGCTTCTCTAGATGAGAAAGAAAATGCTATGCAGCTTGCTGAAAAGGAATTGTATGAAAGTGGAACCGTTGCCGTGGGAGATATTTGTAACACTACAGATTCAATTCTATTAAAAAAGAACAGCAATATTTACTGGCACAACTTTATTGAAGTAAGTGGCTTTGTAGATGCCGCTGCACAAAAAAGATTTGATGAGGCTAAATTAATTTTAAATGAATTTGAGAAATTAACATCAGATTACAAAGCGTTTCCCCCTTTTGGGGGGATTAAGGGGAGCTTAACGGTCACCCCCCATGCTCCATATTCTGTTTCAAAATCTCTTTTTAAAATTATCAATCAACATTCAAAGAATGCAATCATTTCTATACATAACCAAGAGAGTGAAGCGGAGGATGAATTGTATTTCAATAAGCAAGGCCAATTTTTAGAATTGTATAAAAACTTTTCAATTGATATCGAATCCTTCGCAGCAACAGCTAAAAGCAGTTTACAAAGTTGGTTACCTTATTTTACCAACAGCCAAAAAATTATCAGTGTTCACAATAAATTTTCCAATTTAGATGATGTAGGGTTTGCTCATCAATTTTATGGTAACGAAAATATTTTCTTTTGCCTATGTCCCAATGCAAATTTATATATAGAGAATAAGTTACCTCCGGTAGAAATGCTGATGCAACAAAATTGTAATATTGTTTTAGGTACGGATAGTTATGCAAGCAACTGGAGTTTAAATATTTTTGAAGAAATTAAAACCATTCGCACTAATTTCCCTGATATTAGTTTAGAAACGATTTTACAATGGGCAACATTTAATGGGGCAAAGGCATTGGAAATAGAGAATGTTTGTGGAAGTTTTGAAAAGGGGAAAAAGCCTGGCGTGGTTTTGATAATGAAGGAGGAAGCAAGGAGATTATTATAAAAATCCCTATTTTTGTAATACTAACGTATGGCAATAGTATATGATTATTTCCTTTGCAGATAAAGAAACGGCTAAAATTTGGGAAGGAGTAAGAAGCGCCAGTTTGCCAAACGAAATTCAAGAAAAAGGCAGAAGAAAATTAAGGATGCTCAATAACTCTCAAGATATAAGAGATCTTCAAATTCCTCCTTCAAACAGATTAGAAAAATTAAAAGGAGATTACAAAGAATTTTATTCAATCAGGATAAATGACCAATGGAGAATAATTTTTAAATGGGAAGATAATAATTCATCAGAAGTTGCTATTCTAGATTATCATTAATTTAAAAAATGAAAAAGCTTAAAAATATACACCCTGGAGAAATACTAAAAGAAGAGTTTTTAGATGAAATGAAAATTTCAGCTTATAAACTTGCAAAAGATTTAAAAATTCCTCAAACAAGAATTTCTCAAATAATACTACGTAAAAGAAGAATATCAGCAGATACAGCTTTAAGGCTTTCTTTGTATTTTAATACATCAGCAAAATTTTGGATAGGATTGCAAGATGATTTTGATATTGAAGAAGCTATGAATAAAAACAAAGATTCCATTCAATCAATTAATCAGTATGTAAAAATTGCTGTATAGTACTTCCAAGTCTTGTGTCTAAAATCTATCATCTCACATCTAATTGCTCAGCACTTCCTGCATTACCATCAACGTTTTCATTTGCCCAAAATCCTGTATGTGGAGTGCGTAATATTCCATGTAGTGTTGCAATAGCGCTCGCCTTTTTAAATGGTTCATTCTAATATCGTTTAATTCAGTAGGCAACATTATTTTTAAAAGTTCAGAAGTGATTAGTGCGTTATCTCCTTCAATAAAAAAAGTATGGTGCGGCCTTGCCTCCACAAAATTCCCTTCCTGTAAATCTAAAAAAGGCAGTTCTTCCGAAAAATTATCATCTATTTTAAACCCAAAAAAATGACTGATATGTAAAGCAAAAAATAATGGCATATTTGCTGTAACATGCGCTGGAGCTTCGTCTAACTGCAACAGTGAATCTTCACAAAAATAAAACAGGTCGCTGTTTTGTTCAGGCTGTTTTAATAATTTGTATAACAGCTCCATTAAAAATAGTGCTACACTGTTTTTTACAACATCAGTAAGTATGTTATTAAAAACATGCGCACGGTTGCACTCTTTAATGCGATGCATGGTATTACGTTCATTATGGTAAACTTCCATATCTACCACGGATGCCGGTTGATACAATGAGGCTTTTAAACCACTCTTTTTAGCTGTACGTACACCATTTACCAAATAAGTTTGCAGCCCAAAAAGCTCCGTAAAGGCAGTTACTACCAAGCTTGTTTCTCCGTATTTAACGGTGCGAAGTATAATAGCCCTTGTTTTAAACATTTTTATTGTTGGTATTATGGAATTAATCAAAAATCATGAATGCATATTCGTGTAATTTCGTGCCATTCGTGGCAAAAAAACTGTAAAATTTTTTGTGGTACTATTTTAATAGTTTTCCATTAAAACAAGTTTTACTTTTTCTTTGTAAAAATTATTTGAAATTAATTTTAACCGTACAGTTATGTGGCAACAGCTTGCAAAGTTTGTTATAAAAAACCGTTTTGTTCTCCTTATTTTTCTTTTTGTATCTACTGCAGTAATGGGATACTTTGCTTCCAAAGTAAAACTGAGCTACGAATTTTCCAAAGCCATACCTACCAATAATCCAAAATATATAGATTATCTCACATTTAAAAATAAGTTTGGCGATGATGGAAACCTTTTGGTGGTGGGCGTTTCCACCAATAAACTTTTTGAATTAAGTACATTTAAAGCATACCAACAGCTACCGTTAGATCTTAAACAAATAAATGGCGTAGAAGATATTTTAAGTGTGCCTGGTGCATTTAATTTGGTAAAAGATACCATTTCAGAAAAATTAAATGCGCTAAAAATATTTCCAGACAGCATTGTGAACCAACAGCAATTGGATAGCTCGGTAGCAGTTTTTTATAACCTGCCATTTTACAATGAGCGCTTGTACAATAAAAATACTAGCAGTTATTTAATGGCGGTAAGGGTAAACAAAGATATTTTTAGCAGTGAAAAAAGAACCGAAGTACTAGATAAAATTTTAACCGTCTTAAAAAGTTTTGAAGCGCAAACAGGCATTGAAATACATGCAAGTGGATTGCCGCTCATACGTACTATATTGGCAGACAGAATTAAAAAAGAAATGAAGCTTTTTTTGCTGGCTTCCCTCGGGTTAAGTGTGCTGATATTATTGTTGTTTTTTAGAAGTGTAAGTACAACCTTATTATCATTAGCAGTTGTAATGATAGGGGTAATATGGACGGTAGGTATTACTTATTTATGCGGCTACCAAATCACTTTACTTACCGCACTTATACCTTCATTGGTAGTGGTTATTGGCATACCAAATTGTATATATTTCATAAATAAGTACCACACATCTTATTTAAAAGATGAAGCTAATACTTCACCTATAGATAGAAAAAATAAAGCGCTAATAGCCATGGTAAGTAAAATGGGTGTGGTTACTTTATTTTGTAATCTTACTGCTGCCATTGGGTTTGCAGTATTTGCCTTCACAAAAAGTGAAATATTGCAGGAGTTTGGAGTGGTGGCTGGTATTAGCATTATGGTTATCTTTTTTATCTCCTTTATTTTATTACCATCTGTACTTAGTTTATTACCTGTGCCGGGTAAAAACCAGTTAAAATATTTACACAATAATTTAATTGAAAAAGTTTTAAACACACTGGAAAAATGGGTATTTGTATATAAAAAACAAGTGATTGCTGTTACGGCGTTGATAGTATTATTTTCTATTGCGGGCATTATGCGTTTAAAAAATGTAGCGTATATAGTAGATGACTTGCCCAAGCAGGATAAAATTTACACCGATTTAAAATATTTTGAAAAAAACTTTAAAGGTGTGATGCCATTAGAAATAATGATTGATACCAAAAAACGTAGAGGATTATCAGGATTAAAATCGCTTACGGTTTTTGATAAAGTAGATTCTCTGGCACAGTTTATTGGTGCCCAAAAAGAAATGACAAAGCCATTAAGCCTTGCAGAAGGATTAAAATTTGCCAAACAAGGTTTTTATGAAGGCGATACTGCAAATTATGCCATGCCCAATAACTTTGATGGCGCTTTTGTAGGAGAGTATTTACGCCCATCAAAAGATACTGGAACCACCACAAATAATTTTGCCAAAACACTGAAGAGCTTTATAGATACCGCATCTCAAACTACCCGTATAAGCGTAAGCATGGCAGATGTGGGTACGGAAGAATTACCGGTCTTACTAAATAAAATACAAACAAGATCCAACGAGTTATTTGATAGCAGCTATAAAGTTACCCTTACAGGTACCAGCATAACTTTTTTAGAAGGAAGTAAGTTTATCATAAATGGATTAAAAGAAAGTATAGCATGGGCATTTTTGCTAATAGCACTATGTATGCTTTTTCTTTTTCGCTCCTTCAAAATTTTAATTTGTTCACTTATTCCAAATTTAATTCCGTTACTCGTAACTGCAGGTATTATGGGGTGGGCGGGTGTACCGCTAAAGCCATCTACAGTACTCATTTTCAGCGTAGCATTGGGCATTGCAATAGATATTACCATCAGGTTTTTAGTAAACTATAAACAGGTATTACCCGAAAAAAAGAATGATATTTTAATAGCAGTAAAAAACACCATACATCAAACGGGGCTAAGTATTATTTATACATCGTTAGTGCTTACGGCAGGCTTTATTATTTTCTGTGCAAGTAGCTTTGGTGGCACGTTTGCGCTTGGTTGGCTCACCTCCGTAACCTTACTTACAGCCACTATTACAAACCTTGTTTTATTACCAGTTTTAATTTTGATGATTGCTAAGAAATGATACCCTCATATATGAATAAAAATTTATAGGCAGCATTTGTTAAAAAAAAGTTGTCAATTAATTAACAAGCTACTATGTTGTAGTATATATTTGTCCATTAAACAAAACTGTAAAATGAGAAAAGTAATTTTAACTATGTTGGTAGGTTTAGTGTTTGTACTAAATGCTGCTGCGCAAAACAGAATTGTGACGGGTAAGGTTACAGACGAAAAAGGAGTTCCGGTTTCTAATGCATCTGTAATTGTAAAAGGAACAGAAACTGGTACAGCTACCGGCATTAACGGTACCTTTTCACTTTCAGTTCCACCTAAGGCAATTTTAGTGATTTCTTCAATAGAAATGGGATCACAGGAAGTAACAGTAGGAAACAACACTTCTCTTGTTGTTACTATGAATTCCTCACAAAAATTTATGCAGGAAGTTGTTGTAACAGGGTATGGAACAACACGTAAAAAAAGAGATGAAGCCGGTGCTATCTCAAGTGTTATGGGTAGAGAATTGGAAAACAAACCAACAGTATCCGTTGATAAAGCTTTGCAAGGAAAAGCAGCTGGTGTGTTCGTGCAGGCGAATAACGGCATACCAGGTGGTGCTATAAACGTACGTATTAGAGGAGCAGGTTCTATCAATGCAGGAAATGATCCTTTATATATTGTAGATGGTATTCAGTTAAACACAAGAAATGATGCAGGTTTTACTCAATCAAACCCTCTTGCATTTTTAAACAATGATGATATACAGTCAATTGATATAATGAAAGATGCTGCAACAGCAGCTATATATGGTTCTAACGCTGCTAACGGAGTTGTATTAATTACTACAAAAAAAGGTAGAAGCGGTAAAACAAAATTTACCTTTAACACTTATTATGGTACAAATCAGCCATTAAAGAAATTAAATGTAACCAATGCGCAAGAATATTTCCGTTTAAGATCTGAAGCATATGGAACTGCAAACAATTTAGCATTTGACAACATTGCCATTAAACAAACAGTACTGAGCGAACTACGAGTAGCAGGTGCTACTTCATTTACTAACGCTCAGGCTGATTCTGCTATAAGGTCTTTACAAACTTATGATTGGCAAGATGTAGCTTTTAGAAATGGTACTATTAAAAATTATGAACTAAGTGCTAGTGGTGGTAATGATAAAACTACTTTTAGAATTTCTACAAATTTGATGAACCAAAGTACGATCGTTACTAAAGCAGATTTTAAAAGATACGGCTTAAAATTGGATCTTACCAATAAGGCAACAGATAGACTGACAGTTAACTCAAGTGTAAACTTAAGTTCATTTGTGCAGGAGCTACCTTTTTCTATCTCTGGTTCCACCTTAGGAAATCCTGCTTTCTCAGCAGCAGGTATTATTCCAACAAATCCTATTTATAATCCAGATGGTACTTTCTATGGTATTCCTGGTGGTACTCCTGCAAATTTACAGGGCACATTAAATCAAAATATTGCTGCAACAAATTTCTACAATTCAGGAAACCAAAGAACCAATCAATTGATTGCTAGTTTAAATCCGAGATATAGAATTACAGATTGGTTAAGTGCAAATTTATTTGCAGGTATCGATTACAGAATTGTACAAGGAAAACAAGTAAGAGATGCAAGAACACCTGATGCATTCGTAAGAAAAGGACTTGTGTCAGTTCAAAGTAACTGGAATACAAACATCAATACTTATGGTACTTTAAATTTTTTGAAAACATTTGGAGCAAAAAGTACTGTGGATGCCTTGCTTGGATATGAATATAGACAAGAGAATAATGCAAGTATTACTGCAACCGGTGATGGTTTTCCAACTTTCCAGTTTACCTCTTTGCAAAATGCAGCTAATCCTGTATCAGTTGGAGAATTCTTTACAGGATTTAAAAGAAATGCAGTGTTTGGTAATTTGAATTACAATTATGACAGTCGCTATATTTTGGGTGGGGTAATAAGATACGATGGATCTTCCCGCTTTGGTAGAGGAAACCGTTATGGTACTTTTGCCGGTATAAAAGCTGCATGGAACATTGACGGAGAGAAATTTATGTCGAAAATATCAAATTCAATATCTACTCTTCGTTTAAGAGCTTCGTACGGAACTTTAGGAAATGACCAGATTGGTAACTTTGATGGTTTAGGCTTGTATGGCGGTGGCGGAGTTTACAACGGTGGTTCTGGTATTTCCTTTACCCAGTTAGAAAATCCAAATCTTAAATGGGAATCTACTGCTATAAGTAACCTTGGTCTTGACTTTGGTTTCCTTAATAACAGAATCAATGGATCTGTAGAGGTTTATAAAAAATTAACCTCAGATGTATTACTAACTCAACCTTTACAAAATACTACTGGCTTTACTGGTATTGCTGCGAATGTTGGTAAAATACAAAACAAAGGAATTGAGCTTACATTTAATGTAATGCCTGTAAAGGCTAAACAAACAGGTGATTTTGAATGGAATGTAAACTTTGTATTTGCTTATAATAAACAAGAAGTAAAAGAACTATATGATGGTTTGAAGATACTACCTGGTGCAGTAGCTGCATCCAACGGTAATTTAGCAGTCCCTGCTGGAGGTATACAAGTTGGTCAACCCGTAAATGTGCTCTTTACAACTAAATATGCAGGTGTTAACCCAGCAACAGGTAGAGCATTATTTTATGATAGTTTAGGAAATTACACTTACGCTACAGTGGCAAGAGACCGTGTATTATTAGGGCCAACAGGTCTTGCACCTTACAACGGAGGTTTAACTAATACATTCAGTTTTAAAGGATTTAGCTTAGATGCCTCATTCAATTACGAATACGGAAGATATGCGACTGATGGTCAAATTAACTTCTTAAGGGAAACAACAGGACGAATAAATTTCTTAAGGCAAATTTTTGATGATCGTTGGACGACACCAGGTCAATTGACCGAAACTCCTCGTTTAAATTTGAATGCTGAGCCAAAAGCGACTGGTGCGGGAGGAGGTAACAGAACCTGGTTTAAAGCAGATTACATCAGATTAAGAAATGTAACTTTAGCTTACGATTTCAATGCTGAAACCATTAAAAAGTTAAAACTGAACAGTGCTAGATTCTATGTACAGGGTACCAATTTATTTACATATGCAGATTGGTATAGTTATGACGTAGAATTTGTAGGTGATGCAACAGGTATTATCCCTCAATCTAAAAATATCACTGTAGGTTTACAGGTAGGTTTCTAATCTAAAAATCAAAAAAATTATGAAAAAATATATTCTTAAATTACCTATTCTATTTTCAACAGCAATGGTAATTTTGTTCTCCTCAGGCTGTGAGAAGCAACTTGAAATTGCACCCCGCCAATCAATTGATGCAACTACAGCTTTATCAAGTCGTGATGCAGTTGAGGCTTCTATCACTTCGATATATGCAAGGTTAAAGAATGCACGTCAATATGGAAGGGATTTCATTGCACTTCCAGATGCGCTTTCAGATAACGGTTTTGCCACAAATAAATCAGGAAGGCTATTTGGGGAAGCACAAAATGCTGTTCCAACACAAGGAGGTAATCACTTTACTACTACAGTATGGTCAAATAGCTATGGAGCTATAAACCAGATAAACCTCACTTTGGAGGCTATCCCAAATTTAAAACTCACACCTGCATTAAATCAAACCGAAAGAGATAGATGGGAAGGCGAATTGTATTTTCTTAGAGGTTTGTATTATTTTGACTTGGTAAGAGTTTATGGTTATATACCAGGTGCCGTTGTAGATCCACAAGACCGAGGTGGAGTTCCCCTAATAACAATAGGCTTTGCTACAGCAGAAGCAGCCTTAGCATTTAAACCTGCAAGAGCTCCTTTAGCTGATGTATATAAGAGAGTAACAGATGACTTAGCATTGGCTAACGGCAAATTATTTAATCCGGGGTTAGGTTCAAGCAGAGCAAATAAGGCAGCAGCTCAAGGCTTATTGGCAAGAGTAAATTTGTATAACAAAAACTTTTCTGAAGCAAAACGATGGGCTGACTCATGTATTAATCTTACTGCAGCTCGATTGACAACAACAGGAAATTATGTTGCACAATGGAGAGCAGATACTCATCAAGAATCTTTATTTCAGGTTCGATTTGCAAGTAGTGCTGAAAACATTGGTGTAAATGAATCATTGCAAACATCATTCACTACTCTTGTTACCCCAGGAAATACGGCAATTACAGGCGGTTTTGGTGATCTAGTACCTACATTAACTCTGCTATCAGATCTTGGGATAACATTGACAGGCGGCATGACTACAGCAAACTTTGCATTAAATACTACAATTGCCAGCAGATCTACAGATGTAAGAAATCTTCTTTATGAAGTTGGAACTACAGGTAGAGGTCCATCTAAGGTAGAGTGTACAAAATATATAGGTAAAGCAGGTTTTATAAATCTTGATAATATTCCGGTAATAAGAGTCTCAGAAATATACTTGATCAGAGCAGAAGCTCAGGCAACTGCAGGTTCTTCAGTTTTAAATCTTGCTAATGCTTTGGCTGATCTTAAAACTATAAAATCCAGAAGATATACAGATTATACAGGTTCTGCACAGGAAACTGCTGACAATGCTGCTACACAAACTACTTTATTTGATGAAATATTCAGACAAAGGAGAATAGAATTGGCATTTGAAGGTCACCGTTTCTTTGATCTGAAGAGATTAGGAAGAGATTTAATTAAAGGCCCGCATTATAACAACGTGGCATTTACAGAATTTAGAATTTTACCTGTATTACCACAAGCAGATATTGACGGTAACTCTAATCTTAAACAAAACTTTGGCTATTAAAAAAACAAATATGAAGAAATTACTTTCGATACCTGTAATGGCATTAGGATTATTATTTAGTCTTACAGGTTGTATAAAAAATGATCCAGTATTAATAGAAGGTGCAAAGGTTGAATTTGATGCTACAGCATTAAATCCTAACGCAGTAGGCTTAACGTACCCAATAATAGCACGTGTTCCTGCATTTGGTCGTGTCGCAAATACAACTGATTCTACGCTAAGAAGGTCTCCACAAACAATTAGAATTAGAATTAACTTAGTTGGAGCTCAATTGCCCGCATCTGGAACAGTTGGATATGAAGTATCTACTACTGCACCAATTAGTACATTCGCAATGCCTGCTACAATATCTGGTCAAACACCAGCAGCTCCGGCAGGTACTCTAGCAATTAGCAATGCTGTGGCTGGAACGGATTACGTAGCTCTTAGTGGAAAACTTGATTTTCCGGCTAACAGTTCATTCGCTTTTATAGATATTACCATATTAAACCCTGGTTCTATGCCGGGTCAAGGTAAATATATTGGTCTTAAATTAAATAATTCCGGTTCATTAAAACCATCGGTTAATTACAGTGAATTAGGTTTAGTTATCGATCAACGTTAATAAAAAAATACTGTTATTTAAAAAGGGAAATTATTTCAATTTTGAAACAGTTTCCCTTTTTTCTTTCTTGATATTTTGTATTTATAAATCTGATTTGATCTGTAATCACCTCAACACCTCTCCCAACTTCCTCCCCAAATCTTCCCCTCTCAACTCTGTAGCTAAAATCTTTCCTGAAGGATCAATTAATACATTATATGGAATAGCATCGAATCCATACATTGGTACTGTACCATTGTTCCAACCTTTTAAATCACTTACTTGTTTCCATGAAAGTTTATCCTTTTTTATTGCATCAATCCAACGAGTTTTATCTTCATCTAATGATACGCCTAATATGGCAAAATTTTTGTTTTTGTATTTGTTATAGCTTGCTACAATATTTGGATTTTCACCACGGCATGGGCCACACCAGCTTGCCCAAAAATCTATTAGTACAAATTTTCCTTTTAACGAACTTAAAGTAAATTCTTTTCCACTCGTATCTGCCATACCAAAGTTTGGGGCCATACTGCCAACGCCGATTTTTCCATTTGTTGAAGGGGCAGTTTGGGGAGCTGCATCTTTTTTAGCCAACAAACTATTGTATTCCGCAATAATGCCTGCTACACCAGTATGATTTGGAAATCTTTTTGTCAAGTTTGGAACCACTGTTTTTAATTCATCGGGAGTTATTCCACGAGTATAACCCAAGGCAAACATAGCTACTACAGGGTTAAATACCGTATCAATACTTTTTATAATAAACTGTTTAAAGTTTAATCCTGCATTGTTCAATAATTCAATCTTAGTTTTTACAATACTATCATTGCCCTTGTTTTTTTGTAGGGTATCTATTTCGGCAGACAAGGCTGTCATGTTTTTCTGCTTACCATCTATTGATAGCAGAAAATTTTTAAAGGATTGGTTGGCTGGGGTTTTAAAATTAGGTCCAGTTAGGCTCATATCTTTTACATCAGCATTAAAATTTATTTCAGGTTCATCGTTAATAAACAAATAACCAATTTCCTGCTTTTCAAAACGCAATCTGTATAATCCTTCTTCATTACCAATTCCAGTTACTAAAAATTTACCATCTTTAATTTCGCCGGTATCTATTACTTGCGGATCTTTTTGGCTAAAGAATAATTGTTCCAGATAAATTTGTTGGTTCTCTGCGTTTTTTAAATCTCCTTTTACGGTAAATCTTCCTTTTTCTGTTTTATCGCTGCAAGAAATTATTCCCGCAATTAATAGTACTCCTAATAATAGTTTTTTCATGAACCTTATTTATTAATAAAAAATATTTTTTTGTCCCCTGCCCACTGCCCACTTCCCAATGTTAACTGCCCCCTGCCAACTGCTCCTCCAGTAGCCTCGTTACCGCTTCCATATCAGCCTTTCCCTTACTCAATTTTTTTACTTGCCCTGCAAATAACCCTATCAATCCTTTTTTACCAGCCCGGTATTCTTTTACTTTATCTGGCATAGAGGCAATCGTTTCATCCACCCATTTTTGTATCGCATCTGTATCATTTTCTTGCAACAAATTCAATGCTTCTGCAAGTTTTTCTACCGCTGTATTGCTATCAGAAATCATGGCTTCCATCAATTTTGAGGAAGCTACGTTAAAATGTATTTTACCTGTTTCGGTAAATTGAATGAGTTCCGTAATCTTATCTGCACTGAGCGGAAATTCTTTAATGCTAATTTGTTTTTCGTTACAGTAATTTCTTATTGGCCCTATAACCCAATTAGCAGTTGCTTTGTGATTATTGGTTTTATCTGCCACCGCTTCAAAAAATGTAGCATCTTCCTTATCTGTACAAATGAGTGCTGCATCATAAGCAGAGAGCCCATGATTATTTATATATTTTTCCTGTAAAACGCCGGGTAATTCATGCATGTTTTTTTTAATATCATTTATATATTCTTGGGTGATATTAAACGGAGGCAAATCCGGCTCAGGAAAATACCGGTAATCATCTGCTTCTTCTTTACTGCGGAGCGAAAATGTTGTATTATTATCTGCATTAAAACTGCGGGTTTCCTGTGTTACTTTTCCACCACTTTCTACAATGGTTATCAATCTATCCACCTCAATTTCTATTGCCTTCTTTACATTCCGAATGCTGTTTAAGTTTTTCACTTCTACCCTTGTTCCCAATTTAGTTTCTCCTTTTAGCCTTACAGAAATATTGGCATCGCAACGCAAACTTCCTTCCTCCATATTTCCATCACACACATCAAACCAACGCACCAGTTTTCTTAGTTCTGTAATGTATGCAAAGGCTTCTTCTGCACTGCTTAGGTCTGGCTCGGTTACAATTTCTAAAAGGGGAGTGCCGGCTCTGTTTAAATCAATGGCTGTATGATTTTCAAAAAGATCGTGTATGCTTTTACCTGCATCTTCTTCCATGTGTATGCGGTTAAGCTGCACATTTTTTTTACCTGATGTTGTTTGTATAGCTAGGTAACCTCCTTTGCAAATGGGCGCTGTATGCTGACTTACCTGATAACCTTTTGGCAAATCGGGATAAAAATAATTTTTTCGGGCAAAATAATTATTTTGAACAATCTCACAATTGAGCGCTATACCGAGTTTTGTGGCAAGTTTAATTACTTCTTTATTCATTACGGGCAAAGTGCCGGGGTGTGCAAGGGCAACGGGACTTACATGCGTATTGGGTTCCGCACCAAATGAAATACTATCACCACAAAAAAGTTTGCTTTTTGTAAGAAGTTGCGCATGTACTTCCAGCCCAATTACCACTTCATATTTATCATTCATCATGTTTGGCAAAAATACATCTATAAAAAAGAGATGCCAACTTTTAGGGTTGGCATCTGTGTTAAAAAGGAATAAACTTAAAGTTAGAATTCTGCTATTTCTAATCTTTTAGGAATTTTAATATTAAACGTAATTTCATTTCCATTTCTCTTAGCTTTAATACTGTAGTTGCTTTTATTGCTATTTTCCATTAACTGCTCTCTTGCATCATCGGTATTCTTCACTTTAATATTCCCAATTTCCGTAATCAAATCATCTTTTAAAAGCCCCGCTGTAGCAGATGGACTTCCAGTTTCCACGTCTAAAATTTTTACACCATTTTCTTCTTCGGTGTCCTGTATTTTTAAACCAAGTTTTGGTCGAGATTCAAACTTAAATTTACCACTCATCGTTCCATTAAAATCATTGGGAAAATCCATTCTTGGAAAACCTGGACTCCTTGGCATAACTGGCATGATCAAAGATTTTGTTTTGCCATCTTTGGTAACTATAGTCATTGTTTTTGAGGTGCCGCCTTTTGTTTCTCCTAAAGTAGCTGTTACTGTTTTGTCTTTTCCGTCTCTTTTAAAATAAACTTTTACTTTATCTCCAACCTTAAGCGTTCTTATCATATTAGAAAGAGAAGAAGCAACTTCAATTTTGGTATCGTTTATTTTAGTAATGATGTCATCTTTTAATAAACCTGCTTTTTCAGCCGGGCCATCATTTACTACACTTGTTATTTTGGCACCCAATGCATCATCTGAAGTTGTAACTCCTAAAAAAACATATGGTTTATTGTTGAAAGAAAAATCATTTTCATTTTTATCTCCCATAATGGTGATCGTCTGTATTTCACCGGGGGAAAGACCTTCCAAGTTTCTCTCAAATTCACGCATATCTTCTTGCATTCCATCCTGAGATCTTCTTAAATCAATACTTACATTTCCACCTTCTCTTGTAATTATTTTGCGATTATTAATGGTTAATCCATTCTCGCTAAACTCTGCTAAAGGCTTACCGTTAATTAATATTTTGTTGGAAGTAATTTCCATGGTAAACTTAGTATCCTTATCACCTTTTTTACGAATGATAATTTCCTGGGTTTCTTTTTTGTTCTCATCTGCTCCTACAATATCTGTTGTTTGAGCTTCTACATTTAAACCGCCAATGCAGCCCAATAGCCAACCGATGATACTTAATTTGATGTTACTTTTCATGTGTATATTTTTTAACTACGAAATATTTAGTACATCAAATATAGAAGTTATTTTTTAATTACGAAATTATTCGGAGATAATTTTTTTGCTTTAACATTTCTTTAAAAGGGGTCGCCACGAATGCACTAATGTTCACGAATAAAACACAAAAACAGAAGCACAAACGCAAAACGAGAAACGAGAAACAAAAAACGACAAACGCAAAACGATTAACCTCCAACCAACTCTTTAACTACATCTATAACCGCCTGCAATCCTCCAACATTTTGCCCTCCAGCAGTTGCCAAGTTTTTTTGTCCACCGCCGCCGCCTTGTATTAAACCACTCACAGTTTCCTTTATCATTTTAGCTGCATCTAAATTTTTGGCAGCTACAACAGTATCGCTAATGCTGATGGCTACATGTGCCTTTCCACCTACGTTTGCGCACAATACAATTACATGGTCGTTAAGATGATTCTTTAAATCAACACAAAGTTTTTTCAATGAGTCTGCATTGGGTACTTCTATAATTTCTCCAACAAAAGTGACGTTATTTATTATTTCATCCTTTTGCAGCAATTCATTTCTTATACCTACCAATTGCCTTGCTTCCAACGATTCTATTCTTTTGGCAAGATGTGTATTTTCAGTTTGCAAAGTTTCTATTGCCTTGCTTATATCTTTCGGGTTTTTCAGTAATAATTTTACTGCATCCATTTGGTTGAATGCATTATTTATGATTGCTTCTGCTGCTTCACCGCTTACGGCTTCTATTCTGCGAACACCTGCTGCTACAGCGCTCTCACTTTTAATTTTAAAGAAACCTATTTCACCCGTATTGCCTACATGTGTACCGCCGCAAAGTTCAATAGAATAATTTGGGTCAATGGTAACTACTCTAACATTGTCGCCATATTTTTCGCCAAACAAAGCCATGGCACCGGTTTTCATAGCATCTTCTTTGCTCATGCTTTTTATAACAACTGGTATGTTTTCTCTTATTTTTTGGTTTACTAATTTCTCCACATCGGCTATTTCATCATCCGTCATTTTTGCAAAGTGACTAAAATCGAAACGCAAATGCTCATCATTTACCAAACTACCTTTTTGCGCCACATGCGTGCCTAATACGTTGCGCAATGCAGCATGCATAAGGTGTGTAACGCTGTGGTGAATGGTTATTTTATGTCTTCTTTCGCCATTCACTGTAGCAATCACTTCACCCGTTAAATCTGTAGGAATTGTTTCTGCAAAATGAATAATTAAATCATTTTCTTTCTTTGTATCAATAATAGTGAGTTGTGAATGGTGAATTGTCAATTGTCCACTATCTCCAACTTGTCCACCACTTTCTGCGTAAAAAGGAGTTTGCTCCAATACTATCTGGTACAGTTCTTTTCCCTTGCCACTTACTTTTCTGTATTTTAAAATATTGGTTTTCGTTTCCAAACTATCATAGCCCACAAAACTCACATTACCTTCCTTTACAATTTGCCAGTCTTCTGTATCCATTGCTGTGGCTGCACGGGAGCGGTCTTTTTGTTGCTTTAATGCAACTTCAAAACCTGCATCATCTACGGTTAAATTATTTTCCTGTGCTATCAATCTAGTAAGATCAATAGGAAAACCAAATGTATCTAACAGTTCAAAAGCGGCTTCACCATTAATAATTTTTGTTGATAAAGTATTAGAAATTATATCATCCATTTTTTTCAATCCTTTGTCCAAGGTTCTTAAAAATGCTTCTTCTTCTTCTTTAATAACTTTTGCTACAAAATCTTGCTGCGCTTTTAACTCCGGAAAAACAGTTTCAAACTGCGTTGCAATAATTGGCAATAATTGATGAAGCAATGGTTGTTTATATTCCAGATAAGAATAATAATACCTTACTGCACGGCGAAGGATGCGGCGAATAACATAACCGGCACCGGTGTTTGATGGTAATTGACCATCGGCAATGCAAAATGAAATAGCACGTATATGGTCTGCAAGCACTCTAAAAGCAATACTAACCTTATCATCTCCATTCGTATATTTTTTCGAAACAATACTTTCTGTTCTTTCTATTGTACCGCTAAAAACATCTGTATCATAATTGCTTTCTTTTTTTTGAATAACCCGTACGAGCCTTTCAAATCCCATACCTGTATCTACGTGCGTGGCTGGTAAAAGTTCCAGCGAACCATCTTTTTTTCTATTGTATTGTATAAATACATTATTCCAAATTTCTATAACCTGTGGGTGATCTTTGTTTACCAAATCTCTGCCGGGTACAAGTTTTATTTCTTCTTCCGTTCTGCAATCCACATGTATTTCGCTGCATGGTCCGCAAGGACCAGTATCACCCATTTCCCAAAAATTATCTTTTTTGTTGCCGTAAACAATATGGTCTTCCGGCAAAAACTCTTTCCATTTTTTTAAGGCAATGGTAGAAGCAGGTATTCCTTCTTTTTCATCTCCTTCAAACACGGTAGCATACAAACGGTTTGTAGGTATTTTATAAACTTCCGTTAGCAATTCCCAACTCCATGTAATAGCTTCTTTTTTAAAATATCCTTCATGGGGTTCAATAGCATTTCCAAAACTCCAATTTCCGAGCATTTCAAACATGGTATGGTGGTAAGTATCTACACCCACTTCTTCCAAATCGTTGTGTTTACCACTTACACGCAAACATTTTTGTGTATCTGCCACACGGCTATATGGAGGAATTTGATTGCCTAAAAAATAATCTTTAAACTGGTTCATACCCGCATTGGTAAAAAGCAATGTAGGATCATTTTTTACAACGATGGGAGCAGAGGGTACAATGGTATGCTGCTTACTTTTAAAAAAATCTAAAAATTGTTGTCTAATCTCAGAAGCCGTCATGATGCTGAATTTGTGTAGTTACTTTTTGTTAATTATGGAGTTATATTTGTAATCTGGCAAAAATAGTGAATTTGCATAGATGTGAATGGTGAATGGTGAAATGTGAAATGGTTGCGAGTTTAGGGTTGTGGGTTACGAGTTGAGGCATTAAAGTTAATAGTACTATTAAAGAATACGATTTTAAATAATACGTTCGCTTCCATCTCGCAGTCCTTCTTTGCTTGTCCCGCTTTTTTGTGGGAGAGAAGGATTGGGATAAGGTTATAATTTATCAATCCCCATTTTGCAAACTGTAAAATTTATGGTAAGCATTTATTCGTTTTATTGAATGAAGAAAGTAAAATATTTTTATAATACGCATACACTTAGGTATGAAAAGTTAATTACACCTCTTCGGGTGAAGTTGTTGCGCTTTTTTGGAATTATTTCTGCACTGGTAGTAAGTTCTGCAATTGTTATTTATTTGTACAACAGGTTTATTCCAAAACCAACTGACCTTGAAGTAAATAGAAAATACGAAAACCTTAAAGACAACTACAAAACCTTAAATGCTAAAGTAAAATCACTAAATGAACAGATGGTGCTCTTAGAAAAAAGAGACAATGAAGTGTACCGTTCTATTTTTGAACAAAACCCATTGCCAGACAGTGCTCGTGCGAAATTGATAGAAAAACAAAAGGAATTAGAGAAAGTTTCAGTGATGAGCGATGATATTATTGGGAAAGATATTGCTGCACAATTAAACAACCTGGATGCTCGAATAAACTACCAAACAGCTAGTTACAAAGGCATAGAAATTTTGATAAAAAACCAAGATGTAAAACTTGCCAGCATACCAGCCATACAACCTTTGAGCAACAAAGATCTTACAAGAATAGCAAGCGGTTTTGGTATGCGCATACATCCCATTTATGGTATTGCTAAAATGCACGAAGGCTTGGACTTTACTGCACCGCAAGGCACACCCATTTATGCTACCGGCGATGGGCAAGTAACTACAGCGGGTATGGGCGGCGGTACAGGTAACCATGTAATAATAAACCATGGCTACGGCTACGAAACAGAGTACATGCACATGGTGCGCATAAAAGCAAAGCCCGGACAAAAAGTAAAACGTGGCGAAGTAATAGGATGGGTAGGAAGCACTGGTGCAAGTACCGGCCCGCATTGCCACTACGAAGTACATGTAAACGGCAACCCCGTGGACCCTGTTTACTTTTTTTACAACGATTTAAATGCGGAGGAATTTGATAGATTGCTTAAGATAGCAGCTACAGGAAGTGCGAAGAGTTTTGATTAATGGAAAAATAAATTTTTTATACAATCATTTAGAAAATATTAAAAAAGTTTTGCCCTTATACAAACTATCAATATTTGGAATTCTTTTTATAAAAATATTTTTACTGTTTTCTATACCACATGTTTGATCTGCCAAACTTTTTTGAAATTCAAGCACCATTGCGGGGTTCTTTTCCTTATTTACAAGGTATTTGATAATCTTATTATTTTTCGTAAAAAAATATTCGTCCAATCCTTCTGTTCCATCAAGTTTTGAAGAAGGAAGATTTGTTAAGAGTCCACATTTTTCAAAACTGTTGATTGGGGTATAAGGTGTTCTTGTCATTATCCTATCCCAGTCAAAATTAAGGATGCTATCTAATCTAAAGGAAGTTGTAGTATCATAACTATTAGACTTTTCTAAAACATTTTTAAAAACCATTTCTGGTGAACTAGTCTCATATTCTTTACAACTGTAAAAGAATAGGCAAATAATTAAAATATAGAAAATAAATTTAAATCCTTGAATCATCCTCATTACATAAAAATACATGTTAGATGCTATATTAAGTTCCGTTAAATGACCCTTTTTTGTATTTGATAGTACTTCCTTAAAATAGCATCTTTAACTTACTTATTTGTTTATTAATCTAATTAATAAAGACTTATTAAATTGCAGCGTGGCAAACAAACAAACTTCTTTATTTGATTTTGATGAACCACCTGAAAAAAAACAGGTAGAAGAAACTGTGTCTAATAATACCACAGAAGAAGTGATGCTGGTAAATGAGGAGCCTGTTGAAATCAGTTTTATTGAGCCTGTAGAAAATATAACCGTTAAAGAAGAACTTTCTACACAAAAAAGAGGCAGAAGAAAACTGACGGAAGTACATGTAACCGCTGACTTAATAGATGTACCGGAAGATGAAATATTGTTTCAAAAAAAATATTACAGTATTGGTATTGTGGCAGAAATGTTTAAAGTAAATATTTCGCTTATACGTTTTTGGGAAAAGGAATTTGATATTTTAAAACCAAAACTAAACGGTAAGGGCGATAGGCATTTTAGACCAGAAGATGTGAAAAACCTTAAACTCATACATCATTTATTAAGAGAAAAAAGATATACTATTGAAGGTGCCAATGATTTTTTAAAAAAGAATAAAAATGCGGAAGAAGTTTTTGGAATAATTGAAGAATTGAAAAAAACAAAAGCTTTTTTGCTGGATTTGAAAATGAGTTTGTAGCATAATTTTACCATTTAATTTAATAGGGCTCTGCCTAATTTTGTAAAAATAATTTAGATATGAATAAGATATTGATGATAGCAATTGTAGCGATTACAAGTTTTGGAAATGCAAATGCGCAAGCTGGCTTTACTTCTACTATTGATGATAAAAATGTAACTATACTAAATGGTATCATTACAAAAAAAGATGTGGCAAATAATACTGCATTTAAAAGTTGGTATGCTGGTAACCAAACAAATTATAAAGCAGATACCGCCATTGTAAATGCAATGGCTAATGCTAAAGATAAAGTACAGTACGTTGTATTTGGTGGTACTTGGTGTGAGGATACTCAAGCTATTTTACCAAAGTTTTTTAAACTTCAAGAGGAAAGTGGAACTTCCGAAAACAACATTAGCTTTTACGGTGTTGATAGATCTAAGAAAACCTTAGGTAACCTTACGGCCGCATTTAAAATTACCAATGTGCCTACCATTATTGTAATGAAAGATGGTAAAGAAATAGGCAGGGTAGTAGAGTATGGTAAAACAGGCAAATGGGATGCGGAACTGGCAGCGTTGGTAAAATAGGTTGCCCACCGCTAATAATTTTTGCCACGAATGCACGAATTAGCACTAATAAAATACATGCGTAGATAATTCGCTAAAATCTTCCAGTTCCTTCTCCTTTGGAGGGTATTCCTGTAATTACAAAGTAATTTTTTTGCCTTAAACTTTTCTTTAATTTTTTGAAGTTTTTTTCTGTAAAACCACTTTTTGTTTTGGCGATTATTCTTTTAGGACAAAATATTTAAGTTAGGGCATTAGGGTTTT
>JANNMO010000035.1:0-157041 GCA_031398005.1 Ferruginibacter sp.
AAACCCTAATGCCCTAACTTAAATATTTTGTCCCTAAAAGAATAATCGCCAAAACAAAAAGTGGTTTTACAGAAAAAAACTTCAAAAAATTAAAGAAAAGTTTAAGGCAAAAAAATTACTTTGTAATTACAGGAATACCCTCTACAGGTGTAGTTGTAGGGACAAATGTCCGATTATCTGAAATCTCCTTTAAAAATTCACTTTAAGTTGTAAATGCTGGCAAATTGATGTTAAGATTAAAACTAAAAGTTTTTTTTTCACCCCCACGAAAGGTTATATTTAAATTCGATTGCTGTTGTAAAGCCAAACTATATAAAGTCCAATATTATGCGTTAAGTTTTTATCTTCTGCTAAAGTCCTCCCTTATAATTCGAGTCAAAATCTACCATCCATTCAATTCCATATTTATCTCTAAACATACCAAAATAGGATCCCCAAGGGCTTTCAGAAATAGGCATTTCTATTTGTCCGCCGGCAGAAAGTCCATGGAATAATTTGTCCGCTTCTTCTTTGCTTTCTGCACTAATGGCTATTTTACTTCTATTTTCATTTTCGTTCGTTAGTCCCAAAATTTCAGGAACATCATTGCCCATTAAAATAGAATGGCCAATAGGTAAGGCTATGTGCATTATCTTATTTGCCTCATTTTCTGCTACAGCAAATTCATTACTTGCTAGATCTTTGAAACGCATGATTTTTGCAAATTCACCGCCAAATACTGATTTGTAAAAATTAAAAGCTTCTTCTGCATTGCCGTTAAAATTAATGTGTGGGTTAATAAGTGCCATAATATTTATTTTTTATTTTAATTCAAATATACTGCTTCACCACTAGATGGATAGCATATGAATGCGTCTAAAAAGAGGTGTGCTGCGTCAAAAAACTTTTTAGAATTTACAACTAGCAAACTGTGATTTGTAGAAATAGCATTCCCTATTTCTTTACCCTACTAGTGTAGATTTGAGGCGCTGCTAATGTGGCTTACAATATTTGCGGCAAGTTGTGAAAGATATTGTTTTGCCTACTTTGCCTCTTTTGGTGCAGCGCTAAAATCTTCGCTTCCAGCTTACCCGCCGCTTGGTTTGTAAAGAGCGACGTACATTATTATTTGAAGAGACATAAGTAATTTATTTTAATTGACACTACTCATTCCTAGCCTGCGTTAGTGGCACATAAATGCATGACAAATTCAATTAAATTCTAATTACAAAAAAAACAGAAGGTATATGAAAAAATAATGAAGCAAAAGGCTTCTGTGTTAAAAGACTAAGCGAAGAGGCTTTGCTTTATTCTAAAGATAGTAAGTGCTAAACATTCCCAAACATTATTCCAAACATTACCCCAACAAGTCATACCATATTCCTTATCTGCTACTTTAAAAAATCTCCGTCAATAATTAAGAGTTTTACTTTATTCTCTGCTATAGATCGATGAGAACTCAAATTATCAGATACCACATAAGTCATTCCTTTACGCATTAAAAATGTTTCGCCATTTTCAAGTTCGCTTTTAAATTCTCCTTCTAAGCAATGAACTATATGCCCTTTTTTACACCAATGGTCTGCTAAATAACCTGCCGAATATTCTACCATACGAATTCGTAATTTATCAAATTGCAAAGTCTGCCAAAATGAAGTTCCAGTTTCTCCTGAGTGTTCCGTTTTAGCAATGCTGTTCCAATCAATTGTCTGAAATAAAATATCACTCATTTTTTTAATTTCTTAAATGTAGTGGATTGCTTTGAAATAGTTGCTAATGGGAAATGTTTGCCGTTATATAGCGTACTTACTAAACCCTTATTATTGCTTACTGAAGGCACCATAATTACAAACATCTTGTCTCATGTCTGCCCTTTTAATTATCCTCTTTCTTTAGATACTTTTCTTGAAGATTCAACAAATATCTTTCACTTTCTTGAGATAGAATTGGATATTTTCCCATCTGTGTTTTAGCAGCATTATTATAATTCAAAAAAAATGAAATAGGATTTTGTATAGGTGAAATATGATTTTCTAACATTCCACCTTCCTTTATTGCCAAACCCATAAATCGTCCAGGAATGTGTCCACCATTTTGTCCATACATATTGGCAAGTTGTGTAAAATTCTTGTATTCATTTAAGCTGTTACTATCTAATGAGGCACTCTTTAACAAGCTATCTATTTTCTGTATATAATTAATTGACTTCAATTCATCATTTTCCACAAGAGCTTTCGTTTCATTATATAAGGGTGAAGTGTTTAGCAACAACAAAGGTTTATCAATCAAATCAGCTATTCCTTCTTCTGAAATATTTTGTAAAAAATACAACAGGTTAAATTCAGGACTATTAAAATCAATGCCTTTCTTTAATGCTTGTTGAAAAGCTGTAGAAACAATTGAATGAAAAGCTTCGTGAGCAGTCAATAAACCCAATTTATAAGTATCTATTTTATAGCATAGTAATAAATCATTTATAACTATTCCTCCGAAGCCTGTTGCTTCTGCAGTTCCGTAATTGCAATAAAGTAGAGTAGGAAAAAGCTCATCTCTTTGAAATTGTTTTGGTAAATATTGATAAAGCAAAATTTTTACACTGTCGACTGTATTATTAGACTTTAGAAAACTAATATAAGATTTAAGCTTGGTTTGATTGATAAGATAGTTATGATGATATGCCTCATTTGCTGATAAATCATTTAGTGATATTTGCGTTAAAGATGGTTTGTATACCTTTTTCATTACTGATTTGAGTTCTGTGGTATCTATTGCATTTCCTGCAATCATCATCTGATAGGCACTTGTATTAAATAAAGCAACCCAATCTGAATTTTGAGGTTCAATATCTGCTTGTAATAATTCAGCTATTTTCAAATATTGCTCTGCTGAAGAGGTATTAAGTTTATTAATTTCTTTCAATTGTCCAACAGCATGCTGAATAGAAAAAAGGAAAATAATTGAGATAAAAAGAAAACTTTTTTTCATGTGAAAAAATGGGTTATAATTCAAATAATTTTTTCTGATATGAATTCCTGGGTAGAATTTACATGTATTGTTGCAGGTCAGTAATTCATTGATAGTTGATGCTGGACCTGATGCCAACATAATTTAAAAGTACAAAACAAAACCTGAAGCCCATGAGATTTCCTTCCCCCGAAACCGCTGCTAATAAATAACTGCAGCCAAAGATTACAACGTTCTGCACAATTGCAGTAGTTTGCGTTCTTGGCACAGGAAAGCATTACAAATTAAATTGAAATTTAAGGGATAAAGCGGATAGTGTATGGAAGAGAATGAACCGAAAGGCTCGTGTGCTTCGAATCTAGGGGGAAGACGCTTAGCTTAACTCTAGGCATAGTTGGGATAATAATGTTGCAAATATTCTTATTTTCTAAAATAATAATCTGCAAGCGCATTGGCTATAGCACGTGGATTTGCTTCATCTGTATTAGTAAGAATAATTATGGAAAACTCCTCCTTTACAAAGCGAAGAAATACAGACCTAAAACCAATATTTGCACCACCGTGTACAATTATTTTATGCCCTTTGTATTCATCTGTTACCCATCCAAACCCATAGTATTCTTTGGAGTCGGCTGTATTAGAAGTTTTAATATATGGCTGCCATAGTTTTTCCCAATTGTCTTTTTTAAGAATCATTTTTTCTTCACTCAATACTTTCTCCCATTTAATCATATCTGACGATGTAGAAAGAAAACCGCCACTTGGCCTTATGGCATACATGGCTGTGGCATTAATAAGGGTGTCCTTTTTATGCATATATCCATTAGCACGGTTAGGAATGATGCGATAAAAATCAGTAAGGTAGCTGCTGTTCATTCCTGCAGGTATAAATAATTTTTGATGAATATAATCTTGCCAAGGCATACCACTTACCTGTTTTATAATTTCTGCCAACATGAAATAACCTAAATTACAATACTGGTATTTTTCGCCTGTTGCAAAAACCAAGGCTTGGTTGTACGCAGACTTTATAATAGTTATATCGGGTTGAATTTTATTATTGTCATAAGCAGGTCCTTCTCTTTGCAAACCTGATGTGTGCGACATCAAATTTTTTATTGTTATAGGCCGCCATGTTTCTGGTGCATCATCGAAAAATTTATGAACAGAATCACCAATATTCAATTTCCCTTCTTCCATCAATTTCATAATGGCAGTTGTAAAAAACTGTTTGCTAAGCGACCCAATTTTAATTACAGATTCAGTTGTTACAGGTACATTCAACTCTACATTGGAAAGACCATAGCCTTTGTTTATTATAGGTTGCCCATTTTTAATAATTGATAGTGAAAGCCCAACAATTTTTTGCTTTTCCATCATTTGTTGTACGATTATATCAGTACTGTCAGTTTGTGCAAATGAGAGGGTTGGCAAAAAGAAAAGAAGAAATATTTTGTTCATTTTAGTATGATTAAATGGTTGATTATTTTTTAATGAGATACTTTAAAAATATGGCTTATGTTAGAGATTTTGAGAAATGGCGGAATTGACTAAACATGGAGCTAAACCTAAATTTATAACTAAAAATCTAAGTTGGCCAATTAAAACTTGGGTAATATTTCGTCCACTGAACTCGAAACTTTTATATGTACTAATGCCTTTTTCTCAACTCTACTGAAAGTATTGTATTCTTTATAGTTGTTTTTTAATTTGCCCCACAACTTTTGCCAACATGAGGAAGAAAACCAATACACAAAAACAAAGACTTATTTCTAAACCTCTATAGCAGTAGTGAATACTCGCTTAGAAAGTATCTTCAATCATTATATCACTAATGGTTACAATTATTAGAAAATTATTTATCTTTAACATATGTTTTTATTATGATATAGTAACCAACACAACGCCATATGAGCATTTTAAACCGCTTCGCCTTATTGGCCTCATTGCTACTCACACAAACATTATTTGCTCAGGTAAAACAACCCACCAATCAGAATGCGGATTCGTCGGTACAGCGCTGTGCGACCGATGAAGCCATACAAAGAAGATACCTCACAGATCCTGCTTTCCGTACCCTCATGGATGAAAGGGCAAAGGAATACAGACAAGCCATTGACAATAAGGTGCCCCCAACTACACAGCAAAGCAGTTTATTGAGCGGACCTGTTATAATACCTGTGGTGGTGCATGTAATATTACCAAACCCCTGGATGATCACTGACAATGATGTGCAGTATTTTATAGACAGGATGAACCTCGACTTTTCAGGGTTAAATCCAGACAGTACAAATTGCGGTACCTTCTGCGGCATCCGTGGTCATTCCCTCATCCGTTTTACTCTGGCCAAACGAGATATGAGCGGAAATTTTACCACCGGCATCGAGCGGTTAGTGGGCACCACCACTATTGGCACGAGCGAACCGCAGGCAGTAAAAAATGCCGCTTCGCCCAGCGGCGGGCTTGCAGCGTGGAATGTTACCAATTATTATAACATGTGGGTGGCTGTTGGTGCTGGTGGTTTGCTCGGCATTGCACCAGAAATTGTTACGGGCACTGCAACCAATGATGGGGTATGTGTTGACTACCGTGTATTTTCAAACAGTTGCTTTGCAAATCCTTCTTTTAACCTTGCCAGAACAGCCGTGCATGAAGTGGGGCATAATTTCGGTTTGTTCCATACCTTTCAGGGAGGTTGCGGCAATGGCGATTTTGCCCAGCTTACCAGTGCCAACTGCTCTTTGCCAGCCGGGTTGCTGGCAGCTATTGATAATACGCCGCCGCAAAGCACCAGTACCAGTGGTTGCCCTGTGGTTGGCACCGCTAATGGGTGCACCCCATCTGTATTAAAGAATTTTCAGAACTATATGGACTATACCGATGACGCCTGCTACTCGATGTTTACCACCGCACAGGTACAGCGTATGGAATGGCTGTTGGAAAATTGCAGGCCCGGATATTTAACCACATTGGGCGGACAGTATCCTGCAGCCATGCCTGCACTGGATGCAAAAGCGGCCAGCATCGTGGCGCCGGGCGGCAGCGATTTTGACGCAGGTACCTGTACATCGCTTGCCTATACAGTACCGTCCTGCCCTGGCAGTTTTACCCCGAGAGTAAGGGTTACCAATGGTGGCACAGCTACACTTACTTCTATTACTGTAACCACTAGCATCAATGGTACGAACACACAAGTGCAAACCATTGCCACCAATATTGTTACAGGCAAGTCGGCTGTGCTTACACTCAACAGCCAGTTGGCTATTCAAGGCGCCAACCTGCTTACCATTACTTTGTCTGCCCCCAATAGCGGAGCAGATGCCATTCCCGCTGATAATACCATTTCAAGCAGCTTTACGATCAGTACAACTACCCTGCCTTACTCGCAGGATTTTGTAAGCGCCATTTTTCCGCCGCCGAGTATTTCTGTGGTGAATAACGATGGCGGTACTACTTGGGTGCGCAATGCAAATGGCAATGGCAATGCGGGTTCGGCCTATATAAATCTTTTTGATTATAGCTCACAAAATCAGATAGACGATATGGTGATGAATGTAGGCGGATTAAACCCCGGCGATACGGCCATACTTTCGTTTGATGTATCGTACCGGCCCTATTCAGCCACACCTACCAGCTCGTTTCTCGATACGCTGAGTGTGTTGTATTCGCCGGATTGCGGCATTACCACTACGGCAAGTACCTATAAAAAATGGGGTGCCACGCTGGGTACAGTACCTGCTTCTACCACAGGCTATACCACACCTACGGTATGGCGGCGAGATACAGCCTATATCAGATCTACCGGTAATACCCTGCGGGTTATTATCCGCTGTACTAACCGCTATGGCAATAATCTTTTCTTAGATAATATTAACCTTGCAAAAAAAGCGCCGCATATATATCGTTTTATTGGCAATGGCAACTGGAATGTGGGGGCTAACTGGAGTGAGGGCATCATACCGCCTCCTATACTGCCTAATGGCGATATGGTCTTGATAGATCACTTACCCGGAGGTGAATGTGTGCAGAATCTATCCATGACGGTATCATCGCTCGGAAGCATTATCGTGCTGACAGGCAAGCAATTTAGGATATTAGGAAACTTGGTGATACAGTAGTGCGGGTAGGTAATGGCGGGTTGAAATGAGTAATGGGTGTGCGGAAAATGATGCGGCATTCTTCATGTTTGGTCTGCTGTTTATTGCATGCATTCCTTTCCTTTTGCCGGAATAGCCTGCATAGTTGGGGTATTCTTTTATCTCTGCGTTATTAGAGGTTCGGCTTTTTATATTTTACTAATAATTTTTAATGTTTTTAGATCGTAAATTCCTATTTCATTTTTATCTAGCTTGTCTAGTTTACCATTGTTATTAGTATCGTAATGTCCTGCTATTATTATTGTTCCTGTGTTTTTATTTACTATCCATGTTCTTACAAATAATTTACTGTCCGTAAGTTGCACTTTTTGTTTTCCATCTGTTGTTAAAACAATTATTTGTATTGGGTCATTCCAATCAATGCCTTTCTTTTTGTTTAAATCAATAGTTTGTGCAGAAACTAGAAGACAGTTAATTCCTAAATTGTCTAACTTAACTTGTTCAATTTTATCAAAATAACCTTCATTTGGAAAATCTACTTAATTAGTTGTACCTGTTGTAGAATTAATGAATAATAAATATCTATTTTTTAAACCTTCTGTTTTACCATAGTTTTCAATTCTTGCAATTACATATTCAGTGCCTTCTACTTCTATAAATTTATTTAAATTGATAAAATTATATTTGTCTTGTCCAAATACTTTTATGGACAAAAAAGTCAAGCCCAGGAAAATCATTTTTTTCATAAATTATATATTTAGATATCTTTTACATTTTTTAAAAATGTAGGTTGTGTATTTGTGCTGTTTCGGTAAGTAGACGCTCAATACAATATACACCCAATTACTCATTCCCCAATAATTTTTAACTGAAGTAAATTCTATCCATTAAAAATTATTAAACATAAGTTTTTAGCATTTTTCTATAAAATTTTTTACAAAAAAAACTCCATAAATATGGATGCTTAGCAACATCACATTTGTAAATATTACGCTGCCAATTTTAATTATGTTGCGTTACTTGAGGGGAGGGGATAGGGATGTTTTTCTCATCTCTTAGGCAAGTGGTGTATTTTTTATCGTTGTATCATAACTTGCCCCACAACTTGTGACGCCATGATATAGAAAGCCCACACACAAAACCTTCGCCTCATTTCTGAGGTAGTTTACAAAATGCTTTTTTAAGTTAGCGGCTGTGGATCATCCATCTACATTAACGTTTTGTAGTTTCTATTTGTCTATTTTTAAATAGAGTGTCGTTAAAGTTCTTGCCCAATATTTTGGTACTTCAAAGTTTGTTTGTAAATATGCAACCACATCATTAGATTTTTTATCAGAAGCTTTAAATTTGTCAAGAATTTTTATCCATTCAGCTATTTTTTTTCCTGTTTTTTCAATTACTTGTTCGTCTGTAACATCCCAGTATTCTTTTTTCATTTTTTCCTTTTTTTATTCTGCAATTTTTTTAATCGTTTTATTCTGTACTTTCAAAATACTTTAAAATGTAAATCCATTGATATACTTCGGCCAATTTAAGAACATCTATACATACATATTTTCTCTACGACAAAATTGGTGGCACAAGAAATTTTTTATGATACATAAATTACTTTTTTAAAATTGCACCAAATATTTTATAAATTATGAGCAATTTTTACTTTGTTTTTTCATGTGCCACTAACCAAGGCAGAGGCCAGAATATTATCGGTAAAATAGTATATGCAGTAACATATAAGCATAGTAGAATTTTTTAAAATTTTTATTCAACGGAATATGGGGTATCGCATATTCTCCAATATTGCATAATGACCGAAATCATTTTTTCTAATTTTGAAATCTCCGTTTGTTTTGTAAAAAAACCTTGAGCAGATTTACTATATGCTTCAACAATGTTATGCTTATCTGCAGCCTTTGTAAAAAATAAATAAGGTATACATCTAATGCTTAAGTCTGCATCCGTTCTTAATTTTTCTCTTAATTCTAGGCCAGTCAGTTTTGGCAAATTAATATCTGAAAGTATTAAAAAAGGGATAATAGAAGGATTGTTTAAAAAAGATAGCGCTTCTTCTCCATCTATAAAAAAAAGTACTTCATTTGGGTAATTTAATTTTTTAAATATTTCCCTCAAAAATATTTGATCGTCAATATTATCTTCAATTATTAACACTGGTCCATTTTTGTTCATCTATTATGGCTTAAGATTAGTTTTTTAGTAAAGAAAATCCTGCATTAAAATTACTAATTTAATAATTTTATTTTCAATTATCAAAGCAAAATAAATTGCCTGCGTTTATGGTACAATAAAATATAGTAAACTGCCAACCCATGCATTTATTGCAATACGAAACCATAAAGATTTAATTAAAATTTGAAGAAAAAAACAATACTCTTTTACATGAAAATGTAGCAAAACTAGTTTTTACAAAAGCCAAGATGAAAATCACCTATGTTTTATTTTAACTAATGTAACTTTCATAAAATCTGCCCATGTTTTACCGTCTATATGCTGTTCCCAAAGTCCTAAAAATATATTGTAGTCTAAACTAAATTTACCATTAAATCTTAATGTATCTCCTGTAAAAGTCCACAGTTCATCATTTAAACTCGCAGTCATAAATCCTGATTTACCGGTGTTTTCATAATGTTGCATTGTATATAAGTTTTTCAGTTTGTCAAAGCCAATTATTTCAATGGTTTCGTTTGGTCTTTGCCTATCATCACATCTACTTTATGAAGTAAGAAAAATTCACCCGGTAACCATTCATATACGTCTGTTCCTGTAAATTTTATTTCAGGGTCTGTATCAGTGGGTAAAATACATCCCTCTGTTTGCCACTTGCCTACGAACTTGCTCAAATGTGTATGTTCAATACTTTTATTTTTAGTCATTTTATTCGTTTTAGGTACACATATTTCTGTGTACTATTTATTTTTTTCTTTTTTGTAAAAGTATCTTTAGCGCCAATTAAAAAAACTAAAATCATTAATTGAATAGCTTCCTATTCTACATTCGTGCGGTATAAACGCAGAAGTTTAAAAAGGATGCTGATGTATTCTTTATAATTGTATTTTAATTTGCCCTACATAAATCTAACACACAAAACCTGCGCCTCATTTCTGCGGTAGTTTATAAATCGGCGCCAAAGGTTCGTGGAAAAAGAGCGAAAGGATATCTACCGCAAAGACTGCTCAAGTTGTGAGATAAAATATAAAACAGCTTTCATTTCTCGTAAGATTTAAAATACTTGCCGCACAGAAAGCAGACCCACAAAAATCCCCGGCTCATTTCTGCTAGTAGGAGCTATTATTTTAGGATTTCTGGTGAAATTAAAACGTAGTCATACTTCTCAATAACTTTATAAGTGTCTAAGGTTATCGAATTGTCATATCTCATCCTAAGTCTTAAAGTACGTAGGTCAACTAAAACCCATTTTTCTTTGTCATATAATTTTGAAAAAATTTTTGGGTTCTGGTTATTTATTTCTAACATATCGTCAGATACAACTCCTTTATCTTCTGAGTACCGTACCATTAAATAAACATTTGAAAAATTTGTTTTATTTCTCTGTGATAATTCAAATACAGCGTTTCCTATATCATATAGATTTGTTTCAAAATTCATTCCCCTTGCCAAATGGTTATTACCCATTTTAAAAAATATTTTTTCATTTTTCGATGTAAGCTTATCGTAATAATTAAAGAAGTTAGATTTCATTATTGTCATCTATTTCCATTTGTTTCTTTCCAATCTTAACATCATTCAGTAATGATTTGTACTTAATATTTGTAATGCCTTTGTTTAAACTATCAATTAGTTTGTCGCTAGGCCACCACCACTTTACATTAAACTATCAAAAACAGCTTTATACTTTTGCTTAACTAATGCTGGTTGAGAATTGTAAACTTTAGAGATACAGTACGGAAATGTTACTTGAAATTCTTGATCTAAGCCCCAAATAGAAAAGTTGAATTTATTTGCTGCCGCTAACATTAAAGCATCTTCTTTCGTTCTAAAAAAAGGTATGCCAAATTTTTCCGCTATTTTTAAAATGGTGTCACTTGGATTTTTGTTTTTGGCAAAAAGAGATAATTCTGAAGCAATAAATGGGCTTGTCTCAATACACCAAGTTTTAAAGCCATTGTTAGATGCACTTTCTAAAGCATAACTTGTCAATTGAGAAAGCAAAGGTGAATTGTGGTATTCCCCCCATCCAACAAATTGATTTTGTGCAAATATATTTTCTAAAGTGTCCCAGCCTTTTCCAATTGGTCTTTGCCCGCTGAAAGTAAAATAGTTTGTCTTTTCAAGAATACATTTATTTAGTTTTTCTTCATCCGTAGTTCTCTTATTTGTCTGTCCATTACTCACGTTAAAAATAAAGAGAGCAATGATTAATAGATTTACTTTCATTTTTATTTTTTTAATGAGGAAATAAAATAGTGCAGTCGCAGCTTAACGCCTCACACAATATTACAAGCAATTGCCCATTTATCAATAATTTTTGCCATGTATGCATGTAGGGCTCTAGCAAAAACATTTCATATTTTACAAATGTTTCTATGATATTGTTATAACCTACTTTTTACAAGAAAACTCCTCACATCTGAATGTTTTAACAACACAGAATTTTAAAATGTTACGCTAACAATTTTATTTTGATGGTGAGGTAGGGGATAGAGTTGCTTTACTCAATTTTTAGGATAATGGGGTATTTTTAAAGTTGTATTTTAACTTGCCGCACAACTTGTTCCACCATTAGGCATAAAGCTATAGACAATAAGCCTCTATTGATTTCTGTAACTTATAAATATGCGCTATTGGGAGAAATTAAACCTTATTCTGAATTTACTCTAAATTTAGATATTCCATATTTTAAAAGTAAATTTTTGAAGCCTTCATACTTTTCATTATTGTCAAACCCTGACACTAAAACTTTGCTCTTGTCTAATAGATTTTTGTTCTGTTGTAAAAAAGAGTCAAGGCTATTAATATTTTTAAATGTTGATGTAATATTTAAAAATAAAGTTTCATAGTTTTCATTTTTAATTTTAATTTTCAAAAATGATGAATCATTAGTCACGAAATTTGTCGGTTTGGATTCTGGTAGATTAATAATTTCAGGTGTCGATTTAGATTGTGTCATTTCATTGCAACTAATCAAAACGAGTAAGTATAAGGGAATTAAGATTTGTCTCATATAAAAATGTTTAAGTTACAAGTTAGAGGTTTACCATTTGCGGTTGCTTAGCACATAACGAACAGGTATTGCTGCAGGTGTGGAATTAATTGCTCGTCCTCCCTGGAACTGCTGCCTAATGTACCGGCAGACTTATTGCCCGAAAGCCTCTTCAAATGTTTTACCTGAATTTATGTCTATAATTAGTTTGTCTAATTTTTCTTTTGTGTACCAATTTTTAACTACATGCTTTGCTGTCATATAATTAAGCATGATTTGTTCATGAGAACCTTCCTCATTAAACTGTTTGCCTGATTTAAGCTTTTTTACATCAGGCAAGTTTTTAAAGTTGTTTGATTTTAATTTAAGGGTATCCTCTGAATAGTAGTTTCTATAATCATTCTGCATAACCAACCCTTCGTCAAACCACCTTGGAATTTTAAATGACCAGTTATAAAATCCTATTCGTTCATAAAATTCTGCATGAGAAATTTCATGAGCTATAATATCTAAGTCAATGCCTTCATTGCTAATTACAATGTAAGAGCCAAGTTTTATATGTGTCAATGCTGGAACATTGTATGGGCTTCCATATTTTTTAAAATCTTCTTCGCTTTCACAATAAATAAATTTCGGATTACAAGTCTTTTGTCCCCAAAATTCTGCAACTCGATTTGATGCAAGCCCCATGAGAAGCTTTACTGTGTCAACCTTATTTTGGGGAGTGTTATTGTTGAAATATAATTTGCCATCTTTTTTAAAGTTGGAGTAGTCAATTAATATACATTGGGTCTGCTGTGGAAAAAAAATGAAATGAGCAAATGCAGAAATAGGAATAGTAATTAGAAAAATCAAAACAGACCTTCTCATTATTTTTTTAAACTTTGTCATACTGTGAGGTTTTTAAAGTTTTCCGCTAACACAATATTACACGCAATTACTCATTTATCAATAATTTCTATCATATATACACTCAAAACTTGTGTTGAAACGATATTATATTGTACACATTTTTTAGCATATTGTTATCAAATCTCTTTCCATAAAAAACCTCCACATATATGGATGTTATGGTAGTTAGACTTGAACTTAACCTAGCAGAAATGCTGCCCAGCAAAAGTGCGGTAGGGTATCTACCGCAAGGGCGGCTCAAGTTGTGCGGTAAATTATAAACTGCTTTCATTTTTCGTAAGATTAAAAATACTTGCCGCACAGAAAGCAGACGCACAAAAGCCTCACTTTATTTCTGCGGTAGTCGGGGCAAATGAGCTAGTAGGGGAATTTATTTTTTAAGAGTTTGTTCATCCACATAAATTTTCTGGATGCTTTCGGCTGCAGCTAAAGATTTCAACATTATAAGTGGAAATTCCATTGCCATTTTTTGACCTGCAGATGATTTATAAAATTTAATTAGCTTCTTTAACTCACGGTATGTAAAATGCTTTCTATAAATCCATATAATAGCATTATCCAGCCATATTTTTCCATTACCACTTTTAAGAAAAACGGAAAATTTTTCAAATTCAGACTCAGGTATTTCTTTTTTTTGTTTATCCTCCTCCAACTTGTATTCAATTGCTTCATTTATGTTGAATCCTCCACGTAAGTTTCTGAATTGAATAATGGCGTTTGTAATTTTATCATTTGGTACAGCTGTAGTATCTGGCCTGTATTCTTTAATCTCTTTTGTAAGTCTCTCAAAAATGGTTGATCTTTTAGAGGTGCCTGCCTCCACCTGTGAGAAGGTTGAAGTCACTATCATAAAATATGCAATAGAAAATCCAATAAATCTTTTCATCTTTCAAAGTGTTTTTAAAATAAGATGACAATATACAGCGAATAAAGAAAAGGCTTATTCTGTAGTTTAAATATTTGCGCTATCGGTGCGGTAAATTATAGAACTGCTTTCATTTTTCGTAAGATTTAAAATACTTGCCGCACAGAAGCAGAGGCACAAAAGCATCGCTTAATTTCTGGGCTAGAATGGTCGCTAGTCGGGGATTCTTTAAAGTTTGGCTTATGTTCGAGCCCTACAAAATTCAGTCAACAGAAACAAATGCTTAGATATTTACGCCGCTGATTGCTTCAAAGTAATACGCCGGTTGCACCAAAGCTTTTCTTGGCGAATGATATTCGTTATTTTACCGTCTAAGAACTTCAAATCGTCTTCTATTTCATCTTTTCTAAAGTTCCATGCTTTCGGATTAAAGTTTTTCGTTCTTGTACACAAACTAGTATTATAACCGTTACTTTGTTTATAAGCAAATACAAGCCATTGTTCACCAATTTTTGGAAAGATACCACACGATCCTGATTGACTTGGAGACTCTACTTTTATTGTTGTAATATTTTGTTTCCCTTTAAAATATTTTTCAACCTTAATATAAATAATTCTAGCAAAGTTCTTGTCCACTATTCTGATAATTTGTCCTTTAATTATTAAGTCATACTCACGGTATTGCTTTTCGTCAATTTTTCCTAAAGGGATACAAGAGCATGAATATGTGATACTGGATAAAAGTAAAAAACTTAATAGAAAAAGATATTTCATTGAATAAGATTTGTCCGTATTAGGATGTTAAACAGATAGAGATTCCATAATAGAGTCAAGTTCCTCAGGCCAATTGTAAAACTCTCTTTCATGTCCGTGTAATTTTAAGCGTCAAATTCTACGTAATAAATTATTCTTTGCACTTTTGCTGCTACTGATTTATACTCTTCTAATTTTTCCAAATCTTTATAAAAGTCTTGTAGTATAAAAAGTTCTAAAAAGTATTCAAAACCCGGACATTTGGAATTTGATATTTCTACAGTATTCATTTCCATTTCTTCAAGGGTTAATTTGAGAAGAATAGCTTCTGAATTTGGCTCAAATTTTCCATTAGTCTTTTTTACGAAAACTTGGTGCATCATTTCTTCAGTATCTTCATAATTCATGCATCCTAAAATTATTTCAGTTAAATTCATTTCTTTGTTTTGGTGATTATAATTCTCGCTCTATATAATACTTTAAAGTACTTTTCTCTCAAATGCTAGAATTTTTGAGTGCCGATTGCACATATCATAAAATTACACGCAACTATTCATTTTTCAATACTTCCTAAATTATAAATCTGCGGCTTAGAGGTTATAATAATTTTTAGTTCTTTTGTATGTCGAGTTTCACAGATAGTTCTTTATATTTCAAAGTGTATGCTTGTGAAAACCCCGCTAGGACGTGAAGGAAAATAATATAAAAATTGAAGATTCGCAATTTATGATTACCGTTTATTTTATTGAATATTGTCAAGGATTAATGTTTAATACGTGAGGTGGAAAATTATTGCAGCCAACACAATATTACACGCAACTACTCATTTTTCAATCCTTGCTAGTTTATAAATCTGCGGCATAGAGGTTATAATAATTTTTAGTTCTTTTGTATGTCGGGGTTTCACAGATCGTTCTTTACATTTCAAAGTGTATGCTTGTGAAAACCCCGCCAGAACGGAAAGTAGATATATTTTTTAGGAGCTAAGTTCTTTGATTATATAGGCCCTCCGAGAACATCAAGCTCATGATAATATTTTTTGTAATTCTCACTGTCTTTAAGATTATGGTATGCTGAAACTAATAAAGAAAGATTATACCGATCAACAGGATTTTTACGATAAAATGTAAGTAAATATGGAAGTGCATTCTGATAATTTTTATCAATCAACTCAACTTTTGCAAACAGTATGTTTATTTCGTCATCTTCAGGTACCATTTGAAAGGCCCTTTCCAAGTATTGCTTACTCTCGGCAGTTTTTTTCAAATTTATTAAATCATTAGCCAGTACTATTAAATTCCGGTAATCTAAACTCGAAACAGAATCAATTCTCTTTAAATAATTTATTCTCTCTTCAAAGGTTCCGGTCATTAAAGTATTACTATCAAAATCGTCCTTTGTCATTGTCACCGACACACTTTTTAGGCCACCTAGGTTAATTCGCAAGCCTGCAATAAACTCCTCAAGTTCGAGAGGTGTGTCCCCTTCATATTGAAGTACTGATGATTCACATAACCTATTAAAGACGAGAAAAGTATCCTGAATACTGAATATATCTCTTTGTATACCTTTCTGAAAGATATTGTAAATGAAATATGGATAAGAAATTATTTTTGTATACCCAGCAGTAATGAATGAGCTTTCTATTTCGTTAAGTTGCTCTTCTTCCATTGCCTGAACTACTACAAAAACGATCTTTCCTTTAAAGGAAATTTTATGTTTTTGTAATCTTGATTCTATTTCACTTAGCATCCTCGAAAGAGTGGGATTATCAATCGATCCCGACTTAAATTTTGTTTTGCAATTACGACAATTAATTGTGCGTCCCTGCTTGATATTCGTTAAAATTTTAAACCAGCAGTTTGTGCATTCAGTAAAATAGAATGCTATTGAATAAAGACTTGTAGCACTGTTTACAGAAAAAACATGCTCTTTATCAACCTGTTTATAAGAGTCAACAAATTCATTAATGAACTCCGGATGATTTGTTTTTTGATAAAAATCCAAAGAAAACATATTTACGCTCATATCAACTTTGCCATTTACAAATGGTAGGCTTAATGTTGAGAGGTTTTCCGCATTTGTGGGTGGGCTTGTTTCTGAATTTAGTTCCTGATAGGGCTCTAGCTCTTCCGCTGATGTTTTTACTTCTGAGTCATCAGTTTTAGTAGAACTATATTCGGGAAAATTTTTTGTAATCAGGTCTATGGCATCTTTCATTAGTTTCTTCTCCTCAGTTTCATCAAAAGAATCATTTTGTTTTAGTGCAATAACAAGATTATCCATGTCATCTCCTCTACCTAACAGAATTTGACAGGCCAAAACATACTTAAACCAAGAGTGATCTGTATAACCCTGATCTGCAGCGGCGTTTAAAGCGTAGTAGGATTCATTAATCATCTTTTGGTGAAAAAGCGCTTCTCCTAAGGAAATTTGTATCTGTCCATTACCAGGATCAATTGTTAAACATCGCTTGAAATAAATAGTCGCCTTCTCATATTGTTGAATTTTAAGATTAGCCTGACCTAAAATAGCCCATGCTTCCATGACAGCCTCATTTTTTCGGACATAATGTTCCATTTCCGTAATGGCCCTTTTGTAATCTTTCATTTCAAAATAAGTAGCACCAAGATTAATCTCAACATTCGCTCTTAGATTGTCACTAACCCTTGTTCTATAATATTCAAAAATTGAAAGAGCATCTTTAAAGCGTTTTAATCTTTTGAAAGACAAGGCTTTTTCTATTTGTAAAAGTGCTTTCTGATCATTATCCATTGGATATTCAGCAGCCTTATCGAATGCAAGCAGTGCTTTCTCATCCTCATTATTTAATGATAGAATTGTTCCGTATAGTTGCCATGTTTCCCGATTTAGGAGACTTTTATCCTTGGTTTCAAATATCGTGAGTGCAATATCATACTCATTTAGGTGGATAAGACTCTCAATTAAATTGTTGAAAGATTGAGCTTGATAGTATTCTGCAAATTGGGTTAATTTAAAAGTCTTCATAAAAAGTTCCTTGAACTTTTCGCCAAAACTTTCGCTGCCTGCTTTAACAATAGCCTTATAAAATTCATTGTAATCTTGAAATCTTTTTAAAGGATCAGGCTGTAAAATTATTTTGATACAGTCTATTATCCGTTTCAGCTCATTAGGCAATATTTGAATTGTTTTAGAAATAAAAGCTGGGTCTACTTTATACTTTCTTTTAATTTCCAAAACGTCTTCGCCAAGTAATATTTCCAGAATAATCAACCCTAATGCGAACATATCTGATTGAATCGTAGGGCGAACTTTTGTATCATCAAGTTCAGGAGCTTTATATGCAGGGGTTGACTGCAAAAATTCCGTGGAGTCATCTATAATGCTTATATTATTTGCAAGACCAAAATCGGCAATGTGACAATCATCTTGAAAATATAATATATTTTCGGGCTTCAGGTCGCCATGTATCAAGTTTGGGATTTCTTTAGTTGCGAAGTAAAGGCCAGAAACTAACTCATAGATACAACGATATTTTTCGAAGCTGTTTATTTTTCCCTTCTTATTTAATGTGTCTCTTAAAGTAATTTCTCCTCTTTTATTGGGCACAGCAATTGGCATAGTTATATAGGGGAAGCCATCAATCTTTAGAATACCAATGACAGGGAAAATATACGGTTGACCCGATAATCTTAACCATAGCGAAGCTTCTTTAATAAATGATTTCCTGGAAATCGGGTTATAGAACAATTTTTTTTTGAAGGTTTTTAATGCGTATAGGGGTTTTGAGTCATTTTTGCCTCCTACGAAATAAATTTCGGCAAGGCCTCCTTCCTGATACCCATAGCAATAATTATCATTACCAAGTACCGCAAAGGGCTTATTTCTCAACGGAATATTTTTACTCTCCACGAAAGTGGGATTAGTAAATCCTGGAAGTGGCGTTGCATTCATAATTTTACTATATTGTTTTATTCAATGGCGGGTGGTAAAGTAGACATATGGTCTAGAGTTTGAGCCACCTGTAGTAGTAGAGGATATTGAGCCCCAAGAATCTTTTGTAGCTCTAAAGTTGAAGTTGAAGCTGTATTCAACAGCCCAAGAAACAAATGTTTTACATTAATATCACCAACTCCATCATTAATTGAAAACTTATTGGCGGCAAAAATTTCTTTTCTTTCAGTCCATTTACTTTTTTCATAAATACCTGTCGGTTTCTTACAAAGGTCTTCAGCGTATTTTGTAAAGAATATCCGTACTTTATTCGCTATACCGGGTGATAATCTTCTCAAACATTCATACGCATAACTCTTGTCGAGATTTAAAATTGCGGCATATATAAATGGTGATTGGAGAGGAACGTTGTTTTGCTTGCAAATTGCATCGGTATCAGCTAAAAGTTTTATGACCATTTCATTAAATGGTTGTTGTTGGATGCCACGTAATTCCTCAGTTCGTTTTTGCAAAATAAGTTGAGGAAGGATTCTGTCTAACTGATCCCTAAATTTATTATGCAAATCAGCAGTGCTTGCGTAGTCTGTTGGAAAATGTCCAAATTCGGCCAGCTTTTTTTTAAACTGTATTAAAGTCATTATTTCTTCAGTAATAGTTCCAGTTGTAATATTTGCATTCTTAAAATAAGTCCAGATTTTAGGTCTCCCTGTCATCTTAAATGCAGCAAACGCTGTGTCAAACTCTTCCTCGGTATACTTTCCGACCTTTGTAAAAAAGAGACAAAGAACAATATCAACCTGCCTTATCGCTTTATTATATTCATCTTGCAGCCTGGAATCCGACATCGAATCAAGAAAATGTTCCCATTGAATGATTTTCATATAAATCTGCTGATCGATTATCTTATCATTGAGACCAGCGATAAAAAGTCTGAAGTTATCCCTTTCCTCTTTCAGCTCTGAAGACGAAGCAATAAATATTGTGATTGTTTTAAAGGAAGGCATATTTATGTATCGTTGAATTTAATAAAATGTAGAAAATTAATTTTACTTTGATAAAAAACTACAGTCATTTTAACACCTATGTTACTTTCATTCTTTAACCCAAATCAGTAATTCCGATTTTTTGTTTTATAGGCAAAAATACCTGCTAATTGAGAATATTATCCTCTTGAGATTCCCTTTTTAGTTTCGTCCCAATACTATGTAAGTAGATATGAAAAGATTGGTAACACGAACTTAATTTAATAGCACATAACGTTCGAGGCTTGCCGCAGGGCTGGAATAGTTGCTATGTCCGCCCGGCAACTGAAGCCGATTGAAAAACTGACGCTTAAGTTAACAACTAAAAGCCAAATAGAATTCGGTCAAGCCCGATATTAATTGATAGTAGTACGACAGCCGATTGTTATTCCGTCCGCCAGCCTTGCGGCACCTTTTGTTGGCGGTAAGTGCTTAGTTGATAATTGCATTTTCGACTTCGTACCCCTCTTCTAAAACTGTATTTATAATTGACTCTGCGTCTTTAGTGCCACCTAAAATCTCTATTTCAAGTCCAACTTTTGTATCATCGCCTTTATCAGTAAAGGCTATTCTCATTATTTCGCCACTTACTTTTGAGATTATATCTTTTGCTACTTTGTCTTTGTCAAGCACTTCACTGTTTTTCGAAACTGTAAGCCTGACTCTCCTCGTCCTTCTTCTTATATTGGTATCATCATTTAAGTGTCTAAGCTTATTTAATTGAAATGAAATATCATCAAGTCGTTTAAGAACGTAAGACTGGGCATCATCTTTTGCAGCTACCTCTCTCATAATACTATCACTGACAACCCTATAGATAGGATTGTCTGGCTCAACTTCTTCCACTGCTTCCTTAATAGATTTACTTAATCTTGGTTTTAACGCTTCGACACCAGCCATATCATTGTCATAAAATATTGTCCTTTCGGTTGCAATATCAAAAGGCAACTTAGTTCCTCTTTCAACCAAACACACAACTGGTAACCTTTTAGCATGACGAACAGCTAATTCATACATAACATTTGGATTCAATTCAGTCAAATTTGCAATTACTAATTCATCTTCTAACAAGTGCTGAATAACTTGCCTGGTGATTGAGCCCGGTGTATCAATTTCGTGTGGTGCAATTACCGTATATCCCTCCGAGCTTAGAATGGGTTTAATTACCGAATTAATTAATCCGTCAGCTTTTCTTCTTGTCTCTGAATCATCGGGGCCAAGGGGAGATATAATAAAACAGGTTTTATTTTTTGTTGAACTAGTAAGAGTTGTTTTTGCCATATGGTTTAGTATTTAGAATGTGTTTGATAGCATTACCGCCAACACAATATTACACGCAATTATTAATTTTTCAATCATTTTAACTCCATTTACATCCAATACTTTAATCATGTAAATTTTATATTGTCCATTTCTTTTTAGCACATCGCAAATAAATACTTTTGTAAAAAAGTTTAACCAAAAATAGACCATATTTATTTATTTCCCTCACCCCCTCACAACCCTAAAAACCTTCACCAAACCCTCATTATAAACTTTCAAAATATAAACGCCCTTTGGTAAAAAACCAAAATCGGTGGTTATATTATTGCCATCATAATTTACTCTTTTAAAGTAAACTGTTTTGCCCGTAACATCGGTTAGCTGCATGTTGTACATTCCTTTTTCGGCTATCAAGCTAATGTTGGTAGGGCCATTTGTTGGGTTAGGGTACAACAGATCTTTGGTAGCTGCTGTAGGAATGGTTAATGGCGTTTCTTCCACATCGCCTCTTAAGCATCCTGCAAAAGTGATGGCCAATGTTTTTACTGCACTGCTGCCGCAAGGGTTATTTGCTTTCACGGTTATGTTGCCGGTTTTTGTACCAAAACTTACCACAATGTTGGGAGTGTTTTGTCCGCTCACAATGGTTGCTTGTGGTGGTACTGTCCATGTATATGAGGTAGAGCCGGGTACTGCTGCAATGCTGTAAGAAACATTTTTTTGTTTGGAGCAAACTGCTGCAGGTCCGTTAATAATTGCAGGCATTGCAGGGGTGCCGCTTACCGCCAAACATGCATTGGCACTGTTGCCGCAACTGCTGTTGGCTCTTACACAAATATTTCCTGTACTAAATGTGGAAGAAAAATTTACGGTGATGGATGTTGATCCTTGTCCGGCAGAAATGGTTGCACCGGTTGGTACCGTCCAGGTATAAGATGTAGCGCCATTTACTGCTGCAATGGAATATACTTTTGAAGTCTGGCTGCAAAGGCCGGTTGTTTGTCCGCTGATGGTTGCAGGTGCAGCTGCGGCACCTTGCACAAACAATGTTCTTGGCGTATTGCTGGGGCTTTGTCCGCATGCGTTGGATGCTGCTACCACAATATTGCCGGCTGTAAAACTACTGCCAAAAGTTACGGTGATAGATGTGCTGCCTTGCCCTGCGGTAATGCTGGCGCCTGTTGGGACCGTCCACACATAAAACGATGCATTTGTTACCGGACTAATACTATAAATATTTCCTGTGCTGTTGCAAATTCCACCGGCACTTCCTGTTATCGGCCCTGGTGTTGCTGGCACTGCTCCTTGTGTAGTGGTAGTGGCAGATGCGGAGCCTGAGCAACCAATTGCATTTACAACCGTAACCGTAAAGGTGGCCGCAGCCGTTACTACAATACTTTGCGATGTTGCACCGGTGCTCCATAAATAACTGCTGAAACCATTGCTTGCTACAAGCGTTGTTGAACTGCCTCCGCAAAATGATAATGTGCCCGATATTGTTGGCGTTGGCGATGGTGCTGATGTAATTGTTTTGCTTACACTGCCACTGCATCCATTACTGTTTGTTACAGATACTGAATAAGTACCCGCTGCATTTATGTTGATGGATTGTGTGGTTGCGCCGGTGCTCCATAAGTAACTGCTATACCCTGCATCGGCATATAATGTAACATTTCCGCCGGGGCAAATAGCATCGTTACCTGTTATTGTTGGTGTAGGCAAACTGTATAAACTGGTACTAGCAGATGTTGTACCCGAGCAGCCGTTTGTGTTGGTAACGGTTACTGAAAAATTGCCTGCTGTGTTTATTGTGGTGGTTTGTGTTGTAGCGCCATTGCTCCATGCATAGGTTTGAAAACCTGCACCTGCATCCAACACGGTTGAGCCGCCCGGACAAAATTGTAATGCACCTGTTATCACTGGAGTTGGTACCGGCGACTGCGTTGTGGTGACAGATGTGCTTGCGCTGCATCCGTTGCTGTTGGTAACTCTTACAGAAAAAACACCTGCATTGCTTACTGTTATAGATGCTGTTGTTGCACCCGTACTCCATAAATAATTTGTGTAAGTTCCCGCAACAGTTAAGGTGGTTGCACTACCCGGACAAATGGCTGTAACTCCTGTGATGGCAGGAGTAGGCAAAGGATTTACAGTGATCGTTATTGGGGCAGATGTTACGCTTCCGCAACCTGCGCCATCGTTATAAGAAACGGTATAATTGCCCGCCAATCTTACAACGATAGATCTAGTAGTGGCGCCCGTGCTCCATGTATTGCCGGTGAGTTTGTTGGATGTTAATATTACACTATCGCCTGCGCAAAAAGTGGTTGGTCTGTTGGCAGAAATGATTGGTGCCACCGTAACCGCAGCGGCTACAACGATGCTATCGGTAAATGAACAGCCGCTTGCATTGGTAACCGTAACTGCATAAGTTCCTGCTGCGCTGATGGTTTTTGTAGCAGTGGTTTCTCCACCCGGCGACCATACATAACTTGGAAATGTTGCAGGCAAAATACTTTCACCAATGGCAACGGCATCAATAGAATTATAACCAGCAACTGCGGCAGAATTAATTGTAATTCTTATTTCTGAAACATTGTAGGTGGTTAATGGAAATGAAAATCTTTTCTTACGTGATGATGGATTTGCCGGAGTTGCTGTGCCGCTATAAACTACTTCATATAATTGTGTAGTTGCATTTTTTACAGAGATGGTATCTATTGCTCCTGCATTGGCCGTTTCAAAAACATCTATAAAATTTATAGGTGCTGCGTTGGCAAAACCAAGCACTAAATATTCTCTGTTTCCATCTGCCGTGCTGCTTGCCCATGCATTTGGATTGATGCCGCTGAAAGGAAAAACATTGGGTGTGCCTAGTGCCTGTTTAGCACTGTAATCAACCGAGTAACTCTGGCTGCTGTAACTGATAATTTCATTGGCATACCTATTTGCATTACTGCCTACTGATAAAGTGGTAGATGCGCCTGTACAAAGGGTTGTAAGGCCACTGATAAAAGGTTCAGCGCCTGATGCTGTCAGTTCTGCTCTTATCATTAACCTGCCGCCAGATGAATCATTTCTTAAAACAGTTCCATCCGTATTTGCACGGAAAAATGCACCAGTTCTTACCACTGCATCTTCCCATTGTATGCCCACGGGTTTATACGCAGATGATGATGCGCTTTGTGCTACGCCAATGTAAAAATCTTCATTTGAAAATGATGGGGTTGTTGTAAAATAAAAGGAGTGGTATTTGTTTGTCTCGCTGGAGTCTGGCGTAAAAGTATTTGATTGTGCAATGATGGCTCCGGCTACATTTCTTACGACTCCATATAAGGAATGATTTTTTGCAGAAGCGGTTAAATAAACCTGTGCGGCTATTACTTCACCACAACCTTTCATGCTGTGTTTGCTTAGCAATAATCCTGCTGCTGTTCCAAAGCCTGCTTCTGAAACTGCTGCACTTCCATCTTCATAAGCAAGTATGTTTTTGGTAACTGTTTGCAAATAAAAACGGCGGTTATTGTTTACTACATTTTCTCCTGCTTGGGCTGGTATGCTAACTACAATGGAATCATCTTCCAGCAATGTAGGCGACCATCCGTTAAATGAAATGATGGAACTGTCATTTGCAGCAACGGTAATATTTTGAACTGTTGTATATCTTATTGCGCCGCTTATTTTTGCTTTTACAGAAAGTGTAACCGAGTATGTTTTTGCTGTAGTTGTTTTGTTTGAAACAAGTGCTGTAATGGGTGTTGGTGATTGAAATGCAACGGCCGTTTTACCCAATGCGTACACTGCTACCACTTCTACACTATCTGCTAAACCGTTGGAACCAAGTCTGGTTTCAGGACGTAATTTTTGCTCTGCAAGTACAGCTGGTTGTGCTGTAAGTGCAGTATCATCGCTGCTTACAAGGCTTAGCAAAACACTAAGTGAATCGTTGCCATTTACACCATATATAGTTGTACCTGCAGATGTACTCAAGGTTATATTTGTTGTACGCAATGGCCCTGTTGGTCTTTCGTATTCATACGCTATGTAAAGCCCGCCGCCATTGTATGTAAAACTGCTTCCTCCATGAAAGGGTACATTGTATTGTCCTGTAGTTTTTGGAATGGTAAGCGTACTGTCGCATGCAAGTGTCATCGGTGTTATAGCATTCGTCCAGCTAATGGTATTTTTTAAGCGGTAGCGAATACTGTAAGAAGTTGCACCTGAAACCGCATTCCAAGTAAACAATGCAGAGGAGGAAGTGATCTGACTTGTGATTAAATTTTGTGGCACATAACAAACTGCTGTACCACCTGTATTAAAATTTGAACCTGAAGTAAAAGGACCCGTAGAAGCTCCTGCACATACTGCACGTATTTGCCATTGATAAGTAGTTCCTGCCGGCAATGTTAAGTTTGTTGTGTTTGAAAATGCTGTTGCGGAAGACCAGGCATTTACACCTGCTCTTCTAAACTGCAACTCATAATAAGTTGCGCCCGCAGTGGCAGTCCAGCTGAGGGCTACAGTTGTATCAGTGGTTAAAGATGTACCCAAACCAGTTACTGCATTGCATGTTGCAACAGTGCCTGTATAAAATGTGGCATATGCAATGGATGAAGATGAACTACTGCAAAGCGAGGTCACCCTCCATTGGTAAGATTTACCTGCTACAAGCCCCGAAATATTGTAGGTATTATTTGTTGTATTGGCACTTATCCAGTTCACAACATCTAACCTTGAGTATTCAATTTGATATTGTGAAAAAACCGGAGAAGATGTTGCCTCCCAGTTTAATGTAGCACCCGTTGCTGTTATACTGGTCGTGTTTAAATTGTACGGCGTATTGCAGCCTGATAAAAAACTATTGGAGAAATTAATGCTTGATGAGTAAGCAGAACTTGCAGTACAATTAGTTTTTACCTGCCATTCATAATTCCCCTGTGGAATGCCTGTGGCGGCGAATGAATTGGTAGTGGCTGTTATGTATGTCCATCCAGTATCTGCGCGGCTCGCATTATCCGTAGTATTTTGTAAATACACTTTAAAATTTCCCTTCGTTGTATCGCTTTGTGCTCGTGCAAGTGTAAAGCCAATAGAGTTTATATTCATGCCAGATGCTAACCCTGTATTTGCAAGTTCGCTTGCTGTTAACAGATAAAATGCACGCTGGTAGCGCAATGCGCCTTGTGGACCAGTCTTGTTGGAGTAAGATGCATTGTTAGGTAAAACGACGGTATTTTGTTGTGCATAGGCTGCTATACTTAACAAGCAACACAAAACAATACCTATTTTCTTTATTGTTGAAAATAGAAGATTAACCATGTGAATGATTTTTGAAATGGTAAAAATGTATGCCGGGCTTTTTGCATCCCGGCATACTGTAAGAGAAAGTAACTATTGTGTTTACTTCTATTTTCCTTTGTTGATGTCTTTGTGGTAATGAAGAGATTTGCTGATTTGTGCCCTCATTTGTGCAGTCACTTTCGCTTTGTAAGATGCATCAGTAGCCATCTTATTCCAGAAGATAGCAGTATTGCCTTTTACAGCTTGTTCATCATGCATTTTTTTAGCAAGACTTAGCATGGTTTCTATTTGTGCATCTGTTATTTCAAAGTATGTAATAGTGTGCTCATTTGGTACAAAAAACTCCGGTTGTGTAGCAGTTGTTTTGTTACCTGAAACAATTGCTGCAGGAGTTGCTACAATTGCGCTTGTGTTAATGCCTGCTGCTTCTTTAAAGCCTGGAACCAATTTCGCTAAAATATTTTTTGTATCATTTATTTGTTGCTTCAATTCATTTATTTCGATGTTCTGGCTTGCTACCACTTTGCTTATATCTCCTGCATTTAAACCTATTGCTGTGTTTATTAAATTGTAGCTGCTGTTGGTAGATGATGACCATGCCATACCAACGATGTCTTGGTAATCTGCCGCCTTCATGTCTGCAGGTGCTACTGCTTTACCAAAACCATCATTGTTACCTGATGGTAAAATATAATCTCCTGCCTGTACACTACCTAAAATGTGAACCGGTACCTGTCCCATGAATGCCACTTTTTCGTATGCTGCTTCTTTACCTTCTTCAGGCATATTGCCCAATACAATTGGCTTGGTAGAAATTACAAATAACTTGTCAGCATCCTTTACATTCAAAGAAATATGTCCGTTTTTCATTCCTACTATTTGTCCCGGTCTAAACTTTTCAGTAGGGTTCATTTTTGGTAACCACTCTGCATAATCAGCACTGCCCGATTGGTAAGTAACACCCACGCTATTTGTGCTGTTTGTTACAAAACGGTTTCTTTGTGATGTTGCTTCGCTTAATCCAATTGCAATAGAAACTTCATCTGCAATAGCTGCTGCCAAATTAACTCCTGCGGCTACTATAAGAGATGGAACCGGAGCCGTAACACAAACACCAAGCCCCGCACAGGCTGTAGATGAACTTGCTGCTCCTACCAGATCTACACCTGCAGACACTACACCTATAGCACCTGTAACAACAGATATTGTTGAAAGTGTTACCGCTAAATCAAGAGAAGCTTTTTCTACTTTATAATCTTCGCTGTTTTGTAGGTCATTTATATCTTCACCTTGAATACGACCCACCATTGCGCCTGTGCTGTTCTTAAACGTAACGAAATTATTTGCATTAGTTGGAGTAGGAGCTGCTACCTGTATACTTATTCCATTAGCATTGCTGCTGTTTACAAAATTGGCAACATAACTGCCACTACCATTTACATTCAATGTATTGTTTATTGTAGCAACACCGGCTGTAGTTAATGCACCACCAATGTTTACATTTTTTAGTACACCTATACCACCTGAAAACATAGCGGCACCATTGTTTGTAGCAGTAGATTGTGTTGTGTTAGTGAAAGAAGATAAACCGGCAACACCCAATGTTTTTTCAAATAAACCACTGTCGCCCACATTTAATCTTTTTTCGATACCCACGCCACCGGCTACTTTTAGCGCACCCGTTGTGGTAGAAGTTGATTGTGTAAGATCTGAAATGGTAACCGCTGCACCAAATGCAACAGGGCCACCAAATTTAGATGCACCACCAATATTTAAATTTCCGCCAACGCCTACACCACCATTTACCACCAATGCACCGTTTGCAGGCGTGGTAGATTGATGCGTTGCATTATCCAGTAAAACTTTTTCTTTAAACAATGCGTCTTTATTAACTCTCAATGTTCCTGATAATAAAGTTGGGCTCATGTTGTTTACATTAAGCGCAGCATTTAAATCACTGATACCATCAACTTGTAATGTACCGGTAAGTTTTGTTGGGCTTAAATTATTTACAAATAAACGACTGTTAAGATCCGCAGGTCCATCTACATTTAAAGAATTATTTAAGTCAGTTGCACCATCAACAGTAAGCGTGCCTGATAATAGGGTAGGGCTTAATCTTGCAACTGTAAGCGGACCGTAATTGATGGTAGAACCACCAAGTCTGTTAAGAAACACACTTGAGTCAACCGTTAAGTTTGCACCTATTTTCAAACTTCTTTTTATATCAATATTTCCATCTGCCGTAATGCGCAAACGCTCAATATTATTGGTAACCATTACAAGATCTACATAGTCGGTTGTACCGAGTTTATCTTTAGTAGGGTTACTGTTATAATTACCTTGTAATGACCAGTTGTTTGATGGCACACCAGGTTGATTCGCATTACTTTCTGGTGCAGTGTTATTTGTTAGTTTAGAAGCAGTAACTGCATAAAATGCATAAGGAACCGCCAGCAATCTGCTTTCGGTAACTGCAGAAAAACCATTGCTTTTATCTTTCAAAGAAACGGCCATCCAGATATCTTCTGAACTCCATGGAACGTCGTTAAATTTTCCTGTACTATTTTTTCCCATACCCACTACCAAATCAAATAATCCAAGTTTGTTTGTTGTAACCTGATGCTCTTCGGTATAATAATTTACAGCACCCTGTAGTGGCGCACCTTTTAGTTGAATGCGCAATGTTATTTCGCTGTTGGCCAATATGTCGCCGGTTGTATTACGTGCTACTGCCTGGTATTTCATTCCGGCAGGTACATTTTGTGCATAAGAAATTGTAATGATGAGTATAAACATTACCGTGAAAAGGAGAATTTTTTTCATAATCGTTTTGTTTGAAGTGTGGCAGTTAATTTATTTTAATAATCTTAAACATGTTTGTAATATTTCCTTTAGCATCATACAGACTGAGGTAATAATTGCCTGCTATTAATTGCTGTACCGGAAGTTTTGACGTGTTGGATTTAGTTACTATGCTCTTTTGAAGCAATGTTTTTCCATACACATCTGTAAGCACCATGTTTATGGGCTCTTCATTGGTTAACTTAAAATGTATGTTGATGAAATCTTTTACAGGGTTGGGAAAAATGCTTACCGTACCCAATTTTACATCGCTTATTTGCAATGGTTGTTTGTTTAATAAAGGTTGCTGAAAACCTGCAGTGTACATGTTTTTGTAAGCAGAAGAAGTGCCTGTAAAAAACTCGCCGAGTGTCCACTCCAATTCTATATCATTGTACTTACTTACCCCTCCACCGGCAGCCATTACAGTTGGACTTAAGTTTTGTTGTGCATGGGCAGAAGTACAGACAACTGCTGCAAGCAGGAATACATAAAGTTTCATCATAAAACAGTTTATGAGTTTAAAAAATAGATAGGGAATACTCGAAATTGAATAGTATGCTAAGATGGGGAATGCTGTATTTAAGTCAGCTTTTTAGGGGATAATTAGCAACAGAATAAAGTTGCTACATGTTGAATTTTGTGTAATGTAGAAGGTATTTTTTACACAACCAAATAATGTTGAAAACTCTTAACATACCTATAATCAATATGTAATAAACATCAATATTTATTTTTATGTGAACTATAGAGCTTTTAAAAATATTGTATCTAATGTATTTTTCAGTTCTTATTTTTTCATTTGTTGGGTTCTGCAACATTGGTTTAATCAAACTTTTCACGCCAATCTTCTACACAATAAAAGCTCAAAAAAGTTCCACCGCTAAATCGGCTGCGGGATAGAAATAGATATCTTTTTTATATCGCTTTAGCGAATAAAAAGACCTGCCTGCCGGTAGGCAAGTAGGAACGCCAGCCCGGATGAATCCTGTTCGGATGGGGATAGCCCGAACAAATGCCCATTTTAACCCTTCTGATGAAAGCCCCAAAACCTTTTCTTCATTTATTACTAACACAAAAAAACGGCTCTCATTTCTGAGAGCCGCTCCTAAAAAAATTATACTATTTTAGTTAAAAACCGATTTTATGTATTCTTCAATTTCTTTGCCTTTTGCTTTGCTTATAATGCTTAAATAACTTTTAAAACCAGCATCCACCTGTCCTCTAAAAGATGCAGGTATAGCGTTTCTAAATTTCATAATATTATCTATACCGGCTTTTACTTTTGCCATATCATTTACCTTGCTTAAATAAGTTGCGTACTTACTTGTGCTGGTAAATTTTTCTTGCGATAATGGTGCATCATTGTACATAGCAGAGATATAATCGAAGTCTGCCTCGGTACCATTGGTCAATAAAATATCGTTTACTGCATTGCCCAAAGCGCCTTTTGCATCTGCACTAAATTTCTTTGCAAGTGTGTATGCATTGGCTGCATCTAAAGCCACCAAACCCTTTAAGGCTGCGCCTGCAACGCTGTACGATGAATCGTTTACAGCTGCCTGATAAATAGATAAATATTTAGCATCGCCATTTTTTACAAGGTAATTTATAGCTGCTGCTTTCACTTTTTTGTTATCGCTTTTAGCGAGTGTTTGTATTTGCTCTAACACTACTGCATCTGCCTTGTAAGGAGTAGTAGCCAATTTTTGCATGGTCAATATTTTTAACCCGCCAAACTTATCGTTCAAACCTTTTGCTAAATCAGGCATGGTTTTTTTTGCAAAAAAATCGATGGCCTCACGTCTGTCCATATAGTTTTTTGCATTCTTATATTGTGCTATAAAATTAGCTTCAGTTTTGTTGTCTGTTTTTTCTGCAAGCAATAATTTATCTGCATCTACATTTATAAGATCTGGCTTTGTAGTATAATTAAAATAGAAAGTATCTGTTTTATTTTCTGCTACTACATTGTATCTTTTTCTGTCTGCTCCTGTGTAAACATCTACTGCTAATGGCAATTTAAAAAGCTTACCACTCTTTTGTGTTTGCTCTATTATTACACTAGCTTTTCCTGCAGCATCGTTATACAAATAATCTATTTTTAATTTGGGGTGACCACTACCATAATACCACTGGTTCCAAAACCAATTCATATCCATACCGGTTGTTTCTTCAAATGCAAGGCGCAATTGGCCTGCCTCGCCGGCTTTAAATTTATTGGTGGTAAGGTAGTTGTTCAGCGATTTAAAAAATGCATCATCACCTACATAATTGCGCAGCATATTTAAAATTCTACCGCCTTTATTATAGCTTACTGCATCAAACATTTGTTCTTTGTCTGCAAAATGAAAACGTACCAAATCTTTTCCTTCGCTGCCGCTTTGAAGATAGCCCTGCATGTCTTCTAAATTGTGCTCATAAGCAGCATCGGTACCATATTTATATTCGTTCCAAAGGTACTCGCTGTAGTTTGCAAAACTTTCGTTTACGGTAAGATGGCTCCAGCTTTCAGCCGTTACCAAATCTCCAAACCACTGGTGAAATAATTCGTGCGCTATTGTTTCTTCCCATGCATTACCATCTGCCAACTGGCGGTTATTTTGGTAAGCACTTTCCTGGTGTAGAGTAGCAGTAGTGTTTTCCATAGCACCACTTACATAATCTCTTCCTACCATTTGCGCATATTTTTGCCAAGGGTATTCAACGCCTAATTTTTCAGAGAAAAACTTGATCATTTCCGGCGTGTTGCCAAAAACTTTACGTGCATATTGCTCCTGGTTTTTCTCTGTGTAATAACTTACTTCTTTGCCTTTGTAAGTATCTTTTGTAATGGCGAAATCGCCTACGCCCATAAAAAATAAATAGGGGGCATGTGGTAGATCCATTTTCCAATTATCAGTTCTGGTACCATCGGCATTTACTTTTTTGCTTACCAATAAACCATTACTAAGGGTAACATATTTTGCAGGCACGGTCATGGAAAGTTCCTGCGTGCTTTTTTGGTTTGGCTTATCTATAGTAACCATCCAAACGCTGTTGGCTTCGGTTTCGCCCTGTGTCCAGATTTGTGTAGGCTTGTTTTTTTCCTCTCCTTTCGGATTGATGAAGTATAAACCTTTTGCATCAGTAATGGCTTCGCTGCCTTTTACTTTTAAATCGTTTGGCTTGCTTATGTAATCAAAATAGAGCGTATATTTTTCATTGCCGGCATATACTTTATCTAATTTTATATTTACCTGCATACCATCATAAGTGTATTTTAAGGGCATTTTTGCAGCGCCTTTCATAATGGCTACTTCTTTTAATTCCATTCCTTTTGCATCCAATAAAACAGAATCAGTTGGGTAAAAATGTGGCTTTAGCGTAACCCATTCTTTACCGTAGAGGTATGATTTGTCATAGTCGAACCGTACATCCAGTTTGGTGTGTACCAGTTCGTTTGTTTTAGGATAACTCTCCCTAAGTGTTCTTTTCCAGGTAGTGTCTTCCGCTTCTTCCTGCATTTGTGCATACATGCTTAACGGCAGTGCAGCAATGCAAAACAGCATTAAAATTCTTTTCATGTTGTAGCTTTTGTTTGTTTGTTTAAGAACCTCATCCAACCCTTCTCCAAGGGAGAAGGAACTGCAAGATTATAGCAGAAAAATAATACTATATCCTTGCATTTAATAAGGCAAGTGTTTGATTCAAAATTTTCCGTAAAAGTAAATGGTAGGATTAAAAAATAATCATAATATTTTATAAATGGCAAATGCGGATTAATATTTAGTTTTGTAGCTTAAAGCAATGCTTTCATGAAAACGACCCTACACCTAATTGCACTGTTACTTTTATGTACAGTTGCCAATGCCCAACAAAATTATTTTGTTTATATACAAACGGATAATAAGCAACCTTTTTATGTAAAAATGAGTGATAAAGTAATGAGTTCATCTGCTTCCGGATATGTTGTTATTCCAAAACTTTCTACCGGCAGTTATACTTTAAATATTGGTTTTCCAAAAGACCAGTGGGCTCAACTAACTGTACCCTTGGTGATAAACAAAGCGGACGCCGGTTATTTATTAAAAAATTTTGGCGAAAAAGGGTGGGGGCTTTACAATCTTCAAACCATGGAGGTTACAATGAATGGTGCAACTGCTCCGGTGAAGCAAGTTGGAAATGCCAGTGATGATGTGTTTGCAAATACATTGTCTGGCGCAGCCAATACCCATATCAGTGTAATTAAAAAAGAAAAACCTGCAGAGCCAATAAAAGAAGAAGTAAAACCAGTAATTGTAAAAGAAAAGGAAGTAGTTGTAGAAGAAGTAAAACCGGTAAAAGAAATTCCATTAAATAAAATACAAAAAATAAACAGCACGAATGATGTGGATGGAAAATCTGCAACTTATGTAGATATTTCTGCCAATAGAAATGATACGGTAAACATTTTTATTCCGGCAGAAGCCAAGCCTGCAGTGGTAAAACAAGAAGAGGTAAAACCAGTAGAGGTAAAACAAGTAGAGGTAAAAAAAGAAGTGGCAGAAAAAGCGCCTGTGAAGGAAACGAAGTTCTTGGATATTGACATGCAAAATCCAAATACTAAAACTGCTGAAAAACCGGCTACTGAAGTTGTAAAGCAAACTGAAAAACCTGTTCCAACAAACAAACCAATTGTAAACTTCAATTCAGACTGTAAAGCCAATGCAGATGAAAATGATTTTTTAAAAATAAGAAAGAAAATGGCTGCTGCTTCCAGCGATGATGGAATGGTGAGTGCAGCTACCAAAATATTTAAGTCAACCTGCTTTACTGTTGACCAAATTAAAAATTTGAGTTTATTGTTTTTAAATGATGCAGGAAAATATAAATTTTTTGATGCTGCTTATCCACGCATAAGCGATACACAAAATTTTGCCAGTTTACAATCACAGCTTACAGATGCCTATTACGTTACAAGATTTAAAGCCATGATACACCAGTAATGGCAAGGTATTTTTTAGAAGTTGCTTATAAAGGCACTGCCTATTCAGGTTTTCAGGTACAGGAAAATGCTAATACGGTACAGGCTGAGATAGAAAAAGCATTGCAGGTTTATTTTAGAAAATCGTTTTCACTAACTGGTTCTTCCCGAACAGATGCAGGTGTGCATGCAAAGCAAAATTTTTTTCATTTTGATACTGATGCTGTTTTTACCGAAGCAGAAACTGATAAAGCTACCTATCATTTAAATGCAATTCTTCCGCTTGATATTGCCATTAAAAACATAAAGCCAGTGGCTGAAGATGCTCACTGTCGTTTTGATGCTACAGCAAGATCTTACCGCTATTCTGTACACCAGCATAAAGATCCATTTTTGCTGGATGATTCTTATTACTACCCTTATCCATTAAATATAGAAGCGCTAAACGAAGCGGCAAAATTGTTATTTGATTTTACAGATTTTGAAAGTTTTGCTAAGAAAAATACACAGGTGTTTACTTATAATTGTACCATTTTTTTAAGCGAATGGAGGTTGGAAAATAATTCACTTGTATATTATGTAACCGGCAATCGTTTTTTACGTGGCATGGTGCGTGGCTTGGTTGGAACCATGTTATTGGTAGGTAAAGGAAAATACAGCGTGGAAGATTTTAAAAAGATTATAGAAAGTAAGGATAGTAGTAAAACCGATTTTTCTGCGCCTGCAAAAGGGTTGGTATTGGTGGAGGTGAGATATTAGTAAAAGGCTATAAATTAAAATAGTCCAAAACAGTGTTGCTGTGTTTTCAGTGGCAAACTTTTTTCAAATTCATACAATTTTTTTTAATAATAGTTGCTCGTTTTTGCTTAACGGTGCTCCACAAACTCAGGCGCCGAATTAAAATTGAATTGTTTTGTAGAAATGCATTTTCTGTGAATCTGTGGCAAAATCTATTGCCATAGATTCACAGTTTGGTTTAATATAATTTCAGTAATTTCTCAAATGAATAAATAATTTGTTCTGTTAGATTTTGAAATTAGAACACTTAGTTAGTAAATCAAAGGCTCAGCAAATTCTTAATTTTTTTTCAACATCATAATCATTCTTCATTGCAAATAATTGGTTGTTGTTTCTTCAGCCTGTAACTTTTTGTATCGGGAGAAAAACTTCTACAAATCTTAATAAACCAAAACATTTTTTCTATGTTTTCTCCCGTTTAACTGGTCAGGTAGGTCAATGTATTTTGTACAGCTCACAAAAATGCCCCGAAATCATTCGAGGCATTTTCAATATTATTATTTTATTTCTTACTCATCTTCCAAAGAAAATGGATATTCGTAAGCTCCATCATATCCCGGATAAAAACCTGTAATAGTCACATCTTTTGCTGTGCCAATCGTAGCTTTTAATTCTTCTACCGATTTTACATCTTTACCATTCACTTTTAAAATTACAAAGCCATCTTTCATTCTACTCTGTTTTTCAATCACACCTTCCGGCTTTATTTTTCTTACAATTACACCTCCTGCAATTCCATATTCTTTTGCTTTTCTGGCATCAAGACTTACGAGATCTGCACCCAATTTATCTGCCGCTACTTCACCTTTTACCACATCATAATTACCGGCTTTATTTTTAAGGGTGATGTTAGAAGTAATCTCTTTACCATCACGTAAATAGTTAATCGTAACTTTATCTCCGGGCTTATAGCGACTTACCTGCTCCTGCATTTCTGCACCTGTACTTACTGCAACGCCGTTTAATTTTAAAATTATATCACCAGGTTTAACTCCTGCAGCAAATGCACCACCATCTTTTGGTACCTCTCTCACATAAATGCCGTACGCATCTACCGGAATTCCCAATTTCTTTTTTTCATCATCGCTTAAATCACTTGGTGAAGCATATACAATACCAATATAAGCACGCTGAACTGTACCAAATTTTATAATGTCATCTACCACTTTCTTCACAATATTTACAGGGATTGCATAAGAGTATCCAGAATAATAACCTGTAGGAGATGCAATGGCAGAATTTATTCCTACAATTTTCCCATCTGTATTTACCAAGGCACCACCACTGTTACCCATGTTTACTGCGGCATCAGTTTGTATAAAAGATTCTACACCTGGCGCACCAGCTTTATCTCTGTTTAAATTTAAACTTCTCGATTTTGCACTTACAATACCAGCAGTTACCGTAGTCTCTAAATTTAAAGGATAACCAATGGCCAATACCCACTGACCAATTTTTACATCATCTGAATTACCATAAATTAAATAAGGCAAACCTGCAGCTTCTACTTTAATTACTGCCAAATCATAAGCAGGATCAGTACCAATTACTTTTGCTTTGTAGGTTTTTTTATTGCTTAGTGTAACCGTAATTTCATCTGCTGATGCTACCACATGGTTATTGGTTACAATAAATCCATCTTCACTTATCAATACTCCTGAACCTGATGCACGCTGCTCTGGAATTACATTATTTCTTCTACCAAAAAACTGCTCCATCATATCATCATCTCCAAACAATTCGCTGAAAGGATTTTGCTGACGTTGCCTAGGCAAACTATTAGAAATTTGTTTGGCGTTTGTTTTGGTTTTAATATGTACCACTGCCGGTGTAGCTGCTGCAGATGGACCGGTAAAATCTATTGCTCCCGGTGGTGCAGGAGTACCGTCTAAAAAGCCTGCTTGTTTGGCATAATTAGCAGGTAACACACCTGCTATTTGTCCACCATAAGTAGTACTGTTTTTTAAATATTTTGTGTAACCCCAAACTACGCCCAATGTGGTAATTGCGCTGATGGCTACCGTAAATGCGATCTGTTTAAATTTCATTTTTGTATGGGTTTTATAAATTGTTATTTTAATAAAAAGTATTGTTCAAAATGCATGCCTTTATAAAACAAAGTAACGATATACTGACAAAATGCTATTTACCCCTAAGCCTAATTAACAATAAATTAGTAAGAGTTTCGTAGATCACAATCCCAACAAAAACTCCATCGTATCTTCTCCATCAGCATAGGTAAATAAATCAGGGTTTTGAGCAGCACCAAATGGCACATGTTTGTTTCCCACTATACACTGCACATCATTGTTATGTTGTAAGTTTTCAATGATAAGATTTATATCATCATAATATTCATAAAATAACTGACTTATGGGTGAAAATAATCCTTTGTTCTCGACTAATAATGTAGCTTCATTGGTCATGTAATAAACATTGTTCAGCAAAATAATGGAGAGATTATAATCGTAATTATTTTTGTATTTATGATGGTCAGCAAAGTATTTGTAATCTTCAAAAGCTTTTAAAAGCGGCACAAAATCGTATTCTTTAGATACGTATATTTTTGTGACATTTCTACAGCCAAGGCCAAAATATAAATGAATATCATTTGCCAATAATTTCAGTTCTTCCTGCGTCTCGTTTCCTGTTAATATCGCAACTGAGGTTCTGTTTTTTCTAATAATATTGGGGTATTTGCCAAAATATTCTTCAAAAGATTTTGCCGCACTGTTGCCGCCTGTAGCTATGTATGCATCGCAACCCTTTAGCATATCTGCGAACATAATATGGTTTTGTATTTCCACATCATGGCTATAGAGAAACTTTACTAAATGCTTCAACAAAACATCGTCTTTGCTCGATAATTTTACTGTTTGGTAATGCCCGCTTATAAAAACCGCTAACATATCATGAAAGCCCACCATCGGAATATTTCCCGCCATTACTATTCCTACATTTTTTGGCTGAATGTTATCATCAATATGGTAATGAGCCACCCATTTTTCCAGAGCACTTCTGGTAAGAAAATTATGGGCAATTTGGTTGGCTGAATGTTGAATAAACTCCGGTGTAAACCATCCGTTTTTGTAAAAAGCCTGTTGTTTTATTTCCTGCCAGTCTTCGGTATCGGCTTGTAGGTATTCCCCTGCTTTTACCATTAATTCAATTCTTTCTTGTACGTTCATAAGGTTCTTATTAAATTGCAGCAAATTTACAACGATGGCAATCAAAATAACAGATGAATGTATAAACTGCGGGGCATGCGAACCCGAGTGCCCTAATAACGCAATATATGAAGGCGGAGTAGAGTGGGCAATAAGTGACGGAACTACCATTAAAGGCAGTTTTACATTAATGGATGGCACCCAAATGGATGCTGATAAACGCAATGCACCCATAGAATCGGATACCTATTATATTGTACCAAACAAGTGTACAGAGTGCCAGGGTTTTCACGAAGAGCCGCAGTGTGCTGCTGTTTGTCCGGTAGATTGTTGTGTACCCGATGAAGATTACAGAGAAACTGTAGAGCAATTAATGGAAAAGAAAAACCATTTGCACATTTAAAATTTTTATTTATTTAAGCGAAAGTATTTTGTGCTTTCGCTTTTTTGTATATCTACCTTTTAGTTTTTTATTACCTTTCCCATATGTATAAATATTTAATGCTCGTATTGTGGTCTGGAGCAATTGTATCAATTTTCTCCTGCGCTTCTCCTAAAAAAGAGGAGCCGGTAGATGCTGATAAATATAAAGCGTCTCTCCTAAAAGCAGATGAAGATTTTTCAGAATTAAGTATGCAAAAAGGTTTAAAAAATGCCTATTTAGAATATATAGATAGCAATGGGGTTTTGCTTCGCCCAAATGTGATTCCAATAGCCGGTGCAGATGCGGTTGATTATATTATTGGGTTAAAAGATACTGGTTATACCATGCAGTGGAAACCAACGGATGCAATTGTTGCCCAATCTGGCGAGCTCGGTTACACATACGGCGTTTATCAAATTAAACCATCATTGGTAGATACCGCTTTTTATGGCACCTATGTTAGCATTTGGAAAAAGCAAGGAAACGGAAAATGGAAATTTGTGCTACAAAGTGGAAATGAAGGGATTGGGGAGGAGGAGTAGGTTCAAGGTTCAAGGTTCAATGTTCAAGGTTCAATGTTCATGGTTCAATGTTCAATGTTCAAGGTTCAATGTTCAAGGTTCAAGGTTCAAGGTTCAAGGTTCGAGTTTCAATGTTCAATGTTCAATGTTCAATGTTCAATGTTCAATCGTCTCAAAAATGTGCAAGTTATTTAATTAGCTTATTCAGTGTTTCTGTGCATTCTGTGGCAATAATTTTGCGGAGCAAAATCTTTCCCGTCTTAAAAAATATATATTAACTTAAAAAGATAAAAATTAGACACCATACCGCCTTTCCGGCAAAAAAATATTTGCTTGTCCGTTAATAAATTTTTTGTCATTTTACAAATTAAAATATTAGCAAATTAGTTAACACATGAAAAAAATCGCATTAATAACCGGTGGCTATTCAGGAGAATCAGTTATCTCCTACAAAAGTGCTGAAACCATTAAAAATAATATTGACACCGCTAAATGGGATTGTTACCTGATAGATATTCACCCGGATGGTTGGTTTTACAAAACAGCAGCAGGTGAAAAAATCAATGTAGATAAAAATGATTTCTCCATCACCGTTAATGGAAACCATATAAAATTTGATGCTGTATTGGTCGGTCTACACGGTACACCCGGCGAAGATGGAAAACTGCAAGGCTATTTTGATTGTCTTCATATTCCTTATACTTCTTGCGATGCAGCCACATCTGCCCTCACCTTTAATAAAAGATACACCGTAGCAGTAGCCGCTTTTGCGGGTATTAACGTTGCAAAATCTGTGCACCTATTTGCGGGAGATAATACTACAGCAAACGATGTTTTACAACAACTTTCACTACCGGTTTTTGTAAAACCAAACAATGGCGGCAGCAGCATTGGTATGAGCAAGGTAAACAATGCAGATGAGCTACAACCTTCATTGCAAAAGGCTTTTAAGGAAGATGAGCAGGTGCTGGTAGAAGAATTTATACAGGGAAGAGAATTTACCATTGGTGTGTTTAAAAGCAAGGGCAAAATAATAACCCTACCCATGACAGAGGTTATTTCTAAAAATGATTTCTTCGATTTTGAGGCAAAATACGAAGGTAAAAGTGAAGAGGTAACGCCAGCAAAAACCACCGATAAAATTTCTACACAAATACAAGCCGCCGCCGAAAAAATTTACAAAGTTTTTAATTGCAAAGGCATTGTACGTATAGATTTTATTTATGAAGAAAAGCAGGAACAACCTTACATGCTGGAAATAAACACAGTTCCTGGACAAAGCGCTGCCAGTATTGTTCCCCAACAAGTTGCAGCTATGAACAGCACTTTAAAAGAATTTTACAGTTTATTATTAGAAGAATGTTTTGTGTGATGATTATATTGCACTTTCTTGAAAACTAAAACAAACACCAGTGTTTAAATTTATAACGCACAGACCATTTTGGGTAAACCTGCTAGTAATTATTTTACTCTCCATATTTTTAGTGTGGGGATTTTTACAATTATTAGGTGCCATAACCAAACACGGCGAATACCTAACCGTGCCTTCAGTTACTTCTAAAAACACGGCTGAGGCGGTGAAAATATTAGAAAGCAAAGGTTTTGATGTGGTCATTCAAGATTCTGTTTATGTTGATACTGCAAAAATGGGTACGGTTTTAAAACAGTTTCCTGAACCAAACAGCACAGTAAAAGTTAATAGAGTTGTATTGCTTACCATAAATAGAAGCACATTACCATTGGTTGATATGCCAATGTTACAAGGTAAATCGTTGGGTTATGCATTAGAAATTCTTAGGCGCAGCCATTTGGTTGTAGGAGATACAACTTACAAACCCGATTTTATGATGGGCTCTGTTTTAGAGCAAAGCTATAATGGAAACCTTATTTCATCTGGTGCAAAAATACCGTGGGGTAGTAGAGTGGATATGGTTATTGGTGGTGGCCTTGCAAATGATGAATTACCCGTGCCATCTTTACTTGGCTTAACCTATGGCGAAGCAAAATTAGTATTGGAACAAAATGGAATTATGCTTGCCTCCACTGTTGTAGATGCCAGTGTAGTAGATACTGCAAACGCTTTTGTATATAAACAAGTCCCACCAAAATTTACTGAAGATAAACGCCCTGTTTACATACGCCAGGGGCAGGTAATGGATGTGTGGGTATCTAAAGAAATGAAATATATTGTTGATTCTACCAGCACAAATGAAAACGAATAAGCCATGAAAAGTATTTCTGTAACTGAATTAAAAAAAAGAATTGCCAACAACGAATCGCTTCATTTGCTCGATGTAAGAGAGCCTGATGAAAGATTGGAATTTAATATTGGTGGCACTTTTATTCCCCTCGGCCAGGTAATGGCCATGCAGACAGACGAAATAGAATCCCTAAAAACCGAAGAACTTATTTGCTACTGCCGCAGCGGCAAACGCAGCACGCAAGCCGCTATGATGCTCGAAACTATGGGCTTTACAAATGTGGTAAATTTAGATGGAGGAATGTTGGCTTGGAAGAATGGGTAGCTTTTAATAATTGGTTGTTTGTAAAAAGCTTCGCTTTTTTGCGGTTGTTGGGTGAACGAAGAAGCAGCTATGGTCATCATCGTTGTGTCACTCACTTATACGGCATACCTTTTTTCATCTTTAATTGTGCAATAGATTGTGCAATATTTCTGCATGATGTTTTTTAATTTTTTCTAAATTTTTTTTCAACCAAATATTACGGTGCGCTGCACCTTTAAACCTTTTGCTGCTATTGCAGCTACAAAAATTGCGGTGCTCTGCACCTTTGAGTTAATTAAAAATTTTCCATAATTTTTTATTAAAATGAAATCACGTATTTCTTTTATCTGCTAAAAAACTTAAACCCAAAGCTCAAAAATAATTCTCCATGATTAAATTGAGGGTTATAGTCTATTCCCCCAATTGTAAAACTTCTTTGTTTGAATGGACGGTTGGTACCGGCTTTTAAAAATAAAATTGTTCCTCCTGCTCTATTTTTATCAGTTAATACGTATTCAAATCCTACACCAGCCTGATAGCCAATTTCAGCAGCCTCTTCATTAAAAGATTTATTGTTTTGGATAATATTTGAGACATCTGTAAAGTTAGGATTTGCTGATACCACCTTTTCAAAACTTAATGTGGAAGATCGTATACCGAATCCTGCAAAAGGATAAATATTTACTTTATTATTTTTAATGAAATCATATCCCCACTCAAATTGTATAAAATTTGAAAAGGCTGTTTTAATGGTTTCATCATTCTTTTTTGCTTTCTTTCCAATACCAAAAGCACTTATGTTGAAATCAAAAATTCGCCTGTTTCTTTTACTTGAAAATCCATACCCAATACTAAATGTATTATTTGATAAACTATTGAAACCATTTTTAGTATTGGCAGCATTAAACTTATCAAAATTGGCTGAGGCCAAAGATGTGTATAGAACGAAACCTCTGTAATTATCTGTTGTTGATCTAATTCTTTCTATATTTTTCCTAAGTTCTAAAACCGCAGAATTATTAATCATAGAATCTCTTAATTTTTTATAAATACCAGATAATTCTTTTTGATAATAAATTGCAGAGTCGGTTTTTTTTGTGGTTTGTCCAAATACAAAGATGGTAATACAGAGTAAAAAACATGTAAATGATAAACTTTTCATGCGAGTACTTTATTTTAAGATGAGTAATTTTGGTATCAATTTTCTTTAATACAATTTACATTCTCTGATTTAATCCTCCTAATCAATAATTTATCTTACAAACTAATAGAACAGCATGTAAATCTCAGCTTTATTCTACCATCACTTCGGATCGTTGAGAGTCGCCACGCATTGTTCGCTTAAATATAAAATCACAACTTTCTCTTAAATCTACCCCACAATAAAAGTTGAAAAGAGATAATCATTCATCTTTTGCATTTTTTATTGGAAAATTTAAATGTCTTCAAAACAATAATTCCAGATTTCGTTTTCACTTATCCCATTGACACATTCATTTGTGCATTGTGAGATATCATATTTTTTTCATCTTATATATCTGTTTTTCTGATATTTATAAATTAATGCACTATTTTTAATTATAAAAAACTACCAAAGCTTACCCAAATGAGAATAAATTACTTTTCAGCAATACTTTTGCTGTTTGCTCTATTTTTAATTTTTACACTAGGATGTAAAAGAGAAAGTGTTTTAGAAAATCCTATTCTTCCTGTTCCTCCCGTACCTACTCCTAGTGTAGTAAACGATGCAATTCAAGTTACCGCAAGTGTTTCAGGTATTGTGTTGGATGAAAGCAATGCCCCAATAGCAAGTGCAGTAGTTACTAGCGGTGCAGCTACAACTACCACAAATAGTAATGGTATGTTTATTTTTCAAAACATTTCATTGTCTAAAGAAAATGGAAGTGTAACAGTTGTAAAAGCAGGTTATTTTAAAGGTATAAGAAGTTTTAAAAGTACTGCCGGTAAAAACCATACAGTAAGGTTGCAGTTAATGCAAAAATTATTATCAGGCACTGTAAGCGCATCTACTGGTGGAACCATCAATTCAAACGGAGGAGCAACAATTATATTTCCTGCAACCGCATTTGTTACAAGCACTGGTGCTGCATATACAGGTACCGTAAATGTTTATAGCCGTTGGATAAACCCTACTGCCCCAAATTTACCTTTCATTATTCCCGGAGATTTAAGAGGAGTAGGTACAGACGGTGCAGAAAATTTATTAGAAACCTATGGCATGGTAGGCGCAGAATTGGAAGATGCAAGTGGCAACACATTAAAAATAGCAACGGGTAAAAAAGCAACCATTAGTTTTCCCTTACCTGCAAGTTTACAGGCAAGTGCACCTGCAACCATACAACTTTGGCATTTTGATGATGCCACTGCAAGGTGGAAGGAAAATGGAACTGCTGCAAAAGCGGGAAGTACTTATACTGCGCAGGTAGATAAATTTTCGTTTTGGAATGTAGATGTACCAAATGCAAATTTTATTAATCTTGATTACACATTGATAAATGCTACAACAAACTCGCCATTAGTTTCTACAAGTACAAGAATAAAGCGAGCCAATGGAAACTATGGATATGGAATTACAAATAATGCAGGTTTTGTAAGTGGCTTGGTGCCAAAAAATGAGGCGTTGGTTTTGGAAGTGATTGCTACTAGTGCTTGTAATTCTTTGGTATATACTCAGAATATAGGACCATTTGCTAGCAGCACCAGTTTAGGAAATGTTTTAGTAACATCAAGCTCTATTCAAACTATTACTTTTACTGGTGCTTTAACCAACTGTTCGGGAGGAGCAGTTACCAATGGGTATGTGGCTTTAGCTGCAACAGGCGGTAATGCTGCTTTTGGCAATACTAATGCTACAGGCGCTTTTTCTTTTTCTATTATTAATTGTACAGGGAGTAACCTTAGTTACAATTACCAAGGTACAGATATTACAACAACACAACAAACTGCTTTGTTAACAGGTGCAGCCGCTAACGGTACAATAATGCTGGGCACACTAGCTGCTTGTACAGCTGCTACAACCGCTGATGTATACGTGGCAGGTATGGATAATGGTACTGCTAAAGTTTGGAAAAATGGTGTGGCAAGTAATTTATTTGCATTTAGTGATTCAGCAGTAGTGAATTCCGTTTATGTGTCTGGTAATGATATCTATGCTGCTGGGAGGGAAGGAAATGTAGCTAAAGTTTGGAAAAATGGTATTGCATCTAGTTTAACTAACATTGCAAATGGTGGTGCAAATGCGTTTTCTGTATATGTAGTAGGTAATGATGTTTATGTAGCAGGAAGGCAGACAAATATTACATCAGGTCAAACTACAGCAAAGCTTTGGAAAAATGGAATACCTGTAAATTTATCAATAAATACAACTCGGTCATCTCAAGCACGTTCTGTCTTTGTTATCGGTAGTGATGTTTATGTTGCAGGTGATGAAAGCATTTCTGCATTTTTGACTACCAATATTAATAATAATAATGCAATTTTTTGGAAAAATGGAATAGTTACAAATTTGACAAATAACAATAATGGAAACGAATATGGATATGCAAGTTCTGTTTTTGTTTCTGGTAATGACGTTTACGTAGCTGGCGGTACAGATGATTCTATTTCGGGAACTAAACCTAAAGCAACTTTCTGGAAAAATGGAGTTCCGACATATTTAACAAATGGCATTAATGATGCAAACACTAGTTCTATTTTTGTATCTGGAAACGATGTATATATTTCAGGAACTGAATATTTTGTAACTAATACAAGTGCAAGTAGTATAGGTAAATTTTGGAAAAATGGTGTAGTAACAAACCTATCTAGCGGTGGAAGCTATACATATGTCACTTCAGTGTCTGTTAAGAATACAGATGTATATTTAACAGGATATACATATAATAATGGTATGTCTCAAAATGCATTTGTTTGGAAAAATGGATTACTAACCAATTTTTTCAATGCAACTAATAATAATAGTGCATATTCAATATTTGTAAAATAAATAATCATCCTCCGCCTCGTTGCATGTCGCCACGTAACCTACGCTCCAATCTGAAATAATAATCTCCGCTCCAATCTACCCCACAATGAAAGTTGAAAAAGATAATCTGCCCAAGGGCTGGGGGATAGAAGTGGATATCCTTTTTTTTGTCCTGCCCCTGCCTTTGACGGCAGGCAGATTTGAGGCAAAAAAAAGATAACAACGGATAGCCCCTACAAATGCTGAAAAATGCTCCAATGCTGAAAGCCCCAAACAAAATGGTAAATGATAAATTTTAAAATTCCCCCTAAGGCTTTGTTATAATCGTCTTCTCACTCACACTTAAACCCATAAAACAGCCAATTGCATTTTTACCACTTATATAATTTTGCAACACTACAGGTGTAGAAAAAGGACCGTTATTATTTCTAGCATCTAAATAACTATCCCAAAAATTGTGGGTATTTCTATTTACAGAAGTGAGCATATAGGTAATGGTATCGTTATAATTAATTCCTTGTGGGTGTGTAATTCTTATGTATTCTCCATTATTTGAATCGTCTCTGCCGGGTGCACGGCTTTTAAATAATCCTGCCCAGCCAAATCTATTTCTATTTTCATTATTGCGCCAGTAATAAAAAAAAGTATTACCCAATGTATCTGGGTCTTTGTAATGGTTTGTAATGCGGAATTTATTTTCGTTATCCTCATTTACAAATGGAAAACCATAGGTTACACTATCTAACTTTACTGTATCTGGCATGTTGGTTATGCCTGTATATGCATTGTTTTCGTACAACACATCTAACCGATAATATTTGCCTACGCTGCCAACAAGCGCTTGTGTAGGATTGGTTATTGCCAATGGGTCAATATAAAGACCATTTGCTAAAGCAGCAGGTAATAAGGGATTACTAAGTTCCGTTAAGTTTCTTTTTGATGCGGGATTCCAAGTAATGATGTTATTAGTTACGTTACCTTCTGTAATAGAAACTTGCGCATTTTTTACAGGAATACTTTGAAAAATTGGATTAAAATAGTCAACCGATTTACTTAATACAACATAAGTATATAATGGCGATTGATTGCTTATATATGCCTCTACTACTAGCTTTGGTTCTGTACTAGCTACATCTATATCAAAATCTTTTTCGCAACTTAATAGAAAAATGCAACAGGCTATGGTTAATATTTTTTTCATTGTCTCACACATTTAAAATTTTACATTCCATGTTACGCTTGGCACAATTGGAAATAAATATACTTTTTTGCCTACTACTTTTTGTGTATCCTCATCAGCACTTAAATAAATAAAAAATGGATTGGTTCTGTTATACACATTATAGATACCAAAATTCCAACTGCTTTTATAACGCCTTGTGGTATTTGGTTTTCGTGTATAGGCAAAAGAAATATCTAGCCGATGGTATGCAGGCATTCTATAATCATTTATTTTATCGTACAAATCTATGTTTGTAAAAATGGGTTGATTGTCTGTAGTGTTGTAGCTAAGGTTGTATGTAAAACGACCTACAGGCAGTGTTAATGCGTTGCCTGTGCCATATACAAATACAGCAGAGGCTTCCCATTTTTTTGATAAAGGATAGTTGGCTACTATGCTTAAATCGTGGGTTCTGTCGTATCTATATGGGAAAGCTTTGCCTCCATTTATTGCATCAAATTTTCTTTCGGTGCGGCTTAATGTGTAGCCAATCCAGCCAGTGAGTTTGCCTAGTTTTTTATTTAAAAATAATTCCAACCCGTAAGCTTTACCAGTACCAAAAATCATTTCGTTTTCTAAATTGGCATTTAATAAAAGGTTTGCTCCAGGTTTAAACTCTAACTGATTGCCGAGTGATTTATAATACACTTCCGAAGAAAACTCATACGTATTATTTTTAAAATTCTTAAAGTAACCTGCTGAAACTTGATTTGCTCTTCCAGGCTGTATGCGCTTGCTTGCGGGCAACCACAAATCACTTGGAAAACTTGCATTGCTTGTGGTAGCTAGTTGCAAATATTGTATGGTATTTGCGTAAGATAATTTTATGCTTCCTGTTTCATTTAGCTTCCAGCGAAGGCTTAGACGAGGTTCAGGATTTTGGTATTTGGCAATACTTTGCCCTCTATTATATCTTACTTTTTGCCCGATAGGAAAACCTTCTCCATCATAAATATCCTCTTCTGTTGGGCCTACTTGGTTAAAATAACTATATCGTACGCCAGCTATTAAATTAAGCTGTGGCAATAAATCTACATCTGCACTTGCATAACCAGCTAACTCATGTGCATATTTGTTTTGCAAAATGGTTTCAAAATTGGTAATACCTGCTGTAACACCGCCTGCGCCAGGCTTAAATGTGTGGTTAATATATTGAAAACCCCATTTAAGTTTTAACCAATCGTATTGTTTTAAACTCCAATCGCTTTTAAACTGCCAATCTTTTAAACCAGAAGTAAATAAAAATTGAAGGGTGCTAAATCCAAACCTACTGTCTAATTTAAATTGGTTGTACACTACGCCTGTATTGTGGCTAAGCCTACTATTAATTTTTTGTTCCCATTGTACTGCAGCTATGGTATTGCCCCAATTGGTATTAAACGATCTACCAGCCCCATCATCGTTAGAAAATGTAAATTCATCTACCCCATTAAAAAAATTAAAATTGAGCCTATTTTTTTTATCAATAATATAACTAGCCCTTGCATTTACATCATAAAAGAAATAACCATTGCCACCAATACGATCTCTTGCAAATGGTTTGGCCACTTGGTCAATATATGTACGTCTTGCATTAATAATAAAGGATGCTTTGTTTTTTACAATTGGTCCTTCTATGCCCAATTTGGTAGAAATTAAACCAATACTTGCGTTGGTTTTTATTTTTTCCATATCGCCATCTCGGCTGTTTATATTTATTACACTGCTAAGTCTGCCGCCATATTCTGCGGGAAAACCACTTTTTAAAACCTCAATATTTTTTATAGCATCGCCATTAAAGACAGAAAAAAAACCTAGTAAATGATTTGGGTTGTACACATTTACGCCATCCAATAATATTAAATTTTGATCTGGCCCGCCGCCACGTACATAAACACCACCGCCCCCTTCACCACCATTTTTTATGCCGGGTAAAAGGGTAATTGTTTTTAAAGGATCTACTTCTCCAAAAATTACTGGGAGTTTGCGTAAAACCTCCGCACTTATGGTTTGCACACCCATTTGATTTGTTGAAACGTTTTTACTGGAACGAATTACCACAGCATTTAATAAACTTTGGCGTTGCTGCATCACTATTTGCAAAGTGCTATCTGTTGAAAGCGTAAATGATTGTATGAAATTATAGTGATTTACAGCAGTAGCTTCTATGGTAATTTCCCCTGCCTCCAGTAATTGTATTACTATGCCATTGTTATCTGCTTTAAGCTTTTTGTTATTTATGATAAGTGTAGCATTTGGTAAAGATTGTTCAGTATTATCTTTTACAATTATTTTAATTTTTATTTGTTGTGCAAATGTATTGGCATAACTAAAAATTATGCAGATAAACATTAAAACAAAACCATAATTTTTCATGACAGAGCTACGCATTTCTAATCAAAAAAGTTTTTCTATTGTGATGTAACCTTGTAAAATTATGCTATTCTAAAGATATTTTTTTACCAACAAAATAGGTCATATTCTGCCAATAAGCTTTGTAGGTTGCAAATTCTAAAAAAGAGTTGTGCAAACAGATATTATGTAATGAAAAGATTATAAGAACCCTGCGCCTTTGGTGGTATTAATAGTGTTGCTTACCGAAACATTTTATTTTAGAGAATTAACTAAACCAATGTTTTTATGCACTTTATAAATTAAAGAGTTATTTTTAAATATATAAACTACCAAAGCTTACCCCAATGAGAAAAAATTTCATCTCAGCAATACTTTTGCTGTCTGCTTTATTTTTAGTATTTACAATAGGTTGTAAAAGAGAAAGTGTTTTAGAAAATCCTATTATTCCTGTTCCACCCACAACCACACCAATTGCCGTAAACGATCTTACACAAGTAACCGCAAGTGTTTCAGGTATTGTGTTAGATGAAAGCAATGCTCCAATAGCAAGCGCAGTAGTTACAAGTGGTGCAGCAACAACAACTACCAATAGTAATGGTATGTTTATTTTTCAAAACATTTCATTGTCTAAAGAAAATGGAAGTGTAACAGTTGTAAAAGCTGGATATTTTAAAGGCGTAAGAAGTTTTAAAACTACCGCTGGTAAAAACCATACAGTAAGATTGCAGTTAATGCAAAAAGTATTATCAGGAACTGTAAATGCTTCTACTGGTGGAACGATAAATTCAAATGGTGGTGCAACCATTGTTTTTCCTGCTGCTGCATTTGTAACAAGTACAGGAACTGCATATACAGGTACCGTAAATGTTTATAGCAGATGGATAAACCCAACTGCAGCAAATTTACCTTTCATTATCCCAGGAGATTTAAGAGGTGTAGGAAGAGACGGTGCAGAAAATATTTTAGAAACTTATGGCATGGTAGGCGCAGAATTGGAAGATGCTAGTGGTAACAGCTTAAAAATAGCAACAGGTAAAAAAGCAACCATCAGTTTTCCTCTACCTACAAGTTTGCAGGCAAGTGCGCCTGCAACAATACAACTTTGGCATTTTGATGATGCCACTGCAAGGTGGAAGGAAAATGGAACAGCTACAAAAACTGGAAATACATATTCTGCACAAGTGGATAAGTTTTCATTTTGGAATGTTGATGTTGGTAGTACAAATTTTATCAATCTTGATTATACTTTGATGTATGCTACCACAAATTCTCCATTGGTATCTACGACTACAAGAATAAAAAGGAATAATGGAAGTATTGGGTATGGTATAACAAATAATTTCGGTTTCATATCTGGACTAGTACCTAAAAATGAAGCGTTGATTTTGGAAGTAGTTTCTAGTTGTAATACTATAATTTATACACAGAATATTGGTCCATTTAATAACAATGTGAGTTTAGGGAATATTGTTGTCGCATTTCTACCATCTCAATCTATTACTTTTAACGGCACTATATTAAATTGTAATGGATCACCTGTTTCCAATGGCTATATTTCTTTTTTTGCAACTGGAGGATATAGTGCTGTTGTGAATACAGATGTGAATGGTGCTTTCTCGTTTTCCATATTAAATTGCTCAGGCAATCCCATATCTTATAACTATCAAGGAGCTGACAATATAACATCTCAACTGAGCTCTATTTCGTCGGGTTCTTCCATTAATGGGGTCATTAACCTAGGTAATATTAATGCTTGCGGAGTATTAGGAAACACAGTTTATGCTGTGGGTTATGAAACAAATAGTACAAATAATAATAACATTGTTAAACTATGGAAAAATGGAATTGTTACTAACATAACTAACGGAGTATATGATGCTGTTCCTTATGGATTATTTGTATCGGGTACAGATGTATATGCAGTTGGAAGAGAATATAATGGTACAACTCATGTTGCAAAAATCTGGAAAAATGGAATCGTTTCTACTCTATCAAATAGTTTCTCCCAAGCAAATTCAGTATTTGTATCAGGCGCAGACATCTATGTAGCCGGTTATGAAACTAATGCTTCAGGAAAAAATGTTGCAAAGATTTGGAAAAATGGGGTTGCAACAAATCTAACGGATGGCACAAAAAACGCAAATACCCGTTCAATAGTAATTGTTGGTACTGATGTATATGTTGCTGGCGAAGAAGAAAACAATGTTGGAACCACAGTTGGTAAACTTTGGAAAAATGGGGTCGCATCTGACCTTTTAAGTGGCGCTTATAGCACTTTTGGAAATAGTATCAAAGTTGTTGGAACCGATGTTTATGTAGCTGGAAGGGCATATATTAGCGTCAATTTGAATAAAGCAATCACATGGAAAAATGGAGTTGCGACCAATTTGACTGGGGGAATAAAGGATGCTAGCGTAACTTCAATCGATGTTTCCGGTAGTGATGTGTATGCCTCAGGATATGAATATGACAGCTTTACAATTGGTACTGCGAAATTTTGGAAGAATGGAATTGCAACGAGTTTGACTAATGGAACAAATGACGCAAGTACTGGTGCGATAGTAGTTAGAGGTACCGATATTTATGTGGGTGGAGGAGAAAAACAAGGTTCAAAATACGTAGCCAAAACTTGGAAGAATGGTTTGCCAACGATTTTAACTGACGGAACAAATAATGCCTTCGTTATGGCCATGACTGTAAATTAAAAAATTTGCAAAGTTGCTAAAACGGTGGTACCACTAATTCATTTCATTTAGAAAAAAAATAAAATTTTTTACATGAATAATTTTGAAAAGATTTTTACAACTTTCTTCTCACAAAATTTTGTTTTTCATAATATTATAGAAAAACAACTAAATTTATTCTGTTTATAAAAACTACCGCATGAGAAAAAATTACCTGAAAGCATTGCTGCTGCTTAGCATATTATTTTTAATCTTTACAATAGGTTGTAAAAGAGAAAGTGTTTTAGAAAATCCTATTATTCCTGTTCCTCCCACAACCACACCAATTGCCGTAAACGATCTTACACAAGTAACCGCAAGTGTTTCAGGTATTGTGTTAGATGAAAGCAATGCTCCAATAGCAAGCGCAGTAGTTACAAGCGGTGCAGCAACAACTACCACCAATAGTAATGGTATGTTTATTTTTCAAAACATTTCATTATCTAAAGAAAATGGAAGTGTAACGGTGGCGAAAGCTGGTTATTTTAAAGGCGTAAGAAGTTTTAAAACTACAGCTGGTAAAAACCATACAGTTAGGTTGCAGTTAATGCAAAAAGTATTATCAGGCACTGTAAGCGCTTCTACTGGTGGAACGATAAATTCAAATGGCGGTGCTTCAATTATTTTTCCCGCAGCCGCATTTGTAACAAGCACAGGTACTGCATATACAGGTACCGTAAATATTTATAGCCGTTGGATAAACCCAACTGCTGCCAATTTACCATTCATTATTCCTGGAGATTTAAGAGGTGTAGGAACAGATGGCGCAGAAAATATTTTAGAAACATATGGCATGGTAGGCGCAGAACTAGAAGATGCAAGTGGCAACACATTAAAAATAGCAACCGGTAAAAAAGCTACTATCAGTTTCCCACTGCCTACAAGTTTGCAGGCAAGTGCGCCTGCAACAATACAACTTTGGCATTTTGATGATGCCACTGCAAGGTGGAAGGAAAATGGAACAGCTACAAAAAGTGGAAGCACATATTCTGCTCAAGTGGATAAGTTTTCATTTTGGAATAGTGATGTGGCAAATGTAAACTTTATTAATCTGGATTATACTTTAATAAATGCTGCAAACAATACCCCATTGGTATCTACAAGTACAAGAATAAAAAGAGCTAATGGGAGTTATGGTTATGGTATTACGAATAATGCGGGGTTTGTAAGTGGGTTAGTGCCGAAGAATGAGGCGTTGGTTTTAGAGGTGGTTTCTGGTTGTAATACGGTTATATATTCTCAAAATATAGGGCCTTTTTCTAATAATATAAGTTTAGGAAACGTTTCAGCTACATTACCTACTTCTCAGTACACCAATTTTGTAGGTACCTTGGTAAATTGCGCTGGAGCATCAGTTACAAATGGGTACATATTATTTTTTGCATCCGGAGGTTATGGTGTTTTTGCAAACAGTAATAGCACAGGTGGATTTTCTTTTTCTGTTTTAAACTGTGGAAGCAATATCAATTATAGTATACAAGGAATTGATAATACTACTTCTGCTCAAAGTACTATAATAACAGGTATCACTACATCCCCAATTGTAAACTTATCAAATATTACTGCTTGTGGAATTGCAGGAGGACCAGGAGTTTATGTTGCTTGGGTAATCGGTGGTACAGCTGTTGTTTGGAAAAATGGACAACCTATTTCTCTGACCAATGGTTTGACAAGTGCAGGTGCAACTTCGGTATTTGTTTCAGGAACCGATATTTATGCGGCAGGCTTTGAAGGGAATACAGCAAAAGTTTGGAAAAATGGAGTTGCAACAAATTTGACCACAAGTGGAGTCGACAATTATGCAACATCAGTTTTTGTCTCTGGTAATGATGTGTATGTTACAGGTGTTGCTGATAGTGGAACGAACAAAATAGCTAAACTATGGAAAAATGGAGTTGGAACAAATTTATCAATTGGAGGAGCAAGTACAGCTGCAACATCAGTTTATGTAGTAGGTACTGACGTTTATGTTGCAGGCAGAGAGCATTTAGGAGCTGGATCAATTGTTAAAATTTGGAAAAATGGAATTGCAAATAATTTGGGGAATGCACCTGTAAATGGTTATATCTCTTCACTTTTTGTTTCCGGTGTTGATGTGTATGTTGCTGGAAGGACTGGTGGATTTAATGGTAATTCATTTTTTCTTTCAAATAATATTTGGAAAAATGGAGTTGCTTCAAACATATATACTCTTAGCAGTAGTAATAACGTTTATTATGATGGAGGTTTAACTGATGTATTTGTATCTGGGTCAGATATTTATGCAAGTGGTTTTTCAACAATTCCATTAAACAGTAGTACAGCAAATTTTGTCGCAAAGGTTTGGAAAAACGGCGTTTCCACTAATTTAACCAATGGTACATCAGATGGTCGTGCGCAGTCAATATTTGTTTTAGGAACAGATGTATATGTGGGTGGAGTAGAAGCTAATTTTGCAAAACTTTGGAAAAATGGAGTATCTATTCCATTAAATCATGCTGGAGGAGGTTCATCATCTGCAAGTTCAGTATTTGTAAAATAAAAATTGTTATACTCGTATCGTTTTCACTGAGCAATGTCCTCTCTGCGCTATAAAATCAAATCTTCGCTTGAATCTATTACATAAAAAAGTTGAAGTAAAATATTCTCTGCTTTGGTCGGCTTTAACTTTCGTGAGCACCCATAGCCACAAACCGTGAGAGCCGAGGCCTGGTTTTTGACCAGCCGACCAAGAAATAGGAAATGAGTAAAAGCAAAAATATTTCACAAATAGGTTTTGCTGGTCACAGACAAGGCAAAGGCTTGTGAGAGTGGTTAGGAAATGGCAAGAAATTTAAAAAAACGAGACGTCCAAATGTGTAAGAAAGTATACATTTGGACGCTCATTCGCCTTGTTGTGTGTCTCACGCAACGTACGCTTAAATCTATAATCATAATCTCCGCTAAAATCTATTACACAATAAAAGTTGAAAAAAGATAAATTGTTCAAGGGCTGCGGGACAATGTCATTTAGTTAAGGAAATGAGCTGTCAGGTTGAGTCTGTCGAAACAGGGTTTTAAACTATTTGTGAAGGCAACGACTTCGACAATCTCAGTCTGACAATCCTTAACTAAATGACATTGGGCTGCGGGATTGCAGCGGAAATCCTTTTTTACTCCGCCCTTGCGGATAAAAAAGATTGCAGCGAAAAGCCCGGACAAATGCTGAAAAACTTCCTCTGCTCAAAGCCCCAAAACAAAAATGGTCAATGATAAATTTCTCAATTCATCATTGACCATTCTCAATTCACCAAGGCACTATTTCCCAATCATACTATCTACACTTACCTTACCGGTACCTAGCAACAACTGCACAATAAAGCAAATTAAAAACAATGCTGCTACCTTACCTTCGCCAAGAAAATCTCCTTTGTGGGCTTTAAATAATGCGACGCCCATACAAATAATTAATGGAATACATGCGAGCCTGGTAAATAAGCTAAGCATTACTAAAAGACTGCAGAAAAATTCTGCAAAAATAACCAAGGCTGTTGTGGCTTTGGCGCCTTGTTGCGTATTCCCACGCAATGTACCCTTCACAATCTTCATTAAGGGCTAGAAGAGTAGTCAAACATATGTATTGTACTTTTTTATTTTTATGAATAATATTACATGCAAAAAAATGGAGTTGAATAATTCAACTCTATTTTTAATTTAAAAGATGGTGGTTATTCCACCTTAGTAATTTTTATAATATTTGTAGGTAAATGCATAGCTACTGGTGTACTTCCTGTATTTACCACAATGTCATCTTTTTTAATGTATCCTCTTTCTTTAAGAATGTCTAACTGGTCAAAAATAATATCATCCAGGCTTTCTTCTTCGCCATAATAAAATGCACGTACTCCCCAGCTTAAACTAAGTTGGCTAATCAATGTTTTTTCTTTGCTAAAAATATACAATGGAGATTTAGGGCGATAACTGCTTAACATAAACGCCGTGTAGCCACTTTGTGTCATTCCTATTAATGCAGAAGCTTGTCCATCTTTTGCCAATTTACAAGCGCTGTAACAAATGGCATCGCTCACAAAAGAAGGAGAGTGCGGTTGCGGTGTAAGAATATCATCACGGTCATAATCGTACACCGTTTTTTCTACTTCCATTATTATTTTACTCATGGTTTCTACCACCAGTGTAGGGTAGAGGCCTGTGGCAGTTTCGCCGCTAAGCATTACCGCATCTGCACCTTCCAATACTGCATTGGCTACATCACTTACTTCACTTCGGTTAGGTTTGGTGCGGTCAAGCATACTTTCCATCATTTGCGTAGCCACAATTACGGGCTTAGCACGGTGCATGCATTTCCTTATTATATCTTTTTGTACCACGGGTACTTGCTCAATTGGTATTTCTACGCCAAGGTCACCACGAGCCACCATTACTGCATCACTCTCTACAATAATATCTCTTAAGTTTTTCAATGCCTCCGGCATTTCTATTTTTGCAATTACTTTTATTTTGCTGCTGTTCTCTTTTAAAATCTTTTTTAGGTTGATGATATCTTCTGCTTTTCTTACAAAAGAAAGCGCAACCCAATCAAGTTTGTGTGCAATAATAAATTGCAGATCTTCAAAATCTTTTTCCGTCATAGATGGCATGGTAAGCGCACTATCAGGCAGGTTTACACCTTTCTTTGGTGTAAGCACACCTCCTAATGTAACTCTCATTAAAACCTCTTTATCATTCAATACCTTTACTACACTCAATTCCATTTTACCATCATCTAAAAAAATACGTTCACCCACTTTTACATCGGTTGTAAGGTTAGGGTACGACACATATATTTTTTCATTGTTGCCCACCATTTTCTCAATAGTAAAAATAAATTCATCACCTTCTTTCAAAATAAGTTTACCATTTTCCAATTCGCCTACACGCAATTTAGGCCCTTGTAAATCTCCCAATATTGCAATGTTGTAAGGTTCTTCTTTAATTATTTTACGAATGCTGTTTATTACAGTGAGTTTATCTTCATGCGAGCCATGCGAAAAATTTAACCTGAATACATTTACACCTGCCTGTACCAACGACAATAATTTTTCATAGGTATCGCATGCAGGGCCCACCGTTGCTACAATCTTGGTTCTTTTTTGGGCATGGGCTATACCCGCTTCTTTGTTCATGCCGGCATGCATGTATTTGGTAATATTTTTTGACATGGTATTTTTAAATTCTTTTTTAGTTGATAAGTTTTATCTAGCTTCTTTTTATAAATGCTCTCTGCCTACGTCAAATTTCTAAAGTCTCATATCTAACATCTGGCATCTAACATCTAATTACGTTGCTAATATTTTTACAATCTTCATCCATTCTTCGCTAATGCGTTGTTTCTTTTTTACCGCTTCATCCAGTGGTGTGTAATTCATTTTGTTGTTTACAATTCCAATAAATACATTAAACCTTTCTTCCATTAAGCACTCAATGGCATGATAACCCATTCTGCTTGCAATTACTCTGTCAAAGCAACTTGGAGCGCCGCCTCTTTGTATATGCCCTAAAATACAAACCCTTAAATCTTGGCCTGGAATTTCTTTTTTTATATGTTTAGCTAATTCATCTGCACCGCCAAAATCTTCACCTTCGGCTACCACAATCATATTCACCAGTTTTTTTCTTGTCTGCTTTTCTTTCAAGGAAGCCACTAGTTCTATCACACTGGTTTTCTTTTCAGGTATTAAAATATGTTCTGCACCGGTAGATATTCCGCTGTGCAATGCTATATATCCTGCATCTCGGCCCATTACTTCTATTATAAATAATCTATCGTGCGCATCAGCAGTATCCCTTATTTTATCAATTGCTTCTACTGCTGTATTTACTGCCGTATCAAAACCTATGGTAAAATCTGTACCTGCAATATCTTTATCAATAGTGCCTGGCAAGCCAATGCAGGGAATATCATATTCGTTGCTAAAAATTTGTGCGCCTCTAAAACTACCATCACCACCAATAATCACCAAACCTTCAATGCCGAATTTTTTAAGATTTGTATAAGCCGTTTTTCTTCCCTCTGGAGTTAAAAACTCATTTGACCTGCTCGTTTTTAAAATAGTACCACCACGCTGTATAATGTTTGCAACGCTTCTGCTTTCCAGTTTTTGTATTTCTCCTTCTACCATTCCACTATACCCACGCATAATTCCATATACTTCCATGCCATGATAAATACCTGTACGCACCACTGCACGTATGGCAGCATTCATACCCGGACTATCACCACCACTTGTAAGTACACCAATTTTTGTTATTTTCTTTTTCATTTATTTTCTATTCTTATTTATTTAATTTTTTTAATATTCACCGCAGAGAAAAGAGTAATCTAAGTATTCGCAGAGTTTTAATTAGCACATTAGCACATTAGCAAATTTGCTAATTCTGCCCTACATTCTCTCCGGCACCTCAGCCCCCAACAATTGCATTCCACTTTTTAGTATAGTAGCAGTAAGCATGGCCAATTGTAAACGAAGTTGTTTTTTTTCTTCGCTCTCTGCTTTATTAATAGATAATTCAGCGTAAAACGAATTAAATGTTTTTGCCAAATTAAAAATATACGCTGCCACTTTAGATGGGTCTAATTCTTTGGCCGCTTCTAATAGAACAGTTGGAAACTGCTCTGCTACCACCACAATTTCTTTTTCACTTTTCAATAAACTGGCAGAAGCAACATTGGTTTCATCAAAATTTTCTTTCCTTAAAATGCTTTTAATTCTTGCATAAGTGTATTGTACAAAGGGTCCTGTATATCCGTGAAAATCTATTGACTCTTCCGGATTAAATATCATTTTCTTTTTTGGGTCAACTCTTAGCAAATAAAACTTCATAGCACCCATGCCAATTGTTTTATATAAATGCACCAATTCATCTGCAGTAAAGTCTTTTACTTTTCCCAACTCTTCGGTATGTCGCTGGGCCGTATTAATCATTTCTGTAACTATATCATCTGCATCTACAACGGTTCCTTCCCTGCTTTTCATTTTACCTGTAGGCAATTCCACCATACCATAACTTAAGTGATGAATAGCATCTGCGGCAGCCACACCTAATTTTTGAGCTATCAACTTCAACACCTTCATATGGTAATTTTGTTCATCACCAATTACATAAATGCTTTCGTCAATATTGTATTCTTCATTTTTTTGTTCTGCCAAACCAATATCCTGCGTAATGTAAACGCTGGTGCCGTCTTTTCTAAGCACCAGTTTTTCATCTAAACCATCAGCCGTCAAATCAATCCAAACACTGCTATCTTCTTTTTTGTAAAAAACATTTTTATCTAACCCAAGCTGTACTATTTTTTTACCTAATAAGTAGGTATTGCTTTCATAATATATATTATCAAAGTCGCTGCCAATATTTTTATAGGTTACATCAAAACCTGCATACACCCATTCATTCATTGTTTTCCAAAGTTCCATTACTTCGGGTTTTCCGGCTTCCCAATCTTGCAGCATTTGCTGGGTAGCCAGCATAATAGGTGCTTCTTTTTCCGCCTCCTTTTGAGTTAGACCTTTGGATACAAGCGCTGCCACCTGTACCTTATATTCATCATTAAACTTTACATAATATTCACCTACAAAATGATCGCCTTTTGTATTGGTAGATTGTGGGGTGGCGCCATTTGCAAACATTTGCCAGGCAATCATGCTCTTGCAGATATGTACACCTCTATCGTTTACAATGCAACTTTTAAAAACCTGGTAACCACAGGCTTTTAAAATTTCTGCTACTGACCATCCAAGAAAATTGTTTCGTAAATGACCAAGGTGAAGTGGCTTATTTGTATTGGGCGATGAATATTCTACCATCACCCTTTTTCCATTGATAGGATGTTTGCCAAAACAGATATCTCTATAATTATTTTGTACAATTTGTAACCAGTAAGTATCTGCTACTACAATATTTAAAAAACCTTTAATAATATTGAAACTGGTGAATGTATCAGCATTATTTTGAATCAAATCATTCCCTAGTTCCTGCCCAAGTTCATCAGGGCTTTTTTTGGTAGATTTTAAGAGTGAAAATAATACCACTGTATAATCTCCTTCAAATTCTGGCTTGGTTAGATTAATCTGAAAATCTTTATCTGTAAATGGTTGGTTGTATAGGTTGGTTAAACTTTTTACTACTGCCTGCTGTAGTTTTATTACGATGCTCATATGGTCAAAAATAATGAAAAGAAGATAAAAAGCCTAATTGAACAGATTTAATAAAAATTGTGAACGTTTGCGGTTAATTAATATTAAACAATCTATCATCTGTAAATCGCTTTTAATAGTAGGTTTACCAAAATGAATTTTGGTTCATTATTAAAATGCTATTTTATTAACTTTCAATTATTATTTATTAATTACTTTTGCGCCCATTTTAGATAATTATGATTAGTGTAAATAACGTAACCCTAGCCTATGGCAAAAGGGTTCTTTTCGACGAAGTAAATACCAGTTTCACAAAAGGAAACTGTTACGGTGTAATTGGTGCAAATGGTGCCGGTAAATCTACCTTCCTTAAAATTATTAGTGGGGAAATTGAGCCTAACAAAGGAACGGTAAGTATTTCTCCCGGCGAACGCATGGCTGTGCTTGCACAAAACCAGTTTGCTTTTGATGAAATAACCGTGTTAAATACCGTGTTGATGGGCCACGAAAAAATGTGGAAGGTTCAGCATGAAAAAGATGCATTGTATTTAAAAGAAGATTTTAATGAAGCAGACGGAATTAAAGCAGGGGAGCTGGAAGAACAATTTGGAGAAATGGGTGGTTATACTGCCGAAAGTGATGCTGCTACTTTATTAAGTGAGTTAGGAGTAAAAGATGAATTGCACCAGGTTTTAATGAAAGATATTAGTGCAAACTTAAAAGTGCGTGTGTTACTTGCACAGGCACTGTTCGGTAATCCAGATATTTTATTATTGGATGAGCCTACCAACAACCTTGATGTTGAAACCATAGCTTGGTTAGAAAACTTTTTGGCAGATTACCAAAATATTGTTTTGGTGGTAAGCCATGATCGTCACTTTTTAGATGCAGTTTGTACCCATGTGGCGGATGTGGATAAGGGTAAAATAAAAATATATACCGGTAACTATACTTTCTGGTACGAGAGTTCTCAATTGGCAGCAAGGCAAGCAACCGATAAAAATAAAAAGGCAGAAGAAAAGAAGAAAGATTTGTTGGAATTTATTGCACGTTTTTCTGCCAATGCAAGTAAAAGTAAACAAGCCACCAGTAGAAAGAAGGCATTGGATAAATTGGTATTTGAAGATATTACCCCAAGTAGTCGTAAATATCCGGGTATTATTTTTAAGCCTGAAAGAGAAGCCGGTAATGATATTTTAAAGGTGGAACATCTATCTAAAAAAGTAGATGGTAAGTATCTTTTCAAAAATTTAAATTTCGATATTCAGAAAACTGATAAGGTAGCTTTCTTAAGCCGTGACCCAATGGCGTTGACTACATTTTTTGAAGTTATTAATGGAAAAATTCCTGCAGATACTGGAGAGATAACTTGGGGTACAACCATTACTCCTGCTTATTTACCAAACGATAATACGGAGTTTTTTGAAGGTAGTAATTTGAATCTTATGGATTGGTTACGTCAATATGTACCACCACAAACAAAAGATGTAGATGAAGATTTTCTACGTGGCTTTTTGGGTAAAATGCTTTTTACGGGAGATGAGATTCTGAAAAAAACCAATGTACTTAGTGGAGGTGAAAAAGTACGTTGTATGTTAAGTAAAATGATGCTGCAAAACCCTAATGTTTTAATATTAGATGAACCCACCAACCATTTAGATTTGGAAAGTATCATTGCCTTCAACGATAGTATGGTAAACTTTCCTGGAGTAGTTGGTTTATCAACGCACGATCATCAATTTATGCAAACTGTGGCAAACAGAATTATAGAAATTACGCCAAAAGGCATGATAGATAAATTAATGACATACGATGAATATTTAGCTGATGCAAGAGTGAAGGAGGTGAAGGAGGAGTTGTATAGTTAAAAGTTGAAGGTTGGGGGTTGAAGGTTTAAAGTTCAATGTTCAAGGATTGTAAAACTTTCAGCTTTATTACAAAATTGTGGTCTGTAGTCTGTTGTCCGTCGTCTATCGTCCGTCGTCAATTAATAAACAATAACCTTATTATACTCCCGTTTGACTTTTCTTACAAATATTATTGATTTCTTTTATCCGCCTTTTAAACGGCTGATGCCGCTGCAAACATTTAGGTATGCAGCTTGTGGTGGTGGCAATACTTTATTAGGACTAACTTTATATTTCATTTTAGTAAAACTCGTATTTACCCATGAAAATGTAGATATGAGTTTTATGGTTTTTAAGCCTCACAATGCTGCTTTATTTATAGCATCGTGCACCACTTTTATATGTGGATTTTTGTTGATGAAATTTGTGGTTTTCACATCATCGGTTTTGAGAGGCAGGATTCAGTTTTTTAGGTATTTTCTTTCTTTCTTTACCAACCTAATCATCAATTATTTTTTGCTGAAGCTATTAGTGGAAATGTTACATGTTGATGCATTTATTTCTCAGGTAATAACTACCTGCGTAATTGTTACCTTTAGTTACTTTACACAAAAGCATTTTTCTTTTAGGAATTAATAAAAGCAATCTATTTATATAAGTTCTTTACATTTGAGATATGACCAATTTTTTTCTTTACATAGATCCAAGCAGCGGCAGTTATTTAATACAAATGATTATTGCTGCAATATTGGGTTCTCTGTTCTTTATTAAAAATATTTGGTATAAAATAAAGAGCTTTTTTGGTGGCAAAAAAACCAAACCAGATGATAATATTGAAAATGAATTATAATTATCATGCAGCCAATTATTCCACTTTCATCTTCTTACCGTGATAATGCAGGTTTTGTTTTTACACATCACCATAAAATATACCGTTGTATAAATCCTGTTTACTTTCCACATTACGAAATGCTCATGCAAAGTGGTTTGTACACAGAACTTACCAACTCAGGTAGACTGGTAAAGCATGAAGAAGTAAGCGCACAAAATCTTCCTAACTATGATACCAATAATAAAAAAATAATACTGCCAGAGCAAATTCCATTTATAAGTTACCCGTATGAATGGAGTTTTGATATGTGGAGAGATGCTGCTATTGTAACTTTAAAAATGGTACAAATAGCCTTGCAAAAAGAAATGATAATAAAAGATGCAACGCCTTTTAATATTCAATTTTATAATGGCAGGCCAGTATTTATTGATACCCTTTCTTTTGAAAAATATAAGCCCGGTAAACCCTGGATTGCCTATCACCAATTTTGCGAATGTTTTTTAAGCCCGTTATTATTGATGCATTATGGTCATAGAGATTTGGGAAAATTATTTCAAATTTATCCTGATGGTATTCCATTAGAAATTACAAAAAATTTGCTTCCTGCAACTTCTAAATTTAATATTCATGTGTACATGCATATTTGGATGCAGGCAAAAGCTGCTGTAAAAAATGCAGGCAAAAAAGAAGAGAGCGTTTTATTTACAAAAGAAAAATTACAAACCCTTATAAAAGGTTTGCTCGAATTTGTTACAGGATTATCTTTAAAAAAAGATAAATCAACCTGGGATGATTATTATACAGAAACAATTTTAGGAGATCAGTATCTTGAAAGTAAAAGAAAAATTGTTGCAACGTTTGCATCAAATATCTCTTTTGATACAGTAGTAGATTTAGGCTGCAACGATGGATATTTCAGCATGCTATTAAAAGATAAGGCAAGCAATGTTGTCTCTGTAGATTTTGATTCTAACTGTATAAATGCATTGTATAATATTTGCAGAAAACAGCGCATAAAAAATATTGTTCCTATCGTATCTACTTTAAACACACCATCAGCTTCTATTGGCTGGAACAATAGTGAAAGAACTTCTCTTACTGATAGATTAAAGGGTGATCTCACACTTGCATTAGCACTCGTTCATCATCTAGCTATTAGTGTAAATATACCACTGGCAAGCATTGCAGCTTGGTTACAAAATATGGGAGAATATTTAATTATAGAATTTGTACCTAAGGAAGACGAAAAAGTGAAAGAGCTTTTATTAAACAGAGAAGATATATTTACGAACTATCATCTTTCATATTTTAAAGAATGTTTTGCGAAGTACTATAATATGCTGGAGGAAGAAAAAGTAGGAAATACAGATCGTATATTATTTTTAATGCAGAAAAAATAAGAATGAATTTTTTAAAATCCAAGCCGATTTATACTTTTTTGTTAGCAGCTTTTTTTTGTTTGCATGGTGCACTGGAAAATTTTGGATTTATCTCTTTCGCAGAAGCAACGGAAGTTTTCATCTACGTAATTATTGCTATTACCATCTTCTTCTACATATTTTATTTTACAACCAAATCATTTATTTTTAGTGCTTTTATTACTTTTATTTTAGCCGCTGTATATTTATTTTTTGAGGTTATAAAAAATGCTGTTTTTAAAATTGACTTTTTTAATAGATACGTGTTATTTCTTCCCTTGTTAATTGTATCAATTCTTCTTCTTATTTTTTTATTTAAAAAATACAAATGGTTTTATAAAGTAACATTCTTTCTGAATGTTTTGCTTATTGTTTATTGTGTATTGGATGCAGGATTAATCATTAAAATACAAATGAGCACCCAAAAAATAGTTTATCAAAATCCTGTTGTACTAAACGAAAAGTTGGTGAAGCACAAGCCCAATGTATATTTATTATTGTTTGATGAGTATGCCGGTTTACAATCTTTAAAAGATAGTTTTAATTATGATAATAGCCCATTTTATGAACAGTTAAGAAACGATAGTTTTCAAATAATGCCCATATTTTCAAATTATAGCATCACGGCTTTTAGCATGTCTTCATTGTTTCAAATGAATTATTTAAAAAATTTGCAAAATACAACCACTGTTGGGTGGAAGCAAACGCAACAATGCATGCTCGATATTAAAAATGCTCCGGTATTTAATCATTTTAAAAATTTTGGTTACGATGTAAAGAGTTTTTCTATGTTTGAAGTATTAGATAACAAAAGCTTAGGCGCTAATCAATTTTTACTTGCGCATCATAGGGTACTTACCCATAAAATGTTTCACAATGTATTTTTAAAAGATGTGGGCTTTAATTTTACCAATGGAAGATTTGCGTCTTTATTTTTTCAAAAATTATTTTTAGCGGATTTACCTGCTTACAGTAATACTGCAGAAAGCAAAATGCTTAATACTTTAGAAAATAAAACCAACCCCCAATTTGTATATACTCATTTTTTGATGCCTCATTACCCGTTTTTGTATGACAGTTCAGGTAATAAAAATGCTCTCCAAACTATTTTTAAAGATCGTGCATGGTTGGTTAAAGAAGATTACATTTCTTATCTAAAATATTGTAATAAAAAAATGGTGGAGATGGAACGAAAAATAATTGAAAAAGATCCTGGTGCCATAATCATACTTCTCAGTGATCATGGGTTTCGGTATGAAGGATCTCACAATGATAAAAGTGAATTCAATAATTTCTGCGCTGTAAGAAATCTATCTACGAGTAACAACCATTCAACGGCTACCATTAGTAATGTAAATTTGTTCCGCTATATTTTTAATACTACATATAAGCAGTCTATTCCCTATTTAACAGACAGCATGGTGTTTTTGAAGGAACAATAGTATGTCACATAATTGCTCGCAATAATTAGCGTTCTGCCATTTTTGCACCTATTTTCCATTGGCACAATGATTGAATAATGATTACAAATTAAATAATCATTAATTATGGCAAAAATAATAGGAATAGATTTAGGAACTACAAACAGTTGCGTATCTGTAATGGAAGGTAACGAGCCTGTAGTTATTGCAAATGATGAAGGGCGCCGTACAACACCTTCAGTAGTTGCTTTTTTAAAGAATGGTGAGCGAAAAGTAGGAGATCCTGCAAAACGTCAGGCAATTACAAATCCTCATAATACCATCAGCAGCGTAAAACGCTTTATGGGTAGAAGATTTGATGAGGTTACGGAAGAGAGTTCGCACTGGAGTTATAAAGTAGTAAAAGGTGACAATAATACGGTAAGAATAGATATTGATGGCAGAATGTACACACCACAAGAAATTAGTGCGATGGTGTTACAAAAAATGAAAAAAACAGCTGAAGATTATCTTGGAACAGAGGTAAGCGAAGCAGTAATTACCGTGCCTGCTTATTTTAATGATGCACAGCGCCAGGCTACAAAAGAAGCAGGTGAAATTGCAGGTTTAAATGTACGTAGAATTGTAAACGAACCTACTGCTGCAGCATTGGCTTATGGTTTAGATAAGAAAGGACAAGACCAAAAAATTGCCGTATTTGACCTTGGTGGAGGTACGTTTGATATTTCTGTATTGGAATTAGGTGATGGCGTATTTGAAGTAAAATCAACCAATGGTGATACACACTTAGGTGGAGATGATTTTGATAAGGTTATCATGGACTGGTTGGCAGACGAATTTAAAAATGATGAGGCAATAGATCTTCGTAAAGATCCTATGGCACTACAGCGTTTAAAGGAAGCTGCTGAAAAAGCAAAAGTTGAATTATCGAGCGGTACAGAAACAGAAATCAATTTGCCTTACGTAACAGCGGTTGATGGGGTACCTAAGCACTTGGTTAAAAAATTGACTCGTGCAAAATTTGAATCGCTTGCAGATAAATTATTTGACCGTTGTTTAAAGCCTTGTGAAGCTGCTTTAAAAGATGCAGGAATGTCTGTATCTCAAATTGATGAAGTAATTTTAGTAGGAGGTAGTTCTCGTATTCCTAAAGTACAGGAAATAGTAGAAAAATTCTTTGGTAAAAAAGCAAACAGAAGTGTAAATCCTGATGAAGTTGTGGCAATCGGTGCAGCTATACAAGGAGCGGTATTGAGCGGAGATATTAAAGATGTATTGTTGTTAGATGTTACTCCATTAGGTTTAGGTATTGAAACTATGGGTGGTGTTATGACAAGATTAATTGATAGCAACACAACCATTCCTACTAAAAAATCTGAAACATTTAGTACCGCATCCGATAACCAACCGGGTGTACAAATACACGTTTTACAGGGTGAAAGACCAATGAGTTCTCAAAACAAAAGTCTTGGTACTTTTAACTTAGATGGAATACCACCAGCACCAAGAGGCGTACCACAAGTAGAAGTTACTTTCGATATTGATGCAAACGGAATTTTACATGTAAGTGCAAAAGATAAGGGCACAGGTAAAGAACAAAAAATTAGAATTGAAGCAGGAAGTGGTTTAAGCAAAGAGGAAATTGAGAAAATGAAAAATGAAGCAAAAGCCAACGAAGTTGGTGATAAAGCAGAGAGAGAAAAAGTAGATAAAATAAACCAGGCTGACAGTTTAATTTTTCAAACAGAGAAGCAATTGAAAGAGTATGGAGAAAAAATTCCTGCTGAAAAGAAAGCTCCTATCGAAGCATCTTTGGAAAAATTAAAAACTGCTCATAAATCTCAGGATATTGCAGCTATAGATACTGCAACTACTGAACTTAACGCTGCATGGGCTACTGCAAGTGAAGATATGTATAAGGATACTCAAGCAGGTGCACAACCAGGAGCTGAACAAGCAAACGGTGCAGAGCAACCGCAAAGTGGGGCAGATGCAAGTGAAAATGTAACGGATGCAGAGTTTGAAGAAGTAAAGTAATATTGATAAATTAAAATATAGCCGCCCGTTTTACTTACGGGCGGTTTTTTTATGCCCAATTATGTAAATGTAATGATGAATAGCTTGTAGAATAATTACCATTTTACTCGTTGGATAGCATTTGGCTTTTAATGGAATTGTTTTTGTTTGAGATTATTCATATCCCCATATCAAAAATTATTTTATGAAAAAGATATTTACTTTCTCATTCATTTTAATCATTTCCATTTCCCGATTATTTGCTCAAACCACCACAATAAATTTAGGCACTACAAATGTAGAAGCAAAGAATATTTATACTTCACCAGGTTTGCCTTGGGAGCTAAAATATGGTCCTGCAGATTCGTTGTGGATGACAACCAGAGATGGAAATGTCTTTAGAATTCATCCTGAAACTGGTGCCAGTACCCTATTATTAAACCACAGCGCAAATGTGGCACAGAGCGGAGAAAGTGGAATGTTGGGTATGGCTTTTCATCCGGCATTTGCCAGCAATCCATTTGTATATATTGTGTATACTTATTTAGATGCAGGTAATATAAAAGAAAGATTATCTCGTTTCACCTATGCTAATAATGCGTTGAGTAGCGAAACAGTATTGTTGCAAAACATTGCCGGTAATACAACACATGATGGGTCAAGATTGTTGGTGCTACCTGATAATACCATTCTTATGACAACCGGCGATGCTCAAAACTTGAGCAGTCCACAAGATATAAATAACCTTAGTGGAAAAATTTTACGATTAAATTTAGATGGAACAATTCCCGCTGATAACCCAACTGCGGGTAGTTATGTTTACACACTCGGTCATAGAAATGGGCAGGGATTAATGCTGCACCCAAATGGAAAAATTTATGAAACAGAACATGGGCCTGATAGTAATGATGAATTTCAATTGATAGAAGCAGGTAGAAATTATGGATGGCCAAACGTTTATGGATTTTGTGATAATGATCGTGCTGGTGAAACTGCTTTTTGTACGGCTAATAATGTAAAAGAACCACTAGCATCCTGGAATGTAATACCAGGTGGTACGTGGGCACCCAATGATTTAATCTGGTATGGCAGTGCCGCAATACCTGAATTTCAGAATACCATATTGGTTACATTTTTAAAGACCAATAAAATTAGGCGCATACAATTAAATACAGCAGGAGATGCTATTACAGGACAAACAGATTTTTTTGTAAACCAATGGGGAAGATTAAGAGATATTACCACAGCACCTAATGGAGATATATTTCTTGCTACCAACACTTCGCCATTCAGAATTATCAGAATACGTAATTTAAATATTTTGCCGGTCACCATTTCAAAATTGGATGCATATTGCGAGCAGCGAAACATCACCATAAACTTTACTGCAAGTGCTGCTATTAATGTGAGCAAGTATCTTCTTTACACAGCAAATGATGTAACAAACTTTAAGTTAGCTGCTACGATACCTGCACAATCCAGCCAAGGTAATTTGGATATTAATTATTCACAACAACTGTTCAACAACTTTAAATTTTATAAAATTATTACTGAAGATTTTGATGGCAGTAAAAAAGAAACTGCCTATAAAAGTGTGGGTTGTGGTAATAATGTTACTTTTAGCATTAGCCCAAATCCTACCACAAACTTCTTTAATTTGAATACCAATAATTCACAGGAATTATTTCTTATTCAGATTTATAACAGTGTTGGAGCAAAAGTTTTTGAAGAAAGAAGAAAAAACAATAGAACTATTTCAACTATAAATTGGGCTAAAGGTTTGTACTTAGTTTCAATAAGAGATAAAGAAAACAAGGTTTTGTTTACAGAAAAAATTATAGTCAATTAGATCTTTCTATTCTTTCGTGGCCAGATAATTATAATCTTCCAGTAGTTTTTCTAAAAAATCTATGGACGAAAGTTTAGATTCTATTTTAAGCACTTCTTTTACTTTGTATTCTATCCGCATGCAAATATCATGGTTATGATTTTTTCTTGCTTGCGTAAGAACCGTTTTAATGGTATTGATATCATTATCAGACAAACGCATTACTTCAGGAAAAAGTGGTTTGTAATTGGTGGTATTTACATTAATAAAAATGGTATCGTTTACTGACATGTTCGATTTAGCATCTACCACCACAGTGCCTGCAGCCATATCTCCTAAACGTTGGCTTTTTCTAGAAACTAAAATAGCAATAACAACTGCTACACCAAAAAAACCTGTGTACAAGCCGTATATAAAAAGTGCTACCGACGATGCATAAATATATCCGAATAAAAATGGCCATTCAAAAAATTTGGTTATCCATCTTAATATAAACTGACCAAAAGTTGGTTCACCTCCTTCCAAACTGATCACCCTTATCTGCATTAATTTTTTACCAAATGTTTGCCCGTTTAGTAAAAGCTCTGTAAGCAAAGAATAAAATAACATAGGGAGAGAAATGATGATAATATCGAAACCAATACTTTTTTCTCTGGATAAATACAGAACATCGTACAATAAGTATTTCATGCCAAAGAGATATACAGCCAGCAATGCAAAATCAATTAAATAGGCAAGCAGACGTTTATGAAACGGTGCTATTTCAAAATCGAGCCCAACATTAAAAGCGGTATTTATTTGTACGGTTGACATGATTACGCAATTTATATAATTTATAATTATAAAAGAGTTTCCGAAAATGTGTCAGACACCTTAGATAGAGTTTTTAAAATTAAAAACGTTTAACAGGTGTCAGACACATAAAAAAAAGGTTATTTTTTTATGAAAGAAAAAAGATTGAAATTGTACATTCTATATTTAAGTAAAACAAGCTGGATTTTTTTATGAGGGAGGCAATGTTTATAAAGAAGAATGCGGAAAAGTGGAAGGAGTACCAGCAGGAAGAACCCGCTGATCCTGATGAAGCATCTGACCGTTTTATAACTTTGATGGATGATTTGGCTTTTGCAAAAACCTTTTACCCAAAAAGCAAAGCAACCAGATGGATCAATGGTTTAGCCGCCAGCGTTTACCAAAATATTTATCGAAATAAAAAGGAAAAATACTCCCGCATATTTACATTTTGGAAATATGAACTTCCGCTTATTATCAGGAAACATCATCGTACCTTTTTGTTTACCACTGTAATTTTTTCCATATTCGTTGCCATAGGCGTTTTCGCTTCAAAGCAAGATCCTGATTTTGTAAGAGGTATTATGGGTGACCAGTATGTGAAAATGACAGAAGATAATATTGCCAAAGGCGACCCTTTTGGAGTATATAAAGATGATAATCCTTTTAGCATGTTTGTGCGCATTGCATTCAATAATATTAAAGTATCATTCATCACTTTCATTGGTGGTTTTACAGGTGGTTTAGTTACATTTTACTTATTGTGGAGTAATGGAATTATGCTCGGTAGTTTTCAATACATGTTTTTTGCAAACGGCCTGGGGCTACAATCTATATTGGTAATTTGGATACATGGCACTATCGAAATTTCTTCCATCATTATTGCAGGTGCTGCAGGTTTCATATTAGGAAATGGAATTCTTTTTCCGGGCACTTACACACGCCTTGAATCTTTTAAACGCAATGCAAAAGATGCGGCCAAAATATTAATTTGCTTAATTCCTTTTTTTATAGCGGCAGCTTTTTTAGAAAGTTATATCACTCATCTTATGAGTGACACTTACGACAAAGCACCAGGTGGATTACCGGTATGGGCAAGTTATTTAATACTTGGGTTTTCGTCCTTACTCATTATTTGGTATTTTGTTATTTGGCCCATCATGCTTAGCAAAAAAGGTTTTTTCATTAAAAAAGATGGCATCGTATCTCGACTGCAAAACGCCGATGCATAAAAAAGTATTCCTCTTTTTATTTTTATCACTGTCCATTTTCTGCGCAAGCGCACAGAGAAATCCTGCCATTGAAAAAATTGAAGATTCTACATTTAATATTAATACAGATGTAGAAGAAGATGAGGAAGAGGAAGAAGAAAACAGTTCTGGCTTTGCCGAAGATGTAAAAGGAGATACCTCTATCAATTTTAATGGGCTTGAAATAAGGAGAGATTCTATAAGCCTTTGGAAAACCAAGAAAGAATACAGCTGGATAAAAAACATTGATAGTTTTTTAATAGATAAAAAAAAGCAGGCTGACAAGCAAACCAAAATAACTGTACGGGAAAACAAGGGCAGTTCTTTTTTAGATGGTATTTTTAACTCAGGTATTTTACAAACCATACTTTGGATGGCAGCAATAGCATTACTGCTGTTTATTATTTATAAACTTTTTTTAAGCAATGCGGTTTTTAGTAAACGAACTAAAAAAGCCAAGGTAGAAATGGAGCAAGATGAAGAGGACGTAACCCTCACAAACGACTACGATTCACTTTTGCTAAAAGCATATAATACAGGCGAATTAAGAATGGCTATGCGTTTTTTATTTTTAAAAACGCTGCAAAAATTAAATGACCGTGAATTGATTCGTTATTCGGTTGATAAAACAAACAGCAATTATGTAAAAGAATTACCAGCTGCCAAGCGAAACTTATTTGCATCGCTGGCTTTATATTATGAATACGTTTGGTATGGAAACGCAGCCGTGAGCAAAGAGACATTTGATACAATAGAAATTAAATTCAACGAGTTTTTAAACAGATTATAAACTTTGGTAAAACAAACAACACATATTATTTTTTATGGCTTGCTGCTCGTATTCTTTTACGGCTGCACAGAAGAGACCAACAAAAAGCCAGATCTTCGGGAAAGTTTTTCCTACAGAGATCCACGCCCGTTTGGTACATCGGTTGCATATGCTATTACTAAAAATATTTTTACCCCACAAAAAGTAGACATAAATAAAACTCCCTTTGCAGATAATTATGGTTGGGATTATGATACGGCATCGCTGTACATAAACATCAGCAGAAATTATTACGTTACAGAAAGAGATGCAGAATCTTTGTTGGATTTTGTTTACAAGGGAAACACTGCATTTATATCGGCAGATAATTATGATACACTATTACTGAATAAATTATATTGCAAACAAAACGAAGCGGATTTTTATTCTAAATATATGCTGAGTGAAATGCGAAATACTTCCAGCAAACTCACTGATGGACTTACCATTTACGATGAAAAATTTAGTTACTTCTATTTTCCTTTCAGCAATTATTTTAAGGAAATAAATGGCTCATATGCACGCATTGTAGGTTACAACGATGCTGGCAAAGCAAACTTTTTCGTTTTTTTGTGGGGCAAGGGCAGGGTTTATTTTCACAACGAGCCACGTACTTTTAGCAATTATTTTTTACTTACAAAAAATAATTATTTGTACCTGCAATCCATTTTGCAGATGATGCCAGCAAGACCTTTAAATATTTATTGGGATAATTATTACAGCAATAAAAATTATGTAGCCAATGCAGAAAACAAATCTACTTTGGATACCATCATGAAATATCCACCGTTGGCAAAAGCATTTTTTATAGCCATTGGTTTATTATTGCTCTACATATTTTTTAACAGCAAGCGCAGGCAAAGAATTGTACCTGTTATAAAACCAACGCAAAATACCAGCATTGCATTTGCCGAAGCCATAGCCGGACTTTACCTCAATAAAAAAGACAATAAAATAATTGCAGAAAAAATAATTACTTATTTTAATGAGCATGTACGATCAAAATATTTTGTTACAATAAATGTAAACGACCCTAACTATGCAGATACATTGAGTCGTAAAAGCGGAGTAGCATTTGAAATTGTAGATGAACTTACAGCAACTATTAAAACAATAAACAACAGCCCCACCGTAAGCGATGAGCAGTTGCTACATTTAAATGGATTAACAGAAAAGTTTTTTAAAAATAAATAAAAATGGAAGAAGAAATTTTTTTTAAGGAAAGTAGTCCCGTTACTGAACTTAACAGCAAGCTACACGATATACGTGCAGAAATTGCAAAGGTAATAGTAGGGCAGGAGCAAGTGGTAGATTTGCTGCTTATTGGTTTGCTGTGCGATGGACATTTATTGTTGGAAGGTGTACCCGGTGTAGCAAAAACCCTTGCATCAAAATTGCTTGCTCGCATTATTGATGTACATTTTTCCCGCCTGCAGTTTACGCCAGATCTTATGCCTGGCGATGTAATTGGTACTTCTGTTTTTAACCCAAAAGAAGGAACTTTTTATTTTAAAGCCGGTCCGGTATTTAGCAATATTGTATTGATAGATGAAATAAACCGTGCACCTGCAAAAACACAATCTGCATTGTTTGAAGTAATGGAAGAGAGACAGGTAACCGTTGATGGAAGTACACATGCCATGCAATATCCCTTTATTGTACTGGCTACGCAAAATCCCATTGAGCAGGAAGGTACGTATCGCTTGCCCGAAGCCCAGCTCGATCGTTTTTTATTCAAGATAAATATTGGTTACCCAACCCTTGCCGAAGAAATTTTAATACTTACACAACAGCAGGGGAAAACGCAAAACCAGTTGCTGCAATATGCCAATAAAATATTATCGCCACACGAAATAGCCAAGTACAGAGAAGTGGTGCAAAACATAAATGTAGATGCTAAGCTCATAGAATATATTGCTACCATCGTACACGAAACCCGCAGCAATTCATCGTTGTATTTAGGCGCATCTACTCGGGCATCGTTGGCATTATTAAAATCTGCCAAAGCCACCGCAGCCATTAAAGGACGAGACTTTGTAATACCAGAAGATGTGCAGGAAATGGCACCGCATGTTTTGCGTCACCGCATTATGCTTACACCCGAAAAAGAAATGGAAGGCATATCACCAGATGATTTAATAGAAAGTATTTTAAAAGGAATAGAAGTACCGAGATAATGGGTGAAGGAGTAAATTATTTATTTTCAAAATGCTGTATTGTACACCAACTTAGAAGAGCACATAAAACTTTAAACACTAAAATAAAAGACTAATGAGAAAGTTTAAATCTATACTAACATTTCTATTTTTTTGCTCATTTGCTACAAATTCTTTTGCTCAAATAAGTTTGCCTAAAAGTTTTCGCTGCATTTTGTCCGACATACATCAAAGAGAAAATTATTTTTCAGATGGAACTTATAGGTTTCATTCGGAAACTTGGGGGAGAGAAGTACAAGAGCCATCAGAAATGAAAAAACTGATTGAAGCCAATTATGGAAATAAAATTGTGTTTAATAAGACAAAAGATAATTTATATTGGGGCACAGGGATCTACAAAGGCAGTTACAAATATATCGTTATAATTCCTGACGCATTAACTACAGTTGTATTAAGTTGTTCAAAAAAAGGAACACAATTTTCAAACTATTCAACTTGGCTATTACAACAAATAAGGAATAATTATAATTCTGACAAAGAATATTATTTGACAAACTACAAAGGGAAATCTTGCGAAAAGTAAATACAAAGAAATCTATTTTAAATAAGTTTCTTCTTATAATATGAGTATTAATAAAAAATATATTGGTGATTTATTTGTAACGCTTCGTTTTTATGTAGCCATGGGCGCTTGCGTGCTTGCATACATTGCTGCGTTTTTTTACACGCCCTTGTATGCATTTGTAAATATTGCATTCACTATTTTATGTTTGCTTGTACTGGCAGATTATTTATTTCTTTTTGTGTTTTTTAAACCACCCACTGCACAGCGCAAAGTAGGAGATAGGCTGAGCAATGGCGAAGTAAATAATGTAAGCATTAGCATTGTCAATAAAATGCCCTTCGTTATAAAAATAAATGTAACCGATGAGTTGCCCGAGCAGTTGCAGGAGCGTAACATGAACGTAAAAAAAATACTGCTTCCCAAAAAAAATATAGACATACATTATACCATAAAACCAGTACAACGTGGCGCCTATAATTTTGGCGATATCATTATACTCTTTCAATCTTTGTTGGGGTTTTTACAAAAAAGAGAAACGGTAGCAGCGGCAGAAACGGTAAGGGTTTATCCATCGTTTATAAACCTGGGCAAATACCAGCTAATGGCGCAAGCTACCAGCAATGAGCAGGGCAATAAACGCATGCGCAAAATAGGGCAGAGTATGGAGTTTGAGCAAATAAAAGATTATGTAGGTGGCGATGATATACGCACCATCAACTGGAAGGCCACTGCCCGCAAAGGCACGCTGATGGTAAACAATTATACCGATGAAAAATCGCAGCAAGTATATTGCATTATAGATAAAGGCAGGTTAATGAAAATGCCTTTTTACGAAATGAGTCTGCTCGATTATGCCATTAATGCCACGCTTGCACTTACCAATATTTGTCTGCAAAAGCAAGATAAAATTGGGCTCATTAGTTTCTCCAATAAAATGGGCAGCGTAATAGCGGCAGATAGAAAACCCATACAGCGTGAAAATATTATGCAGGTATTGTACAAAGAAAATACCGGCTTTTTAGAAAGCGATTACGAAATGCTTTACATGCAGGTGCGCAACAAAATAAAACAACGCAGCCTGCTCATACTCTTCACCAATTTCGAATCGCTCAACGGCCTGCAGCGGCAGGTAAATTATTTACGCTCCATAGCCAAGCACCATTTGTTGCTCGTGGTATTTTTCGAAAACACCGAGCTCACAAAACTCTCCGGCGCACAGGCCCAAAATGTAGAAGATGTCTATGTAAAAACCATTGCCGATAAACTGGCCTACGAAAAACGCATGGTAGTAAAAGAGCTGCAGAAGTACGGCATCTTATCTGTGCTAAGCGCCCCGCAAAACCTTACCGTAAATGCCATTAATAAATATTTGGAGTTAAAAGCGAAGCAGGTTTTGTAAGGGGTTGGGTTGATTGGTTGATTTGTTGATTTGGAGTATGGGCAGAGAAGCATTTTTCAACATTTGTATCGGGCTATTCGCTGCAATCTTTTTTGCCTCAAGGGCAGGCAAAAAAGTATTTCCGCTGCTATCCCGGCTATACTCGACAGATTTTCTTTAATGGGCATTAATTGTGGTGGAGAAATTTGGAAGCTACTTGAAAAATGATGGATTATTTTTAATAATTTAGATTATAATATACTACTCTTCGAAGAAATCCTCATCAAGTTGCTTTATTTCGTAAGTTGTTTTAATCTGAATTCCAACATTAAATTCATGCATTAAATCAACAAGTTTATTACCATTTATTAAGATGATTTTATGATGAGCATTTTTAGCTTTTTCTATTGCACCAACATCAAACATTGAGGTTGTTACAAAAACACCTTTATTTGTATCCCCACTCATTGCCCCTATGAAATTTCTTATATCTTTTTCTCTAACTTTATTTTCATTAAATCTTTTAGCTTGAATATATATTTTGTCCAATCCAAGTTTGTCTTCGTTAATTATTCCATCAATACCGCCATCTCCAGTTTTTGAGGTTTCTACAAATTCTCCATACCCCATTTTCTTAAGTAAAATCAATATAACCTTTTCAAAATAAAATGGATCAATGGTTTTGAGTTTTTCTAATAAATCATCTTTTACTTCCCGTTCAATTTGTGTAAACCCTTTATCAATCAAATCTTGCGGTGATGAACTCACGAGTTCTTTAAGATCTTGTTTTTCATTTTTTATTTTAGTATTTTCTTCAATATAAAAATTGAGAGTACCTGAGTCTTCTACAACAGCTTTTAAAGAAAGTTCATTTTTTTGTTTTAATCCTTTCTCTGTAATCTTTACATTTCCTCTTTCAGGATAAATAATGTAACCTCCCTTTTTTAAATATGACTTTCCCCATGCAATTCTATTATTAATTAAAATTTCGCCTGTCTTGGTTTTTTCCGATAATTGTTCTTCGGTCAGATTTGTATAATATTTTTCAATCACAAGTTTTTGCAATTCTCTTGTATGAATAGTTTTTCCATTACTTAATACCTCTAAAATTGGTACGAAGGTTTCGTGAAACTTGGGTATTTCTTTTTCCATATAAAAAATATTCTTGTGAATTTTTTTAATTATAACTGGTACAATATTACACGCATCTATTCATTATTCCTAGAGGGATAATTTGATAACAACAAGGAGTAATAAAGTCTTTATCAGTTAAGCGCAGATTAACACTATCGCAGAAATGAGGCGAAGGTTTTGAGGGTAAATTTTATACCCTTGTTGGTAACCTTTATGCCCTTGTTGGTAACCTTGCTCTTTCCTTTAAATTATTATGTGGTGGCCGTTGTTGGTATCGAAGGGCAGACAAAGTGTGGCAGACGTATCAACAACATTTGTAAGGAATTTTTTATTTTTAATTATAACCTCAGCAAGTGTTGTTGGTGCGCTTGGCTGCATATCAGCACTGCACACCAACAACGGCGGCTCTACAATAATACAACCAACTACTTTGGAGTTTTTAATTAAATTTGGAATGCAACTACTTATGCCCTTGTTGGTAAACTTTATGTCATTGTTGGTAACCTTGACCTTTTCTTTAAAGTATTATATAGCGGGCCGTTTATGCAATTGTTGGTAACCTTCCCCTTTTCCTTTAAAGTTTTATAAAGTGGGCCGTTGTTGGTATCGAAGGGCGGGTAAATGCGGGAGTGTACCAACAACATTTTGTAAATATATTTTATTTTATGCTCTTGTTGGTAACCTGGCCACTTTCCTTTTAAATTATTAAGTGGTGGCCATTGTTGGTAGCTAAGGGTGGGCAAATGCGGCAGGTGCCCAACAACATTTGTAAGAAACTTTTTTATTTTTATTATAACCTCAGCAATTGTTGTTGGTGCGCTTGGCTGCATATCAGCGCTGCACACCAACGGCAGCTTTTCAATAATACAACCAACTACTTTGGAGTTTTTAATTAAATTTGGAATGCCAACTACTGCTAAATATGCAGGTTGGAAAAAGGGCACTGATGCGGAGCCTAGTCGTATTCAACAAAAAAGAAAAAATTTTGCCATGGCCTTAAAGAGTGGCGTAACGATTGCATTTGGTGGCGATGCGGGTGTATTTGCACATGGAGATAATGTGAAAGAAATGGAACTGATGGTAGACTATGGTATGAAACCACTGGCAGTTTTACAATCAGCCACATCTGTAAATGCAAAAGTTTTTCACAGCGATGAAATTGGTCAAATTAAGAGGGGATTTTTAGCTGATATAATTGCTGTAATGGGCGACCCACTTGAAAATATAGCACACATGCGCAAAGTAAATTTTGTAATGAAAAACGGAATTATTTATTTTTTAAAATAATTTTTAGTTGTCATGCTTTACAAATTATAAATATATTTTTCGCCACTAAGCATTGCTTCCTTGCATATCATACATTTGCCAAGGCCTGTCTTTACGCAACCCAACAACTATTGTAATGAGGCGAAGTTTTTTAAAATTGCTAAAAAGAATTAAAAGATAGGGTGCTTATCCTAGAAATGAACATCTGCCTGTAAGGGTTTTATTAAAAGTATTTGTTATTTTCACAAGCAAAACCTACCCCTTCATGACTGCTAAATTTTCCGTGATTCCTTTCAACAAGAATGTCGTTTTTTTTCTGTGCTCATACCTGTTTACCTGCTTCAGCGCATTAACTCAACCGGTCATTTCAACACTCACACCAGCTAGCGGCCCTGTTGGCACAAGCGTTGTTATTTCCGGCACAGGTTTTAGCGGTACAGCTTCTGCCAATATTGTAAATTTTGGAGGAATAAGAGCAACAGTAACGGCGGCAGATCCAAGTACTATCACGGTATCAGTTCCATACGGTACAAGTCCGCACGTTCCCGTTTCTGTAACAACCGGAGGTTTAACTGCCTATTCAGAAGCACCATTTATTACAACATTCCCGGGCGCTAACGGGCCTTTTACAAGCAATTCATTTGGGTCGGTGCCCAACATTACCACGCCCGGCAATCCAACTGATGTAGCGGTGGGCGACCTGGACATTGACGGCAAAATAGATTTTGTTGCGATCAATGAGAACAACTGGGTTTCTATTTATAAAAATACGAGTACAACTTCAGCTATAAGTTTTGCAGCGAGCACTGACATTAATAATATGCTTACTGCATATTCTGTTGCACTGGGCGACGTAGATGGTGACGGATTGATTGATATTATTGTAGGAAGCTACTACAACGGTTCTGATTCCGTTTCCGTTTACAAGAACCAGAGCAGTCCGGGATTTATTTCCTTTGCACCGGCAATACGTTTTGCTGCTCAAACAGCCAACAGCGTTACGGTGGGGGATGTGGACGGAGATGGTAAACCGGAAATAATTTCTACAACCTCTACAGGTATATTTGTATTTAGGAATACTTCTGCTGGAGGGATTATTTCATTTAATGATAGATTTTCATTTTCCGTAGGACAATCCACGGTGGATGTGATACTGCGTGATTTGAATGCAAATGGTAAACCTGATGCCGTTATTATGGGTGGCAGCAGCGTGGTTTTTGTTTTGAATAATACCAGCAGCACAGGAAATATTTCTTTTGATCTGGCTCAAAACGTTGGGATTGTTAACACCGGATTTGCTGTGGAAGCGGCAGACCTGGATGGAGACAATAAACCGGAGATCGCAGTATCAGGTTATTATGAAAATGCAATCGTTATACTGAAAAACAACAGCAGCGGGGGAGCCATTTCTTTTGCCGCTCCGCTGAATCTAACAGTCAATAACCCATGGGGCGTGAAGTTAGCAGATATGAACGGTGATGGAAAGCTGGATGTTGTTTGTCCCCAGTTTAATACATCCTACAATGTCACCATATTCCGCAATACTGGTAATGGTAATTTATCTTTTGATGCCGGAGTTAATTATTATACAGGAGCCCAAAATTCGCAATTGGCCATTGCAGATCTCCGTAATTCAGGGCTACCTGACATCATTACATTAGAGCGTCAGATAAATGCGATCGCATTTTTTAAGAATAGAACAAATGATCCGCCTACCTTTTCATCGTTCAGCCCAACGTCAGCCGGCAACGGATATGAAGTGACCCTTACCGGCACTAATTTATCTTCTGTTACTGCTGTTAGTTTTGGGGGTGTTCCTGCTACTTCATTTAGTATTGTTTCATCTACCAGCATTAAAGCTATGGTGAGTACAGGTGCTTCCGGCAATGTAGTAATCACCAGCCCAGCGGGTTCAGTATCCCAACCTGGTTTTATATACACCAATGCTCCCACCATAAATTCCTTCATTCCACTATCAGGGCCGGTAGGGCAGGTTGTAAAGATTAACGGAACAAATTTCAGTACCACGCCTGCCAATAATATTGTTTATTTTGGGGCAGTAAAAGCTGTTGTGAGCAGTGCTACGGCAACAGCCCTTTTTGTTACAGTTCCCGCAGGGGCAACTTACCAGCCCATATCAGTTACTACAAACGGGTACAGCATTCTTTCAAAGCAACCTTTCAATACTACCTTTCCTGATGGAAATATTACACTGAATACTTTTATTAAAAAGTTGAGCCTGCTTGAGAGTTACCAGAGTTTACTGTATGATATTAGTATGGCGGACATAGATGGTGATGGCTTATCTGATATCATTACTTCTGCTCATAAAACCGTATTGAGTGATGTAAATTATCGTGACAGTTTTGCTGTATATAGAAATACCACTGTAAATGGCGTTATTTCTTTTGCTAATCGAGTATCCTTTAAAACAACGGGCAGCTTTTCTTACAGTATTGCTGTGGGAGATTTTAATAGCGATGGTAAACTGGATGTTTCCGTAACCAATCAAACCTTCAATGTCTTTTATGGTAATTATGCAGCTGTAGATCTTTTCAGAAATACAAGTACTCCCGGAACAATTTCCTTTGCTGCGCCTGTAAGCATCAATGCAGGACTGTATCCAAGCCAGGTAAGCATTGGTGACCTTGACGGTGATGGTAAACCTGATTTTGCCGTGGCTAATGGCGACGCAGGTTTTTATGTATTTAAGAATGCAAGCACGGGCACTACTATATCTTTTATAAACAGGCAATTTATTTCCATCCCCGGCGGTGGTGCATCGAGTGTATGTATATCAGATGTAGATGGCGATGACAAGCCTGATGTGCTTGCTTCCAACAGGGTAAGCAACCAGATTGCTATTTTCAGAAATACCAGCAATATCGGTACTATAAGCCTGGTACAGGTAGCGGGATATAACGCAGGAAGGCGCAGCACATATTTAACAACGGCGGACCTTGATTCCGATGGCAAAAAAGATATTATTGTGGCGGCAGGTAGTTATGATAGAGTGAGCGTGCCGGTGCAGGACACAGCGCTGGTTATAGGTAGGAACCTTAGCAGCATAGGTAGCATTGCTTTTGATGCAGCGATAACTTATCCAATGAATTTTCCAAACAACATCAGTATAGGCGACCTGGATGGAGACAATAAACCTGATGTCGTTACTTCAAATAATAATACCTTTTTTACAATCCTGAAAAATACCAGCACTTCAGGAAGTTTATCTATGGCTCCGAAAATACCTTACCTAATTGGCAATAATGTGGTCGCTATTGCTTCCGCAGTGGGAGACCTGGATGGTGATGCAAAGCCGGATGTACTAATTATAGATGAAAATCCAAGTTCTGCAGTCTACGTTTACATCAATCAAAATGGATCTGATGCGGAGCTATGTCCTAATGGAAATAAAACCCTTCGGTCTAATATAACAGGCGGTTCTTACCAATGGCAGTTGAATACCGGGAGTGGGTTTTCAAATATTATTAATGGTGCAAATTATTCAGGAGTGAATACGGTTGCACTTAACCTGGTTAATATTCCTTCATCATCGTATGGCAATCAATATCGCTGTGTTGTAAGCGGAAATAACAGCAAGACTATTACCATAAAATTTGTGAACCGCTGGACGGGGGCGGTAAATTCTTTTTGGGAGCAACCTGGTAACTGGAGTTGCGGCACGATACCGGATATCAATACCGATGTTGTTATCAGCAGCGGAAGTGTAACGCTTAGTTCCAACACAACTATAAGATCCATGACAATAAATCCTGATGTTATTTTTACTGTAAACCCAGGATTCAACTTAACAATACTTCATTAATAAGTGGAGATGTAGGGAGCCATATTCCAATATGAAGAAGCGAAGCGCTTGAATTATTTGATAAACATTTTGATAAACTATTTATTCCATAGTATGACAATTAAAATATTAGGCTATTTATTTTTTGTTGTAATCATTATCAGTTCGTGCAACAAAAACAATGATAGTGAAAACATATCAACAACAATAGACGTTACAAAACAGTGGTTTTTTGATCCTTCAGGCATTCCTATTTTAACGCTTGGTGATGGACAGTGGCAAATGAAACCATTTTCTCCGGCAGAATTAGCATTATTTAGCAGTCTTGATACCACTAATTTGAGCACTACAAGTATGCCAACTGCTGTTTTAGAAACTGCACCAAATTTTAATTCTATTTATCCTAACCCATTTAATCCGGTTTATGCTTTTTCATTAAGGTTTGCCAATTCCTTTTCAGGACAAGTTGTTTTGAAATCTGTGATTGTTGATAGTATGCTTGCGCCACAATTTAAAAATGCATCACGTCTTAATGTTTCCAATGGTACATGTAATATTCAGATTATGCCCAATATTTCTATAGGCAGATATAGGCTGTATTATACTTTAAGTTCACAATCAAACCCACACTTTTATAAAAGTTGGGGGAATATTCAAAAGAAGCAGTAGGCAAGTATAAGAATAAGAATATTATAAAATTAGGCAACGTCCTAAATATCTAATATGATTATCTCCTCTTCAATCTACCCGCCAATAAAATTTGAAAAAAGATATTTCGCCCAAGGGCTGGGGATAGCAGTGGATATCCTTTTTTTTGTCCTGCATTTGAGGCAAAAAAAAGATAGGAACGGATAGCCCCTACAAATGTTGAGAAAAGAACCAATGCCCACAGCCCCCAATGAAAAAAATGTTCAATGAAAAATACATGATTTTTCATTGAACATTCACTATTGACCATTCACTATTGACTATTCACAATTTAAAATCCTATTCTCGATCTGCATCCTCTAACACCTACATTGGCCATGGTAGATCTGTCAGTATTTGTATTGCTTACTAGTAATCCGCTTCTGTCACTTATGCGCAAAGTAGCTGCGGGGCTATCCCAGGCACCGCCTCTATAAATAAGTCCGTTAGCGTTTTGAGAGCCATCTATTATTCCTTGGCTTCCTGCCGTCATACCCGGCCAAGAAGCAACATCAACAACGGATGCATATCCTTGTGCATTTATAAAAATGGCATCTCCCTGTATGTTTCTAAAATTTAAGAAGCCTGTTGTAATTACTCGTTCCCATAAATTTCCACTCATTTCCATTACGCCATAATATGCGCCACCACTGCTTATTCGGTTACTTGTTGCAGTTGCAAAAGGGCCGTTTCTTAATGGACCACCTGCATTGTAGCTTAAGGTATATTGCGCATTGCCTGTGGGTGATAGTGCGGCATTGCTCACAGTCTCCGATGATTGATTGAGGTTGGTAGTAATGTAATACGGAGGGCCACTAAATATGTTGGTATTACCCCAAACATATTCACCAGCTACAGGTAATAGTGGGCCTCTTGCTATTTTTTCAAATTCCAGTTCGCTCATTGGTCGTAAGCCTGCCCATGCCATGTAAGCTGCCTGGTCTATCCAATTTAAATAATTGCAGGCTGTCCATTCACCATCTGCTGCTTCATCAAAAATACCATTGCCATTAGCATCGCAGCCAAAAACCGCAGGGGTACTATTAGGAATACCAGGTGTTTTTATTTTAATATAATTTCTGCTTAAATTATACAATGCAGCAGTACCGGCGGTTGCATTGGGTGCAGGCACAATATGATTGGCTTGTTGTATATAAGTTAATGAGTTTAAAAAATCTCTGTAACCGCCTTGACTTAATTCATATTTCATACAAATAAACGGGTTATACCCATTTGGAAAAACTGTGCTTGTAAAAAAAGTAGAGTTGATAGACGTAGGAGTGGCTAATGGATCAGTTATTACTAAAGATGATTGAGCATTAAAGAATGTAATAGGATAACTGTTTGTAGAGCTGCCATCGCCTGCATAGTAACCAGGAATAAAATCAAAGGCACCAAAAAAATTTGAAGCAGCCACCATTTCTACCGCAAAAGCTTTTATATCAAAAATGCCCGAGGCTTGTGTTGTAGTAATGCCTAATTGCACATTGAGTAAAGTAGTGGTACCATTACCGGCTGAACTCCTATACAAAGTAGCACCGGTTGAATCTGAGCTGCCTGCTAAAAACCCTGAAGGAATAATATTACCAACATTGGTAAGTGGTAATTTGTTCCAGTTGCCAAAAGCATCTTTGTATTTAAAAAATACCCAGGCTGCATCCAACGAAAGATTTGCACTTGCACTTCTCCAGCCATTATCCCAAGTAATATCAAATTTTATGGTATTACTAGGGTTAGCCAAAACGCTGATGTTGCTAATGCTAATATTGTTGGCGTGTACAAAAGGCGATGAAATGCTGATGAGCATTATTAGTAATAATTTTTTCATTTTTAAAGTTTTATAATCCATTTAATGTTAGAATTGCACCAGTCTTAATAATGATACTGGCATTGGTTTGAAGTATTAATTTTTTTATTTCGAAACTAAAATTTACAGTAGGAAAATTAGTAGGCGCCGATGGAATTATTACAGTACTTGCGGCATTGGGCATAAGATTACAATCCCAATTGTCAGGGTCTTCCCAGACGTTGCTTACATTCCCAATCCATGTAACATTGATGCCATCACAATTTGTATGAGTAAATTTTAACTGCGTTTCGCCTCTTCCAATACCACCGGTAAAAGCTATGGGATCTGTAAGGTTATTTTTTAGCAATAACAATGTTTGAAAGCCATCACCAACCCCTCCTTTAAATAACGTAGCATCGGTAATAATTATTTTAGAAAAACTTACGTTTGCAAATCCATCATCATTTCCGCCTCTAAAAAAAAGTGGATCTGTAATATTTATTTTAGATAGATTGACAGTTGTAAATCCATCATCATTTCCACCTCTAAAAAAAAGTGGATCTGTAATATTTATTTTAGATAGATTGACAGTTGTAAATCCATCATCATTTCCGCCTTTAAAAAAAGCGGGATCGGTAATATTTATTTTAGATAAACTGACGGTTGTAAAACCATCATCATTTCCGCCTCTAAAAAAAGCGGGATCGGTAATATTTATTTTAGATAAATTGGCATGATCATTACCATCATTGCTTCCTCCTGTAAACTGACAAATACCTATTAATGGAGTAAATAAAAAAATGGTTGAGATGTATTTAATCTGCATTCCGTATAAATGATTGTTTAATTGTTTACCCTACAAAAATGATTGGTGCCGTTTTTAATAAATAATTCATGATTTATTAATAAACTAATTGAAGCATTTTTTATAGTTAGAAATATTTTTACGAATGTAGAAAACCATACGAAGTGCGCCTATAGCAAATATCTGCTATATTTTGTATATTGTACTATTATTTCATATTGATAAAATCGTTGTTAATTAATGGATCTTAAACCAATAATGCCTGAAGAATTTACGAGTAATATGCTTCGGAAAAAACAACATTTGGCTGTAGATTATGCTACTTATTTTAAACCTTTTATTGCACAGGCTGTAAATTTTGCCATTGGCCCTTTTTTTTGGTTTATACCAGATCAGGCAAGCATGAAGATTGTAGCAGCCAGTGAAAATACAAAACAACTTTCACCTTATCACCCTTACGAATGGATTGGACAGGATGCCACATTTTGGGCAGAAAATATTCATCCAGATGACAGATATTATGTATTGGCTGCATCTATGCTTTCAGCAGAAATTAATGAAAGTTATGAAAGAGAAAAAAGTGATAAAATAAGGGTAAATATTTATTGCAGGATGATGGATGCCGAAAGCAAATTCAGATGGGTATTAATTCAATTTCCTAACAGGTATTTTAATGATGAAAACCGCATAACCAGTACTTGGGTAATGATAACTGATATGGGGCATTTAAAAAACAATGTTGCCCAAATGATGACTATTATTGACACCAATAATAATGAAAACCAGTACTTCTCTGTTTCTGTTCAAACAAAAAAAATAACAGAGATTGAAATTCCTAAAATAACAAAAAGAGAACAGGAAATTTTGCAGCTAATGGCACGTGGCTTAAACAGTCCTCAAATAGCCAAAGAATTATTTATATCGCATTATACAGTTGAGCAACATAAACGAAATCTTCGTCAAAAAACCGGCACAAAAACTTCTGCAGAGCTAATGAATTTTGTGTGTAAGAATAATTTGTTTTAAAAGGAGGATAAATGCTGTTTTTCTGCTTCTGCATATAACCGTTTCTTTTTCCATTAATTTACTAAAAAGCCGGGTATTGTATTGAAGGTAAGGCAAAGTGCGAAAGCCTTACGAACAATATTTCTAAGGAGGGTTTAATTTTTATGATACCCCCACCAAATATTGTTTGTGCGGTTGGCTGCTTACCTTCGGAGCATAGCAAATGCGAAAAAAATATTTTAATTTCTTTACCAAGTGTTTAGCTTAGTGGGCAATTATCATTTTAAAAAAACCAAACAATGGCTAAACAAAAAATTAGTTTAAACAGTGAGGTATCTCATTTTTTAGATGAACTAAACCATCCATTTAGAAACGAAATTGAACAATTGCGAAGATACATAGTGGCGTCGAACGCTGAATTGACTGAGAATATAAAATGGAACGGACCAAATTATTGTTTTAACAATGAAGACCGTATTACAATGAGGGTTCAGCCGGTAGCTAAAAAGGTTCAGCTAATTTTTCATAGAGGTGCGAAAAAGCAGCAGCAACCAAAAGATAAACTGATAGCCAATAAAAGTAAAATATTAGTTTGGAAGGAGAATGACAGAGCCATAATAACCTTTAAAAATTTACAGGAAATTGAAAATGCTAAAGTAGAGTTGAATGAGATAATAACAGAATGGATAAATGCCACAAAATAAAGAAACGAACAGTATATGGTCTGGTTGGTAGGCTTGGCTTTATGCTCACTTCTCTTCAAATAGAACAACGGCAACGCTTCAATAATGTAAAGAAATACTTTGAGATTTTAATTAAATTTAGAATGCCAACTATGCTAGAAGATTATGGTAACCTGCTTATGAGCATTGAAGAGCACCTGGGCATGTTAGCAACATTATAAAAAATTATATGAAATATATTGGATTATTTATCATGCTTGTTCTCTTTTTAATTTTACTTTATAGGCCCTTTTATTTGGCTAATAAAGCACATAAAAATTCTTTTTCGGGCAATATAATATCCATTCAAAATATGGCGAAAGCAAAATCAAAAATATCGTTTTATAATACCGAAAGAAGTTGTTTTATCTCTATACGTACATCTATAACAGAACACCTTAATCTCAAATCGGGAGATTCTATCTATAAGTTTTCTAATTCTGACAGTATATATTTCATAAAAAGATTGGATGCTAGAAAAAGAAATGTAGTTTTTTACGACTTTCTTTATTATGATTGTGAAAACTAAACTTTCTTAGCTATTGTTATCAAAGGGGAGAGCAAATAGGGCATGAATTTAAAAAAATTTGTAAAAACATTTATTTATGAAATGTATGCAAGTTTTGTTTGTGCGATTGACCGCTTAAATGCGTTGTATAACAAACAACTCCAACTCTTCAATAATTCAGACCAAATAATTCCGAAATTTTAAATTTTAGTGCAATATCAAATGAGTAATTAAATTTATATAAATTTGAAATATGATTGCATTTAATTGAATCACATAAGTTCAATTTTTACCAAAAATTCCTTAATCGAAACTAAACTATTTATGAACAAAATTGTTTACGCATTACTAGCTACTATTTTTGTTTTCGTGTTATTTAGTTCATGCAGAAGTACAAAAAGAGCTGCTAAATCTATAACCATTGCTTCCGGCGAAATACCGCCAGATATGGCAACGGAAGATTTTACAATAATTGGCATATTGCACGATAAAAAAAGTTACGATAAATGGGTGGAGAAAGATTTTGCAGCTTATCCTGGTAATGCTGTAACAGCTAATTGGGATGAATTGAAAACAACTTACCGTGACGTAAAAAAATATAGATACCTGATGGATGGAGATATGAAGAGTGAAAGAACAAGTTCTATGGACGAAAAGGGGGAGAACAAAATACATGACAACCTACAGTTATCGCTATTACATCCTCGATAGAAAGACGGGAAAAACTTACAGAAGAAAAGATGATTCAAGTTTTTTTTCGAAAGAAATGATTGCATATTTAAAGGCTATTGATGCTGTGAGGAAAAAGTAATGGTACAACTACTTAACTTCTAAAATATTATTACAATGAATAGATTTTATTTGGGATTTCTATTTTTCATTTCACTTACAAATTGCAGCCCTAAAATTGGTAATAATAAAGTTGAATATTGCACTTCATTAATTACAATTCCACAAATATTTGGAGAAGGTACTATATCCACTGCCGATGAAAGTTCTTTTGATATTGCTTTTTCACCCAACGGAAAAACTGCTTACTTTACTAAACGCAAAGGAAATGATAAGCAGAAAATAATGCAATCTAATTTTGTAAATGGAAACTGGACCAGCCCAATAGTTTGTACTTTTTCAACAGATAGAGACGAAACAGCTTTTATAACTGCTGATGGAAAGAGTTTGTATTTTGGATCTGAAAGGCCAATACCAAACCAACCAAACAAAGGAAACTTTGATATGAATATTTGGAAAGTCGTAATGACTGGCAATGGTTGGAGTACCCCAACAGTTTTGCCTGATGTAATAAATGCTGTGCAGCAAAAAGGGGAGGAGTGGCCATCTTCTAACGCAAATTTTATATTTTCAAATAACGACAGCCAGTTCATTTTTACAACAATGATAAGAGGCACTAAGGCAATAGATATTTATACCACCAATTTGGAAAATGGAATATTTTCAAGCCCACAAAAAATTACCGGATTATTTGATGATGAAAAATACTGGAAATACTCAGCTGTAATATCGCCAGATGGAAAGTATTTACTATTTAATTCATCTGGTGCACCTGGTGGCGTGGGTGGCGAAGATATTTTTATAGCAAAGAAAACAAGTAATGGTTGGTCAAAAGCAAAAGGGATTGGAAGCCTCGTAAATACTAAAGCTGAAGAAAGCAGCCCAAGGTTTTCCAGAGATGGTAAATATTTTTTCTTTGGAAGAGAAAAAAGGGCTGACCCAAATAAAGATGGATATTGGAATATTTATTTTGTAGAAACAAAGGCGCTGAATTTTGAAGAAATTTTTAAATAATATTTTATGATGAACAAAATTATTTGTGTATTTATCTTATCCTTATTATCTGCTACTTCGTTTTCACAAAAAGTAATGCAGGAAAGTGAGGTATCAAAATTTCCTTCTAAAAATGGAATAGATACTTTTAAGCTAAGCGGAAATTTATTTACCGGAATTATTACAAGCAGTTATAATAACGGAAAACTTTTACAATGGAAAGAAATAAAAAATGGTCTGTATAATGGACTTTTTCAAGAATGGTACGAAAACGGATATTTAAAGTTTTCTGCTTTTTGGAAAGATGGAAAGGGACATGGTTCATGGAAATACTTTCATGAAAACGGACGATTGAGACAGGACGAATTTTATGATATGGATTTACCAATTGGAAATCTTTTTGATTTCTACAGCAATGGAATTTTAAAAACAAAACGTAGCTACATAAAAGGAAAAAAAGAAGGCATTTGGGAATTTTATAATGAAAATGGAATACTACAAAAAACGGAGAAATATGAAAATGATAAGTTAGTAGAAAATAAATAGTGCACTTAATATTTACATTGTTGATTTTATGGTATTGCACCAACATTATTACAACCTACTTCAACTTAAATAATAGTTGAAACAGTTTTAAACCTTTAGATTATTGTTGAAAAAAGAACCAATGCTGAAAGGCGCAGGGATGGAAGCGGTAGCCCACAGTGCAGCCAGCCAGCGGCGGCAAACGAGGACTACAAGCGCACAGCCCGTTGCAAAAGTTCATTATTGTATATGCTTTACCGACCCAAATTGCCTTAATATTATCCAACAAAAAAATCCCCGATAAAACTTTCGGGGATTTTATATTATTTTAAAAAGCTGTGCTTAAAGTTCAGGCGCTTTTACTTTCTTTTTTGTGCTGATTTCTGCAGCGGCACCTAATGGTTTATCTTTTGCAAAATCTACCAATATTGGAGCTCCAACAAATATTGAAGAGTAAGTACCTGTTATTACACCTATCATCATTGCAAAGGCAAAACCACGGGTAACTTCACCACCAAAAATAAATAAGATTAGTAACGTTAAAAATACAGTAAGCGATGTCATAATGGTACGACTTAGCGTATCGTTAATGGCACGGTTAATAATATTTGTTTTTGTATCTCCTTTCATGTCTCTGCTGTATTCACGTATTCTATCAAATACAATTACGGTATCATTCATAGAAAAACCAATTACAGTAAGTACGGCAGCAATAAAATGCTGATCGATCTCTAATGGGAAAGGCATAAAATCTTTTGCAAAAGAGAATACCGCCAAGGTAACCAATACGTCATGTATTAATGTAATGATGGTACCTACAGAATATCTCCAGTCACGGAAACGGATGAAGATATAAATGAAGATGGCCAACATTGCAAAGATGGTTGCCTTAATAGCACCACGCTTTAAATCATCTGATATAGATGGCTGAACTGTTGATTGGCTTTGGATGTTTGATTTTTTAAACTGCTCGTAAGTTGTATTGGCAGGCAATACTTTTTTCAATCCTTCATACAATTTTGTTTGTACAAGAGAATCTGCATTTTCCTGACCAATTAAATAAGAGGTTGTAATATTTAAATGCTTACGATCTCCAACCGTTTTAATGATAGGAAACTCTCCTTCAAATGCCTTAGCTAAATCATCCTGAACATCTGAATTTTTTAGCGCTTTGTCAAAACTCACTGTATAACTTCTACCCCCTTTAAACTCCACACCTTGGTTAAAGCCATGGAAAAAAGATGCAATACCCAATGATAAAACTATTGCAGATATTACATAAGCAATTTTTCTTTTTTCAATAAACTTATAGTTGGCGTGTTGAAATATTTTACGAGAAATATTGGTAAAATAATTGAAATGATGGTTTTTATCTGTACGTAAATCTGTAATTAATCTTGAGACCAAAATACCACAAAATAAAGATAAAAGAATACCGATAATTTGTGTAGTTGCAAAACCTAATACCGGTCCAAGACCAAAGTAAAGCAATATAAATGCAGTTAGCAATGAGGTGATGTGCGCATCTAATACCGGAGCAAGCGACCGACGGTAACCTTCGTTGATAGCTGCCGGATATGCTTTTCCTTTTGTAAGTTCTTCTTTAATTCTTTCAAAAATAATTACGTTGGTATCTACCGCTAAACCAATGGTAAGTACCAAACCTGCAATACCTGCAGCGGTTAGTGTAAAACCAAACATAGCTAGCACACCAATTGTAAATAACAAGTTTAAAACAAGAGCGATATTAGCCACCCAACCACCAGTGTTGTAATACACAAGCATTAAGATAAATATTACTGCAAATGCAATTAAAAACGCATTTCTACCACCTATCAAACCTTCTTGCCCAATAGTAGCTCCAACAATTTGCTCCTGTACAATTTTTGCAGGCGCATCTAACTTACCAGATTTTAAAACGTTTGCTAAATCCTGTGCAGCCTCTACAGTAAAGCTTCCGGAAATTTCTGTGTTACCGCCTTCAATTTTACCATTTACTCTTGGTGAAGAATAAACCATATCATCTAAAGAAATAGCTACATAACGACCATTATTTTTTTCAGTAAGATTAGCCCAGGTTCTAGAACCTGTAGGCGTCATTTGCATTTTAATAGATGGCATTCCTTTTTCATCATAACCCTGGTTAGATTCTGCCACACCATCACCTTCCAAGGGAGCTTTATCTGAACCATTTACTTTTTCAACAGCGTACACTTCAAAGAAAGAACCTGTTTTAGATTTTTGCTCAATGCCATACATCAACTTTACATTGTTGCCAAGTAAGTTTGTAAAAGCAGGGTTAGCAAAATAAGAGTTAAGCAAAGAAGTATCTTTATAAGAAACCATACCTATGTAAGGAGTTTCGTATAGCTGACCATTTTTAGGATCAACAGGAAACTGCATGATTGTACCAATAATACCGGTAGCAGCAGAATCTCTTTTATCTCTTGCGCTATCAGATATGGTAGTAGTATCCGTTCCTTTTAAATATTGAGCCAATGCCTTATCAGCATCTGTAAACGACTTTTGAAAATCTTGATCTCTTAACAATACAACACTCCAAAATTGAAGGTTTGCAGAAGATTGTAAAAATTTACGAACTCTCTCAGGGTTGGTAACTCCGGCAAGTTCTACATTTATTACACCTTTATTTTCATCAAGATTAATATTAGGCTGGGCCACACCAAATTTATCTATACGCTTTTGTAAGATCTTATACGTTTGCGAAATAGCGCCTCTACCAATTTCTTTTATTTTTGAAGTAACAGTTTTATCATTGTCACCCGCTTTTACTTCTTTGTTTGGGCCCGAGAATAAACCTGCCAATTTGCCCTCGCCATTTTGCGCAATGTATGATTGTGAAAACAGGTCAACAAAGTTTGCATCGCTGTTTACTTTTTGTGCATTGGCAGATTGTAAAGCTTTTAGTAAAGCAGGATCTTTAGGATTATTGCTTAAAGATTTTAATAAACCCTGTAAGCTTACATCCATTGTTACACTCATACCACCTTGCAAATCAAGACCAAGGTTTAATTCGTATTCTTTACATTTTTGGTAAGTGGTTCCTACAATAGGATAAATTTCTTTTTCTTTTGTGCTGTCTAAAATGTGTTGCATTTTTTCTCTCACAATCACCTCTTTGTCATCCGCATTCATGCCTGCAGTTTGATTTTTTACGAGGCGGGTAGCCGTTTCTTTTACTTTTGCTTCGTAGCTGCGTACCACCCAAGTGTAAGAAAGTTCCCAAAGGGAGATCAAAATGAGTGCAATGGTGAAGAACCAAACTAAACCTTTCAGTTTCATGTTAAAATACTTTAGTAATAAGCTTTGTTAATTTTTTATAAGTCCGCAAAGATAGGGGAATTTGCCAAAGAAGATTATACGTGTTTTATTAAATAAAATTGTGTTGTTTTAAGTAAATAATTACGGATTTATTGATTATTTTTTTGAAAAAATATTGTCATGAAATGCATATGAACCAGAGATGGAACATACTATATGGTAATTATTTTCCGCAAAAAAGCGGGACAAGCTGTGAACATAAGTGCATTAGTGACAGCAAAATTATTTCATCTTTTAAAATTTTGGTTTTTAAGCAACTACTTACATAAATAAATATACTTTTGCCATTCATCAGCAAAGCGTACTATGCAGTTATCGTCACTATTGCAAAGATTTAATGAGCCGGAAACATTGAAAATGGCCAAACTTGGCAGAGAATTAAGAGCTAAAGGAATTGATATTACTGATTTAAGTCTTGGTGAGCCTGACTTTGACACCCCCGACCACATTAAAGATGCTGCTAAAAAAGCCATTGATGAAAACTTTAGCCATTACACACCCGTAGCAGGATATTTAGATGTGAGGCAGGCAGTGTGTACAAAACTTAAAAGAGATAATAACTTAGATTATACCCCCGAACAAATTTTAATAAGCACCGGTGCTAAACAAAGTATAGCCAATGTAGTGCTTGCACTGGTAGATAAAAATGATGAGGTAGTTATTCCAACACCTTATTGGGTTACTTACAGCGAAATTGTGCGCCTTGCAGGTGGTACAGTAAAATTTGTAAATACCAAAATAGAAAATGGTTATAAAATTACTCCTGAAGAATTGGAGAAAGCCATTTGTGCCAAAACAAAGCTTTTTATGTTTTCCTCGCCGTGTAATCCTACCGGTGCAGTGTACACAAAAGAAGAATTAGAAGGATTATCAGCAATTTTTAAAAAACATCCTCATGTAATGATTTTGAGCGATGAAATTTATGAGTTTATAAATTACAACAGCAACCATCAAAGTATTGCTCAATTTGATTTTTTAAAAGATAGAGTAATATTGATAAATGGTTTAAGCAAAGGATATGCGATGACGGGTTGGCGGCTTGGTTATTTAGCTGCATCTGTAGAAATTGTAAAAGCTTGCGATAAATTACAAGGGCAATTTACAAGTGCTACCTGTTCCATCACCCAACGGGCAGCTATTGCAGCATTAACGGGCACACATACACCTACAGAAGAAATGGTGGCAAAGTTTAAAGTTAGAAGAGATAAAGTGATGGAATTATTGCATGATATTCCGGGGCTTGTTTACAACGAACCGCCAGGAGCATTTTATGTATTTCCAGATGTGAGTTTTTATTTTGGAAAGAAAACCCCTGCGGGAGAAACAATAAGTAATGCTGATGAATTGTGCATGTACTTTTTAAATACTGCTCATGTTTCTGTGGTTACCGGTAAAGCTTTTGGAGAACCAAAGTGTATCAGAATGTCGTTTGCAGTAAATACCACTAATATTGAAAAAGGTTTTGAAAAGATTAAAAAGGCGTTGGGGGATTTGAAATAAAGAGTGGAAATTAATTATGCAACCTCTCCATATTTTTCAACAAATTTTCATGAAAAGCCACCACTTGGGGAATTAATAAATCTTCTTCATCGTTTAATAAAACAGCATCGCAAAGGTTCATTTTGGATTCTTCATCCATCTGATTTTGCATACGAAGTTTCACCGCAGCTTCTGAAATATTATTACGAGCCATCACCCGTTTTATTCTTAATGGTTCATTTGCATACACACCAATTACTAGATCTAGTTGTTTCTCAGCACCAGCCTCAAATATAAGCGCAGCCTCTTTTATAGCGTAAGGGGTATTTTGGGCATTCATCCACTTTTCTGCATCCGCAATAGTTGCCGGGTGAATAATAGAATTGATAAGGGTTGTTTTTTCAGGGTCGGAAAAAACAGTGGTTGATAAGTAAGCACGATTTAATAATCCATCCTCATAACTTTCTTCTCCAAAATGCTTGATGATTTGTTGCTTCAAATTTTCATCTTCATTCATTAATTTTTTGGCCGCATCATCTGCATAATAAACCGGTACACCCAATACTTCAAAAATTTGCGCAACGGTTGTTTTGCCAGAGCCTATTCCACCAGTAAGACCAATTTTTAGCATAGTTAAAATTAAGTTTTTAATTAAACAAAAACCTCATCCCTTCCGAAGACTTTCGGAACTCCAAAGGAGAAGGAACTCGAAGATTTTAGCGAATAATTAATTAAAATAAAATTCCATTTCCTGTCCATATAATAAATGGCTTTAAACTTTGAAAATTATTCAAAATTTAAAACCATTAAAACTTCATTAAAGTAAAATTATTTTGCCACTTAAAATTACCCATTCACAATTCACTACTCACAAATCACTTCTTCACCTCAACTCCAGCTACCTTATTCACATTAGCCGTCCACTCCATACTGATAGTGCTTCTTTCAATTTTCATATAACTGCCCGGGCTTGTTTCCAACAATAAAGTTCCATCATCATTTAATTTATTGATGGTACCATGTATGCCGGCAATGGTTACAACTTTATCTCCCTTTTGCATATCTGCTACAAATTTTTTCTGGTCTTTTGCTTTTTTTGCCTGTGGGCGAATCATAAAGAAATAGAATACTAAAATCATTCCGCCCATCATTACAGGAGTCGTCCATGATGATGTGGCAGCACCTGCCTGTAAAAAAATTGATAAGTACATTGTTGTTTGTTTTTATATAGCTTTAAAAGCCGTGATTGTTAATTATTATTTTTTCTTTTCTACTACTTCCCCGGTTAATAATAACTCAGGAAAAGCTGGTTCTGCATTGGAGGAAACTGTTACCGTTTTATGCGCATTTCCCACCCTGCCTTTGCTGTCAAATTTTACTTTAATAAAACCGGTTTCACCAGGTTGTATTGGTTGCTCTGGTTTTTCTGGTACTGTACATCCGCAGCTTGCACCTACATTGGTAACAATAAGTGGTTTTGTACCAGTGTTTTTAAACCTGTAATTGTATTCTACAATTTCGCCATCTGTTACTTTCCCAAAATTATAAGAGCTGTCTATTATTTGTACTGTAGTTGCGTCCTTAATTTGTATCTGTTGTGTAAGCTGGTTATTGGTTTGCAATTTATCATGTTTGCGTACATCGCAACTCATAAAAATCGTAACCGATACAATTCCCGCTATCAAATATTTATTAAACATGTTATTATTTTCTTTCTTTAAAATTTACTTTTTCCAGTTTATTTTCTGTCTGTAATTCTTTGTGAATGTTATCCAGCAAACCGTTTACAAACTGTCCACTTTGTGGAGTGCTGTAAGCTTTTGCAAGATCGATGTATTCATTAATAGTAACCTTGGTAGGAATGGTTTCAAAATATAAAAATTCGCAAACACCCATTTGTAGTAGAATCAAATCCAGCGCAGCTATGCGGTCTGCATCCCAGTTTTTTAATTTAGGCTTTATTAACTCTAAAGTTTCCTCATTTTTATCCAACACCGTATTCAATAAATCTTTAGCAAAATTTATTTTTTCCTTGCTTAAAAAATCCTGAAAATTTTGTTGACCGGGTTTGTTTAAATATGCAATTACCAAAGAGTGCATCATTTCGGCGTCATCATCCCAATTTATAAAATGCTCTTCAATATGGTTTATAAAATCTTCATTAGGCAATAACAAATCTGTAAAGATAAATTCCAGCATTTTCTTTTCGCTTCGGTTATCCCTTGCTTGTAATTCTATGTATTCCTTATACTCTGGCGTAGCAGTAAGTATTCTGTAAGTTTTTTTAAGTAATTCGTTGTCCATAATGTGAACAGCATTTACCTCTTTAATGGTGGCTTTAAAACTTAGATCTTCCACAATTTTCCAAAGCACTTCGTTGCCCGCTATCTTGGTATTGGTTACAAGGTCTTCGGCCGTAGGCAAATTTTTACTGGCTTTATTATTAGCATCTGTTTCAGCATACCGAGCCGTTTCTGTAATAAAATAAATAAGGTAGGTAAATAATTGCTTGCTTTGCTCTATCTTTTTTGTGAGAATGGAGATAGGTTCTCCGGGCTTTACGCCACCACTCATACTATCCAATGCGTATAAGGTTTGCATTACTTTTACTCTAATATTTCTTCTGCTTAACATCGTCTCAAAAACCTTTATTGAAGGCGCAAAACTAAGGAATAAAAAAGAAAAAGAATTAGATATTAGATGTTAGACTATAGATGTAAGACATTAGACAAGTAATAATAGCCTGGACATAAATGAAGATACCTGCAAAATTGTCCTACCAATTTTAATAATTGCTGTCAATGTTCTGCAAAATCTGCCACTAATTCTAATTAATAGCTATTGGTATAATTATTAGGGTACTTTTGCATACTTAAAAATTCATTCATCAATTTAATAAATTAACAAAAATTATGGCTACTTCAAAAAAGCTAAACATTACACCACTGCACGATAGGGTTATTGTGAAAGCTGCTGCAGCAGAAGAAAAAACTGCTGGCGGAATTATCATTCCTGATACCGCAAAAGAAAAACCATCAAGAGGAATTGTTTTAGCGGCTGGTCCGGGCAAGGTAGATGAACCAATGACAGTGAAAGCTGGCGATACAGTTCTTTACGGAAAATATGCTGGTACCGAAATACAGATAGAGGGTGCGGATTTGTTGATAATGAGGGAGTCCGATATACTGGCGATAGTGTAAGCATTCAATTAGCTAATTAGCTGATGTGCTAATATGCTAATTCTTTTAACTCGAAATTTCTTTAAAAAATTAAATAATAATATAGTGTGGGCATTAGCACATCAGCAGATTATCACATTATCAAATTAATATACAATGAGCAAAATAATTTACTTCGATATCGAAGCTAGAAATAAAATGAAAAAGGGTGTTGATACCCTTGCAAATGCAGTAAAAGTAACCCTTGGGCCAAAAGGTCGTAATGTAGTTATAGAGAAAAAATTTGGTGCGCCGGCAGTTACTAAAGATGGTGTAACCGTAGCAAAAGAAATTGAATTGGAAGACCCAATTGAAAACATGGGTGCACAAATGGTTAAAGAAGTAGCTAGCAAAACCGCAGAAATAGCTGGAGATGGTACTACAACAGCAACTGTATTGGCTCAAGCTATTATAAGCGAAGGTCTTAAAATGGTAGCAGCAGGTGCAAATCCAATGGATTTGAAGCGTGGAATAGACAAGGCAGTTTCTTTAATTGTACAAAACTTGCGTGAGCAAAGCCAGGCAGTAGGCAACGATTCAAAAAAGATACAGCAGGTAGCTACTATTTCGGCTAACAATGATGAAACTATTGGTAAATTAATAGCTGAAGCATTTGTAAAAGTTGGTAAAGAAGGTGTTATTACAGTTGAAGAAGCAAAAGGTACAGATACTACTGTTGATATAGTAGAAGGTATGCAGTTTGACAGAGGATACGTATCTCCATATTTTGTAACGAACAGTGAGAAAATGAGTGTGGAATTACAAAATCCTTACATACTTATTTTTGATAAGAAGATATCAATAATGAAAGATATTCTTCATATTTTGGAAAAAGTTGCACAAAGTGGCCGCCCTTTATTAATTATTGCCGAAGATTTAGAAGGAGAAGCATTGGCAACATTGGTTGTGAATAAATTGCGTGGTACGTTAAAAGTAGCAGCTGTAAAAGCTCCTGGTTTTGGTGATCGTCGTAAAGAAATGATGACTGATATTGCTATTCTTACTGCAGGAACGGTGGTAAGTGAAGAACTAGGTCATAAATTAGATGGTGTTGAATTAACTACACTTGGTCAAGCGGCTTCTGTTACCATCGATAAAGACAATACAACAATAGTAGGTGGTAAAGGTGCTAAAAAAGATATTACTGCACGTGTAAATCAAATTAAAGCACAGGTAGAAAATACCACTTCAGATTACGATAAAGAAAAATTACAAGAGCGTTTAGCTAAATTGGCTGGCGGTGTTGCGGTATTATATGTTGGTGCTACAACCGAAGTAGAAATGAAAGAGAAAAAAGATCGTATGGACGATGCTTTACACGCTACTCGTGCAGCGGTTGAAGAAGGAATTGTACCTGGCGGTGGTGTTGCATACATTCGTGCATTGGTTGCTTTAGATCCTAAAGTAAAAGGACAAATAGCTGATGAAACTACCGGTATGGCCATTGTTCGTCGTGCTATTGAAGAGCCATTAAGAATAATTACTGCTAATGCAGGAGTTGATGGTTCTATAGTTGTAGAAGCCATTAAAAACGGTAAAGGAGATTATGGATACAATGCAAGAACAGAGCAGTACGAAACTTCTATGTTTAAAGCAGGTATTATTGATCCTACAAAAGTGAGCCGTGTAGCATTGGAAAATGCTGCGTCTATTGCAGGTATGTTGCTTACAACTGAGTGTGTAATTGCAGACAAACCAGCAGCTGAAGCTCCTCATAGCCATGGTGCACCTGATATGGGTGGAATGGGTTACTAAGAAGTTGAAGGATCAAAGTTTAAAGTTCATAGTTTTAAACTTCCCAAATATTTCCCCTCTGAAAAATCAGAGGGGATTTTTTATTGTCTTTTTCAAAATGCTTAGCATTTACTTCCCGCCTTTTTCAAAATCAAACGCCTTCCCGTCATTCCGGCAAAAAAAATAAATATTATCATGTATAAATAAATCGAATTTTAAAACGTTTTCTTTTTAAATATCGTTCTTGTAAGCATAGATTAGGCTGAATGATTTTCTGGCAAGTTTTAAAATTAAAACTGTTTGTGATATGAGTTAAGTGTCAATTCCCGATGTGCATGTTATAAATGCTATTAACTGTAAATTTGAAAACGATTGACTAGCAATTAATGTGTGAAATTCTCTTTAAACCATGAGAATCAATAAAACCTCTTTAAAAATCAACCTATATTCACAAAAAATAACCGTAACCATCTTCAACTATAAAAAATACAATTGTTCATCGTTTACGCTGTTTTTTTTTGCGACAGCAGCATGTTGTTTAATGGGCACTGTTAGTTTTGGGCAAATTACCCCGTCCACCATCTCTAATTTAAGAAATAAAAAAGTTGCTGTAAAATTTCCTTTTCAAAAAATAGACAGCTTAACCATTGCGCCGGGTACTTTATCAATTGCTAATATTGATAAAAATTTATACACGGTAGATGAAGTAAACGCTGCCATTAACTGGAAAGAAAAACCCTCTGTTGACAGTATAGAAATTACTTACCGGATTTTCCCATTTAAAATAAATGCTGTAGCAAGAAGATTTGATTATGAAGCAGTGAGAAATCGTTTTACAACAGAAAATCCTTTTACAGTAATAAATAATTCCAAACAAAATAATCCACTTTTAAACTTTGGTACATTGCAAACGGATGGAAGTTTTGGAAGAGCAATTTCTTTTGGAAACAACCAAGATGCGGTGGTGAACAGCACATTAAACTTACAGCTGAGCGGCTATATTGGCGATAGTATTGAAATAACAGCAGCCGTTACCGATAACAATATTCCAATACAACCTGATGGTAATACCCAAGACTTACGTGATTTTGATCGGATATTTTTTCAGGCAAAAAAGAAAAACTGGGCAGTGAGTTTGGGTGACATTGATATTAGAGAAAGTAAAAATTATTTTCTCAATTTTTACAAACGTGTACAGGGTATTTCCATTTTATCTGATAATAAGATCAGCAAAAATATTTCTAATTCATTATTGGTAAGTGGTGCAGTTACCAAAGGCAAATTCACTAAAAACATTATTGTGCCATTGGAAGGAAACCAAGGACCATACAGACTTAGAGGAGCGAATAATGAATTATTTTTTGTGGTACTGGCCAATACTGAAAGAGTTTTTATAGATGGCATGAGATTGCAAAGGGGAGAAGACCAAGATTATGTCATAAACTATAATACCGCTGAATTAACTTTTACGCCTAAGCGTTTAATTACAAAAGATGTGAGAATACAAATAGAATTTGAATACTCAGACAGGAGTTTTTTAAACTCTCAACTATACCTCAGCGATGAAGTTAAAATAAACAAGAACCTAAATATTTATCTGGGGGCTTTTTCAAACACCGATGCAAAAAATTCTTCTATAGATCAGTTGTTGGATGTAAAACAAAAACAATTTTTGGCAGATGCAGGTGATAGTACTACCACTGCATTTTACCAAAGTGCAGTAAGAGATACTTTTGCTGTTGGAAAAATTTTGTACAGAAAAACAGATTCGTTGGTGAATGCTGTTGTTTATCCAGCTGTATATATTCTCTCTTCCAATGCTGCAGATTCATTGTACTCACTTTCGTTTACGTTTGTAGGTGCAAACAAAGGGAATTATATACAGCTACAAAATGCTACCAATGGCAGGGCATTTAAATGGATAGCACCTATAAATAATATTAAACAGGGAGATTGGGAACCTGTAACTCTATTAGTAACACCAAAAAAATTGCAGGTTTTTACTGCAGGTGCCGAATATGTTATTAATGCTTTTACAAAGATTAAAACAGAAGTTGCCATGAGCAATTATGACCTTAATTTATTTTCGGCAAAAGATAAGCAAGACAATACCGGCATGGCAGTAAAATTGCAATTGCAGAATGATAATAAAAAAGTAAAAATTTTAAAAAGGCAAGCAATTTTGCAAACTACTGCAGGATATGAATATGTTGACAATCGTTTCAAACCTATAGAAAGATTGAGGAACATTGAATTTTTAAGGGATTGGAGTTTGCCATTTGATTTAGCAGCAGCCAATGAACAAATAACAAGTTTAACTGCTAAACTTACGGATAGCAACAGTAATAATGTATTGTATGAAGTTACAAATTATAAAAGAGGCGATGGTTACAATGGCTTTAGACAAAGGTTTCAACAACAGTTAAACAATAATGGTTTTAAATTAGCTACCAATATCAGTTTTACAAATTTTAATGCAGTGTTACAAAAGGGAACTTTTTTTAGGCCTTATGTTGATATAAATAAAATCTTTACAAAAGTTCGTTCTTTAGAAACCGGTTTTAAATATACAGGTGAAAGAAATAAACTTGCAGATAAGATTCCCGACTCGTTAAATTTTACCAGTTTTGCATTTAATGTATACGAATTTTATGCACGTACCAATCAAACAAAACTTAATAAATGGGGAGTTTCCTTTATGCAGCGTAAAGATTTTTTACCAAGAAAACAATCCTTATTAGCTGCCGATAAAAGCGATAACTACAGTGTTTTTTCAGAATTGTTTGGCAATGAAAATCACAGGTTTAAATTTACAGGTACTTACAGAAAACTACATATAATAGATAGTACAGTAAGCAAACAAAAAGCGGATAAAAGTATTTTGGGCCGGGCTGAATATTTTGTAAATGAATTTAAAGGTTTTGTAAACGGAAATATTCTGTACGAAGTAGGCAGTGGACAAGAGCAGCGGAGAGAGTTTTCATATGTGCAAGTACCTGCGGGACAAGGTTTATATACTTGGATAGATTATAATGGTAATGGTGTGACCGAACTAAATGAATTTGAAGAAGCCATTTTTCAGGATCAAAAAAAATATATAAGGGTTTATACACCGGGCAACCAATATGTAAAAGCAAATTATTTACAGTTTAATTATAGTGTAGATTTAGATCCCAAAACGATCATGAATCCTTTAAAAAACAAGGGATGGAGAAAATTATTATTGAGAAGTACAACGAGTTCTGCATTGCAGATTGCTAAAAAAAATATTTCCAATAAAGACTTTTTATTTAACCCTTTTAGTAAAAATGTAATTGATACTACCTTGCTTACGCTAAATTCATTTTTATCAAACACTTATTTTTATAACCGCACTAGCGCAAAATTTGGTTTAGAATTTACCCACAGCAAAGCATCCTCAAAAGCATTGTTATCCTTTGGTTTTGAAAGTAGAGGAACGAGAACGTTGAATGGTAGAATTAGAGCTAGCGTAAAGAAAAATTTGGTTTCAACCATACTTATCAAACAAATAAAAAATACACTTTCTACCCAGGCATTAAAATTTGATAATAGAAATTATAATGTATTGCAAAATGCAATTGAACCAAGTTTAACCTACGTGTACAAATCTAATTTACGGGCTACATTGGGTTATTCTTATGCAATAAAACAAAACAGAATAGATTCATTAGAGAAGGCAATAAACAATGCCATCATTACAGAAGTAAAATATAATATTCTTTCGGGCAGTAGTATTAATTTAAAATTTACTTATAACAATATAGATTTTGATGCTTACAAAGGCGCACAAAATACTACGGTAGGATATTTATTGTTAGATGGTTTACAGCCTGGCAAAAATTACTTATGGAATGTAGAGTTTACGAAAAGAATTGCAGGTAATGCTGAACTGTCCCTACAATATGAAGGACGAAAACCAAGCACCACAGCCACTATTCATACAGGTAGAGGTTCATTGAGATTTTTATTTTAACCAAAAAAGCGGCAAAATTAAATTTGCCGCTTTTTGTAATATAACCTCCAAAGTAATATTCAGATTTAAATAGACTAGCTAAAAATTCCACCTTTTTTTAATGGTTTGTAACCTTCACCTACTTTAAAACCATTGTTGTACACTTCTATTTTATAATTACCTGTTGTAAAGTTTGATCCTTGCTTCCAGTCAAAACTTACCGTTTGTCTTTTATTTTGAGTATAGTTAACATCTAACTTTTGTGTGTAAGGTTTTTCAGAACCTTGTCTTGTATTAAAGGTACCAGAACCCATTGCCTGAACAGCAATTGGCGTACCATCTGGAGCAGTAATACATACATAAATTTCTTTTGTACCACTTTCAGATAACATGTTCTCATCTAAATCAAAACTAATTCTCAATTTATCTACCTTTTTAGCGGTTGTAGTTGTTTTTTCTTTACCATTGTTTCTTTCATTGATACCAACAATGCTAAAATTAGAAGCGTGTAAAGTAGAACCAACATCAATTAAGTTTTCTTTCTCTTTAATAACTAAGGTAGAAGAGTCATAATTTCTTTGTACTCTATCTCTTTGAGAAACTACCATTGCTTTTTCAGAAATTAAGCGGGTTTTTTGTTCTTGCAAAACAGCCACTTGCTCTTTATATCCATCAATATCACCATTCAATGAACTGATCAATCTTTTAGCCTCGGCTAATTCTGCTTGAGTAGCATTTGATTTATTAAGTAATTGTTGAATTCTTGCTTTCTTCTCATCAATTTCTCTGTCTTTTACGGTAATTGAACTATCTTTTTTTGAATTGGAGGTTTTCAAAACATCGTATCTCATTGCTGCATCTTCCAATTCTTTCTGTAACTGGTCACGCTGGGTAGATGTTGTTGCAATCATTGTCTCTTTCTGATCGATTGTTTCTTTGGTTTGGTTTTTATCATAAATGATATAACCCCAGGTTCCTAGTAAACCTACTACTAAAGCAGCCGTAAGCACGGTGCGTAAATTGTTTTTTTTCTCAGGAGAAACAGTTGTTTGTTTCAATGATGTTTGATCTGTTTCCGGATAATTTTCGAATGCCATAACTATGAATTTAAAAAATGAAATAAAATTTGGTTATCAAGTAAAAATTAATACAATATTTTCGTATTTCTTTATTCTGGCGACCTATTTACGAATACTGTGCCAAAAATCTTAAAATGATATGTTAATGCGATTATCACATTGATATTAAATAAATTATGAGTGTAGAAAAAATTATTGGAAGTTGGAAGAAAAAAACATTTAAACCGGTTTATTGGTTGGAAGGTGATGAGGAATATTACATTGATCAGGTAATAGATTTTGCAGAACATCATCTGTTACCTGAAGCAGAAGCGGAATTTAACCTCACGGTTTTCTATGGCAAAGATGCAGATTGGGCAGCTGTAATAAATGCTTGTAGGCGCTACCCAATGTTTGCAGAAAAGCAAGTGGTTATTTTAAAGGAGGCACAGCATATGAAGGACATTGATAAGCTGGAAGGTTACATTGCTTCACCTTTGGCCACTACCATATTTGTAGTAGGTTATAAAGCAAAAGGAGTAGATAAACGAACTAAATTATACAAGATATTACAAACAAATGCAGAAGTTTTAACCACAAAAAAAATTGCAGAAGGTAAAATGCAGGAGTGGATTATTGAACTTGCAAAAAGCAAAGGCTATACTATTCAACCTAAATCGGCTTCATTATTAGAAGAACATACAGGCAATGATTTGAGCAGAATTGCCAATGAGATAGATAAGCTTTCTGTAAACCTTCAAAATAAAAAAACAATTGACGATGATGATATTGAAAAATTTATTGGCATCAGTAAAGAGTACAATGTTTTTGAGTTACAGGCAGCCATTGCAAAGAAGGATCTTGCAAAATCTATAAAAATTATAAATTACTTTGATGCAAACCCAAAAGCCGCTGCCATACAAATGGTGCTGCCGGCACTATATGCATACTTCAGTAAAATTTATGCTGTGTATGGTATGAACGATAAAAGCGATGCTGCCTTAAAACCATTATTTTATTTTAATCCTTTATCTCTTGCTCAGGCAAAAGATGCCATGAAAAATTATGGATATAATGGTATTGAAAAAATGCTGTTGCTACTGCATCATTACGATCTTAAAAGCAAAGGAGTAGGAGATAGCGGGACACCGGGCTCCATGTTGATGAAGGAAATGGTAGTTAAAATTATGCTGGGAGAAAATTAAGAAGGATGGTTAATTTTTTTCGTTTTCCACTTTCCACTCTTTAAGTATAGGAATGACATGATGAAAATTGCTGTCCAGTAAATGAACTCGTTGCTCCAACCCATGGCAAGCGAAATGTAATTTACTTTCATAAAATAAAAAGTGTAGGTCATGTAAAGTGTGATAGCTACAATTTCTATTTTTAAATTCATTTGTGTTTGACCTGTGCCCGTTACACCATTCAACCAAATGTTGGCTATGCTCATAAATATTATACCGAGCGATACCATTCTTATCACTGAAATTCCTTCTTCAATAAAACTTTCACTTTGCCCAAATAAGCTAAAAAACACTTCGGGATAAATATTTAAAATTAATACAGGCACAACAGCAAAACCAATACTCCAACACATAATTTTTGTAATGGCATATACAATTTCATCTTCTCTTTTTTGCCCCATTAAATTGCTTACCATGGTATTGCAAGTACTTGCAAATGCCCAAATAAATACACCTGCTATTCCAAAAACATTACGCATTACATTGCTAATAGCCTTTGCATTGGTTCCTCTACCTTCCAGTAATAAAAAGAAAATAAGCCAAGTAGTTACACTTATTACATATTGAGCTACCAGGGGTAAGGAAACTTTTAAAATTTGTTTGCTTATTTCTTTATGATATTTTAAATTTTGCAGTAACCCATACTTGTTTTTTAAGCCGGTAAAAATGAGTACGCTACATACAACCAACATCCCCGTACATTCAGCAATAACCGATGCTACAGCCGCACCATTAAAACCCATTTTTGGAAAACCCCCATAACCAAATATCAAAAAATAATCGAAAACTATATTTACCAAAGCTTCGCAAATAAATGCAATCATTAAATATTTGCTGTTAAGCGATGCTACCAAAAACGCATTGCCCATTTGAAAGAGATACAAAAATGGGAGCCCTAATATTCTTATTTTTAAAAAACTCATTTCCTGCGGGTAGGCTGCTGCATCCGCAACCTGTTTCATTATGAGCGGTGCAATTAACCAGGTAAATAAAATGCCTATGGTTGCAAACTGCAAACTTATACGGATGCCCTGCGTTAGAATTGTTTTAAATTTCTCATGGTTTCCACTGCCGGCATTGTTAGAAAAAACACTTTGCATAGCATTATTAAGCCCATGTCCAGCCACGGCAAATATTAAATAAAACACTCCTGTAATGCCGGCATTGCCCAATGCCTCTTCACTTACTTGTCCTAAAAATATGCTGTTTATAAGCATATTTAATTGTGGTATAAGTATGGAAAGCGTTATTGGGAGAGCAATAGAGAGTATTTGCTTATTATTTACCTGTACTTTTAAATCATTAAATGTTGCGCCACTTTCCATAAGTAAGCAAAAATATCTTATTTTGCCTGCCTAAATTCAGGCTTTGAAAATTGCATTTAAAATTCCACCGGTTATCAATAATTTTTCTGATCTACATTTATTGGTAGAAGCAGGTAATGAAAATATTTCAATTATTATTTTTTTTAAGAATCCGTTTTCGGTTGCAGGATATTATTCCTATAATTTAAACAAACATATTTCTCCGGGCGAGTATGCGGCTGCTATAAAAAATATATTGTCGCAGGAAGAGGTTTTCAAACAAACCTTTGCATCTGTACATATTTTTTACAACTTTACTGCTTCCACCTTAATTCCAACAGAATATTTTATTGACGAAGAAAAAAGCAAAGTTTGCAATGTAATGTTTGGGCAAGATAAAGCGGCTGTTTGCTTTCAGGAGAATGTAAAGGGAAATGATATCAAATTAATTTATCGTGTGCCTGATAAAGTGTATGAAGCATTCAATAATATATTTCCTAAAAATAATTTTGCCCATTCAACCTCGGAGCAATTTAATTTTGTTTCCAATAATACAGACACGCTTCAATGCATTATTTACCATGCAAGTATTAAAGTTTTATTAGTTAAAGAAGGTAAAATACATTTAGTTCAATATTTTGACTACGAAACTCCTGCAGATGTGTGTTACCATCTTTTAAATGTGTGTGAGCGTTTTCAAATTCCTGCCGCATCTATCCATTTAATATTGAGCGGCATGGTTGATAAAGACTCAAGTCTGTTTACCGAAGTATATAAATATTTTTTACATGTTTCCTTTTCAGCCGCTTTTGCAGATGTAATTGTTGCTGATGATTTACAGGAACTACCGCAACATTTTTATAACCATCTTACAGCACTTGCACAATGCGTATAATTAGCGGAACCCACGGCGGAAGGCGCATACAGCCGCCTGCGAATATGCCTCATACAAGGCCTACAACCGATATAGCAAAAGAAGGTTTGTTTAACATTCTACAAAACCAGTTAGACTTTGAAGAACTTACCACACTCGATCTTTTTGGTGGTACAGGTTGTATAAGTTACGAACTGGCAAGTAGGGGAGTGCCCGATCTTACCATTGTAGAAAAGGATAATAAAATGTACGACTTTATAAAAAAAACTGCGGAAGATTTAAAGTTCGAAAACTTCAAGGTCATCAAAAGTGAAGTCTTCACTTTCATTAATTCTTGCAGTAATAAATACGATTTTATTTTTGCCGGTCCTCCATATGCCATGACAACCATTGATGATTTGCCACTCCGAATCTTTGAAAGAGGATTATTAAACCCCGGCGGTAGATTTATCCTGGAACATACTCCAAGAAATGATTATAGAAAGACTGAAAACCACGTTTCAGAAAGGAGATATGGCACTACGATATTTTCTACGTTTATGATGGAAGGATAGTTGATTAGTTGACTGGTTGATTTGTTGATTGACTTTCCATAAATACAAACTCCGTAATCGACCATTAATCTTAACAAATAATACATTTTGAGTATTTTATAAACATACCAAAAACAAAACCCAGTAATCAACTAATCAACTAATAACTAATTAGCAAAAAAAAACTGTTCCAAATAAATGAAACAGCCTTCTATTAAATTTTATAAAACCAATTACATAGGAGAAAGATATTGTGCATAAGCATATCCTTCTTCACCCTGTGCTGTTCTTACTTTCCACCAACTGTCATCGGTTTTTTCAACCAATGTAACTACTTCGTCATGTGCAGCTTTTCCTACAATTTCACCTTCGGTACTTGGTGTACTTCTAATGTTAAGGTTGGTAGAGTCAGTAGTCACTTTTAATTGAGCACCTGCATCAGCTTTAATATCGATGTTCATCATTAAATCTCCGCTAGCCATGTTAGGATCAATTTGGCTGTATAAAGCCCAAAGAGCATCATAATCCGCCGTACTTTTTGCAGTACCGCTTACATGTAGTACACCATTTTGTTCTGCAACAGAAAGGTTTGAAACGCCGTGTGTTTGTGCTGCAGTTAAAAGTGCTGCATATTTATCTTGTAAGGCCATGTTGTTTGTTTTATTTGGTAAGGGAAATTAAAATTATTTTTTGTCCATCAATTTGCTCACGTCAGACTTTACGTTTGCAGCAGCAAGCATTTGCATAATTGTCATTCTTTGTTTTGCAGTTACTTCGCCTGATAAAACGGCTTTATCGTCAGCAAAAGTTACAGATACAGATGGCATATCTTTTAAACCATCTTTTACTTTTTGTTGGGTAGCAGCATCTAACATAGTAGTTGTAGAAGCAGGAGCCGGCTCTACAGAAACTGGAGCAGCCACGGTTAAATTATTAACCACAGGAGGTTTAACACCTTTAACGCCAGCCGCAGTTTTTTCGCAGTTTGCTTTACATTCAGCATCAGTGCATTCGCCTGAAAGTGTTACTACACCATCTTTTACATCAACAGCAGTGCTTGCCATTTTCATGTCTGCCTTCAATGCAGTTTCTACATTAGCCTTAATTTCTGAATCTTTAGGTTTGCAACTTGTAAATGCTACAGCAACCATAAGTGCCGCAGCAATCGTCATTTTAGTGAATTTCATTTTGTGTGAGTTTATAGATTATGAATAGTTTACAAACTTAGTTAATACAATTGTGATTAATAGGTAACCTATTAATTTGTTAATAAAAAAATAAGGAGTTTTTGGGGCTGTGGTTTTCGTGCAATAATTAGGCATTTGTTGCGGCTGTCTGCACTACTCCTCGCTTCGCTGCGGGGTAGTGCTGCCCATCCACCAGCCCTTCAACAACAAATCTTTTTTCATCTTTTATTGTGCAGTAGATATTAGCAAAAGATTTCAACAATTCACAAATCTGTGCATGATTTAATCCCCCTACAAACATTTGTCGGGCGAGGCAAAATTTATTTGACTGTCTGCAATTTGTTTTTATTCAAGTATTCCTTGAATTCGGCAAAAGTCATCTTTTCAGTTTCTTTTGCTATTTTTTCTTTGATTTCACGAAAAACTTTGACTGTGTCAAACGTTTTTTCTTTTTTAATTATCGTCTTCATTATATACAATTTCTTTTGGTGAACGAATATCAAGTTGTGAGTAACCACAACGTAAATTTATTGAATTGTAGCCACGAATTCTAAAAACGTTTACAATATGTTTGAAGTTCCAACTTACCAAAATATCTACTTTATTAAGGGTGGCAGTTGCAATATGTCTGCAATCATCAGCACTTGTCAGACCCACAACTTTCTCGTCTAAATATTTCTGTGCAAGTTCATAGGCTTCTTCTGTTACCTCAACAAATAACATATGCTCTTTTGGTAATTCTGCAAAATATTCTTTAACTCTTTCGGGTGCATTTTGAAGTTCTGTTTCTGATAAATCTGAATAAACACAAATAATCTGTCCCAACTTTACTTTTTCAAAAAGCAAAGAAGAAATTTCTTCAAACTCTTCATCATATACACCGCCAAACACAGAAGTGTCAAAATATAACCTTGGTTTCATTCTACAAATTTACAGATAATTGATCAAGCTGTAATTAATGGTCAAGTGTTAAGGTCTGCGATTTGCTTGCCCATCGGTGGGTGCACGCAGAGGCTGGTTATTTTTTTCTAATACAAATTCTTTGTCTTCTCCTTAAACCCAACTTCCACCTTCAATTCTTCCACCACATTGTAAATTATAGGACACATAGCATAATGAATTAATGTACCAAATAACCGTCCTTTAAAATTGGTTTCGTGCAAGTGTGGAAAAGCCCTGCATTCTGTAAACCTGTTTTCATAAACAGTACATTTAGAATCAGCTAAAAAATGACAGGGAATACTGCTCATAATCAATTTACCCTGCATACTTTCTTCTAAGTATTTGTCTTTAAAATCTTCGGGAGTAATTTGTAAGTGATGGGCAACTTTTATTTTTTCTTCCTCGGTTACATTTATCATTAATTGTCTGCAGCAAGCACCGCATTGGGTGCAATCAATTTGAGGGGTAATAATATCATTAATAGCATGAACTTTCTTATCTAATTCGTTGCTATCCATTTTTTGCAGGTAACTGCGAAAGGCATCATTCTCATCTAGCTTTTCTTCGGATATTGTTTTAATGAAGTTGCGGTCGGTTATTAAAGGTTGCAATATTTTATATTAAATTATTTGAAACAATATTTTCAAATTAGTATTGATCAATTTTATTTCATCAGCAGAAAGTTGTCCAATAAGCCCTTTAACAAGCGTTTTGTCCAAAGTTGCAATTTTACTTGTTCTTATTAGAGAATGTTGCTTAATACCATTGTATTGAGAAGGTTTAATTTGTATATCTGTTGACTCTAAGTATGAAATTTGTGTGGTAATAAAGCAAACAGTTACATCTAATTTGTTTGTGGCTAAAATAATTGCAGGCCTTAGTTTGCTTCCACTTAAATCAGTAAATGGGAATGTAATAAGTACAATATCCCCTTTAATCATTGTATAATTTTTTTACATCAGATAACTTGTAAAGTTCTTCTTCCTCATGTAAAAAATTAAAAGCATTACTTTCAGAAGTAACCTTCTCTATATTTTTTATTAGTAAAGAATCTTCATATTTCTTTAATATAAAATCTGCAAAATCGGAAATCTCTTCCACCTTATCTTCAGGAAGCTGATTAAAAATTTTCAATGTTTGTTCTATCAATATTTGCTTTGTCATCTGCATAAAATTATGTATAAATGTAGTAATTTCTTTCTTTTTGTATTGCAGAAGTTTAACTCCTCAATAATAGCATACCGAAATACAATCCTGTTTTTTAAAATACTAATCAAAAAAAATATAACAGGACATTAAAGTTTTGTGTAGAACACTTTGCAAATAAAAAAGCGAAAGAATTTCTTTTTCCGCTTTTTCGATTGCATGCTTGAACAATTATTTTTTTACAAAAACACCTTTTTCTTTTAGGTCTTGTACAATTCGCTTACTATTATCACTTGCCAAACTTGTGGCAGATGATGGATCGTAAGATTTTGTTTGAATAGAATAAATCAAATCACCACTTTTTATATCGTACAAATTACTTTCTAAAAAATAATCTGTAGAGGTGGTATAATAACCTGGTTGATACACTCTATCATAAACGGTAGAATAATATCTGCCAAACCTATTATAGAAAACACCTACCGGTTGCAAACGAGAAGTACCTGGTTGGTAATTTTCTTCTTTGGTTTTATCTAACAATGCAGTTGTAATTACTGCATCATAACCACTGGATTTTAAATTGGCAGCAAGCTGGTCTTCTGATACTTTTTCAAAAGCTTTAGGACCAAAATCTTCCATGGCAGACACTGCATTGTAACCTTCATCTTTTAATCTGTTAACTAATTTTGTTTCTGCTTCTTGCCTTAATGATCTTTCTTTTTGCTGGAAGATACCCAAGACAAGAATTTTTTTGTAATCCTTTGCGGTTACTTTATCATCTTTATAAGAAGAAATAACCTGTGTGCTGTTGCAGGATATAATGGTAAATACTGCTAATGCACCAATAAACCATTTCATGTTTTTCATTTGTTTCCTTTTTTTGTTTGTTTAAAATATAATATTCAAACTACGTTCCACTATCAGTTATAGTTGTTAAGGAATAGCTTTAAATAGAATAAACAAGAAACAATTATATATTTGCTAACATTTTTAGGAACTTTGTGGAAAATGTATGATGAATTTGAAAGTGTGGTTTGATAAATTCGCTGAGAAAAGCCCCTCCTATCCTCACCGAAGGAGAGGGAAATTTGGAAGGTTAAGTAGGAGATAACATCATGGAATTAAAACATGCAAAATTAAAGTGGTTAAAAATTTATTAATTGAACCATTTATTATTGTACTAGGTTACATCAATGCATGATTAAAGCTAAATAATTAACTGAAGATGAAATGTGCGACGCCACTGAAGATGACTGAAGCTATTGTCTTTGCTGGGCTAACATTAAAAATTATGAATATTAACAACTTAATAAAATATAAATGACAGAAAGGTATTGGAGTTCGATTTCAATACTACATACCAAGTACGAAATAATATGGCAGAAAAAATAGATGTAAAATACGACGAAGAAAATATACGAAGCCTCGATTGGAAGGAACATATACGCCTACGACCAGGTATGTACATAGGTAAACTGGGGGATGGGAGTAGTCCGGATGATGGCGTGTATGTTTTATTGAAAGAAGTAATTGACAATTGTATTGATGAGCATGCAATGGGCTACGGCAAACATATAGATGTAACCATTGCAGATAAAACGCTCACGGTTAGAGATTATGGACGTGGCATTCCGCTGGGAAAAGTGGTAGATGTGGTAAGCAAAATGAATACTGGAGCCAAATATGACAGCAAGGCTTTTCAAAAAAGTGTGGGCTTAAATGGCGTGGGTACAAAGGCTGTAAATGCTCTCAGCGATTATTTTAGAGTAACTGCTTACAGAGAAGGTAGGGAGAAAACCGCTGAATTTGAAAGAGGTGTTCTAATAAAAGATTCTAAAGAAACTGCGAGTAAAGAAGACAATGGAACCTTTGTAGAATTTAAACCTGATGGGAGTATTTTTAAAAATTTTCACTTTGTACAGGAATATTTAGATAACCAGTTTTGGAACTATTGCTTTTTAAATGCCGGGCTTGTAATGAACCTTAATGGCAAACGCTATGTAAGTAAAAATGGCTTGCTCGATTTGCTGCAACGTAAAACAAATGCAGATGAAATACGATACCCAATTATACATTTAAAAGGGGAAGATATTGAAGTGGCTATTACGCATGAAAATAGTTACGGAGAAGAGTATTATAGTTTTGTAAACGGACAATTTACCACACAAGGCGGAACGCATTTAGCAGCATTTAGAGAAGGTTATGTAAGAACAATTAGAGAGTATTTTAAAAAAGATTATGATGCATCTGACATTCGTGGAAGTATATGTGCTGCAGTAAGCGTACGTGTGCAGGAACCTGTGTTTGAGAGCCAGACTAAAACAAAATTGGGAAGCCAACAAGTAAGCGAAGGCGGTGCCAGTATGAAGAATTTTATTTATGATTTTCTTCATAAAGAACTGGATAATTTTTTACATAGAAACCCAACGGTTGCCGATTCGTTGCGCAAGCGAATTGAACAGAATGAAAGAGAACGTAAAGAACTTGCGGGCATCAAAAAACTGGCTAATGAGCGTGCTAAAAAAGCAAATCTGCATAATAAAAAACTGAGAGATTGTAAGTTTCATTACAACGATGAAGCCACCGGTAAAGACAAGGATAATGTACTGGAAAAACAAAAAGAAAGTACGATTTTTATTACCGAGGGAGATAGTGCAAGTGGATCCATCACAAAGTCACGCAATGTAAACACGCAAGCAGTTTTTAGTTTGCGTGGTAAACCATTAAATTGCTATGGACTCACCAAAAAAATTGTGTACGAAAACGAAGAGTTTAATTTATTGCAACATGCGCTTAACATTGAAGAAGGGTATGAAGGTTTGCGATACAACAATATAGTAGTGGCAACTGATGCCGATGTTGATGGGCTGCACATTCGGTTATTGTTGATGACTTTTTTCTTACAATTCTTCCCAGATTTGGTAAAAAATGGGCATGTATATATTTTAGAAACGCCTTTATTTAGAGTAAGAGATAAGAAGGAAACCATTTATTGCTACGACGAAACAGAAAAACAGGCGGCGGTAAAAAAGCTTGGCTCAAAACCGGAGATTACAAGGTTTAAAGGATTGGGAGAAATTAGTCCGGAAGAGTTTGCCCGTTTTATTGGGGTAAATATAAAATTACAACCATTGATTCCTGAGCAAGGTGAACATATGCAGGAATTGCTGGAATATTATATGGGCAAAAATACTCCTAGCAGACAAGAATTTATTATTGATAATTTGCAGGTGGAAATGGATGAAGCGGTGGAAGCGGTGGGTGGTTAGTCCCGCATTTCTGCGGGAGCGAAGGGCATTGGCGAGTGGCCAAAAGTTTAATACAATTTGTGGGTTTTGTAATCATTTTGATTTTTAGTGAAAATAAAAATATGTTTGAATTTCATAAAGACAGGAAGCGATATTTTGAGATGCAAATTCTCAACACAAACAAATATGTGATTCCTTTTATAGAAGAAAAATTTCCGGTAAAACTGGGGATGAGAGTGTTGGAAATTGGGTGTGGTGAAGGTGGTGTATTAAAAGTTTTTATTGACCGGGGCTGTATAGGTGTAGGAGTAGAGCTGGAAGATGCAAGATTAATTGATGGTAAAAAATGGCTTGCGGACGATATTGCGGCAGGCAAAATGCACCTTATTTCCAAAAATATTTACGATACAAATTTTGAAGAATTAGGTGGCTCATTTGATATTATTATTTTAAAAGATGTTATTGAGCATATACACGACCAGCCTAAATTAATGGCTTACATGCAAACCTTCTTAAAGGAAAACGGTATTATATTTTTCGGTTTTCCGCCATGGCAAATGCCTCTTGGTGGTCACCAGCAAATGTGTCAAAACAAATGGTTATCTAAATTGCCTTATTATCATTTATTACCAACGCCATTATATAAATGGATACTCAAAAAAAACAAAGAAGACTGGAAAGCTTTAATAGAAATAAAAGAAACGGGTATTTCAATAGAACGATTTGAAAAAATTGTGGCACAAACAGGGTATAAAATTTTAAATAATACACACTATTTGCTCAACCCAATTTACGAATACAAATTTGGCTGGAAGCCACGCAAACAAATCGGTTTGGTAAAAGCACTTCCTTGGATTAGAAATTTTTTTACAAGTTGTGTTTACTATTCCATTCAAAAAAAATAATTTAAATAAATTAATAGAATTTTAAAATGATACATGTAGTTTTTGGTGAATCAGATGTAAAAGTTATGGCGGAAGTAATTCAGCTGGATGAAAGCTTAGCTGGAGAAATAGTACAAATAAAAGATGATTTATCGGTAGGGCCTTTGCAAAATTGTTATGTGGGCGAAGGAATAGAAATGCGCAAACAATGGTGGAGAGATGTACTTGCGGGCGGTGAATATGCTCATAAAGTAGATGATGGCAGTGTAGATGATTATAAAACAATTGCTGAACTGGTGGGCACTATGCGGAGAAATGAGGAGGAAATTATTTGGATATGGGCAGCACAAAATGGTCATGATGTATGTGGATATTATTGGATGTTGCATTACATGAAAGAATTTCAAGGACGGGTTTTTATTCTCTACCTAAATAACCTTCCATTCATAAATGAAAAAGGAAATATTTTTTACCCGGAATATTTACACCAAATACCTGCAAAAGAATTTTTAAAAGCAAAAAAACTTGCCAGAGAAATAACTCCATCAGAGTTTGAAGTGGACCCTGATGAATGGACCAAGTTAATAAATGAAGATAAAGGCATTCGCAAATTGGAAGGGGGTAAAAAACTAGCACAATTTGATTACGATTATTTTGATGAGGAATTAAAAAAGTTTGTTCCTGCAGAGTTTCAAAAAGCATCTAAGATATTACAACAGGTAGGCACCAAAGTAAAAATTGGCGCCAGTGATTCGTATCTTCTTTGGCGGTTAAAAACACTTGCAGCTATGCAGGTTTTTGAAGTGCAGGGAGAAATGGGAAATGCAAAGGATTTTGAGTTGAGGAAGGTATAAGAATGAAAGGCTAATGTTCAATAATCAATGCTCAATGTTCAATTTTCAAATTGTTTAACTTGAAGGTTTGTTTTGAATAGTAGAGTTTTTAATTAGCAAGAAAAATGTTCAACTATCAATCTGCCTTTGCCGGCAGGCAGTTGCTCAATGTTCAATTTTCAAATTGTTATACTTGAGGGTTTGTTTTAAATAGGATTGTTTTTACTAACTACAATTTATGGCTAATAAGATTTATGATTTGGAAGATAGGTTTGTAGATTTTACTTGCCGAATGATTGATGTTGTTGAAAACTTGCCAAACAATAGAGCTGGCAATTATATTGCAGGGCAACTAATCAGAGCTTGTCATTCTCCTACCTTTAACTACGGAGAAGCACAAGCTGCAGAATCAACAAATGACTTTATACATAAGATGGGCGTGGTTTTAAAAGAATTAAAGGAATGTAGAACTGCCCTAAAAGTTATTATTAAAAAAGAATTTATAAAACCAAAAAAATTAGAAGGGATTTACAATGAAACAGAAGAACTCGTTGCAATTATTGCTAAGAGTATTATAACCACGAAGCATAATAAAGAAAATAAAAAAGAAATTAAAAAATAATACACCAAAAGGTTTTATTGATAACGATGATCTAATTTTCTAACAGCGTTTGATTTGAAAAATTTGAACATTGATTATTGAAAATTGAATATTGAACATTTTTTAATAAAACTTGAATCAGAAGAAATTAATAATGGCAAAAGCAAATAAAGAGGATTACAAGCACACCGACTCCGGCATTGGCGGACAATACAAAACATGGTTTTTAGATTATGCCAGCTATGTAATATTGGAGCGGGCAGTACCGGCAATTGAGGATGGATTAAAGCCTGTACAAAGAAGAATTCTTCATGCCATGAAGGAAATGGATGATGGACGCTTTAATAAAGTAGCGAACATCATTGGGCAAAGTATGCAGTATCATCCGCATGGAGATATGAGCATTGGCGATGCATTGGTAAACATGGGGCAAAAAGATTTGCTGATAGAAACGCAGGGAAACTGGGGCGATGTACGCACAGGAGATGATGCAGCGGCACCACGTTATATAGAGGCACGCCTAAGCAAGTTTGCTTTGGAAGTTGCCTTCAATGCTAAAACAACCAATAACCAGTTGAGCTACGATGGTCGAAAAAATGAACCGGTTACCTTACCAATGAAATTTCCCTTGTTATTGGCGCAGGGAGCAGAAGGTATTGCGGTTGGTTTGGCAACAAAAATTTTACCACACAACTTTTGCGAATTAATTGAAGCATCTATAAAACATTTACGAGGTAAAAAGTTTGAGTTATTACCAGACTTTTTAACCGGCGGTATTATGGATGCTACTAATTACAACGAAGGGAAGCGTGGGGGTAAAATTAGGGTAAGAGCTATCATTGAAGAAGTTGATAAAAAAACATTGGTAATAAAAAGTGTTCCTTTTGGAGTAACTACTACCAATTTAATGGAAAGCATTGTAAAAGCTAATGATAACGGTAAAATAAAAATTAAAAAAGTTACAGACCTTACCGCTGCTGATGTTGAAATAACAGTTGAGTTAGCTACAGGCATTTCTCCGGATATTACCATCGATGCCTTGTATGCATTTACAGATTGTGAAGTAAGTATTTCTCCCAATGCTTGTGTAATTGCAGATAACAAACCGGTTTTTCTTACCGTGACGGAATTGCTGAAAACATCAGCAGAATTAACCAAAGATTTATTGCTGAAAGAACTTGAGATTAAACTTGGAGAGCTACAGGAAAAATGGCATTATACTTCTCTTGAAAAAATATTTTTTGAAGAAAAGATATACAAAGAGCTCGAGAAAAAGCATGAAACCTGGGAGAAAGTATTGGAAGCAATTGATAAAGCATTTACGCCATTTAAAAAATTATTGAAGCGTGAAATAACAAAAGAAGATATTGTAAAACTTACTGAAAAACCTGTACGTAGAATTTATAGGTTGGATATAGATGAGTTGAATGAGCAAATTAAAAACCTGGAAGCAGAAATAAAAAATGTAAAAAATGATATTGCTAATCTTACAGATTTTGCAGTGGCTTATTACGAAAACTTGTTAAAGAAATTTGGCAAAGGCAGAGAAAGAAAAACAGAAATAAAAGCTTTTGATACCATACAAGCAAAGTCTGTAGCTATTGCCAACATTAAGTTGTATGCCAATTTTGTTGATGGATTTATTGGCACAGGCTTAAAGAAAGATGAATACATTGGAGAAGTGTCTGACCTGGATGATATTATAGCTTTTACCAAAACCGGTATCATGAAAGTGGTGAGGGTTTCAGATAAAACATTTATTGGAAAAGATATTATTCACGCAGCGGTTTTCCAAAAAAATGATGAACGCACTACTTATAATATTATTTATGTAGATGGAAAAACGGGAACAAGTTTTGCCAAACGTTTTAATGTAACTGGCATAACTAGAGAAAAAGAATATGATCTTACGAAAGGATCTGAAAAAAGTAAAGTGCATTATTTTTCTGCCAATGCAAATGGCGAAGCCGAAGTGGTAAAAATAATTTTAAGCCCAAACTGTTCTGCCAAAAAGAAAGAATTTGATTTTTATTTTGAAGAGCAGGAGATAAAGGGAAGGAGCTCTATGGGAAATACGGTTACTAAATATCCTATAAAAACAATACGTTTTAAAGAAGCCGGAAAATCTACCTTAGATGCAAAAAAACTTTGGTACGATGATAAATTTGGTAGATTAAATGTAGATGAAAAAGGATTGTTCCTTGGCAAATTTGAAGCAGAAGACAGGTTGGTGGTTTTTTATTATGACGGCAATTATGAAATGATAGACCAGGAACTTACCCAGCGTTTTGATCCTGAAAAAATACTGAGTATTCAAAAATTTGACAGTAACAAAATTTTCTCGGCAGTTTATTTAGACAACGATAAAATGCAGTTTAATGTAAAACGTTTTAAAATAGAAACCACTACTTTAAACAGTAAATACTACTTTATCAAAGAAGGAAAAAACAATGTACTTTCCGCTGTTTCATCTGATGAAACTCCTTTGTTAAATGTAAAAACAGGAAAAGGACAACAAATAAATAATGTAAAATTCAAGGTAGATAAGTTGGTGGAGGTAATGGGTTGGAAAGCCATCGGATCAAAGCTTATGGATTTTAATAAAAATATAGAAATGGAATTTGTGCAGCCAAAAGAAGAAACTGCACAACAGGATTTATTTGATTAAAATTGAAAAAAAATTTACCACATTGCCATCACAATTAAAGCTTTAAAATTTAATTTTGGTGGCAATTTTTTTTTCGAAAATTCTGATTAGAATTATCACACGATCTTTTTGATATGTAATTTATTTATATTGTGTGACAACTAACTCATTTATGACCGAACAGCTGCTGCAGTTTATTTGGCAATTTCAATATTATAATAAAAGCCATTTGCTTACAAGTGAAGGAGAAGCAATTCAAATTATTCACCAGGGTATACACAACAGAAACCAAGGACCTGACTTTTTAAATGCAAAAATTAAAATTGCAGAAACCATATTAGCAGGAAGTATAGAAATACACATTAATGCATCTGAATGGAATGCTCATAAACACAGTGAAGATGTTAATTATAAAAATGTAATACTACATGTGGTTTGGCAGGAAGATAAAGACCTTCAACAAAATTTTCCCGTGCTTGAATTGTATAACAGGACTTCCAATGTTATGCTGCAAAAATATGAGGCAATAATGAATGCCCGCAAATTTATTCCATGCGAAGAACATTTACATTTGGTAAGTGAAATAAGTTTTACCGCTTGGAAGGATAGATTGCTGGTAGAACGGCTTCAGGAAAAAGCAACTTACGTAGAGCAAAAGTTAGGAAAGAATAACCATCATTGGGAGGAAGTTTTTTGGCAATTGTTAGCAAAAAATTTTGGAACAAAAATTAACAGCGATGCTTTTGAAGCCATTGCAACATCGTTGCCGTTAAACATTTTAGCAAAACATAAAAACCAGCTACATCAGTTGGAAGCCTTGCTGCTAGGGCAGGCAGGGTTGTTAAATAAAGATTTTACTGATAGTTATGCCATAATGCTGTCAAAAGAATATCAATTTTTAAAAACAAAATATTCACTTTCTCCCATTCATATTCCTATGCACTTTTTACGAATGCGCCCAGCCAATTTTCCTACCATTCGTTTATCTCAATTAGCCATGTTAGTTCATAAAAGCAATCATTTATTTTCTAAAATTAAAGATGCAGAAACTATAAAAGAAGTGGAAGCTCTTTTTAATATAATGGCAAATGATTACTGGCATTATCATTACAGCTTTGAAGAAGAAACTCCTTTAAAACAAAAAACGCTTGGCAAGCAAATGATACAAAACATTATTGTGAATACTGTACTACCGGTTTTGTATGCATATGGTTGGTACAACAATGCAGAAACTTTTAAAGACAAAGCATTGTTATGGGCTTCACAATTGTTGCCTGAAAAAAATAATATAACCGAGGGTTTTAAATCATTGGGTGTTTCCAACAAATCCGCCTACGATTCTCAAGCATTGATTCAATTAAAAAATAAATATTGCAATGAGAAAAGATGTTTACAGTGTGCAGTTGGAAATAGTATTTTAAAAAATCGAGAAAAGAGTTAATGGATGTAATATTATTACCAGTTGTACTCAATGTTAACTTCCATATCTGGATGTAAACTTTTTGCAACAGGGCAATTATCGCCGGTTCTTTCCAAAATGGTTTTATCTTTTTCTTCCAGTTCTAAAGATTTTTCAAAATTTAGTTTGATCTCAATTTTACCAACCCTTCTTGGTTCTGCAAGCATATGTTTGGTTACTTCTATATTGGTATTTGTAAGATCTATACCCATATCGCTTGCTTTTATACCCATCGTTGTTACAATACAGGTTGCTAGAGATACACATAGCAAATCTGTTGGGCTAAACCTTTCTCCCTTACCACGGTTATCAGTTGGAGCATCCGTTTCTATCATACTTCCACTTTGTAAATGGGTTGCCTGGCATCTCAGCGTTCCTTTATAAATTACACTTGCTGTCATATTTTAAGATATTATTTTGATTGTGTTTTAATTAAATTACCTTCTTCTGTGTGCTAACAGTATATTTTTGTATAAATTTACTCAGATAAATATTCTACATGAAGAAAATATTTTTTTCGATACTAATTTTGTCCATTTCAGTTGTTTCTTTTGGACAGGAAAATACAAAGTCAAGTAAAGAAGTTAAAAGAGAAATACGCAAAGAACGGGTAACCGCTTTAATTAAACAAGAAGAAGAAGGCGTTATAACTTATAGTAAAAGTTTTGCCGGTGGTATTAAACTTACCACTGACGGTTATGGCGGATTTATAGAAATTGGCCGTGCCAGATCTATCAGACAGTCAATACTTTTTCAATTAGATATTTCTGAAAGAAAACACCCAAAAGAAGAAAAGCAATTCAATACACGTAATGCTGCCGGTCCTTACATTTATGGTAAAATAAATTATTTTTATCCTGTAAAATTGGGAGCACAACTTCAATATTTATTGGGTAATAAAGGCAATAAAAATGGTGTGAGCGTTAGTGCAAATGCAGGTGGTGGTTTAACCTTGGGTTTGCTTCGTCCTTATCTTTTGGGATATGATAGCGCAGGCACTCAAATTTTTAGAGGCCTGGCAGATGATACAGCAAGATTTTTATTGGAAGACCCCGTAAGTGGCCCAAACCTTGGTACCGGTTTTAATAAACTAAAAGTTAGACCCGGCGTTTACGCTAAAGGAGGTGTTAGATTTGATTATGGTAAATACAATGAAGTAATAAGTGCATTAGAAGTTGGTCTTGTAGCGGAATATTATACCAAAGGTATTCCCCAAATGGTTTTTAGTAAAGAAAATAAATTGTTTTTTTCTGCTTACGTAAGTTTAATTTTTGGTAAACGAAAATAGATTGTTTTGGTTGGGTATCTTTGTAATTCAATATCAAAATGAATTTTTATAGATGGAATCTAGTATATTAAATGAAGAGGTAAGGGTAAAAAAGCCAGATTGGCTTCGTGTAAAACTACCTATTGGAGAAGAATACAAACATGTGCGTGGCTTGGTAGATGCTCATAAACTTCACACTATCTGCGAAAGCGGAAATTGTCCGAACATGGGCGAATGTTGGGGTGCAGGTACTGCTACTTTTATGATACTCGGTAATATTTGTACAAGGAGCTGTGGTTTTTGCGCAGTTGCTACAGGCAGACCAGATGCGGTAGATTGGGATGAGCCACAAAGGGTGGCAGAAGCTATACACTTAATGAAAGTAAAGCATGCTGTAATAACTTCTGTAGATAGAGATGAGTTGAAAGATGGCGGAAGTATTATTTGGGAAAACACCATAAAAGCGGTGTATGCATTAAACCCTGATACTACTTTGGAAACATTGATCCCAGATTTTAAAGCTGAAAAACACAATATTCAAAGAATAATAAATGCAGCACCCCATGTTGTAAGTCACAATATTGAAACTACTGAAAGGCTTACTAAGCAAGTGAGGGTACAGGCAAAATACTGGCAAAGCATGGAAACCTTAAAAATTTTAAAGGAAGGTGGTATGCGTACAAAAAGTGGTATCATGCTTGGGCTTGGTGAGGCAAAAGAAGAAGTAATACAAACATTAAAAGATCTAAATAACAGTGGGGTAGATGTGGTTACTATTGGTCAGTATTTACAACCAACAAAAAAACATTTACCGGTTGAGCGTTTTATTCATCCAGATGAATTTGCTGAGTACAGAGAAATTGGCTACCAGCTTGGGTTAGATTATGTAGAAAGTGGTCCACTTGTTCGTTCCTCTTACCACAGCGAAAAACATGTAATAAAAAACTGGGGAAGAAATAAATGGATGGAAGAAAAAGCAAATAATTTGTAATTTATTTCCAATAAACATTTCCTTTTTATCATATTTACCGTTTGTGTTTACAAACGGTATTTTTTTTGTTTATCTGTCATATAATTTATTCTTTGCTGCGCAATTTTTTTAGGTAATTTCTAAAGATCTCCATAATATTTCATGATGGTAATTTATTTATTTAAATTCATTTTAAAACTAAAAATACATAAGGATCTTATTAAAATTAAAAATTGGAAAGAAAACAATGGTTTTAAATACGATATTAAATGTTTAATTATAAACCCAAATCTGCCACACCATAAGTGCCACCAAATTGTGCGCACCACACAATTGCATATCTATATTGGGTTATGCTTACCCCGTTTGGTACGGTCCATGTGCGCTCACCGCTTGTTTGCCCTGCAGTTGTGAGTGGTGCTATTTGTACTGCCCCGTTCACATTGGAAGCGTTGGGGCCTAGGTAAATTCTTAAATCCGGAGCGTTTGCTACACTAAAGTTGGCAGTGGTTTGTAATTTTAAAACACCGTTTTCTATTTTTAACTTTGCTGCCCCCATACTGTTGGATCCTAAAAAATTTCCTTTGCGTATTACCTGCACCATCACAGGTGCGCTTTGTACACCCATAGTCGTAGCTGTTACATTAGTGGTGCCATAAGCTGCACCTGTTACAACACCTGTATTACTCACTTGTACCATTCCTGTAGCACTACTATTCCACGAAAATGTTAGGCCTGGTATTACCATTCCTACATTATTTTTTCCTGTTGCAGTAAGTTGAACATTGGCATTTAATAAAAGTTCCACAGTGGAAGAAGGCATGATCATCACCGTTGCTAACTGATTATTATTTGTAACCACCGTTAAAATTGCCGTAGCAGAAATATTATTATAAGTTGCTTTTATGTTTGCTGTTCCATTTGCAATACCTGTGGCTATACCTTGTTGGGTTATAGTTGCTACTGCTATATTATCGCTACTCCAGGTGATGCCGGCTGGTAAAGTAGCCACATCTCCTTTATTGTTATAAAATTTTAATGTAAATGTGGTGTTACCTCCTATCAATACACTTGCTGTTGGTGGAACCATTTCTAAACGTTCTGGCACAAGTACTTCATCTGGAAGGGGAACATTTTTTTTGCAGGAAATGATTGTACTGATGATTAATAAACTTAAAATAAAATATTTCATGATGCTTAATTTTTTTAGAATGAAGGAGGCTAGTTTTATATAATTACAACTTTATACTGCAGAAAGTTTTGTAGTCATCAAATTATTTTAAGATTTTTTGCTGTCATCACCAAAAATCCGTTTTCCGTATTTTTGCTTTTATGAATATTGAATACAGCGAGGATGAATTGCTCGTTTTTAAAAAGATAGCTGCTGCCGCAAAAATTATTGGTGTAGAGAGTTACATCATTGGTGGATATGTAAGAGATAAAATACTGGGAAGAAATACAAAAGATATAGATGTTGTTTGTGTGGGCGATGGTATTGCTTTGGCTGAAGAAACCGCTAAACAATTTGGAAAAAACGTGCAAGTAAATATTTTTAAAACATATGGCACTGCACAAATAAAAATGGATGAAACCGAGATTGAATTTGTAGGTGCAAGAAAAGAAAGTTATTCCTTTGAAAGCAGGAACCCTCAGGTAGAAAATGGAACATTGGAAGATGACCAGGTGAGAAGAGATTTCACCATCAACGCAATGGGTATTAGTTTAAATGAAAATGATTTTGGAAAACTAAATGATCCCTTCGATGGACTTGGAGATATAGAAAGAAAAATAATAAAAACACCCCGAGAGCCTGAGCAAACATTTATTGACGATCCGCTAAGAATGATGCGGGCTATACGTTTTGCTGCACAGCTACAATTTACAATAGAAGATAAAACCCTGGCAGCCATTACTGCAAATGCCAAAAGAATCAACATTATTACCAAAGAAAGAATTGCAGACGAACTTAATAAAATATTGCTTTCTAAAAAGCCATCGGTTGGTTTTGATTTGCTGTATAAAACAGGTTTGCTGGAAATTATTTTTCCGCAAATGACCGCACTTGCCGGGGCAGAATTTGTAGATGGTTATGGGCATAAAGATAATTTTTACCACACGTTGCAAGTGGTTGATAATATTTGTGAAACTACAGATGATTTATGGTTGCGTTGGGCGGCAGTTCTACATGATATAGCCAAACCCATTACTAAAAAATTTGAGGAAGGACATGGATGGACTTTTCATGGACACGAAGCGGTAGGAGGGAGAATGGTTCCTAAAATATTTACACAATTAAAATTGCCGCAAAATGAGAAAATGAAGTTTGTGCGCAAAATGGTAGAAATGCATTTAAGACCTATAAGTCTTACAAAAGAAAATATTACAGACTCTGCTATAAGGCGTTTATTATTTGACGCCGGCGAAGATATCGATAGCCTCATGAAATTATGCGATGCAGATATTACCTCTAAGAATAAACAGAAAGTAAAACGCTTTTTAGAAAACTTTGAAATGGTAAGAAAACGCTGTGCAGAAGTAGAAGCTACGGATAACCTGCGTAACTGGCAACCACCCATTACCGGAGAAATTATTATGGAAACCTTTAACCTTACGCCATCAAAGGAAGTGGGCATTATTAAAGATGCTATACGAAATGCAATTTTAGATGGAGAAATACCCAATGACTTTGATGCAGCACATGCATATATGCTAAAAAAAGCAAAAGAGTTATTTCAATAATATTTAAACTGAAAATTTCATTAAATTTGGTTGCATTATTTGATATTGCACTCTTTATATAAAACAATTAATTTCGTTGCATGGCAATTTTAAAATTTAGGGCTTATTTACAGGAAGATGAAAGCGTATATAGAGATATAGCAATAAAACATACCGGCAATTTCGCAGATTTGCATTTGGCCATATTAATAGCGTATGAATTTGATAACAAGCACCAAGCAACTTTTTACAGAAGCAATGATATTTGGCAAAGAGGCAGAGAAATATCTGTTGAAAAATACGAGAAAGAATATAAAGCAGAACCTTTAATAATGGCGGACACCACACTTGCCAGCGAAATAAAAGACCCCAATCAAAAATTTATTTACGAATATGATTTTACCAAGCATTGGCTTTTTATGGTAGAATTAATAAATGTAGATAAAGAAGAAAGTAAAAAATTATCTTACCCGGTTTGTGTGCGTACAGAAGGAATAGCTCCATCACAATATGGCACAAAAGGATTGGTAGATAAACGCCTGGCTGAAATGGAAGAAAAATACGATTTAAAATCTGACGCTATGCAAGATGGTTTTGGTGAGGAAGGGGAAGAGGGAGAAGGGAATGAAGAACAAGCGGAAGAAATGGATAATGAAGGCGACGAAAAGCAGGAAGATTTTTAGAATATAATTTGCTTTTATTCATTTTGCTTTAAATTATTAAACTGTCAGCCTGAGCTTGTCGATGGCGGTTAGTTTATAGCAACGGGTTCGATAAGCTCACCCTGAAAGCCCAATAAAATCCAACTTTTTTATTCCCGTAAAAATGCACAAAACCTGTATCATCATTGTTGGCCCTACTGCTAGTGGAAAAACGGATGTTGCCATAGAAATTGCAAAGCATTTTAATACGGAGATCATTTCTGCTGACAGTCGCCAATGTTTTAGAGAATTAAATATTGCTGTTGCAAAGCCAACAACAGAGCAGCTTTCATTAGTCCCTCATCATTTTATTAATTCGCATAGCATACACGAAAATGTATCGGCTGCAGATTTTGAAAAATATGCTTTGCTCAACATTGAAAAAATATTTGAAACAAATAATGTAGCTGTTATGTGTGGCGGCACAGGTTTGTACATAAAAGCCTTTACAGATGGATTGGATGATATTGCTGAAATAGATGTAAAAATAAAAAATGATATTAAAAAAAATTATGATCAGTATGGTATTGAATGGCTGCAACAACAAATTAAAGAACTTGATCCGCTGTTTTGGGAAAAGGGAGAAATACAAAATCCGCACAGATTAATGCGAGCATTGGAAGTTGTAATGACCACAGGTAAATCCATCATTGCGCAGCAAAAAAAAATAAAAAAACAGCGGGGTTTTGATATAATAAAAATTGGTTTAGATGTACCAAGAGAAATTTTATATGAAAGAATAAATAATAGAGTAGATAGAATGCGGCAAAATGGATTGGAAGCAGAAGCAAAAGAATTGATACCATCTAAAAATTTCAATGCATTGCAAACAGTAGGTTACAAAGAATTATTCGATTATTTTGATGGAAATATTTCTTTAGAAAAAGCTTTCGAATTGATTAAACAAAATACCAGGCATTATGCAAAAAGACAAATAACCTGGTTTAAAAAAGATGATGAAGTGCAGTGGATAAAACCTACTGAAATAATGGAAACTATTATAAAAAGAATGAACATTAATCTTTAAAATTTCACTCCAACTGTTGCTGCAATATTTCCTCTTTGCTGTTTTACATCTGCGTATACAGTTTGCGTATTTTGTAAGCGGTAAGGAATATCAAAATCTTTAGAAACCAAATGCACATAAGTGAGGTCTATAAAAAAACCTTTGTTTCGGTAACCTAAGCCACCGCTCATGGTAAGCATGTTTGATTTAACTGGCGCATCTTTATAAGGATTACCATAATAACCAAAACCTAACCTTCCCATTATTGTATTAAATTTTACTTCGCCTCCCAAGCGTAGATTTACATTGCCTTTATAAATATCTTTTACCACAGCATTTAATTGTTTGTAATATGCTTGTTCATCTATAGTGGGTTGTTCTGCATCGCTGCTAAAACGGCTACCTTTATGGTTTACATATTCAATATCGGCAGATATAAAACCTCGTTGTTTTGTAACATCTTCTACTTCTCTAAAAACATATGATCCACTGGCAATAACCCTTAGTGGTGTAGATTGAATATACCTGGCCTCACCACGTTTATTTTCTGTAAAACGATCTGATGATGTTTCTTCAGTTTGTATAGGATTTTCCAGTTCGGTTCTTAAAAAACTTTGACGAGAATCTGTTAGCGACATATAAGTAGGTGTATGTACTGCCAACCCTAATCTTATATATTCTTTTGGGCGAAAAATAATACCCACTTTTGCATTAATACCTGCACCCGTTGTTTTAAAATTATCATTAAATGAAAACGATTTAAAATTATTGGCAGTATTGGAAGATGTATCATTTTCAGAGAACAAAGTGTTGCTTTCATAACTTACAATTGGAATACCAACTGTGGCTCCCCACAATAATTTTTCGCCATCATTTCCTGCAAAACTAAAACCAAGTTCATACATTCCACCTTTTGTAGTCTTAGTCATTTCTTGCATCAAAGCCTGTTTAGCATCTAAAATATATTCAGGTGCTCCCTTCACTATTACTGTTCCATTTACCCTTACTGTATCTATTAAATATGTGTATAAAGCAGTAGCCGCTGTGTATGGCGCAATGCTGTTTGTATTAAGCACATTATCTATAGTAGTATTTAAGCCAACAAATTCTTCTACAAATTTTTCACTATACGAACTAAAGTTGTTTAACCCTTTGTAACGAATTACGTTGTTAAAATTTGCATTTTGGGTAAATGCTATTGCAAACGCATTGCTTTTTTTTGAGTCAAAACTGTTGGGCACCGCTATAACAAACCCAGATGTACCTAATGAAAAATTCTTTTGTTTTTGTTGTAAATTATTTCCTCTATAATTTGTTTTCGCATTATTTAATATAAATGCAGGACTAAAAGCTGCTTCATTTGTTTTGTAAAAACCAATACCTGCAGGGTTTACAAACGCAGCAGTAACATCGCCACCAAGTGAACCCATTGCACCACCAAAAGCAAGCGCACGGGCTGTGCCATTTTGAGGATACCAACTATATCTTACAGCATCTTCAGGTACTTGTGCATTTATTATTTGTATAAATGTAAAGCAGGCAATAAGTGTAAAAATGATTCGCATAGTATTACATTTTACTTTTTAAAAAAGCAAGTAAATTATCTTGTTCTAAATTTTTTATTGACCCCTTTGATGGGCGTTGCACAGGTGTACCTGTAGAAGCAGGTGCACTGTTTGAATTATTATTTGAACTGTTATTGGATGATGATGGTGTGTAAGTTCTGTTACTATTATTATCTGTACGATAGTCAGTATTTCTGATGGTCTGGTTGTTATCATTGTTATAACCTCTCACAACAGTTGTCCTCAAAGTACCATTACTTTTTGTAGGTGTATAAACAGAAATATTATTATTGTAACTATTAAGGTTGGTAGTGCGAATAGTAGTATTTTTTGGGTTCACAAATACAACATTGTTGTTATAAACCGGAAACGAACAATAATAAGGATTATAATAATACCCGTAATTGTAACCATAACTGTAAGGGTTATATCTGTAGTCATAATCATATTGAGCATCTAAAGTGCGCCAACGGTAATCATAAGCCGCCATGCGTATTTGCCTATCTTCATATACTTTTTCTACTCGCTCATAACGGTTTTTATTTTCCACAACGGTTCTGCCTTTCGCATAATAAATATCATCGGGCGTTTGCCCACTTTTGTATGCAGTACTACAAGATGCTAATGCGATGATGGCAAGAAAAAAGAGGACTGTTTTCATGGTTAAAAATTTACAGTATAAAGTTATATTAAATACATTCCACTACATTAATATAGATTGATAAAATGATCTATTTGTTGTTAAAAGAGTGCTAATGATTTTTAATGAATGAAATCGTTAAAGAAAAATTTCTAATTGTACTTTTCTTGAAAAGCAAGATGAATATATTAGAATATATTAAGCCAATGGTATTTCTATGTATACAATACAACCATTGTGAACAGACGATTCCACACTAAATGATCCTGCAAAGAGTTCCGTTCTTCTCTTCATATTGGCAAAACCAATACCTGCTTTAGAATGTTCTATATCAAAACCTACACCATCATCTTTTATCTGCATAGTAAGTTTATGATTAACAATTTTAACATCAACTGTAATAGTTTTTGATTTAGCATGTTTTGCAATATTGCTCAATTGTTCCTGCAATATCCGATATATATTTAGTTGAATTTCTCTACCAAAGGAAGTGGTGGTTACCGATTCATCTATATTAAATTTGATTTGATATTTATCATTAATGTTAAATCCATTAAGCAATCTTGTAATGGCATCTTCTAATGTTGTATCATCAAAAAAAGCAGGTGCCAGCTGGTGAGAAAGATTTCTAATTTCCTCCAATGCAAGACTAATATTTTCTTTACATAAATTATAAACAGGAATCTTATCTGAATTAAGCGAATCTCTAAGCATTCCTAATGTCATTTGACTGGCAGCTAAAATTTGGCAAACATTATCGTGTAACTCTGCACCAATTTCGTATCGTTCATCCTCTTGTGTTTTAATGATGGCCTTTGTAATCCTATGCTCGTTTCGCACCCGTTGGGTTACATCAATGGCAATTACTGATCTAAAAGCTCTATCATTAATGGTAATAGGCGTGCTGTAAATTTCTACCTCAATAACATCTTTATTCTTTTTTACATGCAAAAATTTCCCCTTTGTTACTTTATTTTCTTTATTTTTTGGAATAATATCTAATACTTTTTGAATTTCCGATGATGGTCTAATATCTAAAATTGTCATGTTTAAAAATTCCTCCTCAGTATAACCATATTGAATTACTGCGGCTTCATTTACTTGCATAAATCTAAATGAATCTGGCTCATATACCCACATAGGTTGAGGGCTTAAATTAAAAAGATCTGCATATTGCTTTTCAGATTTGGTAAGTGCTGAAACTGATTTTTTTCTTTCAATAGCGTAAATAATACTCTTATAAAGAATAGTAGGGTTTAAATCATCTTTTAAAATATAATCTATGATACCTTGAGAAATGGAACTGATACTAAATTCAATATCAACATAGCCGGTGAGTACAACTATAGGACAAGTTTTAGCAACATGTAACATATCTGTTATAAGCTCCTGCCCACTCTTGTCAGGCAAACTTAAATCAAGTAAAATAACATCAAACTTACAAACGTCAGGTTCTAATATTTTGACAGCTTCTTTAAAATTTTTTGCATTTTCTATTTCTGGTTTATTTATTAGTTCGTGCAAAAATTCCGTTATAAATAAAATATCTCCGGGATTATCTTCTACTATTAATATTTTGTAAGGCTTTTTATCTTTAATCATGGTGGGCTATTTGTTCATAGGAAATTTTACATGTGTGATCCAAAAATTTTTAATCGTAGCTATTACATTAAAAAAATCCTGTACCTCAGCAGGTTTTGTAATAAAGCAATTTGCATGATTGGAATAAGACAAATTAATATCTGTATAAGAAGAAGATGTAGATAACATTATAACAGGAATTTGTTTCAAACGATCGTTATCTTTTATAAACTTTAGCACCTCGTGGCCATTTTTTTTAGGAAGATTTACATCCAATAAAATAAGATCGGGTTTTTTTGCTTCTTTATAGCTCCCTTTTTTTTCTAAAAATTTCATTGCCTTATCTCCATCATTTACAATACTTAAATTAATATCAATTTTTAATTCATGTATAGCTTCTTTCGTAAGTAAAATATCTGCTTCATTATCTTCCACCAGTAGCATGTGAATTCTTTTCATATTTTAATTTTCTGATATCCGAAAATACCATTAATAATCCTTTTTATAATTTTTATTGCTACTGTTTATTTCATATAACATTTAAAGTGAAGTAAAAAGTACTTCCCTCATCTTCCACTGATTCAACCCAAATTTTACCCCCGTGGTTTTCTACAATTTTTTTGCAAATGGATAAACCCATACCTGTTCCACTATATTCTGACCTGCCATGTAATCTTTTAAAAAGAATAAAAATTTTCTTATTGTATATGTTTGAAATGCCAATTCCATTATCTGATATAGCAAATTCATATTGATTATTTTTTTGTGTACAGCTAATTTTTATGGAAGGTTTATTATTAGCTTTTTGATACTTTAAAGCATTCCCTATTAAATTTTCAAAAAGCATTTTAATAGGAGTTGCAACTGCAAAAATATTTGGTAAGTCTCCTACCTCTATATTTATTTCTTTATCAATTAAAATTTTCTTTTGAAAGGAAACGATTTCATTTACCATTTCGTTGGTATTAATATTTTCTTTTTCAGCTTCTTCGCTACCTATCTGAGAGTAAGTAAGCAAGTCCTCAATAAGTATGGCCATTCGCTTAGCTCCATCTATAGCTGTTGATATATATTTTATGGCTTTTTCATCTAACTGTGCAGCATAATTTTTTTCGAGCATTTGCATAAAAATATGTATCATTCTTAATGGCTCTTTTAAGTCGTGAGATGCTATGGCTGAAAATTCTCTTAATTCTTCATTCTTAAACAGGAGCGATTTTCTAGCATCTGCAATTTCTTGAATCGGTCTACCCTCTGATAAAATTGCAATTAAATTATTGCTATTATCAAAAATTGGTTTTAAGTTAAAAAGTATGGTAAGTTTAGCATCATTTGCTCCAAGTATTTCTGCTTCATATTCTACAAATTTCCCTTTACTAGCATTAGCTACAGCTTCTTTAAGTTGTAATTGGGTATTATTGGATAACTGCCACCATGGACCATCCCAATAATTTTTCTCAATTACTTCTTCCAGCTGTATTCCTGCAAAATGTAGCGCCGTTTCATTTATTTCTAATATAGTTCCTTCAGGAGTTAAAAATGCAATTAACTGGTAAGATGAATTAAAAATGGCTCTAAAACGTTGTTCGCTCAAAGCCAATAATTCTTCTGCTTTTTTTCTATCATTTATATTTTCTATCTGCGAGATAAAATGTTTTACACTTCCGTCTACATTTGTTACTTTAGATACACTAAGATTTACCCATAGCATTTTACCGCTTTTTGTGTAATATCTCTTTTCCATCTGGTAAGTTTCTATTTCATCATTTACCAATCTGTTTAAGTAATTAAGATCTATGTTTAAATCATCTGGATGTGTAATGTCCTGAAAGGTTTGTTTTAAAAGTTCTTCACTAGTATAGCCTAACATAGCACACAAGCTTTTATTTACTCTAATCCATTCACCTTTTTTACCAACTAATGCCATTCCAATAGAGGCATATTCAAAAGTTGAACTGAATTCTTCTTTACTAATCCTAAGGTCTTCTTCTACTTTTTTTCTTTCAGTGGTATCTAAAATAGATAAGCTTGTTCTCAATTCATCATTTGCATCTTTAAATATTGATGAGGTAACAAATAATGGAAAATGTTCTCCACTTTTACGGATACCAAATAATTCCCCTTGGGCTTTACCTTTAAGATTTCTTTCTTTAATAAATATTGCAACATTAGGATCGTTCATGTCAATGATACCTTCTCTACCAAGCTTGCATAATTCACTAACACTGTAACCAAACATTTCTTCTGCAGCCTTGTTTGCATCCAAAATGTAACCATCAGGTTTTGTTAATAAAAATGCAGTTAATGAATTTTCAATAATTGATCGGTACTTTATTTCACTTTGTTCTACTAATAGTTGTTGTTGTTTGTAATCATTTATGTCTTGAAATGTACCATATAACCTCACACACTCATCACCAACAAACTGTGCATTGCCTTTTGCTCTAACCCAAATTTCTTCGCCCGATCTGGTAATAAGTTGCAACTCCTCATCAAAAGGTTTGTTATTGGTAGATGCCTCCTCTACACATTCACTAATTCTATTTCTGCTCCATCCATCTTTAAAAAAATTAATGGCTGATGTAGTGTCAGGAATATATTCATGGCTTACCCCGTGAATCGATTTTGTAGTATTAGACCAAAATAATTTGTTAGTAATATAATTTACTTCCCAATATCCAATTTTTGCTACAAGGTTTGTTTGTTCGTATAAAGAATTTGTTCTTTCTAAAGCATTAATTCTTTCATTTAAAGTTTCATTCTCAGTTTTGGTACAAAGTATTTCAGTAGCTTCTTTAGCCAATGCCTTTATTTGTTTTATTCTATACTCATCCAGTTGTTTTATTTGATGATCCATTATACATAAAAAACCTAAAATATGTTCCTTTTCATCAATCAATAAAAAACCTGCAAAAAAATTAATATCCCTATAAAACTGTAGAAAGTTATCATTTGCATAAGTAAGATCTTTTTTTACATCAGTTATAATTAAATATTTATCAGGATGTTTTAGAGTATTCTGTAAAAATATATTGTCATCAGAAAATGGCATTTCCCTGATACCATTCATATGAAACATTTTAAAACCTAGTTCATTTTTTAACAATATAAATGAGATGGAGGCATCGCAAAGTATAGCAGCAATTTGGGCAATATGGGGCAACAGGTTTTGTGTCACAGATATTAAATGGAATTATTAAAACTAAAAATGGAAAGGTAGTATTTCATAACCAGATACCCCACAAAAATGAAACTAAAATGCAACCGTACCATTTTATTGAATATTTAAACCATTATCTAAGCAACCATTTAAACTATAAATCCGTTATAACCACAACAGATTAAAAATATATTATATGGGTCAATTATAAATCCTATATTTAATCCTTACCACTCCTTATGAAATTTCTTTATCCATTTAAAAGAATTTCCTCCCTTATAGGTTGTTTGTACTTTTTATTACAATCAACAGATAAATTATTTGCCCAAAAAAAGTCAGATCATTCTATAAACCCACAATCATCTACAAATTTTAGAAATGCTACCCAGTCCTTTATTGAAAATATAGGTCAATATGGGAAAACAATGAAAGGTTTTGAGCAAATGGGCGAATTAAAATTTGGCTACGAAGGTTTAGGGATGCCTGTTTTATTCACCTCAAAAGGACTGATTCACTTACATAGAAAAGTTGAAAATATTTCTAAAGAAGAAGAAAGGAAATTTGAAAAAGCTGGTGTTAAAGAAGCAGAGTTAGAACGAAAAAAAAATATCACTGATAGGGTCATCAGCATGAAATGGGTTGGAGCAAATTCATCTGTACAAATAATAACAGCAGAAAAAACAGCTGACTATCACACATACGGACTATTAACTGAGAAAGCATTTGGTTACAAAAAAATAATTTATAAAAATTTATACGATGGTATTGATGTAGTGTATTCTTTTATAAATGATAAATTGGGTTTTGAATACAGCCTCATAGTGCAGCCCGGGGCAGATGTAGCTAAAGTAAAAATGAAATATGATGGAGATGTAAAAAACATTTCTGTAAACAGCAAGGGCAACCTGATTGTACAATCTGATATAGATGGTATTGAAGAAACTATTCCTGTAAGTTATTATGGAAATGAAATTTCTGCAGAAAAAGCCGGAGAAATTAATACTGGTTTTAAAACAGATGGAAAAGAAATTTCTTTCTCCTTTCCACAGCAATACGATAAAACCAAAGCATTTATCATTGATCCATTTGTAAGCAGTACAGCCAACCTTACAGGGTTAAATGTAGGTAAAGCCATTGATGTAGATTATGACTATGCCGGTAATGTATATGTATCTGGTGGAGGTGCTATCAGCACTTCCTCTCCAACTGCATCTAACAGAAAGGCAAAATACAATAGTGCAGGAGTTTTACAATGGATTTTTAATGGGGTATTGACTATTCCTTCATGGACGGCAGGATACTACATGGGAGGATGGGTGGTAGATAAAGCATCGGGAGCAGTTTATATGGGGCAGGGTTATGCGTTACAAGGTTTTCGTGTAATACGAATAAGTACAACAGGTTTGTACGATAATTATATTTCTACTCCAAATGCCAATTTTCAGGAAGCCTGGAAAATGTATTGGTTTTGCAATAGTGGCTCACCACAAATTATTTGTGCCGGTGGTGGTACAACCGGTAATAACAATATTGCTATCTGTGCACCTCCTTCCGTAACACTACTGGCGGCTGCTAATTTAACCGGATCAGCTGCTGCCTATCAGGATATGAGTGATTTGGTAATTGATCCTGTAACCAACAGCCTGTATTCCATTTATGCCTCGGGCCTCGATAAAAGTATTGAAAATAGAATTTTTAAAAACAATCAGCCATATACCGCTGCATCCATTGCATGGAGTACACAATCAGGTTATTTGGTGCTGGGAGAAATTCGCAACAGACCATATATTAATGTTGGCTACAATGATAATTCTTCAAACATACTGGCACAAAACGCAACCTATTTATTTTATTGGGATGGGCAACATTTAAAAGCATTTAATAAACTTACTGGTGCTGCAGTTGGTACAGCATTAACTATAGGCGCCAATACTGTTTTAATGCAGGGAGGAATTGTAGCCGATGCTTGTGATAACGTATTTGTAGGGAGTACAGGCGGTATAATAAAAGTATATAAATTTAACGGTGCCCTATTTGATGATGCTGCAGCGGTAGATATTAATGTACCCGGTTACACAACCAATGTGTATGACCTGGCTTTAGATGAATCAAAAAAATTATTGTATGCAAGCGGTAATGGTTTTGTAGCATCGTTGGATGTAGCTGCATATTGCCCCACATCTATTTATACTTTAAACATTGTTCCAAATTGTGCTATGGCATCTGCAACAGCCTCGGTAAGTCCGCTGCCGCCTGCAGGTTCTACCATTACATATGCTTTATACATAGGCACTACTTTAATAGCCACCAATACTACAGGCATATTTTTAAATTTATTAACTAATACAACTTACACCATCATTGCTACTATAAATTTTGCATGTAGCGGTATTCAAACTACAGCAAATTTTATTTTGCCCGGGCCTACCATTACTGCCACACCTACACATACAACATGTGGAAACAGTATTGGGCAAATAAATATTTCAGCCACCGGTACGGTAGGGCCTTATACATTTAGTTTAGATGGAATTACCTATGTAACCACCAATCCATTTATTAATTTGCCCGCAGGACTATATACCGTTTTTGTGAAAGATGCAAATGGATGTATTGCTAAAACAAACGTTACTATATTAAACACTGATGGTCCCACATTTACATTTACACAAACCAATGCTACTTGCGGTAATAATATTGGAAGCGTTACGGTTACTGCTTCAGGAGGAACGACGCCATATCAATATTCCATAAATAACGGCATTACATATCAGGCCAATAATTTCTTTACAGGATTAGCGCCGGGCACCTTTATTTTAAAAGTTAGAGATGCATTGGGTTGCATGAATGCTGCTACGATAATTATTAGCAGTGGTGCCTCACCATTACTTACTGCTATACCTTCTTCAGCCACCTGTGGAAATAATAATGGAACCATCACAGCATTTGGCACTGGTGGCACTGCACCACTTGAATACAGTATTAATGGAAATATTTTTCAACCAGGAGGAACATTTAATAACTTAACTCCGGGCACTTATACGGTAACCGTAAGAGATGCAATAGGGTGTTTTATTTCCGTTAATGTAACGATTGCAAACAATGCTGCGCCTACAGTAACGGCGGTTTCCACACCTGCAGCATGTGGAAATGTAAATGGTAGTATTACAGCAACCGGTTCAAATGGAGTAGCACCTTTAACCTACAGTATCAATGGTACAGTTTTTCAAAGCGCAGGTTTATTTACCGGACTAGCTGCAGGCACTTACACCGTATCTGTAAAAGATTTTTTTGGATGTATCGCCACAACCAATATAATAGTTTCCACCTCAAATGGGCCTACAGTTTCAGCTACATCAACAGCCGCAAGTTGTGGTTCTTCAAACGGAAGCATAACAATATCGGCAACCGGTACTCCTGTTTTAACGTACAGCATCAACAATGTTACCTTTCAGGCAAGCAATATATTTACCAATTTACCCGCAGGAAATTATTTTGTATTTGTGAGAGATGGATCGGGTTGTATGGGTGCAACTAGTGTAGTAGTAAGTGCAGTTGCAAGTCCTGCAATTACAGCAGTTTCAACGCCATCAGCCTGCACCTCCAACACCGGAACCATTACAGCCACCGCTTCTGGAGGCGCCGCACCCTTGGAATTCAGTTTAGATGGTACCAATTATTTTCCCTCCAGCTTATTCACCAATCTTGCTACAGGAAATTATACAGTTTATGTAAGAGATGCTTTGGGTTGTATAAAAACAACCACCATAGTTATTGCAAATGCATCGGGGCTGGGGCTTAGCTTGAGCGCCGTTAATTCATCCTGCAATAACAATGGTGTAATAACGGCAACCGCTATTGGTGGAGTTGCACCACTTCAATATAATATCAACGGTGGTGCTTATCAGGCAAGTAATATTTTTACAGGATTAGCGCCGGGGAATTATACTATTAATGTAAGAGATGCAAATAATTGTATAGTTACAAAGCAAGCATTAATAATTTCTGTAAATGCACTTACGGTGTCTGCCAGTGTGCCAATGCAAACTAGTTGTGCAAGTGCCAATGCAGTAATCATTGCAACAGGCAGTGGTGGCATTGCTCCGCTTACCTATAGCATTAATGGCACCATATTTCAAACATCAGGCACATTTATAAATGTAGCAGCAGGCAATTATACCGTTACAGTAAAAGATGCTACAGGTTGTATAGCTACACAAGTTGTTACTATTAATACTAGCACGGGAGGGCCTGGCATTTCTACTTTCACAGTAAGAGTAAGGCCTGTTTATGCTTGTAATGATCCGCTTGGGGGAAGAATAGATCAATTTAGAGTAAACGGGGCCAATTGTTTACTTTGTACTTATAGCATAAATTATGGAGCTTATCTAACAGCAGCAGATCCTATTTGGGCTGCATTGGCTGCTGGTACTTATGCTATTACGGCCAGAGATGTAAATGGTTGTACCAAAACTATTTTTGCAACCATTGAGCAAGCTGTGCTTTCCACCGCCACTTATACGGTTACACCCGCAGCGTGCAATACCAATAATGGTAGCATAACACTTACAGGTGTTGGTTTAAACACGCCTTATCATGCCAGTATAACAGGTTTAACAGGTCCATTTGTCGACTTCGATCCAACACATACTTTCACAGGTTTATCAGCCGGCACCTACACCATAATATTGGCAGATGATGAGGATTTTAATGCAGCAAATGATCCCGGTAATTGTTTGGTTTATTTAACCGTGATAGTGCCTTCAATCGGTGGACCTGCAATCAATACAACTCAAATTTCTCCAAGTTGCAATTCTAATAACGGGTCCATTACTGTAACCGGAAGTGGAAGTGTTGCACCATACACTTTTAGCATTAATGGTGGCGCATTTCAGGCAGCAGCAACTTTTAATAATCTAACAGCCGGCACCTATATTTTACGAGTACAAGATGGCACTGGCTGTGTAAATCTCACAAGCGTTACGTTAACAGGAAATCCCTTGCCAACGTTAACAGCAATTGCAGTGCCTACCACTTGTGGTTTAAATAACGGCAGCATTACTGCAACTGCTGGCAATACTGGTAATGCACCTTTTGAGTATAGCATTAACGGAACGGTTTTTCAAACAAGCAATGTGTTCTTAAATTTAAGTGCAGGTACTTATACAGTTTTTATAAAAGATGCAAACGGCTGTTTTACTTCAGCCATCATTGCAGTAACTATTAACGCTGTTCCAACTGTTACTGCATTTACCATTGCAGCATCGTGTAATAATAATGACGGAAGTATTTTTGCAACCGGCACTTTGGGTACGGCACCTTATCAATTTAGTTTAGATGGAATAGTATATCAAAGCAGCAATGTGTTCAATGGATTGGCGGCAGGGTTTTATACGGTGTACCTAAAAGATGACAGAAATTGTGTAGTAACAACAGGTATTACAGTCGGAAATTTATCTGCACCCACCTTTACTACATTAAATGTGGATGCTTCCTGTGGAAATGCTAATGGCAGCATTTCAATAACGGCAGCAGGTGGCACAGCACCATATTCATACAGTATAAATGGGGGTACAACTTTTCAGGCTTCAGGCGTTTTTACCTCTCTGTTGGCAGGAACCTATATTGTGGTAGTAAAAGATAATATCGGTTGTATAGTGAGCAGGGTTATATTGCTAAGAAATATACTTGGGCCACAAATATTAACCGCCACAGTAGTGAATGCCGCATGTGGTCTTGCCAACGGAAGCATTACTGCTACAGGATCTGGCGGTGTAGGTGTACACCAATATAGTAAAGATGGCATTACCTATCAGCCGACAGGCGTTTTTAATTTATTACTTGCTGGTAGTTTTACGATTTATATAAGAGATGCCAATAGTTGTGTAAAAACATTACCTGTTACTGTTTTAAATTTACCAGGTCCAACGCTTGTTGCTTCATCTTCCTCGGCAACATGTGGTGTAAATGATGGAACCATTACAGCCATTGCAACCGGTGGAACAGTTCCATTATCCTACAGCAAAGATGGAATTATCTTTCAAGCAAGCAATGTTTTTACCGGACTTGCAGCAGGCCCCTACACCATAACAGTAAGAGATGCCAGAGGATGCTTAGCCACATTTCCCATTACAGTTGCTAGTTTAGGAGCAGCAGTTACCCCAACTTTTAATGCTATAGGGCCGGTTTGTATTGGTGCCACCTTATCAGCCTTACCCACATCGTCAACAAATATTCCGGCAATTACTGGTACCTGGAGCCCTGCATTAAATAATACAACAACTACTATTTACACATTTACCCCAACGCCTGGGCAATGTGCTACCAGTACAACACTCACCATAACCATTAACCCTAAACCTGCACCCATCATCATATCCCATAACTAACATCATGAAAAATATTTCAGCAAATATTGATTCACAAAAAAGAAATCTTCCAAAAGAAAACTTTATAAATATGCTGTTGAAGTGGCTGGGTTTATTATTTATAGAAGTAAGAATATTGCGAAAAAAGATAGCGAATGCCTTTAAAAACATACATCAAAAAAATGAAAAAATATTTTTCCTTATCAAAAGTTTTTTGAAAAACTTTTCTAAAAAAAGCACCATGTCAATCCAAAAAAAAATTTTAAAACACAGTTTTTTATTGCTGCTGATGTTCAGCGGAATAAATGCTGTTGCACAAAATCCATATCCAAATACTGGCAACCATCAGGTTTGTATAAACGCTACAGAGCCTTATGGCGTTGAGTTACACGCAGGTTCTACTTATGCTTGGACTGTAACCCCGCTTGCAGGTGGAAATGGTACAGTAACGGCTGGTGCCACTCAAAATTTAATAAGTGTAACATGGACAACACTTGGCACAGCCACCATGCAGGTAGTAGAAACAAATTCCTTTGGTTGTGTGGGAGATCCTGTTACTATCATCGTAACCATAAATCCAAAACCTAATTTGGTTATCACAAATCCACTGCCTGTTTGTGCACCTAACACAGTTAACTTAACGTTGGCTGCAGTTACAGCAGGTTCTACAGCCGGAGTAACTTTAACCTACTGGACCAATGCCGCTGCAACCATTCCTTATTTAACACCAACAGCTGCAACAGCAAATACTTACTACATAAAAGCAACCAATGCTGCAGGTTGTTTTGATATTAAACCGGTAGTAGTTACCGTAAGTCCTCTACCAACATTAGTGGTTACCAATCCACCTCCCGTTTGTTCGCCAAACACAGTTGACATAACGAATGCGGCAGTAACAGTAGGATCTACAGCAGCATTAACACTAACTTACTGGACAGATGCTGCGGCAACTATTCCATTTACTACGCCAACAGTTGCTACAACTGGTACATACTACATTAAAGGAACCAGTGCAGCCGGGTGTGCAGATATTAAACCGGTAACTGTATTAATAAATCCTCTTCTTACTCCAACCATAAATTGTGGAACCAGTACAACAAGTTCGGTTGCATTTACATGGGCAGCAGTAGGTACAGCAACCGGGTATAATGTATCATATACTATAAACGGCGGAGCTGCTAATAACATTGGAGCAATAGGAAATGTATTAACTTATTCTGTGACTGGTTTGGCTGGGGGCGATAATGTTCTAATAACTGTTACGCCTACAGGCACTGGATGTTTTGCAGGGGCAACTCAATCTTGTATAGCAACAGCCTGCACGCCTGCCACAGCAATCATTAATTATGCAACGCCGTTCTGTACATTGGTAACGGCTGCGCAGGCGGTAACTCTTACTGGGACAGGAGCCTTTACTGGCGGCACTTACAGCAGTTCAGCAGGTTTAACTATCAATGCAACCACAGGTGCTATAACACCTAGTACAAGTACCGCAGGATTATATGTTGTTACCTATACCATTGCTGCTACAGGAGGTTGTCCGGCAGTTACAGCTACCACAAATGTGTCTATAACGGCACAGGTAATACCAACGTTTGCTGCAGTGGCTGCTATCTGTAATGGTGGTGCACTATCTCCATTACCAACAACTTCTTTAAATGGAGTTACAGGTACCTGGACACCTGCATTAAATAATACAACTACAACATTGTATACGTTTTCTCCTAGTAATGGCCTGTGTGCCACATCAACCACTTTAACCATTCCCGTAAACCCAATATTAAGCCCAACCATTAATTGTGGACCAAGTACAACAAGTTCTGTAGCGTTTACTTGGGCTGCTGTTGGTACGGGAAGTGGTTACAATATTTCTTATACCATCAATGCTGGTGCTGCTAATAACATTGGCGCAATAGGAAATGTATTAACGTATGCTGTAACAGGATTGAGTGGTGGTGACAATGTAACCATTACAGTAACTCCAACAGGTGTGGGATGTTTTGCGGCAGCCAACCAGTCTTGTATTGCAACTGCATGTACACCAGCTACAGCTAGTATTACTTATGCAACGCCATTCTGTATTTCAACTACAACTGCGCAATCTGTAACTCTAACTGGTACAGGCGCATATACTGGAGGAACATACAGTAGCACAGCCGGCTTAAGTATTAATGCAACAACCGGTGCAATTACACCGAGTACAAGTACCGCCGGATTATATACGGTAACTTATACAATTGCTGCAACTGGTGGTTGCCCTGCAGTAACGGCTACTGCAGCAGTAGTTATTACATCACAATTGGTTCCAACGTTTAATAGTGTAGCAGCAATTTGTAGCGGTGGTACATTAAGCGCATTACCTACCACTTCATTAAATGGAGTTACAGGTACTTGGTCTCCGGCATTAAACAATACAACCACTACAGTTTATACGTTTACACCAAATGGTACTCAATGTGCAACTACAACTACATTGACCATTATTGTAAATCCTTTACCAACGCCGGTTATTACTGGGCCCACACCAGTATGCCAGACAATCGGTACAAACTATTCTACCTACAGTACGCCAATGGTAGCAGGACATACCTACACGTGGACAGTAACTGGCGGAACAATTATAACAGGACAAGGAACCAACAGCATAACGGTAAACTGGACAACCATTGGAGCCGGTAATGTGAGTGTAACAGAAACGATAACGGCAACTACTTGTAGCGCAAATGCAGTTAGACCGGTTACTATAAATCCTAAACCGATAACGACTCCGATATCGCATAATTAAAAAAACACTTTTTAGACAACCTGTTAATTTAAACAGGTTGTCTAAAATTTTAAAAAATAAAAAATATACTTAAAATAAAAATTGAATAATCGGTTACGATATTTTCTCTTAGCAATCATGCTGCACATTTGTATCATAGCAAATGCACAACTTCCTATGCCAGATTCAGTATGTGTGGGTAGTACAAAAAGATACCACGTAAATAACGCAACAGTTCCATCTACCTATGTTTGGAAAATAAACAGCATTATACAAACATCTACCACACACGAAATTTTTGTTACTTGGAATACTGCAGGTGTATATACTATTACTGTGCAAGAAGAAAATGCCAATGGTTGCAAGGGACAAATAGAACAAGGCGTTGTGTATGTTCTACCAATACCCACAACTAATGCAGGACCAGATGCTCTGTATTGTTTTGAAATAACAGCAAGGCTGAATGGTAGTGGTGGGCAGACATATGAATGGACTCCATCAACTTATTTAACTAACCCACATATTTCAAATCCATTTGTAAATACATCTACCGCAGGTACGTTTACCTATTATTTGACTGTAAAAAATGCGCTTGGTTGTTCATCTATAATCAAGGATACTGTGAAAATTACCATCTTACCTAAAGCCAGCATATTTGCAGGCAACGATACATCAATTGCCATCAACCAACCATTACAATTAAATGCGGTTGATATAAACAATGTTGGTTTTGTAGATTATACCTGGTCATTATCTTTTGGGCTTAATAATGCTACAATAAAAAATCCTGTAGCCATTTTAGATAGAGATAGAACATATACAGTAACTGCTACCACCATCAATGGTTGTAAAGCTAATGATGCCATTAACATAACAGTATTTACAAAAGCTGATATATTCGTACCTACAGCCTTTACACCCAATGACGATAACAACAATGATATGTTACGACCTATATTAGTCGGGATTAGAGAACTGAAACATTTTACTGTTTTTAATCGCTATGGAGAAATTGTATTTAAAACATCCATACAAAAAGCAGGGTGGGATGGAAGGATAAAAGGAAAAATGCAAAATACAGGAGCTTATGTTTGGACGGCGGAAGCGGTAGATTTTAAAGGAAATGTTTTAACCAGAAAAGGAATGGCTATTTTAATAAAATAGAAAAGCAATTTTTTAAAAGTGAGCAACCATAAAAATTATTTATTTTCGCCAAAAATATATATTGGCAAAAGGATCATATTTCGCTAAACATAAAGCGCAAACAGAAGGTACAGAACAAGCTCCACAAAGACAGCCTTTACCGCATGTGCAGATAAGCGATGAACTAAAAAAAACCTTTGAAGAAGGAAAAGTTATTTTAATAGACAAACCTTTGCATTGGACATCTTTTGATGTGGTAAGAAAAATACGCAACTCCATAAAAATAAAAAAAGTGGGTCATGCTGGTACGCTAGATCCTTTGGCATCTGGACTTTTAATTGTATGCACCGGAAAATACACAAAAAAAATAAACGAATACATGGCACAGGTGAAAGAATATACCGGCACATTTACCCTGGGTGCTACAACTCCCACTTATGATAAAGAAAGCAACCCCGAAAATTTTAAAGAATACATTCATATTACAGAAGCACAATTGAAAGACGCAGCTCAAAAATTTCTGGGAGAAATACAACAATTTCCACCCATATTTTCTGCCATAAAAAAAGATGGAGTGGCTTTATATGAACTTGCACGCAGGGGAGAAGAAGTAGAATTAAAAGCAAGAACGATATTTATTAATGAGTTCGAAATTACAAATATTGATTTACCAATAATAACTTTTAGAGTGCTTTGCGGCACGGGCACTTACATACGAAGTCTTGCACATGATGTAGGTGCAGCACTTGGCTGTGGAGCTTACCTTAGTGAACTGAGGAGAACTAAAATTGGTGATCATCAAGTAAAAGATGCTCTTACCATGGAAGGTTTTATGGAGGAATTAAAGTAAATTCTTTAAGCTGTTAATTCACAAATAAAAACATGAACTTATTGTAATAGTGTGATAAATATTTAAACAGATTTGGTTGAAATTAATTTGAAATACACTTAAAATGTATCAGGCTAATCTCAAAAAAATATAACCCGTACAAATTTGTACGGGTTATTTAATTGTATAAAATATTCTACAATTCTTATATTTTACTCGGCATATTTTTTTGTATTACAAAACCTGTTCTTGGCTGAACATTGTTGTTGTTTGTGTTGTCATTGCAGGTTTTGCCCAGAAGCCAATATAATAGTATAAATATTAAAACGGTAGAAAAACATCCACCACCCAGTTTCTTAGCACCGTAGCCTGCTATCAAAGTTTTAAATAAATTGTTCATGTGTTAAGTTTAAAAATTAAAATATACCATTAACATTTACAAATATGAGACCGCAAATATCCACACATAAAAAAAACTCCAACATTTCTGTCGGAGTTTAAAATACCATTAAAAAATAAATTACCTAACCAACATTACAGTACCCTGTAATTCTACCACTTTTTTATCTTTATCGGTTCCCTTTATACTCCAAACATACGCTCCACTTGGCTGTGGTTTTCCTTTAAAGGTTCCATCCCATCCTTTTAGCCATTGGTTGGTTTCAAACATTAATTCACCAAACCTGTTAAACACCCTAAAGTAAGTAGTATTAGAAATGCCCACCGGTATTGCTCTAAAAATATCGTTCTGTCCATCACCGTTAGGGGAGAAGGCATTTGGTACATAATATTGCGGACCGTTATACACTTTTACAAATACTGAATCAAACCCTTCACAACCTATTGCGTCAGATACTTTCAAATAGAAATTAGCATCATTGTTTAATACCACAAACGGATATTGAACAGTTGGGTTTAGTATCGTTGCCGTTGGCGATGACCATTCGTAAGACGAACCACCAGAGCCCTGCAGTTGATGTTGTCCACCTTTTACTGCCAAAGTATCTCTACCTGCAAATGCACGAACAATTGGTTGTACTATCACTTTTACTGAATCATAAGAAGTAAATGCACAGCCATAATTCAACGTATCTGTTTTCACAGTTAGTTTATACCAAGTGGTTTTTGTTGGAAATGCTGTTACCACCAAAGCAGAGTCAAAACTCAAACTATCTTTTGGTGTCCATACAAAATCAGAAATAGGCAAACCAGGTCCAGGTGTTGTATGTGTAATTACACCGGTTAATACAGTAGAACCATCTTTACAAATAGCTATATTTTTACCGGCATCTACAATTGGTTTCCACCGCACATCTACTTTTACTGATTGTTCTGTTGAACATCCACCCAAGGTTGCCTTTAAGAAATAAACAGCATTATCTACAGGTGAGAAGGTAGCATTAATATTATTGATACTGTCAATAGTGCTGTTAGGTACGCCAACCGCTCTCCACTGGTAACTTGCCGCTGCAGGTGTAACTATAGGGAAATATTTTACAGAATTTCCTTCGCAAATAGTACTGTCATTTCCAATTGTAATAGACAGTGTATTGTTTACACTTACCACAATTAATTCTCTTGGCCCTTCGCAATTGCCATTTGATTGGCTTACATAATAATTGGTAGAACCTGCAGTGGCGGTAGAAGGAATCGGAGCAGTTATGAATCCACTTCCACCACCCGTAGCTGTAGTATACCAAAGTAAATTGGTTCCAATAACTGAATCTGATAATGGTCCGGCAATGTCATTTGGACAATAAAGAACCGGAGATTTTACAATTGGTTTAGGAGGTAAAGCTATAATGTTTACTGTTATTAATGTTCTTGGAGATTCGCATAATGCAACAGTTTGAGATACCCAATATGATTGCGTACCCGGAGTAGTGGTTGGTGGAGTAGGAGCTGTAGTAACACCCGTACCACCGGTTGCAGCTGTGTACCAAAGTTGATTACTACCACCAGTTGTTGAAAGCTGTGCAGCTACTGCATTTTCACAATATGTCAAGTTTGCGTTTGCTACACCCGGTGCTGTAGGTATTTGTTTAATGGTGATGGTACCACTGAGCGACCTCGTACTGCAACCACCTGTTGTGGTAACTGTATAAGGGAAAGTACCTGTTACAGTAGCATTACCAGAAATAGTAAATGCTCCCGCATTATAAACTCCAGCAATTCCTGCTGGCAAACCAGTAACCGTTACACCTGTTGCACCACTTGCTGCAGTATATACAATGTTTATAAAATTGTTATTAAAACAAATTGACTGGTTCGTAGTAGAAGCCGGAGAGCTAAGCACCAAGCTAACTTCTGCATTTACCGTTATGGTACCTGTACGTGTAGCTATACCGCAACCACCTGAAGTAGTTACTGTGTAAGTAAATGCTCCTGAAACTGTTGGTGTACCACTTATGGTGAACGTACCCGCATTATAAATTCCTGTAACTCCAGCAGGCAATCCTGTAACCGTTGCGCCTGTAGCACCGGTAGCAGTTGCATAAGTAATATTTGTAATGGCTGTGCTAATACAAACAGTTTGTGTAGGAGTAGCTACCGCAGATGTAAGATTAAGCGTAGCTGCAGGGTTTACAGTAATGGTTCCGCTTAATGATGCAGTACTACATCCACCAGTTGTTGTTACTGTGTAAGAGAAAGATCCAGATGTAGAAGGGTTACTACTTATGGTATATACACCGCCTGAGAAACTACCCGTTACTCCCGCTGGTAAACCTGCAACAGTTACACCTGTTGCACCATTGGTAGTTGTATAAACAATATTGGTAAGAGCAGTATTTATACAAAGCGTTTGTGAAGTAGTAGCCGCTGTAGATGTTAGTGCAATGGTCACATTGTTATTCACCGTTATTGTTCCGCTTCTTGTTGCAATACTGCAACCACCAGTAGTTGTGATTGTGTAAGGATACGAACCTGCTACTGTTGGCGTACCACTAATGGTAAATACGCCACCTACAAAATTACCTGAAACGCCTGCAGGCAAACCGGTAACGGAAGCACCGGTAACACCGTTTGTAGTAGTATAAATAATATTGGTGATGGCATTATTTATACAAACTGTTTGTGCAGCAGTGGCTGCCGCAGATGTAAGTACCATACTAGCATTGGCATTTACAGTTATGGTGCCCGTAAGCGAAGCTGTGCTACAGCCACCTGTTGTTGTTACTGTGTAAGAGAAAATTCCAGATGCAGTTGGGCTACCACTAATGGTAAACACGCCAGCTGCAAAACTACCTGTAACGCCTGCTGGCAAACCTGTAACAGTTGCACCCGTAGCACCCGTAGCAGTTGCGTAAGTAATATTTGTTATAGCAGTATTTATACAAACTGTTTGTGAAGTGGTAGCTGCTGCCGATGTTAAACTAATTGTTGCATTCGGATTAATGTTGAGTGTACCGCTTAAAGTTGCAGTACTACAACCACCGGTTGTTGTAACGGTATAATTAAAAGGACCAGTTACGGAAGATGCACCGCTGATGGTAAACACCCCACCCGCAAATGTTCCCGAAACACCTGTTGGTAAACCAGTAACCGTTGCACCTGTAGCGCCATTGGCAGTGGTGTACACTATATTATTGATGGCTGTATTAATACAAGCCGTTTGAGCTGCCGTTGCTGCTGCAGAGGTAAGCGTTAATGTAACATTTGCATTTACAGTTATAGTACCGGTACGTGTAGCCGTACCACAACCACCGGTTGTAGAAACTGTATAACTAAATATACCGGATGCTGTAGGCGTACCACTTATGGTAACTACTCCTCCATTATATACACCCGTAACTCCCGCAGGTAAACCTGTTACGCTAGCTCCTGTAGCTCCTGTTGCGGTAGCATAAGTTATATCGGTAATGGCAGAATTTATACAAACCGTTTGGCTGGTAGTAGCTGCCGAAGATGTAAGATTAATAGTAGCTGCAGGGTTTACAGTTATGGTTCCGCTTAATGTTGCTGTACTACAACCACCCGTTGTGGTAACTGTATAAGAGAAAGGTCCTGAAACAGTAGGTGTACCACTGATGGTATAAACACCTCCTGCAAAACTTCCCGAAACGCCTGTGGGTAAACCTGTAACAGTTACACCTGTAGCGCCATTGGTGGTTGTATAAACAATATTGGTAAGTGCAGTATTTATACAAAGATTTTGAGAGCTAGTAGCTGCCCCAGAAGTAAGTGCAATGCTAACATTATCGTTTACAGTAATAGTACCACTCAATGATGCAGTACTGCAACCACCGGTTGTTGTTACTGTATATGAAAAAGGCCCTGCTACACTTGGGTTACCGGTTATGGTAAATACGCCGCCTGAAAAACTACCCGTAACTCCCGCAGGTAAACCTGTTACAGTTGCACCTGTAGCACCATTTGCTGTAGTATAAACAATATTGGTTAATGCAGTATTTATACAAACCGTTTGGCTTGTAGTAGCTGCCGCAGATGTAAGCGCAATAGTAGCATTAGGGTTTACAGTTATAGTGCCTGTAAGGGAAGCCGAACTACATCCACCCGTTGTTGTAACCGTATAAGTAAATGTACCCGATTGATTTGGTGAGCCGCTGATTGTAAATATGCCGCCTGCAAAACTGCCTGTAACTCCTGTAGGTAAACCGGTAACAGTTGCACCAGTCGCACCGTTTGCAGTTGCGTATGTAATATTTGTAATGGCTGTATTTATACAAAGCGTTTGAGCATTGGTACCCGCAGCAGAAGTTAAACTAATAGTTGCATTTGGATTGATGATGATTGTACCGCTTAAAGATGCAGTACCAACACCACCCGAAGTAGTAACTGTGTAAGGGAATGTGCCGGTAACGGTCGGCGTGCCGGTAATGGTAAACACACCTGCATTATATGTTCCGGTAACACCTGCCGGCAATGCACCCGCAGTAATACTTGCACCTGTAGCGCCGCCACCTGCCGTGTAAGTAATATTTATGATTGGATTGCTAATACATATGGTTTGGTTATCAGTACCAGGGGCAGAGCTTAAGGTAAGATTTACTAAATCGTTTACCACAATCACTCCGTTTAAAGTACCGCTGCCACATCCACCAGTAGTGGTGACAGTATAATTAAAAGTACCCACAACAGTAGGGCTACCTGTAATGGTAAATACACCACCTGCAAATGTACCTGTAACGCCTGCAGGTAAACCCGTAACCGTAACACCTGTAGCACCGTTTGCAGTTCCATAAGTTATCGTTGTAATGGCAGTATTAATATTTACAGTTTGGTTGCTGGTAGCTGGTGCAGAAGTTAATGTGATGGTAGTATTGGCATTTACAGTAATGCTGCCACTAAGCGAAGCTGAGGTACAACCTCCAGTAGTTGTAACCGTATAAGCAAAAGTTCCGGAAACAGTTGGTGTACCGCTGATGGTAAACACACCTGCAGTATAAGTGCCCGTTACACCTGCGGGCAAACCAGTAACCGTAGCTCCTGTTGCACCATTTGAAGTGGTATAAACAATATTAGTTATGGCAGTATTTATACAAACTGTTTGTGAGGTAGTAGCGGCTGCCGAAGTAAGTGCTATACCCACATTTGCATTTACAGTAATTACCCCAACCTGTGTGGGAGAACCACAACTGCCCGAACCTGTAGTAGTAACAGTATAATTAAAAGTACCAGATGCTGTTGGCGTACCAGAAATTGTAATCACTCCAGCATTATAGGTTCCCGTTACACCTGCAGGCAAACCGGTTACAGTTCCGCCAGAGGCGCCACCACCTGTTGTGTAAGTAATATCTGTAATGGCATTGTTTATACAAACTGTTTGGTTACTGGTAGTAAGTGGCGAACTCAAAGTAAGCGTAGCTGCACCGGGCGTAACTGTTATAGAACCTGATAATGTGGCCACACCACAACCACCCGTAGCCGAAACTGTATAATTATAAGTGCCCGGTGTTGTTGGAGAACCACTAATAGTGAATACTCCGGCGTTATAATTTCCTGTAACGCCTACAGGTAAACCAGTTACAGTAGCACTTGTTGCACCTGCACCAACTGTATATACAATATTGGTGATGGCAATATTTGCACAAACTGTCTGCGATGTAGTTGCAGCAGCAGAAGTAAGTACAATGGTCATGGCAGGGTTAACAGTAATAGTACCTGTTAATGTAGCCACACCACAACCACCCGTTGTAGTAACGGTATAAGTAAACGAACCGGAAACTGAAGGAGTACCACTAATGGTAACAACTCCTGCATTAAATGCACCTGTAACTCCTGCGGGTAAACCTGTAACAGTAGCACCAGTTGCGCCGCCGCCTGCATTATAAGTTATATTGCTAAGTACAGTATTAATGCAAATTGTTTGAGATGTTGTAGAAGCTGCACTCGTTAAAGTAAGCGTTGATGCTGTATTTACCGTAATAGTACCGGTGCCTGTTGCTGTACTGCAACCACCCGTTGTGGTAACAGTATATGAAAAAGGACCGGCTACAGTTGGCGTACCGCTGATGGTAACAACTCCTGCATTAAATACACCCGTAACACCTGCAGGTAAACCGGTAATTGTTGCACCTGTTACGCCACCTGCTGTTGTGTAAGTAATATTTGTAATGGCAGTATTAATACAAACTGCCTGAGTAGTTGTTGCCGCAGCAGAACTAAGTGTAAGGGTTGCATTGCCGTTTACAGTAATGGTACCGGTTTGTGTGGGAGAACCACAACTGCCCGAGCCGGATGTAGTAACGGTATAACTAAATACGCCTGCTGCTGTAGGTGTACCACTAATGGTAATTGTGCCTGCATTAAATATACCTGTTACTCCTGCAGGTAAACCTGTAACTGTACCGCCAGATGCGCCACCACCTGTAACGTAAGTAATATTGGTTATAGCATTATTTATACAAACCGATTGGTTGGTAGTAGCAGTTGCAGAAGTTAAAGTAAGGGTAGCTGCACCCGGCGTAACAGTAATAGTACCACCAAGGGATGCAGTGCTGCAACCTCCTGTAGTGGTAACCGTATAAGTAAATGTACCCGTTGGAGTTGGTGAACCGCTAATGGTAAACACACCACCGGCAAAAGTACCCGTAACACCTGCGGGTAAACCTGTTACCGTTGCACCTGTAACGCCATTGCCCGTAGCATAAGTAATATTGGTAATAGCTGTGTTTGCACAAACTGATTGAGTGGTAGTTGCTGCCGCAGAAGTAAGTGCTAAGCTAACATTTGCAGTAACGGTAATAGTACCAGTTAAAGTAGCAACACCACAACCACCTGTGGTAGAAACGGTATAACTAAATGTACCCGTTGCTGTTGGCGTACCACTGATGGTAAAAGTACCACCTGCATAAGCGCCTGTAACACCAGCAGGTAAACCTGTTACAGTTGCACCTGTAGCACCACCGCCAGCCGTGTACACAATATTTGTAATAGCAGTGTTTACACATACCGTTTGCGATGTGGTAGCTGTTAAAGATGTTAAAACCAAAGCTGAAGCTGTACTTACAGTAATGGTACCATTGGCAGTAGCTGTACCACAACCACCAGATGTAGTAACTAGATAATTGAATACGCCGGTGGGTACAGGAGTACCACTAATGGTTACGATGCCTGCATTAAAAGCGCCTGTAACACCTGCGGGCAAACCTGTAAAAGTTGCACCTGTAACACCATTTGCAGTAGTATAAGTTATATTGGTAATAGCACTGCCCACACAAACTGTTTGGTTATTGGTGGCGGGAGCAGAGCTAAGTGTAATAGTAGTAATAGGGGTAATGGTGACGACTATTGCTGCCCTGGGCGACTCACAACCACTGACCGTTTGCGATACATAATAAGTAAACGTACCGGCAGTAGTGGTAGATGGAGTAGGAACGGTTGCACTACCCGTACCACCCGTGGCAGTTGTGTACCAAAGCAAAGCAGTGCCTGTGGCTGTTAATGGTATGGCGGTAGTTGCATTTTGGCAATAAGTTACCGGGCCTTGAGGTACAGGTGCTGGGCCACAACAACCGGTTGGTGGTGCAAAAGTTGTATCTTTTGTTGCCTGGCAACCAGTTGCATCTGTTACCAAAACAGTATATAAAGTACCAGTTGTAAGACCGGGGAAAATGCCGGTGTTATTTGTTATATTACCTGGGTTTAAAGTATAACTAAATGGAGCATTACCATTAAGAATATTGGTAGCATCAATAGATGCAATAGCATTGGAACAGGTTGCACCAGTTGCACCAAAATAATCTACTGCTAAAGGTAAAGCGCAGGCACCTCCTGATACCGCTCTTCTGCTAATACATGAACCTGAACCACTAAGTGGGCAACATTGTGCATACAAAGTACCCGGGCAAGCAGACCCAGGAGGATCGTAAACAAACGGAGAACCTGAACCAACCTGAACCCCACCGGTTGAGGCAGTCCACCAAGTAATCGTACTAGCATTGCCACAACCCCCAGTATATGTACCAACAAAATTTGGCGCTGGGGTGCATGATTGTACAGGCGCCGCTGCTACGGGATTGGGAGTGAATATTGGTGCTGCACAAGCAACAGTATTAAATTGAAAAAGTAATGAATTAAGAGTAGCATCAGCATTTACCCAGCAACCTGTGTTCCCATCTGCGGTAGCTACTAAGCGTAGAATTTTAGGGGCTCCATTCAGTATAGCATTACAGAGTCTCATTTGGAAATTTACTGCAAACGGAACGCCGCAAGCTATCGTTCCATCTCCCCAGTTATCACAAGGGTCTTGGGTAGTACCACCTATTGGGCAACATGAGATGGAGGCGGTTGTGTTTCTAAAATAATATCCTGGCCCCCCAACAAATTGCCCGCCTGTGGGGCAGGCACCAGTACAACCACCTGTAGCTATCGGAATCCAGTTAAGTGGCTGTAAATTCGAACTTAAAAAAGTAAAGCCTGTTGCGCCACCTGGAGGAAAGAAAAAACCATGTATCCAGTTTATACCAGGTGTCTGATTCCAACGTACATTGGAAACTGATATTTCTATAATAGTAGAATCGCAGGGATTTAAACAAACCAATTCACCATTCACAACCGTAGAACCTGGTCCTGAAATATATGATACATTCACCACAGGAGCTCCAAAACCACCACCGCAAGAGTTTAACCTTCCAGTAGTGGTGATGTTACTTACCGTAAGTGGCTGAGCGAACGTACTAGCGGTAAATGAGAAAATTGTAATTATTAAGACAAGTAAATTTTTAAGCATAAAAAGTTTTTATTTTCTTGCGGTCAATGAGGCTTCTAATTCTTTTAAAAAATATAATGGTGCATGTTGTTCAACACCGGAATTAGCTAAAATGTAATATTTACAACCAAATAGCCTATCATCTATTGATAAATTTTCGTTGTAAAGAACTTTAAACATGTAAGAATTTCGCAGTACTAACTGATATGGAATACTCTTGTTACGGGCGTAATTAATGAGGATTTGAGTAACTGAATCCGGTAAACTCACGGAGTTCTGACTCTTAATAGTTAGATCCACCAATTTGTCATGTACAAAATTTGGATTGGTAGCTGCAAGAGGCGCTTGAGAATAAGATAATTTAAAACATAATCCAGCAAATAATAAAACCAATAGTAAACTTTTTTTCATGATTGAAGTTTGTATTATACAATAATGTTATATAGGGATTGGAGAAACCAAGATAAGAAATTTAAAGGATATTTAGCTATTTTTTAACACAGTGAGGACAATTTCTTAATAAATAAAAGTCAAAAAAAAAGAGCCATTTGTTATGACTCTTTTTGTTTAAATATTGTTGCTTTTAGAAATTTATTTTTTTCTTACAAGTTATAATTTAATAAAATTTGATCCTGCCTTTTCTCCTTTTGTATTTATTACTTCTACGAAATACTGTCCTAGTTCTAAATTAGATACATCAATTAAAGAATTGGGAAAGTAATTTTGTTTGATTGTTGTTTTATTAGTAATTAAGTTTTTGAAAATAACAGTGTATGATTGAATGTTTTCAGGATGATTATTTCTTTTTATATCCAAATTTAAATTTTCGAATGACGGGTTGGGAAAAATTGATAATTGCAAATCAGATATTGTGTTATTATTTTTTTTCACTTCCTGTGCGATATTATTACTTCTTAAACTAAAGTCATTGAGCAAATTTAATTTTGTGATTAAAACATTTGTCGAATATCCACTATTGAGGTTTATTTGTTGAGATCCAATGGAACAAAAGTTACCATTAAATGAACCTGCTACCTCGCCTTGGTTCGTGGCACACGAAACAATAAAGTAATAATTATTAGCAAATGTCTTGTCCTAAAATAGGTTTACACAAATTAAGTGTAAATGGACATACAACAAGAGCTGGTTCGCAGGACTTATTACAGTCAGGAGCTAAAACATCAGATTTGCAAAGAACACATTGAAAATGGTCTTTCACTACGA
>JANNMO010000046.1:0-65646 GCA_031398005.1 Ferruginibacter sp.
ATTCATCTTTGAATTCTATAGAAGATGTATTTCTTGCAACAAAAGCAATTGAGTTTGTGTCTGTAGCAAATTGATTTTTCAACTCTGTAATATATGTATTGATTTTTGCGCTATCATCCCGGCCTGGTAACTGGCTAAAAGATACATAAGAAATATTACGCCCTTCTTCCTGCTTAAACATGTCTTTGTGTTTTTGCACATAGTCGTTTACCTCTGCATCCGTTACTTTTATGGTGCTATCAGAAATATCTGAATAAGGAAGGCTAACATAAGAAATAACGGCAAAGTTTTTAGCTTCGGTTGCATCTTTCTCTTTCATCCATGTTGGATAATAAGCGCTGGCATTTAAAAGTCCGGTATATTTTGCTACAGCTGTTGATATTTTTAATGGTTCAATAATTTGTGCATCAACTGCATCTCTTTGTTCACCTTTAAATTTTTTGATGTTTGTAACTGCTGCCTGGGCCTTGGATATATCCAGTTTTCCCGTAGCAGAGTCCAACATACCTTGTTCTTTTAATAGTGGGTTAGATGGATCATTACTTAATAGTATAGATGACAATTCTTTAGATGTAAATTCAATTCCAAGCTTTTCAGTCTCTCCAAAAAATATTCTTTCTGCAATTATCTGGTTCCAGGTTTGTTCTTTAACCTGGTAAGCTTGTGTTCCACTTGGCCTTTGGCCACTGCGTTGTGCCTGCATATCTTCTGCCTCTTTCACCCTTTTATTAAACTCACCTAATTCAATCTCTTCCCCGTTTACTTTACCCACATTGGATGATAAAGAACTAAACAGCTTGCTGCTACCTTGTTGGGCATCCATTAAAATAAAGCCGATTAAACTCAAGGCTATCACTACAATAACGATTGCTGCACCTTTATCACGAATATTTTGAATAATTTGCATATAACTTAAATGTTAGATTTTTGGATGGCAAAAATAGGGTAAAAAAGCATATTAATACAGAAAAAACATAGTTTAAAGCCTTGTTGGATTGCAATTCAGGTTATATTGTATCAGTTTTTAAAACTTTTTTAAAACTTTTTCAAAAACGAGTAAAAGCAGTACCACAGCGCTATTAACACAAAAAATGTGTATAAACATGGTTTTTGGTGAATATCCGTGCTTTTCTCAATTTAGAAGAAGGATAAGATAGGGGATAAGTAAACAAATTATTTTACCTGAAAATTTTTATGTGTGTATCCATTGTATTATCAAGGCTGTATTAACATGCCTTTTTGTAAAAAACATTAAAATATTATCCTCCGGTAATTTTATTAACAGCTGTTAGTTTAATTATTGCGCTGGTAACAAATAATCAAGGTGAGTAATATTATAAAGCTGATTTTTGAAAGTTTTATTAATGTTAATTAATTGTTGATGAACGTGGATAAACTAAACTTTTTAATTTTACATCAGTCAACGAAATAAATATTTCCACTTATTAACAGCCCTAATAGTAATAAGTGATTATATAAATAAATAGTATTAATACATATTATGGTAGATATTAACACACAAATTGATTTTGAAAAAATTATTTCAAAAAAAGGGTTTTTGGATTTTGAGGTAGATCCATCCTTGGATCTTTTTGCAGAAATTGAAAAATTGAAAAAAGAAAAAAATGCCATAGTGCTGGCGCATTATTATCAGGAGCCAGATATACAGGATGTGGCAGACTTTATTGGCGATAGTTTGGGACTTGCACAAAAAGCCCAAAGCACCGAAGCTGAAATTATTGTTTTTGCCGGAGTACACTTTATGGCAGAAACTGCTAAAATATTAAATCCACACAAAAAGGTGTTGTTGCCAGATTTAAATGCCGGTTGTTCTTTAAGCGACAGTGCACCACCTGCTATGTTTAAAGCTTTCAAGGATAAACACCCAGATCATATTGTGATTACTTACATAAACTGCAGTGCAGGTATGAAAGCACTCAGTGATATTATTTGCACCAGTAGCAATGCACAGGCAATTGTAGAAAGTTTACCCGCAGACCAAAAAATTATATTTGCGCCCGATAAAAACCTCGGTGCATGGATAAACAAACAAACGGGTCGTAATATGATTTTATGGAATGGTGCGTGTATGGTGCACGAAATTTTTAGCATGGAAAAAATAGTGAAGCTAAAAGTTCGTCACCCTAATGCTAAAGTTATTGCACACCCTGAATGTGAAGCACCGGTATTGGCACTTGCAGATTATATTGGCAGCACTACCGGTATTTTAAAATATGCTGAAAAGAGCGATGCGCAGGAATTTATTGTGGTTACTGAAAGTGGTATTCTGCATCAGATGCAAAAAACTAGTCCGCATAAAACATTTATACCAGCGCCACCACAAAATACCTGCGCATGCAACGATTGCCCTTACATGAAATTGAATACGTTGGAAAAATTGTATTTGTGTATGAAGTATGAATTGCCAGAGGTTACCATGGAAGAAGGTTTGAGAGAAGCTGCTAAAAAACCTATTGAAAGAATGTTGGAATTGAGTGCGAAGCTGGGGTTGTAATTGTGAATGGTGAGATGTGAATAGTGAATATTTTTTGCAGTGGTAAGATTTAAAAAAAAGTTGATTTATAGATTGCATAATAAAAGTTGAAAAAAGATATTCTGTTCAGCGTAGCCTTGATAGCAGCGAAAATCCTTTTTGCTGCCTTTGAGCAAAAAGATTGTAGCGAATAGCAAGAAACATTTGCTCAGTAATGCTTCCTTGCTCATGCTTTTAAACTTTCTACATTATCCACTTGTTTTCCACAAAAATTGATACTTTTACAACTGCAATCAGTATTTTAAATTGTAAAATGTATTCTATGTCTATTCCTTCAGTTGATTTAGCAGATTTTTTAAGTGGTGATCCAGTAAAGAAAAATGATTTTGTACAAAAATTAGGCAAAGCCTATGAAGAAGTTGGGTTTGTAGCTGTTAAAAATCATGGAGTACCAGATGAGTTGATTGCCGATTTATACAAATATGTACAAGAGTTTTTCTCGCTTCCACTTGATCATAAACGCACTTACGAAATACCTGAACTTGCAGGACAGCGTGGTTACACCAGTTTTGGAAAAGAGCATGCAAAAGGAAGTGATGCGCCGGATTTAAAAGAATTTTTTCAGTATGGACAGGTGCCCAGGGATAATTTTAAGGAAGAAGATTATCCTGCAAATGTACAGGTAGATCAAGTGCCTGTATTTAATACAACTTTTGATGATGCTTATCGTGCCTTTGAAAAAAGTGGTACAGCATTGTTACAGGCTATTGCATTATACCTCGGTTTAGATGAGCATTATTTTGATGAATATGTACACAATGGCAATAGTATTCTCAGAGCCATCCATTACCCGCCTATTACGCAAGAACCTGCCAGTGCCATACGTGCGGAGCAGCATGAGGATATAAACCTTATTACGCTGCTCGTTGGTGCCTCTGCTGACGGTTTAGAGATCTTGACCAAGCAGGGTGAATGGGTACCGGTCACTTCTTTGCCAGAACAAATTGTGGTGAATGTGGGTGATATGCTGCAACGTTTTACCAATAATAAATTAATGAGTACTACGCATCGTGTGGTAAATCCTAAAAGAGAATTGTGGCATACAAGCCGTTTTTCTATTCCATTCTTTTTACACCCACGCAGTAGTATGAGTTTACGTTGTTTAGATACTTGTGTAGATGAAGCACATCCAATTGCCTACGAAGATGCAACTGCCGGTGAATATTTGGATGAAAGGCTTAGGGAGATTGGATTGAAAAAATAGATGTGAGAATTTTAGACATTAGATTTTAGATATTAGATTTAAGAGCCACTGATAATTCAGTGGTTTTTTTGTTATTATTCATTTTAGCGTTGTGTGAATAGTTTTTTATATTTGAATTCTTAACTCATTATTTGAATTTATTTAGACATATACCATTTTTAAAAACTGTTTTTTTATACAGTCTTACTGCATTTGGTGGGCCACAGGGTCATCTTGGTATGATGCTTAAAACGTTTGTAAATAAAAATAAATACATAACAGAAGATGAATTGATTGAATATAATTCATTTTGCCAATTATTACCTGGGGCAAGCAGTACACAGACACTTACATTAATTGGCTACAAAAGAGGAGGAGTTTCATTAGCAGTAATTACACTTATAATTTGGATATTACCAGCTTGTATTTTAATGGGTGCATTGTCATTTTTACTTACGCTTTTTCCTTCAAGAAATTATACCGGTAATCTTTTTAAATATCTCCAACCAATGGCAATTGGTTTTTTATTGTATGCCGCAGTAAGAGCATTTGGTATTTCTATTACCAATTTTATTACGTTTATGATCATGATTTTTGCTATGGTCATTACTTATTTATTTTTTAAAACTCCCTGGGTTTTTCCTATACTTATTGTAGCGGGCGGTATAGCTACAAGCCTTAGTAGTAAAAGGATTCCTGAAAAAGAAAAAATAAAACCAAGGCAAATTCGCTGGACAAATATTTGGCTATTTGCTATCATTTTTATTATAGCAGGAATACTAAGTGAAGCTGCCCGTAAACAACAATGGGAAAACAGAAAAGCTTATAATTTATTTGAGAATTTTTATAGATTTGGCAGTTTTGTTTTTGGTGGGGGAGATGTATTGTTACCAATGATGCTGGACCAATACGTAGAAAGACCGTTATCTGAAAACGCTAAACAGAAGAACCCTGATGCATTAAAAATTGAAAGAGAAGATTTACTTACAGGTTATGGTTTTGTAAGAGCAATACCGGGCCCAGTGTTTTCAGTAGCATCATTTACCGGTGGTATGGCTTTAAAAGACAAAGGGGTGAAGATGCAGTTAATAGGTTGTATTATTGGTTCTATTGCTATTTTTTTACCGAGCGCCTTGTTAGTTTTATTCTTTTTTCCCGTATGGCAATATCTTAAAAAATTTGTAGCTGTTTTTAGAGCACTCGAAGGTATTAATGCAGTGGTGGTGGGTGTTATGGCAGCAGCTGCGGGTTATTTATTAAAAGGAATAAATTTTTCTTTTACCGATCTAATTGGGATATTAGATATCCTTACAGTGGTATTTACCTTCCTCCTACTACGCTATACAAAAATACCTGCCCCTATTATTGTATTCATATGTATTTTTTTAGGATGGGTTTTCTAATGAAGAAGTATAATATCCTTTTAATTCAATTTCTTTCATTACATCATCGGTTACTAAATACCTGATGGATTTTCCTTCTTTTATATTTTTTCTTATTTGAGTAGAAGAAATTTCTAACAATGGGGCAGAAACAATTTTTATGTTCTTGGGTAAATCTATTCTAACCTCAAAAGAAGGTCTTAAATAAATATATATATGATAACTATTTATAATTTGTTTATAATTTTTCCACTTCTCAATATTTTGAAATCCATCGCTTCCTAGAATAAGAGAGAATAAATGTTGGGGATATTTTTCTCCCAGAATAATAAGTGTATCAATTGTATAAGAAGGCTTAGGCATTTTAAATTCAATATTACTTGCCTTCAATTTCTTTTCGCCTTCAATGGCAATTTTTACCAATGATAACCGATGCTGTTCATTTAATAAACCCGCTGTATTTTTAAATGGATTTTGAGGAGAAACAACAAACCAAACTTCATCTAAAGTTTCTGTATTTAAAATATGGTTTGCAATTATCAGATGCCCAACATGTATAGGATTAAAAGAACCGAAATACAAACCAATTTTCATGGGCCAATGTTATTTAAAGATTCAAATTTATTAAGATTATAATTCTTCCACCAGAATATGTTCGGCCTCATTTAACCGTAGGCTTAAAGTATAACCTGCTACTGAAACAGAAATAGGGTCTTTAAAAGGGGCAATTTTTTCAACCACAATTTTTTCACCGGGTACACAACCCATTTCCATTAGTTTTAAAAAAATCTCATCATTTTCAAAAGCTCTTATGATTACTTCTTTCCCAATCTTTATTTCCGATAATCTTTTATACATTAGTACTCAGTTCAATTTAACAGGGTGTAAAATTAGTCTATAACCCTTAGCCTTAATTGTTATTTAAAGAATTTATGTCAGTTACATTTCACCAACTTATTAAAACTAACTTACCCAACAGAAAACAACTTAAAAGTTTTATCCCTAACATATTTTCCAAAGAAGGTAAAAGCCTTGAAAGCCTCACCATCATTTTTTGTTCCGATGAGTTTTTACTGGAAATGAATAAGCAACATCTCAACCACGATTTTTATACCGATATTATAACGTTTGATTTAAGTGAATCAAAAAAGTCTCCAATAATTGGAGAATTATATATCAGTGTAGATAGAGTAAAAGAAAATGCCTTCACTAACAGTGTTAAAATTTCTAATGAACTAATAAGGGTAATATTTCATGGAGTTTTACATTTATGTGGCTACAAGGATAAATCCAGTAAGCATATTATTGAAATGAGAAGAAAAGAAAATGAATACATAGGACTCTCTCAATAATAAATACGTTCCACGAATCACAGTTCCTCTAAGAAACAATTAATTTTACACTTATTAATATGTTCCACGAATCCCGTTTCGGTAAGAAACAAATATAATTAGTGTGCGATGACAAGAAAAAAATGGACCGCAAAAGCAGAAGTAACAGATGCGGTGATTAAATTTAGAGAAAAACGTAAATGGCAACAGGCTCTAAGAAGGTACGTTTTGGAAAAAAATGCTTGTGAAGGGTATGCTATGTATTTTGGTTTAAATATAGAAAGCTTTAGAAAATGGATTGAAATACAATTTACAGACGAGCTTAATTGGAATAATTTTGCTTCTGCTTGGCAATTTGATCATATTGTTCCCATAGCATATTTTGATTTTAACAACGAAGATGATCTTAGGTTAGCGTGGAATTTCGTTAATATAAGGGTAGAAAAACTAGATTTAAATAAAGCAAGAGGTAATAGGATAGATGTAATAGCTGTAAAATCTTACTTTGAAGTGCTTTTTGCTAAAACGGGATATTTCGTTTGTGAAAAAATGTTGGTTAAGATAGATGAAATAGAAATATCAAATATTGTGTCTGAACCTAATATTGAACAATTTATCATAGATAGAAAAGAAGAGTTTGAACTGATTGCCACTTTAAATAAAGCAGAGTTTGCAAAATTGAATAGTGGAATCTTATTGGAAGATATTTTGTTAGAGAGGGAGATATTGAAGAAGTTTGGATAATCTGTTCCTTTTCTTAATAGAGTTGCCACTCCGTACCTTTGCATAAATGTTTCAAGAATACGATATTATAGTAGTAGGCGCAGGCCATGCAGGTTGCGAAGCAGCTGCAGCTGGGGCAAATATGGGTAGTAAAACACTACTCATAACCATGAATATGCAAACCATAGCTCAAATGAGTTGTAACCCGGCCATGGGAGGTATAGCAAAAGGACAAATTGTGAGAGAGATAGATGCACTTGGAGGGTACAGTGGTATTGTTACTGATAAAAGCATGATACAGTTTAGGATGCTGAACCGTTCTAAAGGTCCTGCAATGTGGAGCCCCCGTGCGCAAAGTGATAGAATGTTGTTTGCACAAACATGGCGTGAAATGTTGGAACAAACGCCAAACGTAGATTTTTATCAGGATACTGTTTTCAATTTAATAGTAGAAGATGGTAAAGTAAAAGGGGTTGTTACAGGGTTAGGTCATAAGATTTATTCTAAATCAGTGGTACTTACAAACGGAACTTTCTTAAACGGTGTTATACATATAGGTGAGAAAAATTTTGGCGGTGGTAGAGTAGCAGAGAAAGCTGCTACAGGTATAACAGAACAACTGGTTTCTCTGGGGTTTGAAACCGCAAGATTAAAAACCGGTACTCCACCACGGATAGACGGAAGAAGTTTGGATTATTCGAAAATGGAAGAGCAAAAGGGTGATGACGAATTGGTAGGTTTTAGTTATTTGGGTAAACCTGAAGTAAAGTCTGAAAACCAAAAAAGTTGTTGGATTACTTATACCAATCAAGAGGTACATGATATTTTAAAAACTGGTTTTGAAAGTAGCCCAATGTTTCAAGGAAGAATACATGGAACAGGACCTAGATATTGCCCAAGCATAGAAGATAAGATAAACCGGTTTGCAGAGAGAGAAAGGCACCAGTTATTTGTAGAGCCCGAAGGTTGGAATACGGTAGAAATATATGTAAATGGTTTTTCTTCATCCCTTCCTGAAGAGGTGCAATTAAAAGCTTTAAGAAAAGTACCTGGTTTTGAAAACTGTAAAATGTTCAGACCGGGTTATGCTATAGAATATGATTTTTTTCCCCCTACCCAACTTTCGGTAAGTCTGGAAACAAAATTGATTAAAAATTTGTTTTTTGCTGGGCAAATTAATGGAACTACAGGATATGAAGAAGCGGCATGCCAGGGATTAATGGCAGGTATAAACGCACATTTATCAGTGAAGGATGAGGATCCATTTATACTAAAGCGTAGCGAAGCATATATAGGTGTGTTGATAGATGATTTAATAAATAAAGGAACAGATGAACCCTATAGAATGTTTACGAGTAGAGCAGAATTTCGCACTCTTCTAAGACAGGATAATGCAGATTTAAGGTTAACGGAACTTAGTTACAGGCTTGGATTGGCATCGCAGGAGCGTATGGACAATGTTCTATTAAAAAGAGAAGAAGTTGAAAGGGCAATTGAAATAATTAATCAATTGTCTATCAACGGAATAGATGCAGATGAGTATTTAATTTCTATACAATCAGCCCCATTGGCATTTAGGCAAAAAGCTTCTCAAATATTATTAAGGCCGAATGTTAATTTGGCACAAATGATGCAAAATGTATGTGTGGTAAACGATGCATTAAAAGGATTTTCTACAGAAATACTGGAACAAGCGGAAATACAAATAAAATATTTCACTTATATAGAAAAAGAAAAAGAGTTGGTAGAAAAAATGAGCCAATTAGAAAATCTGGCAATACCGCAAGATTTTAATTATGAAAAACTAGTTTCATTAGGAAATGAAGCAAAACAAAAATTTAAAAAAATTCAACCACGTACACTAGGGCAGGCAAGCAGAATTAGCGGTGTAAACCCAAGCGATGTTCAAATATTAATGGTGTATATGGGTAGATAAATAAAAAATTATGGAAGACGACTTTAAAGCAGGAGACATTGTAGAATTAAAATCTGGTAGTCCAAAAATGACCATTGCTTTTATATCAAAAGAAGGATATTGTTATTGCACATGGTACGATTTTAATGCTTTTACATGGCATGAACAAGTGAAAATTTACACAGTTCTTCTTAAAAAATCTACTTAACAAAATATTTGTAAATGTTAGCCATATTTTGGCATCCTAAAAACATAATCACTCGTATGTAAAGGTGAATAAAAGAATATTATTTTACCAATATAAAGAAAGTTCAGGTGTAGTTTTTAGGTTAGATAACCCTTGTGAAAGCAAGGGTTTTTTAGTTTGAAAAAAATTATAAGCTGCATACCAAAATAAGTAAATAAAATACATGTTGAACTTTGTAAAAATGCTGGAATATGTATAGGTGAATAACGATTAAATGGTTTTGAAATAAACTGCCTATCGGTTATATTTGCTCAAAACCTTGTTTATATTTTTTAATAATTTTTTGTATGGCATTAACCAAACTGAGCGCACTCGCTGAAACGTTAATAGGTTCTGAAATTGTAAAACTTGGCGGTATCATAAAAGAAAAAATAAGCAAGGGTGAGCAGATTTACAATTATACAATTGGTGATTTTGATTCTTCACAATTTCCCATTCCTACTTTACTAGAGCAAGAAATTAAAAAGGCTTATGATGAAGGTTACACAACATATCCAATAGCAGATGGTGAGGCAGATTTACGAAAGGCAGTGGCAGGATTTATAAAACAAAAAGAAGGACTAAGTTTTGAATTACCAGAAATTTTAATAGCTGCTGGTGGTCGCCCACTTATTTATGCGGCGTACAGAGCCATTGTAGATAAAGACGATAAAGTTATTTACCCAGTACCAAGCTGGAATAATAACCACTATACACATTTTACAGAAGGGCAGCATGTGATGATAGAAGCTACACAAGAGAATAATTTTATGCCTACGGCAGATCAGATTCGTCCACATGTAAAAGGTGCATCATTATTGGCATTATGTTCACCCTTAAACCCAACGGGTACAGTATTTACAAAAGAAGATTTGGAAGCTATATGTGATTTGGTACTGGAAGAAAATGCACAGCGTGCTGAAGGTGAAAAGAAATTGTATGTATTGTATGACCAAATTTACTGGACCCTTACATTTGGCGATGTAGAACATTTCAATCCTATAAGTCTTCGCCCAGCAATGAAAGCTTATACTGTATTTATAGATGGAATAAGCAAAGCATTTGCAGCTACAGGTGTGAGGGTTGGTTGGAGTATGGGACCTGCAGAAGTAATTGCAAAAATGAAAGCCATTAACAGCCATGTGGGAGCCTGGGCTCCAATGGCAGAACAAAAAGCGGTTGCTAAATTTTTACTGCAACATGAAGAAGTTGATAATTATTTTAAGCATTTTAAAAGTGAAATAGATTACAGGCTTCGCAGCATATACCAAGGTTTTATAAAACTAAAAGAAGAAGGTTTTGGGGTAGATGCCATTGTACCACAAGCAGCAATTTATCTTACTGTAAAAATAAACTTAGTTGGCAAAAATGTAGCCGGTAAAACATTAGAAACACAAGCAGCGGTAACAGATTATATTTTAAACGAAGCAAAACTTGCCATGGTACCATTTAGTAGTTTTGGTGCAAAGGCAGACAGCGTTTGGTATAGAATAAGTGTAGGCGTTGTAAAAAAAGATGAAATAGAGGAAATGCTCAGAAAGCTTAGAAATGCACTAGAGAAAACAAGGTAAAAAAGTGAATAGTGAAATCTGGTGGCTTAACAGTATTTTTAAAATACTTAATACAGCTCCATTGTAATTTTATTATTTGTATAAGAAATTTGATTTAGTAAATATTGACAATTCACCATTAACAATTCACACGTACACTAGTTTTTATTACTAAAAAAAACAAAAGGCTTGGAGAGTTTTTTTTGACGAATAAGTTTTTTTATCTCAACAGCGTTTTTAATTATTTTATACCTGTTAAGATCCAATACTTCGTGTGCGCCTACAAAATTATCTAACCGCTCGGTTGTAAACAACAAGCTGTTTAATTGCAGGAGTTCTTTGTCAATATCCTGCTGCGTCATTGCACGCTGCCTAAACATAACGAGTAAGTCACGATTGGAAGTCATAGAAAACTTGGTTTTATTTATAACCTACCATTCCCGTACAGCCACATGTGCTTTTTTTGGTGGAAGAACAACCTGTAGCCACCAACGCAAGTGCTATAAGAGCCAATGAAGTTATTTTGATTATCTTTTGCATAATTGTAATACAAAATAACAAATTTTTACTTACAAATATTATTTTTTGATATTAAGTCTCACAAATATTAACATTAACCCAAAAAGAGTTCTTATAGCACCACTTGATTGGGGACTTGGCCACGCTACACGCTGCATTCCTATTATTACAGCGTTTGCAGCGCAAGGGTTTGAGGTTTTGATAGCTGCTGAAAAAGATGGAGCCACATTATTATTTAAAGAATTTCCGCATCTCAAAATGTTGCCACTACAAGGTTACAGGGTTTTGTATAGCAAAAATAAAAATTTTTTTTTGGTAAAAATGGTTAGCCAATTTAGTAAAATTTATGATGCAGTAAAAAATGAAAATAAATGGCTTGATGAAATAATAAAAAAACATAATATTGATATTGTTGTATCAGACAACCGTTATGGATTGCATAATAAAAATTGCCATAATATTTTTTTGACACACCAGTTATTTATAAAAACAGGAAACAGTTTTATAGAATGGCTTGCCCACAAAATAAACTACAACTACATAAATAAATTTAATGAATGTTGGGTGCCAGATGTAGAAGGAAAAGAAAATCTTGCAGGACAATTGTCGCACCCATTCTTACTACCAAAAACACCTATAAAATATATTGGGTTATTATCAAGGTTTACAACATTGGTAATGAATGAAAATATTGATTTGCTTGTAATGCTTTCTGGGCCTGAACCACAGCGTACCATACTCGAAGAAATATTGTTGGAGCAATTAAAAGAAATTAAGTTAAAAACAGTTTTGTTGAGAGGATTACCTGCTGAAAAAAATAAAATATTTTCTGAAAACAAATTAGTGGAAATTATAAATCATTTACCGGCCAATGATTTAAACAAATTAATATGCTCATCAAATATAATTGTTGCAAGAAGTGGATATTCCACCGTAATGGATATTGCTGCATTACAAAAGCAATCAATATTAATACCTACACCTGGTCAAACTGAACAGGAATACTTAGCAAAATATCTTGCTGAAAAAAAATATTGTATTACAGTTGATCAAGAAAATTTTAATTTACCCAAAGAGATTGAAAAATTGAATAAAACTACTTTAAATAGTTATCCGATACTACAGAAGGATACATTGAAAAATATTATTACTGGTTTGAAATAAAAACACCGGGTTCATTTTTATTATTACTTCCAATAATACTTTCAGCAGTATTTTCATAAAAAAGAGCCACTGTATTTTTAGGTAAATTTTGTATAGATTCAATAATTAAACTATTGCTTATTCCAGCTTCGCAAAACAATATGCTGTTTACAGCGGGATCATTTGATTCTTCTACAATCAATTGTGTAGGAATAGTTTCATTAGTAAAAACCTTTTTTTGAAGTACATGATGAGGTGTATCATTTAAAAGATGGTTTATTTTATCCAGTTGGTTTTCATTTCCATAAAACAATATTTTTAAGGTTGCTTTACTATTTAATACCATTTGTTTTGGTAAAACAATATTTTTAATTTTTGCAAATATTTCTCCTGCTGTAATAAACAAAACCATCATAAATTTTAATAAAGGTTTTTGGCTGTAATGTTTACTAACAAAGCGTTTTATAGCACCATAAAAATGTTTAACATAACCGGCAGATTTTTTTTGAGTGCTCTCTCCCTTAAAATGGATAATGGTAGTTTCTCCTAAGTAATAATTTTTTAATCCTGCTTTTGTAATTCGATAACTAAGGTCAATATCTTCTCCATACATAAAAAAAGATTCATCAAAACCCTTTGTTATTTCAACTGCCTTTTTGCTCAACATCATAAATGCACCGGCAAGTACTTCCGTTTTATTATTTTCTTTTTCAGGTAAATGACCGGCATAATATTGTGCAAAAAATGAAGAGGATGGAAATAAGTTTGCAAGCCCTACCATTTTAAAAAAACCTGCAGCGGGTGTAGGTAAACAACGTTTACTTTCTTTTAAAAAATATCCACAACCATCAACCATTCGCACACCCAAGGCCCCACAATCTTGGTGCGATTTAAAAAAAGATAAACATTTTGTAAAGCAATCTTCCGGTACAATAGTATCAGGGTTTAAAAACAAAATATAATCTCCACCAACATCTTTTAAAACACTGTTATTTGCTATTCCAAAACCTGGGTTTGTTTTGTTCCAAAAAAATTTTACAGAAGGAAATTTTGGAGAAAGATATTCCTCACTTCCATCTATAGAATTATTATCAACCACCAATATTTCAGCATCAATTTCTTTACATGCTTTTATAACTGACAGCAGGCAATGCTCCAGAAAATACTTTACGTTATAATTTACAATGATGATGGAAAGTTGCATGCAAGTACGAAATAAGATTTTTTATTTGGGTTTACAAAAAAGTAATTTTCATTTTCGCACCACAAAAGCTAGATTAGGTAACCATCAAATACAAGTAACCAAAAATACTCTTATTATCTTTGCACTATATTATTAAAGTAATTTTATCTGCATTAGATCTAGCAATAAGAAGTAACAATATTATATCATAATTAAAATAGATTTTATTTTTTAGCAATAAAAATTGAAAGTTTAAAAATCTACAATAGAATATGGAACGTACAGAAATATCATCATTAGGAGAATTTGGTTTAATAGATCACCTTACACAAAACAATGAAACAAGAAATGCTTCAACTATATTAAGCGTAGGAGATGATGCCGCAGTTATTGATCATTTCGGAAGACAAACAGTTATATCATCTGACCTTTTATTAGAAGGTGTACATTTCGATTTATCATACACGCCGCTAAAACATTTAGGCTACAAAGCTGTGGTGGTAAACGTTAGCGATATATATGCAATGAATGCAACCCCCACACAAATTGTATTAAGCATTGGTTTCAGCAATAGGTTTGCATTAGAAAGCCTGAACGAATTTTACGAAGGCGTATATGCAGCCTGTGAAGAATACAATGTAGATTTAGTTGGTGGAGATACCACAACATCACTTCGTGGATTTGTAATAAGTGTAACCGCAATTGGAGAAGTGGCGCCAGATAAATACGTAAAAAGAAGTGGCGCAAAATCGGGCGATTTAATTTGTGTAAGTGGTGAATTGGGCGGGGCGTTTTTAGGATTGACTTTACTGGAAAGAGAAAAAAGAATATTTGAAGAAACAGGTGCCCAGCCAGATCTTGAAGGACAAACATATATTGTAGGCAGGTTATTAAAACCAGAAGCAAGAAAAGATATTATTGAATATTTTGCCGAGGAGAATATTTTACCGACAAGTATGATTGATATCAGCGATGGGTTAAGCAGTGAGCTGATGCATATTTGTAAGCAAAGCCAACTTGGCTGTGTGTTGTATGAAGACAAATTACCTTTTGCTGATGATATGAAAGAATTTGCCTACAAATTAAAAACCGACCCTACAGCTTGCGCATTAAGTGGAGGAGAAGACTATGAATTACTGTTTACGGTACCCCAAACAGCTTACGAACAAATTAAACTGAACCCAGCCGTAAGTATTATAGGTTATATGACAGAAGAAGGCGAAGGAAAAACCCTGATAACCCGAGCCGGCAACAAACATGCTTTGGTGGCGCAGGGTTGGAACCACATGAAGAAATAAAGTTTTATAAATGCTGCAAACTGCAGCATTTATAATTTATAGTATTCCTTTTTATATTTGCAACCCATGGCACAAAAAAAGTTACTTCGGTTTGCTCAAATAAAAGAGTTTGAAAATGTATTTGAATACCCTCAACATATGCAGTGTGAGTGGAGAAAGCATTTTAAAAACAACCATCCATTATTATTAGAACTTGCCTGCGGCAGAGGAGAATACACCGTAAACCTTGCACAACTTCACCCACAAAAAAACTTTATAGGAATAGATGTGAAGGGCAACAGAATGTACATTGGTGCAAAAAATGCGCTGGATAATAAAATAGTAAATGCTGCATTTTTACGAACGCAAATTGAAAAACTACCAGAGTATTTTGAGCATGATGAAGTAGATGAAATATGGATTACTTTCCCCGATCCGCAATTGCGGTTATCAAAGGCAAAAAAAAGATTGACACATCCAAGGTTTTTAAGATTGTACCAAAAAGTTTTAAAGCCTAATGCGCCAATTCATTTAAAAACAGACTCGCCGCAGCTGTACGATTTTACAAAAAAAGTAATTGGTATGTACGGGCTGCGTTTATTGGAAGATAGTAATGATGCATACAGAATGGAAAACATTTCAGAAGAACTTAAAATAAAAACCCACTATGAAAGCCTGGATATTGCCGGCAGCAAAAAAATTCACTACCTTAAATTTACTTTGCCAGATTTGATAGTAGATTTAGACAAACAACTACAGCAGGAAATAGAACAAGAGGCTGCAATAATATAATTTAAAAAATATTACCATGGTAAAAGCCAATAAAAAAGATATTGAATCTTTACCTATTGTAAAAAGCAAAAAAGACAGCTTTACTTTTTTTGATGATGTGTATGCAGTAGTGAGACAAATACCAAAAGGTAGGGTAACTTCTTATGGCGCTATTGCAAATTATCTGGGAACAAAATTATCGGCACGCATGGTGGGTTGGGCTATGAATGCTGCACACAACCAAACGCCCAAGGTGCCTGCACAACGGGTTGTTAACCGAAATGGTATGCTTACTGGCAGACATCATTTTGCTACGCCTACTCTAATGGAAGAATTATTACTGAAAGAAAAAATAATAGTTAAGGATGAAAAAATAGTTGGCTTTGAAAAACACTATTGGGACCCGAGTCTGGAGTTGGGATTGTAAATAATTATCTATTTCCCACCAAATACTTTTTCTCCACTTACCCAAGTCCCTAGTACTTTTGTACCCAATATTTCTGCTTTATCACAAGTTATCAAATCTTTATCCAACATGATAAAATCTGCGGCTTTTCCTACTTCTAAACTGCCTTTTTGTTTTTCTTCAAAAGCTGCTTTAGCTGCCCATATCGTCATACCATAAATAGCTTCTTTTCTGGTAAGGGCATTTTCGATTTGAAAACCATTTGCAGGAAACCCTTTACTATCCTGCCTTATAGCCGCAGCAAAAAATGTTTTTAATGGCTCAATATATTCAACAGGAAAATCAGTACCAAGCGGCATCCAATTGTTAGTCTGTAATAATTGTTTGTATGCGTAAGAAGTTTTTATGCGTTCTGTTCCCACTCTGTCGCCTGCCCAATACATATCGCTCGTAGCATGTGTTGGTTGCACAGATGGAATAATATTATTGTCTGCAAAAAAATGAAAGTCTGCAGCATCCATAACCTGTGCATGCTCTATACGCCAGCGCTTATCATTTTTTCCTTTCAACACATCAGCATATATTTTTAATATTTGCCTGTTGCCACTATCTCCAATGGCATGCGTACACATTTGTAAACCACTACCTGCAAAAATTTTCGCTGCACTTTCAAAATGTGCTTTATCATGTAATAAAAACCCTTTCCAGTTTTTCTTGTCTGCATAATCTTGTAACAGACAAGCCCCACGGCTACCAAGTGCTCCATCAGCATAAAACTTAAAACCACCCACCGTAAACCTTTCTGTTTTTAACGGACCACTTTTCACCCATTTATCATAATAAGTAGTATCATCTGAAAGCAGCGCAAAAATTTTCATTTTTAATCCGCCATCTTTCTGTGCTTTTAAAATAAGATCAACAGTATGTTCGCTGATACCACAATCATGCACACCGGTTAAGCCAGCAGCAAAACAATAATCTTGTGCAGCTAAAAAATATTTTTGAGCAAGCGTATCATTAATTAAAGGCACTTTTTTTTCTGCAAAATGCATGGCATTATCTACCAAAATACCTGTGAGTTTTCCGTTCTTTATTTCTACTTCGCCACCGGCAATTTTTGTTGAACTTGTAATACCTGCGAGGTCCAATGCTTTTTGGTTTAGCAAGGCCGCATGTCCATCAACCCTTTTTAAAAATACTGGTCTGTTAGGGAACAAACTATCAAATACTTCCTTGCTTGGAAATTCCTTTACGGTCCAATCATTTTGGTCCCAACCTCTGCCATAAATCCATTCCATAGGTGCTGTTGCACTGTATTCTTTTATTTTAGAAACAATTTCAGCAAAAGATGTGGTACCGGTTAAACTGCACTTCCACATATCAGTTGCATATCCTGTAAAATGGCAATGCGCATCTATAAAACCCGGGAAAATAGTATTGCCTTTGGCATCAATATTATTATTTGATGAAAATTTGTTTTGTATATCTACATTGTTGCCAACAGCAATAATTTTACCATCGTTAATAGCCATGGCAGTTGCTTGCGAAAAAACTGAGTCTACCGTATATATTTTCGCATTGGTTACAATTAATGAAACTTTATTTTTATTACATGAGTATAAAAATATTATAGCCAGGCAAAATAATATAGATGTAAAATTTTTCATATTTTATAAAAGTGTGAGTAAGTAATTTTTGCTCAAAGTATAAAATTATTAAGTATAAAAATCCTTTATTTTTGCTTTACCCTAACTAACAAAAATGCAACAAATCCCCTTACCAAAAATTGCGGATACCCTACCCGTATTTGATATTTTTAAAAAATGTTCACAAAGAACCAAAAGCGACGATGTAAAAGAAACTGGAATATGGCCTTATTTTAAAACCATATATAGCTGCGAAGGCCCTGAAGTAAATATGGATGGCAGAATGGTATTAATGCTTGGCAGCAATAATTACCTTGGTCTTACGGGGCACCCATATGTGAAAGAAGCTGCTATTAGAGCCATAGAAAAATATGGTACCAGTTGCTCAGGTTCCAGATTGCTTACCGGCACGCTTGATTTACATGAAGAGCTCGAAGAAAAATTAGCCCGTTTTATGGGCAAAGAATCATGCCTCCTTTTTAGTACCGGTTACCAAACCAGCCAGGGTGTTATTCAGCCATTGGTAAGCAGAGGCGAATATATTTTAAGCGATAGAGACAACCATGCAAGTATTGTGAGCGCCAATTTAATGGCTCGAGGTTTAATGGACACAAACATTATTAGATACAAACACAACAGCCCTGCTGATGTAGAAAAACGCATAGCCGCACTGCCTGAAAATGCAGCCAAATTAATTGTAACAGATGGTGTATTTAGCGGTGATGGAACTTTGCTGGATCTTCCAAATTTGTATGAAGTTGCAAAATATTATAATGTGCCTATTTTAATAGACGATGCACATGCATTTGGTGTAATTGGTGATGGCGGTAGAGGCACGGCAAGTCATTTTGGGTTGGAAGATGAAATACCTATTACTTTTTGTACTTTCTCAAAAACCCTTGCAAGCATTGGTGGTTTTGTGGTGGGCAATAAAGCGGAAATTAATTTTATTAAACATCATTCACCGGCGTTAATATTCAGCGCATCACCATCGCCGGCAAGTACAGCAAGTGCTTTAGCTGCTTTAGAAATTTTGATAGAACAACCGGAGCTTGTAACAAAACTACAGTTCAACGCAAATTATTTAAGAAATAATTTAATAAGATTGGGTTTTAACGTACCCGAAGGCAATACAGCAATAATTCCCATTGTGGTAGATGTAGAAATGGGATTAAAACTTTGGAAAGAGTTATTTCAAAGAAATATATATGTAAATGTCTTTATGCCACCCGCCACACCTGTAGGCACCTGCCTTATAAGAAACAGTGTAATGGCTTCGCATGAAATAAATAACCTGGATTATATTATTGAAACCTACGAACTTGTTGGGAAACTAATGGGAATTATTTAAATGAATTGACTGTTAAAAGTGTTTTTAATTATTAATTTACACCCATGTTTAATGCACAACAAGTAAGAGCACTTCAGCAAGATTCTATTAAATGGCTTTCATCTGCCGAAGGCGAAATAACGGCAGATAATGTAGAAGAGCTACGAAATATTTTACGTTTTCATGAACACAGATACTATGTGGAAAATGATCCGCTTATTAGCGATAGTGAATATGATACTATCTATAAAAAACTTCAAAAATTTGAAGAAGCAAATGCTGGGTTAATCACCGCAGATTCTCCCACACAGCGGGTAGGCAAGGGTTTAATTAAGTCTTTTCCTAAAGTTCAGCACTTGGTACCAATGTTATCGCTGGATAATTCTTACAATGCAGATGATCTTATTGACTTTGATAGAAAAGTAAGAGAACTTTCCAAACAGCAAAATATTGAATACTGCATAGAGCCAAAATTTGATGGAGCAAGTATTTCTTTGGTGTATGAAAATGACCAGTTGCTTACCGGCATTACAAGAGGTGATGGTGAAGTGGGAGATGATATTACACCTAATGTAAAACAAATTCGTTCGCTGCCATTGAGTGCTGCATTTTCAAAATATGGCATTGAAACAATTGAGTTTCGAGGAGAGGTTTTAATGAATAAAAATAATTTCGTTGCCTATAACAAGGGCTTAATGGAAGAAGGATTGCCGCCACTTGCAAATCCTCGCAATGCAGCAGCAGGAACGCTTCGCATGAAAGACCCTGCGATTGTGAGTAAAAGAAATTTAGAAGCTTTTTTGTACCATGTGAGTTTTACAGCCCCCCCACCCCCCAAAGGGGGGATTTTGGTCCGTGAAAAATTGAAAGATATTTTAACTATTGATGACTCGTCAATCAACCAATCAACCAATCAACCAATTCCCCATTCTCATTCCGGTATGCTCGAAATGCTCTGGCAGCTCGGTTTTAAATCTCCCAAAAAGGAAATGAAAGTGGTGCATGGTATTGATGCAGTTATAAAATATATAAATGAATATGAAGCAGGAAGAGATGCATTGCCGTATGAAATAGATGGTATGGTGGTAAAGGTGAATAATTTAAATATGCAGGACCAACTCGGCATGACATCGCACCATCCACGTTGGGCCATTGCTTTTAAATTTAAAGCAAGGCAGGCCACCAGTAAATTATTAGGAGTGGAGTTTCAGGTTGGGCGCACAGGTGCTATAACACCAGTTGCAAAAATAGCAGCAGCGCAAGTTGGCGGCGTTACCGTTACAAGTATTTCTATACACAACGAAGATTATATAAAAGAAAAAGATTTAAAAATTGGCGATGCTATTTTAATAGAACGCAGTGGCGATGTAATACCGCAGATTGTAAAATCGTTGCCGGAATTACGCACAGGTGAGGAGAAAGAAATTGAGTTTCCAAAAGTTTGCCCGGTGTGTAACGATGCATTGGTAAGGCCCGAAGGTGAAGCGGTTTGGCGGTGTGTAAATATTAATTGCGAAGCACAGGTGGTAGAAAGAATTATACATTTTGTAAGCAAAGATGCCATGGATATTAAAAGCTTTGGCGAAGCAAATGTGCGCAAGTTTTATGCAATGGGTTTAATAAAAAACGTTCCGGGTATTTACGATTTAAAGGCAGATATGTTTGGTAGCATGGAAGGCTTTGGTGCAAAATCTGTCACCAATTTAATGGAGGCTATTGAAGCATCTAAACAGCAACCACTGCATCGGTTAATTTATGGTTTAGGTATTCGTTATGTAGGTGAAACAACCGCAAAAACACTGGCGCAAAACATTTCAGATATTTTTGAACTCGCAAAAAAAACGGAAGAAGAATTAAAAATGATGGATGATGTGGGTGTAAAAGTGGCCGATAGTATTGCAGAATTTTTTAAAAATGAAGACAATGTAAAAATGTTAGAAAACCTGGCAGAAAAGGGATTACAAACAAAAGCTCAACCTAAAGAAAAAATAGAAGGGGGCTTAGTTGGACAAACATTTTTATTTACAGGTACACTTGCGAAATTAAAAAGAGCAGATGCAGAAGCAATGGCAGAAGCACTTGGCGGAAAAATAATGAGTGGTGTAAGCAGTAAATTAAATTACCTGGTTGTAGGTACAGATGCCGGCAGCAAATTGGAAAAAGCAAAAAAATTAATGACCGTAAATATTATTAGTGAGGATGAGTTTATAGAGTTGGCCTCCCCAAACATCCCAAGCCCCCTCGGTCCCCCGAAGGGGGAAGATGGTCTCTAATACTTTGACGGGGATTTTATTTTCAGAGTCTGGCTGTCTCTTCTCCGGAGAACTTTATCGGTCGAGGGAGGCGAGGCGTGGATGAAGTTTTATAACAATCTATTAATTTTGCAAAGTAAATATTACATAATCTAAAAAATCAATCTTCTAGATTTCCTTCCCCGAAGGGGAAGATAGAAGGGGCCACATGATACAAAAAACCACACTCCATTTTCTTACCGATCTTAAAAAGAACAATACCAAAGAATGGTTTGAAACGAATAGAAAAAGATACGAAGCGGCAAAAGAAGATGTACAAAACATTACTGAAAAACTAATAAAATCTATTGGTAAGCATGATGCTGATATTGCAGAACTGCAGGTAAAAGAATGTACATTTCGTATAAACAGAGATGTGCGCTTTTCTAAAAACAAAGCACCTTACAAAAGCAATATCTCGGCTATATTTTCAAAGGGTGGAAAAAAGGCTGATACCGCAGGTTTTTATGTACACATTGAGACCGGTGGCTCATTTGTAGCAGCCGGTTATTGGAGTCCTGAAGCAAAAAAACTTGCCAGTGTTCGTCAGGAAATTGATTACAATCTTGATGAGTTTAAAAAGATTATATCTGCTAAAAAGTTTAAAGAAACTTTTACAGAAGGATTATCAAAGGAGGACACATTGCAGCGCCCACCAAAAGGATATGATGATGAAAACCCCGCATTGGAGTTTTTGAAATTGAAAAGTTTTATCGTCACAAAAAAATTAACGGATGCTGAAATGGTGGATAAGAATTTTGAAAAAACAATCGTAAACATTTTCACGGCAGTAAAGCCCTTTTTAGATTTTTTAAATACAGCAGAATGAGGTTGTCAATTGTGAATGGTAAATTGTCAATAATAAAATTACAACTTTCAATTTACCATTGACAATTCACAACTCACTATTAACATTAGTTATCTGCCCACAACTTAAAATCAGCAGATTTTTCTCTGCTAATAATAATTTGGTCAGTAGTAATATTTCTTAAAATAACACAAAGCCGGTTATTATCATAAGGCTTTATTTGTTCAATGGCGTCAATATGAATAATCATTTTTCGGTTAACTCTAAAAAATAATTTAGGGTCTAGTGATTGTTCTAACTTTTCCATGGTGGCATTTTTAATAAAACGTTTACCCTCACGATTTATGAGTTGAACTATTTTATCGTCTGCTACAAAACAAGCCACTTCCTGCACAGGAATAAAATATATACGTTGTCCAATTTTTGCCAAAAACCTACTCTTGTATTTTTTTGAAAAATTTTCTTTTACATAATTTATTACTTCTTCATAATTGATAGGCAATAAATTTTTTTGTGTAAGGGCTTTGTATTTTGCAAAGGCATTTGCAAGCGCTTCGGCTGTTATTGGTTTTAATATATAATCTATACTCAACAATTGAAAAGCATCCAGCGCATAACGATCATAAGCCGTTGTGAAAATAATGGGTGTAGTAATTCTAACTTTTTTAAAAATTTCAAAACTATGTCCATCTGCCAGGTGAATATCTACAAGCAATAAATCTGGCTGTACTTTTTGGCTAAGCCAATTTACAGCTTCTTCTACGCTTTCTACACAACCCACAATATTGATAGTTGAATCGTATGCATTTATAAGCATTTGCAATCTTTCAGAAGCAAGTAACTCATCTTCTATTATCAATACATTCATACAGTTTAGTTTAAAGTAAGTAGTGGCAGCGACACTGTAAAATCAGTAATAGTTTTATTTACAATTACTTGTTTTCCGCTTACTAAAAAATAGCGCTTAATAATGTTTTTTAAACCTATTTCTGTTGAGTTTTCTACAAACTCTCGCAGTTGTAAATTATTTGAAACCACCAAAGTATCCAGTTCTTTTATTTCTAAATTAATATGCAGTGGCTTAATGCTTGTAGCTATATTATGTTTAATGGCATTTTCTATCAGCATTTGCAAAGAAGCAGGAATGATAAATTTATCATTATATATTTCAGGAATATTAATGCTGATGGAAAGCCCGGTAACAAATCTCTTTTCTAATAAAAAAATGTATGGTTTTATAAATTCTAGTTCTGTTTTTATATTTACCAGCTCTTTATCTTGGTTGTTTAAAATATAACGATACACTTTAGAAAACTCTTCAATAAATTTATTGGCTTCTCCATTATTTTTCATTACCAGAGCCGATAATACATTTAAATTATTAAATAAAAAATGGGGATTTATCTGGCTTTTTACCAACTGCAATTCTGCCTGTGTAGTTATTCTTTTTAATTGCTCTGCTTCCTTCCATTTTTTTTCATATTCTTTAAAATAAAAAAATATTGCATTCACCAAATGAAACAATAGATTGGCGAGCAATGCATAAATTAAATTTAATTTAAGTGGTACAATAGTTTCACTAAAACTGTATGAGTGCAGCACCATACTCACTAAAAAAACTACAGCAATAGTTATTAAAATAGTAGTAATAGTAGAAACTGCAAAGAAAATACCCAACCCTTTTATTTTATTTTTATGAAAATTAATTTTCTTTACAAAATAGGGTTCCATCCATCTCCCCGTTTCCCATATTAATAATGTAATAAGTGCAATGGTGCCGGCAGCAAAATACCATTGAATAGGTATTTTGAAATATTTATACACTTCGCATAACAAAGTACTGAGGTAAGTATAAAAAGATAAAGCCAGCACAAAATAATATCGGTAGCGATGGTTAAACATGATACAAATTAATAAAAAAAGCGCCAACGGTTTTACACATGAAAACATTGTGGACCGAAGGCGCTGAGAGAGTTGTTTTTGATAGGAAAATTTTAAAGCAAAACTTTATCTATTACATGTATCACACCATTGGTAGCAGTAATGTTGAACAATGAACTGCTAATATTTGATACAGTAGCTGTGGAGCTGGTAATCTTTAAACTGGTGTTGCCCGTTCCTGAAAATGTTAAGGTTTGTTGAGGGCTTACAGACGTTAAAGGATTAGCAGTATTTGTTGGAGTTGTGATAGACGTTAAATCTCCTGCAAATACATTTGTACCTACAACATGAGCAAGAATAATTTTTCTAAGTGCTATAGAATCTGCTGAACCTAAAGCTGCAATAGCAGTGGCTGAATTGTATGGGGCTCCAAGCGAGGAAAATGCTGCATTGGTTGGCGCAAATACAGTGTATTTACCTGCCCCAGATAATACACCTGCCAAACCTGTTCTTAATACAGCAGCTAGTAGTAAAGAAAATTCAGGAGTTGGAGCTGTAGCGCTTGCTATTACAATTTGTGCAATAGACCTTGTTGGTGGTGTTAATACAGTTCCAATAACATGAACTACACCATTGCTGGCATTGATATCTGCTGTAACTACTTTTATACCATTTACAAAAACACCATTTGCGTTTCGGGATGCAAATAAATTTCTACCATTAAGTGTTTTTACAGTATCACTTACTGGTACTGCGGTAGAAAGAACTTTCGCACCTAATACATGATAAGTAAGTATGGGTGTAAGTACGGTATCAACCTGCCCTTGGCTATAGCCGTTAATCACAGCAGCAGTAATACCTGCATTTCTAAAAGCTGTATTTGTTGGCGCAAACACAGTAAAGTTTGCCGCAGCATTTGAAAGCGTACCCACTAAATTGGCTTTTGTAACCGCAGCTACCAATATAGAGAATGTAGTATCGCTTTGCGCTATTCCTACAACAGTTGGTGTGGGTGTTGGTGGGGGCGGCGGTGGCGGTACCACATCATCATCCTTATCGCAAGATGATAAAAACAATACAGCACAAAGTGCCGTTGCAGAAAAAAAACTGTAGAATAATCTTGTAAGTTTCATGTTGGTTGTTTTTTGATTCAGTAAAATAACAACCCATTAAAATTTTGTTCAATCCAAATGGAGTGAAAAGCATGAATAACTTCGTGAACAGTATTATATATTCCGTGAAATGTTTTCGTGAAATGTAAAAACCCCGTTCTGTAAGGGAACGGATTTTTTGAATTAGTATTTTAAATACTCCAACTTACACTCCCATCTTTTTCATCTTTTACACTCACACCAATTGCAGTAAGTTGGTTTCTAATTTTATCAGATGTAGCAAAATCTTTTTTAGCCTTTGCTTCTTTTCTAATATCAATCAGCAGTTCCATAATATCGCCCATTTTGCCGGAGGTTGCTTCTGTAGATGACTTTAAGCCGAATACATCTTCTAAGTATATTTTAAAAGTTGTTTTTATTAATTCAAAAGTTTCAGATTTTATTGAGCCAACAGATATTAATCCATCTTTTATAGAATTGATTACAGGAACAATATCAAAAATATTTGCCAGCACTTTTGCTGTATTAAAATCATCGTTCATGGAGTCTGTAATGCCTTGTAAAGATTTTACAATTCTTTCCTCTAATTCAACATCTACTTCGCCATTTGTGTATTGCAACTTTTGCAAAATTTCATACGCATCCCACAATCTTTTCAATCCCTTTTCTGATGCCTGTAAAGCCTCGTTGCTAAAATCGAGTGTACTTCTGTAATGTGTTTGCAACATAAAAAAGCGCACTGTCATGGGTGAATATGCTTTATCTAACAATGGATGCGAACCGGTAAATAATTCGTGCGGTAAAAAACCATTGCCGAGCGATTTACTCATGCGTGTACCATTTACGGTAAGCATATTTGTATGCATCCAAATCTGTGCAGGACTTTCTTTAAAGCAAGCTTCGTTTTGTGCAATCTCGTTGGTGTGGTGCGTGGCTGCAAGGTCCATACCGCCGCCATGCAAATCAAACGTTTTGCCCAGGTATTTATTACTCATGGCAGAGCATTCAATATGCCAACCGGGGAAACCCATTCCCCAAGGGCTAGGCCATTGCATTAAATGTTCTGGTTTTGCTTTTATCCATAATGCAAAATCAAGTCTGCCTCTTTTTTCATCCTGTCCGCCAAGGTCTCTGGTACCTTCCAGCAAATCTTCCAGCTTTCTGTTGGTAAGTATGCCGTAAGATTTTTCTTTGCTGTATTTTTCTACATCAAAATAAATTGTACCGTTTACCTCATACGCATAACCATTGGCTAAAATTTCCTGCGTCATTTGTATTTGCTCACTTATATGGCCGGTGGCCGTAGGTTCAATGGTGGGAGGTAAATTATTAAACAACTGCATCACATCATGAAAACCCAATGTATATCGCTGTACAATTTCCATCGGCTCCAGCTTTTCAAGCCTTGCTTTTTTGCTAAACTTATCATCACCTTCATCACGGTCTCCCTCCAAATGCCCGGCATCAGTAATGTTGCGCACATACCTTACTTTATAACCAAGTTGGCGCAGGTAACGGTAAATAATATCGAAAGAAATAAACGTACGGCAATTGCCCAAATGTACATCGCTGTAAACGGTTGGCCCGCATACATACATGCCCACATAACCTTCATCCAAAGGTTTAAACAATTCTTTTTTTCTAGTAAGCGTATTATAAATTTCTAATGCCATTTGTTGTTTTTTAGCCGAGCAAAGAAGTAGCTATGTGGATCTTCGGTGGCGTCGCACATTTCATCTTCAGCTTACTATTTAGCTTTAATTATGTTATAGATTGTGCAAATATATTAAACAAGTAGACGTTTAAAAACGATGCATATAAGAAATTAAATGTATTGTGTATTTAACCCGTAATCCATAACTCGCAACCCGTAACCAAACCATTATTTAGCAGGTTCAAATTTCACATCCGCAATTATCGGAAAATGGTCGCTCATTTTTTTCTTTATCCTAATATATTGTTCCACTTCAAATCTTTTATCCATAAAAATATTGTCTATACGAAGTGTGGGAGATATACCTGAAAACGTTCTTCCAATACCACTGCCTTTTTCTGCGAAGGCATTATTTAAACCTGTTCCAATGGTGTTATATGCATAACTATTAGGTACATCGTTAAAATCGCCACAGGCTATTAGGGGATAAGGGCTTTCGTTCATTGCTTTTTTTATACGATCGCTCTGTAAGTTGCGCTGTAAAAAACCCCTTTTAAGTTTAGAAATTACATTTCTCGATTCCTTCAAATCTATTTCACCATCAGTGGTAGGATTATTAATAAAATTTAAATTTTCGTGGGAAAACCGAAGGGATTGTAAGTGAAAATTAAAAACCCTAATGGTATCATTCCCCTTTAAAATATCTACATATTGAAAAGTAGAATTATAACTAAGCGGCTCGTATCTTACTGTATGCCTATCAATGATCGGGTACTTACTAAAAATAATTATTCCAAATCGATGCTTACCATCAAAATCATCTTTTTTATTATAGCTATAATAGTTGTAAGGAAAATGTAACCGCTCACCAAAATATGGTATATAATTAATTGCTGTACTGTCAAAATCGCTGCCTACCATTTCTTGAAAACAAGCAATATCGGGCTGGTACATACTTATTAAATCCAGCATCTGTGTTTTTACCTGCGGCTTAGTTTTATGTTCTAAAATATCAAAATGCTCTACATTCCAACTCATCACTCTAAGATTGGAAGATTGTTTTGCCAGTTTAAAATTATTGGGCTTTACAAATTTTATTAATTGTCCCAAAGGTTTCCACGCAAGCCCAATAGCTATAATGCTTATAAAAATAAATTTCTTCTTTGCAAATAACCAAAAAATAATAAATACTACCAGTGCAATCAGTAAATAAAAAGAGCCAAGCGTAAACAATCCTATGAACCAAAAATGTTGAGGATCAAACCAAGATGCATAGCAACTTAGTAAAAATAATATCGCAACAACGATATTACTAAATACAAAAATAGTTTTGGTAAATCTTCTTAAAAAACCTTCTGCCATGCCTTAAAGATAAAACAAGTTAAAAGCAATTAACATAAAAATTTCTTAATAGATTTTACTTTTAAATAGCTGGCATTATTTTGCATAATAGGTAGCAAATTGTAAACAATTAAAAATTATTAAGATGAAAAAATTGCTACTTATGATACCTGCAGCAGTCATTTTTCTTGCTGCTTGTAACACCGAAAAAAAAGACAGTTTAACTACTGACAAAAACATAATATTTACTGATACTTCGTTGCTTAAACCTGCTAATGCATCTACTGATGTAGCAGATAATAATACACAACCTGAAGTGGTTGCAGAAAAAAGGGAAACGGCTTCTCAAACACAAGTGAGAACTATCACTAAAATTGTAAGAGTAAAAGAAAGACAACCAGCTCCTAGAAGAGCACCGAGAGAAACACCTCCTGTAGTGGTAGAAACGCCTGAGCCGGTAGGTAATACAAATCCATCAACAGGTACAACGGGTACTGGTACTACCGGTACAGGTAGTGGAGATGTAGGTACAGCACCTGCAGAAAAGAAAAAGAATGAAGGCTGGAGCCAGGCTGCCAAAGGTGCAACGATAGGTGGTGTAGGTGGAGCAGTAGCAGGTGCAGTAATTGGTAAAGGTGCAAAAGGTGCTGCTATTGGCGGAATAATTGGCGCAGCAGGGGGTTATATTTTAGGAAGAAAGCAAGATAAAAAATCTGGTAGAGTACAATATATTCCAGCTGATTCTGGTACCTATAAAAAACAGTAAATCCCTAGTTGAAAAATGAAGCGGCTGTCAATTAATTGGCAGCCGTTTTCTATTGAAGTTAATTATTATTGGATTTGGTGGGTTCTAATATTTATTGAAATAATAATTAAAACAAGCTTTGCAATTACATCCGTAAGATTTAGTGTAATAGCAATAATTTTTTTATAACTCTTCATTCTCCGCAGCTTTTTTTAAAAACTCTTTTTCTTCATCCGTTAAAAAATGATATCCCTTTTGGTTTATCTTATCTAAAATTTCATCTACCCTTTTTTGAGTTACGTTGGTAGTTTTGGTAAAAGGTTTTCTGTTCCCGCTATTGTAAAATATATCTTCTTTACCTGGCTTTTGAGGCTTCTTTTTTGGATCGAATAATGTTATAAACTTTGTATATAATGCATTCATCCAAATACTTCCATCTTTACCCCTCCTTAAAAATACTACAAACAAAAACCCCGCAAGCGCACCACCTAAATGAGATAAACTATAGGCGGCACTAAACCCTGCCACACCTGCAAAATCTATTAATATATACACAGTCATTAAAACCCAAATAGGAATACCATTTCGTATTTGTGTAAAAAACCGGTAATTTGGTTCCAATGTAGTTGTAGCCATTGCAACAGCCATTACGCCGGCATTTGCACCTAATAATCCTGCATTGTCTTTCACAGCTGCAAGCGGTGGAAATATATAATGCGATGCTATAAAAAATACAGCGCCTGCCAAGCCTCCATAAATATAGACAGGTATAATTTTATCGTTGCCCGCCATTTGTTGTAAAATAAAACCAAAAGCCCACAACCAAATCATATTACTAATGGCCCTTATTATGCCGCCACCTGTATCAGTAAACATATAAGAAAGAATGGTCCAGGGTTTTTGAGAAAGCTTGGTTAAACTACCAGGCAGTTCAAACCATTGTACTACATGGGTGTAAAAGAATTCTGGTGTTTTTTCACCCACAAATACACCTACTTGTATTACCATCAGTATTAAAAAAAAGATAACATTTAATGCAAATAGCGCCATTAGTGCATTTCCATCTGCACCTAAAGTAAATCGGTTTCTACTTCTATATTTGTATTCATTTCTGTGGCTGCGGTCAGATTCTCCCATGGGTAAATATTATGATGTAAAAATACAAACTGATTTTGAGGAAAGGGATGTGGGATTTATTTTATTAAAACTAGTTTGGAAATTCTTTTTTGCAAATATTCATTTCAATAAAACGTACTCCTATTCCTCTTATTCTGAAAATATACAATTAAAAATCCCGTGATAGCACCACCCAAATGCGCAAAGTGGGCCACATTGTCTCCCGGCCTTCCGGCTATGCCGCTAAACAAATCTATTGCAATAATACCCAATACCGCCCATTTTGCTTTTACCGGAATTGGAATAGGAATAATCATCATTTCCGTATTTGGAAATAAATATCCGAAGGCAGCTACCACTCCCATAATGGCACCTGAGGCACCAACTGTTGCAGTTAACCTTAACTCCCTCTGGTATTCAATGACCTGATCTAAATTCATGATCATTTTATCGGCTACCTGATGTTCAAACGCATAGGAACCAATTTGTGCAATAGCTGCACCTATACCACAAACAAAGTAGAAAATAAGAAAGCGCTTTGGTCCCCACATTCTTTCTATCATAGTACCAAAACTATACAACGCAAACATATTAAACAGCAAGTGCATAAAACTGCCATGCATAAACATGTGCGTTATTATTTGATAAAAACGAAACTCATCTGATCTAAAATGATGCAATGCAAAAAGATCTGAAACCACACTTTCATCTTGCATACCACCAAACATGCCTTGAGCTATAAATACTAAAACGTTTACAATTATTAAATTGATGACGGCAGTAGATGAGCGTTGAAAACTATTTCCAAAATTATTAAATGACATTAGTTAAATTTTTTTTCTGTTGCACAAAATCTTCAATGATTATGCCTTTTTACAAACCCTGCCATTAAGGCTTCTTTACACCGATTTAAGCACCAACCTTGCAACACACTCAATATGATGGGTATGCGGAAACATATCTACCGGCTGTGTTTTTTCTACCGTATATTTTTCGCTAAGCAGTAAAATATCTCTTGCCATGGTGGCTGTGTTACAACTTACATATACAATTACAGGAGCTGCTATTTCCAACAATTTATTTACGAGTTTTTCGTGCATGCCTGCCCGTGGAGGATCGGTTATAACCACATCAGGTCTGCCATGTTCTTCAAAGAAAGTATCGTTACAAATTTTAATTACATCTCCTGCAAAAAATGCTGCATGTGTAATGTTGTTGTTTGCTGCATTTTTCTTTGCATCCTCAATGGCATCTTCAATAAGCTCTACACCAATAATTATTTTTGCTTTTGGGCTCACAAAAATACCAATGCTACCTGTGCCACAATACAAATCATACACTATTTCATTGCCCGTTAACTGTGCAAAATCTCTGGCTATGCTGTACAATTTTTCAGCCTGCTTTGTATTTGTTTGAAAAAAAGATTTTGGGCTGATGATGAATTCAAAATTTTCCCCATCGGGTCCTGTGGACAGTCTTTCTGTAACATAACCTTTACCAAAATAAACCTGTGGAGTGAGGTCGTAAATGGTATCGTTCCACTTGGGGTTAATGGTGTAAAGCAATGTGGTAATCTCCGGCACTTTTGCCAGCAATGCATCCATCACAATTTTAGTGTTTACCTCATCTTCATAATTTATACAAAGGTTTACCATTAACTCTCCGGTGCTGCAATAACGTATAATTAAATTGCGCAACCATCCGGTATGTTCTTTAATATCATAAAATGGATAATTATTTTCCAGCGCAATATCCCTCATGCCATTTCGTATGCGGTTGTTTACCTCATCCATTAAAAAACATTCGAAAATGGAAATGGTTTTATCAAAAACACGTGGGGCGTGGAAACCGAGAGAAGAAGCCCCCCTGCCCTCCGAAGGGGGGTTCTGGAAACTCTGTGTTTCAAAAGTGCTTTCTAAAATTTCAGGGTTTACAGTCCCCCCTTGGGGGGGATTTAGGGGGGCTCCTTCGGGCGGAGCTGCGGCTGGGCCTACCCTATACTCCTTATTACTAAACGTAAACTCCAGTTTATTCCTATAATAAATTTGCTCATCTGCACCTACAATAGGCAACATTTGTGCACCGCTCACTTTTCCTATGCGTAATAAATTCTGCTCAGCTTCCTGTTGCTTATATTTTAATTGCATATTATATGGAAGCATTTGCCATTTGCAACCACCACACACACCAAAGTGCATACAAAAGGGAGTAACCCTATCAGCCGAAGGCGTAACTAACCTTAGTACCCGGGCTTCAGCAAAATCCTTTTTGTTTTTTGTAAGAAGTAGATCAACTACATCTCCAGGTACTGCCCCTTCTATAAATATTACTTTTCCATCGTGGCGGGTTATAGCTTTGCCTTGTGCAGCATAATCTGTTACAACAATGTTTTCTATGGTTACTCTTTTGTTCTTTTTTCTCACATTGCAAAAATAGTATTTCCTGCGCCATTCACAGATTGTTAAAAATGGTTAAACATGAAGCAGTACCTGCGTGATAATTACTTTTTTAGGGCTATTTTAAATACATTTGTCAACTTTTTATAATAGACCAAATGAAAAAACTTTTATCTTTTTTTACTGCAGTTTTATTTGTGTTTGTTGCAGGTGCACAGGGTTATAATATAAAGCTGCAAAGCAATTACAAAGCGGGTATTGTTTACCTTACCTATTACATGGGCAAAGATTTTATTTTGCAAGATTCATCTGCTGTTAGTAATACTGGCGTTGCTGTTTTTAAAGGACCCCAAAAATTACCCGGCGGTATTTATGTAATAGTTTTTCCCGGCAAAAGATTAACAGCAGATTTTTTAGTAGATAAAGAACAAAATATTTCTATTGTAGCAGATACAACTAGATTAGATAAAATACAAATTACCGGTTCGCCTGCCAACGTATTATTTAAACAATACCAGGCATTTGTGGCTGTAAAAGGAAAACAATTGCAAGAGGCAAGAAACGCTTACAACAATGCAAAATCAAAAAATGATTCTATCACACAGGAGGCAACGTATAAGAAATACAGCAAAGAATTAAATGATTACAGAGTTGGAATTATAACTACAAAACCAACTTCTATGATGGCAGCTTTGTTGAATGCTTTAAAGGAGCCGGTGTATCCTTCAAAAGTTGCGATAACGCACCAGGACTCTGTAAACAATTATAATTATTACAAACAACATTATTGGGATGGTATCAGTTTTATGGACGAAAGAATAATACGCACGCCATTTTTTCTTCCAAAATTAGAAATGTATTACAGGCAGGTGATGCCACAATCAGCTGATAGTTTGAAAAAAGATATTGACTATAAACTATTGCTTGCACGTACAAATCCAGAAATGTACAAGTTTTTGCTGAATTGGTTTACAGATGAATATATTAGTCCAAAATACATGGGACAAGATGCGGTATTTGTACACTTATATGAGCAATATCATAGTAAAGGGATTACAACATGGCTTAATGAAAAGCAACATGAAACTATTACCCGGCGTGCTTTTATGGTAATGGCAAATTTAATTGGTGAAAAAGCTGCTGATTTAGAATTTGTAAATACAACTGATAAACCTGCCTCATTGTACAATGTGGAGGCAGATTATACGGTAGTTGTTTTTTGGGACCCAACCTGTGGACATTGCAAAGAGGAAATTCCAAGAATAGATTCTATTTACAGGGCCAACTGGCAAAAGAAAAATGTAAAAATTTATGCAGTACTTTCTGAAAATGAAAAATTAAAAACAGAATGGCTTAGTTATATAAAAGAACATAATATTAATGACTGGGTAAATGTTTATCAAACAAAAGAATCTGTAGAACAAGAAACAAAAGACCAAAAACCATCTTACAGGCAATTGTACGATGTTACGCTTACACCCACCTTATATTTGCTGGATAAAGACAAACGTATAGTGGCCAAAAAACTTACGCTGGAGCAAATAAATGAATTGATGGAATTGAAAATTAAAAAAGGATAAACTCATTATAACTACTGCTAAAAAATAATTGTTTCTACATGAAAAAATTTTTTATTGTTGCGCTTGCTGCTTTTTGTGGAAATACTGCGTTTACACAAACACTTATAAGTTACGGAAACAGCACCACTACCAAAGATGAGTTTTTAAGGGCATATAATAAAAACAAGCCACCCACTACCGATAAGGCAAAAGCAATGAAGGAGTATGTGGAATTGTACACGAACTTTAAATTGAAAGTAAAGGCCGCTCAAGAACTCAGGTTAGACACTATGGCTCAAATAAAGTATGATGTTCAAAATTTTAGAGACCAGATTACTGACAATTATTTAAATGACGAGGCGGGCTTAGAGAACTTAATAAAAGAAGCAGCCTACCGAGCAAAAAAGGATATACAGGTGCTTTATTTTTCTGTACCATTAAAGGAAAGTGCTACGCCCACAGATACCCTAAAAGCATATAATGCAATAAATGAATTGTATAATAGACTCAAAAGTGGTTCTACAGAATATGCTCAAATTATTACAGATATTTCTGAAAAAATTTCGATAGCAAAATACAGCGATATTGGATTTATAACTGCGTTTACGGTGCCATATGAATTTGAAAATATTATTTATAATACCAAAGTAGGCACAATTAGTAAACCGTATAAAAATGCTAAAGGATGGTTTGTTTTTAAAACGATCGAAGAAAGACCAAATACCGGAAAATGGAAAACAGCACAATTACTTTTTGCATATCCGCCAAATGCTGATTACAGTATGAAGCTAGCCGTAAAAGAAAAAGCAGATTCAGTATATGGATTGTTGCAAAACGGGCTATCTTTTTCTGAGGCTGCAAAAAATTATAGTGATGATAGAATGACGTATTTAACAGGAGGAGAAATGCCGGAATTTTCAACAGGTAAATACAATGCTCAATTTGAAAAAAATGTTTTTTCATTAAAACAAGACAATGCCATTAGCAAACCCTTTGAAACATCTTTTGGGTATCATATTGTAAAGAGGTTGAACAATACCTTATTGCCATTTAACAATGAAGATGCGGCATATTTATTTGATATAAAACAAAAAGTACAGCAAGATGAAAGAATAAATACTATTAAAGAAAAATTTATAAAAGATGTAATAGTTAAAACCGGGTTTAAAAAACAGGCTGGGATAAAAGAAGAAGATTTTTATAAATATGCTGACAGTATAACATCACAAACAACTTTAGTAAATAACTTTCCTATAGATAAAAAAACAATTTTTTCTTTTAAAGACGGCATCAATATTAAAGGAAATGATTGGATAGATTATTTAAAAAACAACAACAGCATTGAAAAAACAGTATCAAACAAAGAATTATGGAAAAGCTTTATTAACCAACAAATTTCAAATTATTACAAACAACACCTGGAAAATTATAGCAATGATTTTAAATACCAAATGCAGGAATTTAAAGAAGGTAATATGCTTTTTGAAATTATGGAAAGAAATGTTTGGAGTAAAGCAGGGCTTGATTCAACAGGGTTATTAAAATATTATAATGCTAATAAAAATAAATATAAATGGCAGGAAAGTGCCGATGTTTTAATTTTTAATTGTGCTGATGAGAAGAAAGCCATCGAAACAATGGAAGCTTTAAAAAATGGAAAAACATGGACGGCAATTGCTGAAAGTAGTAATGGTCAAATACAAGCGGATAGTGGGCGCTATGAAATTGCTCAATTGCCGAGTGACCCAAGTAACACCGTAATAAAACCCCAAGTAGGAAATTTTTCTCCTATCATTAAAAATACTGATGGCACTACTTCATTTGTAAAATTTGTAAAATTATATGATGCTAATATGCAGAGAGATTTTAATGAAGCAAGAGGACTGGTAATAAATGATTATCAAAATATTTTAGAACAACAATGGGTAGATATTTTGAGAAAAAAATACACAGTAAGGGTTAATGAGTCGGTTCTAAATAATATTATGAAATAATCTACTTCACTTTTTTTTAACGAAGCCTGCTATCCCTTTGGCAGGCTTTTGGCTTTTAGGCATTTAAATTTAAAAGAATCTTAAAAACTAAAAGCATAGACAAAATGAAGAAAATTACTTTATCATTATTAATGATTACAGCTGTATTAACTGCAGCAAATGCGCAGAAAGTATATGTGCAGGGTGGGGCAAATTTTGCAAACATCTCTAACAACAGCAATGGTGATACCGAAGATAAAAACACACTTGTTTCTTTTAATACAGGGATTATGGGCAGGTTTGGATTATCTAAAATTATAGATATTGAAACAGGATTATTGTTTACGGGAAAAGGTGTAAAAGCAGAATCTTATGTGAATGACAACAATTACGTAAAATCAACATTTAACCCTTATTATCTCGAATTGCCGGTAAATTTATTGGTTAAATTTCCAATGACATCAGGCTCAAATTTATTTGTGAGCGCTGGTCCTTATGCAGCAGTAGGTGTAGCTGGTAAAACAAAAACAGAATCTAAATTATTAGGAATTGAAACGTCATCTGAAAATAAAATAGATTTTAACAACGATGATCCAACAACATCTCAACAGGAAGATGCGAGCTATTCAAAAATTAAGCGTTTTGATTATGGATTAAATTTTGGCGGTGGTATTGCATTTAAAAGCATTATCATTAAAGCTAATTATGGGTTAGGTTTAGCAAAAATAAATTCAACCCAAACCAACAATTCTGAAGATCAAAAAAACAAATACCGTACGGCATCATTATCTATTGGTATTCCACTTTAATCAATCAAATATAATAATAAAAAAAGCTTCATTTTACGAAGCTTTTTTTTGAGTTAAATATTTTTTACAACTTCAGCAATTAAATTTGGTTTGCCTAACGTGTAATAATGCAAAGCAGGAACTCCGGCTTTTTTTAATTCTATGGATTGTTGCAATAACCATTCGGCACCAATTTTTTCAACATCTGCATCTTCCTTACACTTTATAATTTCGTTTGATAAAGCAGTAGGCAAATCAATATGGAATACTTTAGGCAATACTGTAAGTTGCTTTTTATTAAATATTGGTTTTAAGCCAGGGATAATAGGAACATTAATGCCAATAGCTCTGCACGAATCTACAAAAGCAAAATACTTTGCATTATCAAAAAACATTTGTGTTACAATATAATCTGCACCTGCATCAACTTTCATTTTTAAAAATTGTAAATCGGTGTCCATGTTAGGTGCTTCAAAATGTTTTTCAGGATAGCCCGCTACCCCCACACAGAATTTGGTACTAGCTGTATTTTTTAAATCTTCTTCCTGGTAAATACCTGCATTTAAATTTTGTACCTGTTCTATTAAATCAATGGTGTAATTATGTCCGCCCGGTTCAGGTTCAAAATTGGCTTCATTTTTTGCTGCATCGCCACGTAAAAGCAACACATTATCTATACCTAAATAATTTAAATTTATCAATGCATCTTCCGTTTCGCCCACGCTAAAACCACCGCAAATAATATGGGGCACCGTATCTACATTATACTTGTTCATTATGGCTGCGCAAATAGATTCTGTACCTGGTCGTTTACGTACAATTACCTTTTTAAAATTACCATCAGCAGTTTTTTTAAACACGTGCTCACTTCTATGATAAGTAACATTTATAAATGCCGGCTTCAATTCCATTAGCGGATCTAAATGTTTGTATAAAGATTGAATTCCTTTTCCTTTTAAAGGTGGTAAAATTTCAAAAGATATAATGGTTTCTTTTGATTGAAGTAGATGATCTGTTACTTTCATAAATTACGGTAGTAGTGAGCAGTTAAGCTTTATGTATTAAACAAAGTTACATAAGCATTGCAATACATTCAAATGATGATGCAGTGTTAAAACTTAATGTTCCTTATTTCACTATTGGCATCTTTCATACATTTGTTTAAAATAATTATTGTGAGTCTTGTAATTCAAACAAAAAGTTTAGTAAAAAGATATGGTAACCGTACTGTTGTAAACGATGTTTCCTTCAATGTAAGGCAAGGTGAAATTGTTGGTTTACTCGGGCCGAACGGTGCTGGTAAAACTACTTCCTTTTATCAGGTTGTAGGATTGGTAAAGCCAGATGAGGGAGAAGTTTTTTTAAACGATATTAATATTACAAAACTTCCCATGTACAAGCGAGCACAAATGGGAATTGGATATTTGCCGCAGGAAGCAAGCGTTTTTAGAAAGTTGAGTGTGGAAGAAAATATTATTGCGGTATTGGAAATGACCAAACTTAAAAAAGCTGCTCAAAAAGAAAAACTAGAGTCTTTGTTACAAGAGTTTCGCTTACAACACGTGCGCAAAAACAATGGTGATACATTGAGCGGTGGTGAGAGAAGAAGAACAGAAATAGCCCGTGCTTTGGCAGTAGATCCAAAATTTATTTTATTGGATGAACCATTTGCAGGTGTAGATCCTATAGCCGTGGAAGATATTCAGGAAATTATTGCAAAGCTTAAATATAAAAATATTGGCATCCTTATTACTGATCATAATGTAAACGAAACACTTTCCATTTGTGACCGTGCGTATCTTCTAATTGACGGTAGTATTTTTAAACACGGTACTGCAGAGGAACTTGCTGGAGATGAACAGGTACGCAGATTATACCTAGGTAAAAACTTTGAATTAAAGCGTAAAGATTATTTGCATGAGCAGGCAGCGGGATAAATTAATAGACAGAAAATTGTATTTTTACTAAAATACTTTTATGGGATTAACTTATGCTGATATAGAATTGATAAATGCGGGCGATATAGAAATGGCTCGTCGTTATATTATCAGTGATGATGAAATTAAACGAATACATGTTAATGTACTAGTTGATACCGGTTCCTATAATCTATGTATAAATGAAACAATACAAGAACAATTAGATTTACCCTTTTTAGAAAAAAGAAAAGGACAACTTGCTAATGGTAGTATACAAGAATATGATTTAGTAGGACCGATAGTTTTAAAATTTAAAAATAGACAAACTGTTTGCAATGCATTAGTATTACCTGGAGACAATGAGCCTTTGTTAGGCGCTATTCCTCTTGAGGATATGGATGTCTTAATTCATCCGCTCCGCCAGGAATTAATTGTTAATCCTGATCATCCATACTACGCTCAAATGAAAATTAAATAATTTCCCCTTTTTTTATTTTCGTTAAAAAATTCCCAATAAAATAAACTTTTGATAAGCGGTAACTTTTATTAAAGTTTGTACGTTTAGCTTCGTACTGTCATTATTCTGTCAGCAGGATCATGTCAGCAAAAACAAAAAAACTTTCAAAATGAAATTTCTATTATCAGCGGCGGCCATATTTTTATTTGGCTTTGCATCTGCTCAAAATAATATTATTGAAAGGAGAAATATAATCATACAAAAGTCTATTGCACCTATAAAAATAGATGGTATATTAAATGATTCTGCATGGAAAACTGCAGCTGTTGCAGATAAATTTACCGACTTTCAACCAACACCTTTTACACCGGAGCGACCAGGTAACGAAACAAAAGTTTACTTTTTATACAATAATGAAGGAATAAGCATTGGTGGTTATTTGCATGAAAGAACAAAAGACAGTATAGCCGCCGAACTTACAGGCAGAGATGGCTTTGGCAACAATGATTTTATAGGGATCATTTTTGATACATATCAGGATAAACAAAATGGATTTGAATATTTCCTTTCTCCGCTTAATGAACAATACGATGCTAAAGTAGCACCGAGCAGTAACGGTAACAATGAAGATTTTGCATGGAATGCTGTATGGCAAAGTGCTACTAAAATACACGAAGATGGCTGGAGTTTCGAAATGTTTATACCATACTCAGCCATACGGTTTGGTAAAAAAAATATACAGGATTGGGGCTTAAATATTGTAAGACAACGTAGAAAAAGCAGCCAAAAAAGTACTTGGCAGGTTATAGATCCTAATGTAAACGGTTTTCTTACACAAGAAGGGACCATCAGCGGTTTCGAAAATATTAAGCCACCACTTCGCCTTCAATTATCACCTTATTTTTCTACTTATTATACGCATGATGGCAATATACCAACTGGCGAAAAAAAATCGGATGTAGCCATAAATGGTGGTATGGATGTGAAGTACGGCATAAACCAGGCCTTTACATTAGATATGACGTTGATACCTGATTTTGGACAAGTACAAACAGACAATCTTTTTTTAAACCTGTCTCCCTTTGAACAACGATTTGCTGAAAACCGTGCTTTTTTTACAGAAGGGACAGAACTGTTTAATAAAGGAGACCTTTTTTATAGCAGAAGAATTGGTGGACAACCTATTCGCTATGGAGAGGTATATCGCAAAATTGATTCCACCGAAACTGTTATTGAAAACCCAAGTCAAAGTAAACTTGTAAATGCTACTAAAATAAGTGGGCGTACACAAAAAGGATTGGGTATTGGATTTCTAAATGCTATTACAAAACCTCAGTTTGCAATCATACAAAAAAATGATGGTAGTACACGAAAGTTTGAAACTGATCCACTTACCAATTACAATGTATTTGTATTAGATCAAACTCTAAAAAATAACAGCAGTATATCATTTGTAAATACTAGTGTGTTGCGTAATGGGAGTAGTCCTGATGCTGATGTAGCGGCAGGGTTATTTAATTTTAACGATAAAAAAAATACATGGAATGTTGGTGGACAAGTAACAGTAAGCAAAACCGTGGATGAAAAAAATATAAAAAAAACCGGATATGCACATAGCCTTTACTTCGGTAAAACCAGTGGCAAATTTACTTTTAGTATATATCAAGATCTTACTGACAGTAAGTTTGACAAAACAGACTTAGGTTATTTTACCAATAATAATTCTTTGGACCACGGCGGTTACTTTGCTTATAACTGGAACAAACCAAAAGGATGGCGAAATAATATGGGAATGAACATTAATGCTAACTACAGTCGCTTAGTTACGCCAATTGATTTGCAGAAACGTTCCTCATTAATGTACCAATCGGCACGAATTAATTACAATTTTAATGCGCAAACAAAAAAACTTTGGCAGGTATATTTTAATGCAAATTTACAGTTGCCAAGAAACGATTTTTATGAACCTAGAGATGCCGGAAAGGTTGTAAAAATTGGAAAAAATGGTGGAGGATATGTTTATTTTGAAAGTAATAATACCAAAAAATATTCATGGAGTGGAGCTTTATCTGCCAGGTATGGTGGTATATTTGAACGAAGGGCATTAAATTACGAACTGGGTGCTAAAGTGCGGTTTAACAGCAAATTTTCAATTGAAGATTATATAGAAGTTCAAAATGCAAAAAATGATGGCGGTTGGGCAGATAGAGTTACTATTGCAGGTACAAATAGTTTCAATACCATTTTTTCAAGAAGAGATATAAACAGTGTTGAAAATGTGTTGAATTTAAAATACAATTTCAACAATAAAATGGGGCTTACTTTTAGGGGTCGTCATTCTTTTACAAAACTTAATGCACAGCAGTATTATCAACTAGATGATAACGGCAATTTAAAAACGCCCGATTTACCTTATACACAAAACCGAAATCAAAATTATAATTTTTTAGGGGTAGATATGTTGTATAACTGGCAGTTTAAATTAGGCAGTTTTATTACACTCGCCTGGAAAGATGTTGGTGAAAACTTTACCAGAGCTTTTCAAAAAAATTATTTTAGTAATCTTGGTAAAATTATTTCAGGTAAACAATTTACCAGTTTTTCTATTAGGGTTATTTACTTTTTAGATTATGCAGAGTTTAGAAGTAAAATGAAAAACAAAATCTAATACAATACACAACACATTACAATTAGTCTTTTATATCTGTCATTAATTGTAACCCAACTACATATTTAACATTATAACAATAAGGATACTGCATCTTTCGCCTTGCCATCCGGCAGAAATACCGTACTTTTGCGCACTTAAAAACAACCCCGCAATAATTGTGGGGAATAAAATTAATAAATGAATATTCGCAACATTGCAATTATTGCACACGTAGATCACGGTAAAACAACGTTGGTAGATAAGATTCTTCACTCTACTAAAGTTTTCAGAGACAATCAGGAAACAGGAGACCTTATAATGGACAGCAACGATCTTGAAAGAGAGCGTGGTATTACTATTTTTAGTAAAAATGCTGCTGTTGTTTATGAAGGGTACAAAATAAATGTTATTGATACTCCGGGTCACAGTGACTTTGGTGGTGAAGTGGAAAGAGTTTTAAAAATGGCCGATGGTGTTATATTGTTGGTAGATGCGTTTGAAGGGCCTATGCCGCAAACACGTTTCGTTTTACAAAAAGCATTGGCATTGGGCTTAAAGCCAATGGTAGTTATAAATAAAGTAGATAAACCAAACTGCCGTCCAGATGAAGTACACGATGCAGTTTTCGAATTATTCTTTAACCTCGATGCTACTGAAGAGCAATTGGATTTCCCAACCTTTTATGGTTCGGGCAAAAACGGTTGGTTCAATAATTCATTAACAGAAATAGATAACATTTTCCCATTATTGGATGGTGTTATTAAATATGTACCGGAGCCTAAGGTAAACGAAGGTCCATTGCAAATGCAGATCACATCTTTAGATTATTCATCTTTCCTTGGCCGTATTGCGGTAGGTAAAGTAGCTCGTGGAGTAATTAAAGAAAGCCAGCAAATTGCTTTGATGCAGGCAGATGGCAGCATCAAAAAAATGAAAATTAAAGAGCTCTATGTTTTTGAAGGCATGGGCAAAAAGAAAGTTACAGAAGTTATAGCAGGAGATATTTGTGCAGTAGTTGGTTTAGAAGAATTTAATATTGGCGATACCATTGCAGATGTAGAAAACCCAGAAGCATTGCCGGTAATTAGTGTTGATGAGCCTACCATGAGTATGTTGTTCAGCATTAACAACTCACCTTTCTTCGGTAAAGAAGGAAAGTTTGTAACAAGTCGTCACCTTAGAGATAGGTTGATGAAAGAAACAGAAAAAAACCTGGCATTGCGTGTAGAAGATACAGATGGTGCAGATAGCTTTTTGGTATTTGGTCGTGGTATTCTTCACCTTGGTATTTTAATAGAAACCATGCGTAGAGAAGGTTTTGAGTTGACTGTTGGTCAGCCACAGGTATTGGTAAAACAAATAAATGGCAGCAAGCACGAGCCTTATGAAAATTTGGTGGTAGATGTACCTGCAGAATATAGCGGTAAAGTAATTGATCTTGTAACGCAGCGCAAAGGCGAAATGCAGATAATGGAAACCAAAGGCGAAATGCAGCATTTGGAGTTTGAAATACCATCTCGTGGATTGATTGGTTTGCGTAGCACCATGCTTACAGGTACTGCAGGTGAGGCTGTAATGGCCCATCGCTTTACAGAATACAAACCTTGGAAAGGACCAATACCTGGTCGTAACAATGGTGTGTTGCTTAGCAAAACTACAGAGCGTACAACAGGTTATTCAGTAGATAAATTACAAGATAGAGGACGCTTTTTTGTTGACCCAGGTGAAGATGTTTATGTAGGTCAGATCATTGCTGAGCATATTAAGCCAGGCGATCTTGTTGTAAATGCAACAGAGCCTAAAAAATTGACCAACCACCGTGCAAGTGGAAGCGATGATGCAAGCAAGGCAGCACCAAAAATTCAAATGAGTTTAGAAGAGTGTATGGAGTACATACAGGCTGATGAGTGTATTGAGGTTACACCAAAAAGCATTCGTCTTCGTAAGAATATTTTAGATGAAGATGCCCGCAAGCGTGTAAGCAAAAGCATGAGTTCAGAAATGGCGTAAGCTGTTTTAAATATATCGAACATCCCGGTTGTAGAAATGCAGCCGGGATTTTTTGTGTGATTACTTCAGAAAATTTAGGAGCATGAACAGAGGGTTGGAAATGAGCATTGGTATCCGCCTTTTTGTAGTAGTGCTGCACGCAATTGTATTATAATTCAAAGTGTATTATGTGCAGCAGCTACTACTGCCAATGCGGGCTATGCTCGGCAGAGTTTCTTTTTTCTACTTTTATAGAAGCGAATTATGGAAATGGAAATTTGATTTATTTTTAGACTATTAAGATTTAACAACTTATGGTGAAAGGAAATTTTGAAAGAGTTATTTCCCCGCCATTTCTACCATTTGTAAAATCTCATCAGCAAGTGCATCTGCATTACCACCATAACCGACAGATTTAAAACGTATGTTTCCGTTTTTATCAAGTACAAATTTTGCAGGTATTCCATTTACGTCAAATGCATTTGACATTTTATTTTCATTATCCATCAATACATAAAATGAATATTTTTTTTTCTTCATAAATTCTTTTGCATTTTCTAGTTTTTTATCTCCGCTTTCTTTTGTATCTACAAATAAAAATTGTACATCTTCTCTTCCGACAAATTTTTCCTGTGCTTTCTGCATTCCTGGCATGGAAGCTATGCACGGACCGCACCATGTTGCCCAAAAATCTATTACCACTATTTTTCCTTTTAAACTTTCCAAAGTTATTTCTTTACCGTTCCAATCTTTTAAGTTAAATTTTGGCGAAGGTTTTTTAATGATGGTTTTTGCTATTATGAGTCTATTTTCTTTTTTAACTTTTCCTTCAAGTTCAATAATATATGTATCGAAACCATTTTCGGTATTCTTTTCTTTTTTATAGAAATCTTTTAGTACATTTTTCGTTTTTGATGTTGCGCTTCCTGCTATAACCATTTCTTCTAAAATATCTTTTGCATTACTATTTGTTACAACCTTTTGCAAATACATTGCATAGCGTTCATTGTATTCTGCGTTTAGAAATTTAGCAATTGTAGCTGCTGCTTTTGCAAATGGCAAGCCATCATTGTACTCTTCTAATTGGTACAAAATAAAAGCGTAAGTATCTGCATACGTAGCAAAGGTATTTTCCAGTTCTCTTTTCCAAGTTCGGGTGGACATACTTTCATCCTTTTTTTCAGTAGGGTTTTCATATTGCCGTTTTGCATACATCGTTGCTTCAGCACTCATTTTTTTAGCAGTTTGTAAATTTTTCCCTTCTTCTGCAATCTTCCAACTTTTACTATTTAAATCTGACATTTTTATAGCTACAGGAACATCCGCACTCCATTTTGCAGCCATCTCTGCATTGCCTTCATTGGCATAAGCTTGAGATATAGCTTTTTTTAAAAATCCCTGAAATTGTAAATTACCTTTATTTGCTAATTGTTTGCTAATAAGAATATCATACATCGCAACCTTATTTTCAGCTTTTGTCTCTTTCATAAAATCAGGATATAAAGTCCTTACCTGCCAAACACCTTTAGGAAATTTTTGTTTCTCTATAGTAAGAAGGGAATCGCTTTTTGTTTTGTTATTTATTTTTGTGTAGTAACTTTCTAAAATACCATAAAAGCCTTCAGGGATATTTGTTCTCTTTTCTATTTCATTTATTTTAGACGCTTCTATATTTGATCCATTAATTTCATCGCTTTTGCTAATGGCATAAATGTAACTTTCGTAAAAGCTGGCATCGTTGTAAAACTCAGGGAATTTATTTAAACCCTGTTCTAACAAGTCTAAACTTTTTGGATGAGATCTTGCAAGATTAAAATTATATTCCCCATAAAAGGAATAAAGCCCGGCACGGGTTTTATAATATGGTTTTATTAATTTTTTATTTTTGTAAATAGGCAGAAAATATCCCTCTCCAAAATTATTATCAACCTCCTTATCACTGAAAATATAAAAGGCAATTACATGTGTGTTGCTGTCTATAATAAAACTACCGCTGTACAGGCCTCCTTTTTTTAAAAGTTTAGGTTCTTTTACAATTTTATTTCCTTCATTAAATTCGTATACTTCAATGTAAATGTTTTTCTCGTCAACTAGTGATGAGTGTTTTTTATTAAACGTAAAGCTAAGTTGTTGTTTTGCCTCCGGGTACAGATTTGAAAACTGCAAAGCTTCATAATTTGTTTGTGCATTGAGTGTAAACGAAATAACTGTAAGAAGCACTATTGTAGTAAACAATTTCATATTTAATTTATTTGAGTAACAACTTGCTATTGTTCAACGATGGTAACTGCCGATTAGGATTTGTTTTGAGGACCCGGGCGAATTGTTATTACTTCAAAATGCGCTTTCACAATTCAGATTGACTTTAGGATTAATTTCTTATAGGAAAGTCATATATTTCCATCGTCATTTCGTTTCCTTTTCTCTTAATTTTCATTTTTGCTTTCTTGCCTGGCTCTAATCCCCAATTTTCTTGCAGGTCCGTATTGATTTTAATATAAGTAAATTTAAATTTTGATTTGGTATTTGTAATCAAATCTTCCATCCACAAAACATTGTCCTTATAACCTCTGGTTCCTCCAAGAAATTTTTGCCAATAAGAAACTACATAGTAATCTGATTGTTTAAATTGAGAAACATCAGCTTGCTTCTCTTGAAGGTCATACGTTTCTTTAATAATATTATTTAATGTTTTTTCGTTCTTGTTAGAGATTTGGAAACTATCAATTTTGCCTTCTATTAATTGTCTGAATTGAACGCCATGACAGGTAGCGGAACCATTGTACGAAATTTGACGACCGTTTCTATCGAAAATATAATAACCAACTGTCATTCCTAAAAGTAATTTTTCCTCTGCATTTGAAGTGTCAGCTTTTAATATTAATGAGTTAATAGTCGAAAAGTTATTTTCAGTTTGAAATTGTTTTATAGTCGAAGTATTTTCAACTTTAGGATCTTTCAACATGGCATTTATTAAAATTGTCTTACAGGAAGTCAAAAATAATATGTTAATCAGAATGATTCTTACTGTCATAGTCGGAATGAATTTTTGAAACTTGTAGGGAACACTAACTTTAAAAACTCGCTTTTCTCAGGGTGAGTTACTCTAACAAAGTTTGGTTGGATGAATTTTAATATAATGCGTACAGACCTTATTCTATTAAAGTGTGGAGTTACACGATAATAAAATACTTGAAAAAATTGTTATTCAGGCTCATGTTTAATATCAAACAAATGGTCTGACGATTTGGAAACTGTTGTTTTCTTCTTAGTCGTCTTAATTTTTTTACGATCTAAACCAACTTTTTGAGATGAAGACTTTGTAACGTGGTTTGACTGAGTAGTTTTCTTATCCGGCTTTGTTTTAGGTTGTGTTTGGCAAAGTGACGATAGCGCAACAAGTAAACAGGGTAATAGTAAAATTTTTTTCATGCAATGAAACTATTCCTTTTATTGAAAAAAGAAAAGTTAAAGAAGTATATAAAAAAAATAGTTTTAATATATACGGCAACAGCGGCAAAGAATAATTCTATCAGCATTTTCAATACTTTTATTACTTTGATAGTTTATAATAACTATTGGATAGGATAAATAATAACTCATCAATATATTTTCTAATCCTCCTCACAACTCCCTCTCAAAAAAAACCGCATTCTCCTCTGGGTTAAAATAGTACGGTGCTATTTCGTAAAAGCCGTTCTTCTTATATAAATTTATAGCAGGCGTCATGGTGGCTAAGGTATCGAGCCTAATTTTTTTATAGCCTAATTTTGTGGCAGCATCTAATGCAATGGAAAGCAATAAAGAGCCTCCACCGGCTTTTCTTGCAGTTTCTTTTAAGTACATTCTTTTTAATTCGGCAATTCCTTCTTCTTTTTTTCTTACCGCAACACAGCCAACAAAATTGTTTTCATTTTCTAGTAAAAAAATGGCGCCATTTGGTTCGCTGTACATTTCTTTTAAATGCAACAACTCTTCATCAAACTGCTGAAAACACAAATCTATATTAAGCCACGCTGCATATTCTTTAAATAACAATGCGGCAGCGGCATATTCCTCATCTGATTGTGCTGTAATTATTTTATGCATTTTTAATTTGTTTGTTGGCAAGATACACTCCTGCAAAAATAAGTACCCCGGCAAGAATTTTATAAGCAGCCAAATCTTCTCCTAAAAAACCAATGGCCATGGCAGCAGCAAAAAAAGGTTGTGAGTAAATGTAGTTTCCGGCAATAGAAGCACCAAGCGTTTTAATGCCATAAATATTAAAAAGGTATGCGCAAAATGTACCCAATAATACCACAAATGCCAATGCAAAATATGCATTGATAGTAAAACCTGTCCATTCAATTGATACAAACTCCGTAAAGCAAAAAGGTAAAATAATAAAAAACCCAATGGTAAATACATATCGTAAAACAGCTATAGGATTGTACTTAAGCATCAATGGCTTTACCAGTACAAAATAAAAGGCGTAAGAAATGGCATTTAAAATGATCAATAAATCTCCCACCAATACATTACCTGCATTGCCTGTTGTTTGCTTTGCCATTATTAATATCATAGCACCGCCTATGCCTAAGCCAAGGCCAATCATTTTGTTTGCTGTAAGCTTTTCTTTTAAAACCCAGGCAGCTATAAATGTGATTAAGATAGGTGTTACCAATAATAGCAGCGAAGCATGTATGGAATAAGTAAGCGATAATCCTTTTATAAATGCAAGCTGGTTAATAGCTACCCCTGCAATAGCACATAATACAAACCTGCCAAAATCCTTTTTTGAAATGTGCGTTTTTACTGGTGCAAATAAGTACAGTATCCAAAGTAAAAATGCTGTTACCCCTACTCTAATTAAATTTAACCCGAATGGTTTTAAAAAAGCCCCATTCAATAAATATTTTACAGCAGTAAAATTGAGTGCGAAAAATATATTGGTAGCAAGCAGTGCTAAGTGCGCTTTTGTTTTTATAGTCACTATAATTTCTTTTAAAGCAAGTTGTAAAATTAAAGAAACAAATTCACCACAGAGAAATGAGTTAAAAGAGTTTGCGCAGAGAAACATTTTTAATACATAAAAACGAATCCCGAAGGGGTTCAACTTTGCATAACCACGGGTGCAGCCCGTGGGAATACATGGGCGATAGCCAATGTGAAAACCCCGCCTGTCTTGAGATAAAATCTCAAGAGCAACCCAAAAAAATTATCTATAATCCACCACCAAACCCATCATTAGCAATTCTATTCTTTTGCCTTTACCTTTGCAGCCGAATTATAAAATTATGAGCGAACAACATTTATCTGAACAGGAAATAATCAGAAGAGAAAAACTGGTTGAATTACAAAAAGCAGGAATAGATCCATATCCTGCAGCTTTATACCCAGTAAATACATCTGCGGCAGCTATTAAAGAAAATTATAAGGGCGACGAAAACAAAGCAGACTTTGCAGATGTATGTGTAGCAGGGCGTATAATGAGTGTGCGTGACATGGGTAAGGCAAATTTTGCAGTGTTGCAAGATGGAAGCGGCAAAATACAATTCTATATAAAGCAAGATGATATTTGCCCAGGTGAAGACAAAAGCATGTATGCCAATGTGTGGAAAAAATTAATTGACTTGGGTGATTTTGTAGGCATCAAAGGATATGTTTTTACTACAAAAACCGGTGAGACTTCTATACATGTAAGAGAATTTACGATACTTTCTAAAGCATTAAAACCTTTACCGGTTGTACGTGAGAAAGATGGAGAAACATATGATGAAGTAACTGACCCTGAATTTCGCTACCGCCAACGCTATGCAGATTTAATTGTAAATCCCGGCGTAAAAGAAGTGTTTATAAAGCGTACCAAAATGATGAACGCCATTCGTGCATTTTTAAATGATCACGGAGCGTTGGAAGTAGATACACCAGTGTTACAAAGCATACCTGGTGGTGCTGCGGCTCGTCCATTTAGTACACACCACAATGCATTGGATGTGCCCATGTACATGCGTATTGCAAATGAATTGTATCTAAAAAGATTGATCGTTGGTGGATTTGAGTGGGTATATGAATTTAGCAGAAACTTTCGCAACGAAGGGATGGACCGCACACACAACCCTGAGTTTACTGTATTGGAATTTTACACAGCCTACAAAGATTATGAGTGGATGATGGATACGACTGAGCAGTTGTTGGAAAAAACTGCAATTGCTACTAACGGAATTGCAACTGTACAAAGTGGAGAAAACGAGATTAGTTTTAAAGCGCCATACAAACGCATCACTATGTACGATGCTATAAAAGAACATACAGGTTTTGATATATCTGAAATGGATGAAGACGGTATAAGAAATGTATGCACTGAATTAAAAATACATGCCGATGCAAAATGGGGCAAAGGAAAATTGATAGATGAAATTTTTGGCAGCAAATGCGAGCATCATTATATACAACCAACATTCATTACAGATTATCCTGTAGAGATGAGTCCACTTACAAAGAAGCACCGCAGCAAACCAGGATTAGTAGAGCGTTTTGAATTGATGATAAATGGTAAAGAAATTGCCAATGCATATAGTGAGTTAAACGACCCAATAGAACAGAGGGAACGTTTTGAAGAGCAGGTAAAATTAATGGAGCGTGGCGATGATGAAGCCATGTTTATTGACCATGATTTTTTACGTGCATTGGAGTATGGCATGCCACCTACAAGTGGTATTGGCTTTGGTATTGACAGACTTTGTATGTTGCTTACCGGCCAAGTTTCTATACAGGATGTGTTGTTGTTCCCTATGATGAGGCCGGAGAAAAGTGATTAATAATAGTTAATTTTTGAACCTTTCATTTATGTTCAATTGCTAAAAATTAACAAAAATATGAATTACATAAATAAAACTTTTTAACTTTAAATAAAAATGTCTGCCGCAAAACTTCAAAAACAACAAATTGGTTCAGGCATCTACACAATTCCTGACATAGCAAAAATTTTGGGATATCCCCAACAAAAAGTGCGGAGGTATATAAAAGATTATTGGGATAATCAGTTTGGAAAAAAACTATTTAATGAAAGTTATTCTTGGAAAAATGAAAATGTAAAAGCAGTTAACTTTTATGTTTTGATCGAGTTGTACACTTGTTTCTTACTAAGAGAAAAAGGGGCTTCAACTGTTGCAATAATGAAAGCGCATGAGAGTATGGCAAAGGAACTAAATACACCTTATCCTTTTGCATCTCATAAAGTTTTATTGGCGGGTAAAAGAATTTTGTATGAATTAGAAGAATTGATTATTTCGGCAGATGGGACAAAACAAATAAATTTTGCAGAGATTATAAAGGAATTTGCAAAAAACTTAGATTTTGATAAAAATAATTTGGCTATAAAATTCTGGCCTAAAGGGAAAAGCAATTCAATAGTTGTAGACCCTCACCACCAATTTGGTCAGCCTATCATAAGTGGTACAAACATCAATGCAGAAGGAATTTTTTCAATGTACGAAAGCAGCGAACCTGTGAAAGCAATAGGAATTCTTTACGATCTAACCGAAAAACAAGTTTGGGATGCAATTAACTTTTATAAAGTCTTTAATAAAAGTATTGCCGCATGACAGAAATATTTTTGGATGAAAATCTTTCAGAATATGTAGCTGATGCATTAAATTCTTTAAACAAGGGGTATTTTAATGAGATATTAGTACTGTCAACGAAAACTAGATTTAATAAAGGTGCAGCCGACGAAATAATTATTCCGGCTGTGGGTAAGTCAAATGGAATTTTGATAACAAGAGATTTAAATATTCAACGAACAGGGTTACAATATCAGCTTTGCAAAGATTACAACCTAGGCGTTTTTTTTCTAAAGTTGCCAAAAGGAATGAATAAACATTGGGAAATAGTCAAGTTATTAATAAATTCTTGGGAAGAAATAATAGAAAAAATAAAGACTGAAAGAAAACCTTTTGGATATGAAATTCCAATGAAGGGAAAATTTAAAAAATTTTAATTGTTTTCTAAAGGGGATTGTAAAAAATGTTATTATTTAAGGTCCAAATTAATCAGTTTAATCTCACCATTTGCAGTAATTCCACCAAAAGAAAATGTGCCTTCACTTTTTACCTGACCAACTCCTTGAGCATAATAAGTATTAACAGATAAAGGATTAGGTCCCGTTCTATCTAAATGAACAACCAACACATTTTTAAATGTATATGTATCGAGTACATAAACGGGTATTTTCTGTTTCATTGTATAAGTGTAAGTATCTGTTCCATTGGTGCCGCCCAACCAACTTTCATTTACATTTTTATCAGCATCTAATACGAGCAATGCTGGTTTATTGGTAGAATTGGTTAAAATAGTATAATACTTATTTCCATCTTGCCTCACATATTGATTTAAACCATTTGTACTATTGTCATCACTACTAAATATTTGAAATGTTGAGCCATATGCTGCAGTGTCTGTTGTAAGCCTTAAAAATGTATATGTTCTATTGAAAATTGGTAATGACGGTATTGTTCTTTTATATTCCCAAAATGAACCAGGCACTTTGGGCTGGTATGTGAGAGAGTCTCTGCTATTGTTTGTATTTATACTTTGAATTGTAGCTTTTTTGCATGCATTAAAAGATAGAAAAATAATAAGTGAAGCTAAGAAGTATTTCATAGTAGAAATTTTACTAAAACGAATTTAGTGATAAAAAACGACTTGGATTTATAGATGATTATTAAGATTATTTTCTTACTTAAGAGATTATTGAATTTTGTAACTTTAAAAAAATTTTATGCCTTTAGAAAATAATATAAGAGAAGAGGTACAACATTATTTAGAAAATGCTGATGATCGTATGTTGAAAATAGTGCATGCTATTTTGGAAGCTGATGCTGAAGAAGATTTTTGGGATGAACTTCCAAGCAGCATTCAGCAAAATATTTACTCTGCAATTAATCAATCGAAACATAGATTAGGCAAGAATCACCAGGAAGTAATGGCCAAATACAAAAACAATACTGAAGTGAGTTGGGTTCCATAATATTATCAGAAAGAGAAGACCTTCAAGTTTATAAAAAAATCTAAAATCTAAAACCTATTTCATTCCCTCCAACTCCTTCTGCATTTTAAACATTTCATCTCTCAAACGGGCAGCTTCCATAAAATCTAAATCTCTTGCGGCACGTTCCATATCTTTTTTAATTTTTACAATGCCCTTTTCCATTTGAGGAATGGTTTTATATTCAGCTTGGTCCTCGGCAGCTACCGTTAAAATATCTTCATCAGGCCCAATTGCATTGGGTTTATTTGGATCATACGCTTTAATATCCAATACACTTCCCTGTGCAAAAACCTGTTCTTTTGTTTTTGAAATAGTTGTGGGGGTGATGTTATTTAATGTATTAAATGCAATTTGTTTTTCCCTTCTTCTGTCCGTTTCATCCATTGTTTTTTGCATGCTCTCCGTTATTTTATCTGCATAAAAAATAACGAGCCCTTTTGAATTTCTTGCTGCTCTGCCTGCAGTTTGGGTTAGGCTTCTTTCATTACGCAAAAACCCTTCTTTGTCTGCATCCAATATTGCAACCAACGATACCTCTGGCAAATCCAATCCTTCTCTTAATAAGTTTACACCTACGAGTACATCAATGATTCCTAAACGTAATTCACGCAGTATTTCAATTCTATCAAGTGTATGCACATTGCTGTGTATGTATTTAGATTTGATGTTGATGCGATGCAAATATTTATCCATCTCCTCTGCCATGCGTTTTGTAAGGGTGGTTACCAAAATACGGTCGCCCATTTTTATGCGCTTGTCTATTTCATCCAGCAAATCATCTATCTGGTTGATGGAGGGTCGAATTTCAATTGGTGGGTCCAGCAAACCTGTAGGACGTACAACTTGCTCCACCACTACTCCACCACTTTTTTCCAATTCATATTCTCCCGGCGTGGCCGAAACATATACTGTTTGGTTAACCAAGTTTTCAAACTCATGAAAATTTTGTGGACGGTTATCCATGGCAGATGGCAAACGAAAACCATATTCAACCAAGGTTATTTTTCTGCTTCTGTCACCCCCATACATACCACTTATTTGTGGCACGGTCTGGTGACTCTCATCTAAAATGCAAAGGAAATCTTTTGGAAAATAATCTATTAAACAAAACGGTCTTGCACCCGGCAAACGCTGGTCAAAAAAGCGGGAGTAGTTTTCAATACCATTGCAATAACCAAGTTCTTTGATCATTTCAATATCATAATTCACCCTTTCAGTGATGCGTTGTGCCTCAATAAATTTGCCCGACTTTTTAAAATATTCTGCCTGCGCAAAACATTCATCCTGTATCTGGCTGATGACCCTGGCCTGCATATCTTTAGGTGCCAAATAAAGCGATGCGGGAAAAATAGCCGCATCTATCACTTCTACAATACGCTTGCCTGTACTAAGTTCCAGCGTTTCTATCTTTTCAATCTCATCGCCAAAAAAACTGATGCGGTAGCCATAATCAACATAAGGCAAATTAATATCTACCGTATCGCCCTTCACCCTAAAAGTGCCTCTAGTAAAATCGCCCTGGCTACGATTGTACAAACTGTTTACCAACGAATGTAAAAATCCTTGCCTGCTAATGACCTGGTTTTTGCGGATGCGGATAATGCCATTTTCATACTCCGCCGGGTTACCCATACCATAAATACAGCTCACACTTGCTACCACAATAATATCTCGCCTGCCGCTTAACAATTGTGCCGTTGCCTGCAGGCGAAGCTTATCCAGTTCTTCATTGATGGCAAGATCTTTTTCTATGTAAGTATTACTGCTTGGCATATAAGCCTCGGGCTGGTAATAATCGTAATACGAAACAAAATACCCAACTGCATTATCAGGAAAAAACTGTTTAAACTCCCCGTACAACTGCGCTACAAGGGTTTTGTTGTGGGTGATAACCAATGTTGGCCGCTGCGTTTGTTGTATCACATTGGCCATGGTAAATGTTTTACCACTGCCGGTTACCCCGAGCAATACCTGGTGCTTTTCGCCATCGTTCACTCCCTCAACCAATTTTGCAATAGCTTCGGGCTGGTCTCCGGCGGGTACGTATGATGATTGTAAATTAAAAGTTGGCAAAAGGAAAGCTTTTTACAAATCTAAACAATGATTGTGCTAAAAAGAAAGGCGGAAAAAGAAATCCATTTTCTTTTTCCGCCTTTCAACTAATTTAAAAATATTATTTACTTGCCAGCTCTATCATGGTTGAAAGTTCTTCTACCAACAATTCATCTTTACCTGCAAAACCAACAGATTTAAATCTTATTTTTCCTTCTTTATCAATTATAAATTTTGTAGGAATACCACTCACTTTAAAATCCTGCACCATTTTATTATCATCATCCATCAATACATAAAATGGATACTTTTTCTTGGTCATAAAATCTTTTGCGTTCTTTAATTTATCATCTACAGTTTCCCAAGTATCTACAAATAAAAACTTTACATTTTCGTTATCCTTATATTTTGCCATTGCTTTATTCATGCCTGGCATAGATGCAATACATGGACCACACCATGTTGCCCAAAAATCAACAACCACCGTTTTTCCTTTCATGTCTGCAAGGCTAACTGTTTTACCATCAAAATCTTTTAGGGTAAATGATGGAGCTGCTAGGTTCAACATTCCTTTTGCTATTTCTGCACGCTTTTTTGTGGCGGCAGCTGCTTCAAGCTTGGTGAGGTATGCATCAAAACCATTATCATCTTTGTTAGCTTTTTTATAAACATCTTTTAATAATTCTTTTGTTTTATCGCTGGCAGTTCCTTCTATTACAAATTGCTCTAATAATTTTTTACTTTCTACAGGTGCTAATATTTTTTCTGCAACCATCGCATATCTTTCATTGTATTCTGCATCTTTCAATTTATTTATGGTGGCAGCTTCTTTAGCTATCGGATAAGCAGTTTTATAATCACCCAGTTTGTATAATATAAAAGCATATGTATCTCCAAACATGGCGTAATTTGTTTTACGGCTTTCATCCCATTGTTTGGTTGTAAAGTAATCGGGTTTTTTTTCTGTTGGTTTCAACATTTCACTTTTAGCATAAGTGGTAGCTTCTTCTGCCATTTTTTTCGCCATTTGTAAATCTTCATTTTTCTCAGCCATTGCCCATGCAGTATTATTGTTGTTCATTGCCACTGCTGCCTTACCCATTTGTTTTGATAAATCATTATATGCTGCATAATCTTTTGCATTTAGATATGCGTTTGCTAACTGGCTTCTAAAATTATCTACCAAAAATTTATTAGTATTATCACTGCCATATTTTATTACAAATTCATCAAATAATAATTTCTTTTTTGGCAAGTCTTTTTCTTTATTAAAGTTCATACCCAGTTCACTTTTTTTCCAGGAGCCATCAGGATATGCTAACTTCATTGCAATAGTAAGACTGTCTGCTTTTTGTTTTTGTTTGTATTTATTATAACCTTGAATTAATAAATTGTAATCAGCTTCATTTAAAATTTTCCTCTGTTCCACTATTCCTAATTCATTCAAAATTGGTGTTTGAGCTTCCTTCTTTTTTGCTTGACTTAAAACTTGGAAATATGTGTTTAGAAATGAGGCGTTATTTTTAATATCAGGAAATAAAGCGATAGATTCATCCAAAAAAGAAAGACCTTTTGTTTCGTCCGTTTGCATTCCAAATAAATTTGCCCCTAATCCGCTTTGCAAATTTGCCGCAGCAGTGTAGTAATCTTTAACAGGCATTTTTTTATTGTCGTATACAGGGATAATATAACCCTTGCTGCTATTAATATCTTTTTCTTCTTCTGCTGAAAAACTAATAGCAATTGCCGATGCATTGCTGTCTAGCTTAAAAGAACCTTTGTAAATGCCATTGGCATTTTTTGTAAGAGGTTCTACAATTTTAAATCCATTGCTTGTAAAAAGATATACAACTGTTTCAATATTCTTTTGCCTGATGAGTGGAGAATAATTGGAGTTGTATTCAAAATTTACCACACTGTTTGCTTGCGGAAACTGTGGCGAAAAACTTAGTGCAGTAAATGTTACCTGTGCACTGAGCTTAAATAAAAATGCAATAAATGAAACGGTAAAGAAGATTTTTTTCATGAAATGTAGTTTAGGTTATAAATATAACTTTTACATATTCAATGTAAATCTTAAATTATTGGTAAAATATTTATAATTAAACCTTTACTTAAAATACTTCCTCATAAAATGCGCAATGGTAAATGTTGGAATAAAGTCTGCAAATGGCATGGCTTCCTCCACAAAGTTTAATACAGCACCGGTAGCACCAAACCTACCACCAAACGATTTCATAAAAATAAATGCGGAAAGTGGCGCCCAAATAACATCGCTAAATTCTCCAATGCCGGGTATGGCAAAACTTAAGCAGCCAATTAAATCCATTGCAATGCAAAAAGAGAGCGATGGAATAGTTGTAGTTGTTTGTTGTATTGTTTTCATGCATTAAAAATATAAAATTGAAAGCAAATTCATACTATAATAGAGGTTTATACATGTTAATATTTAAGTAAAATAATGGTAGGCGTTTGGATATAGATTACTCATAATTTTTTTAGAGTAAAATGTATTTGCTACACCTACCGGAAATCTAGAGATTTGTAGCTTGCATAGTGTGACCTATTTTTGAAGCCAATACATTTTACCCTATCCCTTTGCTTTTTCCATTCATTTATTTAAAGCCATAAACAATCAATAATATAATAAAGAAGTTAGAAGTAGATAATAACGCATTAGCTGAATTTGTACTATGCAGAAAACAGCATTCCCCCTAACTTTATACCATCTCCACACAACAATTAAAAGCATGAAAATATCAACCTATAACGTAAACGGTGTAAACGGCAGACTCCCCGTATTGCTGCGCTGGCTTGCAGAAACAAAGCCTGATATGGTTTGCCTGCAGGAATTAAAAGCACCCCAGGAAAAATTTCCGGAAGCGGCTATTCTAGAAGCAGGTTACCATGCCATATGGCTGGGACAAAAAAGCTGGAACGGTGTGGCAATATTATCCCGCTTTGGCAAGCCCGAAGAAACGCAACGGGGACTGCCGGGCGATGAGGAAGATTTACAAAGCCGTTATTTGGAAGCATCCATAAAAGGCATCACCATTGGTTGCCTCTACCTGCCAAATGGCAACCCTGCACCCGGGCCAAAATATGATTACAAACTGGCGTGGTTTGAACGGTTGCATACATACGCAGCCAAATTATTAAAAGCAGAAAAGCCAGTAATAATCACCGGTGATTACAATGTAATTCCTACAGAGTTTGATGTGTACAAACCTGAGCGTTGGGTAGATGATGCGCTCTTTCGCCCGGAAGTGCGGGAGGCATTTAAAAAACTCACAGACAATGGTTGGACAGACGCCATCAGAAAATTATACCCCGATGAAGTGATTTATACCTTCTTCGATTATTTTAGAAATGCGTATGGAAGAAATGCGGGCTTGCGTATAGATCATTTTCTGCTAAGCCCGGAGATGGTGCCACGGCTACATCATGCGGGCACTGACCACCATGTGCGTGGTTGGGAAAAAACAAGTGACCATGTGCCGGTTTGGATAGAAATGAAAGATGAATAAAATTTTTTCTTAGAGCTGAAAAATTTTCTGTAAAAACTTTTGTGGAGATAAGGAAAAATGATTTGTTGAAAAAACATTGGTCAACCTTTTGATTAGGATTAGTACAACCAATGCTGAAGAAAGCATACATTATTTTTCCCGATCATTAAATTACCAGTAAACATGTCAACCACAAAAACAATAAACCCTGCAACCGGAAAAGAAATAGCTGAATACAAACGCATCAATGTTGATGAAGTAAAAACCAACATTGCGGCAGCTAATACATGTTTTACAGCATGGAAAAAACTGAGTTATGCAGAGCGGGCAGTTTACATGCACAAGCTTGCCGATGTTTTAGAAAACAATAAAGAAGCATATGCATTATTGATTACAAATGAAATGGGTAAAACCCTTGAACAGGCAAAAAAAGAAGTAGAGAAATGTACCCTTGTTTGTAAGCATTATGCAGATAATACGGAAACAATTTTGAAAGATGAAATGGTTGAAACGGAAGCTACAAAAAGCTACGTAACCTTTCAACCGCTAGGTGTAATATTAGCTGTAATGCCCTGGAACTTTCCTTTTTACCAGGTAATAAGATTTGCAGCGCCTGCATTAATGGCGGGTAATACAGGAGTATTGAAACATGCATCAAATGTACAGGGCTGTGCATTTGCGTTAGAAGATGCTTTTATAAAAGCAGGCTTTCCCGCAGGTGCATTTACCAACTTAAATGTAACATCAGATGCTATTAAAGAAATTATCGAAGATAAAAATATTGTAGCTGTTACCCTTACCGGCAGCGAACCAACTGGTAGATCTGTCGCAGCTATTGCGGGGCAAAATCTTAAAAAAACAGTGATGGAATTAGGCGGCAGCGATGCCTATATTATTTTAGAAGATGCGGATCTAGAAAAGGCAGCCAAATTAGCAACTACCGGCAGATTACAAAACAACGGACAAACCTGTATTGCTGCAAAACGATTTATTGTAGTTGATGAAATTTACAACTCATTTATAGAATTATTTACACAAAAAATGAAAGCTGCAAAAATGGGAGACCCTACTGACGCTGATACATTTTACGGCCCTATGGCAAGGGTAGATTTAAGAGATGAATTACATGAGCAGGTTCAGCAAACAATTAAGCAAGGGGGCAGATTAATTATTGGCGGAGAAATACCGGAAGGTGAAGGCGCTTATTATCCTGCAACAATTATTGCCGATGTAAAACCCGGCATGGTGGGTTTTGATAAAGAACTTTTTGGTCCGGTAGCATCGGTGATTAGAGCAAAAGATGAAAAGGAAGCTATTGTGTTAGCCAATCATTCTCAGTTTGGCTTAGGCTCAGGTGTTATTACCAGCAATAAAGAAAGGGGCGAAAAAGTAGCATTGCAATTAGAAGCCGGAAATAGTTTCGTAAACAAGCTCGTTGCATCTGATCCAAGGTTACCTTTTGGCGGCATTAAAAACAGTGGGTATGGGAGAGAACTTTCAGGGTATGGAATGAAGGAATTTGTAAATACAAAAACGATATGGGTTGATTAGAGGAATTGATACAAATTTTAATAAATGCTCCGATAAAACCGGAGCATTTTATTATTTCATTATTGCCATTGGTAGATGCTCTTAAATATTATTGATTATTAAACTTCGTTTCTGCATTTTGAAAATACAATCCTCTGTTGCTTCCAAGTGATCCGTTTTTAATGGCACCCTTTTGGTGTGTAGAATGCCAATCAATTGAACCAAACAGTTCCGGGTTAATCAATAACACCGGAACTCTAACACTGTAAATTTATTTAGATGCGAACCTTGATCCTCCATATAACATTTGCATCCTGTCTTATAATTGGGAACGCAGTTATTTCAACAATACATGCACAAACAATTGCTGACAACTCCATTCCTGAAACCCCCATAAAAACGGAAATAGTAAAGAAAGACATTTTTGACAGCCTTCGGCTTGGCAGACTTGGCCTAGGAAGGGTTGCATATGATTATGCTATGATTGGTTACACTCGCTTAAAAACAAAAGGTTTGCTGGCTAACAATAGCATATTAAGCATTATTGATTTTTCGCTAAGCTCCGCAAAAAAAAGATTGTTTGTGTTAGATGTAAAAAATTATAAACTACTATTTGTTACCTATGTGGCGCATGGAAGAAATTCAGGTACGTCTCATGCGCTCTATTTTTCTAATGAAGCAGAAAGCTTTAAAAGCAGTATCGGATTTTACCTTACGGGTACTACTTATTCCGGCGCTCATGGTTTTTCTATGAAATTAAAAGGGTATGAAGCAGGCTATAATGACAAAGCGGAAGAAAGGGCCATTGTAATGCACAGTGCAGATTATGTAAGTGAAGCTTTGATAAAACAGCAAGGCTATATTGGTAGAAGTCTTGGATGCCCGGCCCTTGCTCCTGAGATTTACAAACAGGTAATCAATAAAATTAGCAACAGAACTTGTCTTTTTATTTACGGGGCTTCAGGCAATTATATTCAAAATTCCGGCATGCTAAAACAAAAGGTAAAACTGAGAAAATCCCGGTTCCCCTCTTAATTATCTCATTTCATTTTGTAAATTAAAAAGTTTTATCGGCAAAAAACTTTTAAAAGTTAGGGCAATGAAGAAACCATCTTTGAAGCATTCAAAACATAAAAAAGGATGCTAAAAGACACAATAAATATTTGAAGTAACAGTAGGATAAAAAAATTGCAGAACATGTAAGCATAAAAAAAGGCTGAATCAAAAATCGAAATTTTTGATTCAGCCTCATTCATTGTAAAATGATTTATTTCATCATCGCCTTTGGCACTTCCTTCTCCAATAAATATTTATAAATAAACTGCGTTTTTAAATTTTGAAAATGCAATCCTTTATTGCCTCCCCAACCATGGCGGCCACCAGAGTAAAACATCATTTCAAAATCTTTTTTAAGGTCCTGTAATTTACTCGTGAATTGTATGCTGTTTTGTAAATGCACATTATCATCAATATTGCCATGTACAATTTGCAACATGCCTTTGTATTTATCTGCATAGTTTAAAACGGAACTTGTTTTGTAACCATCTGGGTTATCGATGGTTGTGCCCATATAACGCTCCGTGTAATGTGTATCATACAGGGTCCAGTCTGTAACGCTGCCGCCAGCCATGCCATGTGTAAACATATCTGCACCATACGTAAGTGCATAGCAGCTTAAATAACCACCATAGCTAAAGCCCGTAATACAAATCTTTTTTGGGTCGGCGCCGCCGTTTGCAATCAGCCATTTTACCATGGTTGTATAATCTTTCATTTCCCAATAGCCAAGGTTATGGTACATATAATTTACCCCTTCTTTACCAAAATGTCCACTTGCTCTGTGGTCCATGGCAACCTGTATTAAACCTTCTTTTGCATAAAATTGTTGTGTACCATTAAGGCCCCAAGTATCCATTACGGTTCCTGCATTTGGGCCACCATAAATAGATATAAGTACCGGGTATTTTTTGGTTTTATCGTAGTTCATTGGCCAGGTTACTTTCATAGGCAAGTCGTACAAACCATCATCACTTTTTACACGTATCAATTCTGTTTTTGCCAGAGCATACTCATTTATTTCGGGCATTTTGCTGTCAGCAATTTCTTTAATTATTTTGCCTGAATTATTTACCAATGCCATTTTAGTTGGCGTGCTTACATTATTGTAATTGGTAATAAAATAACTTCCATCGGGACTCATGTTTATTACGCCGTGGTTGTAATCGCCAAAAGTTAAACGCTGCATTTTTTTACCATCAAAGTTTACACGATACAAATCTTTTCGTGCAGTATTTTCTTTGCTGCGTGCGGTAAAATAAATGATGTTCTTTGCTTCATCTATGTAATTAACCTCCGTTACCGTAAATTTTCCAGGGGTAATTTCTTTTATCAATTTCCCAGTCATATCATACATGTACAAATTGTTCCAACCGGTTTTATCACTTTCTAAAATAAAATTTTTATTGCTTGCAAGCATGTGCATACGCTCGTAACCATCTTCTAACTGTATCCAGGTTTTTTGTGTTTCGTTATACAATTCTTTTTTACTGCCGGTGGCTGGGTCAACAGCGTAAATTTTTAAATTATCCTGTTTCCTGTTCATCCATTGTACCCATAAAGAAGAACCGTCGTTGGTCCAAAATGGCGCACCAAAATATTGATCATCGGCTGCATTAAAATCTGCAAACACCACTGCACCACCGGCAGGGTTTACAATTCCCACTTTTACTTCCGGGTTTTTATCCCCCACCTTTGGGTAACGAACTGTTTCTAAATAACCATGCACACCGGGGGCATCGGTAATGGTGAATGGCGCTACCGGACTGTCATCCGTACGAAAGAAAGCAATATTTTTACTATCAGGACTCCACCAAAAGGAACGGTAGCGAGATGCTCTTCCTAAAATTTCTTCTGTATATACCCAGCTTGCATAACCGTTTAAAATAACATTGCTGCCATCGGAGGTTAATTTATTTTCTTTTTGCGTGGCTATTTCTACAGCGTACAAATTGTTGTTTTTTGTGTAGGCAACAAATTTACCATCTGGACTTAGCGTAGCATTTATTTCCGGAATGGTATCGTTGGTAAGACGTGTGTCTATTTCATTTATTTTAATGAACAGGTCTTTGTTTTTTGTAAATGGTGCAGCAGCTACTGTAACTTTTTGTTGGGGTTTATCAGCAGCAGTTTGCTCTTTTTCCAAACCGGTTTTTGCATCTACCACCATCGTTTTACCATCTCTAATTAATAAAAAATGAGTGTTGTCAATCCACTTGGTGGCAATAGGTAATGGCTGTGTTATTCCTTTAAAATTGCTTTTGAAAAACTGCTCATCTGTAAGCTGCTTTTGTTGTGCAAACGAAATACTTGCAATAGTAACTGATGCAATAAATGCAGCAACCGTTTTAAATAATGACATGTAAAATATTTTGGTTTTAAAAATTCAGCTTACAAGATACTGTAATTGTAAATAGACGTAAAATAGTATTGATAAACGGAAGCTGGTAAAACTTTTTAAGCAAAAGCATCATCTTTTTATAAGAATACATTAACTTTCAAAATCATACATATACCTAAAATTAATTTTTATGATCGTTATTGCGTTGTACAATCTTAAAGGCGGTGTGGGCAAAACAGCAAGCTGTGTAAACTTTTCTTATTTGGCAGCTAAAGAAGGTTATAAAACATTGTTATGGGACATTGACCCCCAAGGAGCGACCTCGTTTTATTTTCAGGCGAAGCCTAAAACCCACCCCGGCATAAAAAAACTGATAAGTAAAGATGCAGATATGGATGCAGTGTTGATGGAAACAGGTTATGAAAATCTGGATATTATTCCTGCAGATAATTCAACAAAAAGCTTTGATGTGATGCTGGAAGAAATGAAAGGAAATAAAAACAAACTGAAGGGGGTTTTAAAACAATTTAATGGAGAATACGATTTTGTATTTATCGATTGCCCTCCAGGTTTTAGCGCACTAAGCGAAAATATTTTTAGCGCAGCAGATATTGTATTGATGCCGGTGATACCAACAACTTTAAGTGTACGTACCTATAATATGGTGAAAGATTATTTTAAAGAGAAAGATATTGATATGGCAAAGTTGATGTGTTTCTTTACCATGACGGATCTACGCAAAAATATGCACCACGAAATAATGGAACAGTTGTTTAAAGACAAACGCTTTTTTGGCAATTACATTCCTTATTTATCTGATGTAGAAAAAATGGGCATACACAAAATGCCTATTGAAGAATTTGCCCGCAGTGGTGATGCTGCCCGTTGTTACAGAGAATTGTGGACGGAGATAACGGAGGGTGTGCTCGAATAAAAGTATTTACTAAAACAGTTTTTCTGTAAATCTGTGGTAAATAATATTGCCACAGATTCACAGAAAGAAACAGAAAAAAAATAAATGCTTCTCATTTTAAAATAGTGGAAAAGTATTGATTCACTAAGGTATAGTTGCACTGATAAGTACATGATGCAAAAGCTGTGTTCCGGTAAAATCATCAAAACTTATACTTTCTATAAGCCCAATTCCTTTAGCATAATAATATTCACTTTGGCCTGCGGGTATGGTAGTTCCCATTAAATCGATGGTTGTTTGTTCGTGTACATGTATTACATCAGCATAATTTATTCCTGCTACCGTTCTTGGTAATCCTTTAGAAACAATGGTATAAGTATATAATGCGGTTTGGCCATTTGCAGTAAGTGAATCTACCCATGATGTGTTTACAGGAGCATTTTCTTTAAGCACAGTTACTTTAGCATAAGCAATGGTATTACCATTTTGTGTAGTACCACCCAAAATAATGGAAGTGCTTACACCTGCGCTACAATTAAAATAAGTATCTCCTTGCCCCGTAATAGAAAACTTTTTGTAAGTTTTACTATCTAATGCGGTGTCTTTAATATAGGTAAGGGTGTAGCTATTTACAGAACCTGTAGGCGAACCTAAACCAGTATCTGCATATTTATAAACCGATGGTGAACATACAGGATAATAAATACAATCTTTACAGCCTGCATTATTTGTTGTTCCGCCACCTCCTGGAGTAATGATTGTTGTGCCGCCGCCTGGTATTTGGCCGTTTTCTTCACTCGTATCTTTTTGGCAAGATGAAAATATAATTGCTGCAAAAGCAACCAAAACAGAAATGCTGGGTCTCATATTACTTTAGTTTAAATATTGGATAAGCAATACCTTATCACTACCAATGGTATTGCATACTTTACTATAACTCCATTTTGGGTAAAATATTGTTTTTATATTTACATAGTATACAATTAAAAACGCCTAAAAGATTTTATGAAAAAAGAAACAGCCAGTTGGTTTAGCCCCGCTTTGCAAAAAGAAATGCCCATTGTAGCTTATGGAGATTATGGTTTTGCTTTATTATTAGTACCAACTGCCGCTGCAGATTATTTGGAGTATGAGCGTTTTCAGCTAATGGAAACCCTTGCACCTTTTATAAACAGTGGTAAAGTGCGTATTTTTTCTGTAAACAGTATTAACAGCGAAAGCTGGCTCAATAAAGAAATGGAAGGTGCTCACAAAGCCATTCGCCATAACCAGTTTAACAATTATATTTTTAATGAAGTAATACCGTTTATTAAAACAAACACATCACAGGAAACACCCATCATTGTTGCAGGAGCATCGTTTGGTGGTTTGCATAGTTTAAATTTATTTTTGAAGC
>JANNMO010000029.1:0-13539 GCA_031398005.1 Ferruginibacter sp.
GCCTATCTCCACGGGCTGCGCCTATCTCCACGGGCTGCGCCTATCTCCACGGGCTGCGCCTATCTCCACGGGCTGCGCCTATCTCCACGGGCTGCGCCTATCTCCACGGGCTGCGCCTATCTCCACGGGCTGCGCCCATGGTTACTGATGGGAAACCCCGTTGGGGTTAGTAAGTATTATGGTTATCACCTTTGGATAAAGATGAAAAAAGATTTTTGGGTGAATGGCTTCGCTGCCTAGACGGAAATCCTTTTTTGCTTGCCTTTGAAGCAAAAAAGACCTGCCTGCCGGAAGGCAAGTTGTAGGCGGGCAGCGAACGAATGCTGATTAAAACTTTTCTGCCCAAAGCCCGAAATAAAAAAGCGATGAAAAATCACCGCTTTTTTAAAATCATTCTATAAAAAATTTATACTCCAAAGTATTCATTAGCAAATTAGCACATCAGCAAAATAGCTAATTAACGTGCTATATTCACTGCCCTTTTTTCTCTAATTACAGTCACTTTAATTTGCCCGGGGAAAGTCATTTCAGTTTGTATTTTTTGAGCTATTTCAAAACTTAATGTTTCACTTTCTGCATCGGTTACTTTATCACTTTCTACAATTACACGAAGCTCTCTACCGGCTTGTATAGCGTAAGCTTTTTCTACACCATTGTAAGATGCAGCAAGGGTTTCAAGGTCTTTAATACGCTGAATGTACTGCTGCATAATCTCACGCCTTGCACCTGGTCTTGCACCGCTGATAGCATCGCAAGCCTGTATAATTGGAGAAATTACGAACAACATTTCCATTTCATCGTGATGGGCACCAATGGCATTTACCACAGCAGGGTTTTCACCATATTTTTCTGCCAGTTTTGCACCAAGCAATGCATGGCTCAATTCAGTCTCTTCATCTGGCACTTTACCAATATCGTGTAGCAAACCTGCACGTTTTGCAAGCTTTGGATTCATACCTAACTCAGCCGCCATAATACCACAAAGATTTGCGGTTTCTCTACTGTGCATCAATAAATTTTGTCCGTAAGATGAACGGAAACGCATTCTGCCAACCATACGTATCAATTCTTTGTGCAAACCATGTACACCTAACTCAATGGCTGTACGCTCCCCAATTTCCATTACTTGATCATCTAGCTGGCGCTTTGTTTTTTCTACTACTTCTTCAATACGAGCAGGATGTATGCGACCATCTGCCACCAAACGCTGCAATGATAAACGGGCAATTTCTCTGCGCAATGGGTCAAATGACGAAAGAACAATTGCTTCCGGGGTATCATCTACTATTAAATCTACACCGGTTGCTGCTTCAATTGCACGAATGTTTCTACCTTCTCTTCCAATAATGGAACCTTTAATTTCATCGCTTTCCAAATTAAAAACGGTGATGGAGTTTTCAATGGCCTGTTCAGCCGCAGTACGTTGTATGGTTTGAATAACAATTTTACGAGCCTCTTTATTTGCCTTTAATTTTGCATCTTCAATAATTTCTTGTTGAAGTGTAATGGCTTGTGCATGGGCATCCTGCTTTAATCCTTCTATTAACTGTGCTTTTGCATCTTCGGCAGTTAAGCCCGCTACTTTCTCTAATCTTTTAATATGTTCTTCTTGGTGTTTCTCCAGCTCAGTACGCTTTACATTTACAATTTCTATTTGCTTGCTTAAATTGTCTTTTATTACCTCATTGTCTTTTACCTGCTTATCTACATTTGCTTCTTTTTGGTTTAGACTCTGTTCTTTTTGTTTAATTCTATTTTCACCCTCTACAATTTTTTGGGTGCGCTGCATGATATCTTTTTCACTATCAATTTTCATTTGAGCAAAGCGCTCCTTGGCTTCAATTTCTCTTTCTTTTTTGTAGGTATCTGCTTTTAATTGTGCTTCGGCAATAAGTTTTTTTGCTTCTAACTCTGCTTCTTGTACTTGTTTATCAGTATTTTTTGCAAAGATTGCTTTGCCACCAAAGATGCCCGCCAGCAGCGCCACAACTCCGATAATGATGTAAATTATAATTGATTCCATTTAATGTTAGTTTTTTAATAATACACAATATATAAAAACCCTCTCCTAAAAGAGGGCGTATGGCGAAGATATGAAAAAGCCCTTTAACTACAAATGAGTTTAAAGGGCTATAGTAAAGTGTAAACGGCAAGTATAAAAATTTTATGAATTCGTTCGGGCAACCAATGCATCATTTATTTGCAATTCCATTTTAAGTAATGCATCTGCCATTTCTTTTTTTAGCATGGAATTGCCTTCGCCACCGGCATTTTGAGTAGCATACCATATTATTACCATCGCTATATAGTCCTGCATATCTTTTCCGGCAAACTGGGTTTTAAATTCTATGATTTTATCATTGATCATATTTACCGTCTTCCTTATTATTTCCTCATCGGTAGGATTTGTTTTTATGCGATAAGTACGATCGCCAATTACAATGTTTATGGGAATGAGTTCACTCATACATTTTGCTTATGGCTTAGTAAAGAAATGGTTTTATCTATGTTGCGGATGTAGCTGTTTATTTTTTTCTCTAATTGCTTTTTTTCTGACTCATCCATTTTATCTAAAGAAGCTTTTAAAATGAGTTGCTCCTGTTTCATTTCATCTAAAGCATTTTTTTGTTGTTCGGATGTTTCTTTTAATTCTACAATTGTTTTTGCCTGCTGTTCATTTTGGACTACTAAAATATTATACTGCTTTAATAATTGCTGCAGTTTTGTATTTAGCTGTTTTATATTTTCGGTTAGTTCTGCCAAAATTATTTTCTTACAGTTGCGTTTAATTGTTTTTCTAAAGATGAAATTATTTTATTCATCATACCATCTGTATCAGCATCTGCTAATGTTTTTGTGTCATCACTAAAAGTAAAGTTTACAGCCATAGAGCGTTTATCTGTACCCAATTTTTCACTTTCAAAAATATCAAATAGCCTTGTGCTTTTTAATGCAGAAATATTATTAGCTTTTATGGCAGCTTCTACATTTGAGTAAGTTACTTTTTTATCGAGAATAATAGCAAGATCTCTCTGTACTGCCGGGAACTTAGAAATTTCTTTATAGGTTAAATTATTTTTTTGCTTAAGTGAAATAATTTCATCCCAATAAAGGTCAGCAAAAAATATTGGTTCTTTAATGCCAAATTGTTTCAACTTTTGTTGTGAAATGTTTCCTGCTTTTCCAATTTCAGTATTGTTTGCAAGGAAAATAATGGAGTAATCTAAATCATTATTTTCAGCCAATTCAATGGTTAAATTTTTTATTCCACATGCAGCTATCACTTTTTCGCAAATACCCTTTAAAAAATAAAAATCTGCTTTTTTTTCTTTTTGCTGCCAGCTACCATCTGTTACAATACCTGTTGTGAAAATGGCTAATCTGTTTTGTTCGTTATATTGTCCAATGCCACTAGTGCTGTAAATTTTTCCAAACTCATATAATTTTAAATCAGCATTTTTTCTGTTGATGTTATAAGCAATAACTTCTAAACCTGTTTGTAATAAAGAGGGGCGCATTACATCCAAATCTGCACTTAAATTATTCATCATTTTCACCGTATTGTTCAAAATTTCTTTTGAATAATATTTACTGTCAGTAATGCTATTGGTAAAAATTTCGCTAAAGCCATTGCTACTTAAAAAGTTGGCAATTTTTTCTTTTTGCTCATGCTTTTCGTTGTTATAATCTGATGAAGGCGCAATTGAAATGGTAGCCGGAATTTCAATGTTATCAAGTCCGTCTATCCTCATTATTTCTTCCACAATATCTGCCCCAATGCTAATATCTGTTTTGCTAAAAGGAACATTTACCCATATTTCATCAATGCCTTCTTTTTGTATTTCAAAACCAAGGGCAGTTAAAATATTTTTAATAGTATCTGCATGATAATTTTTGCCACTTAGTTTTTTTAGATAGTGGTATTTTAAAGATACAGACGTTTTTTCAGCAGGTGTAGGATACACATCAATTATATCGCTGCTTATTTCGCCACCGGCTATCTCTTTAATTAAGAGTGCTGCTCTTTTTAAAACATTTACGGTGTTGCTAATGTCCACACCTTTTTCAAAACGAGTGGCAGCATCCGTTCTTAACTCATGCTTTAAAGATGTTTTACGAATGGTTTCATTGTTAAACCAAGCACTTTCTAAAAATATATTTTTTGTATCAGCCGATACGCCACTTTCTTTACCGCCATACACACCAGCCATGCACATATTTTCATCTTTATTTGCAATCATTAAATCGCCTGCAAATAATTTACGGTCTTTATCATCGAGCGTTTTAAATAATTGACCTTCTAAAGCATTTTTTACAACAATGGAATTTTCTTTAATTTTAGCAGCATCAAATGCGTGTAAAGGTTGCCCGGTTTCGTGCAGAATAAAATTGGTAATATCTACAATATTATTGATTGGTTTTAAGCCAATGCTGCGCAATTTATTTTGTAGCCATGTAGGGCTTTCTTCTATCTTAATATTGCTGATACTTACGCCTGCGTATCGTTTGCAGGCAATGTTGTCTTCAATTGTTACGCTGATAGGTAGATCGTTATTATCTGCCTTAAATCCATTTTTAAAAGGAGTAATGGCTTTTGTTTCTTTTTTATCGTGGTGCCATAAGTATGCACAAACATCTCTTGCAACGCCAAGGTGGCTCATTGCATCCATACGGTTGGGGGTAAGTCCTATTTCAAAAATATAGTCGAAGTAGGTTTCAAAAATGTCTGCCGCTTTTGAACCGGGAATAGCCTCATCAGCCAATACCATTATTCCTTCATGGCTTTCTCCCAAGCCAATTTCATCTTCGGCGCATATCATTCCAAAGCTTTCTACGCCCCTTATTTTTGCTTTTTTTATATTGATGGTGTCGCCTGATGATGGAAACAAAGTACTACCAACTGTAGCCACCAAAACCTTTTGCCCGGCAGCTACATTATTTGCGCCACATACAATTTGTACAGGTTCAACTTCACCAATATTTACAGTAGTTATTTTTAATTTATCGGCATCGGGGTGCTTTTCGCAGGTTAGTACTTCGCCCACAACAATTCCTTGCAAACCTCCTTTCAATGATTCATACTTGTGTAAACTTTCTACCTCAAGGCCAATTGAAGTAAGAATTTTACTCAATTTTTGAGGTTCAATTGAAACAGGTAAATATTCGCTAAGCCAATTATAAGAAATGATCATTTGTAAAAAAAAATTAAGTTGCAAATATAGGCAATTGAGGCGGGGCATATTTACTGGTTACTGTAGCAAAATTTACATAGGGAAAAAGTAAAAAAACTTACATATTATTTTCAACTTTAAAAACATTTCCACGTGTAAAAAAAGAAAGTTTTTAATAAAAATTTTGTTGATAAAATGATGAAATAACAAATAGACGTTGAAAGTAAGATGTTAATTAAGATGTGAAAAAGCGGTGTATAAACTACCTTTGGATGTCAACGAAAGGTGTATAATTATAAAAATATAGTTGATAAGACCCAAATGTGAATTTAATATTAACTGTTTGCATTTATCTTAGCCGCCCCTTACACATAACATACATAACAAATAAACAAAGAAGGATTTTCAAAAATGGAATTAAAGAATTTTAATAAAGATAAAGTAAGAAGAAAACCCCTTTTAGAAACGGGGAATATGGTATTTGGGAAAATTCCTCCCCAGGCAAAAGATTTGGAAGAAGCAATATTGGGAGCAATAATGTTGGAGAAATCTGCCTTTGATACAGTGATAGAAATTTTAAAACCGGAATGTTTTTATGTAGAGGCGCACCAAAAAATATACAAGGCCATGCAATCGCTGCAAATTAAAAATTTGCCGATAGATCTATTAACAGTGGTTGAAGAACTTAAATTTAAAGAAGAACTTGATTTTGTTGGCGGTCCTTATGCAGTTACAAAACTTACCAATGTGGTAGTTTCTTCAGCTAATATAGAGGCTCACTCAAGAATTGTTTTACAAAAATTTATACAGCGAGAACTCATCAGAATAAGTGGGGAAATAATTGGGGAAGCATATGAGGACAGCACCGATGTATTTGATATGTTGGATACTGCTGAAACAAAATTATTTGAGATAACCAACAATCACCTTCGAAGAAATTTTGATGATATTGCTACCGTTTTAGTAAAGACAATTAACCGTATTGAAGAAATGCGTAACCGTCAGGATGAGATGACGGGTGTGCCTACAGGTTTCCCATCGCTTGATAGATTGACATACGGATGGCAGCCTACTGATTTAATTATTCTTGCTGCAAGACCATCAGTAGGTAAAACCGCTTTTGCTTTAAACCTTGCTCGTACCGCAGCTTTGCACCCAACAAAACCTACCGCAGTTGGCTTTTTTAGTTTGGAGATGAGCAGTAGCCAGTTGGTACAAAGAATACTTAGTGCCGAAAGTGAAATTTGGTTGGAGAAAATCGCTCGTGGTAAACTGGAAGAGCATGAAATGAAACAGCTTTACAAAAAGGGAATTGAAAAATTAAGTAAGGCGCCTATTTTTATTGATGACTCTGCTGCGCTAAATATTTTTGAATTAAGGGCAAAATGTCGTCGTTTAAAAAACAAACACAATATTGGAATTATAATAATTGACTACTTACAGTTAATGAGTGGAAGTGCTGACAGAAACAGCAACCGTGAGCAGGAAATTAGTAAAATATCGAGAGATTTAAAAGGACTTGCAAAAGAATTGCAGGTACCTATTATTGCACTTTCGCAGTTGAGTAGAGAGGTTGAAAAAAGAAAAGAAGGAAATAAGATTCCGCAGTTGAGCGATTTGAGAGAATCGGGTGCAATTGAACAGGATGCGGATATGGTAATGTTTTTATACCGCCCAGATTATTATGATGTAACCACCAACGAAATGGGTGAAAGTAATAAAGGAGAAACTTATGTAAAAATAGCCAAGCATAGAAATGGTAGTTTGGATACCATTAAATTAAAAGCAGAATTGCACATACAGCGCTTTATTGAAGAAGAAGGTGGTGGAGATGATTTTAACCCTAACCTTGGCGGTGGCGGTAACTGGAAACCTGTACAAGGTGGAGGAAGCGATGGTGCGAATTTATATATTCAAAAAGGCAGTAAAATGAACGATGGACAGTTTGATGATGAAGCGCCGTTTTAGATTTTTTATTAAATTTGGATAAATAATTTTTATGGAAACTGCAACTGAAATAAAAGAAAGGATTTTTAGTAGGATAAATAGTATCAATGATATGGAACAATTAAAGGATATAGAAGATACTTTATTTTCTACTGATGAGTGTGAACTTACCAAGGAAGAAAAAGAAATAGTTGACCAAAGGACCGAAAGATATCTTAAAGGAGAAGCTAAAACACTTTCGTGGGATGAATTGAAATCGTTTGTAAAAGGACAAAAAAAGGTTTATGCGTAAACTTTTATTTGATGATGATATTAAAATAAATTTAAGAGATGCTTACGAATGGTATGAACGAAAGAAGGAAGGTTTAGGAGATGATTTTTTAGAAGCAATTCAAAAATCTTTAGATTCAATATCAGTTAGTGCGACCCATTATTCTTATACTGATGAAAATAAAAGAAGAATAACTGTAAGAAAATTTCCTTACAAAATTATTTATCAAATTTTTGGAAATGAAATTTATGTTTCTGGTATTTTTCATTTTAAACAAAATAAATGTCTTATTTATTAAAATTCATATTGTGAAATCATCAGTTGATGATATTAAAAAAAGGCTTCTGAAAAATGTTGGAGAAGTTGAAAGTATCGATTTTTTAAAAGTCATAGAAGAAATAGTATTTCATATTTCAAGAGAGAATGATGATTTTGAGCTTTCTGATAGCGAAATTTTGGAATTAGAAAAACGGAGAGAGGATTTTCTTTCAGGAAAAGATAAAGGAATTACTTTTGAAGAACTAAAAGCCAAGATTTTTAAAGGCCGTGGTGTTTAAAAATAAACAATCCATTTAAGCAAAACTCACTTGCCAAGAATAAATCTCATTAATTCTAAAACAGTATTTTTCTCAACATTAATTGTTGTTCCCACTCTTACATTAATTGTTTATTTAACAGGCATTAATCAACACCGAACACTTTATCTAAATTCAATTATATTGTTCTTATTTATTTTTATTGGATTATATAATGGTTGGAAATTAAAGGATAATTTAGGCAATATTATAGACAACTTTAATAAACTTAAAAAGCCGAAAGTTGAAGCTTTAGATGATTTGTCGTCTATAGAGACATTGTAGGTAATATTGGAGATAATGAAACAGGAATAGGTTTTCTATTTTCTATTATTTCATGGTTAATTATTGGAATTTTGGAGCAGTTATCTTATGGTTTTTTGGAGCAGTTTTTTGGGCAATTATACTAACCATTGCAGCGCTTTTATATTGGATTATATTTAGAGCCTTTAGACTAATTTTTAGAAATTCATCTCGGTGTAAGGGCAACTTTTTAAAAAGTATTGGTATATCAGTTTTATTTACATTTCTGTATAATTGTTAGATTTATGCCATTATTTTTGGTGCACACTATTTAATTAAATAATACTAATGCCTCTCCCATTTTTCTATACCGAACCCATTTCTTCTCCCAACAATATGGTGGTTTTAAATGAAGAAAACTCCAAGCATATTGTGCAGGTATTGCGAATGGTAGAAGGCAGGCAATTGAAACTTACAGATGGTTTGGGAAATGTTTACACGTCAGAAATAACCGATGCTCATAAAAAAAAATGTACGGTAAAAATTATTGAAACCACTTCTATAAAACCTCCTACACATAAAGTATGCATCGCAATATCTCCCGTAAAAAATAATAGCAGACTAGAGTGGTTTTTGGAGAAAGCTACAGAAATTGGTGTAGCTCAAATTATGTTATTGTTATGCGACAGAACAGAGAAACAACACATTCGCTTAGATAGAATGAAAGGCATTTTAATAAGCGCCTTGCTCCAATCTCAACAGGCATGGTTACCAGTATTACAAGAACCCATTAAGTTTGAAAAATTTGTAAAAGAAAATATAGCTGATAATAAGTTTATTGCCCACTGCGAAGAACAAAATAAAATCTCTCTAAAAGAAACTGCTAATCAACTAATCAACCAATCAACCATTCTAATTGGTCCAGAAGGAGATTTTACCCCACAAGAAATTATACTAGCTTTAGAAAATAACTACATTCCCGTTACTTTAGGTGATACACGTTTACGCACAGAAACTGCAGCCTTGGTGGCCGTTACTTTACTTTGTGTAAATTAATGTGCGGTATCAGAAATTTGGTTGGTTTTATCATCAATCCATGGTTCATTTAAACGCACCACTCTTTTTTTCTTTTGTTTTTTGAGCATAGTCATATTTAATAGCTCTACTAAAAAAGAAAAGGCCATACCAAAATAAATATAATTTTTTAGCCCAAGTTCATGCGCTTTTTCAGGAGCCCAACCTTCCATTACCAAGCTTAAGCCTATCATTACCAAAAAGGATAAAGCCAACATTTTAAGTGTAGGATGTTTGTGTATAAAAGAAGAAATAGTTGGGCTGAATGTAAACATAATAATCATGGCAATTACTACTGCGGCTATCATAATTTCTACATGTTTTGCTGTACCACCTGCAGTTATAATACTATCAAATGAAAACACCGCATCTATAATAACAATTTGTACCAAAGCTTTGCCAAGTGTAAGTTTTCCAGCATTAGAGTCTAAAGAATGATCTTCACCTTCCAGCTTGCCATGTATTTCTTTCACTGATTTGTAAATGAGAAACAAGCCACCCACCAACATCACAATACTTGCAAGATCAAATCCTTTTCCAAACCAGCTTTCAGGTATTATATAATTTCCTTTTTGTGATAATAACCATCCTAATGCCATTAATAATAAACTTCTTACAGTAATCCCTGAAATCATCCAAAAACGACGAGCTCTTTTTTGTTGCTTTGCATCGGGAAGTCTGTTCATGATGATGCTTACAAAAATTACATTGTCTATTCCTAAAACTACTTCAAGAATAACCAATACAAAAAAACTAATAATACTTTCCGATGTAAATAAATGCTCCATGGTTGTGTGAATGGTGAATGGTTAATTGTGAATGCTCTAAAATCTAATAACTAATAACTAATAACTAATAACTAATAACTAATAACTAATAACTAATAACTATTTCGGGCTGCAAGATACTTACAAATATTTTTTACAATTGCTGGTCCTTCGTAAACAAAACCTGTCCAAACTTGTATCAAAGATGCGCCGGCATTTAAATTTTCTTCAGCATCTTTTCCTGTAAAAATACCACCACTTGCAATGATGGGAATTTTACCCCCCGTTTTGCTGTGTATATATTTTACCATTTCTGTTGCTCGCTGCTTTACGGGCAGTCCACTTAATCCACCAGTACCTATTTTGTCAAGTTCTAGGTTTGTAGTTACAAGTTTTGTTCTGTCAAGGCTAGTATTTGCAACAACCAAGCCATCCAGATTAATTTCCTGTGCCAAATCTATTACATCATCAATTTGTATTTGTGTAAGATCTGGAGCTATTTTTAAAAGAATTGGTTTTGGCTGCGCAAAGTTTTTATTAAGTAGTTGAAGATGAGTCAGTATTTTTTTGAGTGGTTCTTTTTCCTGTAGTTCTCGTAAGCCCGGTGTGTTTGGACTGCTAACATTTACTACAAAATAATCTACATAATCATGCAAAGCATTGAAGCAAATTTCATAATCTTTCCAGGCGGTTTCGTTGGGGGTAAGTTTGTTTTTGCCGATGTTGCCACCGATAATTAGTTTGGGGTTATGCGGTTTCGAATGGCGGGTTGAGGCTTCATTTAATTCGTAACCTTTAACCCCTAACTTTTCAGTTTTTATTTTCCATTCGTTTAAACGCTCAACAATCTTAGTTACTCCCTCGTTATTAAACCCCATCCGGTTTATGAGGGCTTTATCTTTTTTAAGTCTGAATAAACGTGGGGTAGGATTTCCATCTTGGGGCAAAGGGGTTACAGTTCCAATTTCGATAAAACCAAACCCAAGTGCTTCTAGTTCGTTTAAATATTTTGCATTTTTATCGAAACCGGCGGCGAGACCGATGGGGTTTTTGAAAGGAAGTTGTAAAAGTTGCGAGTTGCGAGTTAAAGGTTTCGAGTTTGTTAACCCGTAACCAGTAATTCCTAACCCGCAACCCGAATATTGCTGAGCTATCATTTTTTTTATAAACCCAATTTTACAAAGAAACTTTAACCCATTCATTGAAAAATGATGCACTTTTTCTGCATCGAACATAAATAAAATACTGCGTATGATTTTGTACATTATTAAACTGCTTTTTTTATAAGAACTTGCAATTCTTTATCGGTGATAGAATCTTTATCAGACTTATCGTAAATTTCCAATAATGTAATTTTATGTTCATTTATTAAAACATAGGTTATAACTCTGGCACCGCCACTTTTACCTTGATGCTTTGAACTGATTTTCATTCTTACTTTATAACAGTTGTTACCTAATGGAGACCCTATTTGTGGTTTTTCTTTTAGTAATGCTTAAAGGTCAGCGTAATCAGTTTTTATGGAAGGATATTTTTTAGCAAGTTTTTTTAGTTGCTTTGCAAAACTCTTTGAGAGAAATATTTTATAATTCATTTAATAAACTTTCAGCTCTTCTTAATTTTATTTTTCCTTTAGCTGCATCTTTTGCTTGTTGCAAAGCGGCTAAAAAATCTTTAGCCTGTTTTTTCTTTTTTGGTGAAAAACCCAAAGTAGGGTCAGTGACAATTTTAATGAACTTTACATCTTCCAAACTTTTTAAAATTTTATGTGCCTTAGCATCTTTAATTGTAATTAATACTTGTTCTTCCATTGCAAATCATTTTTACAAAAATACAGTTTTTAATAGTGAAAATTCTCTAACTTTGAGATTGGTTGCATAGACAACTAATTATATTTTAGATGTGAGACATTATATATTAGACTTAAAACTAAATAAGTATTTTGTAAAGTATAATCGGTAAAAGTTGAAAAATGATATTAAGGTGAATGGCTGCGCTGCTTAGACGGATATCCTTTTTTTGTTGCCTTTGTACAAAAAAAGATAGTAGGCGGGCAGCGATCAAATGTTGAATAAAGATTCAATCATCACAGCCCCAAAAAAGAAAAAGAATTCTACATTATAACAAAGCATCCGTTGTCTGTCGTCAGTCGTCGGTTGTCCAAAAAAAAATCAACATGCAAGAAGCATACATAGTAGCAGGTTATAGAACAGCCGTTACAAAAAGTAAAAAAGGTGGTTTTAGATTTACTCGTCCAGATGATTTGGCGATAGATGTTATAAAGGGTCTGCTGGCTAGTGTGCCACAACTAGACCCTACACGGGTGGATGATGTAATTGTTGGAAACGCTGTACCCGAAGCTGAGCAAGGGTTGCAGGTGGGTAGAATTATAGCGGCCAGAGCAGTAGGATTTTCTGCGCCTGGTATTACCATTAACCGTTATTGCGCAAGTGGCCTGGAAAGTATTGCAATGGCTACGGCAAAAATACGCAGCGGCATGGGCGAATGTTTTATTGCAGGTGGCGTAGAAAGTATGAGCCTAGTACCAACTGCTGGTTGGAAAACGGTGCCCGCTTATTCTATTGCAAAAGATGAACCTGATTATTATTTGAACATGGGTTTAACGGCAGAAGCAGTAGCTGAAGAATACAATGTGAACAGAGAAGATATGGATGCATTTAGTTATGAAAGCCACATGAAAGCTGCAACAGCAATTAAAGAAGGTTTTTTTAAAAGTGGTATTTTACCAATAAATGTAGAGCAGGTTTATGTAGATGAAACGGGTAAGAAAAAAACTAAATCGTACATTGTAGATACTGATGAAGGTGTAAGAACAGATACAACTTTAGAAGGGTTGGCAAAACTTAAACCGGCCTTTGCCGCAGGTGGTACAGTAACAGCAGGTAACTCATCGCAAACGAGTGATGGTGCAGCTTTCGTTCTTGTAATGAGTGATCGTATGGTGAATGAATTGGGTTTGAAACCCATTGCCCGTTTAGTGAATTGTGCAAGCGCAGGTGTGCACCCTCGCATAATGGGTATTGGTCCGGTAGAGGCAGTACCAAAAGTGTTGAAGCAAGCAGGTATGACGTTAAATGATATTGATTTGTTTGAGTTAAATGAAGCGTTTGCATCACAATCTTTAGCTGTAATAAGAGCGCTTGGGTTAAATAAAGATATCATTAATGTAAATGGGGGGGCTATTGCTTTGGGCCATCCATTGGGTTGCAGTGGTGCAAAATTATCTATTCAATTAATAAACGACATGAAGCGTTTGAATAAAAAATATGGTATTGTAACTGCTTGTATTGGGGGTGGACAAGGTATTGCAGGGATAATTGAAAATATTGATTAACCCGTTGGCGGAGTTAATCAGCAAGTGTATGCTTTACTCTGCCCACAGGTTTATCGTAAATAAATTTGTTTAAGAACTGTAAAACTGTCAATCCGGTCACCTTGGCTAAAACTCTGGACTTGAAGCCTGTAAAGGA
>JANNMO010000038.1:0-18987 GCA_031398005.1 Ferruginibacter sp.
AGATAATATTAAGCATCAAAGACTATGGAAAAACTATTATAAGAAATACAATACTTTTGAAAAAGAAAACATCTAACACCTGTAAATCTATTGCAGGATTATTCATCTAACATGTAAACTTTTTTTAGGACGAGTCAAAATTGTATTTAACAAGTTTAAGCTGCATGCTATTTCAGTGCAAATCGTAATGTTTCGTGAGCCACGAACCATAGCAATTGATACGGCATAAATAAAAAGAGGCTGTCTCGAGCTTAGGAGGCAGCCTCTTTGTGTGATCGTGTTAGGATTCAAACTTAAATCCTTCCCGACTTGTAAGTCGGGATGCTATGCATAGTTGATCAAAACCTGTATCAAATAAAAAAAGCACCTACAAAAATTAATTTGTAGATGCTTGATTTCAGTGTGACCGCGTTAGGATTCAAACCTAAAACCTTCCCGACTTGTAAGTCGGGATGCGCTATTCATTGTTGACTAAAACATGTCTAAATAAAAAAACACCTACAAAATTATTTTATAGGTGTTTAATTTGATTGTGACCGCGTTAGGATTCAAACCTAAAACCTTTTGATTCGTAGTCAAATGCTCTATTCAGTTGAGCTACGCAGCCATTTTGTTAAACTCGGTAGAGCCATTTTTTTTAGGAGTGCAAATATAAGGAAACTTTTCTTTTACTACACTTTAGAAATTGAAAAAATTAATCAGGATAAAATTTATTATTTACTATTGCTTTTTCTCCATCTTTTACATCAACTAACTGTACAAATATTTTACCGGATAATTCACTGGAACTTAACCCGGTGCGGTTGTTTGAAATAACCAGAACAATATATTTTCCCGCGGAAGTATTTACAGAAAAATTACCATCTGCACCGGCAACAGTCTTCGAATCAAAAGCTTTTAATTTTACCTGCGAAATTGCTTTTGAAGATCGTTGATCAAGTATATCAAACTTAAGGCTGGTTTCTGCATCCATTGTTTGTAGCGTAGTTAATCTCTCCGCTTCATCTGCTTTTATTTTTGCAATGGTGGTTTGGTAGGCAGCATACTTTTCTTCAAATTTTCTTTTATTTTTTATTACATCTGCCGAATCTTTGTAAAGGGTAATTAACCGGGGAACTGTACTATTAATTGATTTTAATTTTTTTGCTTGCAAAAAATTATTAATTGTTTCATACAATCCAATAGCATCTCCTTCGTATTTTAATACAAATATTTTAGAGCCTTCATCTGGTTTTCCTGCAGCACCTGCATTAAAAGATTGGGTAATGTTGCCAGTAATAGATGTTTGAGCGCTGGCGCTAATTTTTAAGCAAAAAAGTACTAGCAATAAATTAATCTGTAAAAAATATCTTATCAAAATAGATGCGTTTTGTTTTATGAACATTAATTATTACTGTGCTTGTAAATTTATAATCCTGATAAAAAACTGGTGTGAATATAATCTACCACATTTACAAGGCTTTTTGTTTCTTCAAATACCTTTAACTGCCTATCTGCACCTGTACCCATTTCAAGCATTTTATGTACATGACCTATGGCATTTGCACTTCCAAGATGTGGAATTACATCATCTACAAAATCTAACAATTCATAAATAAGCACACGAGTATTTACTTCAGATTCTTTACCAAAGTCAATCATGCTACCATCAATACCATAGCGACTTGCACGCCACTTATTTTCTGTAATAAGGCGGCGGTTATACATCATAAAATTAAGGTTCTGGCTTCTTAATTTATATAACTTGGCACAAATTGCCTGAAACAATCCTGCAATAGCAATGGTTTCCTGAGCAGTAAGTGGAATATCGCAAATACGAAATTCAACGGTATTAAAAAATGGATGAACCCTTAAATCCCACCATATTTTTTTAGCATTATCAATGCAATTTGTTTTTACCAACAACTTAATATAGTTGTCATATTCTTCTATGCTTTCAAAATGATCTGGTATGCCGGTACGTGGAAACTTTTCAAACACTTTAGTACGAAAACTTTTATAACCGGTTTGTCTTCCTTCCCAAAAAGGAGAGTTGGTACTCAATGCAAAAACGTGTGGTAAAAAATAACGTGCGCTGTTTGCAATATGAATGGCCATTTCTCTGGTTTCCATACCTACGTGCACATGCAAGCCAAAAACTAAATTACTTCTGGCGGCCTCCTGCAATTCGTTTACAATTTCGCTGTAGCGTGCATGCTCAGTAATGAGCTGGCTCTCCCAGTGAGAGAAAGGATGTGTACCACTTGCACCCACCCAAAGGCCCAAACCTTCAGCAATACCACTAATGGTTTTACGTAAGGTAGACACATCCATAAAAGCTTCATCTACATCTGCACAAATATCTGTACCTACTTCTACTACAGCCTGGTGCATTTCGGCTTTTACTTTGTCCATTATAATCTTCTGCCCTTCGTGCACAATTTTTTGCTCATGGCTTTTTAACTCGTGCGTTTGTGGGTCTAATACCATATATTCTTCCTCTACACCAAGTGTAAATTGTTTGTACGATAAACTAGCCATAAGGTTTAATTAGTTTGGTTATTTAAAAATTTCATCAACAGGTACTTTTATTCCTTTTAAAACTACACATTCAATTTTTTCTCCCATTTCATAAATGGTAGGTTTGCTGTAACAATTATTTTTTAATAAATATACTTCTACATACTGATAGGGTGGGTGCACTACCCAATATTCTAACACCCCATTTTCTTCGTACAAATTTAATTTGTGTTTGGTTTCTGTTTTTGTATTGCCTGGGCTAAGAATTTCTACCACCATTTCTGGCGCACCATTAATACTTCGTGGGTCTTCTAATTTTTCTGGATCACAAACAACAATAATATCTGGTTGTACAACTGTAAAAATTTCATTGTCTGCTATCTTTCTTTTTTTAAATGAAGTTCCAATAAGTTTTACATCAATAGGTGCAGAGAATATTTTACAGGGTGAATGATCCATCCTTTTAATAAAAAATGAAATTAAATTCATAGAAATTGCTTGATGTGTAACCAACGGAGCCGGACTCATCTTAAAAATCTTTCCCTTAATTAATTCTATTCTTTCTTTAAAATGCCAGGTAAGATAATCAGCATACGTAAACCCATACTCGCTTTGCGGTTCATCCACAAGCGTTTCACTCCTATCATTTTCATTCACTATAGTAAGATACTCTTTCATTTATTTTATTTATACAACGGCTGCTTATTGGCACTTCTTTTTATATATTCTCCCCAGGTAAGGTTATCTGCTCCTTCTACTTGCGCTTGCGCTTTTTCAATAGCAAATGTGGCAGCGGCTTCTACTACCCAGTCAAAGTTTTCTTGGCCTACACTGGTAAGTTCTGCATCGGGCGCTGGGTTACAAAAATCAATGGCATAAGGCACTCCATCTCTCAGCGCAAGTTCAACAGTATTAAAATCGTAGCCAAGGTATTTGCAAATTCGAAGCACAATATCTTCCATCAATTTATAACGTGCGGCATCAGGTTTAAAATCTGCTACATACCGAAGGTGATGAGGATTACGAGGTTCGTAAGGCATAATTTTTACATACTTACCACCAATGCAATAACAACGATAATATTCATCAAAAATAATTTCTTCCTGTAGCATCATTACCAACTGTTCTGTTTCCGCATGCTTTTCAAAAAAATCATCTCTATCAGTTACTTTATATACACTTTTCCAGCCACCGCCTGCATGTGGTTTCATGTATGCGGGAAAACCAATATATTTAAAAATATTGTCCCAATCTATTGGGTATGCTAAGTTAGAAAATGATTCTCCCGTGGTATCGGTGGGTAATTCTGCCGAAGGAACAATCACGGTTTTGGGCACAGGTACATCCATTTTTGTGGACAAGCAATTATTGAAAAACTTTTCATCGGCACTCCACCAAAATGGATTATTAATTACTGCTGTGCCACAAAGAGCTGCATTTTTTAAGTAGGCTCTGTAAAAAGGTACATCTTGAGATATACGATCAATGATCACAGCATAACCACTGCTTTCGCCTTGCACTACTTTATCTATTCGTACAGGTTCGGCTATAATACCGTCAATATTTTTACTGTTTACCCTTTCAATAAATGCTTCAGGAAAACTTCTTTCTTTACCGTGTAAAATGCCAATTTTTTTCATAACAATTTTTTATTTGTAGAAAATGTGATTATTCTTTTATCGTAATCAAATATATTTTTTAAGAGCCACAAAAACAAATTATGTTTTTATTATTGAAGGTTAATGGATGTATCCCATGCTTTTCTTATTTTTGGCGTTAATGATTACTCAAAATATTACGGCTATTATAACAGAAAATTATATACTTGCTTCTACGTTTTTAAATAGAGAAGTTATTGTTGATTGCTACCACTCAGAAGATTATTTTAACCATCCTTTTATAAGTTTATTATTAATAAATGATGGACAAGATCTGCGTACAATGAAATTTGAGGGAATATTAGAATCTCTATATGCTGATAGAAAAATTGAACCTGTTTTTTGTGTGGGAATCCATTGCTCTACTGACAGAAAAAATGAATATGGCACTGCAAATATTTTAGATTATAAAGGGAGAGGAGCAAAAGCTGCACTTTATACGCAGTTTATTATGGAAGAATTGATTCCTTTTATAAGAGAGAAATATGCCATTGTTTCTTTTAAAGAAAAATCTTTTGCAGGGTTTTCATTAGGTGGATTATGTGCATTGGATATTGTGTGGAATTACCCCAATGAATTTTTTAAAGTGGGCGTTTTTAGTGGCTCGCTTTGGTGGAGAGATAAAGACCAGGAAGACGAAGATTTTGATGAAGATACAGACCGCATAATGCACCGACAGGTAAGAGAAGGAAATTATTATCCATGGTTAAAATTCTTTTTTGAAGTGGGCACACAAGATGAAACGGCAGATAGAAATAACAATGGTGTGATTGATTCAATTGATGATGCACTAAGCCTTATAGAAGAATTGAAAATGAAAGGTTATAAAGAAAATGAAATTGAATATTATGAAATGGCTGATGGTAAACACGATGTACTTACTTGGGCAAAAGCATTGCCAGTTTTTTTAGAATGGGGTTGGGGGAAGAGATGAGTGGGTGAATGGTGGTTTTGTGAATGGTGAAATGTGAATAGTGAATAACGTAATCTTTCTTCGATTTTCATAAACCAATCGATAAACTAAAAAAATAAAAAATTACTATTAAGAAAATAATTCTCCATTGTAATAAACCAAACGAGAAACGAAAAAAGTTTGTATTTATTTCGTAGTTAAAAAATCCATATTTCTGCTTTTGTCTTTACTCTCCCAGCGATAATGAATGGTGTAAACATTTTTATCCGTCTTTAACTTAAATGGTACTCTTACTTTTAATTCTACATTTCCATTGCTTTCCATAGCCGCCTTTACACTTGATAAAACTTTAGCAGGTATTTTAATTTCTTTCCCTGTTTTATCAAACACCCAAAATAAATGACTACCATTTAAAATATCCATTTGGTTGCTACCGGTAACTTGGGTAAAATCGATGGCCAAATATGCATAAGCAGGAGCTACTCTAATGGAGGTATCTATTTTTGTGGTTATGGTAGCACATTGTAATCCGTTGCATTGCCCAACAAGTCCGGGAGGCGTTTTAAGCACAGTCGTAGTTGCAAGTTTTGCGGGCAGGTTGGCATTGGTTTGTGCAATTGCACCAGAAAAACTAATAAATAAAACAACTGCAACCAAAACAATTCTTAGCATATAAATATTTTTATTGAAGATAAATATCTAGATGCAAATTAAATGTAAAAGAAATGTTTACTTTTCTAATGAGAATGCACCTCTACTCGATTTGTTTAAAATTGATTGTTTTATTTGTGAGATGACTTTTTCTTTTTCGTCCATTTCTTCATCAATCACAAATGTGATGGGTTGTTTTCTATAAGCTGCAACAATGTGTCCGTTTTGTTTGGCAGGAATCCATTTTGGGCCATTTTTTATAATGTCTATACAATGTTTTGCAGTTTTAGAATTAGGATAAGTTTCGGTGCTAAAATCTGATAAAGTTCCATCTTGTGCCACAATAAATTTTATTATAAAACTGTATGTACCAGCATTAAATCCCTCATCGCTTGGTATTTTTCCATTTATGTTTTTTTGTAAATATTTTCCCCAGGCAGGCGGGCCATCGGGGAATTGCGGTTCAACTTCTACTTGGGTAAATACTTTATCGGAAGGGGTTTGAATCGATTTTGTTTTGTGTTCAGATTCTTTCTCCTTTTTATCTTTAGTGGTAATTTCTATAACACCGTCTTTGCCTTTTTCACCATACAAAAGAATAGCAGAATTCCCCTTTAAAACATTAATGTTAATTATACTTTCAGGCGATATCAAGTCTATACCTTTTTTATCTGAAATTTTTCCATTGATAACATATAAATAATTTTCATTTTGTGGTAGCGAAATCCTGTTTTTAAGATCTGCACTTTTACTTGGTGAAGAAGATTTGATAGTTTTATCAGTCAAGCCAAAATTTACTTTTGAACCACTTTCATCAAAAAAGATTATTGAATCGGTTGAAAATTTTAAACTGTTTTTATATCCATTTATTTTTTCATTTGAAGACATTTCTTCAATGGTTGCATCTTCAACTATAATTATCCCATTAGCCGCATTAGCTCCATATTTTTTGATCGTTTCCGTATCTCCTTTTTTATAGACTATCGATTGTCTTCCTCTAATGACTTTGTTTTGTAATTTTTGCAAATCATAAAGTGTATTGTTTATAACAATCATCCCACCACGACCTAGTATATTTTTTGAATTATCCAAATCTAAAGTCATATCTGTCATTCTGGGATTTTTCAAAAGTTTCTCATTTTTTCTATAATTTTCAACTTGACTAACCTCGATTTTTATTGCAGGTGGAGAGTCAATTTTTGCTTTTTCATTTTTAAAGTTATATACTGAATTTAACTCAGAGTAACTCCTTATTGCATCCAACACATTTCTTGCAAATGCTTCTTGCCCCTTTATGGATTGGAGATATGCTAAATCTTTGTCATTGGTTAAATGACCTGCTTCAATTAATACAGATGGAAAACTATTTGCCTGCAAAACATAAACACCTTTTTGCTTTTGTACAATCAATGTTGGAACAGGCAAACTATAATTATTTTTAAATGAATTTATGATAGCTGTTCCCAGAATCTTACTTTTCTCTTCGTTTTTAATACCTTCTTTGGCAACATATATCTCCATACCCGAAACAGTATTCCATTCCTTTTTAGGAGTGCTTTGTAAATGCACAGAAATAAATAGATCTGGGTTTTGAGCTTTCGCAAAAGCTGCTTTTTGTTTTACATCTGAAAATATATCATCATCTCTGGTCAATATTATTTGTATGTTCTCATCATTATTTAAAGATTTAATTTTTTTTACCAATTGCAGGGCCAGATCTTTTTCAGCAATTCCATCTTTATTAATAGCTCCCGCATCTTGACCCCCATGCCCTGCATCAATTACAACTATAATTTTTTTGTCTAATTTTTGTGTGATGTTCTCTTTATTAATATTGTTTGCAATCTTAATGGTGAATGCTCCAAATACAATAATCAATACCGGCAACACAAGCAAACGACTAATATAATTCATACGTGGGTGTTGGTTTTTTGTAAGCATCATAAGTCTTCTTTTTATAGGTGAGTAGAAAAAATTATTGGTAATGTAAAAGTTTTTTTGTGGATAAGTTGCCTCCAATATCATGGCAGCAAATGCAGTGGTATCACCATCTTCTATTGCTTTTTTGTCTGCAATAAATTCATGTATCATACTAAGCTCCCGCCTCACCCACCAAAAAATTGGGTTACTCCAAAATACAATCAATACTAGATTGATAAACATTTTATCCCAACTGTGGCGTTCCTGTACATGCGCTATTTCATGTTTAAAAATTCGGTTTCCGTTGTGGCTGTTTATATCTATTTGCTTGTTCCAAAATATGTATTTAAAAAAAGAAAATGGTGTTCCTCTTGCCGCATCTGTATTTATAAATTGAATATTTTCTATGCTGATTTTTTCATGGCTTTTCATTAATGCAACAATGGAAACGAGCATTTGTATTAGCATTATTAAAAGCACAGAACTAATCAAAACATATACAAAAGGTAAAACATCAACAAGATTTACACTTGTTTTATTGGGTGCTCCAATTATGATTTCATCCATGTATTCATCGCTGGCCTTTACAACCTGCAACATTTTTATAACAGCCGTTTTGTTATCATTGGAATGAAAAAAGTTGATTTTAAATAACGGCAGTAAAATAGATATTGCAACAATAGCGAGCAGGTAAAACCGATTGTATGCATGAAAAACTTTATTGCGAAGAAAAAACCAGTAATACCCAAATAAAACTGCGGAACAGATAATTACTTTTAAAAGATAATAGGCAAATGGGAGCATGGTCATTAGTTGAATAGTTGATTATTAAATTTCAATTATTAAAATTCTTCACTCAAATCATTCCCTTTCCTTGGAAGGGTTAGGTAATGCTTCCTACTTCTTTTTTAATTCTTTTAGCAGCATTTCTAAATCACCAATACTTAAATTATTTTCCTTTACCATAAAGGATACAGCATTGCTAAAACTTCCTTCAAAATATCCTTTCACAAAATTTTTCATACTGGCTTTGCTGTAAGCTTCTTTGCCTACAAGGGCATAATACTGGTGCATGCGCCCAAACACATTTACGCCTATAAATTCTTTTTCGGTTAAGATTTTGATTACAGTTGCAACTGTATTGTTGTGAGGTTTTGGTTCAGGAAGGGCATCAATTATTTCTCTTAAAAATGCTTTATCCAGTTTCCATAAAACTTGCATTATTTGTTCTTCTGCTTTTGTAAGTTGCTTTATCATTTTATAATTTTGATAAAGTAAAACTATAAAGATAGTTTTATAACTACAAATATAGTTATCCACATAAAAACGTGAATGATATTTACAAAACTATTTTACATAATAGTAAAATAGTTTAACAGATTTTGTGTACTTATTTTCTTCCATGATGGTTTTGAGGGTACCATCTTTATTGTAGTTGTAATGTACAACGTTTTGCTTTTTATATTTTGATTCGTCCATTTTTAAACCAGCATTAAATTCAGTTATTGCAATTTCTAATTTATAACATTGCCCATTTTTATTGTATGACCACTTATACATGTAAGGATTTTCGAAAACTTTCAATATAGATGTGTTTTTAATGTTGTATCGTTTAAAAATAGTGGTTATCGGATATGTGGTGGGGGCAGAAAGTAAATAATTTATACTATCCAATAAACCTTCACTCGAATAAGAGTATATATCAGTTCTTGATAAAATAAAATTAAAATACGATTTTGATTTTATTAACTGTCCTTTATCATTATAGTATTTTTCTGAACTAAGCGTATCTAACTTATCTATTTTTGGGTTTGAAACATGTATATTAATTGATTTTGTAAAATTTTTATTTAAGTAAGTGTAATATTCAGACTCGTATATTTTATCATCACGTGTAAAAAAATACTTAGACCTTTTACCTTCCTCATTATATTGAAAAAAATATTTGTAACAATAAAACGTATCTTTTTTTACACTTTGTAAACAATGAGTAAGGTCTTTAACTGCACCGTTTTCATTAATTGTACTTACGAAATTTAAAAATGATTTTTCTTCACCTCTTGGAGCGTTTTTATACACCATTATTTTTTTGACTCCTTCTTGTTTTAATATTTTACTGGTATTGATAGCAGTATCGTTGAAAGCTAAATAAATACTATTCATTGGTAATAATTCATACCATTGTGCAAAAAGATTTGCATTCATCAAAAAACCTATGGCTAAAAAAAGTACAATCTTTTTCATTATTTATTTGATCTATAAATTCATTTGATAAAAGAAATAAATCTACCACTTCTATTTTTAACAAGTTGGTATTAAAAATTATTTACCAATGGAATATCAGAATATTTATATTTGCTGTTAACAACCTATCCGCTCCACAGTAAGCGGAATCATATTCTTAAGTTTTTTACAATTTTAAATATATGTCTCAATCTATAATAGAATTAAAAGGGGTAAACATTTACCAAGGCGAAACACTTATTTTAAGTGATGTAAATATTTCAGTAGATAAAGGAGAATTTGTTTACCTCGTAGGTAAAACAGGTACTGGTAAAAGTAGTCTGCTAAAAACATTGTATGGAGATCTTCAGTTAACAGAAGGACAGGGTTGGGTTGTGGGTCATAATTTAAAAGAGCTCACCTGGAAAACAATTCCATTTCTTCGCAGAAATTTGGGGGTGGTTTTTCAGGATTTTCAATTGCTTACTGATAGAAACGTAAATGAAAATTTAAAATTTGTACTGCGTGCTACAGGCTGGAAAGATGAAAAATTAATGGATGATAAAATTGCTGATGTGTTAGACAAAGTAAATCTTTCTACCAAAGGTTTTAAAATGCCATTTGAATTGAGTGGTGGTGAACAGCAGCGTATAGATGTAGCAAGGGCTTTATTAAATTCCCCTAAATTGATTTTGGCAGATGAGCCTACTGGAAATTTAGACCCAGAAACAAGCGATGAAATAATGCAACTATTGTTTCATATATGCAGAGATTTTGGAACAACCATTGTGATGGCCACACACGATTATGTGGTGATAAATAAATTTCCGGCACGTACCATAAAAACTGAAAGTGGAAAAGTGTGGGATAATGCTACAGTAGCATCTCACTAATTAACAGAGCATTTTGCTCGTTGTTATATAAGATTTTTAATGCAGTACTTCGGTGCTGCATTTCTTTTTGGGTAAAGGGTTGAGTAAATAATAATTTTATATTTTGTTGGAATTCAGTGGGCGTTTCAACAATTGTACACAAATCATTCAAGCCCGAACCTTCTACTCCTGCAAAATTTACCAGGCAATGTCTTCCATGAAATAACGCATTAATCAATTTAAATTTAATACCCGTTTTGTTAAAGGAGGGTAAAATATTTATTTGAGCATTGTCTATCAATAATTTCATATTTATTTCCGATGGACTCTCAACAATACTGATATGCTTATACTGTTTGGCTGTGTTAATTAATTTTTTTGATGGTTTAAAACCTGCAATTACTAAAGGTTGAGATAGGTTACAGAAAATTTCTTGTATAAGCCACAAGGCAGCTTTTTCGTTTTCATTTACGGCCAGGTTTCCCTGGTAAAGGCAATAATTACCACAACCAATTTTTGAACTGGTAAATGCGTTAGGCAAAAATGGCGGCAAATAAATAATATCTTTTGCTTCAAATAGCTCGCTATAAATTGATTGGTCAGTAGTACTTAATGCTAAAATTTTCGCTTTATCAGCAATCCTTTTTTCATATTTTTTTAAAAGCAGTGACTCTATATGATAGTGTGATCGTTTTAAAATATTTTTTTCATTTTTTGCTAAATATTGGTAGTAGATAGTTTCTACATTTAATATTCGTAAAAAAACTTTTCTATTTTTTAAATGATTTTTGTATAAATGATACGTGGTATGAATCCCTTCAAACAATATTGGATAATTGTCTTTTGATAGATTATTCAGTAACCTATTATCTTTTCGAGAGGAGATAATATATGGTAATACCAATGATATTCCTGTGATTAAATTTCTTGGATAATAATTTACTGAATCGCAATATTTTTCCAAGATATCTTGTTGCTGTCTTTTTTTTGTAAAGCAGTGAAGTTTAATTTTTACACCACTTGCATGTAAAAATTTTATTTTGAAAAAAGAATCAATTACGCCCCCAAAATCAGCAGGGTAGGGTACATCGTGGGTTATTATATGTAAATGTTTTTCGTTCACAAATATGGTTTGTAAATTGCTTTTAAAATTTCCCTTTCATTTTCCCAGCAAAGTTCTTTTGCAGCTGCTACACAACTTTGTTTGTATACATCGTACGTCTGTTGATCTGCCATCATTTTTAAAACTGTACTTGCGAGTATTTTTGGGTCATTGCTTTCAATGCAAACGCCGCATCTATATTTCTCCACAATATATTTTACTTCGGGTATGGCAGTAGCAATAACGGGTACGCCTGCATGTATATAATCAAATATTTTATTCGGTAAATTATAAAGGCAGTTTAAATCTCCAAACGAATCTAAGCTGAAAGCAATGGTGGCTAAACCAGTGTATTTTTTTAATTTAGCCGGTGGCAGTTTATCAATCATTTCTACCTTATCTATTAAGTTCCATTCAATTCTTTTTTGTTTAATTGCTTCCCATTGTGTACCACTTCCTATCATTACAAGTAAATAATTCTCCGGCAGATATTTCATAGCTTCCAATAGTTCTATTCCACCTCTTCCTTCGTTTATGCCCGCCCCTTGCATCATTAAAATTATGTTGTTTTCCCAATGTTTGGGTAAGGGGTATGGCTCCACTATATCTGTAATTGGCACATTTCTTACTATGCCAATTTCGTTTCCGTATTCTTCAAAATATTTACTTCGGACAGAGTTATTTACTGTATAAACTGTTTTTAATTTGGGGAATATCCAATTCTCAAAAAATTTCCAAATTTTCCTTTTTAAATGGGACTCTTTTAGTTCGGGCACGCCCGTAAAATATTCATGGGTATCGTATATTAATTTTTTACCTCGCAATTTTCCTACAATAAAATTTGGTATAAGCGTATCTAAATCATTTGCAAGAAAATAATCGTTTTTAGAAAAAACCAATCGCCAAAAAAGTTTAAAATTAAATTCAGCATACTGTAAAATTCCTTTCCGAAAATTGCATTTTATTCTGCTTGCTTTAAATATGTATTCATCTAATGGCAAACTGTTATCAAAACTTCTTGCAATTACAGTTACTTCAAAACCCATTTGCTGCAATGTAGAACAAATGCGTATTACCCGCTGGTCTGTAGTAAGATCAGATATAACAGAAACGGTAATTTTTTTTGAAGCCATAGAAGTTCTAATGTGCAAATGTGCAAATATGCTAAATCAATGTGCCAATATGCAAATATGCTAATGTGCTAATTTTTAAAATTCAAAACTATATTTAAAATAGCATGCTTGGAATATAAATTAATTTAAAAAATAGTAAATCATGAATTTATTAAATAAACGTAAAAATATATTTTACCAAACGAGAAACGGCTTTACTTTACCTGAGTGACTAATTAAATAAGTATGCTTTTAAATGAAAATGAATATTCTCCGCTGCTCTTCCATTTCCAAAAATAGCGGTATCAAAATTTGATGTAAGATTATTTAATTTATTAAAATTCTCAACAATAATATTTTCAACCGCCACTGTATTTATCGAACAGTTGGCTTCAATAATTTCAGGCCAAAAAGGTTTGTCCATCACAATCAACGATTTCTTCTTCAAAAAATAGGCTTCTCTACTTGTGCCGCCACTATCTGTAATTACAAATGATGAATGCTGTAAAAGATTTTTCATTGCCGGATACCCAAGTGGCTCCAAAATTTCAAAACCTGCCTTAAGTCCATATTCATCCATTCTTTTTTGTGTATGTGGGTGTAAAGGCAATACCACATGAATGTTTTTATTAATACTATTAAGTGCATTAATAATATTGGTAAGTTTTTCCTGGCTCATCAAATTTGCTTCTCTGTGAATGGTACAAACTACATAATCATTTTCTGTTATAACTTTTTGAGAAGAGGGCTCAATTTTTAAAAATGCATCCAGCATTAAATCTCCTGTAAGCAATGTTTCTGAAGGAATAGAATTGCCATAACCTTCATTAACCATTGTTTGCAAATTAAACTCGGTACAACAGTAATTTACGTCTGCTAATCTATCTGTAAGTATCCTGTTTGTTTCTTCCGGCATGCTGTTGTCATATGTACGCACACCTCCTTCAAAATGAATTAGCGGCAAGGAGCATTTTTTTGCAGCCATTGCAGCAGCTAATGTTGTATTCGTATCTCCATAAACAAAAACTACTGCATTTTCTTGTTGTAAAAAATAGTTTTGTAAAGCTGTTGCGGATTGGCCAACAAAAAGAAAAGGAGAGGAGTTTTGAATATTGAAATTTATGGTAGGTTGAGGTATTTTTAATTCATCAAAAAATACATCGCTCATATTATAACTAAAATGTTGTCCGGTATGAATTATTTGCTGTTTTAAATTTTCATTTTTCGATAATTCATTGTATAACACAGCCAGTTTAATAAACTGTGGGCGGTTACCAACTATGTGTAGGATTGTTTTCAAATTACAATGAAGAAGAAATAGTCCAGTCTTCTAATTTTATTTGCTGTACATTTTTAAAATGTTTGGTATTATTTGTAACCATAATGAGATTATGAGTTACAGCAGTTACTGCTATTAATAAATCAAAGTCATTAATTGGAGTACCTTGCTTTTCTAATCTTGTTTTTTCTTTTGCATATAAATTGATAGAATCTGCGATAGGCAAAATTTGAATATCTAAAAGAAATTTTGCAAGAACTTGTTTGTTCCTTTCAATCTTTTCACTTTTTTCTACACCAAATTTTAATTCAGCCAAAGTTATTTCTGAAATAAAAATACAATTTGGCTCTTGTATTTCCTCAATCTTTTCCTTAAGACCAAACTTCCCATTCATAAAATAAACAGCAATATTTGTGTCTATTAAATAACTAATCAAAAGGTTCAATTTCTCGGGTGAATAATCTACTATTTCTAATATCTGCAATTATTTCATCTGCTGTTTGCTCAGATTCAAATGCACCAAAAGATTCTTTTAAATTAGCGTATGGTTCAGATTTTACTTCTGCTGCTGATTGAATAAGTTTATCTATCAATGCTTTTTTATTAGCATTGCTAAGGGTACATATCAAACCAAAATAACCATCTACAACGCTTGTATTTACTTCTTCTGTCATAATAATCAAATTTACAAAAAATGTTTGTAAGTGTAACTACGAGTTATTCAAATATATTTTTTCAATTATTTCCACCGTTTTCAATCCTTCTTCTCCAGATGCAAAGTCGTGCTGCGGATTTTGCAACGCTTTTACAATATTCTCATATACTTTATCGTGGTTGCTCATGCTGCCTTGGTAAAATCCATAACCATTGGCAGGATTTCCTATTGGCAAATTAGGATCATTTACTCCTTCAACATTGCAATATTCCAATTCATTCAAATATTGCCCGCCAACTTTTACGGTTCCTTTTTCTGCAAAAACGGCAAACGATCCTTCCATATTTTTCTCGAAACTGTTTACTGTATAATTTAAAGTGCCTAATGCCCCGCTTTGCATTTCAAAAATCACTGCACCGGTATCCTCAATTTCAATAGTAGCATGTGCAAAATTGTTTATACTTGATTTCACCTTTTTCACATCTCCCAACAACCAATACAACAAATCTATAAAGTGGCTAAATTGGGTGAATAATGTACCGCCATCTAAGTTTTTTGTGCCTTTCCAGTCAATGTAATAACCATTTGGTCGGTTCCAAAAACAGTTTATTTGAAAACTGTAAATCTTACCAAGCTTATCATTAGCTATAAGATCTTTTAAAAATGCAATAGGAGGGTTATACCTGTTTTGCTTTACAACAAAAAGTTTTTTGCCTGATTGTATAGATGCATTTATCATTTCATTTCCATCCTTTACAGATATGCACAGTGGTTTTTCGCACAATACATTTACTCCTGCTTTCAAACTAAGTATGGAATGTGCAGCATGCAACCCATTGGGTGTACAAATACTGATAACTGTAATATCTTTTTCTACCGCAAGCAATTCTTCTAAAGTATAATAAGCATTTGCTTTGTAGCATTCGGCAAACTCATGGGCTCTTTGTTTATTTACATCACATACAGCCACCAAAGTTCCTACCTTTATTGCCTGCTCAGCATGCCTTTTCCCAATTCTACCACATCCTATTATTGCAAATCTTACATTCATACGGTCGCAATATTCAAAAAAAAACATCATAATACCACATTATTTAGCTTTTTTTCTATACTTTTGCACTCAATTATAAAAAAGATAAAACAAAAACGTTTTAAACAAAAAATTAATGTCGCATTTAACTTTAGAAAGAAAAGCAACCATTTTCTCAACTTACGGCGGAAACGCTAAGAACACAGGTTCTATTGAAGGCCAAGTAGCAATGATTACTGAGCGCATCAACCACATTTCAAATCATTTAAAAACCAATAAGAAAGATTTTTCTTCTCAGCGTGGTTTGATGATAATGGTAGGTCAGCGTAAAAGATTGCTTACATACCTTAGCAAGCACGATCTTACAGGTTACAGAGCTTTAATTGAAAAATTAGGTCTTCGTAAATAATCTATCATATGTAATTATAAGAATTTTTTCCCAACTGTATTATACCGTTGGGATTTATTCTTTATACCTACTATCTTTTTAACTGATGCAAATTGCGCATCTCAACTAAAATAATTTATAATGTCATTACTCCAACCAAAATCAATTACGTTCGATATAGGTGGTGGAAAAATGGTTACCATAGAAACGGGCAAAATGGCTCGTCAGGCTGATGGAGCTGTTACAGTTCGCCAAGGAAATTGCGTATTACTTGCAACTGTTGTTGCTAACAAAGAACCAAAAGAAGGGCAGTCATTTTTTCCCTTATCGGTAGATTACCAGGAAAAATTTGCTTCAAATGGTCGTGTACCAGGTTCATTCTTTAAAAGAGAAGCTCGCTTAAACGACTACGAAATTCTTACCTCACGATTAATTGACAGAGCGCTACGTCCATTATTTCCTGAAGATTATGTATGTGATGTACAGGTATTAATTTCACTTATTTCTTCTGATGATGAGGTAATGCCAGATTCTTTGGCTTGTCTTGCAGCTTCTGCAGCATTTGCGGTATCTGATGTTCCAATTCAAGAAATGTTATCGGAAGTAAGAGTAGCAAGAGTAAATGGTGAAATTATTATTAATCCAACTCGTACAGAATTAGCTACTGCTGACTATGAATTTATAATTGCTGCTACCACCAAGAATATTATGATGGTAGAAGGTGAGGCAAAAGAATGCAGTGAAGAAGATTTAATTATTGCAATTGAAGCAGCACACAAGGCTATTCAAGGGCATGTAAAAGCACAGGAAGAATTAAGAGCTTTAGTAGGTGTAACTACTAAAAGAGATTATACAAAACCTTACCGCAATGAAGAGCTGGATGCTAAAATAATTGCTTTTGCTAAAGATAAAATGTATGCTATTGCTTCAGCAGCTTCAGCAAAACATGAACGCAGTGATGCTTTTAGCAAATTGTACGATGAAGTAAAAACTCATTTTGGAGAGGACGAAAGTTTGACTGATCAAGATAAAAAGTTGTTTGGTCATTATACTGGTGAGATGCAATATAACGTGGTAAGAGATATGATATTAAATGATCGTAAAAGATTGGATGGCAGGGGAACAGAAGATATACGTCAACTAGAAATGGAGACAGATATTTTACCGACTCCACACGGTTCAGCTTTGTTTACAAGAGGTGAAACACAATCACTTACCACAGTTACCTTAGGTACACCATTAGATGAATTGCTTGTAGAAAGTGCACATCACTCTGAATATACAAAGTTCATTTTACATTATAATTTTCCACCGTTTTCAACAGGCGAGGTAAAGATGATGAGAGGCGTTGGGCGTAGAGAAGTTGGACATGGTAATTTAGCGATGCGTTCTTTAAAGCAAATGATGCCGGGTGCTGAATATCCTTATACCGTTAGAGTAGTAAGTGATATTTTGGAAAGCAATGGTTCATCATCTATGGCTACTGTATGTGCAGGTTCTCTTGCATTGATGGATGCTGGTGTTCCTCTAAAAAAACATTTGAGTGGCGTTGCAATGGGTTTAATTAAAAAAGGAGACCAGTTTGCGGTACTTACAGATATTTTGGGTGATGAAGATCATTTAGGAGATATGGATTTTAAAGTAACCGGTACCCGTGATGGTATTTGTGGAGTACAAATGGATATTAAAGTGGATGGTTTAAGTATGGACATTATGCGTAGTGCACTTGCGCAGGCTCGCAAAGGTCGTTTACATATATTGGATGCAATGCACGACACTATTGAAGCTGCCCGTGCAGATGTGAAGCCACATGCACCACGAATGATTAAGTTTACAATAGATAAAGAATATATTGGTGCGGTGATAGGACCCGGCGGTAAAGTGATACAGGAAATACAGAGAGAAACAGGTGCTACTGTAAATATTGAAGAAGTGAACAATGCAGGATCTGTAAGTATATTCTGTAAAGATAAAGTTGCATTGGATAAAGCATATTCATGGATACAGGGACTTGTAGCTACTGCAGTAGTAGGAGAGACTTATGAAGGAACAGTAAAAAGCATTAAAGAATTTGGTGCATTTGTAGAGTTCTTACCTAAAAAGGAAGGTTTATTGCACATAAGTGAAATAAGTTGGAAGCGTTTAGAAAGCATGGATGGCATATTTACTGAAGGAGAAAAAGTGAAAGTAAAATTGCTTGAAATTGACCAACGTACCGGTAAATTTAAGCTTAGTAGAAAAGCATTAATGCCAAGGCCGGAAGCTCCTTCAAAACCCGAAGCTCCACAATCATAATTTTTAAAATTTAAAATAACACTGCAATCTTTCAAAAAGGTTGCAGTTTTTTTATCGATGGATTATATACAATTCCAGTTTAGCGACATCTCAGAAAATGATAAAGAGATACTTATTGCACTATTAGGCAACATAGGTTTTGAAGGTTTTGAGGAAGATGGAAATAATTTGAAAGCATTCATTCCTGAACAAAATTATGAAGATAAAATATACAATTCAATTATTGAGTTAAATACATTTAAGTATTCAAAATCAATAATTAAAGAACAGAATTGGAATGAAAAATGGGAAGCCGATTTTGAACCTGTTGTAATTAGTCATCCCATTACATCTAAACCATTTGTTTATATAAGAGCAGGGTTCCATAAAGTTGATAATGCATTTGAGTAT
>JANNMO010000034.1:0-17417 GCA_031398005.1 Ferruginibacter sp.
CCAGAATATTTTTATCGCCAGTTTTTTCTGCCTTTAATTTTGCATCTTCCAGTATTGGTAAGCATTCTTTTTTGTTTCCTTTACTGGTCATCATTTTCACATTCAATAAAATGCAATCAATTTCCCCAATTTTATTATTGCCTTTAATATACAAAGCACTGGCATTTTTTAATAATGCCTCGGCATTTGTAAACTTATTTTTGGCAATAAAATATTGTGCTTTTGCAAAATATGCATCTGCCTTTCCTTTATCGTAATTATTTTTTGTAGATATTAATAATGCGAGATCAGCATATGTAAATGTTTTTGCCGAATCGGAAGCTGCAAATTCGTTGGCCAATAAATTATATAAATTAGCTCTAGCAGTATCAGATGTAGTAATCTTAATTTTTTCAATTAAAACGGCTTCCTTATTTTGAGAATAAGAAAAAACATATCCAAAAAGTAAAATGGAAAGACAAAATATTTTTCTCATCAAAAAGTGTTGTTTTGGTTTGAGGCAATAACTCTTTACCCATTCATTATTCCATCCGTCATCCTCATGTATAATGTTCTCAGTTTTGGGTAATCATTTAAAAGACGAAGGTGTTTATCTAAAGTGGTTATATCACTACGCATAGCCGGACCTGTTTGTACTGCCGAAGGAGAATGATGTTGAATACGATCTGCCGTTTCTTTTATAATAGGCTTTAATAAATTAAAATCTACTTTTTCATTAATACAAAATTTTTCTGCAATGCTATACAAATGGTTCGTAAAATTGTTTACAATTACTGCACTAGCATGCAATCTTAATCTTTCATCAGCATTTTGCTCCACAACTGTATTACTGATGGTATTTGCAAAATCTTTTATAAATGCTAAAGTTTCTGAATTGTTTGCCTCAATTAAAAAAGGTATTTCTGGTATTGTTTCCATCTCCTTTCTTAAACTCTGTAATGGATAGAGAACGCCAAAATTTTTGGATACTTTTTGAATTACATTGATATGAATTGACCCAGAGGTATGCACTGCGGGAATAGAATCAAAATAAATTTCATCTAATGCTTCCGGCATCGAGTTATCTGAAAGTGCAATTAATACTAATTGAGTATTTAAATCGGGTTTCTCTTTAAAATTGATATAACTACAGCCAAATTCATTTCCTAATACTTTACCAGCGTCTGAATTTCGTGCTATTATTTGTTGAACCTGATGGCCATTTTGAATACAAAGTCTTCCCAATATTGTAGCAGTATGGCCGGAACCTAAAAGAGTAATTCTCATTAAAAAACTTTATAGTTTGAGTACGAATTAAGAGAACAATATAGAATAATTTTCGTAAATATATTAAAACAACCTAACTAAAATTCTAACTTGCAACTACAAATAATCGTTTTAAATGTTGCTATTTTCAATTTTCAATTAATATTGCACAATACTTTGCTTATCATTTTTATGTAAAATCGTAAGGAAATTTATAAATAATTAAAAGCTTTAGAGAAATATAAAACATTATGGCAAAGAATTTATTAATTGTGGAGTCTCCGGCAAAAGCAAAAACCATTGAAGGTATTTTGGGTAAAGATTTTGAGGTGAGAAGCTGTTTTGGACATATCAGAGATTTGGAAAAGAATGATATGGGTATAGATGTAAACAACAATTTTATTCCAAAATACATCATCCCGGCAGAAAAAGATAAAGTGGTGAAAGACCTGATAAGTGCTGCAAAAAAATCTGACGAAGTGTGGCTGGCATCGGATGAGGACCGTGAGGGAGAAGCCATCAGCTGGCATTTGGCAGAAGTTTTAAAGCTTGACCCTAAAACTACTAAGCGAATTGTTTTTCATGAAATAACCAAACCGGCTATTCAAAAAGCAGTAGCCAACCCAAGGCTTATAAATATGAACTTGGTAAATGCACAGCAGGCACGCCGGGTGGTAGATCGTATTGTGGGTTTTGAATTAAGCCCGGTATTATGGAAAAAAATAGGCATGCAAGGTGGCTTAAGTGCAGGCCGGGTGCAAAGTGTAGCAGTAAAACTAATAGCAGAAAAAGAAAGAGAAATAAACCAGTTTACAGCAGTAAGCAGTTTTAAGGTAGAAGCATTATTGGGCGCTACAGATTTAAATGAAAGAACGGTACATTTTAAAGCAGAAGGCGCAAAATTTGACCAACAACAAAATGCAGAGCAATTTTTGCAAACATGTGTTGGAGCAGATTATACGGTGAAAGATGTACAAGTTAAACCGGGCAAACGTACACCGGCTGCACCGTTTACCACATCTACCTTACAACAGGAAGCCAGCAGAAAACTAGGGTATGGCGTAAGTAAAACCATGCTACTTGCGCAAAAATTGTATGAAAGCGGTAAAATAACTTACATGAGAACCGATAGTGTAAACCTTGGTGAAACAGCCATGGATGCTATTAAGAAAGAAATAAACAGCAGTTTTGGTGATACATATTTACAGGTAAGAAAATATAAAAATAAAAATGAAAGTGCACAGGAAGCGCATGAAGCTATTCGCCCAACCTACATGGATGCACGAGTGGTGGCTGATCAGGATTTAAATAGATTATATGAGCTTATTTGGAAAAGAACCATTGCATCGCAAATGAGTGATGCCATATTTGAAAAAACAACTGCTAAAATTGAAATAAGTACAAACAAGCAGGAGCTGACAGCAAGCGGTGAAGTATTAAAATTTGATGGCTTTTTAAAAGTGTATTTAGAAAGTACAGATGATGAAGATGAAAATGATAAGGAAGAAGGTGAAAGTAGGTTGCCAAATTTAAGGGTTGGACAAAAACTTGGCTTTAGAGAAATGACAGCATCTGAAAGATTTACAAGACCGGGTGCACGCTACACTGAAGCATCTTTGGTAAAAAAATTAGAAGAACTGGGCATTGGCAGACCGAGCACGTATGCACCCACTATTTCTACCATTGTAAAAAGAAACTATGTAATAAAGAAAGATAAAGAACCCATAAAAAGAACAGTACGAGTAGTAACGTTGAAAAATGATACCATTACCAAGACACAAACGGAAGAAAATACCGGTGCTGAAAAAGGAAAATTATTTCCTACAGATTTAGGATTGGTGGTTACTGATTTTTTAACCGAACATTTTAAAAGAGTAATGGATTATTCTTTTACGGCAAATATTGAAGAAGAATTTGATGCCATTGCAGAAGGAAAAATGGTTTGGAACAAAATGGTAGGAGATTGGTACACGCCTTTTCACTCTGGCGTGGAGCATACTTTAGAAACAGCAGAACGTGCAAAGGGTGAAAGGATTTTAGGTACGGATGAAGCTACCGGAAAACCAATTAGTGCACGCATGGGTCGCTTTGGGCCTATGGTACAAATAGGTGCACAAACCGATGAAGAAAAACCAAAGTTTGCAAAACTTACTGCACAGCAAAGTATTGAAACCATTACACTGGAAGAAGCCTTGGAACTATTTAAAGTAGGTGCGCCATTGGGCGAATACGAAGGACTGGATGTAACAACGGGCATTGGTAGATTTGGCCCTTACATAAAATTTGGCGAGGCGTTTATTTCTATGCCAAGAGGTGAGCAACCATCTACCGTTGATATTAACAGAGCTGTAGAAATTATAGAGGCCAAAAGAGTAGAAGATGCACCAATAGCACATTACGAAGGAAAACCGATTACAAAAGGAAAGGGCAGGTTTGGTCCATTTATAAAGTGGAACGACATGTTTATTAATATACCTCGTGCTTATGATTTTGATACCCTCACACAATTAGAATGTAATGAGTTGATAGAAAAAAAGCTGGAGAAAGAATCGAACCGTATTATCCAAAGCTGGGCTGATGAGAAAATTACCTTAGAGAATGGACAGTGGGGACCAATCATTAAATTTAATAAAAAGAAAATAAAAGTAACTGGGGGTGGAGCCAATGGAAAATATACCCCTGAAGAACTTGCAGCATTGGATTTGGAAACAGTAAAGAAAATGATTGTAGCACAAGATCCAAAAGCGTTTGACAAAAAAACACCTGTAAAGAAAAAAGCTGCTACAAAAAAGGCAGCTCCTAAAAAAGCGGCTGTTAAGAAAAAATAATGCTGTCATTGCAATACGATATTACAAAAGAAGATTATATAAGCTTTTATACTTTTGTTTTTTGGGAAGAAGGTAAGCGGAAACGAAGATTAAATTATGTAAAACAGAGCGTTTATTTATTGCTTTTTTTGATTGTTCTATATTTTGTAGGCGGGAGGGGAGGATTTAATTATATATCAATTATAATTTATGGGTTGATATTCTTTTCAGTTGTATTACCCTTATTTAACGGTAAAAATTCCATCATAAAAAATGCAGAGAAAATAACAGATGATCCGGATAATGCATCCATTTTTACAAAATATAATTTAGTAGCTACCGATGCAGATTTATTTATACAAAACGATTTTCTTCAAACAACCTATTTCTGGAAATCTATTATAAAAAAAAGCGAAACAGATAACCATTATTTTTTATTTGAAAATGCTATGCAAGCAATAATAATTCCCAAAAGAGCTTGCAAAAATGAAGAAGAAAGAGTAGCTTTAAGAAAAATTCTATCCCGCAATTTATCGATGGATGCAGAATTTAACCAACTACTAACCTAATGCAGGAAAACAAAGAAATACAAGCCCTTTTCAAACTCATTGATGATCCTGATGAAATAGTGTATGAAAATGTAAGTAATAAAATTATTTCTTTAGGAAAAGATATCATACCCAATTTGGAAAATTACAGTGAAACTGCTGTAAACATTGACTTACAAGAAAAAATTGGTTCCCTTATTCAACGTCTTCATTTTGAAGATGTGAAAGAAGATTTTTTAAAATGGGGTAATGATAAACCCGATCTTTTAGCAGGAATTTTATTGGTAGCAAAATATGCACATCCAACAATGGACAGCACCCTTATTTTTAAGGAGATTGAAAAACTTCGTAGAAATATTTGGTTAGAGATGAATAGCTACCTAACACCAATGGAGCAAATCAATATAATTGGTAGTATAGTTTATAATTATTACAAACAAAAAGGCATTGAAATAAATTATGATAATCCCGATGGTTTTTTGCTAAATAAAACCTTGGAGCTTCATCAGGGAAATGCATTTGGAAACGGAACATTGCTACTTATTTTATGTGGTTTGCTGGATGTACCCGTTTATGCAATTAATATTCCCAAACAATTTATATTAGGATATTTTGACCAGCATGTTAATGTGCTTAACCCTACAGGGCATGCATCAGAAAAAATAAAATTTTATATAGATCCTGTAAACGGACAAATGTATTCTCATAAAGATGTAGAGAATTATTTTAAAAAAATGTCCCTTCCACCTACTTCTTCTTTTTTCAGGCCTTTCGATAATAAATCTATCATTGTATTATTATTATCCGAATTAAAAAAATGTTTTGATAATAGCCTTACACAGCGTTCAAAAATAAAAGAGATAGAAGCCTTGATTGAAATTCTTATAGTATGATTTACCATGTAACCACCAAAGCACAATGGCTACAGGCATTGTCACTAGGCTTTTTTGAAGAGCCATCATTACACACCGAAGGATTTATACATAACAGTACAGAAGCACAAGTAGCCGGCGTACTCGAAAGGTATTATAAAAATATGCCTGATCTTGTTTTATTGCATATAGAAGAAACTAAACTCACCTCGTCACTGAAATATGAATTGGCAACATCCGTTAATGAAATGTTCCCACATATTTTTGGTGTAATAAATATGGAGGCAGTTGTAAAAATTACTGACATATGATTTCTTGGAACGACTTTGAAAAGATTGACATTCGCACTGGTACAATCATAGAGGCTTCCCTTTTTGAAAAAGCAAACAAGCCTGCATATAAATTAAAAATTGATTTTGGAAAAGAAGGTATAAAAAATTCATCGGCTCAAATTACTGTGCTCTATTCTTTAGATGAATTAATCGGGAAACAAATTGTAGCAGTAATTAATTTTCCAGTGAAACAAATTGCCAATTTTATGAGTGAGTGTTTGGTGCTTGGCGTTTATAATGAAAACAATGATGTGGTTTTACTAATGCCAGATAAGCCAACAGATAATGGTAAAAAAATTGGATGATTTATATAAGTGCCTGACACCTTATCTCTAGCACTTCTAAACTTGCAGACCCTAAACAGGTGTCTGACACATACGCCAAAAAAAAGGTATCCATTAAAGAATACCATTTTACATTTATTTTATAAGAGATATTTATTGTCTTTGAATTCTAAAACCGCCGCCACCTTGACCCATTGATTCTTTCATTGATTTTATTTCTACATCTTTTGGTATTTCAAATTCTTTGTCAGCAATTTCTTTATCAATTTCTATTTTAGTAACCTTCACTTCCATTTTGCGCCCACGAGGCATATTGCGTTCATACATCATAACAAACCCATCAATTTTATCAAAAGAAGTGGTATTAGCTCCACCAAAATTCCCAATCCCACTTGTGCCGCCTGTTGAAGATACATTTGCAAATTTCACTTCGGGAGTGTACCACACTGCTTGTGTATCTTTAGCCAGTAGTTTATCTGTAATAATAAGCGCTTTCTTACAGTCGTACCCAGCAATTTTTTTTGTTTCATTTGTATAAACAACTTCACTTTTAAAATCTACTGTTCTTGCTCGTGGTTTCATAGTGCTATCAGTTTTTGCCCTTTCTTTCATCATACTGTCCATTCTTTTCATCATTTCTGCTTGGTCATTATCAGATGAATAAAATCCTTGCTTATTCCCCATTATTTCAAAAATGGTAGTAGTTATTTTAGTACTGTTGTTTCTAAAAGTGGTACCACGAAATGATTCTGATTTATAATTAGTTTTAACCAGATCATTTTTAATATAGGTAGTGCTTTTTGTTTCACCATCAGCAAAGTTTCTAAAATTAAATCCACCACCGCCACGCCCTTGATTTTGTATTTCAGAAACATCTTCCTCTTCGGGTGCTATAATATTAGTATTTGTAGTTATAATAGCTTGGGTATAATTTTTAGGTTGTGAAAATAAAAGGGTAGAAGCCAATAAAAAAGAAGAAAGAAAAAATAATTTCATTTTATAAGATTTAGTTTTCAAAAATACATGCACTTATTGGATATTGTTTTTTTCTGTACTATTTAGTTTTTATTTAACATGATGTTTCTTATAAACTAGGATAGCAATGACACAATTTTTTACATATTTTATATTTAATATTTGTAGAGATGATTGCACATTGTGGTACAATTTAATCTCTAAAATTTATTTGAAATTATCTTTAAAGTTTATGCTCAAACTAAAATGCAGAATAAGGTTAGAATAACCAATGTTTTGATAGTCATTTCAATGTTAGGCACCGTTATTGACATAGATATAATAACATCCGAATTATCCTTCTAAAAATCTCCCAATTTTTGTTTTTTCATAAAACAGTCCGTGAATTATTTTAACAATTTTTATCCCTAATTAAATTAAAAATTTATGAAAAAGTTTTTACTCTCTGCTGCTATGTGCATAGCAGGAATCGCAACATTTGCGCAATCTCCAACAACTACTGTAAACGCAAACAACTGTACAGTATTTAGAAATTTTAATACCTCAGATGAAGGTTTTAGTTCTCCAAGTATTTATTCGAGTGATCAGGATGTATCTTTTAATTGGAACCCAACCTTAGGTGCGGAAGTTGAAAGCAGTGGCTTGGGAACAAGACAAGGAAGTTTAATATCTCCTATTTACAGACTGACTTCTCAAGGACAGGCAACAGTTGGTTTTAGATATGCTGCGCCACTAGGTACAGAGTACAGAATCCGTATTATTACTGCTGCTTCAAATCCTCCATTAGAAATTTTGGCTTCAACAGCTAACGGACCAGTTTACAATGTTTTGCCAAGTACATCAGGTAACATCTGTTTACAATTATTCGATCAAGATCTTGTTGCAGGTTCGCAAATAAGATTTGAATTTACTTTTAGAACAGCAAACCGTCCCAATGAAAACATTATATTTGATGACCTTTCATTATCAGTAACTGGTGGTCCTTTGCCGGTAACATTTGAAGGTTTTGTAGCACGTAAAATAGACAATGGTGCTGTTAAACTATTGTGGAATGTAGGTGATGAAGTAAATGTAAAAGGTTACGATGTGGAAGTAAGTAATAATGGTAGAGATTTTACTACTGCCGGTTATGTAACTGCAACAGGTAAAAATATTTACAGCTTAAACTACACAGATAAGTTAAATGGTACAGTTTACTTTAGAGTTAAGAACATTGATTTTGACGGTAAAACAAAGTATTCTGCCATCATCAAAGTATTATCAAAAGAAACATCACTTTCTCAAATAGAAGTGTATCCAATGCCTGCACATGATGTTGTAACCATTCAACACAATGCTTCTGGCGAAAGAGCAACTATTACATTGTATAGCAACGACGGAAAATTGATCATGCAAAAATTAGTACTACCAGGTACATTGCAAACTCAATTAAACATCAGCAACATAAATGGTGGTTTATATATCGTAAGATATGATAACGGAAACGGTAAAATAGAAAGCAAGAATTTGTATAAAAATTAGTGTTTTAGTTTTAATGTAAAAGAGGCAATCTTCAAAATGAAGATTGCCTCTTTTTTTGTTTTATGATTATTTTACTTTACCAAATATTAACCCTCAAACTATCTTCTCTATACATTTTATCTCCTTTCTTTATACCAAAAGCTTCATAAAATTCAGGAATATTTACAAATGGTCCATTCACTCTTTCCTTGGCAGGTGAGTGTACATCTGTCATTACAAGGTTAGCCAATCTCTCTTTGCGCACGGTGTATAACCAACCAAGTGCATAGCCCAAAAAGTAACGTTGCATTTGTGTAAGTCCTGCAATGTTTTCATTCTTTTTATAAGCGTCGGTTTTCTTAAAAGCATCAATGCCTAATAATACACCACCAAGGTCTGCAATGTTTTCGCCTTGTGTAGCATTTCCATTTATATGCAAAGTATCTACCGGCATAAATTCATTGTATTGGTTAATAATGAATGCTGCTTTTTTTGAAAATTCTTCTCCATCTTTTTTGTTCCACCAGTCTTTTAAATTACCCTTTTCATCATACTGTCTTCCCTGGTCGTCAAAGCCATGGGTAATTTCGTGGCCAATAGTAGATGCAGCAGCATAACCATATACCAATGCATCATCTAAATCTTCATCTCTATAACCGGGCACTGCAAAAATACCTGCCGGCATTACTATTTCATTGTTGCTTGGGTTGTAATAAGCATTGTAAGTTTGTGGCGTCATTGCCCATTCGTTTCTATCTACAGGTTTGCCCAATTTATTAATTTCATAATTATGCCACCAAGCCGCTGCTCTGTGTACATTTAAAATCCACGGACCTTCTTCAATTTGCAAAGCACTAAAATCTTTCCACTTATCTGGGTAGCCAACTTTTTTAGAAATGCCCGCCAATTTTTGATATGCTTTAGCTTTTGTACTATCACTCATCCAGGTAAGTTTGGCAATGCGTTCTTTGTAAGCAGCACGAATATTTTCTACAATTCCATCATATCTTTTTTTAGCGCCCTCGCTAAAATATTCTTTTACAAAAAGCTGCCCTAGTGCTTCGCCAATGGCATTTTCTTCTGCATCTAATACACGCTTCCATCTTGCCTTTGGTTTGGTTGCGCCAGATAATGTTTTGCTGTAAGTAAATCTGTCATTAAACATTGCACTATCCATGTAAGGTGCAGATGAAATGAGTAAGCGCAGTTTTAAATAATTTTTCCAAACCGGGATCGGCGTATTTTTTAATTCTGTGCTTAGAGCAGTAAAAAATTCAGGCTGACCAACAATTACAGAATCAACCAAAAAAGAACCCGATAATTTTGCATAAGCCACCCAATCTACACCTGGAGCTATTTTGCCAATTCCTTCATGGCTCATTTTGTTGTAATTTTTATATGGGTCACGCAGGTCTGCGAGTTTTCTGCTGGCCCTTGCCATTTTTTCTTCCAACGCAAAAACCTCTGTAGCATTTTTTGCGGCAGTTGTACTGTCCAATCTTTTAAAAGTTTTAAGCATATAGTTTTTATATGCTTCCTTTACTTTAATGGTGCGTTCGTCTGTATTAAAATAGTAATCACGGTTTGGTAAACCAAGTCCACCTTGGTCCATTCGCACGGTCATTACTTCGCTGTTTTTATCATCTTGCGTTACATAACTGCTAAATAAACAGCCCACACCTATTTTCTGAAACTCAGCACCCACCGTCATTACAGCATTTGCATCTATTATTTCTTCCACATCTTTCAGTAAATTATTTAAAGGAGAAATGCCCGCTTTTTCAATGGCTGCGGAGTCCATTCCACTCTTCCAAAAGTCACCAATTTTTTGGGTGGTGCTGCCTTGTGCAGCTTTTGCCACAGCCGCATCTTCATTTATTTTTTTAAGCTTGCTGTAAATATCATCCTGCACCATATTACCAATTCCCCAGCCGCTTTCTGCATCAGGTATTGGGGTTCTTTTTATCCATCCGCCATTGGCGTACATAAAAAAATCATCGCCAGGTTTTACGGTGCTGTCAATGTTTGCAGCAAGTATATCAACCTTTGTTGAGCTGTCTTTTTGATTATTGCATGCAAACAATAATGCGCAGGCTACTGCGGGTAATAATATTTTTTTCATGAAATTGTTTTTATTAGATGAACCTGTGAAAATATTATTGATCCATCCACGTTAGTTTTTGTTACAATAAATGTATGTATAAAATAGAAATGTGCCACATCATTTTGATGGAAGGGAGAAGGCAGGGTGGGGGCTGTGAAGGGTGGTAATATAATTAAACATTGTTTCCCGCTATACGTTTCAAGTCCGCACTCGTTCCTCGCTTGCGGGCTTTCCACTTCTATCGGGCAGCCCTTCATCAATAAATCATTTTTCAACTTTAATTGCGGAGTAGATTATGGAGAGTTATGAAATGGAAGAATGCATTAGTTTTAATTCCCCTCCGGAGTAAGGGTGGCAGCAGGGCGGGTTGATTATTTGGGAGAGAGAAGTGTTACAATTATTCTGCTAGCCTTAGAGGCGCTTCGCTTTACTCAACAGGTGCTTAAGTAATTTGAATTTTCTCATTAATTATGATAAGTATTTAGATGCTTATTTTAACTTTATATAATAAAATTTAAAGAGTTAATTAAAATCACCTAACCATAATAATTTTATTTAATTAGAAAATAAAGCTTTATCAAACTTTTATTGGAATATCAAATTTTAAATTATCTTACATTTGAATGTTTTAAACCATTTTAAGCAACAAAAATATAATTTCTAAAAAATATTTTTTTAAGTATTAAATTAAAATATGGAAAACATAGAAACTGAAGAAAAAAAAAGTCAAAGTGTAATTCAAAATAATGTTCCTTTATATTACGCAAACGGTGTAACTGTCAAATTAACATTAACTGATATTCACCTTCATGCAAATGTAAATGGAAATAGTGCATGTATATTAGCTTTGCCATTACCTGCTGCAAAATCTTTGATGATGGCAATTAATGAAGCAATAAGAGATTATGAATTAAAAACAGGAATAGCCGTTATTGATTTACAACAACTTTCTACATTATTGATTAAATAGAAATGATGAAAAATAATTTAGATAACGCAATTATTGATTTTTATTCACAAAATAGAGTCATAAAAGATGTATATAAATCATTTAGAAAAACAAAAGAATTTATTTTATTAAATAATGAATTTCAGCACGATTTATTTAAAATATTTGATCTTTTTTCAGATAAAATGAAGACAAAAAAATTAAATAAATTATACATTAATGTAACGGATTCTAATAGTTTATTTTTCAGGTTTTCTTCTTATAAAAATAATTATGAGTTTAAATTGGAGATTTTTTTTGAATATAATATGAAAGATGATAGTGACATTGAATCAATTTTACATATCTATAATAATTCTCAAAAAATAAGTTCTCAATTTGGAACCGCTGAATATCTATTCAACAGTATTGAAAAATTAATACCCGCTGATTTTGAAAAAACCTATGGTTCCATTGATACAAAAAATCCTTTGCGCAATAACGAAAATTTTTCACAGAAAAAAAGTAAATTTATATCCCAAACATTTAATTCCTACAGAGAAGAGTCAAATAATTCTCAGTACAGCTTTCAACGAGGGGCAGCGTTTAGCTAAATGGGTTGCACCTGGCATACAACTTAAAAATACTGATGGAAAATTAAATCCTTCTGCAGTAGAAATCAAAAGAATTCCCGGATTTTCTACAAACTGTATTCCGTATTCAAAAAAGGAAGATTTATTTATTCAATTTAAAACTGAATACAAGGAAAAATTTAATTCTCCTTGGGTAAGTGGAGGAAAGGGAGAATTACCTCCAAATGATTCATTTGAAATTGATCCTACAAGAGGAATATATTACATTCCTATACTTCAAATTCATGGGTTTAAAGAAAAATACAATAATCCCCCCGATAAAATATATCCCAAATACGAATTTGAATTAAAAGTTTGTCATAAACCATTAGTCGCCAATTATTGGCATTTTGAATTTCAAGTATTTGATAATAATGGTGATTTGATTGATAATATGAAGACAGGATGGAGAAAGCTAATATGCTCATCAATAAGAGATAGATTACAAGAAATAGTAAAATTTTAAATTAAAATAATAAAGGTATTTTCCTTTGGGTAAATAATTACTTTATATTAAAAAATATTTATGACAAAGCTTTCATTTAAAATAATTTTTTTTTCATTGTTATTACCTTTTTCAATGAAAGGTCAGTTAATTGAGATTAATAAACTTTTAAGGCTACAAAAATCATCTTTAATGAATATTCAAGATTATTTGGATAATAATTCTTGGATTTTATCATACAATAAAACAATTTCAAATGCGGATTCATCGATATGGAATTTTAGAATAACAAATTTCATAGACTCTATTAAAAATAATCAAATAAAAAATTTAAGTATTGAAAAAAGCATATTTCTCTCTAAAATTTTAAATACTGATTTAAATACTCCCCTTTATTTTATTTATTTCCCTCTCGAAGAAAATAAGAATGAATATGTTCAAAATGATTTTACAATAAAATTGAATAAACATGTTATTTATGAATCCATTTCATTAGGAATACAAGATTATAAATTAAGAAAAAACGATTTATCTATTTCTATTACTTACAAAGCAAAGGACATAAAAAAAATTCTTTCTCAAATTTCTATATTAAAAATACCAAAGGAATTAAAATACATTGAGGTTGAAAAAGATTTTATAAAACGTGTTTATTTTTACAAAGACCAGGTAATTACTTTAACAACCTATAACTTTGAAAACAATGATAATTTTTTAACTTATGAAATTTCAATCAGTTCAAAATCTGATTATATTTTATTAAATTCTGCAGAAATAGACTTAAAAGGGAAGGTGGATCATATTTCAAATTGAAATTTGCGAACTGCCAAAGGGTATGCTACTTTTATACCTTCTAAATGATCATCTTTTTAAATAATTATATCATTTCACTTACCATCACAATGAACTGGAGAAAAAGGCTCTCAAAAAAATCATAAATTTTTACTTTTAATCCCCCTACGCATTCGCCAACAAAAACATATAAAACACAAACCCCACACTCAATACCAAAATAATCCCCTGCTGTAGTTTTGTAAAATTGCCTCTTTGCAGCATGCTTAAAATTAAGCCCGCAGCCATTATTACCAAGCCAATCCATACCAAATTTATAAGAGGGAAAACGTAGGCTTTCACTGTTACATAATCTATAAGTGTGGTAGATTCTTTTATGCCAATCCGCATTTTTTTATTTTCATCTATGCCGATAAAACGAACGTAGAAATTTTGTGCAAATACAGTGTCATCTACATTTGTAATGCCTAAGCTATCTACCAATACCAATGGCATTGCCATAAATTGTTGTTGCTCTTTGGATGTTATTTTTAGCTCAGCCATTAATGCAACTTGCCCAGGTTCTATTTTGTATTTTGCATTTACAGGGTTGTTTACAATATTTTGCAATACCATAAAACCATTGCTGTAAAATGCGGTATCGCCAACGGCCAATTTTGTTTCTTTAAACTGCGCAGTATCTTCTTTTACATTTTTATTAAGCGCATAAGAAACGTAGGTAAAAACATCTTTTAATAAATACGATTTTGTATCAGGATTACTGCTCATGTTGTTGTCCTTCATCTGGTAAACATCAGGCTCCAGCATAAATTTCTCTAATGTTTCCCCATCCTTTTCATCCTTCCTTTCAAAATCAAGTTTATAAAATTTCCTTCCCTTTTCCTGCCCTGCAGAATCTCTTAAAAAAGTTACTTTATATTGATCAAGTGTAGCTGGCACTTCTCTAAGTAAGGTTAAGTTTTCCCTTGGGTTATCGGTTTCTTTTGTCATCGGGTCTTTGCCCGTGCTTGGGAGTGTAATACCATTTACGGTACTGCTGCTTATAATTTTTTTATTGCCAGATGATATGAGCATGCCAATCAACATCAGCATAAAACCTGCATGTGCCACCGGGCTGCCGGCTTTCATTATTTTACCTTTCTGTACTTTCCAAATGTAAAATGCGTTGGCTATTACAGAATAAATTACTGCAAAAGCTGCTACATAAATTGCCCCTAAAAATCCTGCGCCTTGTTTGTTATAAGTAAAAGGATAAAAAATAACCAGCAAAGCCATTATTACCACCGACACTATTGTTGGTACCAATATTTCTTTCCGCAAATATTTACCTGTAGTGGTTTTATATTTTAGATATTGGGTAATGGCTGTTAGAAAACCAAGCAGTATCGCCACCAATACAATCACTTTATTGTAAGAAAATTCTACATCTTCTGGCGGCGCTATTTTGGTACCAAACATTTTATTAAAAACCGGGACAGATGTTTTGGCAATAATAAAAACAGATGTAAGAAAAAATACCAACGAACCAATGTACATCCAAAACTCACGGGAGTTGGTGTTTTCTTCTTTGTGTATGGTGGGTATGTTTTTATAATGTTTAAAAAACAAAAACAATGATGGAATGGTAAAAACCAGCAGGTAAGATAATATAAGCCCGTTCATGGCTTTAAATGAAAATAGTATTCCAAATATTCTAAAGGTAATATCTTCTCCGGTTTCTGTAAAGGCATGTACAGAAGTATCGCCAAGCACACCGGTACGAGTAAGAAATGTAGAATATAAAATAAAAATAAACGTAAGAAACATGAACAAGTAACTTGCCCTTAATGAGTGCCCAGTAGCTTTGTAAATTACCATCGTATGCAAACCTGCTATCAATAAAAGCCATGGCACAAGCGATGCATTTTCTACAGGGTCCCAAGCCCAATAACCACCAAAGTTTAAAGATTCGTATGCCCATTTTCCACCCATCATTATACCTACACCTAAAACCGCAGCACACATTAAAGCCCATGGCAGGGCAGGTTTTACCCATTCACCATATTTTTTTGTTTGAATGCCTGCATACGCAAATGCAAAAGGAACTAAAGTAGATGCAAACCCTAAAAACAAAATTGGAGGATGAATAACCATCCAATAATTTCTTAGCAAAATATTTAAACCTATACCATCTTTTATAAAACTTAAATAATTTGCCTGCGCAAAAATAGGCGCAGATATTTCGTTTCTTGTAAGTGTAAATGGACTATTACCAATTTTTATATTGCCAATGTAAACACCGAGAATCATCAGCATTAAAAAAAACTGTGCAAAACTTATAACCGTCATTACCGGTGCTTCCCATTCGTTTGTTTTTTTAATAAGCACTACTCCTAAAACCCCATGCCATATAGCCCATAAAAGAAAACTACCTTCTTGTCCTTCCCAAATGCACGATAGTAAATACCTGTATTCCAGCTCTAGCGAAGTATGTTTGTATGCGTACATGTACTCAAACAAATGGTTGGAACATATATACATGATGCACGCAAAAATGACAAACACCGATGTTATTTGTAAGTAAAATGAAATGCGTGCAGTTTTTAGCCAGTTGTTTTTTTCAACAACGTCAACTGTTCTAGATGCTTTAAAAAAAGAAACGGTAGCTATTAATGCTGCAATAAGAGAGAGAATAACAAAAAAATGTCCTAGCTGTCCGGGTAATAAGTGTTCACCTTCAAATTTCATATTTCGATGTTCAAATTCTGGTAAATTATTTCATAGAAGTTTGTTGCTTCACGTCATTTTGCAACTGTTGCTTATCATCTTTGTATTTGCTTGGACATTTCAATAAAATATCGCTGCATTCAAAATGGTCAGCCCCCATTTTCCCTTTCATTACAAGTCTTTCGCTCTTTTCAAGGTCGGTAGGTTTGCTGTTGTTGTAAACCACTTTTGTTTGCCCGCCCAGGCTATCTACCGCATAAAATGTAAGGTAGTTTGGGTTTTTAATGGCATCATATTCTACCGGTTGGGTTTTATCCAATTTAGCAATAATGTGTACAAACTTGCCCTGCTTTTCTTTAGCAGAGCCAATGGTATCGTAGGTAGAAAAATCTGCAGAAAAAGTAAGTAACCCAACTATAACTGCTGCTATACCTACAAGTAATATTATATGTGTTCTTTTCATGGTTTTGAAATATTTTGCAAAGTTAACTTAATTGAGGTTGAGTGAATAAATTTTAACGCCCAAATTCCTGAATGGGTAATCAAATTTTAGGTTAGTCGAAATTATTATAATCCCTATTCGAGTTCCCTCTCCCTCGGAGAGGGGTTGGGGTGAGGTTTTATTGAACAAAAATTCTTTTTGTCCAAGCTAAAACACAGCTATGATCATCATCGTTGTGTCACTCACTTCAGGGTCATACCATTACTGAACATTATAGACCATATTAGAAGCTCCTTGAGTTCCCCGAAGAAAGCCCCCTCAATTTCCGCCGAATGGTGGAGGACTTTAGACTTCAATACTTTAAAGAATTTTAATTAATTGTAGAGTGACTCCTCTCTTGCCTGTCCCGCTTTTTTGCGGGAGAAAGGCGGGGGAGAGGATTCTTGAGAATTGATGTTCTATAAAAGCTTCGTTAATTTTTATAAATCTTCCCTACAATAGTACTATTTGTTAATCTTAATACGTTATTTAGATGATGTAGTTTGCAACCCTATCTTTGCCAAAATTTTCAAAAAGAAGCTAATGTCCGATCTGTCACAATTTGACCCCAACTCTGTAGGAAACCCCAACAACAATATTTTTGGTTTACCATTTAGTGAAGAAGATGCAAGACTGATAATTCTGCCTATTCCATGGGAAGTTACAGTCAGCTATAATGCAGGTACAGCAAGGGCCCCGGAGCATATATTTAACTCGAGTCTGCAGGTTGATCTGTACGATGCCGATGTACCAGACGGATGGAAAC
>JANNMO010000002.1:0-89550 GCA_031398005.1 Ferruginibacter sp.
ATTCAGCAGGAAACCATCTTTCATTCCTAAATTCTCCCTTACTTCAACCCCCAATATTTTTGCAGCTTCTGCAGCTTCTGTTTTTCTTATTTCACCTGTTCCCCTCGTTCCCAATTCCCCGGCGGTTAAATCAACAATTCCTGTCTTTTTACCATTATTTTTTTCAACTAATAATACCCCGGTACAACTTAATTCCACATCGTCGGGATGAACACCAAAAGCCAATATATCTAACTTCATTCTTATCTCAAAAATTTCTGGGTGCAATTTAGCTCATTTTGGCCAAAAAGCCTGTAGAATTACTATTACAACTCTCATGAATTGCAAACTTATTAACACTAAAAACAATAAAGTTAAGAATTATAACATTTTAGGAGAGCAAAAGTTTGGTTTCAGGTATAAAAACTGTCATAATAATTTAGAAACTTACTGCGGAGGGCCGGTAAACCGAATAGTTATACCCATAAGTATAACAAACTTCTTTCAGAATTGTTTCCATCTCACGTTCCTCGCCCTGGGCATCGTAAGGCTGCTTAAGGTTACTGTTAAAAAAGAAGGCAACAGTTTGATAAAAACGGGCTGTAAAACCGCCCCGGTATTCTTTAATGATCTCGTAACAATTATTCCCCGTTTGGCGGTTAATCAGTTTCATTAAAACCTTGCCCTGGTATATAGATAAATTGCTGAGCGGATCGGTAAATTCTTTTTTTAATTCTTTCTCTCTCGTTTTGATATATTCTTTTCTTTGAGATTTATCGGTAACGCCGGCCAGCCTGGCATTCATATCGTTGAGGATGGTTCCTGAACGTGAAGCATATGGATAAGTAACAATGATGGCATTGCGTAACCTGGTCCACTTTGCTTTATTACCCCTGTTTGCATTTGTATACCGGGCATAAAAATCAACAACAGATAATGTTTTGGCTTCAATTGTATCGCCGTTGTAAACTACAGCATAGCTGGTAAGGGTATCATTTTTACCTGTTTGGGCATGTGCAATATTTTTATTTGCGGTTATAAAAACCACAAACAACATTAAAATTCTTTTATAAAAAATGGGGTGGCACAGCCTTTGCATTTTGTAAATTTACTATTTAGACCAATATTTAATTCATTTTGATGCTTAATGTAACCCTAAAGTTTAGTTTTTGTTGTATATTTTTTTTGTTTAGCGGATGTGCGGAAGGGGTAAAGGAGCCCTCAGCAATGGAAATTCAGCATTTTAAAGACTCTGCTTCGGAGGCCAGTATTGATTCTGCTTACACAGCAATCAGTAGCGCCTGTGATACCATGATGGTTTACCAGGTGCCGCAGATGGTTGATTCTTTATTGAAAGATTCAGCTTTGCTGCAAACATTTTTCAACAAAAATAATGTATACAGCAGTACTGATGAAAAAGCAGAAAAAGTGATCAGGCAACTGCAGGCCGACTGCGATTCTAGTTTGCTAAAAGAAACATATAGAAGAGCCCAACTGCGGCAAAAATTAAAGCCAGTGCGGCGTAAAAAGTTGAAAGCTTAGCCCTTTTAACTGCACTCATGATAAGGCCAAGTGCCATAATGATAAGCCCCAGCCAAACTAAGTTGATATAAGGAAAAACGTAAGCCTTCAGTGTAATGTATTGTATCAGCTTATCCGATTCCTTTATGCCGATCTTAATTTTGTGGCCATCTGTAACACCCGCAAATTTCACATACATATTCTGTGCATACACCGTGTCATCAACCTGGTTAACACCAAACTCATCAACCTGGATAAGCGGCATTGCTTTAAAGTGTAAACTGTCTTTACTGATCAGTGTAATATCAGCCATTAATGCAGCATCCGTGGGTTTAAAATGATATTTTTCATTATCCGGGTTTTTTACAACACGGTTTAAAATGATAATGCCGTTGCTGTAAAATGCAGTATCGCCTTCGGCCATTTCCTTTATTTTAAATTGTGCGGTATCTTCTTCTTTATTATTTACTGCGTAGGAAATATAGGTAAATACATCTTTACTCAAATAAGCCTTGGTATCGGGGTTGCTGCTCATGTTGTTATCCTTCATGATGTACACATCGGGCCATAAAGTAAATTGCTCAACAACTTTTTTTGTGATTACATCTTTACGCTGAAACTGCAGTTCGTAAAAGCGCCTGCCTTTTTCGTTACCAAAAGAATCTCTGAGATAAGTTACCTCATAAGGGCCCATGGCAGCCGGTACCTGGCGTATGAGTGTGAGATTTTCCTGGGGATTGTCGGTTTCCCTGGTCATTGGATCTTTGCCCGAGATCTGTAAATTAATACCGTTTACCCGGCTGTTGCTGATAACTTCTTTATTGCTGGATGAAATTAAAATGCCAACAAGCATCAATGCAAAACCAATATGGGCTATAGAGCCTCCTGCGGCTTTTAGCTTTCCGTTCAATCCTGTCCATATATAAGATGCATTGGCAATTACAGAATAGATAGTTGCAAACAGGGCAACATAAGCAGCACCTAAAAATCCTGCACCCATTTTGTAATATGTAAGCGGATAAAAAACGGCGAGCAATGCGGTTATAATAGCTGCTGCAACAGTTGGTATGGCGATCTTTTTTAAAATATAACCCGGCTCTGTTTTTTTGTATTTAAAATATTGCGTAACGGCACTTAATAATCCAATAATAATAGCAACAAGGATAATTACTTTGTTATAAGAAAATTCAACATTTTCCGGCTGGGCAATGCTGCTGCCAAATATTTTATTGTAAACCGGAACCGATGTTTTTGCAATAATGAACATGGCGGCTAAAAAGAAAACCAGTGAACCAATGAACATCCAGAATTCCCGGGAGTTAGTATTTTCTTCTTTGTGTATAGATGGTATCTTTTTTAAATTTACAATCAGCAAAATGATAGATGGTAATGTAAATGATGCTACAAAAAGAAAGATCATTACATTAATGGCCTGGCCTGCATCTGTAAAAGCATGTACGGAAGTATCACCCAAAATCCCGGTACGGGTTAAAAAAGTTGAATAAAGAATGAATATAAAAGTAAGAAAAGCGAAAAGCGAAAAGGTAACTGGCTTTTAAAGAATGGGCTGTTGCTTTATAAATAACCATGGTATGTAAACCTGCAATTAAGATAAGCCAGGGTACCAATGAGGCGTTCTCAACCGGGTCCCAGGCCCAATAGCCGCCAAAAGATAAAGATTCGTAAGCCCATTTACCACCCATCATAATGCCTACTCCTAAAACGCAGGCGCTGAACAGGGTCCAGGGCAGGGCGGGGGTTACCCAATCGCCAAAGCGTTTGGTTTGTATGCCTGCATAAGCAAATGCAAAAGGAATTATGGTTGATGCAAATCCCAAAAATAAAATGGGCGGATGAATCACCATCCAATAGTTGCGTAATAAAACATTTAAGCCAACACCATCTTTTATAAAAGTTAAATAATTTGGCTGACTGAAAATTGGTCCTTCAATTTCATTTCTTGTTAAAGTAAAGGCGCTGCTGCCAAGCCTTACATCTCCCACATACAAACCCAGCAGCATCATTAATAAAAAGACTTGTGCTAAACTGATCACCGACATTACCGGGGCTTCCCATTCTTTTGATCTGGCCATGATGAAGATGCCCAGGACACTGTGCCAGACGGCCCACAATAAAAAACTTCCTTCCTGTCCTTCCCAAAGGCAGGCCAGCAGGTACTTTGGTTCCAGTTCTTTAGATGCATGCTTGTAGGCATACATGTACTCAAAATAATGGTTGGCACAGATATAAAATATGGTTACAAAAATTATTGCCGCCGAAATAAGTTGAGTAACGAAAGCTAACCGGGCAAAATTCAGCCATGATCTTTTTTCAGCTAAATCAGTTTTTCTGCTTGCTGTAAAAAATGCAATGGTAGAAATGATGGATGCGATAAATGCCAGTAAAACAAAAAAATGCCCTATCTGCCCCGGGAGTAAATGTTCGCCTTCAAACTGCATGTTAATAAGTAATTAGTAATTAGTAATTGGGAATTAGGTTAAATTGTTACATTCCTTGTTTCTTTGATTTGTCTAAATATGCGATGTATCCATTAATCAGTTTAAAAACGTGTTCACATTTATCCTCTCCCATTTTAAGTTCTTCTTCAGTAATATATTTTTCATCAAATGCAGTAGTTAACTGTTCCATCGTTTCTGTAACAGAACCGCGGGAGATAATGAAAAAATTCCGGGTATCTGTAAAAGTATACCTGCCATAACCTTCTGCGATATTTCTGGAAACAGACCTCGAACAATCAATAATTTGAGCAGTTAAAAGAAATCTTTCCTGGGAAGGAAATTTCTTGACCAGTTCTGATATGAATATTCTAAGCTCCCTGGCTTTGATATAACATTCCAGATCTTTGTATCCTTTATAATTCATGTTATACTCCTCATTATACAATTAGCAAACCCTAATTCCCAATCCCCAATTCCTAATTCCCGGTATTATTCAATGTTTTCTCCAATTCCTTTTTATCATCTTTGTACTTGCTGGGACATTTTAAGAGAATATCATTGCATTCAAAATGATCGGCCTGCATTTTTCCTTTCATAACAATACGTTCGCTTTTCTCCAGGTCGGTGGGTTTGCTGTTATGAAAAACAACTTTTGTTTTTCCGCCTAAACTGTCAACAGCATAAAAGCTGAGGTAATTGGGATTTTTTACAGCATCGTACTCTATCGGCTCGGTTTTATCAAGTTTGGCAATCAGGTGTACAAAAGTTCCCTGTTTGTTTTTGGCTGAGTTTATGGTTTCGTAAGTTGAGAAATCGCCTGCTGAAAAAACGATCAGTGCAACAATTAAAGCCGCAATGGCAACAAGAAAAATAATATGTGTTCTTTTCATGGTAAAAATTTCGGCACAAAGGTAATTCAATTGGGGTTTATTTTCCGTTGCTAAATCATTTAACGGGGTTTTTACTGATGATTTATGTCATCAAAACAAGCTTTGTACAGAATAAAGTTATTGATTTAGTTAAATTCTGAATATTTGATGCCTCAATGTATTGCTGTGGCTTATCTTTGCATGCGTTTTTAATAGCCCATATGTTCAATTAAATAAAAGTGATGACTGACCTTTCTACTTTTGATCCCAACTCGGTTGGAAACCCCGACAACAATATTTTTGGTTTACCTTTTTCTGAAGAAGAAGCCAGACTGGTAATTTTACCCATTCCCTGGGAAGTTACGGTAAGTTATAACGCAGGTACAGCAAGGGCTGCAGATCATATACTTACAGCCAGCCTGCAAGTAGATTTATTTGATAGTGAGTTTAAAGATGAATGGCGTAAAGGTTTTTATATGCGCCTGCCCGATAAAAAAATATTGACTAAAAGTGATTTTTTACGGAAGGAAGCAGAGCTATACATTAATTATATATCTCATGGAGAAGAAGTGATTGCCAATAAATTTATGTGCAAAACACTTAGAGATATAAATGAGGGAAGTTTGTTTTTAAATAATTGGGTGTATGAACAAACAAAAGAATTGTTGCAAAAAGGTAAAATTGTAGGATTATTGGGTGGTGATCATAGTACTCCTTTTGGTTATTTTAAAGCCATTGCAGAAAATTATTCAGATTTTGGCATTCTGCAAATAGATGCACACATGGATCTTAGAAAAGCCTACGAAGGTTTTAATTATTCTCACGCATCTATCATGTACAATGCTTTGCAGGAAATACCAGAAATAAAAAAACTGGTACAGGTGGGCATTAGAGATTATTGCGATGAAGAGTTGGATTACATGGAAAAAAGTGAAGGGAGAGTGGTTACCTTTTTTGATAGGGATATAAAAGAAAGACAATACGAAGGCGATACCTGGAAGACAATGGTTGATGAAATAATAGAAACGCTTCCCCAAAATGTATTCATCAGTTTTGATATTGATGGGTTAAATCCAAAGCTTTGTCCTCACACCGGAACGCCCGTGCATGGCGGTTTTGAAGTACAGGAAATATATTTTCTTTTTAAAAAAATAATGCAAAGCGGCAGAAAAATAATTGGTTTCGATTTAAATGAAGTAGGTGTAAGTCACGATGAGTGGGATGAAAACGTGGGAGCAAGAATTTTATACAGACTATGTAATTTGCTCACTAAAAGCAATGCGGTAAGTGAATAATTTTGCCATAGAAATACCCAATGAGCGTATAAAAACTTACAAGATTTTTACGTTCATAATGCTCACTTTAAATTTTTTAGGTTTTGGTTATGTGTTTCTAAGAACCAATAGCACTGCATCCATTTTTGCCATTATCGCCTTGGTTTTAAATGCCGTTCCCTGGCTTTATTATTTGCTTAATAAAAAGCATATTAAATCTCCCATTATAGAAATTACTTTAATAACCAGTGCATTGCTTTGGATGTACTTTGGCAATTTTTGGATGGGCATCATCATGCTTTTTTTTGCAGCTATGAGTTTTTTTACCAATAAAAAACAAATCATTTTATTTAACGAAGAAGGAATCACTTATCCATCATTTCCTGTAAAAAAATATGCATGGGCTGAGGTGGCGCATATTATTTGGAAAGATGATATTCTCACGATCGATTTAAAAGACAATAAACTATTACAGTTTAATATTGAAAAGCCTTTTGCGGAAGGGTTTGATGTGGTGGGGTTTAATGGGTGGTGTGAGCTTCACGTTTAGTTTTTTATACTTCAATGCCTATACTTAAAAAAAATATCTCCGTCACGGTAAACTTAGTGGAAAATTTTTTCTATTAATTAATTTAATATCAATAGCTTAATCTAAATATATTTGTAAAAAAGTAGGTAATATTTACGCTATTAATAAAATTTCACGAATTAAATAAATCAATAATTAAACACTTTTAATGAAAAAAATTCTATCATTTATCATCCTCTTATTATTTTCCTGTGTAACTTTTTCACAGGTAAAAACAAATTTCACAAAACAAAACTATTCTAAATTTTTTATTGAAGACTGTATACCAAAAGATCTTATAGCAGGTAGTCATATACTGCTGGTCAAATCTCCCTTTGAACAAAGTGAAAATGATAAAAACAGTAAGCTTGATGAAATCTTTAAAGTTTATTATAAATTTCCATACATTATTGTTCCCAAAGATTATTTAGATACTAAGAAAGCCTACAAAAACGCAGAAGTTTATAGATATTCGGTCATTTTTGATAAAACAATAGTAAAATATGGCGATGCAAGTGATAAAATGGATGTAGGTCACATACATTATGAACTATCAATAATTGATGCTTTAAAATTATCTAAAAACACTTTGCCGGTAATGCCTGAAGGACTATCCAAAAAAGAAAAAGAAAATTTTTTTAATGAGATTAAAAAAAATATAGATAATTATAAAGTTGATTTAACAGCAGTTCAAAAAACAGGCCTGGAAGATAACCAGTCTAAACTCAATGAGATGGTTACTTTTCTTGCAAAAAAACTAGGTAATTACAAAGAATAGTAATTTCTGCTAGTATAGTTAGCAAAATAAACTCCTCGACGTGCATTAATCTCTAACAAATGCTGTACTAAACTTTTCAATTAATTGTGTCGGAATTAAAAGATTTGCAATATTAACTTGTAGTATAACTTTCCTTAAAGTAAAATAACATTAAAATTAGAATATGAAATTTATTTGCTTAGCTACTTTTGTCTTCTTGCTTTCTTCGTGTAAAAAGGATATAACCCAAGAAACAGTTGTGGACGTGACAGCTGATACTAATGTAAGTGGAAAACTTAAACGAACTATCCAATCATTGACCGGAACAACAATCGCTAACATTTTTACATTTGAGTATGATGCTTCAAATAGATTATCAAAACTAAAAGAGTGGGAAGAAGATTCATCATTCAATCCTATCAAAATAACAGGAGAAAAATCTACTTCTTTTACATACAGTGGAGCATCTGAATTACCAAAAAAAACTATTACATTCCGTACCACTGCAGTTGATTCAACACTTTATTATTATGATGCACAAAATAGAGTTACCAAAGAAGATTGGTACTCAAATAAAGCTAATAGGGTTAGAAACCTATATTTATATTCAAATAATTTGATTGTAATGACAAGTTACAATGGCGCAGTGTTGCAACTATTCAGTACTGACAGCTTGATTTTGGACAATCAAGGGAAAAATATTGAAACAAGATTCTACAATTCATCGAATGTTTATAATGGAAAAAGCTTATCGACATACGATGCAAAAATAAATCCATTGAGTTATCTAAATGCTTTTAAATGGATTTTTACATTAAATGGAGATGACAGGAAGGGACCTCAATACAGAGCTGTAAATAACCAAACAATCTTCAAGAAATTAAATTCATCTTCTGTTAACTATTACACCTTAAATATAAATTATTTATATAGCCCAAATTCATTCCCTGTCTCAAGTTCAATAGTAGAAACGAGAACTTCTCCTACAGTAATACAAAATTCAGCAATGAAATTTGAGTATTATTAAGTACAATGGCACCTACTCAATTAAGTGCCCCTAATTTTTTAATAGAATAAAAATTACTGTCTCGGCTGGATTTTCGCCACGTAAACAACAATAAGAAATGGATTTTGCTTCGAAATCCCCCCTTGTAAAAGAGCTTTAAATTTGTAGAATTCAAAACCAATATTCTACAATATGGCGGTAAAATATAAACATTCCGGAGATTTTACTACTTTTTTATAATTTTTACTTTTTATAAATGGATATGACTTTTTGGATCCGTTTTATAGGCACACATTCAGAATATGACAAAATAAATGCTAAAAAAATTTAAAAATGACTATTAAACCAATAAGAACAGAAGAAGATTATCAAAATGCGTTGATAAGATTAGAAACAATTTTTGATTCTAAACAAGGTTCAAAAAACGGTGATGAATTAGAAATATTGGGTGTTTTAATTGAACATTATGAAAATGAGCATTTCCCTATTGGTCTGCCATCTCCTGTGGATGCAATTAAATTTAGAATGGAACAACTGGGCTACAACCAATCGGATTTGGCAACTATTTTTGGGGTAAAAAGCAGAGCAAGCGAAGTGTTGAATAAAAAGAGAAAATTATCTTTGGAAATGATCAGACTGTTGCACGCCAAATTAAATATCCCAACAGAGGTTTTAATTCAAGCATATTAAAAATATTTATTTAAAATTAATATTGAAAAGTCTTTTGCAAAAGGCTTTGATATGATTGGGTTTAATTGGTGGGGTGAAAAAAATTTAATGCTCATACTGTTCCTTTAAATGATGGGTTTTTAATAAAAAAATATTTCCTACGAAAGCAATAATCGAACTGCTGCACCAAAGCCAATAACCCATTTTATATGAAGTGATTTTATACTCCATTCCTGCTTCGTTCTGAATCACACTGTCAAAAAATAAAAAAGAAAAACATAAAATTGTAGATAAAAATGTAACTACAATTGCAATCTTCGGTTTGACTATCCATCCTATAATTAATAAGGGATTTGCTATCCAAACAATACCTGCTCCAAAAATTAAAGCTCCATACCACCCGCCAACAAATGCAGTTATTGAATCAGTACAACCATTATTAGTGCAAAAAGATAATTGAGTTAAGGAAAAACAAAATATAATAACACTCGACACCAGACTAATCATTTTAATGTTTTGATATTTTTTTGCACCTGACATTGATTTTAAATTTATCAAATGAAAATAGTTATTAATCTAATGAATTTCTAATGTTTCTGTCATTAATCTCTTTTTTTGTACTTAACCATTTCACTGATAGTACTCTTATAATTTATAGTGTGTGTTTGTGAAACTCCGCTGAGACGAAAATCAACCACAAAACAATTTATCCATTTAAGCATTTAAAAGTATTTTTGCAGCATGAGCATTACACTTACCCAATCTCCTTTTTTAATGTTTTCAGATGGCAAAGGAGGAATTTTTGAAGATGAAACATTGTTTACCGCTGGCAGAAGCGGTTGGGATGCTTTGCCAATACCAGAAGATGAATGGATTTTATTACCTGAGGGTGGACAATTATACGAACTGCCGGGAAGACGTGGAATTGGTATTGATGTAGAAACAGGGGAGATGCGCATTTGCGAAAAAGGTTGGGCGGTTGCAGCTTTTATACCACCGGCCCATACTGGTTTATATATTTCGGCTTACGAAACTATGCCCGATGCACCTACGCTTCCGTTGTTTTGTTACACTGCAGCCGGCTGGCAAGATGAAAAAATTTATGTGCCCGCAGTGCGGATTGAAAAAGACATAAGGCAGGAAAGCGAAGGCTACCACGATGATGAAATTGAAGTAGGTACAGATCATTTATTAAAAGCATACCCCAACAACAGACTGGTAAAACATTTAATGGAAAATTGTTGCATGACATATACTTGTCCGGCAGCAAGAAACCTTGCACTTGGCCGGTGGGAATGCCCAGTGCCTGTGTCACCTGCATGTAATGCAAATTGTATTGGTTGTATTTCTTTTCAACCAGTGGAAGAAACCATCATCAGTACACAAGACAGACTTACATTTAAACCTACGGCAGAAGAAATTGTAGAGTTTACCGTACCACATTTAGAAACTGCTCCATACCCAATTATCAGTTTCGGACAAGGCTGCGAAGGGGAGCCATTGTTGATGTGGGAAACCATCAAAGCATCTATCATTGAAATAAGAAAACATACACAAAAAGGCAGCATCAATATCAACACAAACGGTAGTATGCCAAAAGCAGTGAAAGCTTTGTGTGAGGCAGGTCTTACAAGTATTCGTGTAAGTACAAACTCGGCCCGTGAAGAAATTTACACGCCTTATTATCGTCCTAACAATTATGTATTTGCAGATATTGTAGAAAGCTTAAAAGTAGCCAACGAAATGGGCGCATGGACGAGCATAAACTATTTTGTTTTTCCAGGTATGACGGACAGTATTGAAGAATATGAAGCATTGAGAAAACTCATTAAAGAGACCGGATTAAAAATGATACAGTGGCGCAATTTTAATATTGATCCAGATTGGTATCTTGGAAAAATAAATATAACAGATACCGGCGAATGCATGGGTATGAAACAGTTTATGGAATTGATTCATGAAGAATTTCCAGAAGTTAAGTTCGGTTATTTTAATCCTTCAATAGAAAGAATTAAAGGAGATTATGAAATGGATTTTGCACATTAGTTTGTAGCTGCTATATTTAGAAAATGATATTACTGCCAGATAATACTCAAAGAGCCAAAAACAGTTTAATTGCTTTTTATGTTCTAGGAGCAACTCAAGTAGCTTCTACCATTTCTACTTTTTTACAATATAATTTATTGCAAAAATTAATAAAAGGAAATTACACCCAGGCAGAAGTAGCTGCAAACGATTTTCGCCAACAATCAATAGCATTTTTTAACGGAGCAATTTACCTTATATGCGTAGTGCTTTTCATTATGTGGTTTAGGCGTGCATACAATAATTTAAGCCTTAGTGGAAGAGAATACACAAAGTATGGTGAGGGATGGGCAGCAGGGGCATGGTTTGTACCGTTTTTAAATTTGGGCAGGCCCTATCTAATAATGCAAGAAATTTGGGAGAAAACGCAAAGAGCTACTGAAAATCTTATATCAATAAAAAGCAATAAGATTGTTGGATGGTGGTGGGTGCTTTGGATTATTTATAATGTAGGTGCATACATCACCCTCAAAATATTTGACTTAGCAGATGTAAATGGTCTACTTAAAAGCACAGTAGCTGCATTTATATTTAATTTTGTTGAAATGGCAACTTTAATTTTGTTGATTATAATCATTAAAAATGTGGCGGTATTTGAAAAGAATTTACAGCACTCACTTTTAAATGAAGTGGATGTGGATGGGGAGGATAAATTAAATTTTATTGTGAATGAACATTAAAATACAGACTGATCTCCTTAGAAAAAAAGTTATTTTAAATGGTAGCTTTTGTAATAGTAGTTCTGCCAGATAAATCTTGTTTATCAATGATCAGATTTTCTTCTGTAGTTGCACTTCCTTTATCTTTCATTTTTAAAACAGTGGCGTTTATTTCTTTCATAAACATCACCAATTTTTTTTCCGTTAATTCTTTCAATTGAAAAGCCATATAATATTCACCTTCTCTGCCCATGGGTGAAATTTTATAATACGCCAATTTTTTAATGTTGTTTTTCTTTTTAAACTTAAGAACACTATTTACTAAAGGTGTAACACTTGGTACGCCACAACATTCGCTGTTGAATTTTACCACATATCTATAAACAGTTTTTTGAGACTGTGCAGATAATATCCCTGTAAATAATAATGCAAATGCTATGCTCATAATTTTTTTCATATTTAAAAGTAAGTTTTATAAATAAACTTTCAACACAATTAACAAGATTATTAGGGAATGCTTTTAAAATTAAATTTGTAGTTTTTATTCCTTTATTTTACAACATTGCATTCCCACAAACACACAAGGTAATTTTTTGAAATATGACGCACTTAAATATTGAGTTCAAAGCAAAAGCCAATGATATAAAAGCATTGGAAGAGAAAATGCTTACCTTAAACAGTACTTATATTGGAGAAGATCATCAGAAAGATACCTATTACAATGTGGCAGATGGCCGCTTAAAATTAAGAGAAGGTAATATTGAAAATGCGTTGATTTGGTACAAGAGGGAAGATGTAGCTGCTGCAAAACAATCTGATATTTTATTGTACAAACATGCACCCGATGATGCACTAAAAAAAATACTTTTAAAATTACATGGTATAAAAGTAGTGGTTGATAAAATTCGTAAAATTTATTTTGTAGATAATGTAAAATTTCATTTTGATAGGGTAGAGGGCTTAGGTACATTTATAGAAGTGGAAGCCATAGATGATTCTGGAAACATTGGAATAGAAAAACTAAAAAATCAATGCAGTTATTACATTGATTTTTTTGGGATTAAAGAAGAAGATTTTATGAAAAAATCTTACAGTGATATGTTGATGGCATTATGAGTTTTTTATTATCCAAACCGAAACAGATTTTTCTTTAACTAAAAAATTTCCAACTCCATTTTTGTTTATGGTAATTTCTTCAGCAATGTTTTGTGTACAATCTATGTAAACTTTACCTGCATGTTGTTTACCAACTTCCATTTCTTTAAAACCATCATCGCCATTGCTTATTAATACGGCGCAACCAGAATTTTCTTTTTCTTCCACACCATGCCTTACCCATCCCACACAATTTGGATGATCAAAATAATCTGTTTGCTCCCCGTAAGCCAAATCTTTTCTGCAGTTTAAAAGTATATCCATTTCCGCCACTTTATCCAAATTTATTTCATGCATGGTACCATCTTTTTCTTCTGAATAACAAGCACCATAAATGCAAGGATAAAATACCAATGGAATGCCTTGCTGCCTTAAAAGTATAATGGCATAAGCCAAAGGTTTAAACCAAAATTCTATGGGAGATTCTAATGATTGGAGCGGTTGCGTATCATGATTTTCTACAAAGGTAATGGTCATTTCGGGTCGCTGCTGTAATAATGTACCATCAAAAATAGTTCTTAAGTCATATTCATTTCCCTGCAACGATGCCTCATAAAAATTATAATGAAGCGGTGCATCCAATAGTTGCGTTACGTTTTCTGTAACATCTAAATACTTAATTAAAGCATCTACATTACCCTGCCAATATTCGCTAAAAACAAAAAAGGGTTTATCAAAATGTTCTTTTAATGCAACAATCCATTGTTTTATAAATGAAGGTGAAATATGTTTTACCGCATCCATTCTAAACCCATCAATACCGGTTGTTTCCACATACCATTTGCCCCAGTTAATTACTTCTTCTCTTACACTCTCATTGCGATATTCAATATCTGCACCCATTAAATAATCATAATTTCCAAACTCTTCTTCCATCACATCTTCCCATTTATCGCCATACTCATTTTGAATACTGTAAATAACTTTGTTGCCATCTTTTTCTTCATCCACACCTGTAAATGCTAAATGATTCCATTCAAATTTTGAATACTTTCCTTTTCTACCCGGGAAATTAAATTTTGTAAAACTCTCGATCATTATTGGTTCACCTGTAAAATCATTTCTATTTTCAAGATGAACGGGTTTTGCTAAAAATGATTCTTTTTCATCTCCACCTTGTTTATGATTTAAAACAATATCTGCAATAACTGCAACATTGTTTTTATGAAATTCATTTATGCAATTAAGATATTCTTCTTTTGTACCGTATTTTGTGCGAACAGTTCCTTTTTGATCAAACTCTCCAAGATCGTACAGGTCATAAACGGAATAACCTGGTTCAGAATTTCCCCAAGCTGATTTATATGCTGGCGGTAAATAAACATGGGTAATGCCTCTTTCTGCTAAATCTTTTGCATGTTCTGTGCAGGTGTTCCACCATTGCCCGTCGTTTGAAGTATACCAATGAAATATTTGTATTATGGTAATATTTTGATTCAATGTATAAATTTTTAATATGTGAATGAAATAAAAGAAAATCAAAAACTGTACCTTATACAGTGGATGAATATGTTTTTCCCCATATGGTAGAAATAAAGAGTTGTAGAAGGGTTTTATTTACGATATGTAAAACCACCCCGTCCGCCAGAGGCGGACACCCCTCCACGGGAGGGGAATTGAACCCTGAAACAGCATGCAGGTGAAATTAAAAATATACACTTCAATTTATTGTTGACCAAAGAACCAATGTTGAAAGGCGCAGGGATAGAAGCAAGTACCCCGCAGCGTAGCGAGGAGTACTGCTGATAGCCCGCTCCAAATGTCCATTATTGTATGCCCCCAACCGCCCCAAACCTGCCCTCTAAAAAATATATTTTGTACATTGCAAAGAATTAATATAGTAGAAAAACGATTATGAGTAAACAGCATACGGCCGACGGCAAAAAAAAATCATCACAAACAGAAATTTTAAAGGGAAAACTTGAAATAAGCCGCAGCGGAATGGGCTTTGTAATTGTGGAAGACAGAGAGAAAGATATTATTGTAAAACCAAACGATTTTGGTAGGGCTTTTCATGGCGATACAGTGAAAGTGCAGGTTTTAAATCCTCACGACAGAACTAAAAGAGCTGAAGGTAAAATATCCTCGGTGGTAGAACGGAAGCAAACAGAATTTATAGGCAACATTTCAGTAAAAGAAAAAGCAGCATTTTTTATAGCAGGTGGTAACAATCCAATGCCTGATTTTCACATTGATTTTAGCAAACTTAACGGTGCAAAAGATGGCGATAGAGTAGTGGCTAAATTTTTAAAATGGGATAAGAGCGATAAGAAACCCGAAGGAGAAATTATAGCAGTAATGACTGCCGAAAATGAGGCTGATATGGCTATGAAAGAAATAATTGTACATGCTGGTTTTCCTTTACAGTTTGATGATGCGGTGTTGAAAGCTGCTGATGCATTGTTGCCAAATATATCTCGGGAAGAATTAAAGAAAAGAAAAGATTGCAGGGATATTCTTACGTTTACCATTGACCCTGTAGATGCGAAAGATTTTGATGATGCCATTTCTATAAGAAACCTTGACAATGGCAATTATGAAATTGGCGTTCACATTGCAGATGTGAGCCATTTTGTAACCCCAGGCAGCATAATAGACAAGGCTGCTTACGAACGTGCTACCAGTGTTTATTTGCCCGATAGAGTAAACCCTATGTTGCCCGAAAAAATATCGAACGAGCTTTGTTCGCTTCGACCAAATGAAGATAAATATACCTTCTCTGTAATTTTTCAAATAAGCAACCGTGCCGAAATAAAGCACAAATGGATTGGCAGAACGGTGATACACAGCAACCATCGTTTTACGTACGAAGAAGTACAACAAACCATTGAAACGCAGGATGGACTGCACTTTAAACCAATTTTGTTATTGGATAAACTGGCAAAACAATTTAGAAAAGAGCGTTTTGATAATGGTGCCATCAACTTTTCATCGCAGGAAGTAAAGTTTAAATTGGATGATAATGGTAAGCCAATTGGCATTATGATTAAAGAGAGTAAAGATGCCAATAAGTTGGTAGAAGAATTTATGTTGCTCGCAAACCGTGCGGTGGCAGAATATGTTTCTAAAATAAAAGTGAACAAAGAACCGATACCTTTTTCTTACAGAACGCATGATGACCCTGACCCTGAAAAACTAAAACCATTTGTAGCTTTTGCAAAAAAATGCGGGTATGAGTTTGACATGAAGGATGACAAAACCATTGCAAAATCGTTTAACAATTTACTAAAAGAAGTAAAGGGCACACCAGAAGAACATGTGCTTGGTCAGCTTGGTATTCGTACCATGGCAAAGGCAAAATATACCTCAGAAAACGTGGGGCATTATGGGTTGGGTTTCGAAAATTATTGCCACTTTACATCTCCCATACGCAGATATCCGGATGTGATGGTACACCGTGTTTTGCAAAGCATCATCGATAAAAATTTATTGATTGATAAAGCAATGGAAGAAAAAAATAAACATTGCAGCGATAAAGAGCGTGGTGCCATGGAGGCAGAACGTGCAAGTAATAAATACAAGCAGGTAGAATACATGCAGCAGTTTTTGGGAGAAGAATTTGAAGGTGTGATATCTGGCGTTTCTACCTTTGGTTTTTGGGTAGAAACAGTGGAGCAAAAATGTGAAGGATTGGTAAGTGTAAAAGATTTATCGGAGTACGATGATTTTAGGCATGATGAAGCCAACTATGCACTGGTAGGCTTGCGCACAGGCAAAACTTTTAGAATGGGAGACCATATTACCATAAAAGTAATAAGTGCCAATTTAGATAAGCGTCAATTGGATTATGAATGGGTAACGGAAATAGAAGGAAAGGCAAATCAAGCGAAAGGTAAAGGAGGGAAAACTGTTGCGAAAGCAACTGCAAAACCTCTTGTAAAATCTGCAAACAAACCTGCAAGTAAAGTTGCTGCAAAAAAAGTAGCGAATAAAAAATAAATTTTCCCAATTATGAATAAGGTAAATGTAGCGGAGAAACTATCTTTATTTAATGATTATTGGAATCCAAGAATTGTGGGTGAGCTTAATGGGCAACAAGTAAAATTTGCAAAAATAAAAGGCGAATTTGTATGGCACAAGCATGAGGAGGAAGACGAGCTTTTTTTTGTATTGGAAGGAAAATTTAATATGGAAATGCGTGATAAAACAATTGAATTGAATAAAGGAGAATTTTTAATTGTACCAAAAGGAGTTGAGCACAGGCCTGTAGCTATTGAAGAAGCTTCCATTATGTTATTTGAACCGGCCAGTACTTTAAACACCGGTAATATAATTAGTGAATTAACCAAAGAAAATTTAGCAACATTATAATATCCAAGTAAATTATAAGAAGAAATGTAATTATGCATTTTCTACTTCATGTAAAAACTTTCATGCAATCATTCCAGTATTTTTCCCAACAATTTGAAGAACGATTTAACGTAAGGCATTTTCCCGCGCATACGCCTACGTTGTACGATCCTGCTCAATACATTCTTGGCATAAAAGGAAAACGCATACGACCGGTTTGTGTTTACCTGGCCAATGAGTTGTTTGAACCCGTAAACAATGATGCGTATTATGCTGGTGCTTCCATTGAACTGTTTCATAATTTTAGTTTGATACACGATGATATTATGGACAAAGCGCCTTTGCGCAGAGGCATAGAAACGGTGCATCAAAAATTTGGAGAAAACACTGCATTATTGGCCGGCGATGTAATGTTTGTAACCGCTTACGAAAACCTAAGTAAGGTAAGCGCACGCTATCTTCCACGCTGTATTTCTATTTTTAATAAAACGGCAAAAGAAGTGTGCGAAGGGCAGCAGCTCGATATGGATTTTGAAAAAAAAGCACACGTAAGTTTTGATGAATACGTAAACATGATCACCCTTAAAACATCTGTATTGGTAGCCGCTAGTTTACAAATTGGTGCCGTGCTTGGCGGTGCAGGTTTGGGCAATCAAGATCATTTGTATGAGTTTGGAAAAAACCTTGGTATTGCTTTTCAAGTGCAGGACGATTATTTAGATGCCTTTGGCGATGCTGCAAAAACAGGCAAACAACAGGGCGGCGATATATTGGCCAATAAAAAAACTTTTCTCATGATACATGCACGGGAGTTTTGTAACCCCGCTGCAAACACGGAACTGGATGCATTGATAAAAAACAATCCTGCCAATAAGGTAGAAAAGGTTTTGCAGATTTTTAGAGATTGCAAAGCAGATGAATGGAGTAATGAACTTAAAGAAAAATATTACAATATTGCGCTGAAACATTTAGATGATGTAGCAGTGCTTTCTCCAAGAAAAATTGAGCTGCAAAAGCTGGCAGCAGATTTAATGATGCGGGAGAAGTAGTGGGGGCTGTAATAAGTATAACTTTTATCAACAGATGTTTCGGCTATCCCCGTCCGAATGGCATTCATTCCGGGCGGGCATTCCTATCTTTTTTTCTTGCCCACCCTTCGACAAGCTCAGGGGGATAATAAAAAAAGGATATCCATTTCTATCCGGCAGCCTTTCATCTTTTTATTTTTTTTCATCTTTTATTGTGCAATAGATCAACATGTATTATAAATGAAGCAGCAATCACATTTGATAAACATAACCTGTAAGGTTGATATTATTATAGAAATAGTATTTCACAATAATGTAGAACCCTGTAGGGGTCACAGATATCACCCATACAGGGTTTTGTAAATCCCGAATATTTTATTGCTATAATAATATCATCCCTTTGGGATTAAGCACTTGCCATTTTCTCAGATACATTTTTCTAAAGTTTGAGATTGAACAGATACTCATAAAACTTATAAATTATTTTATTGATAATAATTATGTAATTTGTTTTTAAAATTGAATGAATTTAAAAACAATTTTACCCTACGAAAACTACACAATAACAACACATTTAAAGCCTGAAGAAATCGTAGAAAAACTTATAGCCAACGTACAACCCAAAAGAGAAATATCATTTTCTTTTAAACCTGTTCAAATTACCAAACTTTATGAAGGAGCAGTATATAAAACTGGTTTCAGAATAAGCAGATGCATTGATTATAGAAACTCTTTTCTTCCTGAAATCAGTGGAAGCTATTCAACATTTTTAGGAAAAACTGACATTAATATTTCCATGCGGTTATTTACTTTGGTTAAAGTGTTTGCTATTCTTTGGTTAGGTGTGGTTGGAGTTATTTGTTTGGGAACTATCTTAGCATATATTTTCTTATCAAATACTCAATCGAAAATTCAATTTTCACCTGCAATACTTGTTCCTTTTGGTATGTTCATTTTTGGCTCTTTATTGTTTACCATTCCATTTAAAATAGAATCTAAAAAGGCCAAAGAATTTTTAGATAAGTTATTTGAGGCCAAATAGATAATTATATGACTCCTATCTCAAAATACTTGCAGGGATTTTTTGTAATTGATGATCTATGAAAATAAAAACAATAGTAACATTATATATAGTAATTGAAATTATCTTATTATCAATTAATTACTTGTTTATCAAATTTGGCAATGACTTATTATTTAGCAGTCTTGATAAAACAATAATCGGGTCAGTTATTATAGGGATAATTTTGGTAGTTAATTTAATTGTATTAAGAATTAAGCTTTTGATTGATGTAAGTTTGTTTTTAAAGTTAATAGGTATCACTTTTTTAGGAATCTCTCTACCTTTTCTTTTTCTGTTTTTAATACTCTCAAAATTACATTAGGAACATTTAACAATAATGAACAACATGGTATAAGTAATATATCAGCTCTGCAGGATTTTAGTAGCCGATAAATAACAATAACCGACATCTTGTTGCTTGGTTCACGCAACATTTGCTAAGCTCTTCTCCTGTTTAATAACACTACTTGAAGTTTCAATTGATTGAATATTGGTTGTGGAAAGTTTTATCCGAGGGCAAAATATTTAGTTTTTTGCATGGATTGTTTAAAGAGAAGCTGTAACCCAATCCACAAACTTGCATGCAACAATGAAAACTCTTAAATTTACAGTGTAAATAGAACTTAAAATTATGGGACAATTATTAAACATCGCAGATATAAAAACTCTTTATCCAGACGAATGGGTTTTGCTTGGCAATCCAATAATGGACGATAGCAAAATTGATGTTCTATCCGGCATTCCAATATTTCACAGCAAAGACAAAAAAGAAGTTTGCTATATAGGCAGAGACAAAACCTCAAACTTTGACAAAATAACATTGATATATACCGGTATTTTCAGACCGTCCAGAAAAATTACAGGCATTTTTAATCGCATTGCAAAATGACTTACAAATTTAAACGAGAGCCTGAAAGCGGACTTATAATTGTGAATATTGAAATTGACAGCAAATACGAATTGAAAATGATTTTGGATACTGGTGCAACAAACACAACTATTGATAGCAATGCTTTGTATCTGATTGGACATGATTTAAAAGACAATATTGGAAGCGTTGAAATTGAAACTGCTAACGGAATTATTGAAACCGAAGTTTTTGAGATTGATACATTTGCCTCACTCGGTATGACAAGGCAAAATTTTCAAATACAGGTGTACGATTTTTTAGCACATGGTATTTTTTCAGACTATAATGGACTCCTTGGTCTTGACTTTTTAGAAGGCACAAAATTCTGCATCGATACAAGAGAAAATACAATTACACTTTCATAACATGTATTGTGTATGCCAACCAACGAATCATAAATGGGTGATGATTCAATAGAAAATTATTGAAAAAAAATTCAAAATATCCGTAACATTCAACCCTATATTTAAAATCTAAAGTTTTCTTGCTCCATCTTTTCCCCCCATTTCCATATTTTTTCTTATTTTACTTTCCTAAACAAAACTTTGCATGAGTAATTCTTTATTCAGAAAAAAAAATATTTCCAGCATACTTGCTGAAGGTGCAGACGATAGCCATGGCGGCGGAGGTTTAAAACGAGTACTAAGTCTGCGAGATCTTACCTTCTTTGGTATAGCAGCCATATTAGGTGCCGGTAGTTTTAGCAGTTTGGGTTTTGCCGTTTTTAGTGGTGGTCCGGGAGTAGTAATTTTATTCATCATTACTGCCATTGCCTGCGCATTTACAGCATTTTGTTATTCTGAGTTTGCAAGTCGCATACCCGTAGCAGGTAGCGCTTACACATACGCATATGCAAGCTTTGGAGAATTGTTTGCGTGGATAATTGGTTGGGCACTTATTATGGAATACTCCATTGGCAATATTTATGTAGCCTATAGTTGGAGCGATTATTTTACTTCGTTTTTAGATAAATGCGGCATTCATTTTCCTGCCTATTTAAGCACCAGTTATATGGAAGCCAAACACGCCATTGAAGGTGGTTCGGTTAAAGAAGATATGATAGCAGCATGGAATAATTCGCCCACCGTTGGTTCGCTTAGAATAATCTTAGATCTTCCTGCATTGATCATAAACTTACTCATTACTTACCTCGTGTATCGTGGGATAAAAGAAAGCAGAAACTTTAGCAATGTAATGGTTGTACTAAAGCTTGCCGTGGTCATTTTAATTATTGGTGTTGGTGGCTATTTGGTTTTAGCAAACGGACTTACTAGTAACTGGTTGCCTGCAAATACAGATAATGTAAAATCATTTATGCCAAATGGTTTTAGTGGTGTAATGGCTGCAGTGGCAAGTGTATTTTTTGCATACATAGGTTTTGATGCCGTAAGTGTAATGGCAGAAGAAAGCAAAAACCCCCAAAGAGATTTACCACGCAGTATGATTTACTCATTGGTAATTTGTACAGTAATTTATATTTTGTTAACACTGGTTTTATCTGGCGCTGTCAATTATAAAAACTTCGATGGAGTAGGAGATCCATTGGCATTTATATTTGAATCTCAAAATTTAAATGTGGGTTGGATGCAGTTTTTGGTATCAATTGTGGCTGTAATAGCCATGACGAGTGTATTGCTTGTTTTTCAAATGGGGCAGCCACGTATATGGATGAGCATGAGCCGTGACGGACTTTTACCCCCTGCGTTTCAAAGAATACACAGCAAATTTAAAACCCCTTCTTTTGCTACAATAGTAACGGGATTGGTAGTTGGAATACCTCTTTTATTTACAGATAAAACTTTTGTGCTTGACTTTACAAGTATAGCAACTTTGTTTGCATTTGTATTGGTTTGTGGTGGTGTCTTATTAATTCCACGCAAAGAAAAACAAGCCGGTAAGTTTAATTTGCCTTATATAAATGGTAAATTAATTTTTCCTGCTTTGGTATTTGGAACCATCTTAATTATAGCATTGTTTGCTAAAAGTTATTTCCCAGATAAGTTTGATTTTAGTCACGAGAAAAATGTGAATGCTTTAGCGGCAAATATTCCTGCGACGGCATTTGATACCACTCTGGTTTCAAAAAATATAGAAAATGAAATTGCTTCTTTGGCAAATAGCGATACTTTATTAAAACCATTACAAACTGCGTTTAATTCAGAACAAAATGCAAGTGCTAGAGTGATGATAACAAAAAATTATATCAAGGATGCTAATACAACCCAAAGTAAAACAATGAAAGTATCTGTCATAATATTTTGGTTGTTGATGATCATTTTGGCATTGTTGGCATTTGCTAAAAATTATTCGCTCATACCATTATTGGGTGTGAGCTCATGTTTATATTTACTTACGGGAATGACTCTAGCCAACTGGCTTTGGTTTGGCGGTTGGTTGGGTTTAGGGTTAGTTGTTTATTTTTTATATGGTTTTAGAAAAAGTAAGTTGGCAAACTAGGTGGTGAATTGTGAATTGTCAAATAGAAATTTTTAAAAGGTTGTAGTTTCTTTGTCAAAACCAGTTTGTTTTATTATTTTTTCAAAATAGAAAATAAGTAAGTCAACTTTATGATTCTATTTTTTTGAGAAATCGTATTTTTACATAAATTTTAAAACAATGGAACCAGGTATAAAAAATCCTATAAATTTCACTGATTCAGCCGTAAACGAAGTTAAACGCCTAATGAACCAACCTGATTTTGATACTGCAAAAATGCTTAGAGTAGGCGTAAAAGGTGGTGGCTGTAGCGGTATGACATACGTGCTTGATTTTGATAGCAGAAAAGAAAACGATGCTATTTATGAAAAAGATGGAGTGAATTTTATCATAGATAATTCGCAAAGCATTTATCTATTCGGAATGGAAATAGAGTGGGAGGGCGGCTTAAACTCCCGTGGCTTTACTTTTAAAAACCCAAATGCAAGTAGTACTTGCGGTTGCGGCACTAGTTTTGCGGTTTAATGTTACAACACAAATAACTAATATTATTTAAAAAAATAGCCTTCACATTTTATTGCGAAGGCTATTTTTATAAGAAAGTATTTTTTACAACTGTTTAAAGTCTTTAAACAAATTCACTTTATTATTCTCTACCAAATTTTGATAATCTTTCCACTTTGTAGAGAAAAAAGTATTTATTTTCACAATGGCCTCGGCCATTTTTGTCTCGCTTTTTGTTACCAGCATTTCTTCTTGTTGTGAAGGTGCCACCATTTTACTTTTTATATTATCCATAGCTTCCTCATAAGCCGTTAGCACAGTTTCTTCAGGCACTTTGCCATAACCCTGGCGTTCTACTTTTTTACCCGAAATAAATTCTCTGATGGTTTTTATTTGCTCCTGTATTTTTTTACTTTGTTTGCGAATACTATCTGCAATTGGTGTTTCTATATCTTTTAACTGTGCTTCATACTTTTTAGTAATTTCTTCTGCGTCCGTTAATTGGTCTGTACCTTGTGTAAGTTTTTCTGCAGTTGCTTTAAGTTTTAAAGCCAACAATTTTTGTGCTTTTAAAATTTCGGTATTATCCGTTTTACGTGGGTCAGCTTTTACATTAATGAAAGCAGAATCTTTTTCTTTATTAACTGCAATCACAACTTTATATTTTCCCGGTAACACAGCATCTCCGCCAATTTCATCCGCTTCCGGTTTTGGTTTTGCAGATGCAGGGTACCTCATGCCTTTTTCATCCATGCGCCAGTATTTCTTATTGAAACCACTGTCAATACTCCATTTAAGCGTTCTTATCAATTCATTTCTGTCGTTATAAATTTTTACAACTGCACTATCGTATTTATTTTTTTTATTTTTAGCAGAAAGAGAATCAGAAGGATTTAATTTCTGATTGTTCAAAGAATCAATTAATTTTTTATTTGTTTGTAAATCACCGACAGGTTTTTTTTCTACTGTTTTCTTTCCGGTAATTACCCCTTTTAACGTGTCAGTTCTTTGAGGCAAAACCTTTACATAAAAATTTATTGCTGCGCCTCTTCTTTTATTATCAGCATCCCAAATACCCCATGTACTCCACTCATAGCCCGGAGCGTTTTTATAAGTTACTTGGTACGCATCATTGTTATCAAAGGCCATAATTTTTTTATTGAGTATTCCTTTCTGCGCAGCAAGTTTTCTTAATGAACGAATATCATCTAATACATAAAGCGCCCTTCCAAAAGTGGCAATGCATAAATCTGCTTCTCTTTCCTGTATAGCCAAATCATAAGTACTCACACTCGGATAGCCATTTTTAAATTGCTGAAATGTTGCAGCATTGTCCATGGTAATCCACAAACCTTGTTCCGTACCTACAAAAATTAAATTTGGTTCTGTAGGGTCTTGCAATACACAAAGCGCATATCCTTTTGTGTTTTTATTTTGTAAAATATTTGTCCACGTGTTTCCATAATCCGTTGTTCTAAAAATAGTAGCAGCAAAATTTCCTCTGCGGTAATCATTGGCTACAACAAAAGCCTCGCCTGCGTTGTATCTACTTGCTCTTATCTGCGGTATCCAACTTCCTTTTGCTAAGCCATTAATTTTACTTGCAACGTTTACCCAGTTTTTTCCACCATCTCTTGTAAGTTGTACCTGGCCATCATCTGTGGTAACCCACAAAATATCTTTGTTTAATTTGCTTGGTTCAATAGCCAATATGGTACAATGATTTTCTGCACCAGTTATATCAATACTTATTCCGCCGTTTTTAGTTTGATTTGTTTTTATGGTATCATTGGTTGTAAGATCTGGACTAATAGTTGTCCAGCTTGCACCTTTGTCAATACTCTTGTGTACAAACTGGCTACCGTAATAAATAGTTTTTTTATCAAACGCATCTTGCGCTATGGCAGCATTCCAGTTAAAACGCAGCCTATCTTTATTTATAGTATTGCTTACGCTTGGTGGTCTTACGTCCCAATTTTCTCCTGTTATTACATTGTATCTTCCTACATTTCCACCTTGGCTCATCGCATACACCCAATTAGCATCTTCTGCATCGGGCATTACATCAAAGCCATCTCCACCCCACAGGCTTTCCCAATAATAATTTTTCAATCCTGCATTTGTCCAAGTGTATGCAGGTCCACGCCAGCTTCCATTATCCTGCATGCCGCCCATTACATTATAAGGCATTTCATTGTCCACATTTATATGGTAAAATTGACCAACAGGTATTTTTTCATCAAACTGCCATGTCTTTCCTTTATCTCTTGTAATGCCGATGCCGCCATCGTTTCCATCAATAATATAATTAGGATCTAAAGGGTTTATCCAAAAAGCATGATGGTCTGGATGAATACCGTTGTAAGGAATAACAGTCTTAAAAGTTTTACCGCCGTCTTCACTCATGCTTACAATTTGATTGATTAACCACAAGCGATTTTCATTTTTAGGATCAGCAAAAATATCCTGAAAATAAAAACTTCTGTTGGCTGTGTATGCAGGGTCTTCATTTACTTTTTCCCATTTGCTACCACCATCATCACTTCTGTACAAAGCACTTTTGGTACTTTCTATTAAAGCATAAATTCTGTTGGGCATATCGTGGCACATTGTAATTCCAATACGACCATAATCGCCGGTAGGCAAACCACCTTCACCATTTAATTTTTTCCAGCTTTTTCCTGCATCCAGTGTTACATACAAACCACTACCTTTTCCGCCACTGCTCAAACTCCATGGGCTGCGTGAATGTTGCCACATAGCTGCAAATATTTTATTGGGATTTTTAGAATCCATCACCATATCTGCCACCCCGCTGGTATCATTTGTATATAATATTTTGTTCCATGTTTCTCCACCATCAGTTGTTTTATAAACGCCTCTTTCATTGTGTATGCCATAAGGATTTCCAATAGCACCTGCATATACTACATTAGGTTTTGTAGGGTCAATAATAACTCTATGTATATTTCTGGTTTTTTCCAGGCCCATACATTTCCATGTTTTACCGGCATCTAAACTTTTGTAAATGCCTTCTCCAAGGCTTACACTGTTACGAGGATTTCCTTCTCCGGTGCCTACCCATACTATACTTGGGTTGCTTTGGCATATGGCAATGCTTCCTATATTTTGAATAGGTTGTTCATCAAAAATAGGTACCCAATTGTTTCCGGCGTTCTCCGTTTTCCATACACCGCCGCTAGCCGCACCTATGTAAATAGTATTAGGCTCTTTTTGCAAAGCATCTATTGTTGTAATGCGCCCACTCATGCCGCTTGGGCCAATAGCACGGGGTTTTAGGTTTTTAAATTCTTTGGAAAGATCAACAGTTTGTGAAAAAGCACTTAATGATAAAAAAGTAAAGATTAAAGTAATAAGATGTTGCATAATAGTTTTGAAATTTGAAAGCTATAATAGTAATTAAATGTACTCGAAAGTATTAAATTTCAAGTACTAATATTTATTTTATTCAACTCTCAATATGTTGAAACATAAATAGGCAAATAAAAAATTCCTTCAGTTTTTAAATATGGTCTATTAATACGGTTCAGAAATAGGACTTGTTTCCTGTGGGATTTTCGTATTCCATAAATTAAAAAAATTACATGATAAGTAAAACTGCATCTATAATTTACAAAGTGTTGAAAGTTTTAATATATTGGTTAGGAAGATTTTAAATAATTAAAAAATAATATATCATTAAATTTATATTAAATTTTATCTACTTTTAATTTACTTTTTACTAACTAAATCCATTACATGAAACAAAAAATGAAAAAACTAGCCGTATTTATGATATGCGCTGTTTTGTTAGGATCAGTTCCTACACTTGTATTTGCTCAAAGAGACATTACAGGAAGAGTTACAGATGTTGAAAAAGACAAGCCATTGGAAGGGGCCACAGTCTTCGAAAACATCAGTAAAAACAGTACTGTTACCGGAAGAGATGGTAGCTTTTCTTTAAGGGTTGCTACCAATGCTAAAACTGTTACGGTATCCTATGTTGGGTATGGTACAATGACCGTTCCAATAACAGGATCAGAATTGGTTGTTAAATTATCGGAAGATTTTTCAAAACTTTCCGAGGTAGTTGTTACCGGTTTGGCCACAAGTATTAAGAGATCTAACTTGGCCAACTCAGTAGGAACAATTAATGCAAAACAATTAACGGGTTCTACCAGGCCCGTAACCTTAGATGGTGCCATGCAAGGTAAAATTTCTGGTGCACAAATAAGTGCAAACAGTGGAGCACCAGGTGGTGGTTTTTCTGTTAGATTAAGAGGTGTATCGTCCATCAATCAAAACTCAGAGCCATTGTATATTATTGATGGTGTTTATGCAAGCAATGCTCAAAATGCAACAGGAGCAGGTACCGGTCCATTCTCCGGTGCTACAGGTCAAACATCTGGTACACAAGACCAGGCTCCAAACAGGCTAGCAGATTTAAACCCTGCTGATATTGAAAATATAGAAATTTTAAAAGGTCCAAGTGCGGCTGCTATTTATGGTACTCGTGCAAATGCCGGGGTTATTATCATTACTACTAAAAAAGGAAAAGCAGGTAGAACATCTATTTCTTTATCTCAAGATATTGGAACAGTAAAAGCACTTAATTTAATAGGCATGCACAAAACACCATGGGATGCTCAAAAAATTGCTGATGGCTCTTGGTTGGTAAGCAATGCTGCTATGCTTGCATTGTTTAATGCAAATGGTGCAGGTGCTCAAACAACCGACTATGAAAAAATTGCATACGGCAATACAGGTTTTCATACAAACACAAAACTGTCTATATCTGGCGGTACTGACAAAGCAAAAATGTACGCTGCGGTTGGAAGATTGTCAGAAACTGGTATTCAAAAAAGAACGGGTTATTCAAGAAGTTCTGTAAGGGTTAATGTAGATTTTAAACCTACTACATGGTGGGATCTTGGCGTAGCTACAAACTACCTAAATTCTAACAGTGACAGATCATTTAGCGGAAACGATAATAATGGTGTGTCTTTAGGATATAACCTTGCCTATTTACCAAATTGGTTAGATCAAAAACCTGTAAATGGAATTTATCCGGCTAATCCGTTAACTGGTCAAAACCCTTTAGAAATTATTGATAAAGGAATAAACAATGAGAGAGTAAACAGAATAATTTCTTCATTTACATCTACCATTTATTTATTGAGAAAAGAAAAGCAAAGCTTAAAATTTAATATTCAAGGTGGTATAGATTATGTACATCAACAAAATGTAGTTGTAATGCCGGAAGATGTACAATTTCAACAACAAAGAGCTAACCCGGGTGCTGCACGTTTTAGCAGTACACGTTCAACCAACACCAATTTTCAAGGATTTTTGGTTTATAATACGGAAATAAAAAAGTTTAACCTAACAACTTCTTTAGGTGCAACCCGTTTAGATCAGAATAACAGAGTTCAGTGGTTTCAAGGAGAAGGAATACCAGCAGGAACCAACAATCCAAGAACTGGATTGGTACAGCTTTCTTTTTTAGATAATGGCAGATTACATGAAGAAGGTTTAGTGGCTCAACAGGAAGTAAACTGGGACGATAAGATTATTGCAACAGGTGCTATCAGAAGAGATAGATCTACTTTAAATGTCGATAAAAATAAATTCTATAATTTCCCGAAAGCTTCATTGGCATTGAACCTTGCAAACTTTGATTTTTGGAAAATTAAAGCTGTTAACTTATTTAAATTAAGAGCTGCTTATGGTGAAACAGGAAACAGTGCAACCTATGGCTCGGTATTTAATTCTTTGGCAACTGCTGCAATAGGTGGTTCTACAGGTTTTGTAACACCAACAAGTATTGGAAATCCAACGATCGCTCCTGAAAGAGCATCTGAATTTGAGTTTGGATTAGATGCGAATTTTTTAGACAGCAGAATAACTTTTGAAGGAACTGTTTACAATAAAAAAGTAAAAGACTTTATTGATGTATTTAATTTATCTCCGGGTACAGGGGTAAACTCATTCACTGCATTTAATGTAGGAGATTTTACAAATAAAGGAATTGAATTAGCATTGGGAGGAACAGTTATTAAAAAAACAAATCTTAGATGGAATACTAATATCAACTGGTACAACAACCGTACAAAAATTACCAGAATGATTATACCTGAAAAACCTGTAGCTGCATCTGGCTTCGGTGCTTTTGGTACACAACGTCAAAGAGTTGGTTTTTCTCCAACAGCTTGGTATGGTTCTCCTAACGTAAACGGTTCGCCAACAATCTATGAAGATGCTCAACCTAAATGGCAGGCATCTTGGAGCAACAATATCAGTTTTGCAAAAAACTTTGAATTTGCTTTCTTATTTCACCACAGTCATAAAAACTTTAATTCAAGTTTAAATCAAGAACTAACAGATGAAGGTGGTACATCACCAGACTGGAGTACAAAAAACAGCGCAGGCGTACCTTTAGGTCTTGCTCGTCAACTTGGTCAGCCAGGTGTAACAACCCGTCAGTTTATACAAGATGCTACTTTTACAAAACTTAGAGAAGTTTCTTTGTATTATACCATTCCAAAATCTGTTTACACAAAATCATCTGCATTTAAAGCAATTGAACAGGTAAGAGTAGGAGTTTCAGCACAAAATGTTTTCGTAATCACAAATTACTATGGTTACGATCCTGAAGGTGCTAACTTTGGTAACAGACCAACCATTGCGCCGGTAGACTTATTAAGTTTTCCTGCAGCAAGAAGAATGTATTTTCACTTTAATGTAAATTTCTAAACTTTAATCATATGATAAACATCACAAAATATATAATACCCGCAGTAGTGTTTGCTTCTGTAGCTTTTAGCTCCTGCAAAAAAGAAGATTTTGAAGTAGCAACAGAATTAGATCCTAATGCAGCACCCACCGCATTGTATTTAACCAATGCCAACAAAGCTCAAATTAAACAGCTTGGTACAGGGTTACAAGGGGTTGTACGATCTGCTTTTTTAGATTTTGGCCGAGTTACCGGTACAGTAGGTAGAGAAATAATTTATTCTGCTTCTACAGATAACAGGTATTTTACTGAATTGCTTGGTACCAATGTGGCACAATATGGTGGCACTGCGGCAGGAGCCAATGACCCTGCAGGCATTTTTAATACTTATTATGCTGCTTATTCTCAAACAAGAAGAAGAGCGGAACAATTTATCATTGCTGTTAATAATACAAATTCTATATCTGCGGCTGAGAAAAATGCCGTTATAGGATTTTCAAAAACAATACAGGCTTATGTAACATTAAACCTTGCAAATATGCAGGGCAAAAATGGTATTAGAGAAAGCTTTACTGATTTGTTTTCGCCCGGAGATTTATTAAAGCCCGGCAAATTTGGCACTTATGCTACTGCTTTGGCGGTTTGTAAAAAATATGCTGATGATGGACTTGCTGCATTAAATGCTGCGGGTACTACAGCTTTTCCTTTTGCTATAAACAGTGGTTATGGTTCTTTCAATAATCCGGCGGAGTTTAAAAAGTTTAATAGAGCCATTGCTGCACGTATTGCCATGTATCAAATGGATTGGCCTGGTATGTCAGCTGCATTGGCTGCTTCTTTTTTAGATTTGTCGGGTAATTTAAAAGCGGGTCCATCATTTATATTTTCAACTGCTCCCAATGATATTACAAATGGTCTATTTCATGTGCCAAATTCAAGCGGTGCACCATATGTAGTTTTCAACGAATTTATTGCAGGTGCTGAAGCTGGTGATACCAGAGTTTTTGGATCTGCTGCTAAAGTAGGTGTAAGAACATCTCCTCGCCAGAGTGGTGCTTTTACTTCTACGCATGAGTCACGGTTATATGCTAGCAATACTACCAGTGCTCCAATAATTAAAAATGAAGAATTAATATTGATGTATGCTGAAGCAAATGTTCAATTGGGTGGCGTTACAAATATTGCTAATGCTGTGAGTGCAATAAATACCATAAGAATTAGTAATGGCTTACTTGGTTACACAGGAGCAATTACAGCACCAGCTCTTATAGATGAGATTTTGAAGCAACGTAGTTATTCATTATTTTTTGAAGGACATCGTTGGTTTGATATGCGTCGTTATAACAGACTTAATCAAATTTTACCTCAGGGTACAATTGGTGGAAATAATTTTGTAGTGTTTGAAGCAATGTCTCGTCCAGATGCAGAAGTGCAGTGGGATATTGCCAATCCATAAAAATGGAAATATGTAACAGAAAAAACCCCAATTGTTTTTGCAATTGGGGCTTTTTGTAAAAATAATGTTTTGAAAAAGTTATTTACTCAGCTTATTTATATTCTCCAAATACTTCTCTCAAAGTATCTGCAATTTCACCAAGTGTGCAATAATTTTCTACTGCTTCCACTACCAATGGCATTAAATTTTCCGTACCGTTTGCGGCCAGGGTAATTTTATGTAAACAATCTTTTACTTTGTTATTGTCTCTCTTTTGTTTTAATAAAGCAAGCTTTTCAGTTTGTATTTTTTGAATACTTTCATCAATTTTAAACACCGGTGTTTTGTTCATTTCCGGCGATTGAAACTTATTTACACCCACACTTATTTTTGTGCCCGCTTCAATATCTTTTTGGTATTGGTAAGCGCTGGATGCTATTTGTTCCTGCATAAAACCTTGTTCAATGGCTTCTACACTTCCACCCATCACATCTATTTTTTCTATTAATTCCAATGCAGCTTTTTCTACTTCATCTGTAAGTGCTTCTATAAAATAACTACCGGCTAGTGGGTCAACGGTATTTGGAACACCACTTTCAAAAGCTACAATTTGCTGGGTACGCAAAGCTATTTTAGCGGCTTCTTCGGTTGGCAAACTCAATGCCTCATCGTATCCATTTGTGTGCAGACTTTGTGTGCCGCCCATTACTGCCGCAAGCGATTGTATGGTTACCCTACAAATATTATTAAGCGGCTGTTGGGCTGTAAGTGTGCTACCACCGGTTTGTGTATGAAACCGCAGCATCATTGCTTTCTCATCTGTAGCGCCGAGGTTTTTCATTATGGTTGCCCACATTCTTCTGGCTGCTCTAAACTTTGCCACTTCTTCAAACAAATCGTTGTGTGCATTAAAGAAAAACGATAATCTTTTTCCAAATACATTTATATCTAAACCTTTTTGCAAAGCGGCCTGCACATAAGCTTTTCCATTGCTTAATGTAAATGCTATTTCTTGTACTGCCGTGCTTCCTGCTTCTCTGATATGATAGCCGGAAATAGAAATGGTATTCCATTTTGGAACTGTACTGCTGCACCATTCAAAAATATCGGTGATGATGCGCATGGATGGTTTAGGAGGATAAATATAAGTGCCTCTTGCAGCATATTCTTTTAAAATATCGTTTTGTATGGTGCCAGATATTTTATTTAAATCTGCCCCTTGTTTTTTGGCCAATGCTACATAGAAGGCCAGCAAAATAAAACCTGATGCATTAATGGTCATGGAGGTAGAAACTTCTTCTAAATTGATACCTGCAAAAAGCAATTCCATGTCTTCAATACTATCAATAGCTACACCCACTTTTCCTACTTCTCCATCAGATAATGGATGATCGCTATCGTACCCAATTTGGGTAGGCAAATCGAATGCTACGCTAAGCCCGCTTACACCTTGGCTCAATAAATAATGATAACGTTTATTACTTTCTTCTGCGGTTGAAAAACCTGCGTACTGCCGCATGGTCCACATTTTACCACGGTACATAGATGATTGTACGCCACGGGTAAATGGAAACTCACCGGGCAATGAGGCATCTGCCTTTGGTGAATTATCTGCGCTGTATAATTCTTTAATTTCTATACCGGAGTCGGTGGTAATTTTTGTTGGCTGCATTTAAATCTTATGTCTTATGTCTAATATCTTGTGTCTTTATTCTGCATTCTTCATCGCCTCTTTAGCTTCATGTTGTATAGCATCTAACACAAGTTGGTTTAGTTCCTGTTGTTGTGTTAAGCTATATTCCAACACTCTTTTACTAAGGTCGAGTGAGGTTGCATGAGGCGGCAACATGGCAGCCAACTGGTTGATGATATAGATATTTTGGTCTTTTAATTTTGTAACTGCATTCCATATTTCTTTGCTCACATAAATTTGCTGGCTCACATTATAATCATATTCCGTTTTAATATTTTGAATAAGTACACCGTGCATTACGGCTGCACTTTCGCCATGGGCTTCAGCGCTGCTGATCATGTTTTTTAAACCTGCCCGTTCTGCAAATACGGTTAACCTTTCGTATGCCAATAACTGCAGTTTCTTATTTTCGGGGTTAGCGGTTTTTATATATTCTTTAAGCGATAATACTTCTTTTATGAGATAAGCTACCGCACACAAACAAATAAACGATAGAATGGCTGCGGCATTGGTGAACAATTCATCCATACAAATGATAATTTTAAGCTGTAAAAATAACCAAACAGATTTAAAAGTATGGTTTCAATTTTTACCAAAAAGTAATGCAACCGTTTATTATAATATCCATCTTTATAAAGCGAACAAATTATTTATTTAATATCGTTATTTTTAAACCATGATAGTTTTAGTTGAACATGCATGCAGAGATCATCTTTTTCCCTTTACGCCTACACGCCATGTGGCAGATATATTGGTGGGTGCACTTACGATAAAGCAAAAATGGGAATTGCTTACTGGAGAAGAAATCTCGATAAATGAAAACGATAAAGGCATTCAAATTCCTGCAAACATTATAGCCACCCTGCAAAATTTTGAAGAAATTATAGAAAAATGCACGAATAAATTACCGATTGAAGAAACGGACACCATAAAAATTATACAATACCCCTGGCAAATTGTACAATACAATGATTATGCGCTGAGGCAAGATGTTGAATTACTAACCTACACCAAAAAAAGTAGTCCATTACACGCCAGTAATAACAGTATAAATAGTGAAGATATATTTATAGAAGAAGGTGCTTTCATTGCTTACAGTATGCTCAATGCAAGTACAGGCCCTATTTATATAAGTGCAAACGCACAGATAATGGAAGGCTGTATGATTAGGGGGCCATTTTTTATGGGCAACAATAGTGTGGCCAAAATGGGAACTAAAATTTATGGTGCTACCAGTATTGGAGCTAATTGTGTAGTAGGTGGCGAAATAAAAAACAGTGTTTTATTTGGGAACAGTAACAAAGCGCATGATGGTTATTTAGGAGACAGTGTATTGGGTGAATGGTGCAACCTCGGCGCAGGAACAAGTAACAGTAATGTGAAAAATACCGGCGGCAATGTTGGATATATTTTGCAAAAAAATGCTGAACCAATGTATGCAGGCAATAAAGCCGGCTTGTTAATGGGAGATTACAGCAGAGCAGCTATTAATACTTCATTTAATACAGGCAGTGTAGTGGGCATTTGTTGCAATATTTTTGGTGAGATAATGCCGCCAAAATTTACAGAAAGTTTTACCTGGGGCAAAGAAAAATATATATTTGACAAAGCTTTAAAAGACATTGAAAATTGGATGGCATTTAAAAACGCTTCACTAAATGAAGATGTAAAAGAAGAGCTAAAAAAATTGTATGGAAAAATTTGAATATAAAACTTTGCCTGTGCCTACTAAAGGCTGGATGAAATATAAGCAAGATTTTGAAGCGCTTGTAGTACAATTAAATGAATTGGGAAAACTAGGTTGGGAAGTTACAGTGAGTATGAGTAATATGTACGATGGTGCAGGTTATACGGGAAATGTAATTATTTTAAAACGAGAAATTAACCATTAAAAAAGAGCAATAAATTTTATAAAAAATTATTATGAGAAAACAAATAGCAGCAGCCAACTGGAAAATGAACCTTACCCTTGAGCAGGGAGAAAAATTAATGGATGAAATTATTGCAGGAGATTTTTCACTGACGGAGAACCAAAATGCGGTATTTGCAGTGCCGTTTCCATACCTTATTAATGTAAAAAACAAAACGGATAATGTAAATAATTTTTATACTGCTGCGCAAAATTGTGCAGCAGATAAATCTGGTGCCTACACTGGTGAAGTGAGTACAGAAATGATAAAAAGTATAGGAATTAAATATGTAATTATAGGGCACAGTGAGCGTAGAGATTATTACAACGAGACAAATGATATACTAACTAAGAAAGTAAACCTTGCATTAGAAAATAATTTGCATCCCATTTTTTGTTGTGGCGAGCCTTTGCAAATAAGAGAAGCCAATACGCAAAATGAACATATAGAAAAGCAGTTACAAGAAAGCCTCTTTCATTTGTCTTCTGAAGCTATGCAAAATTTTGTGATAGCCTACGAGCCAATATGGGCAATAGGTACAGGGCTTACAGCCAGCAGCGCACAGGCACAGGAAATGCATGCTCACATAAGAAAAGTATTATCAAATAAATATGGCGAAGATGTGGCCAACAGTATTTCTATTTTGTATGGAGGAAGCGTAAAGGCAGCCAATGCGGAAGAAATTTTTTCTCAATCAGATGTTGATGGTGGATTGGTTGGTGGAGCAAGTTTAGTAGCTGCAGAGTTTATTGCTATTATAAAAAGTTTGAAGAAATAATTAGTACGAACTGTTCAATTCACAAAATCTATTACTGGAAGCATTTTTTAAAAAATATTATTACACCTTTTGAATAGCCCCGCCCTTCAGGGCGGGGAATTTTAAAATTAGATGGATTGAGCTTTAGCCCATAAGCATTTATGGCTTTAGCCGATTTGCAAATTTTTTTAATTCAACTATAATAAATGTTTGAAAAAATAATACAAACTGCATTTTGCGTAAGGGATAGAAGCGGCTACCCCGGTGAAGGTTTTGTGCGTTGGTCTGTGCCGGAGTAGTAGCGCATAGCCCGACCACCGTGTAATATGTTTTAATTTAACCGAAAGCCTGCAGGGTGGGCACGCCCTAGTCTAAAATATTTATAGGAAGTTTTGCAGCTTCAAATAAATTGAGTTTATTAAGATCGAGTATGGTAGTGTTCTTTTCATTATCTCGGTGAAACATAGGGACAAATTTTACGCCGTAGCGCACTTCATCTAACGTGTACGAGGTACGTGCAATAACGGTATTGCTAAACATATCGTCGAAGGCTTTTACAAAAACAATAATCTCTCCTTTGGCATTTTTAAAATCTTCTTCGGTAAAATTATAGAGTGGACTTTCATCTGTAATAGGGTGAACAATGGTCCAGCTAAGGGTAAGTGCATTGATGCTGCGTAATTCCAAATCAAGATTAAAAAAACGGTTGACTGTTTTGCCATCTTCTTCTGTAATTAAGGCAAGTGTAACTTTTGCTTCAGCATCTGTTAGCGTTGTATTTTTAAATGGGGCAAGCCTTATCATTAGTCCGGTAATTTCTTTGTAAGGACTAATAACTGCATTGTCTGCAAACTTAATAAATGCCCTTGGTCGGCTAAATCTGCCATACATAAGGCCTGTGGCTACTGCAAAACTTAATAATCCTATAAGTGCCTGAAAAGATGAAACAGCATTCATGGCAAAACCGCTGGGGCTTATTCTACCATACCCAACTGTTGTATAGGTTTGGGTGCTAAAAAAGAAAGCTTCCACAAACTTTTCTGCCTCGGAGCTGGTTTTTAATCCTATTAAATGCTCTACACCTATGGCATAATAAATGAGTGTGAAAACTAGGTTTACACTAATATAAAAAAATAAGATGGTTAAGAAAAAGCGCCATGCAGATATAGATAACAAACTATGAAACCAACTAAAACGTTCAAAAAAAGCCACGCCTCTTTTTTGGATGTTGGGTGTGCCATCTGCATTAACCAACCTGCCACCGTAGCTGGAAGCATTGGTGCCAAAGCCTGTATTGGCAGTAGATGCAACATCATTTTTTATTTTTTTGGAGAAAGACATCCGTTATTTATTTATTGCAAATTAATCATTTTTAATTTTTACGTTTTTAAATAAATATATTTATGCCATAATATTACATATGAAAATAAAGCAGGCGCTGCTGCATAATACCGGTTGGAGAATTATTACCATGTTGTTTACTTTTTTAAACAACATTATTATTGTTCGCATGCTTGGAGTAGAAGCAAGTGCCAATTTTTTTTATGCATTGGCGGCTTTTACTTTACTAAGTACGGTTCTAAGAATTGGATTGGAAAATGGTATCATATACTTTGCCTCGAAAAGACCGGAAAAAACGAGTGCTATTATTTTATTATTACTTTTTGTGTTATTGCTACAAACATCTATTACCATAATTGTATTAAATATTTATGCAAAAGAAATGGTGGGATATTCCTTATTTTGGTGTGTGGTTTTTATAATGAGTAATATACTTGTTTACTATGTAAGTGCTTTTTATCAGGTTAAAAGAATGTATATAAGCCTCAATGTTTCTGCTTGTATAATGGTATTATGCCAAACTGTTTTTCTTTATTATTTGTATTCTACCGGTACAAATTTTTTGCAAAGCAATACAATATCAAAAAACAGCAATGATTTAGTCTTGATTATTTCTGCATTGGGTATATTACTGCAAATGATATTTTTATGTTTTTATTTTTACCAACAACATAAAAATGATTTTAGGTCAATTACTCGAACGGATAATATCACAAAAAAGCTCTTCAGTTATTCGCTCAATAATTTTGGCGTTACCCTTTTATTTTTTTTAGTAATTAGGGCAGATCTTTATTTTGTAGAGAAATACTGTGATAAAATAGCGCTTGGCAATTATGTGCAGGCGGCTAAAATTGGGCAAATGTTGCTGGTATTTCCGGGTTTAATAGCCGGAGTAATTTTTCCTTATACCATAAATGCGGCAGAAGCCTTGGCAGTAAAATTAGCTATGTTGTGTAGATTGCTTACAGTGGTATATTTTGCGGGCTTTATTTTATTTTTATTTATTGGGCCATATATTTTTACCTGGTTGCTGGGTGATGATTTCAATTTAATGTATCCAATTTTTATTGCTTCATTTTTAGGAGTTTATTTTTTATCAATAAGCTTATTGCTCATCTCATATTTTGAAGGGATAGATAAGCAACTGATCATCATTTGGGCCCTGCTTGGTACGTTTATAATGATAGTAGTGGGAGATTATTTTTTAGTGCCTTTCTATGGTTACTTGGCTGCAGCAATCGTATTTTCTGTGGCTAATTTTTTGGGTTTATTTGTACTTTTAAAAAGGTTTACACAGGAAGCGCACATTGGCTTTAAGCAAATATTTTCACCAAAAAAATCAGACTGGAATTTTTTAAAACGGTTTTAAACATTTTAACTTGTATCAAAAACTATTTCTTTACCGTCTTTTTAAAGAAGCGAAATTCTTTTTCCTTTTTGCTATACTTTTTATGCTAGCTTATGTAATTGTATTACGTAAGCAAATGGACATGTTATTGTTTCCAATAAATAATATGTTTTCGGTTAAAAAATCCAATGATTTTACAACATCAACCTATGCAGTAAAATTAAATGGTGCCCTAGTGAAAATAACTGATGACCCATATTTAAAAAAAGATTTTTCTGAAAGTTCTTTGCAAATGTTTTCAAAATGGACAAAGGCAGGTAAAAAAGATTTGATGACGAATTTGTTGGAAAGAAGAATTACAGATACGGCTACCCGAGAAAAATATTTAAAAAAATTAGCACCACTTCCTAACACAATAACTACTTGGCCTGTTTGGTTTGTAAAATTTCATCATTTACCTGTGAGGGTACGAGATGGTATAGAAATTTGGGAATATACTTTTGATGTTACCGAAAACGCTTTTAAACTGAGAGACTCCACATTGGTAATAAAACAAACGGTAACCAATGAATAAACACAGATACATAGAGCCGCTAACCGTTAAAGCGTATCGAATTATATTATCGATATTGCTTGTAGAAGTTTTAATTTATTTTTTTAGTGGAATTCATACGGCTGCTTTTGTAAAGAACAGCTTTATAGCTTTTGAACAAGATCCACTTTTATGGATGATATATTTCACAGGCTTACCACAATTTATTTTAAGTAATATTTATCTATGTTATTTTATAGATGTAGCCATACTTCTATTATTGCTAGCTCTTATTTTAAAACCTTTACAAAATTGGATTGCTATAACGCTCCTTATTTTATTATTTATATTTTATACAATTTTTACAGGGCACCTTGCACATAGAAATTATCAATCTGGCTACTTATTAATTTTGCTGCCATTTATTTTTGCCAATGTAAAACGCAAACAAATTGTTTTTGAATTTACAAGATATTTTTTATTGTTTTTTTATGTATCAGCAGCATACTTTAAATTAAAAAGTGGTTCGGTATTTTCAGCTGATCATTTAAATCATGCCGTTGTAAATCAATTTACACCTTACTTTTTAGAGCAATCATACTCTATTCGTACCAATTTTAATTTATACTTAATTACACATAATCAGTTTGCAACTTTTTTATATATTGGTGCTACCATTTTAGAACTTTCAGCAACTATCGGTTTCTTTACCAAACGTTTTGATACCTACTTAGCCGTATTTTTTCTGCTGTTTCATTTTGCAAATTGGTTTATAATGGATATAGCTCCGTTTGGCCAAATAGCATTTATTTGTACACTTTTTTTTAGTAAAAAATTTGCCTGGAATCCAACAAATCTCCCTCGGTAAAATATACAATTTCAAGAATTTAAACTTTATCATTTTAGGCATGTATGAGTGCCCAAAATGAATAAGGGTGCAACAAATCCTTTAACATTTTCTTTAATGGCACGGTAATTGAAAATAGGGTGAAAAATAATTAAGCTATGAAAAAAATATTTTTATTATGCGTGGTAGCATTATCCATGATAGGAGCAGAAGCGCAAACAAAAAAAGGTAAAAAATCAAGAAAAGCCCCTAATAAAGAAGCGATAGCAAAAGCTAAATTTAACAAGGCTGAAGCTCAAAAAAAATTAATGAGAGATTCTCTTATTATTGGATTAAGAATGGAAGACTCTCTTCGTTATGCAACTGATAGTGTTTCTGATTTTCAAAAAGACAGTTTGAGTTTGGTTTATCGTGAAAGTGGTTTAAGAAACATCGACAGCTTGAAAAATGTACGCTATGGTTTGATTGTAAAAAACCGTGAAGATGCAGATAAGATGGACAAAGTGCAAATGGATATAAACCGTGCTGCAAAATTAAATGAATACCAAAGTAAGCAGGTTAAGTACATTAACCAAACGTATAGTGATAAAGCAAAAGCAATTGTACAGGGTAATGACCCACAAACAAAAAAGCAGGAATTGGCTGCTTTAAATGAAGAGAGAAGAACTAAAATTAGAGTGATTGTAGGAAAATCTCGTGAGCGTAAATTAGAAAGTGAGCGTAAAGATTTTATAAAGAAGAATGGCGCTGATGAAGCAACTGCATGGATTGACATTGCGGAAAGTGTTGCAGTTAATAAATAATAAGCATATCTATGAAATAGTAATAGTCCAAAGCCCTATTTTTAAAAGCCGTTACAATTTGTAGCGGCTTTTATTATGTTACTATATGAGAGAAGAATTGGTATTAAAAATGTAGTATTACAAGAAAACATTTTATGGAACAAAACTACAAACAGCATTTAAAATTTTATCCGCCACATCATTTTATATTTTTACCAATAATGACTGCAGCTGTAATAATTGGTGTGGTTAAAATTTTTCAGAATAAGGATGAATCTCTTATTTGGATATTATTTACCTTTTTATCATTTGCTATTTTATACCTGGCAATAATGCTTAGGCAACATTATGCGCTCGGAAACCAGAACAGGATTGTAAGGTTGGAATTTTACCTCCGGTATTTTCAACTTACCGGTAAAAAATATGAGGATACGGTACAAACATTATCATTCTCTCAAATAGCCGCATTAAGATTTGCGCATGATGCAGAATTTGTGCAACTAACCATGAAAGCAATAAATGAAAATTTATCTGCTGATAACATCAAAAAATTGATAACAGTCTGGAAGCCTGACCATATGCGGGTTTAAATAAAAAGAGGCTGTATCCAAATTTTAAATTGGATACAGCCTCTTTACTAAATTAACCGTTATCGTTTAAACAATATCGTATTGGGATTTACACCCGGTGAAACGGAGAACGAAAACTTTTTTACACCATTGCTTCCAAAGCAAGTTACTGTTCCCGCAGATGTGAAATTTTTTGCATCAGCAATATAAACATCGCCATTTTGTGAGTCTATATTTAACCCATAAGGAGTTTGAATGACAGTACCATCAGTAATAAATTCATTTCTGGTTACAGTATTGGTAGTAGTGTTATACACTTTTGCAGTACCGGTGCCACCATAATTGTTATATAAATAGGCTGTTTCCCCAGCTATTCTAACATTGGAATAACTAAAATTGCTACCAAGATTTATACTTGTTGTATTCAAAGCTCCGTTTATAACAGAAACAGAAGCAGGAATAGTTGTGTAATTACCATATGCACTTACAAATACATTTCCTGCAGCATTTATTTCTACTTTGTAAGGATTAACACCCACCTTAATTTTTCGTACTTCCAGTTCAATATTCAAATCAATTAAAGAAACAGTAGAATCAGGTATGGTATTAAAACCTCCTGAATTTGCTACATATAAAAAGTTAGCAGAAGCAGCTATTCCTTCAGGATTAGCACCCACCACAATAGTTTTTATAATGGCAAGGGATGATGTATCAATAACGCTTACGGTATTATCGTATGATGTTACATATACTTTTCCACGTGCAGCAACTGCATAACGAGGTTGCTTATTTGTAATGCCATTTTTAAAAGAAATCTGTTTGATAAATTTTGCATTAGAGGCTTTTAATACGGTAACCAAACCCGATTGATTCAATATAATATACATTTTTGAACCATAGATAATTGCATCATTACCCAAACCACCAAGACCTGCAGTAGAATCTGGATTTTGTTGTAAAAACACATCACCGGTGGTAGTAGATGATCCTTTTGCATAAAAAGATAATTTGGTATTATTTGCATTGAAACTACCTTCACTCAATACATAAGCGCCTTCTGGTAGTGTAAATTCAGGCGGTAAAACTGGCGTTGTATCCTTTACTTTTTTACACGCACTTAAAAATAATACGGCACTCAACATTGCAAAACTTGTTTGTTTAATATTCATATGATTGTTTTTGTTTTATAAAAGAGATATTTAAAGAAATTCTGTAATTAAAGCCCGGCAGTGGATAATATTTTATCATTTCGTATTGGGTGTTAAAAATATTATTTGCCTCCAGTATAATTTTATAATTGGTAGAAAATGTTTTACCAAAACTGTAGCTAAACGATACATCATTTGTGTTCCATGGTTGTAATAAATTTACAAATAAGGCATCGCCCTGTTTATATCTGTAAGATGAAAAAATGATATTATAATTTAAAGTAGCTCTCTTATGCTCTATGCTAAAAGAACTGCTACCACTGTGTTTAGGTGTATATGGTAATTGCGTTTTATAAACTGATGATGTGTTATCAGTTACATCTAACACTTCCTGAAAACTATATGTTACATCTGCTGATAATCTTACATTTTTCCACTCTTTGGTTTTTGTGTGAAGGGATACATCTATCCCTTTAATATTTACTTTTCCTATATTTTGTACTGACCATTGAAAAAGATTTTGTGTAGGAAGTGCAATTATTTTATCATTTACTTTATTTAAATATGCATCAGTAGTAAAAGTTATACTTCGCATGAAACCGAGGTTTTGTTTACCATAAGTAAGTCCTGCATTTAACTGATCTGCAAACTCAGGTTTTAAATTTGTGTTGCCCACATTGGTATAATATAGATCATTGAAAGTAGGAGCTCTAAAAACATGTTTATAAAATGCCCTGGCTCGAAGAGGAATATTTTTTATTGGTTGAAAACTGGCAGCAATGGCTTCGGAAAATGCGCTTAAATTTCTACCTGGTTTTCCATTGGTAACTTTTTCATTTATTAAAGTATGAAGCACATTGCCTGTTATTTCAAACCGCTGCTTTTTAAATTGAAATGCTGCATTATTTAAAAATGAATTTCTAGTGGGGTTCGCAAAATCTGCTGCAAAAATATCTGTTCTGTTTAGCCTGTTATTAAAAGCATCAGATGAAAAACTTAGCTTAAAAATTTTATTTACTTTGTAACCATACGAAGCAGACAAATAAAATTCTTTGCTGTAAAATTCATTTTCTAATCTGCCAAAACTATTTGGATAGGTAGGGTCAACATAATAATTTTTATCAGCCGTATATTTTGCACTTAACAGCAATTCACCTTTAATGCCAGCTTTTTTTTGCCAACTACTTTGTATAAAAAAGTTACGATCGTTTAACCTCTCGTTACTTATATCATTGAATAAAATAATGGCACCGGGCAATCCTCTTTTAGAATTATAATAGTAGGTTTTAAAATTTATTTTATTACTATCATTTATTTGTATGGATGCATCATATTCAAACCTGAATGCTTTAATAGCTGAATTTTTTCTCTTTTTAGTTGTGTTGCTATTTTCATAAGAGGTAAACGGATAGGCACCATTTGCTTGTTGGTACATTGCATTAAAACCCATTACAATTTTTTTGCCCAACTGTTGCTTATATTTAATAGCAGGGGAGAAGAAGCCAAAAGAACCGTACTGTATTTGTACATTTCCACTTTTTTCGTCCTTCGTATTTATTGAATATGCATTTGTTTTTAATACCAGCAACGAGCCGTATGAAAAGGCTTTGGCAGGTGAAAGAATATCTACCGGACCACTATTATACAATTCTATTTGTTCAATATTATCTAAAGAAAATTTACCTACATCAATCTGCCCACCTTGCGCATCGCCGAGTGCAATGCCATCGTATAAAACGCCCGTATGGTTTGCACCAAGGCTGCGTACTGAAACTGTTTTTAAACCACCAATGCCACCGTAATCTTTTACGGTAACCCCTGCAAAATGTTTTAAAGCATCAGCAACGGTTAAGCTATTTCTTTTAAAAGCATCTTTTGTATTTAATAATTGAACAGGAGAGGAACTGGTAGTAACATTGATATTTTTTTTCGTTATTACCTGTACGTTTTGTAAAGTATCATGCTTTTGTGCCATACAAAAAATAGGCGAGCCAAAACAGACCAACAAAATAATATGGTAATGAATGTTCAAAAAAAGCTGTTTAATATTTACAGCTTACGTATGAGCAGGCGCATGCAAATGCAACAATAATGGCACATCTACAGCCTTTCACCCGAAAGCTTTAAGTTTAAAATAGAAGTTGGCAGGTCTTCTGGCTTATCGCATCTTTAGTAACCTTCCCGTAAATTTTTACAGTGGTATATTTTACTTTAGATTTTTTTTTCAGCTTCTGCTGAAAGCAATTTTACAGCTACGGGGATAGCTCCCGATTGTAACGGGATTCCCTTTTAATTGTTATAAAAAATAACAAACCAATTTCAGGCAGCGAAAGTAGGTTTTATAATTGTATTAAAAAAGCCTTTGAAATTTTCAAAGGCTTCAACTTTAATTTAAATTATTTTTTAAATAACTTTCTATCATACTGCAAGGAACCAAAAATGGTTTTTCTGTAATATCAATATTTAAATCTTGACCATTTACTGCATAAGATCCGATAACAGTATTACCAAAAATGCTTACATCAAAATTACCTGCACTTTCATCTCCGGTAAATGTTCCATTTTGCGATTCAATTGTTTTCTTTGCTTTTTCTAAAATTTCCGTTACAGATTTTGAAAACGGAATGGTGAAATTACATGCTGACATTATAAATTTTTTTAAATTAAAAAACCATTTCTACACAAAGAAATGGCTTTTATTTTTATATCAAGGGGAATCGAATTTAAATTTATGGTATTCTACCGTCTTTTCTATCTTTAGAACGACCAATTATATAACCACCGGCAGCTCCTACAACACCTCCAATTACGGCACCTTTACCTTTACCAATTACAGCACCTGCTACGGCACCACCTACACCACCAATTACGGCACCTTTAGCACTTTTACTCCAACCTTTTTTACGGGTTGTTTGGGTAGTGCCACTATTACCGCTGTTTCCACTACTTCCGTTACTAGCGGTTGAATTATTGTTGCTGTTGTTTGAGTTGCCATAAGTGCTGCTTGATCTTTGTCTAGTAGAGCTTGTACGTCTGGTAGGTGCAGGAGCTGCAGCAACTGGTGCAGCGGCCACAGGCATTTTAGCCAGGCCAGTATCACTTAAGTAACTTCCGGCTGCTCTTGAGGTATCTGTAAGAATTACGATATTCTTATCTGTTTGTAAAGAAGTATCTTTTGATTTGCAAGATGCAAATGCAATTGCTGAGATGAGTATTACGGATAATGTTTTCATACTATTTATTTTAATTAATAAATTTTAATTAATTAATCCATATACTTTAAAAACTGTGCCAAAGATTTTTAATAGTTCTTAAATTATATAAGTACAGTTATAAAAAGGGATATAAATTTGGGTGATAATAATGTTAAAGGATGAATTTAATACATGGTTAATACAAAAGCATATATAAATTTTATTAATGGAAGGTTTTTTAGCGAAGGCATCAGGATGACTGTTGGCATTGCATTGCCAGCATTCATATTTGGATATTTTGATATGTTACCAATTGGTATTGCATTATCTACAGGTGCGCTTTGTGTAAGTATTACAGATAGTGCGGGGCCTTTACATCACAGGTTAAATGGCATGTTATTTTGCATTATAATTATTGCATTAACATCCATCATTACTTATTATTCCCTGTATTCAGTAGTTTCAACGGGAGCGGTTATTTTAATTTTTGGATTTATTTTTTCAATGCTTAGTGTGTACAATGCCAGGGTTTCTTCAATAGGCTTATCTGCTTTGCTTATTATGGTGCTCTGCATGCAAACGCCTTTAATAGGCATAGATATTTTTTTACATGCCATGTACATTGCCATTGGTGGCTTGTGGTATATGCTGTTTAGTATAACATTACACAGTATAAAACCGTATAAAATCATACAACAACTTTCAGGTGAATTTTTAAACGGTGTGGCAGAATATTTAAAAACCCGTGCGTCTTTTTATGATGATCATCCTGATTATGAAGCCACCTACAAATCTCTTTTACAGCAACAGGTACAAATTCAAACACAGCAGGCGGCATTAAATGAATTGCTTTTTAAAACAAGGGCTATCACAAAAAATTCAACAAGGGCTGGGAGGTCATTGCTAAAAATTTATATTGATGTATCCGATTTGTTTGAGAGTATTATGAGTACTTATCAAAAATATGATGTGTTGCATAAACGATTTGATGAAACTGGCATATTGGAAGAATATAGAAATCAGTTGTTATACTTATCAGAAGAATTAGCGGAAATAGCCATTGCCGTGGGAGCCGGAAATTCATCTATACCTACAGAAAAAAATGTAGAAAACTTACAGAGCATTAGAGTAAAATTTGAAGCGCTCAGGCAAAATTTTATGAATGAAAAAAACCTGAATGATTTTATTGGACTAGGTAGAATTTTTTATAATATAAAAGGGTTGACAGAAAAAATTAATGGTCTCCATTATTATACCCGTTACGAAAAAAGCCAGCGGAAGGCAACAGATACAGGACTTGACTTACAAAAATTTAATGAAGCACAAAATATTGAACCTTCATTATTTTTAAACAACCTCAATTTTAAATCAAACATTTTTCGCCATTCATTAAGAGTTGCTCTTTCTCTTTTACTGGGCTTTATTATTTCTATTGTATTTCATATTGGACACAATTATTGGATATTACTTACTATTATAGTAATCTTAAAACCTGCTTACAGTCTTACAAAATCACGAAACAGAGATAGACTTATTGGTACTTTTATTGGAGTTTTTATTGGGGTAATAATTCTTGTATTGGTAAAAAATAACCAGGCCTTAATAGTTATAATGGTATTGTTTATGGCGGGCTGTTATATGTTTATTCGTACAAAGTATTTTATAAGTGTACTGTTAATGACACCTTATTTGGTAATATTTTTTCACCTGATTTATCCATCAGATATTAAATCCCTTTTGTACGATAGATTGTTGGATACTAGTCTTGGCTCTGCCATAGCATTTTTATCAAGCTTGTTTTTAGTACCGGCTTGGGAGCATACCACCATTAAAAATTACATGGAAGATGTGATTGAAAAAAATATACTTTACTATAAAATGCTTTCTTTCAATTTTACAACAAAAGGTATCGTAAAAAAGGAAGATTTAAAAACCGCCCGGCAACATGCGCTTACAGCACTGGCCAATGTTTCAGATGCATTTAACAGAATGCTTTCTGAGCCAAAAAGGGTTCAAAAAAATATAGAACAAGTATATAGGTTTGTGGTGTTAAACCATATTTTAACTTCACATTTTTCTGCATTGTCATTTTTTTTAGCCGATGAAAAACGAATCTTTAAATCGGATATTTTTATCCCTGTTATTGAAGATACCGTAGTGCAGTTGCAAAAAGCAATAGATAAGTTAGAGAATAAAGCGATAGCTTTTACTGCTAACAATTTAAATGTAACAGAACATTTAAAGGCCGAAACGGATATTTTATTAGAGCAAAGAAAATTGGAAATAAGTGAACGTAATTTGGAGACAGATACTAAATTAAAATTTATAGAAACAAAATCAGTAACAGACCAGTTTACTTATATCTATAATATTTCAAACGATATTTTAAAGAACGTAACTTCTTATATGGAAGAGCAAAAAACTGCGAATTAAAAATTACAAAGTAAAACATGAAAACAGCATCGTTAAAAGAGATAAAAGTTGAATTGGAAAATGCACCACCCGATGTTTTGCTTGAGCTTTGTTTAAAACTTACAAAGTTTAAAAAAGAAAATAAAGAACTGCTCACGTATTTGTTATTTGAAGAAAGTAATGAGCCATTGTATGTACATAGCGTAAAAGAAATGCTGGACGTATTGTTTGCTACAGTAAATAAAACTCAACTGTACTTTGCTAAAAAAACAATTCGTAAAATAGTTAGAACAGGTAATAGATACATAAAATACAGCAACAGTAAAACAACAGAACCCGATATTTTAATACACATCTGCCAAAAAATTAATGAACTTAATATTAACCTGGCAAGAAATACTGCCTTACATAATATTTATTTATCGCAGGTAAAAAAAATTAAAAAAGCAGTAAGTAGTATGCATGAAGATGAGCAATACGATTATTTAAAAGTGATTGAAGATCTTGAATAATAGAATTTTTTTCAACTGAAGAAGGTTCGATTTTATTGAAGTGTAAGGCTGAGGCCCTAATAAAAAAATTTATGCTCATTGCAAATGACTAAAGTTCGATTCAATTGTATGGTCAGTCTGAGCTTGTCGAAGACGGTCTGCTTATAAAAAACCCGCCTTCGACAGGCTCAGGCTGACACCATAATAATTTGAACTTAAGAACTTTTATAACACATGTTGGTAGCAACCTGCCGAAGCCCATGTGCTATAAGAAATTCGCCTCTAACATGCTTAGACCTTTATTATAATAAGTTTAAAAATAATGTTTATATACTATTTTATGAATTGCCATTCCCTAACCTTGCAACAATATAAATATAACTGTACATTAGCGTTTAATTAAAAGCCATTAGCCATTGCAAAACAATTTATCACTTAATCAAATTAATAATATTTTCTTTATAGGAATTGCCGGAGTAGGCATGAGTGCGCTTGCACAATTTTTGGATGGTACACAAAAAAATGTAAGTGGTAGCGATCGGTATTTTACAGATGATACCGAAAATGAAACCCGCCAAAAACTAGAATTAGAAGGAATAAAATGTTTTCCTCAAAATGGTGAAGGCATTACAAAAAATATTGAATTGATCATTGTTTCTACAGCCGTAGAAGATACAGTGCCTGAAGTAAAAAAAGGAAAAGAGCTTGGTATTCCCATTATAAAAAGAAGTGATTTGCTGGCCATGATTGCCGCTACAAAAAGAACTATTGCAGTGGGTGGTACATCTGGCAAAAGCACCACCGGTGGTATGCTTTTTCAAATATTAGAAACTGCTGGTTACGAGCCGGGAATCATTAGTGGTGCAGGTTTGGTAAGTATTATAAAAGAAGGTAAAATTGGTAATGCTAAAGTTGGGGCAGGAGAGTGGCTCATAATTGAAGCCGATGAAAGCGATGGATCTATCGTAAAATACAAACCGGAAATTGGGCTTCTTTTAAACATTGATAAAGACCATCAGGAAATTGATGAGCTCATGGATATTTTTAGAACTTTTAGAGTAAACACTACCGGTAGTTTTGTTGTAAACCGTTCCAATAAATTATCTACTACACTTTCAAATAATGAGAACAACGATTTTTCGTCTGATGAAAACCAAGCAGGTTTTGTGGCAAAAAATCTTATCCAAAATGGAATGAATATCAACTTTACTATTAATGATGTTCCATTTCATTTAAACACTATTGGTAAACACAATATGGAAAATGCGCTTGCAGCAGCCACGGTAGCAAGTATTATTGGCATTTCGTTGGAGCAGAGTGCAAAAGGGTTGGCTGTGTATGAAGGAATTTATAGAAGGCACCAATTGTTAGGCGAAAAAAACGGCGTAAATGTTATTGATGATTATGCGCATAACCCGGCAAAATGTGCAGCATCTATTAAAGCTTGCCAGCCAATTGCAGCAAAAGTTATTGCATGGTTTCAACCGCATGGATATGGACCAACCCGATTTTTAAAAAACGATTTTATACAAGAAATTGCTGCGGCACTTCGTCCGCAAGATGAAATTTGGATGAGCGAAATCTTTTATGCAGGAGGCACTGCTGTGAAAGATATTTCTGCCAATGATTTAATACAAGAAATAAAAGCACTTGGTAAAAATGCATTTTTTGTAGAAGATAGAAAAAATTTATTAGCAGAAATGCGTACACATTTTACCGAAGATTGTGTGTTACTTTTAATGGGCGCAAGAGACCCGGAATTAGAGCATTTTAGTAAAAATATTTTTAAGGAATTATAAGCTTTATGCACGACAGCACACTTTTTATAAACATAGCCCAGCTCGTAAATGTGAGGGAGAATAATATCCTCCTTCGTGGTAACGAATTGGCAACTTTGCCCCTATTAGAAGATGCTTTTTTATTGGTAGAAGATGGATTGATTGCAGACTTTGGGCCTATGTATGAGTTGGAAATTAAAGTGCCTCTTTTTCCTAAAAATGTGATGGATGTTAGTGGGCAATTTATTTTGCCTTGCTGGTGCGATAGCCATACTCACCTTGTATTTGCGGGCAGCAGAGAAAATGAATTTGTAGATAAATTAAACGGACTTACTTATGCAGAAATTGCAGGAAAAGGTGGTGGTATTTTAAATTCAGCAAAAAAATTAAATGGCACTTCAGAAGAAGATTTGTATGATGCTGCCATGCTTCGATTAAATGAATTAGCAAAATTGGGTACAGGCAGTATTGAAATAAAAAGTGGCTATGGCTTATCAGTAGAAGGAGAACTAAAAATGCTGCGGGTCATAAAAAAAATAAAAGAAAATAGTGACCTTTTAATTAAAGCTACTTTTTTAGCAGCGCATACCTATCCGCAGGAGTATAAAGAAAATCATAGAGGGTATATTGATTTAATTAAAACCCAAATGTTGCCCATTATAGCAGCCGAAAAACTTGCAGATTTTATAGATGTATTTTGCGAATCCGGATTTTTTTCACCCGAAGAAACAGATGAGATATGTAAAGCTGGGGCGGAATATGGCCTACTACCAAAACTACACGTAAACCAGCTAAACAGTATTGGTGGGGTAGAAGTTGGTGTTGCAAACAGCGCAGTTTCATTAGATCATTTAGAAACCGTAACGGAGCATGACATTGAATTATTGGGTAATTTTAAAGGCTGCAGCACCTTATTGCCAACAGCAGCTTTTTTTCTTAGAATGCCTATGCAGCCTGCACGTGCACTTATACAAGCAGGTGCAGCCGTAGTGCTTGCATCCGATTTTAATCCTGGTTCATCACCTAGCGGAAATATGAATTTTGTAACAGCTCTCAGTTGCATACAAATGAAAATGCTGCCCGAAGAAGTGATAAATGCAGCCACCATCAATGGGGCATTTGCCATGCAAACAGAAGCAGAAAGTGGCTCCATAATGATAGGTAAACGTGCAGACCTTATTTTTACAAAAAAAATACCATCAATTGCCTATTTGTTTTATAGCTTTAGTAACAATAATATAGATAAGGTAATGATAAAGGGGAAATGGGTTTAGGTGAAGGGTGAATGGTCAATTGTGAATACCTCTCAAGCTCAGAGCGTTATTAAGTATTTACTTGCTGTAGTAAAACAACAATGAACCAATAGAAAAATTATGTGCGTTTAATTATGAAAAGATTTTAATACACTATATATAATTCATTAGCTATAAAACCAACAGATGAAACACTTTAAATTTTACGGAAAAAAAGATATCATTTCGCTCACCAAGCAGCGACGGTTCGAAACGAAATTGGGTGAACGCATTCAATATTTATCACAGGGTGAATGGCCACAAGTTTTACATGAATCAACTTCAAAATATGTGTTAGTAGGTGTACCGGAAGATATTGGTGTAAAAGCTAATTACGGTACCGGTGGAGCAGATTCTAATTGGTATCCTTTTTTACATTCCTTTTTAAACATACAAAGCAATGATTTTTGCAGTGGCGAAGATGTATTGTTGCTTGGTCATTTCGATTTTGGAGATATAAAATATCTTATAGAAAACAATGCGTATAATGATGAGGAAAAAATTGATGCTTACCGTCATGCCGTAAATACTATTGATGATGAAGTAGAAACTGTAATGAAAACAATTACTGCATTGGGTAAAATTCCTCTGGTAATTGGTGGTGGGCATAACAATGCATATCCTTTACTCAAAGGGGTTTCCAAGGGATTACTTAAAAATAATATGGTGCCAATAGCACAGATAAATGCCATTAATTTAGATGCGCATGCAGATTACAGATCCATGGAAGGCAGGCATAGTGGCAATGGATTTAGGTATGCAGAATCTGATGGATATCTTGGAAAATATAGTATTGTAGGATTACACGAAAATTATATCTCACAAAATGTGTTGGTAGATGTTCAATCAAATCCATTCATTCAATTTACCTCTTACGAAGATATTTTTTTAAGAGAAAAGAAAAGTTTTATACAAGCAGTAGGGCAGGCAATAGATTTTACGCATGATAATTACACAGGTGTAGAGCTGGATGTAGATTGCATACAACATGCTTTGTGCAGCGCCCACACGCCATCTGGCATAAGTATGTTGCTCGCCCGTCAGTTTGTAACTTACACCGCCCGTCATTCCAAAGCTGCTTACTTACATATATGCGAAGGCGCATCACAAATGCCTGATGGTCGTAAAGACGATACAACCGGTAAATTAATTAGTTATTTAGTGAGTGATTTTATAAAGGGGATGAATGAGAGATAGCCGTGGGCAGAGGCAGAAAGCAGTTGGCATTCGTCTGTCGTCCGTAGTCAGTTGGTAAATGCACCTTAAAAATTCATTAATGATACAGAAAACTTCATAACAAAATGACGAAAGCTGCACTTCGTACACTATACAAACAAAAAAGAAAAGAACTTAGCGCTGCCGCAAAGGAGCGAATGGAAGATTTGATGTTGATACAATTTCAAAGCCTCCACTTAAATATTCCAGATGTGGTGATGACATATTCTCCTATTGAATCTTTAAACGAATACAATCCGGTATTAATTGAAGAGTATTGTTTTTTTAAAAACCCTTCAACTATGTTGGTTTACCCAGTGGCAGATTTTAAAACCAATACTTTAAAACCCGTTGCTGTAAAAGAAGATACCTTTTTCGAAATAAATGAATACGAAATAGAAGAGCCGATAGATGGTGAAGAAATCCCTGCCACCACTATTGATTTAATGATTGTGCCATTGCTTGCATTTGATGAAAAGGGCTATAGAGTTGGCTATGGTAAAGGGTTTTACGATAAACTTATTCAAGAGTGTTCATCAAACGTATTAAAAATAGGGTTTAGTTTTTTTGATGCAGTAATAATTGATGATGCTAATAACCTCGACAAAAAATTAGATTTCTGTATAACCCCTGAACGTATTTTTGAATTTTAAAATTGAACCATTTGCTTAAGAGTTTCAGATATTTATTATTTCCATTTTCATTTATATATGGTGCTATTATTTGGCTGAGAAATTTTTTATTTGATAAAAAAATACTCCGGTCTGCGGAATTTAATTTCCCCATAATTTGTGTGGGCAACCTTGCCTTAGGTGGCACGGGCAAAACTCCCATGACGGAATATTTAATAGAACTGCTGCAGCCTAACTACACCACAGCAACCCTAAGCAGAGGTTATAAAAGAAAAACTAAAGGTTTTGCTATTGCCAATTCAAAAACCACTGCATTAGAAATTGGCGATGAACCTATGCAGTTTCATGAAAAATACCCGGCGGTAACTGTGGCTGTAGGAGAGGAGCGGTTTGAAGCAATACCACAAATATTGCATGCAGGCCCCGCCACAAAAGTTATCATATTAGATGACGCTTTTCAGCACAGAAGTGTACGTGCAGGATTAAATATATTGTTAACAGACTTTAAAAATTTATACAGCAGAGATTTAATGGTGCCGGTAGGAGATCTTAGAGATGTGCGTAGCAGCAGCAAACGTGCACAAATTATTGTAATTACAAAATGCAAATCTGAGCTAAATGTAAATGACAAAGAAGTTATTGAAAGAGAATTAAACCCTTTGCCTCATCAAAAAATATTTTTTACAGAAATTTTATACGCAGCGCCTTATCATTTATTTACAAAAGAAATGTATGATATGAGTGCCGCTACCGATTTGTTATTGGTAACCGGTATTGCAAATCCAAAACCCATGCAAGCCTTTCTAGCAGAGCATGTACACGGTTTTGATATGTTGGGCTATCCTGATCATCATATTTTTTCCAGTACTGATTTAAGTGATATAAAAAAACAATTTGAAAAAATAAAATCTACCAATAAAATTATTTTAACCACCGAAAAGGATGCCGTTCGTTTAAAGAAATTTGAAAATGAATTGATCAATATGCCCATTTATGCCTTGCCTATAAAGCATCATTTTTTGTTTGGCGATGCAGAAAATTTTAATAAAATAGTGAATGATTTTGTTGGGAAATATATTTGATTACCATTTTGTGTAATGAAGATTTGGGGCTGTGAAGTGAGGAACTTTTTTCAACATTTGCTCGGGCTATCCGTTCCTATCTTTTTTGCTCAAACCTGCCTGCGGCAAAGGCAGGGGTAGCAAAAAAGGATATCCACTTCTATCCCGCAGCTCATCAACAATAAAGCTTTTTTCAACTTTTAATATGCAATAGATATTAGCAAACACTAAATAAATAATTACCATTCACTTTCCTGCTCATCAATTTCCGTTTGTGTTTTTATTTGCTTTGCAACGCATTCAATATTACGTTGGCTTTTATAACTAAACCATAACTCTCTTAAGTCTCCTGCATTGTCAATTATAAGTTTAAATTCTCTAAATGGTTTCCTTTTTTCTAAGGCATTCAATAATTTATTTTTAATTGTTGAGTTTTTCAATTGATCTACAAAGTCTTCCATTACTATAAAAGATGCTCTGCTTTCCATGGCTTCAATTTCTCTGTAGTCTAAAAAGTTATCTTCCAGCTTTTGCAAATCATCTTCCCAAACTTCTGTATCATCAAACTTATCAGTGTCCGGCACAAACATTAGTTCTCCGGTTTCTTTATGGTAAAAAGCTCTCAACCCGCAATCTAATTGTTCGGCAATTTCTTTGATTTGATCTTTGGTGAAAGTGATCATAATATTAAAATTATGTTACCCAAATATAAAAAAATCCTGAACTATCTCGAAACATCTATTAAAATATCCTTCTTAATTATTTAATCTATTGGCTTGCTCACTTCTTTTTCTTCGAAAACTTTTTTAGCATCTGCATTAGATACTAGCCCACCTCCCCGCAAAGTTGCGCCCATTACTATTCCTGCAGAAATAAGCACACAATTTTTTATGATGTATTGTCCGAGTAATGTTGGTACAAAAAAATATTCCGTCCACGTATCATCTCTAAAAATAAGCAAAGGCAAACAAGCACCTAGCATTTGAAATAATAATAAAATTAAAGTAATGTGCATCCATTTGTGAAAGAAAAAACCAATGCCAATTAAGCATTCTAAAGTGCCAAGTAAAGGCATTGAATATGCTGTAGGTATTTTTCCAAAGCTGAGCCAACTAATAGTTCTGGATGCAATTTCTTCCGCTTCGCTTAAACCGGGGAAAAACTTTATAACTCCAAACCAGAAAAAGATAATGCCTAAAGACCAACGCAGCATGTTTAAACCATTTCTTGCATTCCAATCGGATGCTTTTTTTATGGCCTTATTTATATTTTTTGTCATTGTTATTATTTATAACAATTTAATATCAATGAATAAGCCAAAAATTAACCTTAAAATTTCTTTTAAATTATGCTAGCATTGCACCATCGGTAATGGCTTCTTGTACCAATTGCCAACGTTGCTGGTTTAGTTCATTTGCTGCTGTTTGCATAAGCGATTGAAACAAAAAATCTGGAGCAGTATTTTTCACTTCTTTCAGCCAGTCTGATATTTCGTTGATGTTTAATCCACGCATCATCCAACTGCTATAAATATCTATTTGAGTGCTGGTGTAGGTGCTGTTGATTTTTTCTGTCATCATTCGTAATTCTTCATCAGTATAATACTTCCATAAAGCATTGTTTATTATACTTTCTTCATTTGCCATATGTCGCAAATTAAAAATGGTGAACTCTGTAAACAATTGAACAATCATTTTACCTATGGCTAATTTTTGATCTGCATTTGGTGCCAAATTAAACGATGCGTGTAAACCCTCTAAGCTTTGCACTAAAACTGCATCCTCATGGTGTTCATTTTCAAAAATGTATAGCAGAGAGGGTTCTGTTTGTTTTATTGATGCAAATACAATGGTATCTTCCATCAAAGTATGTTTGTTAAAAAGTTCAATTACAATTTCTAATTGTTCTAAAGCCTTATCTGCATCTTCACTGCTGCTAAAATCTGTTTGCTGTAGGCACATTGAAGTGTCGTAAAGCATTGCCTTTAATCCACTATGCACTCTGTGAAATACATTATATCTTTTCATAAATTTGTAATTTAATTTTATTCAAATTTCTATTTTACCAATATTTGAAGGAAGCTGTAGCAGTATGAAATGCTAATAAGGTAGCATGAAATGAATAATTAATTTTGCATATAATTTTGCTATGTAAGATGTTATAAATGGCATAAAAAAACCTGTTAGCCTTACGGGGCTTTACAGGTTAATGGTCATCAATAAATCCTCTCTTACAATTAAATCCTTCTTTTAATCATCATCATCTGTTGTATCGTATCTTTTTATGAAGCTTGCCTTAAAACAAATGCTTCCAAAATAATATTGGTGGTACCATTTATTTTTTGAATACGCATTTTTGTAGGATAGTAGCTTGTTTTTTGAACTTTTGCAGGCTGCGGAATTGATCTTTCAAACGTTGGATTGTTAATAATAAATGCTTCTGTAATCATTGGCTCATAAAAATTTACTTTCCCATTATAAGACCCAAAAATGAAGGTTTGTGTAAATGGCGCTCCGTTTAATTCTGGAGATGTTACGTCTATCCAATGAGCTCCCATTTGTGGTACACCACCACCAGGGTTAATATACGTAGCAGGAAAATATGCTGGCCCCGGTACATTTTTAAATTTTAAACTATCCATTGGATAAGGTGGAATAGCCATGCGTTCCGCTTCTGTCATCATATAATAATGAAAATCAAAATGTGCTTTTCCATAAATAGGCTCAGGCTCATGCCCAAAGGGATTCCAATCTAAACCTAAATGGTTAAATGGGGTAGCAGCTACTGCTTTTGGATGAAACGCCAGACTCAACATGTTTTCATGATGGTGACCAGTGCCTCCGGGTTGGGTTCTATCTAAAGAGGCCATAGCAGAGTCATCTATTGCCACAGCAAGACGAAGTGGATTATCGTTGTTATCTACTTCGTACCAGGTCCATGCTTTTCCATGTTGAAATTTGGTGATGGCACCTTTAAAAATTTTTTCTTTTTCCTTTTTTTCAATTCCCGGTTTGTCTTTCTTGCAAGATGTAAATAATGTTCCTGCAGCAATGCAGAGAAATAATAATTTTTTCATGTTGTTTAATTTTTATTGTTTAATTTTTTTACCACACAAAGATGTTTAGGAATGTTTTTTTTAAAAACAGTCATGCACATCAACTGTTCTTTCACTTGAATGAAATGATGGTTCTACTCCTTTGTATATTTTTTTTAGAAGATGAATTTCAACCAACTAATTACCTGTAATATCCAATACATTTCATACACTCTTTTACTCAATTCATACACATCATAAACATTTGAAGTAATTGGCTTATTTTTTTATTATAAACTTTCTTAATTTGCTATCACTAAATTTTTTTATATGAAAATCTTAATTATAGAGGATGAAGAATTGGCTGTAAAAAAGTTGCAAAAAACTTTGGCGTTAGTAAATCCATCTGCAGAAATTGTGGGTATTACAGATAGCATTAAAAGCTCAGTAGAGTGGTTACAGGATAACAATGAGCCTGATTTAATTTTGATGGATATTGAACTTGCAGACGGGCAAAGTTTTGAAATATTTAATTTAACAGAAGTAAAAAGCCCTGTAATATTTACAACATCTTATGATGAATATGCATTAAAAGCATTTAAAGTAAATAGTGTTGATTATTTATTAAAGCCTATTCAAAAAGATGAATTACAAGCAGCACTAACAAAATTTGAGAAAGTAAATAATACAGCAGATATAAATATTGATAGTCTGGTAAAGGAGTTGCAACAAAAACTACAGCCAAAAGAATACAGGAAACGTTTTTTAGTAAAGAGAGCACAAAAATTAGTTTCTATAGAAATTGATGAGATAGCTTATTTCTATAGTGATGGACGTTTAAATTTCTTTATGACCACCGATAATAAAAAGTATGTCGTTGATTATACCATGGACGAACTGGAAGACATGCTGGATGCAAAAAAATATTATAGAATAAGTAGATCTTTTTATGTTTCTATAAATAGTATCGAAAGAATAGATGATTATTTTGGCAACAGATTAATACTCCAATTAAAACCAGCAGTAGATAAAGAGGCTTTGGTGAGTAGGGAAAAAGTGACAGATTTTAAAAAATGGATGGGAAAATAGTTTTGGCAGGAAGTAGTATGAAAGTAGTTTTCAAAAGGTTTTTTCCAACTTGGAATAAATATTATTCTGCCACTTGATCCTGTAATTTTTCCCCTTCATTTATATTTCCTTTCCACATTAAAGGTAAAACGACTGTAAAATTTTTTTCATCTTCAATTCTTTGAAAACCGGGTTGTTTAAGTAGATGATATTTACTTTGAATGTTTGCAAGTCCTACACCATTCCCCAACGGCTTTAAGGCCCTACGTTGCAGGTTATTTATTACAACCATTTTATTGCCTACCGTTGTAAAAATATCAATCATAAGGGGATGATTTTTTGACAACGAATTATGTTTTACCGCATTTTCTACCAATAACTGAAGCGTTAAAGAGGGCAGGAGATATGGATAGTAATGTTTATCTATTTGCACATTAAGTTCTACCGCTGCTCCATGCCTTGTTTGTAGTAACTTATAATACGAATTAATAAATTTCATTTCATTTTCCACCGTACTTAGGCCTTCCTCATTGTTACGTAAAAGATAGCGATACACTTTGCTTAATTCATCTAAAAATTGTGCTGCTCTTTGTTTATCTACTGTAATTAAAGAGGAGAGGGTATTAAAACAATTGAACAAAAAATGAGGATTTACGTGGCTTTTAAGTGTATCAAATTCTTGATTGATGGCCAATTGCATAATGGTTTCTTTTTCGGCTGCGCTTTCTTTGTATTTAGTAAACATATAATCTGCTTCATACAATGTTTCAAAAATAATATTCACACAAAAACCTACTAACATTCCCCTTGGAATATGGTATAGTTGTAAGTTGTATCCAAGAATATGAAACGAATCGTAAATAAAAAATATGAATGTAATGCTGGGTGCCATCACAAAAACAACGATCAGTATTTTCATCATTATTCTTTGCCTACTTTCTTTGAGGGATGGATATTTCTTTTCAGTAAAATCGGCATATAAAACATGGCAATACCACGATAATACCCCAATTAAAAATACCAGTGGCACAGAGAATAACCATATTTTTGGTTCTTCCCACAATCTCTTTTCATACAATACTAAATTTATAGCCACCGAAATTAATGGCATAGAGAATAAAAAAGTATATAATTCGAGTTTAGGAGGTCTTTTAAATTTCATATAATAGCTTCTTCTTTTTTGGTTAGCAATGGCACAGCTATGGTTCGGTACCCTGTGTTGCTATCATGCACCTGCAGCGGTCTGCCGAGTAATTTATATTTGTTTACCAAATTGTCAACACCCGTTTCAAAATCTACAGCCTCCGTTATTGTTTTAGGTTGAACATTATTTTTCACGATAACAATATTGTTTTCTACAGAACTGAGTTCAATTATAAGAGGCGATGTTTTGCTTACAATATTTTGGGTAAATGCATTTTCAATGATCAATTGTAATGTAAGAGGAGGGAGCAATAATTTTTTGTACGCCTCGGTAATACTCACTTTTAGTTGCAGACCATTACCAAATCTTGCTTGTAACAAATGCATGTATGAATGTATAAATCTTAATTCTGTATCTAATGTTACCAATTGTTCTTCTTCATTTCGCAGCATGTAACGGTACACTTTGCTCATTTCATCTAGAAAAATTTCTGCTTTTTCTTCGTTTTCTTCAATAAGGCTGGAAAGTGAATTTAAACTGTTAAATAAAAAATGAGGATTTACCTGGCTCTTTAAACCAATCAACTGGCTTTGCTTATAGGTGGCATTCAACTTATCTGTTTCTGCCAGATTAATTTTCCAATTATTATATCTATCAATTCCTTCCATTAAAAAAGTAAAAAAAATATTCATGATACTGAGTGCAAAATAATTCCATAAAAAACCAAGCTGGTTAAACTCATAATTAAACCAAGAAAAGTATGCATATTGATGGAGCAAAGCATATGTAAAAACTGCGGTGGCAAGTAAAATAACCAGAATGGTGAGTAATAATCTTTGAAACAAATCTTTTTCGTAAGGGAATCGTTGTTTAAAAAATACATCTATAGACTTGCAAATAATAAAATAACCTCCAAAGCATAAAATCGAAATAAAAGTAAATGCTATAAAATGCTGCAGATTTGAAAAATATTGGTTGAAGAAATTTGCCATATTAAAAACCAGCGCAAAAAGTGGAACACTAATGAGCATTACAATATTATCTTTTACATTATATGCGGGTAGACGAATTTTCATTAATACAATTTACTTTTTTTTGATGTCAGATTTTATAAGAGCTGTTTGTGAAACCTATTTTTTGTAATGAATTGAGAAAAAGATGGTATGAATTGTATCAACAATTTTATATATGGATACTGCAACGCAACAAAGAGATGTTTTTATAATTATCTAAATGCAGGGAGGCTTTAATTTTAGTAAGCCGGTTTTCTATATCCTGTTTATGTAAAAGATTATTGAGTATTTGCTTATCTATAAAATCGTTGCTAAACTCGATGGAATACAACAGCACCAGCTTTTCCAGCGATACATGAATTTTTCCTTTTTTTGCGCCGGCATTTAATACGCCTCTTAACAGGTCTTTAAAAAGTAAAAATGATTCTAAGCGTAACTGCATATCCAGCCTGAGTTTGGTCACATTATCATTTACCAATAATTCCATTTGTGTGCCATGCATTGCATTCATTTCATCTATAAACTCTCGCATGCGCAACATCATTTTACTCATGCTGTCGTTTTCTGGCGAAATGGTCCACAACATATCATCCATGGCAATCACCGTATCCTGGCTTTTATTATGTATTTGTTCAATAAATTCTTTGGATTTTTGTGGATCAACATCTGCTTTAATTTTTGCTATCTCACTTAAAATATTAATGTTGCTTAGCGCTGTATGTACATCTTTGTGTAAGTTATTTGCAATACTTGTGCGCATTTGCAGCATAGCATCTTTTCTTTTCATGCGCTCTTTATCCCACCAATATAAAAGCCCGCAAATAGTAATTAGCAGCAGGCTATAAAACCACCACGTTTTATAAAAGGCTGTTTCTACCACAAGAGTAATTGCAGTGATATTTCCTATTTTTCCTAACCCATCTCTTGAAGTAGCTTTTAATACGTACTTTCCAGCTGATAAATAATTTAGATTTAACTCCCCATTGCTACTAATATTTTTCCAATCTTTATCTATGCCTTCAATCATATATTCTATAGGAGAAAGGTTTTGGTAATTATTAGTTGTATATTTTATAGTGAGCGTATTTTGATGATTTAATAAAAGAAGTTGCCCCAATTGTCTTATAGAATCTACGGAAAGTTTTTTGTTCATCACTTGTATTTCCGAAATTTCAACATCGGGCAAATTGAAATTAAAAGTCATTGCCTTAACAGGATCAAACACTAAAAAATCATGATTGGTGCCAAAAGCAATGAGACCATTTTTGAGATTTGCAGAGGCCGAATTACTAAAATTTAAATTGCTTACACCATCTCTGGCATCATAAAAAATGTTTGACCATGGTTTATCCAGCTGCCGACAGACAATGCCTCTATTTGTAGAAAGCCAAAGGTTGTTCTCCTTATCTTTTACTATGTTGGCAATTTGTGTTCCTTCATCCCAATAAGTAAAATTGCCTGTTGTTGTATTCAATATATTCAATCCATTGGCAGCAATTACTATGGTTGTATCGTCATACTGAATCATATCGGAAGCACCATTGATCAACAATGTTTTGTTTTTAGCACCCACGTTTGTATAATGCGCTAAAACAATTCCATTATTGCATTTCACTTTATACACACCATCAATATCCGTACATGCCCAAATGTTGTTATATGAGTCAACATACAGTCTGCCTATTAATCGTTTAAACTGTTGTTGTAAATAAAATTTTTTATCTGTTACATTCCATTTTATCAAATGACCCGCTTGGGTTCCTAGCCAAATGTTGCCTTCCTTATCTTCTACTATCTGGCGAATCGTTTTTTTATTGCATACTTCCGGTGAGAGCCTTTTTGTTTTCTTTGTTTTGGCATCATAAATAAACAGCACACCATCCTGCCCGCCCCGCCAAAGATCTCCATTGCTTGTTTGCATCATACACCACACCAGTAGCTCTCCATCTTTTTTTCGATCTATATATTTTGAAACGATCGGTTTAAAATCTTTATCATAACAAAAAATTCCTTCTCCCCATGTACTTACCAGTATTTCTCCATCGGTGGTTTCTAAAATATCTGTTACTTCATTTGTAATTATCTTATCTGCATTTACTACTTTGTTATTTACTGAACGAAAAATTTGAGATGATGGATTACAACGAAACAATCCTTTGTTGGTACATACCCATATACTTTTTTCTCGGTCTTCAAATAAGTTACTTACCACATCATATCTAATACTGTATTCACCAGATGCATCTGCAAGCACCGGTTCTATGGTGTTTTGATCATAAATAATTTTGGCAAACAATCCTGGTCCATTCATCCATAAGCTCCCATCTGTAAGTTGGCGTATGCCCCATAGATCGTAAACAGCGCCTTTTAAACTTTTATCTAGTATGTTTTCCCAAGCTTTTGTTTCTCCCGTAGCAGGATCAAAACTTTTAATGCTAAAACCTGGTTCCCTATAACTTATCCATAATCTTTTCAAACGATCAGTATAAACAACACCACAGTTTTTTACAAATCCAAATTTGTTAATCACGGCATCATTTTCAATATTGTGCCCACCATACGACAATATTTTCTTTTTAGAATTGTATTTTACAAAACCATTTGCGGTAGCTACCCAGTAGTTTAAATCCGCATCTTGTATCATATGCCTTGGCTCATAACCCTTAGGTAAAGTAAAGGCATTATTCTGCTGCGATATGGTATTGGCATTTTCATTATAAGTTAAAAACCCACGCCCTACATACACGAGAATGATGTTGCCTGTTTCATCAATTAATAAGCCGGCCCCTGTATCTGCAAAGGCCGAAGGAAGATTAATTTTGACCGGATGGTATGTAAATTTTTCAGTATCAAAATAACCCACTGAAGCAAAACTTGTAACTATCCAAAGCCTGTTTTTTTTATCCATTTCCATAGAAGTAATCATACCGGATGGTAGAACTCCCTTGCCACCTGTATAAAAATTTAGCAACCTATGCCCATCATATCGTTGTATTGAATTGCTGGAAGCAATCCATAAAAATCCACGGGCATCTTGCTCTATAGTGTACATGTTTTCCTGATTCAATCCGTCCTTTAGACCTATGTGGTAAAACAGGTAATTGGTTGATTGTGCCTCTACGGCTGTTACCGTAACTAAAAAAATTATGACAAGAAAAAGTTTATACAAGTGATGTTTTTTTGTGATATCAAATTTAATAGTTAGTACTTAAAAAACAGAACAGTTCATGTGATGCATACTACAATACAACCATGTTTTTATTCAATTCATACATATAGGGGGTGTTTTTGCTGCAAAAAATTATTCTCAACCCCCAAATTGACAATACTTAAGAACTTAAATTTTAGCTAAGCATAAATATTTACTCAATTCATTAATTAAAAATTCCAATCTGTTCATCCTTCTCCTTTTTTAAAAATGAACTCAAATTATTTTGCAGCAGATAATGAATAAACATTTATGAATAACATGAGATCATATAATACAAAGAGTAAAAAAATTTTATTTGCCTGCATTCCTGCAGATGGGCATTTTGCACCACTTACAGCCTTAGCAAAGCATTTGCAGAAAGTAGGGTACGATGTGCGATGGTATGTGCAAGAATTGTATAAAGAAAAACTGGAAAAAATGGATATTCCGTTTTATCCGTATGTGCATGCACCTCAATTGAACCAACTTAATTTTGAAAGTTATTTTGCAGATAGAATTAATTATAAAAGCCCTTCTGCAAAATTTAGATTTGATCTTGAGCATTTGTTTATAGGGACTGTAAAAAAAAATATTAATGATTTGGAAGATATATATGCAGTTTTTCCTTTTGATTTAGTAGTTACTGATATCATGTTTTTTAGCATTCCTATTATTAAAGCAGTATTTAAAGTGCCGGTAATAGCTGCAGGAGTAATACCCTTATCTAAAACCTCAAAAGGGCTGCCACCAGTTGGTTTAGGTTTAACACCTACTAATAGATTGTCAGGAAAAATAAAAGAAGCTTTTTTGCACTTTGTTACTCACCATTTTATTTACAAAAAACCTAATAAACTATTTAAAAACTTGTTGCAAGAGTATGGTGTAGAAATACAGCAAGGGAATATATTTGATATATTATACAACTCAGCAGATGTGGTTTTGCAAAGCGGAACTCCTTCTTTTGAATATGAGCGTAACGACCTAGGAAAAAATATTCATTTTGCCGGATCATTGCTGCCCTACAGCAACAACAAAAATAATGAAGTGTGGTTTGATGCAAGGTTGAATAAGTACAAACATATAGTGTTGCTTACCCAAGGTACCGTTGAGAAAGATATAAAAAAATTGCTGGTGCCGGCATTGGAAGCTTTTAAAAATGATGTAAATACATTGGTTGTTTGTACCACAGGCGGATCACAAACTTTGGAGCTTAGAGCAAATTATCCTCAAGCACATATCATCATAGAAGATTTTATACCATTTGCAGATGTAATGCCTTATGCTGATGTGTATATTACCAATGGAGGGTATGGAGGTGTAATGCTGGGTATAGAAAATAATCTTCCGCTGGTAGTTGCAGGTGTGCATGAAGGTAAAAATGAAATTTGTGCGAGGGTTGGTTATTTTAAATATGGTATCAATTTAAAAACAGAAACACCCATACCATCACAAATAAAAAAAGCAGTGTACGAGGTCATTACAAATACTCAATACAAGAAAAACATAAAAAGATTAAGCAAAGAATTTGCGCAATACCATCCCAACCAATTGTGTGAAAAGTTTGTAGCAGAGCTTCTTCAACCACAACTTATTACTAAAGAATTAGCCAGAAAATTAGCAACAAATACTTATTAAACTATTGCAGGTATCAGGCTTACAATATCACGAGTTAGCATAGCTTATTCTATTTGCATGAGCGTTATAACATTTAGTGATGGTAAAATTTTTATTTTACTTATATAAATATGATGTAATATTATAAAGCCAAAATTTTTCTTATGATAAGCGATTTGCCCTTTTATATAAGCGCTGTCTTTATATTTAGTGTAATGCTAAGTTTATATTTTATTATTAAAGCCGGTGCTTCATCTGTAGTAGTGATAGGAATAATGGTACTCCTGATTACCCTACAGGGCGTATTGGGTTATAATAAATTTTTCACTGTTACTGATACTGTGCCGCCAAGGTTTCCCTTCTTAATAATTCCTCCTGTGTTGCTTATTTTATATTTATTATTTAGCAAAAATGGGAAACATTATACGGGAGGTTTAAATAGTACTTGGCTCACTTGGTTGCATGTGGTACGCATCCCTGTAGAAATTGTACTCTTCTGGCTTTTCACTTACAAACAAATTCCGCAACTGATGATATGGGAAGGAAGAAATTTTGATATAATATCTGGTATTACTGCTCCATTCATTGCTTATTTTGGATATAGAAAACATACATTGAACAAAACAACGCTGCTTGTATGGAATATTATCTGCTTAGGATTGGTATTAAATATTTTGGTAAATGGTTTGCTCTCGGCTCCATTGCCTTTTCAACAATTTGCTTTTGATCAACCAAATGTTGCAGTAATGTATTTCCCTTTTGTATGGTTACCAGGTTTTATTGTGCCATTGGTTATATATGCTCACATAGTATGCATACAACGATTGGTGGGTGGTAAGAAATGAGCATCTATGATCCTGATATTTTAATAACTATATTCTTGCATTGCTAAGTTTGTACTGGGTTTTATTGGAGTAGAGCTTTGCAAGTTATTCTTAATTTGTACAAAATGTCGTTGCTCGTGAGCAATGAAAAATCTAAAAGTATCGCCCAGTTTTAGGGTAATCATTTTGTTTAATGAAGTGGGTATACGTACCCTGTTTAGATTAGCAGCGGATGCATCTTCAAGCAGACGAAGCAATGTATGCTGGTGCTTTATAAATTCCTCTAACATTGTTATGGCATTAGGTTGTGAAGATGGAACAGCACTTTTAGGTGACTGCATCTTTTTAACCGCAGATCCGTTAGCGGTTGGTTTCATAATAGATGTGAAATAGTTTCCTAACCAACCCGGCGTAAAATAAATGTTGGGTACTGTTTGTTTTTCTTTTAATTTTTCATCAATAATAGGTAGATAATAATTTGAATAAATATTGAGGTGTTCTAAAATTTGAGCAACGCTCCATTTATTGGTAGCAGGAGAAAATTCTAACATTTCCTGAGGCATATGTTGCAATTTGTGAGCCTGTAAAATAATTTCTTTTACATCTGCCTGCAGAGATAATAGTAAGGTATTTGCATTTATTTTTTTCATGTTAATTATTTTTATAACACAAATCTATCCCTCATTTTTAAACCTAATGTTGGTAAAAACCAAGATTTTTTCTAAACAGTAAATTAAATTCTCACTGAAGAAAGTAGCTTGCTAAAATTGGTTGCATCCATGCCAAGATAAGAAGCAAGGTATTTATGCGGAATGAGGTTTAGTACGTGTGGACTGCGTTTGAGCAATATCTTAAATTTTTCTTCATTGCTGAAGCATTGCAATTCAATTTGGCGCTCCAATGCACCTTTAAGTGCAAACGATGTTGCTTTAAATAAGAATTGTTGTACAGCAGGGTAGGTTTGTAATAATTGCTTCACCTGGTCATAATTAATGCGCAATAGTTTACTCTCAGTAAGGGTTTCCAGAAAATAGAGAGAAGGGGTTTGCGTTAAAAAACTATCCGCCACTCCACTAAAGGAGGGCGGATAAGTAAAAACGATGGTAGCTTCTTTATTTTCATCTCCTAAATAAAAAGCCCTTTGTACACCTTCAACTACAAAATATAAATAGCGTTCTGTTTCTTCTGCCACGGTAAGAATTGTTTTTCTTTTTACGGTAATAGATTCCCAGTTAGAAAGAAATGCATCCATTTCTTTTGCTGGCAAAGGAGCTATTTGTTGTACAAATTTTCTAAGCAAATCTATTTCCATACTACCAAAGTTATTATTAGTCTTTGCAGTACCAAAATACAAATTTGAACAATACGAGATCCGAACTGTGTTAAAAACTGATTAGGCTAACCCAATTCCCTTTTTAAGTTGGTAGAATTGTTATTTTAACCATATTATTTAATTTCATTCATCCACTCCTGTACAAAATTTCGTGATGTTTCCACTACATCTTTACCTGCCCTATAGCCCATTTTCCATCTATTGCCTTTGCTTTCATATTCTCTTTTTAGAAAAATATTTTTTCCGTTTTTTAAGGTGGTTTCTGCCGTAAAATCAATATCTGCCGTTTCATTTAAAAACTGCTGTAACCTCTTTTTTACAAATAGCATATGATTGGTAGGATATTCATTTTCCCAATCCGCTAACAACCTTTCATTTCCAGCTTTACAATCCTTCAGCGCCTGGTCATAATTTTTACGGTAATTCACATAAATCTTATTGTTAGGATTTTCAGCTTCTACCAATCGTTTTTTTCCATCATCCAGTGATTTCTGAAATATGTTTTTAAATTTTTCATCTGCTTTCTTTATTGTTTCCTCCATTTGCAGCACCCCTTTTTTATAATATTCAATATTTTCTGCCTGCATTTGTTCAGGAGTTTTAACCGTGTTTTCTGTAGGCTTGTTTGCATCTTTAAGTTGCTTATAAGCATTTATAAAAGCTGCAGAATTAACATGTTTCTTTGTATAAGTCAACAGGTTTTTAGCTAGTCCAGACCTGTTACCGATTGCAATATTTCTTACATTCTTTATTCCATAAACGTCAAAAGATCCAAGAAGCATACTGTTCATTATTTTTTTATCTGCCTCCGTTTTACTTATTCCAAGTTGTTTTAAAAATTCATCGTTCACTTTTTTTAAAGTAAAAGAAAAAAGAAAAAAACTTGCGAGCGTAAGAAGAAAGGTAATAACGCAAATGCGTAGAATGGTGATTTGTTTGTTTAATTGTTGCTGTTCCATAATTATTTTTTTATTTTTTAGTAAGACTTAAATATGGATGCAAGTTATTTTGAGGATGATTTTGAGGAAATAGCAATAGGAGTGAATTGAATTTTTGAGTGGATGAAATGAAGTAAAAAGGAAAATGCTTTAAATAAAAATATCAGCCGCTAATAAAGCGGCTAATGTTTTTATTAATGTCTAAATTTTATTTTATTAATCTTTAATTTATTGTTTTGAAATTTTATGTAGTAAAAATGTTTGTCACATAACTTTCTGCTATTTTTTTTAAAAAAATATTTTCGTTGTATGATTATATCACGTGCTTTACCAACCGCAGCCATTTAATTGCAGCCTGAATTTTTTTATCTTTTAAATAATTATCAAAATTATCTCCTCCCAAAATCAACTCATCTGGCTGAACATCTTTACTGTAAATTTTTCCATTTCTATCCACTAGCACTGCCTCTGCAATTACGATACCTGCCTTGCCTTCAATAATCCAGTGACCGTTATTGGCTGTTGTAAATCCTGCCGTAGGTTCGCCAATAAAACGGGTATTTTTTCTGCCTTTAAATGCAACGGCTACGCCTTCTCCTGCACTGCCGGTTAAATTACTGGTGAGGATTACAACTGCTGTGGTAGAATTAATATGAGTACAAAGAATTTCTGCTTTGGCAGTACCTCCATCATTGGAATAAAATCTTCCATTCTCCACAACCGACATGTTTTCAATTTTTCCATCAGCATCAGCATTGCCAACAAATTTTCCATTACCCAACAAAGCAGAAACACCAGCAATCATCGGAAACACGGTACCGCCTGCATTTAGCCGAAGGTCAATAATAAATTTTGTAGCTCCTGCTTGCTGTAATGCACAAAGACTGTCTGCCAGTTGCTGAGCTTTTTTATTGTACATACTGGTATCCAGCATCATACCTGGCACACGCAGATATCCAATATTGCCCGGTAATAATTTCTTTACAATTTTATTTCCTTTTGCCATTTCAGTTTTTACCGCTTCTGAATATTTTGATGCTTTTTTTTGATCCCACCGAAAATCTGTATCGCCAACTGATAACCATCCGTGGTGATCATTCACTGCTTCAAAAAGATAGGAAGCTGCTGGGCCTAAATCATTACAGGTTTTTGCGTTAGCTGCTTTTTGAAAAGCTACCTTTCTTAATTCATCCCAATTCACTGTTTTTTTATGAAGTGAATATTGCTTTAATAGACTAATAGATGAATCCAAAACTAATTTTACACTGTCGGGTAACTGTGCTCTTGTTGTAACTGTTGCATTTAACGCAATCAGGAAGATTAATTTTTTCACAATGAATCAATTTTAAAAAAATTAATTTTTTTTATTTATTTTCCGTATCCTTTTTCTAACCCAACTGTCTTTGGTATTGTAAATTTTATTTCTTTCTTAATTGGAGCATGATTAAACTTGCCGTACCCCTGCATATATTTAAAACGATTAGCGATTTGGTTTTCTTTTACTTTTTAATTTTTCTTGTGGTCAAAATAATAATTGAAACAATATAAATTACCACAATCACTATGGGAATTGATGTAAATCTGTCTGAGGGAAACAAATACCAAAGAACTAAAATTGAAATTGTCCTCAGTATTGAGTGAAACAATCCAACCCAATGGTCAATTATCCAACTTAATGGAACCCACATAAGCCCTGTTAAAATACCAACCGTTAATGGAAGAGAGGAATAGTTTTCTAAAAAAAATGGGATGGCTATCGAATATACCAAAACTGCCTGGGCTACAGTATAAAAAAACAAATTGTCAAAAGTATTTTTTGGCTTTCTTTTGTCCAGATAATCTTCACCGGTAAATTTTGAAATACCCATAGCTAAGTATACAATGGAGCCTGTCGAAATAAACATAACCCAGACAGTTACTTTATCAGAAAAAAAAAGCCCTGAAATTGCTACTGCCAACCAAGCAATTAAACCTGCAATTGGAGAGGCTAAAAGTTTCTTTTGTTTAAATTCTTCTTTTTGCTGTTCCAGCGTTCTTTGATTATGTGCCATATTGTTTAATTTAATTATTTCGGATTTACTTTTTTAGACTGGTTATTAACTAATAAATTTCTTCACTATTTCTTAATAGCAGCATGATTAAACTTTCCATTTAACCCAAGGGATTGTATTGTATTTGTTAGTGGTGTAAAACGGAAATTGGTAATTACCCCATTGAGGGTATTTGTAGCAGCATCATACTTTATTTCTAATTTCCCTTCAAAAGCATTGTTCATCATAACCGAATTTGAACCTATGGTTTCTGTATAACTCAATTGAAATTTACCTGCATCAGCAGGAAGCATGTACACTCCAACCGCATCTACTGCTTTACTCATAGCAAAAAGTTTTATAGATCCTTTTAATCTGGGAGTAACGGTTGTTACAGGCTGAATGCCCAGTTCAATTTCCAATACCTGGTTTTTAATACTATAAGATGTAGCTGCCGTAGCTGCATCAATCATATTTACAGCTTTGTCCGTATAATCTGTTGTTGTACCATTGCTCTCTGTTTTGCTTAATCTTAATTCAAAATCTGGATATGGATTTCGTACTGTATTTTCTATTATCTTTTTGCAGGAAAATACCAAAACAAGAACTGCTAATGCAGCGTAAGTGTTAAGTTTCATATTTTTAATTTTTTTTTATTTATACAAAGTAAAATGAAGTTTACTTTGAGCAAAACTTGTAGTTGAGTGAATTGTGAAATAATGTGAATGAAATGTATTGAGCTAATTTTATCTGCTAGAGATTTAATAAAGTGATGCTTGATGGTTTTTATTTCTTCTTCATATCTTGTTCCCAAACCAGCTCTCCTTTGGTATTAAAATATTTTATGCCTGTAAATGCATCTTTATATTGAAACCATTCTCCGTTTTTCTTTGACATACCAATCACCATTCTTCCGTTCTCTCCGCCAATTACAAGCGCCTTGGTGCCATCTTCCAGCGCAATAATATGAACCGCTTCACCGTCTTTGTCATCTACTCCTATCACTGCTCTTGCTTTCCCATCTTTGGTAGTGTTAACTCCTGCGCCGCCAAGTTCCCATCCTTCTTTATCATTCCATAAAATTCCTGCCGGTTCAAACATACGTTTACCCGTATTGGGATCGGCTAACTTATCGCCAAGCAATACACGGTCAAAACCATTTTCATTCATTACTACAATACCTTCTGCACTGTTGTAATACTCTTTATACCATTGCATGAACTGATCAGGATTACTATAATTTTTTGCCCAGTATTTCATTACCAGGTTTGTGTCTGTCCTCACCCTGTTTTGTGAAAACGGAACAGGGCTACCAATTAAAATGCGGTCTCTGCCGGCGCTGTCTTCTATTACAATTCCTTTGGCACGGATGATACCAAATTTTTCTTCGGGCTTAGTAAAAGCGGATAACAAAAAAATGATGAAATTGTACTGCTAATGGTAGCATATAACTTTAACCATTTCATTTCTTCTTTGAGAAGATATAGTTCGTGTTGCATAATAATTTATTTGATTGGTGAGCATAAAACTAAAAGTTGATTTCTTAAACGAAAAGATTATTCATTTGGATCAAATAATGTACTCCTTGTGGTATTGATGAAGTACACCAATCGGGTCATTTTATTTGGATAACTTATAAATGTTTTTTCCTGTTAACACAAATACCAAAAGCATAGTACCACTAAATACTGTTACCAATAACGGCGAACCCAACATCCAATAATTACTCAACACTTCTTTTTTCAAAAGATTATTCATTACACCAAATACAAATACAAAATCTACCATCATTGGAGTCAGTAGAAATAAAATAAAATACCCAACTTTGTTTTTGTTTGTGATTGTTACGAAAGCGTTATACAACGGATAAATAGTCAACAATAAAATAAGGGATAGACCAATGATCCATGCCATGATATGGTTGTGCAGCAACTTTGTTAAGCCAAATATTTCATCACCCTTGCCCATGAAGGCGGTAAAGAGGCGAGCAAAAGGAATGTTGGCAAATAACAACGCAAACCCAAATGATTTTTGCTGAACAGTATGCTGCTTTTTTAAAAAATAAACGCCTAACCAAATCATAGAAAATGTAAAGACGGGCCCAGCAAAAGTTGACAACACAGCGTAATTATTTTGCTCATAACAATCATTGCAGAGGTTCCATACATTAAAATCTCTTTGGCCCCAGCATCCGCAAATGGCTCTGCCTACTGCCGTATGTACTAGTTCGTGCAACTCATGCATAATGAAGTGTAGTGAGAGAAAAGCAATCACAAATGGGGTTGTTATTTTTATTTTCATTTTTAATAATTACAGAAAGATTCAACTAATAATTTTCACTTTCATTTGTTTTTTCAACGGAATGAACAATAATTTTCTCACTAATACAATTTGAAATAGTATGTGGATATTTAATATTCATGTTTAATAATTGATAATGTTAAATGCAAATCTGAAAATAATATCGGCATTAGAAAAGCTGCTTTTGTATGAGTTGTACTTTTTAATTTATGAGTTGAGAAAAATGATTAATTAGAGAAAATAATATTTAAATAAGTATCCAATTTTATCACTATAGCATTGAACCAAACAGTTGTGCCTCCAATGGATAAGGCCCATCAGGATCATGCTCCATCGTTAGGTGAAACCAGGCATACTGAATTGCTGCAAACTCAGGAAAAATTTCTTTACCATTTAAGCGCTCTTTAAAAATATTGATGGTTTTATTATTTACCTGTGGGGTAAAAACATATTTTACAGGGTGAGATTTTACCAGCATCTCTCTTATTTCACGGTTTAGCTTTTCCATATCGGCCTGCATTTTTATAGTCAATTTGCTCATATCACTCACATTCATACTTGCAATTTTGCTATACTTGTTCTGCATATCTTTTTGCATTTTTTCAATCTTATCTTTATTAAATTCTTCTGCAGTTTTCTTTATTTCATCCACATTTATAAAACACGCCATAAGGATTCCTGACAATTGCTCTACTTCCATCACACCAATTGGTTCAGGAAATTTCCATTTTTCACGGAAGCCAACAGGGTGAAAAGTATTGGCGAGAATGCTGTCTGGAACTGCTTCTCCTACCTTATAACAAAAGTCCATTTTAAAAACTGGTGGTTGAGATTGCCATTCTTTGGTACCCACATATTCTACAGGTGCACCTCCCATTTCTGCAGCCAGTAATTTGTATTTGGCAATTCTCTCCGTATTGGAATTTGCAATTGTCCAGTTGAGGCGGCAGGTTGCTGCATCGGGTATGGCGTAAAACCAATTATCACCTCTTACATGCCCCATAATATAGCCATTGTCTGCACCCATTTTTGCAGTGATATTGCTGTTAAGTTTAAACTGGATGAACTTAATTAGATCAAGAAAAAGATAGCTTCCCGTTTTATCTAAAGTTCCCATCAGTTGTTTCGTTCTTTCAAATTGTAAAATCATATTTACATTTAAGGCAACTGTATAATCTTTTTCTTTAAACTTATTTGAAAAGAAATTATCCATGGTGGTCATTACAGGTGTCCAGTAATCCAAATCTCCAAAAGCTGATTCCTCTCTGTAGCCCTGTAATTGCAATTCTCTATCAGTTCTCATTACAAAGTCCAGCAAAGCAGGAATTCTGTACGGATCATTTTTGTATTTATCAATTAATAACACAGCCTTTTTTGCACCTCTATTCATAACAAACTCATGAAAGGCAAAGGCTTCATCATGTTGTTTTCTCACAGCATCATTTTCCTCTTTATCAAGTGCATCTCCATACTTTCTTTGAATATACTGGCACATCTTCACTGCTTCAATGTGTAGCTCTGTATCCTCGGCCGTTATCTCAGCATTAAAACGTTGTTTTTCATTTTGATAGCGCTGGTTTGCAATACTGTCGCAAGGAAAGCAATAAGTGTAATTATATACTGGTGGCACTGGCAACAGACTCAGATCATCATTTGTATGATTTACTTTAAATGCCCTTATCTTTTTTAACAACGCTTCAAATGGATCTTCATTTTCTGTAAAGTTGTTTGGCCCTCCTTTGCCTTTCAGCGTTTCGGGAGTAAACGTAAAATCTCCTTCTGGCAGGGTAAATGTATTGCTCAGCATGGGCTTCCATTCTTCTGCTAAATGAGTATAGGCTTGTGTAACAGTAGCAACCATATCAGGCTGTAATGGCCTAGGTAAAGATTTGGTCATTTGCTTAATAGTTTCTTCAATGCGCTTGGAGGTTTTATTAACTTCAGCAAACATGGCATCGAATTTTTTTCCAGCGCCTGATTTACTCACCCTTTTTATCTCTCCTTTTTTTGGATTATAAAAAATGGTATCACCACTTGTAGTAAGCAGCACATTGGGTTTAATGAGCTTGCCCTTATACCATAGTAAATGCTCGGCATTATTTTGCTGCGAAAAGCTATTACCGGCTAGGCAAAAACAAATACAAATTGCTAGTATCTTTTTCATTTTTTAATTATTTTACTTCTGTTACAATTTGATAATTAGTACTGCCTGTAAAACCCGAACTAAACACTGCAGATAGTGTGTTTGCAAAATTGCCGGTGTTACGAAGCCGTATTTGCAATGGCTGATTGCTGGCAGTATTTTTTGCTGTGATGGCATATTTTCCTATCGGTACATCATTAACTCCATACTCACCACCACCGATATCAATTAATTTTTTTATGATAGTAGTGCCTGTAGTTCCATTTACTAAAGTCCCTTGCGGTACTAATTTTATTTCAATATCCTGTTCTGATAATCCTGAAATAATATCAGGATAAACAGCTACCTGCGAGCCATAAAAACCAGCACCGGGTTTTGCACCACTTAACTTCCAGGTGAAATTTCTTGCAGCACCATCGCTCCCTGCAAAAGGATTTGCATTGTCAGGATGTAGATCAAATTTGTATATCCTTCCCAAAAAATCTTTTTCAATTTGTACAGAAGCCTTCCAGCTACCATTGGGCACAGCAACGGAATATTCGCCTTTTGCATTGGTAGTTGCATATACATAAGAAGCCAAATAAATTGTATTTTCAATGACTACTTTTGCATTTGCAATAGGGCTTCCATTTTCATTTTTAACTACGCCTTTAACCATACCTTTTTGGTTTGTACTTTCTACAGTTGGCTCGTTAGATTTTTCGCAACCAATAAGGAATGTGCTTTGGATAATAAATAATAAGGTTAATATCTTTTTCATAACGTTTTAAATATTTTTAATTATAATTTTTCTACTTTACCACTACCGACTATGATGCTTGTTACAGCCGCATTGCCTTTATAATAAACAATACCGCTGCCCGTAATTTTTGCCTTCAGTTTTTCAGCAACAGACAATGAGGCCGTACCGCTTCCTTCAATAGTTATATTGGCGTTTTTGGCGGTAAAGCCCAGGCCTTCTATTTTACTTGCACCTGTAATTACCGCTTCAAAATCGTCAGCACTTCCGGAATTAATATTTACATTACTGCTACCTGTTGTTGAAAACTTTGTAAGCAGTGGCATGGTAATTATCACCTCTGAGTTGTCGTTACTTACACTGGTACCGTTTTTAAAACCAATCTTAAGCACATCCCCATTTACTTTTGTTTCTAGAGATGATAAAAGATTGCGATATGCTTTTACTTCTACTTTAAAAACAGTGCCGTATGAAATGGAAACATCTGTGCGACCGTCCACTTCTACTTTTGAAAAACCTGATAGTGAACGCAGTTCTGTTTCTTTAGACCCACTGCCAATAATTGTATCTTTTTTGCATGATGTAAATGCCAAGATGAGTAGCATTGCTGCTGTAAATAATTGTTTCATTGTTTTTATTTTTTAGTGATGTTGTTGTGTTGTTTTAATTTATATCCATGAACAATCCCATACGGAGGGTTACATTTTTATTCAGATAGGGGTTACCTGCCACCCAGCCATTGGTTTTACCTTCCACCTCAGCATAGGCAGCAACTATTTTTGTAAGCGGATACCGCCCCTTTACCTGAAGCAATCCTCCTGCTGCAGATTTTGTTGTGGTAAACAATTGGTCTTTTGGTTGCAACCAAGCCATAGCTCTTGCCTGCAATGGAATTTCTTTTTTTCCTACCTTCACTTTTATTGAAGGGTTTTCTATTTCTATACCTGGAAAGAATTTTTCTTTGTTGTTATAACCATGCAAGCCTATTAACCACTGAGTGCCTTTTGTTTCTAGAAAAATATCAGCTCCCACATCGTACCCAAATGAATTGAGCGTATGACGCATGGCAAAATTGAAAGCCGTATTTTTATTAATGTTGATTCGGCTTACACCAATCATAGATGGCGTAATAAAATTGAGGTATTGCATTTTGCCCATCTTGCTTAAATAATTATCTTCTTCTTTGGTTAAGTGGCTTCTTTTAACAGCACGGTTAATACCAGTACCGTTTGGATGGGTTCCTCTATTGTTATATGGTTCATTGGGTTTAAACAAATCATACACCCATCCTGTAAAATCCCAACCCACAAAGTCACGTTCAGCTATGGTTACACCTTTAACATTCATAGAATCAATACTGGCATCATAATCTTTTTGTTTAAATTGGTTTACATAACCCACCGCCTGTTGGGTAATGAGGATATTCATGGCTACATTGGCATAATTGGTTTTGCTGAAAAAATTATCCTTCCGCATATTTCTTACCAGTTCATACTGCGCCTCTATACCTGCAGCAAATGAGCGAACCATTTCCTGCGGTTTGATTTGTTTAAAACGAATAAGGTCTTCATCCTTAACTTTTGATACAGAACCACTAGGCACACCACCACCAAAACGATAATACGTTTCATTATAACTGCTAGTGCATTGATGTGTTAGGCCATTACGGTGAAATTCTTCATGCAGCCATACAGGGCCAAAAACCATCACGTGATAGGCCAATACATAATCGACCACTCCGGCCGATGCATTGGCAGCTACACGATTAAGCAGTTGTTTCTTTTTCGAAGTAGGCTCAATCCATTTATTCCACATTTTATTATTGAAATAATAATTGGTGGCATGCAGACTTTTGGTAACCGCTAAAGCCTGCTGCATAGATAAACTTTCATAGCTCCGTAAATAATCGCCTGCATTAGGTGAAACTGTACTACCCGAAATTTTATCCAACCGTTTGTTATAAGCCATGCCTGCTGCTTTGTTCATATGCGGAAAATCCAACAGAGGAAGTTCAAGTATTAGCCGTGGTTTATATTTAATAATACCGTCCTGTGCAGAAATATTTGCTGCTAAGCAGGACGAAAATATGAGGAGAATAAAATACTTTTTCATGTTTGTTGTGTTTTAATTGTTGCTTATAGTTTTATAAATTCGACTCTCCGGTTTTGCACTTTCCCTTCCTTGGTTTTGTTATCACCCACCGGTTGAGTTTCACCCTTGCCATCTGTTTCAATCATGGCAGCATCAATACCATAATCTTTTATTAATGCTTCTTTTACAGCAGCCGCTCTCTTCTTTGAAAGTTCGAGGTTAGTTTTATCATCACCATCACTGCTGGTATGGCCAATTATTTTTATTTTGATAGATGGATTTTCTTTAAGCACTGTACCAATTTCTTTTATTACACCATTCGATTCAGGTTTGATGGTAGCAGAGTTTACATCAAACAAAATACCTGTAGTGGAGAATTTTCCTTCTTCCATTAATTTGTGTCTTGTATCGGGCACACCGGTAGCTACTTTTATATTGGTGACGAAAATGCCGTAATCAGTTTCTGCATAATTGGTATGACTAAGTTTAAAAAACAACTGATTCATCTTGTGTTCTGTAGGCACAGCTTTGGGTGCGTCAAATGCTTTTGATTCATTTACCCAAACACGGCAACGCTCTTTTTGTACTTGGATGGCCACATGTATTGGTTTGCCATAATAGCTTTCCAGTTCTTTGTAATCTTTAGCGCTGCTCTTGAAATAGGATTTATTATCAATTTTTGATTCTAATTTCAAACGGCTTACAGATGCAGCACCAGGTAATATGGTAGCTGTTACAGAAGCATTTTGACTGTACTCTTTTAATATGCTATTATCAGTTGTGGTCAAACTGCCAGATGATAAAACACCGAAGTATAATTCAGGAAACCCCCACCCATTATTTTTCAGTTTTAATATCGCATCAAATTCAATAGTATAATTTTCACCAAACTCTTTTGTATTATTGGTGAGATAAATAAATGACTTATGAATTTGCAACCATTTACCCTGCTGGTTTTGGATGGTTACTACTTCGCCGCTACCATTGGTGTTCCAGCCAGTAGGTAATTCAGCAATTGCTTCTGAGGCAAAATCTTCTGCATACAATATTTTTTCTCCAGGTACAAAATCATATTTGGAAAAACTCACAATGCCAGATTCGTTTGTCATTTTTTCGTTAGAACGTGACGCAGTAACTGTTTCAGTTTTAGCACTGTTTCCTTCTACTTCGTTTAAAGTTTTATCAATGGTTTTATCAACTTTATTATCTACCCGTTGTGTTACTTTTTGATTTACTTTATTTTTAACCTTGTTTAAAAATCCGCCTAATTGTGCCTGCGCCAAAAATGGCATTATGCAAAAGCTTGCTATTATTATTTTCTTGTTCATAATGGTTTATTTTTTTACAAGACAAAGATGTGCATGAAAAAGCCGCTGTAGAAGCGGCTCTTGTGTGAAGTGGGTATTATGTTGTATCAATTGAATTTTTTAAAATCAAATTATTTTTTGAAAAAATATCCAATGGTCAATTGTAATCCCCTGGTTTTAAGTTTGTCGTTTTCTTCATCTACATTATTACCAAGACCTAATTGATAACCCACATTTGCAAATAATCCATTGTGCAAACGAACACCTGCAAGTGCAGTTACCCCGTAATCAATTCTTTTTAATCCTGTATTACCTTGATCATCTTCTTTAAACAAATCAATAGTTTCTTTGTTTTTTATCGAGCCCTGAGGAGTAGTAAATTCAGCGGTTAAAGTAGATTCAGCTTTAAGTCCAACATTTAAATAAGGTCCCGCACCTGCATAGAAACTTAGATTCCCAATGTGTTTTGTGTATAGGCCAATGATCGGAACATTAAGATATTGCAATTTATTGGTCACAGAAGAATTTACGGTGAAAGGAACCCCAGGTGTAACAGGCATTTCCATTTTAAAATCGCTTGAATGCTGCAGGTAAGAAATACCACTGCGCAATGCAAATTTTTTATTGAATGCATACTCAACAGTTGCACCGCCACCTGGAGTAATTTTTCTTGTTTGTTTAAGAGGGATAGATTCTGTTGTTTTTAATTGTGTACTGCTGTAAGTTCCTGTAGCGTGAACGCCAATTGATAATTGAGAGAAAGAGGTGCCGGCTATCATTGTGCCAAGCACTAGCGTAATCATTTTTTTCATTTTACAATAAGTTTTAATAGTTTAAAATAATATTGTAAAAATGTATTTTAATAAGCCCCCTGTAAAGTAGTTCTAGTATGAGTTGAAGTAATTAAAGGTTGAAATGGCATTAACAGCTATTGTAAAGTTTTACTTTCTATTAGCGCCAGCAATACTAAAAATTCAGTATTTGTTTCTTCAATAATTAAGTCAGGCATGTTAAGTAAGCGATATTTTTCATTGATGTTTTGCAATCCAATTTTTGAGGAATCAACTTTGATAATTTTTTTCTGCAAATTATTTTTTACATACACCCACGTGTTTTCATAAATCCCTATTTCGATGTGCAAAGGTTTATCTTTTGAAATGATGTTATGCTTTACAGCGTTTTCTACAAGCAGTTGTATATTAAGTGGAGGAATGGTTAAATTTTTTGTGGCGGCTTCGGGCGTAATGTTCATTTCTACACCGTTGCCGTACCTTGTTTTAAGCAAATAAAAATATGACGTTATAAAATTTAATTCTGTTGACAAACAAACTAGTTCGTTTTCATTTGTTCTCAGCATATAGCGATAGACCTTTGCCATTTCATCTAAAAACTTTTCAGCTCTTTGAGGATCTTCGGTAATTAGAGATGAAAGGGAATTTAGACTGTTGAATAAAAAATGAGGATTTACTTGTTGTTTTAGACTGTGTAATTGTGTCTTTACATTTTCACTTTTGTAAAACTCGGTTTCATGAGTTGATTCCTGCCATTGTTCATTGAGAAACATTCCCTCATTGATGCCTGCGGAAATCATATCTATAAACATTCCCAATAGTAACATTAAGAATAATTTTTCATATTGAAGTGTAACTCCCAAAAAATTAGTTAACCCAAAACTAAAAAAAATAAAACTTTGCAGACATAATGAAATCAGAATATTTACCATTAAAGTATAGAAAATTCGTTTGGCTATTTCGGAAACATTGTTAAATTTTTTTGCTACCTCAAGTGTAAAAAAGGAATGAATTTTCCATCCAATAAATCCAATTGGAATAAAAGCAATTGTAGCCAGTAGAAATACTTTTGCATCGGTAAAATAACGCAAGCCTAATAAAATACTACAATCAGCTATTAGAAATGCGGGTGGAGTAATACATAAAATTACCAATGCCCTTCTATCAAAACTGTTTTTTACTATCATAATAGTTTTGAAAGTAATATTATTATTTTATAATTTATTTTGTTGCAGTTTATTTGTGATTAGTTATGTATGAATTGAGGAAAAATGCGAATGAATTGTTCAGCAATTTGTAGCAACAATAGTGGAGTAAGTAAAAAACCGCTATCAGAAGCGGCTTTATAGAATGGTTTATAATAAATAATAGCTTTTCTAGGTCAAATTTTTGTAGTTATTCTAAAGATGTTGCTTCCTTATATTGTATTACCTTTTTTAAGAATAATCTTCTAAACATACACTTCATTGGCTTGCATCATTGCAACAAATTTGTCTTTGTTTTTTTGCACCCAATCGTCAAACCTTTGCATGTTTGGGTTCAATTCATAAGTATCAATAAGGTCTATTTGCCTGTTGAGAATATGCAACCGCTGCACTTCAAACATATTTGCCAATTCTTCTGCTCCAGCAAAATCAAAGCCTGCATACACATCTCTTGGTATATAATTGTATTGTATATTTTTCTCTAATACTTTACTCATTTGCGCTGCATATTCTGCACAAGTATTATCAGCTGCTACCACACCAATTGTTCTTCCAATGTGAGCGGTGGGCTTTTCAAATATTGCAACTACCACAGCGCCCAAATCTTCTACACTTGTCATGGCAAGTTTTGTATCTCCTTGCGGAAAACCAAAAGAGTATATCCCATCTTCTCCTTTTTGAAGAGGGAAAAAACTTAAGAAGTTTTCATAGTAAAATGGCATTTGTACAAAGGTTGCCGGTATCATAAGACTGTTCGTGTAAGTCTGTAACGCAGCTTTTATATCGCAGTGTGGCGTGGGATAACGCCCATTACTTAGCTTATTATAATCTGGCAATGTATGCAATACAAAATGTTCAATTTGCATTTCTTTCACGGCATCAATAATGTTTTTACCTTGTTCATATTCTTTATGAAAATGCTCCCAAAAGTTTGTTACAGCAAATACACCATAACAATCCTTCAATGCATTTTTAATGCTTGCTATATCATCCAAATCGCCCTTCACAATTTCGGCTCCCGCATGCTTTAAAATTTGTGCTTTTTCCGATGCTGGGTTTCTTGTAAATGCTCTTACAGCAAAATTGTTTTCGGCAAGTAATGCCTTTGCAACGCTTCCACCTTGTGCACCTGTTGCACCAATTACTAAAATAATTTTTTTGTTGTTCATCTATTTTGTTTTAATGTGTATAAAAATTTGTTTTGTATTCCTTCCTTAAATTGAATGTTAATTTGTATCAGGTAATTATTTTATATCGGCCAGTTGTTTTGGAGCAGGCACAATATTTTCTACAGGTTTTGTTGTTTTTAAATAGGCAAAAATTGATTTGAGGTCTTCATCCGTCATATTTTTATACGACTGCCAAGGCATTGGCGGCAATAAATCCCTGCTTCCTTCCAATCCTTTAAATTTCCCTTTTCTCAGTGCTCGCATGAAATTCTCTTCGCTCCAGTTTAATATGCCTGTATAATCGCTTGTAATATTTGCGGCAAACGACATCCCCCATGGCCCAACCGCATTAGTCATATCAGGCCCAAACATGGCCCATCCTTGATTTACAACATTGCTGTCAGGTTTTTGAATGGGTCTCGATGCTGGATAACCAGACAACCTCAACTCAGGAATTATTTCAGGCCCCATTGGCCCCATTTTTTTGGGTGAGTGGCAATCATCACAACCGCCAATACTTACCAAGTACTCGCCACGCAATACACGCTGTGTACTATCTAACACTGTAGTGGTTGAATCGGATTTTCCTTTTGTGTCATTGCAGGCAATCATTGTTGTAATAATAGCCGAAGCAATAATAATTGTCATTAAAATTAATTTTTGCATGGTTAAAAATGTTTTAAATGGTTAAAAATAAAATGGTTGATTGTTATGTATTCTTCTTCGTAATGAATGATTGATTTATTAAAGAAAGCTTTATCAATTGGATACTTATTTTCCATTTTCATTCTTTGAGAAGGGAAGACCGCAGCTAATAACATGGAGATTGTTATACCAATAAAAGCTGCGGCCAGAAGTATCTTGTTCATTTCTATTTTTTTCTCTTTAAAATCTGATGCAAACTATTTCAGTTATGTTCTTTAAAGAATAGGATGTTGAATGAATTGCATATTTAGAAGATGAATTGTATGCATTATGTATTTTTATGCCTATAGTATCATTAATATAATTTTGAATTTTTTAATAGAAATAAAAAGATTCTTTTTAGCAGAATAAATCTTTTAGGGAGTAGTAAGAAAGCGGATATATCGTGTATCCATGCTATTTCTATGTGTATAATTTTAGAGTCTTAATCAAAAACAAAAAAGCATTTCATGAAGAAATGCTATAGCTTTTGAGCGTGGTTTTTAAAAAACCAATTCTTGGAAAATTTGTCATAAAAACAAAAAATAGGTGATCGTTTTAGTGCTGCAAAACAACCATTTCTTCGTTTACATTTACATTTTCATGCAAATCTTTTACAACAGAATTTTGTTCAGAAGAGTTAAGAGCTTCTTGAATTAACTCATCTGCCACCTGTAAATTTTTACTAGGTTTTTTGTGCGACAAACATGCCATTATTACATAAATGTCGATGTACTTTCCTTTTCTCATTTTTTAAATTTTTCATTAATAAATTGCTGTCTTAGCAACCAATGTTTTTTTATGATGTAAAAGTAAAGTGGCGTATTAAGCTTGAGAAGTATAACAATAATGAATTGAGAGAATGGGGGATGAGCTGTGTATTTTGAAAATACAACGGTAGTGAAATATTAAAAACAATGAGGGAAGGATAAAGATTTTCAAAAGAATATTACTTAGATAAAATCTGCCACCCTTTAAACAAAAAAATCCCCGCAAATTAATTGCAGGGATCTTCTTACTGGTGCCCACGAAAGGAATCGAACCTTCACACCCTTGCGAATGGCAGATTTTGAGTCTGCTGCGTCTACCAATTCCGCCACATGGGCATTTACTCGGGCTGCAATATTACATTAATCATCTAACCTATCCAAAATACGTTTCAAATATTTTTTCTTGTAATAGTAGGCTTTTAATTGTTGAAGTCCTTTTTCATCTAATTCAGCGCCTTTTCCGGTTGAGAGAACTTCCAATAATTCCGTATCTAATTCCTTTTCAAAACCCTCAATTTTTTGTTGAACAGTATCATTTTCCTCATCTATTGCTTCATTCAATTCCATCATTTCCATTAAAAAATCTGGTGGTAAATTGTATTTTTCATCCGCTTTAATCATTCCTTTAAGTTGTAAAAAATATTCAACGGTTTTTTCTTTATTACTAAAAATATTAAAACCTTTATTAATAGCTGCAGATTGTTCTAAAGCATTTTGTTTATCTGCTTCTGTTTCATTTGTAAAAAAATCTGGATGAAACTTTTTTTGTAATTCAAAATACTTTTTAGAGATGCCAGATTTATCAATCACAGGTGTAATGGGCAGCTCAAATAATTCATAATAATTCATGCTTCAAATGTACGAAGTATAAAAAATGTAACCGTAAATTGCCATCATTCAAATTAAATGGCATGATACAAATTGGATTGATTAGAGAAGGTAAAATTCCTGCAGATTCACGTGTGGCACTTACCCCTGCGCAATGTAAATGGATACGCACTAACAGACCTGATTTAAAAGTGATTGTTCAACAAAGCGACAACCGTTGTTTTACTGATAAGGAATATTTGGCAGCCGGTGTGGAAGTAAAGGAAAACATAGAGGAATGCAATATCATGTTGGGGATAAAAGAAGTGCCTGTAAAGATGCTTGTAGAAAATAAAACCTATCTCTTCTTTTCCCACACAAAAAAATTACAGCCATACAATCAAAAACTTTTGCAGGCCATTATTCAAAAAAATATTACACTGATAGACTATGAATGTTTGGAACATGAAGACGGAACTCGAATAATAGGATTTGGCTTTTTTGCAGGTATTGTGGGCGCACACAATGGTATGATGGCGTATGGTAAACGAACAGGTTTATATAATTTGGAAAGAGTAAACTCAGGTAAAAATTTACAACATCTTATTCATACTTATTTTGGGTTGAAATTGCCTGCTATTAAAATTGCTGTTACCGGTAGTGGGAGAGTGGCTCATGGTGTATTAGAAATTATGAATTTAATGGGCATACATGAAGTGGAGCCAGAAGATTATCTGGAAAAAGAATATGTTTACCCGGTGTATGTACATTTAAAAGGGGCTAATTTATACGAACATAAAGTTGATAAAACCTATAACAGGAAAGACTTTCATGAGCATGCAGAAAATTATAATTCAAAATTTGCTGCCTACATTCCTCATACAGATATTTTAATGAATGGCATTTACTGGGAACAAAAAATACCAAGGTTGTTTGAATTGCCTGATATGCAAAAAGAAAATTTTCGCATTACAACCATTGCAGATATTACGGATGATATGGGTGGTTCTGTTCCATGTAATATTGGCGACTCTACCATTGCAGATCCCATTTATGGCGTTGATAAAAATACTTTTTTACGAACTGCTCCTTTTTTAAAAAACTCTGTAGATATAATGGCAGTGGGTAATCTGCCCAACGAACTCCCGAGAGATGCCAGCCGTTATTTTGGTGAACAATTATTAAAATATGTTTTCACAGATTTATTTAGTGATGAAAAAACCAGGTTAATTGATCATGCCACGATTGTAAAAAAAGGAACATTAAATGAAGGGTATGAGTATATGGCGGAGTATGCGGCCCCAGTCATAAGTATAAGGATTATATAGTTTAAAATTTGAAAATTGAGTGTTGAATATTGAATATTGATTAATTCGAACTTTTAAATGTTCAATATTCAACTAGCAATTTTCAATGTTCAAATGGAGTTTTTTAAACCTGTGCCCCTATATCACCCATTCCACAATCTCATTCTCCCATTCTTTTTTATGTGGCGAAGTAATTTTAATATAGTTATCGGTATATCCTTCCATCATACCATTTTTATTTACATGTTCAAATAAAACCTTCCTTGTTTCGCCGATATGTTTGTTGGTAAAATCCTGCATTTTTTCGTAACTCAGGTTACGTAAAATTTTGTTACGCTCATGCCTTACCTGCATGGGTACTACGGGTGTAATGCTGAGTGCATGCGTATTGTCACGTTCGCTATATGTAAACACATGTAAGTACGAAATATCCAACCCACGCAAAAATTCAACGGTTTCTGCAAAATCCTCTTTTGTTTCTCCGGGAAAACCCACAATCACATCTACCCCAATACAACAATGAGGCATCAGTAATTTTATTAATCCTACTTTTTCAGCGTACAATTCTTTTTTGTAACGCCGGCGCATGGCAGCCAAAGTGTTGTTACTACCGCTTTGTAAAGGAATATGAAAATGCGGCATAAAATGTTTGCTGTTTGCCACAAACTCAATTATTTCATTGCTAAGTAAATTCGGTTCAATAGATGAAATTCGATAGCGCTCAATACCGGGTAAGGCATCTAATTCCTGCATAAGGTCAAAGAAGTTTTCTCCATGCTTTTTTCCTCCGCTGTATCCTTTGCCAAAATCGCCAAGATTAATACCTGTTAATACGATCTCTTTTGCACCGCCTGCTGCTATTGTCTTTACATTTTCGATAACATTATTTATTTCATCACTTCGGCTTTTACCACGAGCCATTGGTATTGTACAAAAACTACAATTATAATCGCAGCCATCCTGCACTTTTAAAAATATTCTTGTCCGTTCATTTATAGAGTGGGAGGGAACAAAAATGTTGACGTCTTCTACATCGCAACTGCAAATTTTAGTAGGATCGTTTTTAGAAATTTCTTTTAAATGCTGTGCTATATTAAATTTTTCAGCAGCCCCCAACACTAAATCTACTCCAGGTATTTCGGCTATTTCTTTTGGTTTGAGTTGGGCGTAACAACCGGTAATAACTACCAATGCTTCCGGAGCTTTGCGTTGTATTTTACGTACAATTTGCCTACACTCTTTATCTGCATTGTCGGTTACAGAACATGTATTTATTACATATACATCTGCCACATCATCAAAATCTTTTTTAGCAAAACCATCATTCTCCAGCATACGCCCAAGTGCAGTGGTCTCACTGAAATTTAGCTTGCAGCCAAGTGTATGTAGGGCAACTGTTTTTTGCATAAGGCTGCAAAATTAAGGAAAAGCGTTGTAAGGCATTTATGAGGTTACAAAATGTTTACTCATTCAGTGTTCTGTTACTGTACAGATTATAATAAAATGAATTAACTTTTAAGTCTATTAACCTTGTAGAGTATTTTGTACTTTTACAAAAAATAGCCATTGTACAACGGATATATTCTCAGAAAAAATTTGCCAGATCGTAAAGCTGTTCTTGCACTTACTGAAGATTTATTTCAGTATTTATTTCCGATTGTGGAAAATGAAACAGATTATTTATTGCAGCATGAATTAAGGGCAGTAACCCTTAAAGCGGCTTTAAATAATTTGATAACTATTTGCATAAATGAGAAAGCATTACACCCAAACCAAATTACTGATGCATTTTTTGAAGAGCTACCTCAGCTCACTGAAAACTTAATAAAAGATGCACAATTCATTTTAGATTACGACCCTGCAGCCAATTCCATTGAAGAAATTATTTTGAGTTACCCTGGGTTTTACGCCATCGTAATTTACAGGGTGGCGCATTTGTTGTACAAGAAGAATACAGACATTTTACCACGTATGATGAGTGAAATAGCTCACAGTAAAACCGGTATTGATATTAATGCAGGTGCAACAATTGGATGTCCTTTTTTTATAGACCATGGTACAGGAATAGTGGTGGGCGAAACAACCATAATAGGTAACCATGTAAAATTATACCAAGGCGTTACTTTAGGCGCATTGGCAGTTCGCAAAGAAGATGCTGAAATAAAAAGGCACCCAACCATTGAAGATAATGTAGTGATATACGCAGGTAGCACTATTTTAGGTGGAGAAACAAAAGTGGGGCACGACTGCATCATTGGCGGTAATACATGGATTACTGCAAGTGTTCCTCCATTTAGTGTTGTGTATCATACGGCACAAACTGTTGTAAAAGACAGAAGCAATTTTAGTGAACCAATAAATTTTATCATTTAAAAAATCAATAAATGAAAGCAGCAAATATTTTAGAAACGATTGGCAATACACCCCACGTAAAAATAAATAAACTTTATCCAGATAACATAAATGTATATTCTAAACTGGAAAGAGCAAACCCGGGGGGCAGCATAAAAGATAGAATTGCATTGGCCATGATTGAAGATGCAGAGCAAAAAGGTTTGCTTAACAAAGACAGTGTAATTATTGAACCAACATCGGGCAACACAGGTATTGGTCTTGCAATGGTAGCTGCGGTAAAAGGCTATAAAATTATTTTGGTAATGCCCGAAAGTATGAGTGTAGAGCGTAGAAAATTAATGAGTGTTTATGGTGCTACGTTTGAATTAACGCCCCGTGAAAAAGGGATGAAAGGTGCCATTGAAAAAGCAACCGAACTAGTAGCTGCTACACCAAACTCTTGGATGCCACAACAATTTGATAACCCTGCAAATATTGATATACACGTAAAAACAACCGCAGAAGAAATCGTAAAAGATTTTCCTGAAGGCATAGATTTTTTAATAACAGGTGTTGGTACGGGTGGACATATTACAGGCGTAGCAAAAGTATTAAAACAACATTTTAACAATATAAAGGTATTTGCAGTAGAACCAGAACTGTCACCTGTAATTAGTGGGGGAAGCCCTGCACCGCATCCTTTACAAGGTATTGGTGCTGGCTTTATACCAACCAATTTACACAAAGATATTTTGGATGGCGTAATACAGGTAAGCAAAGAGGAAGCCTTTGATTATGCTATTCGTTCAGCAAAAGAAGAAGGTATTTTTCAGGGGATTTCCAGCGGTGCTACAATGGCTGCATTGGCAAAAAAGTTACCTGAAATTCCTGCGGGAAGTACCGTCCTTATTTTTAACTATGATACAGGTGAAAGGTATTTAAGTATTGAGGGCTTGTTTTAATTCAAAAAAATAAAACGGTGTATTCATTAATATTTATTTTAATTTTTAGTCGGTTATTGTAGAATGTTTTCTATAAAATAAAATAGCTGAAACTACATGGTAAAATATAATATATTAACAATTTTACATTAAAATTTATAGTTCCCGTTTAAACGATATCCCAATTGTAAAAACTAAGATTAGTACCTAGTCTTACTATTAATTTTTAAATTAACCCGTTGGCGGAGTTAATCAGCAAGTGTATGCTTTACTCTGCCCACAGGTTTATCGTAAATAAATTTGTTTAAGAACTGTAAAACTGTCAATCCGGTCACCTTGGCTAAAACTCTGGACTTGAAGCCTGTAAAGGA